>CAXTVA010000003.1:0-316198 GCA_964247625.1 uncultured Acidobacteriaceae bacterium
AGATGGCCTTCATGACGCGGATCTGCCCGCGCTCGATGCGCTTGGCGATCTCGACCTCGCCCTCGCGGGTGAGCAGGGGGACGGTGCCCATCTCGCGGAGGTACATGCGGACGGGATCGTTGGTCTTCTCGAGGGTGCCGGGCGAGAGGTCGAGTTCGACATCGTCGGACTCTTCGCCGGCCTCGGGCTCATACTTGTCGCGCTCGCGCGCGCCCTCGCCGCCGAGCACGTCGATGCCCTGCGTGTTAATGGTAGTCATCAGATCATCGAGGTCGTCGGGCGAGGTGATGTCGCCGGGCAACAGATCATTGACCTCACCGTAGGTCAGATAGCCCTTCTCCTTACCGGTGTCGATGAGCTTGTCGATATCGTCTTCGTACTTATCTATCTCTTCAGCCACGATTGCGCGCACTCCTGCTTGGGAACATTAGGTCGGATTCGGCCACACCAGGGGAAGATGTCCCCACGGAGGAATCCCTTGGTGGTTGCATTTGGGTGCGGGACGAAGGTGAGCGGTGAAGACCGCTCGGAGCCGGCCGTGATCCGGAGGGGATCGGGCATCGAGGGCGTTACGTTCCCAGCGAACACCAGAGTAACAGGTGTTAGATGGATTGCGGTGGAAAAGGTTGCAGCCTGCCTGCGCCGTTCCTCAAGTAAATCAGGGGGAGTGTTGCGCCGGGCCAGACTTGACGGTGATCTGCGCCTTGACGCGATTGAACTGCTCCCGCGTGAGAACATGCCGAGTTACGAGGTCGCCGACCTTGTCATAGGGGCGGCCGGCAACGACGGCTCGTGCGAGCGCCGGGGTCATGCCGGGAAGCTTTTCAAAGTCCTTTGCCGGAGCGGAGTTGAGATCGAGCGGGCCGCCGCGGGTGAGGCCTTGGACGATACCGGCCGCGATCTGGCCGGCGTTTCGCTTCGCCGCGGCGGTGATGTCGGCGGTGTGCTCTTTGACGGCGTTCGGATTGTTCGAAGAGCAGCCGGTGATCGCGAAGGTCGGGAGAAGAACAGCGATGGCGGCGACGGAGCGCATGCCGCATGAGATGCGACTCGGCGCGGGGTGGAGTGCCAGTAGTCGCGCCAGTGAAGCGGTACGGGTCAGCTCTCCAGGCCAGGACGGGAGCGGCGGATGCGGGCGAAGAGGAAGGCGGGGCGGAGCGAGGGCGGATAGACTGTAAGGCCGTGGAGAAAGGCGGGCAGGGTGTCCTGGGCGATGCGAAGGGAGTTGGGCAGGACGTAGAGGTTCATGATGGCCTCCGAGACGAGCAGCGACCAGGCGGCGCCGAAGAGGCCGAAGGTGCGGGCGGCGAGGTAGGTCACGCAGACCGTGACCGAGGTGCCGAGGATGTACCAGACGGCGAGGCGCTGGTGCTGGTTGGTCGAGGTGATGAGGGTAGAAGAGGTCGACCAAAGGGCGTAGGCGATAACGACGAGCAGAAGAATCGAGAGCAGAGGGCGGCTGGGCGGGACGTGGCCGCCGGTCCAGTGATGGAGGAACCAGGGGCCGATGGTGATCATAGCGAGGACGATGGCGGCGGCGACGAGCAGGGCGAGCTGGCAGGCGCGGCGATGGAGGGTGCGCACGAGGGGGAGGTTGCCGGCGCCGAAGGAGAGGGAGAGCTCGGGCTCGAAGGTATTGGAGACCATCTGGACCATCTGCAGGGCGACGCGGGAGACGGTACGGGCGGTGCTGAAGACGACGACGGCGGTGGGGTCGAGGGCGAAGCCGACGGCCATAAGGGTGCCTTGGAGGTTGAGGGCGTTGCCGATAGGAAAGCCCATGAAGGCGATGGCAGGGCCGGTGATGCGGCGGATTTCGGCCCAGGAGGCGTGGCGGAAGCCGAACTCGATCCAGGGGACGTCGCGCTTGACCATGAGCGCGAGGATGAGGGTGCCGAGGGCGTTGGCGATGGCGAAGACGAGGGCGACCGCGCGGACGCCGCCGCCGAGCACGACGGGAATAATCATGGCGGCGAAGGCGGCGAGGGTCATGACGGTCTTGACCAGGCCGCCGTAGGGGTAGCGGCCGATGGAGCGGTAGGCGGCCTGGAGGAGCTGCTCGAGCTGGCCAAGCAGGACGGAGACACCGAGGTAGAAGATGACCCACTTGGTGTCGGTCTCGCCGATGACCTTGATGGGGAGGTGGCGGGTGACGGGAAAGAGGAGGAGCACGGCGCCGACGACGGCGATGGTGAGGCCGCAGATGGCGGAGATGAGCCACCAGGAGGACTGGAAGGAGCGCAGGGCGGCCTCGCGGTCACCGGCGGCCTCGGCCATAGCCATCTCATTGCCGGCGACGGAGCCGAAGCCGACGTTGGCGAAGGAGAGGGTGGAGGGGATGGAGGAGACGATGAGCCACTCGCCGTAGAGCGGGACGGACCAGAAGTGGAGGAAGACGGGGACCTGGATGAGCTGGATGATGGTGCTGGCGAGCTTGCCGATCCAGTTGGAGACGAAGCCAAGGAAGAGGCGGCGCTTCGTCTTGCTGTCCATGGTGGTCATCAGGTCGGCGGCTCTTGCTGCAAGGCTAGCAGGCGTGGGGCTATCGGGTGACGGTCTGGCGGTCCTGCGACTCGTCGAGTTTGCGGGTGCGGAGCTGCTGCTGGAGGGTGTGGCGCTGCTGATCGAGGTTGCGGAGGGCGATGGTGTCGTTCTTGCGCAGGGCTTCGGCGGTCATGGCCTTGAGCTCGCGCATGCGGCGTTCGAGGTGACGGCCGTCGAGGGTATGGAGGGCGCCGAGGGCCTGCTCGCGGAGGGCGAGGGGGTCTATGGGGTGGGCGAGGATCTCGGCGAGGAGGCGGCGGGCGGCGTCGTCGGGGGCGTTGGCGAAGACGTCGTCGTAGCGTGTGCCGTTGAGAAGGCACTCGAGCAAGGCGGCGGAGGCAAGGCCGGCCATGAGGTCGGGAGTGTCGTTGAGGCGGGTGACGAGGGTGGCGCGGGTGCCGTCGGCCTCGGGGAGGAGCAGGGCCTGAACGAGGACATGATCGATGTGGGTGGCGGGGGCCGCGGTGAGCGCGGGCAGGCTCTCGACGCGGCGGGCGGCGGCCTGGCGGAGCTCGCTGCGGAGAAGGGCGGAGTCGATGGCGAGCTTCTGGGCGGCGTCGGCGGCGAACTCGTCGCGCTGCAGGGCGTTGGGCATGCGGCGCATGTGGGGAAGGAGGTAGTTCATGGCCTTGAGCTTGGCCTCGGGGGAGCGGCCGGGGAAGAGCTGCTGGGCGCGCTCGATGAGGTGGTCGGAGTGGCGGCGTGCGCCGCGCAGGGCGGCGGTGTAGGCGGCGATGCCGTGCTCACGGAGGTAGCGGTCGGGGTCGAGGCCGCCCTCGAGGGTGACGACTTTCACCTCGAAGCCCTCCTCGGTGAGCATGGCGATGGACTTCTCCGCGGCGGTCGCGCCGGCGGTGTCAGGGTCGAAGTTGATGACGATGCGCTGGGTGAAGCGGCTGAGCAGGCGGACCTGGGGCTCGGTGAAGGCAGTGCCGGAGGTGGCGAGGACGTTGCGCACGCCGGCCATGTAGACGGAGATGCAGTCCATCTGGCCTTCCACGAGGAGGACAAAGCCGTGGGTGCGGATGTCGGCTTTGGCCTTGTCGAGGTTGAAGAGGGTGTGGCCCTTGGTGAAGAGGGGGGTCTCGGGGGAGTTGAGGTACTTGGCGACGGGGCGACCCTTATCGTCGGTCTCCTCGAGGGCGCGGGCGGTGAAGGCGATGACCTTGCCGGACTCGGCGGCGATGGGGAAGGTGACGCGTTTGCGGAAGCGGGCGTAGAGGTTGCCGACGGGCTCGCCGCGCTCGTTTTGCTCTTTGGCGGAGAAGAGGCCGGAGGCGCGGAGGGCCTCTTCGGGGAAGTGGGGGGCGAGGGCGTTGCGCATGTGATTGAAGTCGTCGGGCGCGTAGCCGATGCGAAATCTGCTGAGGGTGTCGGAGGTGACGCCGCGGCCGGTGAGGTACTCGCGGGCGCGGGCGGCCTCGGGGGTCTTGAGCGCCTGCTCGAAGTACTGGGCGGCGGCCTCGTGGAGGTCGGTGAGCTGACGGCGAAGGCCGGCCTCGCGAGCCTCCCCGGGGGAGTTGAACTCGCGTTTGGGTAGCGGAATGCCGGACTTGGCGGCGACGGCACGGACGGCCTCGGGGAAGCTGAGGCTCTCGAGCTTCATGACGAAGGTGAAGACGTCGCCCTTCTCGTGGCAGCCGAAGCAGTAGAAGTAGCCGTGGGCGGCGTTGACGGAGAAGGAGCCGGTCTTCTCTTTGTGGAAGGGGCAGAGGCCGGTGTAGTTCTGGGCGCCGGACTTGCGCAGGCGGACGTACTCGCCGATGACCTTGACGATGTCGGTCTGCTGCTTGACGAGTTGGGCGAAGTTATCGGCCATCGGTCGCGAGGTCAGTGTAGCGGCTACCCGGCGGGCCCGCCCCCCCACCCCCTGCAAAATGAGGCAAAGTATTCAAAAAAATGCACTTAGGTTGGAACCTAGGCTGCGACGCGCGCGGAGGAGATGTCGCTCACCGATGGGGGAGCGCATGCGAGTTCTCTTCAGGATAGACCTGGTGAAGGGGTCATCACGCCACGGGGTCTGTACTCTTTGAGCTTTACCCAGCTCAACTTAGCGGCTGAAGCCGCGATGCCCTCTGAAGCTAGCTTCTGTAGCGCGGAACCGGGGTGGTCCTGGCAGGTGGAGCCATGTCCGTCCGCGGGTTGCCTCTGTCGAGGGAGGCCGGTGTGGAGAGTTCGGCGGGAGTCTCTGCTTAGAGAGTAGGTGGCAGGGAGCTAGTAGCCGGCGGGACCGACGAGGTTCTCGAGGGGTTGGCCGGCGGCCATGCGGCGGAGTTGGGCGGCGGTGAAGGCGAAGGCGCGGTGGATGAACTCCGGGGACGAGCCAGCGATATGTGGAGTGATGAGGCAGTTGGGGGCGGACCAGAGGGGGTGACCGGGGGGCAGCGGCTCGGGGTCGGTGACGTCGAGGACGGCGCGGAGGCGGCGTTCGTGCAGGGCGCGGAGAAGGGCGTCGGGGTCGAGGATGGGGCCGCGGGCGGCGTTGACGAGGATGGCGCCGGGACGGAGGAGGGCGAGTTCGCGGGCGCCGAGCAGGCCGCGGGTCTCGGGCGTGAGGGGGAGGACGGCGACGACGATGTCGGCCTGGGGAAGGAGGAGGTGGAGGTCGGCGACGGGGCTGACGAGAGGCTCGGTGCGGGCGGAGCGGGCGAGGCGGAGGACGCGGGCGCCGAAGGGGACGAGGCGGGCCTCGATGGCGGCACCGATGGAGCCGTAGCCAAGGATGAGGACGGTTTTTCCGGAGAGTTCCTCGATGAGGACGCGGTAGATGCCGATGTGGGCTCCGGTCTGGTGGATGGGATCGACGGGCTCGCCGGCCTGGCCAGCCCACTGTTCGCGCTGTTGGAGGTCGCGATAGAGGGGGAATCGTTTGAGGGTGGAGAGAGTGGCGGTGAGGACCCACTCGGCGGTGGAGCTGTCGTGCAGGCCGCGGCCGTCGCAGAGGGTGACCTCTTTCGGGAGCCATGGGGTGATCCAGTCGACGCCGGCCATCAGGGACTGGACGACCTGGACGCCGCGCAGCTGAGCGAAGGCGCGCTCGGCGTCGACGCGGGCGAAGGGAAGGACCCAAAAGTCGACGTCGCGAGGCTGGGGTGGTGCGGTGCTGGCCGGAGTGTTGCCGAGGGGGCGTGGGACGCGGACGATCTCGGCTTCAGGTGGGAAGCCGGTCAGGAGCTCAGGGGCGATGTGTTCGTCGATGCCGACGCGGATGGTCACACGACCAGCTTAGAGCAGGGATGCAGATGCGACGAGGCGGGGGGCGCTTCAGGGGAGGGCCGGAGAGGTGCTCCGGCCCCGTTGTCGCGAGGATGGCTCAGCGGCCATGACCACCGGTGGAGGAGGATCCAGCCGCCGAGCCGCCGCCGGCCGAGCCTCCGCCGGAGGCGTGGCTGGCGGCGGAGGGTGCGGCGCCGAAGGAGCCGTGGCTGGGAGTCGAGAGCGCGTCGCTGTGTGCGGAGGGGGCGTTCTGGGAGGCACTCCGGGCGTTGCCGGCGATGGCGGGTGCGCCGGTGAAGCCGGCGGCGGCGGGGACGTCGATGTTGGCGGTGACCGAGCCGTGCTGGGCGACGCTGCTCGAGAGCTTGCCGAGGTGGCCGAGGCCCTCACGCGGAACACCGAGGCCGGCTGAGTTCTGCTGGATGACGAGACCTCCGGGGCTGAGACGGGAGGCGGCGATCGGCTGGGTGCTGACGACGACCATACTGGGGGCGTGCGCGCCGAGAGATGGAGGCGTGGGGCGGAGCGCGGTGCCCTGGCGGACGAGGCTGGCGGAGTTGTTCAGGCCGTAGTAGCCGCTGCCGGGCCGCCATCCCCAGCCGCCGGCGCAGCTGGCCCAGGTGCCGGAGTGGAAGGGGGTCCAGCCCCAGGGATAGGGGGAGACGAAGGAGTAGCCAGCGCCGGGGTACTGGGCCCAGACGCCGTTGGCGAAGGGATTGAAGCCGGCGCCAGCGAAGTAGGGCCGCCAGACGCTGCCGCAGCCGGCGCCGCCGTCGACGAAGCTGCCGTAGTAGTTGAGGTCGTTGAGGCCGTAGAGGCTGGAGCCACCGCCGAAGGAGGCGAGGTTGGCGACGCCGGAGTGATAGCTGGCGGAGGTCTTATCCCATTGATCGAAGGGGCTGGCCTCATGGTTGCCGGCAAGGGTGGGGAGGGCCTGGTCGGCTGGATCAAAGAGCAGAGACTTCTTCTTGGAGACGGTCATGATGGCGCTGGACGGAATCTCGACCTGGACGGTGCCGTCGAAGACGACGAGGCGGGTGCTGGGGCTTTCGACGCTGAGGGCGACGTGGGTCGAGGGCGGCAGAGCGAAGTGATCCTTGGCGAAGAGGACGGTGAAGTCGTTCGTCTTGTTATTGGACATGCTGAAGTAGACGGTGCCCTTGAGAACGCGGACGGAGGTCGCCTTGACGCCGGACTGCCTGAGGGCGAGGTGGGGGAACTCGATGAGCGATCCGGGGGTGAGGCGGAGGCTGCTGTTGTCTTCGAACTCGACCTCGGCGACGCCGGCCTCGCTGGTGGAGAGCCTGGCACCCTGCACGATGGGAAGGTTGGCGAAGGCGGTCTCAAGGCCGTGGCCGATGCCGCGGTCGAGGCGGACGTCGCCTTTGACCTGGCTGAGGCGGACGATGCGGATCGAGGACTCGGGTTCGGCAGAGGGGGCCGGCGTTGCGGGGGCGTCCGTTGAGACAGTAACGGCTCTGGGCGCAAGGGGGTCTGCGGTGGCCGCGGTCTCGACGGGGCTGGTGATGGCGGGAGACGGGGTGGCCGGGGTCTGGGCGTGGAGTGTCGCGCCGCACAGGAGGAGGAGAGAGGTGGCCTTGAGGGCGGCGGTGAGAGTCATGACGGCGGCTCCTTTGGAGCGGGTTGCGGGGCGGATCAGACGCGGTGGGTGCAGGGTTGAGCGACGTGTGGTCCGAAGCGCGTACGACTCGATCGCGTGCGGCGGGCGTGCTGGGTCTCGCCTTGCAGGCATCGGAGACAGGGGCGACGGTGCCGCGAGTATAGGCCGGGGAAGAGAGACGCGCCACACATATAACGGGGGATGGCGACGTGGCGGGGATGGTGCGGAAATGGCAACTTCCCCTGCTGTGTGGGGTCAAAGGTGGGGACGCAACTTTGGCGGCCGAGGCGGCCGAGGGGCAGATGAGACGCCAGCGCTCCACAGAGGCGCGGCGAAGGCAAGGAGAGAGTATGCGAATCAGGAGTTTCTTGACGAAGGTCTGTGTTGGGGCGGTGCTGGCGCTGATGCCGGCGGCCTCGTTTGCGGGAATTTTCATCTCGGTTGGGATTGCGCCGCCGGTGCTGCCGGTGTACACGCAGCCGATCTGCCCGGGCGACGGATATATCTGGACGCCGGGTTACTGGGCGTATGGGGATGAGGGCTACTTCTGGGTGCCGGGTGTGTGGGTGGCCGCGCCGCAGCCGGGCTTTCTCTGGACGCCGGGGTACTGGGGATGGGGCGGGAGCGCGTTTCTATGGCACGCGGGCTACTGGGGGCCGCACATCGGCTTCTACGGCGGCGTGAACTATGGCTTTGGCTACATCGGGCACGGCTATGAGGGCGGATACTGGGAGGGCGGCCACTTCAACTACAACCGCACGGTCAACAACATCAACGTGGTGAATATTCACAACACCTATAACAAGACGGTGATTGTGAACAACAATGTGACGAACAACCGCGTGAGTTATAACGGCGGCAACGGCGGTCTTGCGGCACGGCCGACGGTGCAGGAGCAGGTGGCGCAGCGCGAGCAGCATGTGCAGCCGACGCAGAACCAGATCCAGCATCAGACGCTGGCGAGTCAGAACCGGGGCCAGCTGGCGAGCGTGAATCATGGCGCGCCGGCGATCGCGGCGCAGGCACGGGTGGGCGACCGGACGAACGTGGTCGCGGCGCGGTCGGCGAATCAGCAGCAGCGGATCGCGAACGGAACGCGCAATGGAACGCTGACGGCGGGGGAGACGGCACGCGCGGACCAGCGGCAGGCCAACATCGACCGGCAGGTGCAGACGGACCGGCAGGCAAACGGCGGTGCGCTGAACCAGCAGCAGCGGCAGCAGGTGAATCGCGAGCAGAACGGCGCGAGCCGGCAGATCAATCGCGAGAACCACAATGCGAAGGAGGCGCCGCGGGCGGAGGAGCACGGAGAGCCGCGGCGGTAGAGCGCACGCGCGGGTGTCTTTCGCGTGGCGATGACGGAGAGCGGCGCAGACCGTGTGTTGCGGACGAGTCCTCCCCAGAGCTGTCGTTCGTGTGGCCGGCGAGCATGCTTCGCCGGCCACTTCTTTTCGGGACGGGTGTGGTCGACCTAGAATGAGGGATCGCCCATGGCCAACTTCGATCATCGCAGCCGGGTCGCGGTCGTTCTGGTGCGGGCGCGCAACCCGAACAACATCGGCGCGGTGGCGCGGGCGATGCACGACTTTGGGTTTGCGGACCTGCGACTGGCGGGGGAGTATCCGGTGCCGCTGGCGGCGGCGCGGTCGGCGGTGGATGCCGGCGAGGTGCTGCGCGGGGCGCGCATGCATGAGGAGCTGCGCGAGGCGATCGGGGACTGCACGCTGGTGCTGGGGACGACGGCGGTCGGGGAGCGAGCGCTCGAACACCCGCTGGCGACGATGGTCGAGGCGGGGGCGCGTGTGCGGGAGCATCTGGCGGGACGCGAGACGCACCGGGTGGCGCTGCTGTTCGGCTCGGAGAAGACGGGGCTGAGCAATGCGGAGCTGAGCTACTGTCACGGGTTGGTGACGATTCCGATGGAGCAATACGCCGAGGTGCGGCACCCCTCGATGAACCTGGGGCAGGCGGCGGCGGTGTGTCTGTATGAGCTGGTGCGCGAGCGAACGCTGGCGGAGGCGGGGAGCGCGGAGGTGATGCCGGCGGCGGCGGAGGTGGAGCGGCTGCGCGGGCTGTGGGCGGAGGTGCTGGAGAGCTCGGGATATGTGCGGCGGCACCCGGCGAACAGCGATGCCGAGCAGGTGCGGCGGCTGCTGCTGCGGACGGTGCCACCGGCGCGTGACCTGCCGGTTTGGATGGGGGTGCTGCGGCAGCTGCTGTGGCGGTTGCGCGAGGGCGGCCGGGGTGAGGAGGCAGCGACGGTAGGGCGAAGGGTCATGCCGGATGCGGCGCGGGGCGACGTAGAATAGGGAGATGGCACCAGAGCTTCCTGCCAGGCGCTTTCGACGTGGCCGCCGTGATCGCGGCCGCGGTTTGACCTGACGTCGCTGCTGTGCCTTCCTTGAAGACGTTTGTTACGCTTGTTCGTTGCCGGGCCGCGCGTATGGCGGCCTCTGCGAGACCCCAGCTTTACGCTCGCGTTGCGAGCGCCCGGAGATCTGACCCGCATGTCCGTTTCGTCGTCGCACCCTGACAGCTTTCGCTCCGCCTCCACCCTGCGCTCCGGCGCGACCAATGCACGCTACTTCAGCCTCAAGGCACTCACCGCGGAGGGCGTGGTGCTGGAGCGGCTGCCGTTCTCGCTGCGCATTCTGCTCGAGAACCTGCTGCGGCACGAGGACGGGCGCACGGTGACGGCGGACGATATCCGGTTTCTCGCGACGTGGAACGCGGCGGCGGAGCCCTCGCGCGAGATCGCCTACATGCCGGCGCGGGTGCTGATGCAAGACTTCACCGGAGTGCCGGCGATTGTGGATCTAGCGGCGATGCGGGATGCGATGCGCTCGCTTGGCGGCGATCCGGAGACGATCAATCCGCTGCAGCCGGCGGAGCTGGTGATCGACCACTCGGTGCAGGTGGACGAGTACGGCACGGTAAACGCGTACGACATGAACGCGGCGCTCGAGTTTCAACGAAACCGGGAACGTTACGCCTTTCTGAAGTGGGGACAGACGGCGTTTCGCAACTTCTCGGCGGTGCCGCCGGGCATGGGGATCTGCCATCAGGTGAATCTCGAGCACCTGTCGCGCGTGGTGTTCACGACGACGCCCGATGCGGAGGGCAACGTGGTCGCGTACCCGGACACGCTGGTGGGCACGGACTCGCACACGACGATGGTGAACGGGCTGGGCGTGCTGGGGTGGGGCGTGGGCGGCATCGAGGCCGAGGCGGCGATGCTGGGGCAGCCGGTGAGCATGCTGGTGCCGCAGGTGGTCGGATTCCGGTTGACGGGCAGGCTGCGCGAGGGGACGACGGCGACCGACCTGGTACTGACGGTGACCGACATGCTGCGGCGGTTCGGGGTGGTGGGCAAGTTTGTCGAGTTCTTCGGGCCGGGCGTGGCGGAGCTGCCGCTGGCGGACCGGGCGACGATCGCGAACATGGCGCCGGAGTATGGGGCGACGTGCGGGATCTTTCCGGTGGACAAGGAGACGCTGACGTATCTGCGGCTGACGGGGCGCACGGAGGAGCAGATCGCGCTGTGCGAGGCGTACTACCGGGCGCAGGGGATGTTTCACACGGCGGACTCGCCCGAGGCGGAGTACACGGCGACGCTGGCGCTCGATCTGGCGACGGTGGAGCCGAGTGTGGCGGGGCCGAAGCGGCCGCAGGACCGGGTGCGGCTGTCCGAGGCGGCGGCGAGCTTCCGGCAGCAGCTGCCAGGGCTGCAGGGGCCGAACGCGAATCAGCGGGCGGAGCGGCAGATGGTGCGTTGGGAGGGCGAGGGCGGACACGCTTCTGCAACCGGCGATGTTACAGATGGGGCCGGTGCGCCAGCTCCTCAGGTGCCGGTTGCGGTGCAGGTGATCCCAACGACGCACGACGACCTGCCGGCGCCGATCAAGCAGGCGGCGATGACGGAGCCGATGACGAGTGTGCAGGAGCGCTTCGGTGTGGATCCGGATCCGTACCTGCGGGACGGGTCGGTGGTGATCGCGGCGATCACGTCGTGCACGAACACGTCGAATCCGTACGTGATGATGGCGGCGGGCCTGCTGGCGAAGAAGGCGGTCGAGGCGGGGCTGCGGGTGCCGCCGTGGGTGAAGACGTCGCTCGCGCCGGGTAGCCGCGTGGTGACGGACTACTACACGCGCGCCGGGCTGCTGCCGTACCTGGACGCGCTGCGATTTCAGGTGGTGGGGTATGGGTGCACGACGTGCATCGGGAACTCGGGGCCGCTGCCGACGGACGTCTCGAAGTCGATCGAGGAGAACGGGCTGGTGGCGGTGTCAGTGCTGTCGGGGAATCGTAACTTCGAAGGTCGCATATCGCCGGAGGTGCGGGCGAACTATCTGATGAGTCCGCCGCTGGTGGTGGCGTATGCCCTGGCGGGGCACATCGAGCACGACTTCGAGACGCAGCCGCTGGGCCGCAACCGCCTCGGGCGCGAGATCTATCTACGGGACATCTGGCCGACGCAGCAGGAGGTCTCGGCGACGGTGAACGGGTGCATCGACTCGGAGATGTTCCGGATTCAGTATGCGACGGTGACGGACGGCGACCTGAACTGGCAGCAGCTGAGGTTTCCGGTCGGCAACACGTACGGTTGGGAGCAGGACTCGACGTACATTCGCAAGGCGCCGTACTTCGACGGGATGCCGGCGACGCCGGCGGCGGTCACGGACCTTCACGGCGCGCGGGTTCTGGCGGTGCTTGGCGACTCGGTGACGACGGATCATATCTCGCCGGCGGGCTCGATCAAGCTGAACGGGCCGGCGGGCAAGTACCTGGCGGAGCACGGAGTGAAGCCGGCGGAGTTCAACAGCTACGGCTCGCGACGCGGCAACCACGAGGTGATGGTGCGGGGAACGTTTGCGAATGTGCGGCTGAAGAACCGGCTGGCTCCCGGGACCGAGGGCGGTGTGACGCGGCTGTTGCCGGAAGATCTGCCGATGTCGATCTATGACGCCTCGGTCGCGTATGCAGAGCGGGGAACGCCGCTGGCGATTTTGGCGGGCAAGGAGTATGGCTCGGGGTCATCGCGGGACTGGGCGGCGAAGGGGCCGCGGCTGCTAGGGATTCGTTTCGTGATCGCGGAGAGCTATGAGCGGATTCATCGCTCGAACCTGGTGGGGATGGGTATTCTGCCGCTGCAGTTTGTGGCGGGGCAGAGCGTGGAGTCGCTGGGGCTCTCTGGCGAGGAGGTGTTCGCGATCGGGGATGCGCCGGGGCAGCTGCGGGCGATGCTCGACGGAAGGTTCGCGGATGGCAAGCTGATCACGGTGGTGGCGGAGTCGGATCTGGGGCGGACGACGGAGTTCCAAGCGATGGTGCGGATCGATACGCCGCAGGAGATCCTCTACTACCAGCACGGGGGCATTCTGCAGTATGTGCTGCGGCAGTTGGCGGCGAAGGCGGCCTAGCGCAGGTGCTTCCGCCAATCGGCCTCGAGCGGAGCGGTGTGTTTGACGCTCCGGACGAGAAGGCGGACGGCTCCAGTCGAGACACCGCGCTCCTCCGAAGGGGTGCTCTGGCTACTCGGCGACGATGGCGAGATCCCAGGGGGCGAGGGTGAGTTGGGCACCGGTGGTGATGGATCTGCCAGTGAGCAAGTCGGTGCCGGTGAAGGGCGAGGGGAAGGTCGCGGGCGCGGAGGAGAAGTTGAGCAGGTAGTGAAGAGGGCGGCCCTTGCCGTTGGTGCCGCTCTTTGCGCGGACGGAGGCGGGCAGGGTGGAGGCGGGGTGCGGGATCGCGCTCGTGTCGAGGGCGCGGAGGAGCATGGCACGCTGCAGGTCGTCAGAGAGCCAGGTGCCTTCGTAGAGGAGGGTGCCTTTGCCGAAGGTGTTCTCGGTGATGGCGGGCCAGCGGCCGAAGAAGGGGTGATCGTAGAGGGCGAGGGGTTGGGCGTGCTCGGGCAGGAGGAACTCAGCCCAGTAGTTCGCGGTGTTGGGCTGTTTGACGATCGACGACGCGAAGGCGCCGCCCGCTGCCTCCGGGGCTGACGCGGGGACGAAGAGCGGGGCCGCATCGGGGCTCGCCGGTTTGAGGGCGAGGGGCTGCTCGAGGTTGGAGAACTCCTGGTAGGAGAGGCCGGCGGCCTCGCGCAGGGGACCGGGCGCGCGGACCTGGCGCACCATGGAGTTCTCATCGGCGAAGCCGGACTTAAAGGTCATCAGAACGTGGCCGCCGTTGCGGACGAAGTCCGCGATGCGGGTGAGCAGGGCGTCGTCGGCGATGTAGAGCGCGGGGACGATGAGCAGTTTGTAGCCAGAGAGGTCTGTGGTCTCGGGCGTGACGAAGTCCGTGCCGACGTTGAGCTGATAGAGGGAGCGATGCAGCTGTTGAACGAGGGAGAGGTAGTCGACGTCGGGTTTGCCGAAGCTCCACTGGCCGCTGCGGTCGGCGAAGGGCATGACATTGAGGGCGTTTGAGGAGTCCACGCTATAGAGGATGGCGACGTCGTTCTGCGGTTTGAGGTTGACGAGGTCGGGGCCGAGGCGGGCGAGCTCGTGGGCGGTGCGGGAGAACTCGGCGAGGATGCGGTTGGGCTCCATGTCGTGCGAGAGCAGGCCCTTCCAGTAGGTCTCCTGGCCGGAGTGGATGGAGTGCCAGTGCCAGTACTCGACCATGTTGGCGCCGCTTGAGAGGTTGGCGTAGACGTTGAGGCGAAGCTGGCCGTCGAAGGGTGGGAACTGGTAGGAGGAGGTCCAGTCGGTGGTCTGGGCGTTGGTCTCGGTGACGAGATAGTTCTGGTGCTTGAGGGAGCGGTAGTAGTCGCCCATCTCGGCGGTCTCGGCGCCGTCCATGTGGTTTTGGGTGCGGATGTAGGGGTTGAGGGCGACGACGTCGAGGGCGCAGGCGACGTCGGTCTCGTTGACGTCCTCGTGCAGGTGGTTGGAGAAGTCCTGCGTGATGAACTGGTCGGGCCGGCGGGAGGCGCGGACGAGCGCGGCCTGCCAGCTGAGATAGTCGGTGACGCGATGCTGCTGCCAGCGAGTCCACTCGAGCTTGTATGCGGTGCTGGTGGCGCCCTGACGGATGGGCACGTTCTCCCAGCTGTTGATGGTCTCGCCCCAGTAGTTGAGCAGCCAGGCCTTGTTCAGGGCGTCGGTGGTGCCGAACTTCTGTTTCAGGTAGTTGACGAACCCGATCTGCACGTCGGGGTTGCTGGCGTTGTAGGAGCCGGTCTCGTTGTCGATCTGCCAGCCGATGACGGCGGGGTTGTCGCGATAGTGCTCGACAAGGTTGCGAATGAGCCGCTGGGCGTAGAAGCGGAAGGCGGGGCTGTCGGTGTCCATATTCTGGCGGATGCCGTAGGTGGAGGCTCTGCCATCGGGGCCGATGGCAAAGATCTCAGGGTGGGCACGCGCCATCCAGGTCGGGATGGAGTAGGTGGGTGTGCCGAGGATGACCTTGATGCCGGCCTGCTGCATGGCGGCGACGACGCGATCCATCCAGGCGTACTCGAAGCGACCGTCTTCGGGCTCCCAGAGGCTCCAGGTGGACTCGCCCATGCGAACGACGGTGAGACCGGATGCCTTCATGAGGCGGATGTCTTCCTCGAGGCGGGCGTCGTGCGCGGCGGGGTTCCCGTAGGTGGGCTCGTACTCGTGGTAGTACGCGGCGCCGTAGAGGATGGTTGGAAAGCTGGTGACGGCGCGGGTTGCGGCGTCAAGGGAGGTGGAGGCGGGCTGGCGCTGGCCGGAGACGTTCGCGGGCACGAGGGCCGTGAGGAGGACCGGCCAGAGAATCTTTGCTGTGCGACGGTACCTGCTTGGCATCTTCGTCCGGCGCCTCCGTGGATACTTCCTCAGCTTGGCCTGGTGCGATCTGTAGGACCGGTGCTTAGACACCGACGAGGCGGCGTACCTTGCCCCAGACCCACTGGGGCATGACGACGCGAGCCATGTGGCTGCGCAGCTGCTCGTAAGTTGCGAAGCCCATGCTGTAGCCGCAGAGCAGGCGGAGGAGCTCGGGGTCCGCTTTCGCGCGGTGCATGAGGGAGTTGACGCGGCCGGACTCGGTGAAGAGGCGGTGCTGGATGCGGACGGAGTGGCGCAGTTCGGGGCCGATCTCGCGCTCCCAGGCTTTCTGGTATCGGCTGAGCTGCGGCTCATCGAAGCGGTGTGCGCGGACGGCGGCGATGGCGGCCTCGGCGGCGAGGTCGCCTGAGACCATCGCGAAGTAGATGCCCTCGGCGGAGAAGGCGTTGACCATGCCGGCGGCGTCGCCGGCGAGGAGCACGCGATCGGCGAAGGTCTTTTCGAGCGGGCCGGCGATGGGGATGGGGAAGGCGCGGTAGTTCTCGGGGCGACTCTCGCCGGTGGCGAAGCCGCGAGCTTTCATGCGCTCGACGAAGGCGACGTGGTGCTCGCGGGCGCGGCCGCGGACGTGGCCGGAGAAGTACTCGGGGCCGGAGCCGAAGCCGAGGTTGAGATGAGTCTGCTTGGGGAAGATGTAGCCGTAGCCGTAGCTGGTATCGAGCGAGAGGAGGAGGGTGACGCGGTCGCGGTGCGGCGTGTCGAGCTGGGTGTAGGGGGTCTCCTCCATCATGTCGACGGCGACGCGGCTGTGGACCTCGCCGGTGCGCAGGCCGGAGAGGCGGGCGAGGACGCTGTTGGCGCTGTCGGCGGCGATGACCATGCGGGCGCGCAGGGTACGGCCGCCGGCGCAGGTGAGGGTGACGCCTTCCTGATCTGTAACCATGCCGGTGATGGTTGCACCGAGTGCGGGCTGCACGCCGGTCTGGGCGGCGGCGGCGCTGGCGCGACGGAAGAGGGCGGCATCCCACTCGACGCGGCGGACGAGGTAGAGGATGGGCTCGCCAGCGGGATCGGTGTACTCCATGCCGGTGCCGTCGGGGCTCTCGAGGTACATGGTGCGAAGGGCGTTGGCACCGACCTCGGCGAGGGTCTCGCGGACGAAGGGGAGGCGGCTGAGGGCGCGGGCGGTGATACCGCCACCGCAGGGCTTTTCGCGGGGGAAGGCCGGGGCTTTGTCGATGAGGAGCACGCGGATGCCGGCGGCGGCGAGACGGAGTGTGGCCGCGCAGCCAGCGGGACCGGCGCCGACGACGGCGACGTCGGCGAGTTCAGCGGTCATGGCGAGGGCTCCTCGAGACAGATACAGGCGTAAGCGACAGACCGGGGTGACGCATCAGTACCCTTTCGGGAAACTCTCTGGTTATACCCCGAAGCGAGGAGCGATCGCACGCGGGCTGGTGATGTAGTTTGGACGAATCATGCAAGCGGGTCTTTCCACGTATGTTTTTCTGCCGCAGCGGCTGCACGCCGGTCTGCTGGACACGATGGTGCGTGCGGGGGCGCGTGCGATCGAGATCTACGCGGCGCGGCATCACTTTGACTATGTCGACCGATCGGCGATGGAGGAGTTCAGCGGCTGGTTTGCGGAGCATGATGTGCGCGCCAGCCTGCACGCGCCGGTGACGGCGGACGATCGATGGAGCCGGCACGTGGCACCGACGCTGAGCCTGATCGATGTGGAGAAGTCGCGGCGGATTGCGGCGATGGATGAGACGAAGCGGGCGCTTGAGACGGCGGAGCGGATTCCGTTCAAGACGATCGTGCTGCACCTGGGGATGCGGGACGATGTGTGGGGGATGCGGGAGCTCGAACACAGTATTACGGCGATCGAGCACCTGAAGGCGTTTGCGACGCCTCTGGGAGTGAGGCTGCTGCTCGAGAACACGCAGAACGAGGTGACCACGCCGGAGCACCTGCTGGAGATTCTGCGGGTGGGGCACTTTGATGACGTGTCAGTGTGCCTGGATGTGGGACACGCGCACCTGACGGACTACAAGAGTCCGGGCGCGGGGATCGATGCGGCGTTTGCGCTGCTGGGCGAGCGGATCGCACAGGTGCACCTGCATGACAACAGCGGCGCGCGCGATGAGCACCTGTGGCCGGGCATGGCGGCGACCGGCCCAGTGTGGGCGAATGTGCAGCGGCACCTGGCGGCGCTGCCGCCGTGGGCGCCGGGGATCCTCGAGATCAACTACGAGCTGGGGGAGACGGCGGAGACGGTCGCGGCAAAGGCGGCGAGGTTCTTTGCGGAGCAGGCGCGGGTAGCGGAGGGGATGGCGGCGGAGGCGGAGCGGGCCGGGGCGTAGACGGCGCAGGTGGCACGGTACAACAGGTGCCCATGCAAGGGCGGGCGCAGACTTCGATCGCGAACAGCAACAGAGAGGCGAATGCATAGGTGAATGCAGGTTCGCTTGGGAGGACCACGTAGCAGAGAGGCGATGGAAGGGCGGCGGCTCCAAGCGCGGGTACACTTGAGAGACGCATGGATCCTCTCACTACGCTTGTCTCTGCCGCTCCCGTCACGACGATCGCTTCCATCGGCCAGCATGAGGGGCAGACGGTCACGCTGCAGGGATGGCTGTATAACCTGCGGTCGTCGGGCAAACTGCTGTTTCCCACGTTCCGGGATGGGACAGGGACGATTCAGGGGATTGTGCCAAAGGCGGCGGTGCCGGAGCAGGTGTTTGCGACGTTGAAGGAGCTGCAGCTCGAGAGCTCGGTGGTGGTGACGGGGCGGGTGCGCGCGGATGCGCGGGCGCCTTCGGGTTTCGAGCTGGATGTGGAGGACGTGCAGGTGGTGGGGGCGGTCGATGCGGCGACACCGTTTCCCATCACACTCAAGGAGCACGGGGTCGACTTCCTGATGGAGCACCGGCACCTGTGGGTGCGGACGCCGCGCCAGTCCGCGATTCTACGGGTGCGGGCGACGATCATGCGGGCCGCCGCGGAGTACTTCGACACGAACGGATTTATCCGGACCGACCCGCCGATCCTGACGCCGAATGCGTGCGAGGGAACGAGCGAGCTGTTCGAGATGGAGTACTTCGACGAGGGCAAGGCGTATCTGACGCAGTCGGGGCAGCTATATATCGAAGCGACGGCGCTGGCTCTGGGAAAGGTGTACAGCTTCGGGCCGACGTTCCGGGCGGAGAAGTCAAAGACGCGGCGGCACCTGACGGAGTTCTGGATGGTGGAGCCGGAGATGGCGTTCGCCGGGCTGGACGAGCTGCTGGTGCTGGCGGAGGAGTATGTCTCGTACATCGTGGCGCGGGTGCTTGAAGCGCATCGCGGGGATCTGAAGGTGATCGGGCGCGATACGGCGAAGCTAGAGGCGGTCAAAGCGCCATTTCCGCGGATCAGCTATGACGAGGCACACGCAATGCTAGAGGAGGCGTTTGCGAAGGGGCTGATCGAGACGCGACACAAGGACGGGGACGACTTCGGGTCGCCGGACGAGACGTATCTCTCGGCCCAGTTCGACCGGCCGGTGATGGTGCACCGGTATCCAGCGGCGATCAAGGCGTTCTATATGCAGCCGGATCCGGCAGACTCGACGAAGGCGCTGTGTGTCGATGTGCTGGCACCGGAGGGGTATGGGGAGATCATCGGCGGCTCGCAGCGGGTGGACTCGTACGAGCTCCTGAAGTCCCGGATTGAGGAGCATGGACTGCCGATGGACGCGTTCCAGTGGTATCTCGACCTGAGGCGGTACGGGTCGGTGCCGCATGCGGGGTTCGGGATGGGGATTGAGCGCGTGGTGGCGTGGGTGTGTGGGCTGGACCACGTGCGGGAGACGATTCCGTTTGCGCGGACCCTGAACCGGATCTATCCCTGAGACCAGGTGACCGCGGACTATGATATGGGTCGGCTGCAGGATTCCAGAGCCTCTGCGGATCGCAGATGGATGGAGGATCGAGAGCAATGAGCGAAGGGACGAGCAGCACACTGGTGGCAGATGGCGGCGATGCTGCGGTCATTCCTGACCAGCTGGCGCATCATCTGCGGATGTTGTCGCACGATCTCTCGAACGCGCTCGAGATCATCGTGCAGACGAGCTATCTGCTGAGTATGGCGGAGTTGAAGGAGCCCGCGGCGGAGTGGCTGCGCATGCTGGACGGCGGCGTAACGAAGGCGCTTGACCTGAACGCGGCGATGCGGGCGTATCTGCGGGAGCACTCTCCAAAGCGGCCGGTCTAGCGGTATGGAGGCTCGATCGGAGACGTACGATGACCCGGTCAGTCGCCTGTCGCGCAGGCCCGCGTCAGGACTGATCGCAGGCGCGCGCTGGTTCTTGCCGATAGCGACCTAAGCGGTTTTGTCCTGGGGAGCGCTCTGAGTGGCGTTGCGCTGTTTGGGACTGCGGCTGCGTGATTTGCTTGCGGTGGTAGGGTCGGAGGCGGCGTTGGCGGCAAGAGAGATGCCGTTGCCGGCGGCCTGCGTGGCCAGACGGGAGAGCTTCGCGGCGTGCGAGGTAAAGAGCTTCTCAATCTGCTCGAGTAGTACGCGAGTATGAGTGGCTTTGACGAGGATCTTGTCGGGGCCGGCGCCGTTCCAGTCTTCGTCGTCGACCGGGAATGCGGTGAGCAGAGCGACGGCCGGATGGTAGGGGGCGGTGCGTGCGGACTGGATGACCTCGGCACCGGCGGCGTCGTTCTCCATGCGCATGTCGGAGATGACCATATGGTACTCGCGGGAGCGGATCTTGGACTTACCTTCGCGCGCGGAGGCGGCGGTCTCGACGTCGAAGCCGCTGATCTCAAGCACGGCCTTGAGGGTAAGGAGGACAGTGACTTCGTCGTCGACCAGGAGAATGCGGCGTTTCATGGAGTTCCTTTCATCGTTGCCGCGGAGCGCGAGCCTGTCTGCGCTTTTGCCCCAGGTTCCGGCCACAACGACGTGCACGCGAGTCCTCTGGGGTTCGGTCCTGGCGAGGGCTGTGTTCGCGAGAGGGAAGCTAGGGTGAGCTGAACCGCGACGTTCGACGCTAGAATAACAGGCTGGCGGACGAAGGGAAGTGCTACACTCTTCGTTGCGACAGACGTTTGCCGGTCTGTGTGTCGTACACGTCCACCCCTAACAACATGGCGCAGCAGATTGAGCGCTGTGGAGGTCTGTTATTCCGCCGATCGATAAGCGCAGCGCCAAGTCCTTCATTCGCACCAACGAACGTATCCGCGCCCGCGAGGTTCGGGTGATTGATGATAACGGCGAGCAGCTTGGAGTGATGCCGCCGTTTGAAGCGCTGAAAATGGCGCGCGAGCGGTCTCTCGATCTGGTGGAGATCTCGCCGAATGCGGTACCGCCGGTCTGCAAGATCCAGGACTACGGCAAGTTTCTGTATGAGAAGGATAAGAGCGACCGAGCGGCGCGTAAGAAGCAGAAGGTCATTGTCATCAAGGAAGTGAAGTTCTCGGTGACGGTGGATGAGCACGACTACCAGACGAAGAAGAACCAGGCGGTGCGGTTTCTTGGCGAGGGCGACAAGGTGAAGGCGTCGCTGCGCTTCAAGGGGCGGCAGATGGCGCATCGCGATCTGGGTTACAAGATCATTAACCGGCTCATCCAAGACATCGGTGATGCGGGTCTAGTGGAGTTCATGCCGCGCATGGAGGGCACGACGTTACACGCGATCGTGGCTCCGAGCAAAAAGGCAGAGGCGCCCCCAAAGAAGCAGGTTCCGAAGCCGGAGTTGTTGCCTGAAGTCATCGCCGCGAAGGGCTAGCTCCGTCCAGAGGCGTATGTCGCACAACTAGGAGCACTTCGGCGTGTGCTGCGACATTTGCGGGAGGCCTTAGGATCTGGCCTGGGGACATTCGTCCGAGATGAATGCGATGCACGACGGGTACGTCGGCGCGAGCCTTGCGGATTGTTAGTTTCCGCACAAATTAGAGTACCTTAGTAACGTTGTCTGGTTAGAATCCTCTTATGTGGTTCATGAGGCTGGACTTAGCTTTCCCTCGATTTTATGGTCATTGCAGCTGAGTTGTCCAGCGAAAACTTAGATTGCTATTACCACAAAAGGGGTATCAGACATAATGAAAAACATCGTCCGCATGTTCGTTCTCGTCCTCACCGTTGCCGGTTCGGCTGCCTACACCAAGCTTACCTTCACCACCCCCTCAACGCCAACGGCGACGCAGGGCAAGCTGGTTCCGAGCTGCCCACCCGATGACCCGAATGGGTGCAACATTCACGGCAAGTGGTAGCAAAACGGGACTTTGGTTTCACGAGTGAAATTTTTTGCTTGTCCCCGCCCTCCACTTGGCCTAGCCTCTACTTAGCCACGTGCGAGGGCGGATGATGGTAACCACACACCTTGTTTCTTTGATCGACTTTCTCGACCCGATCTTCTGTCTTGTAGTGATCATCACGATGTGGCGTGCTCACGTCGTGAAATTGTTCCCTTACTTGGCTCTTCTTGCCGTAGTTCGCTTCATGAGCGATGTGATCTGCTCGGCGGTGATTGCTTTACCGCTCGAGACTCGTGTTGCTTACTCTATCTATTTCTACACATACTGGTTTAGCTACGCGTTGAACGCGGCGCTTTCGCTGATGGTGGTGTACAGCATCTTCCGCCTCGCGATGGAGCCGCTCAAGGGTCTGCAGACGCTGGGGACACTGGTCTTTCGCTGGGCGGGCGCAATCTCCCTGGCGGTGGCGCTCGGCATTGCGATCGCGCCTCACCAGTCATCGATGAAGCTGCTGGTCAGCATTGTGACGCAGTTTCAGCGGACCTCGAGCATTCTGACGCTGTGTCTGCTGTTGTTTGTCTGCTTCGCGATCCGGCCGATGGGTTTATCGTTCAAGAGCCGGATCTTTGGCATCAGCCTGGGTCTAGGGCTTTCGGCTGCATTTTCGCTGATCTCTGCGGCTTGGCTGGCGCACGCCAACGATATGCACTCTTCGCTCTCAAGCTTCTTGAGCGGCGGTGCGGGTTTAGTGACGCTGATTGTCTGGTCGGTGTACTTCACCTTCCCTGAGCCGAAGCGACGCATCATCGTCCTGCCGACTACGTCGCCGTTCCTGCGCTGGAATCAGATCTCAGAGGTACTTGGGGACGAGCCGGGGTATGTGGCGATCGCGGGCATTCCGCCAGAGGTGTTTGCTCCGGCGGAGATCGAGATTATGCGCCGGGCTTCGTTGATGATGGAGGCCGGGCCGCCGCCGGAGGAGTTGTCGCCGGCTGCACTCAAGTCTCTCTCAGCGTAGAAGCAGCATGAGCAGGTAGCGTCCCTGGCCTTGAAGCACTTGAGGCTGTACGGCGAAGTTCATGGAGCGTGTCGGACTCACTGATGCGTGCCAATGCGCGCTATGTGGGTGGGATCGGGACTTCGCGTGCCTGGGATGGGCGAAAGGGACGGCCGGCCTGAAGGCGAAGCTCGAGTCGGGCGGCGCGGCGGACGTTGTAGACCAGGGCGGGGCGGAAGACGGCGATGCAGGTGCCGCTTGGCTGGCGAACGCTGGGGTAGATGATGCCGTTCGATCTGCGGCCGAGGAGGCGCTCCGCGAGCTGCTGCGAGCGGTGGTAGCAGCGGGGGATGGGACCGGAGCGCAGGTAGCGGGTGAATGGGGACGGAGCCTGCGACGGCAGGGGTGAGATGCTTGACGTCGGTGTCGCGACGAGCGCGAACGGCTGGCTGGTCGCAGCGGGTGAGCGCTGGAACCCGGCCATGGGTGACGAGACGCGCGTGCGGAGGTCGTGGAAGGAGCTGGTGAGGTCGGCGAGGTAGGTGTCGGACGTGGAGACCTCTTCCTCAGGCCAGCTGATCTCTTCAAGGTGCAGGAGCTTGTGGAAGGCGATCTCGGCGAGGGCGGTGGCGCGATCAAAGGCGCAGTACCAGGCACCCCGGGTGGGGGTGTTGAAGCGGCCGCCGGCGGGTGACGCGTGGCTGAACGCGGCGTTGACGATGTGGGCATAACGAACACCGTAGACGAGCTCGCGAATACCGATGCCGGGCAGCAAGCCCTCCTCCCCGAGGAAGCGGTCGTTGGTGGCGTCGTCGAGCTCCATCAGCTGGGTCACGGTGCCCTGCGCGGCGGAGAGGCGGGAGAGGACGGTGCCGCTGGCGCTAAAGCGCGAGGCGATGAGGCGGTGGGTATCGCGGATGGCGAGGTCGGTGCGGGGGATGCGGGTGCGGGTGGCGCCCGCTGCGGTGCGAGTGGAAGGGCGGGTCATTGGCCACCGCGGCGGCTGTCAAGGAGACGGCGAATCTCGAGCATGCCAGGAAGACCCTGCTGGAGCATGTAGCTCAGCGGGGTCGCGCCACGAAAGATCGGATTGCGGTTGGGCAGGGTGATCCAGCGGTCGGCGAGGGGCTCGGAGAAGAGGATGTTCAAAGCTTTGAAGATGCCGATGAGCAGCGAGATGCGAGTTAGGGCGTCGTGCGCAAGAACGCGCGTGACGGTCTGCTTTTTGAAGGCGTGATACGAGCCTGTGGAGAGGCCGCCGAGAAGCTGGCGGGCGTCCGCATCGCGAAGGCGCCAGAGCTCCATCATCCGGAGAAACCCTTCGATGGCGGCGGGCGAGAGCCGGCGTCGAACGTCAGGGTCGGAGAGGTCCTGAGAGGTCTCGACGGCGTAGCCGGCGATATGCGGTGCAAGGTAGGGTGTTGTGGCGGCAGTAGCTAACAAGCGGAAGCTCCCAGAGTGAACATATAACTCTCATAAGTGAGCATACACCTACTCAGAAGCGGTAGTTTTACTACTCAGAAATGAGTATACATCCACGCAGACGTGAGTTAACGATCCGTTCTTGTAGCGCGTCGCGGGTCGCTGCCCATCATCGGAGTCAGCCGAGCGTGCCGCCAGTGGCGAGAGCGGTCTTCATGCCGGTCCAGCTTTGGCGGGAGGAGGCTTCAGGAGAGCCGCCGCCCGTCCAGTGCGTCTCAAGGGAGACGGCGTCGCGGTAGCCGGCGGCTCTGAGGGCGGCGAACTGTTTTGACCAGTCGATGAAGCCGGTCTGGACGGGTGCCCACTCGATCTTGCCGGTGGCGGCCTTCACAGCATTCTTGACGTGGCAGTGATGGATACGGGTCTTGGGAAGGGTGTTCCAGCCGTCGGGGAAGGCGTCAAGCTCGCCGCGCATCACGGCGTTGGCGGGATCCCAATTGAGGAAGAAGTTGGGTGAGGGAACGGCAGCGAGGGTACGGGCGGCCTCGCGACCAGTGGCGGTGTTGCACTCGAATTCATTTTCGAGCACGAGCTGGACGCCCTGGGAGCGCATGGACTCTGCGGTCTGCTGAAGGTGATCGTCGATGGCCTTGCGGAAGGGAGCCTGGTCGTCGAGGCGCCAGAAGTCAAAGCAGCGAACCTTGTTCGTGCCAAAGCGTTTGGCGGAGGCGACGGCGCGCTCGACGACCTCGTCCTGCTGTTTAAAGGTGTACTCGGCGGCGCTATGAAGGTCGAGGGGGCCGCCGTACTGCGATTTGGGAGCTCCGGGCCAGTGGGTCTTAAAGAGGGGGCTGGCGATGTCGGTGACGGTAAGCGCGTACTTGTGGAGGATGCGCTCGACCTCGGCGAGTTCGGCCTCGGAGAGGCTCTGGAGGCTCTTGGACCACATCGCGCGGAGCTCGACAAAGCGCATGCCAAAGTCATTGGCGGCGACGGCGCAGGCGTGCTCGAAGTCCATGGAGATCTCGTCGGTGATGATGGCGATGTGGAAGGGGGAGCGACCCAGAGTCTCGGCTGAAAGGCGACGAGTGGCGAGAACGGCGGCGGTCGCGAGGGAGGCACTCGTGAGGAGATGGCGACGGGTGAGGTTGGGCATGGCGGCGGATCTCCTGGTATTGAGGCGGCCGGTGTGGTTTGCGTCTCGACACACCGGGGTCAGGGTTGATGGTCAGGATCGAGCGTGTAAGGGTGTCTGGTCCGAGGCGCGGGGACGGACTGGGTCGCTGCGCCAGCCGGCGGTGCGATTGACGAGGGCACTGCGCGTGCTGGCGACGGTGCGATTGGTGTGACTGCGCAGCCGATGGTGAAGCATGAACGTCCCCGTCGCAGGGGTGGAAGGCGGTGACCCGGGGCTGATGGCGCGCTTCATGGGCAGCTCGAGAGAGCGATGCGGAAGACCAGCGACAGAGAGCAGGGACCTGCGAGCGCAAGAGCTGTTCGCGCGAGATCGCGGATGACCCGCAACGCGCGTGCATCTGGATCCCGTTCGTGGCATGGAAGCACGATAGCAAAGCTCTACGTGCTCTGGCGGGTACGTGCGAGCGGTGGACGGGGAGCGGTGCAGGCCCTTACCATGCGCTATGTCCTGGAGCATGAATCGACGCGAGGTCCTACGAGGCGGCGCACTGGCAGCGGCGGCAGGCTGGGCTGGGGATCCATCGGCGCTGCGGGCGCAGTCTGTTGCGCAAGGTCGTGTGTCCCCGATACGACTGGGGATGGCGAGCTATACGTTTCGCAAGTTCGATCGAGCGAAGCTGATCGAATGTATGCAGCAGCTGCACCTGCGGGATCTGAACCTGAAGGACATGCACCTGCCCATGGGGTCGCCCGAGCAGGTGCGGGCGAGCGCGGCCGAGCTGCGATCGGCGGGCATGAACCTGACGGCGGTCGGCACGGTGGCATTCACCAAGGACGACGATGCGGACATGCGGGCGAAGTTCGAGTACGCGCGGGCGGCGGGGGTGCCTGTGATTGTGGCGGCTCCGACACGCGAGGTGCTGCCACGGCTGGAGCGGTTTGTGCGCGAGTACGATCTCCGGATCGCAATCCATAATCATGGGCCGGAGGATAAGGTGTTCCCGTCGCCGTTCGATGTGCTTGAGGCGGTAGAGGCGATGGATGCGCGAATCGGCTGCTGCATCGACGTGGGGCACGCGATGCGGGCGGGTACGGACCCGGTGGAGGCGATCAAGAGAGTGGGGCCGCGGGTGTTTGATGTGCACATGAAGGATCTGGCAAAGCAGACGGAGAAGGAGAGTCAGGTGGCCGTGGGCCAGGGCGTGATGCCGGTGCGCGGGATTTTTGAGGCGCTGATCGGAGTTGGTTACAAGTACTGTGTCGATCTGGAGTACGAGATTCATGAGGATGATCCCCTGCCGGGTGTGATTGAGAGTGTGGCGTACATGCGCGGTGTTTTGAGTGGTATGGGGTACCGGGCGCCGGTGGCGTCGTGAAGCGACAGAGCGGGGATGGGAGGGCTATGCAGTCTCGACGGGAGTTTTTAGGAACACTGGCGGCGGGAGCGGCTGGATTTGCAATCGGCAGCACGGCGAAGAGCTATGGGCAGATCGCGGGTGCAAATGAGCGGGTTCAGTTTGCGGTGATCGGGCTGAACGGACGGGCGTACGCGCACCTCTCTTCGCTCAGAGCAAACCAGAGCCGCGCGGCGCTGCATACAGCGTGCGATGTGGACCAGACGATTCTTGCCAAGTTCGCGGGGCAGGCGAAGACGATGATGGGGGCGGAGCCGCAGTCGGAGCAGGACTTTCGCCGGGTGCTGGCTGCCAAGGAGATCGACGCGGTGACGATTGCGACGCCGGATCACTGGCACACGCCGATGGCCATGCTGGCGCTCGAGGCGGGCAAGCACGTGTATGTGGAGAAGCCGTGCAGTCATAATCCGCAGGAGGGTGCGTGGCTGGTCGCGGCGCAGGCCAAGCACGGGAGGCTGTGTCAGATGGGGTCGCAGCAGCGGTCGTCGCCGCACACGATTGAGGCGGTCGAGAAGATACGCGGTGGAGTGATCGGCAAGGCGTACTGGGCGGAGACCTGGTACACGAACAAGCGCAATCCGATGGGGATCGGACCGGCTATGCCAGTGCCGGCGACGCTGGACTGGGAGCTGTGGCAGGGGCCCGCGGTGCGGGAGCCGTATCGCGGGAACATCCATCCCTATACGTGGCACTGGTTCTCGAACTGGGGTACGGGGGAGTCCCTGAACAATGGGACGCACGAGGTGGATGTGGCGCGGTGGGCACTGGGAGTGGGGTATCCGGAGCTGGTGACGGCGGCGGGAAGCAAGGCGGTCGCGGGCGACAGATGGCAGTTCTACGACACCATGGACACGAGCTTTGTGTATCCGGAGCACCTGATCACATGGAAGGGCGACTGCTGCTCTGGCAAGAAGACGTATGGCCGGGACCGGGGGACGGCGGTGCATGGGATCGAGGGGACACTGATTGTCGACCGGGACGGGTATGAGGTGTTGGACCGCTCCGATAAGCGGACGGTGGAGGTACGGGCGAAGCAGGGGACGACGAGCTCCACGGACCTGGTCGGCGCGGACTCGATGACAGACGCGCACTTCGCGAACTTCATCGCGGGGATTCGGACGGGTGAGCCGCTGCGGCAGCCGGTCGCACAGGGGAATGTCGCGGTGACGATGCTGCAGATGTCGAACATTGCGTACTTCACGCGGCGCAATCTGGCGCTAAACCCGGCGACGGGAACGATTCTGCATGACAAAGAGGCGGAGGCGATGACGCGACGGAGCTATGCGAAAGGGTGGGAGCCGAAGGTCTGAGTCACTGATGGATCTGCAAGAGATGCACTGGAAGGGGCCGAGAAGTCTCGCCGGACGGTGCTTATCACGACGTCCCGGGGTCAACGATCGTTGAGAAGTTCTGCGAGTCGATCGAGGTGTCTCTCACCGGTGAGTCGGCTGGTCTTCTAAGTCCACCTTTCAGAGTTCTACGATGGGCTCCTGGCCAGCCTCGCGACTCGCATCGTCTCCGACCCCGTCGGAGCCTTGGGTCGCTGCTGCGAGTTGAACCGACCACCCCCGAGACCCGCTTGCGCACGGTGCGAAACCTATGTTGCCACGCCGCCGCACTGAGCGTAGACCGGAGAGCTGAGCAACGGCCTCCTGAGTGGGAGGCCGTTGTCTGCGAGTGGGTGCCGGGGCTCAGGCGGCGGGATGGAGGATGACCTTGGTCCAGCCGTGGTCGCGGTTGTCGAAGTGCTTGTACGCGACGGGGGCCTGGTCGAGGGGCAGCTCGTGGGAGATGATGATGGACGGGTTGGCCCGGCCGTGGTGGATGAGGTCGGCGAGGCGCCGGTTGTAGGCCTTCACGTTGCACTGGCCGGTTCCCATCTTCTGGCCCTTGAACCAGAACTTGCCGAAGTCGAAGGCGATCTGGCCCTTCTTGGCGAGGGCGTCGGAGGCGCCGGGGTCCTGCGGGATGAAGACGCCGACGACGCCTATCGTGCCGGTGGCTTTGACGGCGTCGACGAGAGCGTTCATGACGAGGTTGGGAACTTCCTTGCCGGCGGCGTTGTGGCACTGGTAGCCGATGCACTCGGAGCCGCAGTCGGCACCGAGGCCGTTGGTCTGGGCGCGGATCTGTTCGGCGATGTCGCCGGATTTGGTGTCGATGGGGGTGGCGCCGATCTGCTTGGCGAGGGCGAGGCGGTCGGGCTGGCCGTCGACGACGAAGATCTGGCTGGCACCCTGGATGCGGGCGGACATGGCGGCCATGAGGCCGACGGGACCGGCGCCGAAGATGACGATGGACTGGCCGGGCTCGAGGTTGGCGAGACGGGTGGAGTGCCAGCCGGTGGGGAAGATATCGGAGAGCATGACATAGTCCGTCTCCTTCTCGGTCGCGTCAGGGGGAAGGACGAGGGCGTTGAAGTCACCGTACGGGACGCGGAGGAGCTCGGCCTGACCACCGGCGTAGGGACCCATGCCGGCAAAGCCGTAGGCGGCGCCGGCCATGCCGGGCATAACGGACTTGTCGGACAGGGTGAGGCAGAAGCCGGTGAGGCCGCGCTCGCAGTTGGCGCAGAAGCCGCAGCCGATGTTGAAGGGGAGGACGACCTTGTCGCCGACCTTGATGCGATCGACGGCTTTGCCGACCTCGATGACTTCGCCCATGTTCTCGTGGCCGAGGATCTTGCCTTTTTCGACGTCGGTGCGGCCCTCGTACATGTGGAGGTCGGAGCCGCAGATGTTGGTGGTGGTGAGGCGGACGAGGACGTCGGTGTGCTTCTCGATCTTGGCGTCGGGAACTTTGTCAATGGAGACTTTCTTGGGTCCGTGGTAGACGAGTGCTTTCATGGTTCCTCCTCTGCACGTTCGTGCAGAAATTTGGCGCGGGGCGCTGACCGGTGCCGGCGCAAAGGGTGCGACGCGATGTCAGGTGGTGGATGTTGCTTGACGAAGGGACGCTCGACCGGCAGAGCAGCTATTGTGGTCGCGAGGTGAGGATGTCATGCCTGTGTGGCCGAGGCGTGCGGGCCAGCTCTTGCAGGTGTGATGCGCGAAGGCGGCTGCGAGTCGTGTGTGCGGGCGTTTGTGAGTGGTCGGTGCGAGGCTGGCCCCATCTGCCGCGTTCGTGTGATTTGGAGCAAGTGGCGTTGCTGTTGCAAGCAGAGCCTCACGCGATGTACTCGCGAGAGATAGAAGAGCGTCCCGGCGACGCGGACGCAGACGCGAGGTAGGACGTGACCCTATCGTGGGAGGTCATGGCCGGTCCGGTCTGCTTGAGGCGCGTTGCGTGGCACGCGAAGGGGCTGCGGTGGTGGACCGCGGGAGGCCCACGTAGGATCAGAGGGTGAGTCTGGGGTTCAGGATCGAGCCGCACGGGGCGGCGGGACGGCGGGGGCGACTCGAGCTGCCACATGGGATGGTGGAGACGCCGGTCTTCATGCCGGTAGGGACGGCTGCGACGGTCAAGGCGGTCGAGCAGGGGGTGCTCGAGAGGATGGGCGCGGAGTGTGCGGGCGCAGAGATCATCCTGGCGAACACGTATCACTTATATCTGCGGCCAGGGCATGCGCTGATCCGGAGGATGGGCGGGGTGCACCGCTTCATGGGGTGGCGGCGGCCGATGCTGACGGACTCGGGCGGGTTTCAGGTGTTCTCGCTGGCGACGTTGCGCAAGGTGACGGAGGGGGGTGTGGAGTTCCGGTCGCACCTGGATGGATCAAAGCACATGCTCTCGCCGGAGCGGTCGATGGAGGTGCAGATTGCGCTGGGGGCGGACGTGGTGATGGTGTTTGACGAGTGTGTGGAGACGCCGGCGAGCTGGGAGCGGACGCGAGAGTCGATGGGACTGACGCAGCGGTGGGCGGAGCGGTCGAAGGTGTACTTCGAGGAGCACAAGTGGCAGGTGCCATGGGGTGTGCCACTGCTGCGCGATGCGGAGCAGGGGTATGACGCGGGTGAGTTTGCAGGCAAGACACAGGCGCTGTTCGGGATCGTGCAGGGGGGGATGTACGCAGACCTGCGGCGGGAGAGCGCAGAGCGGCTGGTCGCGATGGATCTGCCGGGGTATGCGATCGGTGGGCTGGCGGTGGGGGAGCCGCGCGAGGTGACGCGGGAGATGATTGCGCGGACGCTCGAGTGGCTGCCGCGGGAGAAGCCGCGGTATGTGATGGGGGTGGGCTATCCGGACGAGATTGAGGAGTATGCGCGCATGGGGGTGGACATGATGGATTGCGTGTTGCCGACGCGCGCAGGGCGGCATGGTCTGGTCTTTCGGAGGGCGGAGGCGGGCGAGGCGGGGGCTGGCGCGCGCGGGGCGTGGCCGGGCACGGTACGGATGAACATCAAGCGCCTGGAGTATGCGGAGGACGCGCGGCCGATCGATCCGGAGTGCGGGTGCCTGACGTGCCGGCGGTACTCACGGGGGTATCTGCGACACCTGTTTGTGGCGGGGGAGGCGCTGGGGGCGACGCTGAACTCGGTGCACAACCTTCAGTTCTACCTGGACACGATGGGGCGGGTACGGGCGGAGCTGGGGGCCGGAGGCGGTGTGGCGGGCCTGTCGGGGCGGGTGGATGGGGCAGCGGGGCAGGTGGATAGGGTGGCGGCGCGGGCATGAGGCAACGGCGCGGGGTGGTGATCGGGGCGGGACCGAACGGGCTGGCGGCGGCCATTGTGCTGGCGCGGGCGGGGGTCGAGGTCACGGTTTACGAAGCGAATGCGGAGGTAGGTGGGGGAGCGCGGACCGAGGAGTTGACGCTGCCGGGGTTCCGGCACGATGTGGGGTCGAGCGTATACCCGATGGGGGTGGCGTCGCCGTTCTTCCGCTCGCTGGAGATGGAGCGGTTTGGGGTGCGATGGGTGGAACCGGCGTCGCCGCTGGCGCACCCGCTCGACGGGGAGGAGCCGGCGGTGATGCTGGAGCACACGGTCGCGGCGACGGCGGAGAACCTGGACCGAGTGGACCGGGAGGCGTGGCGGCGCTTATTCGAACCGCTGGTGACGCGGTGGGAGGAGCTGGTTCCGGAGCTGCTTGGGCCGGTGGTGCATGTGCCGCGGAGACCGCTGCTGCTGGCGCGGTTCGGGTTTGGCGCGGTGCTGCCGGCCATGGTGCTGGCGCGGACGCTGTTTCGCGGTGGGCGGGCACGAGCCCTGCTGGCGGGGATGGCGGCGCACTCGGTGCGGCCGCTCGAGACGCCGCTGAGCGCGGCGGTGGCGCTGGTGCTGGGGACGGCGGGGCAGGCGACGGGGTGGCCGGTGGTCAAGGGCGGAGCGGGGAGGCTGACGGCAGGCTTGCAGGCGTGTCTTGAGAGCCTGGGCGGGACGGTGCGGACGGGGGCACGGGTTGCGTCGCTCGCGGAGGTGGGGGAGGCAGATGTGGTGCTGTGTGACGTGTCTCCACGGGCGCTGGTGGGCCTGCTGCGGGGGGATCGCGTGGGGCTGACGGAGAGCTATGCGAAGCTGCTGCTGCGGTATAAACAGGGGCCGGGGACGTTCAAGGTGGACTGGGCGCTGCGGGAGCCGATTCCGTGGCGGGATGCGCGGGCACGCGGGGCGGCGACGGTGCATGTGGGCGGGAGACTCGAGGAGGTGGCGGCGAGTGAGCGTGCGCCGTGGCAGGGACGGGTGGATGCGCGGCCGTATGTGCTGGTGACGCAGCCGAGCGTGGCGGACCGGACGCGGGCGCCGGAGGGGCGGCACACGGCGTGGGGGTATATTCACACGCCGAACGGGTGGACGGGCGATGCGACGGAGGCGATCGAGCGGCAGATGGAGCGGTTTGCGCCGGGTTTTGCGGAGTGCGTCATGGCGCGGCGCGCGATGGGGTGCGCGGCGCTCGAGGCGTGGGACGCGAACCTGGTGGGCGGCGACCTGAGCGGCGGGGCGATGACGGCGTGGCAGATGCTGGCGCGGCCCACGCCGGATCTCTACAGCACATCGCGGGCGGGGGTGTATCTGTGCTCGAGCTCGACGCCGCCGGGGGGCGGGGTGCACGGGATGTGCGGGGCGCACGCGGCGGAGCGGGCGCTGGGGTGGCTGGAAGGGCGCTAGAAGCACGCCGAACCTTGACAGTAGGCGCCCGGGACGCGATGATCGAGGTTCAGTCCGGTCCTCCGGGCTCGCTCCGCCGTGTGTGTGTCTGTGCCGGCCTGGAGTGCTTGCTCAACCGAGAGATTGGGCGATGGAAGTCTGGTCCTGGCGCAACGACGCTGGCGGCCCTGATGAGATGGAGTACGTTTGACAACATTCGCTATGCTGCTGCAGAGCGCCGGATTCGGAGGCGGATTGGGCAGTTTGAGCAGTCTCGCGCTGCCGGTGCTGTTCTTTGTCGGGCTGTACGTGCTGATGATCGTGCCGAACCAGAGGAAGCAAAAGAAGTGGCAGGAGATGCTGGCCACGATTAAGTCTGGCGATCAGGTGGTAACGAGCGGCGGCATGCGAGGCACGGTGCTATCGGTGAAGGATGATGCGGTGGTGTTGCGGCTGCAGCCGGACGGCATCAAGGTGGAGTTTGTGAAGTCGTCGATCTCGTCGGTGACGACGGCGGGCGAGGCATAGACCATGGGAAAGAATCTGACCGGCAAGACGGCCTTTATCATCGCGGTTCTGGTGATCTTCGCGTACGGCATCATCGGCCTGCCGCGGCACGGCTTCAAGCAGTCGCTGGCGGACCGCATTCATCTGGGTCTAGACCTGAAGGGTGGGACGCACCTGGTGCTTGAGGTGCATGTGGCCGAGGCGCTGGCTTCGGCGACGGACCGGGACGCGGCTCGACTGCAGGCGGATCTCGAGAAGGCGGGCGTCACGGGTGTGACGGTAGGTAAGACGGACCCGGCGCGGCCGCAGACGATCGTGGTCTCGGGCATTCCGCCGGCGAAGCTGAGCGATGCGCGCGGGGTGCTGCAGGGCACAGACTACGGCAACTACGACGTCGCGACGGGAACCGACGGCGCGTCTTCGCTGACGATGAAGCCTGGGGCGGTGCGGGATCTGGAGGCACGGACGCTGGACACGTCGATCGAGACGATTCGTGAGCGCATCGACAAGCTGGGCGTGGCGGAGCCGGTGATCCAACGGTATGGGCTGGGCGAAAACCAGATTCTGGTGGAGCTTCCGGGTGTGGACGACCCGGCGCGGGTCGAGGAGATTATTCAGTCGACGGCGAAGCTGGCGATTCACCAGGTCGTGGGAGGGCCATTCCCGGACGATCAGGCGGCGCTTGCCGGCAACAACGGGAGCATTCCGGCGGATGCGATCGCGCTCCATGGCGCGGCGACGGCGAACTCGCCAGACCAGGTATGGCTGCTGAAGCGGGCGAGCGAGGTGGAGGGCACGGACTTCCGCGATGCGCAGCCCTCGACGGACCAGGAGGGCCGGCCGAATATCACCTTCAGCCTGACGACCGACGCAGGAGATCGCTTCTATAAGTACACGGACGAGCACAAGGGCACGGGACAGATGGCGATCGTGCTCGACAACAAAGTGCGTGAGGTGGCCGGGATCCAGTCAGCCATCCGCGACCGGGGTGAGATCACGGGCTCGTTCAGCAAGCAGCAGGCCGACGATCTGAGCCTGATGCTGCGGACGGGTGCGCTGCCGGCGTCGATCTCCTACACGGAGACGCGGACGGTGGGACCGAGCCTGGGCGCGGCGTCGATCCGGCAGGGTGTGGTCGCGGCGGTCGCCGGCATGCTGGCGGTGATGATTTTTATGTTGGTCTACTACCGCGGGGCAGGCATCAACGCGGACCTGGCGCTGGCGTTGAACCTGCTGATCCTGCTGGGATTCATGGGCTTTACGCACTCGGTGCTGACGCTGCCGGGGATTGCGGGCGTGATTCTGACAATCGGCATGGGTGTGGACTCGAACGTGCTGATCTTCGAGCGAATCCGCGAGGAGCTTCGCGCGGGCAAGAGCTCGGCCGCCGCGGTGCAGCAGGGGTTTGCGCACGCGTGGCTGACGATCATCGACACGCACGTGACGACGATCGTCTCGGCGATCATCCTGTTTTTGTTCGGGACGGGCCCGGTACGCGGGTTCGCGGTGACGCTGACGTTTGGGCTGCTGGCGAACCTGTTTACGGCAGTCTTTGTCTCGCGCGTGATCTTTGACGCACTGCTGGAGAAGCGCGCGCGGGGCGCCGTGCTCTCCATCTGAACTCTGCTCGACGCCGGCGGCTGCGCCGCCGGAGAGAATAGGACGGCTTGTGGAACTGTTTCGCGGTGTCAACGTGGATTGGCTGGGGAAGAAGTGGTATTTTCTTGGCTTCTCGCTGATCTTTTCGATTCTGGGCGTGCTGAGCCTGTTGTTCTGGCACCACATTCCGCTAGGGGTCGACTTCAAGGGCGGCACGCAGATTCGGGTGCGGTTCGACCGCACGCCGAATGAGGACCATATCCGGCAGGCGATCAACCGTGCCGGGATTCATGACGCGACGATCCAGCGCATCAGCAACTCGATCGGGGACACGAGCGGGCAGGGCGCGAACAAGGCGATCATCGCGTTGCCCGAGTCGACGGCGAGCGATCAGGCGCACGATGCCGGACGCAAGGCGGTTGAGGATGCGCTGACGGCGAACTATCACGACTCAGGGTTTGCGGTCGAGCAGGTGGACATCGTGGGGCCGACGGCGGGCAAGCAGCTGCAGAAGCAGGCTTGGCTGGCCACGCTCTACTCGCTGATCGGGATGCTGGTGTACCTGTGGTTCCGGTTTGAGCTGATCTACGGCGTCGCGGCGGTGGCGGCAGTGTTTCACGACACGCTCATTACCGTGGGCGCGTTCAGCCTTACGAACCAGGAGATCACGCTGACGGTGATCGCGGCGATTCTGACGCTGATCGGCTACTCGATGAACGACACGATCGTGGTCTTCGACCGGATTCGCGAGAACCTGGCGCTGAGCCGGCGAGAGTCACTGGCGGATGTGGTGAACCGGTCGATCAACCAGACGCTGAGCCGGACGGTGCTGACCTCAGGGCTGACATTCCTGACGGTGCTGTCGCTGTATGTGTTCGGCGGTGAGGTGCTGCACGGATTCTCATTTGCGCTGGTGATCGGTATTCTGATCGGGACGTACTCGTCTATCGCGGTGGCTGCGCCGATGCTGGTGGCGTACCAGGACTGGCGAGCGCAGCGGGGTAAGGTGGCGACGCTGCCGGCGAACCGGCGGGTGCGGGCGTAACCGGATCTGCCTCTGTGCTGGGAGGTAAGAGCGGTGCCCATATCTGAGGGGCGGCGCGAGGTGTATCCCTGTGCTGGAGCGATCGACCGCTTGCGGTGCACTGACTGACTGCGTGAACTGGGCAGACGGACTCAGGCGGAGAGTGCCTCGGGGGTGCCGGGAAGAGCCTGATTGCGGCCGGCATGTTTGGCGGCGTAGAGGGCCTGGTCGGCGAGCGCGGTGAGAGCGGAGGGGTCCATCGGGGTTTCACTCGAAGCGACGCCGACGCTGGCAGTGACCTCAGAGATGCCCCAGTCACGCGCGGCGACGACGGCGCAGATGCGTCGACCGAGGGCGAGAGCCTGGGTAGGCAGTGTTGCCGGAAGCAGGATCGCGAACTCCTCGCCGCCCACGCGGCAGACCTGATCGCCGTGGCGGACGAGGCGGGAGAGCAGCTTGCCCATCTGTCGCAGGACGGTGTCCCCGTAGGCGTGTCCGTGTCGGTCGTTGAGCCGCTTGAAGTGATCGATGTCGAGCAGGAGCAGGGAGAGCGGGCGAGCGGTCGCGTGTGCGGTGCGCAGGTCGCGTTCGAGGGCGGTGTCGAAGTAGCGGCGGTTATTGACTCCGGTGAGGGCGTCGGTGAGGGAGAGCTCTTCGAGGCGGGCGATGGCGCGACTGAGCTTGTCTTCCTTGGCGCGGAGCTCCTCCTCAATGCGTTTCTCGCTTGTGATGTCGATGGAGATGCCGGCGAGGAAGCGGCGTCCCTCGCCATCGACGAAGGGGAACTTGTACGACTTCCAGATGACGACGCCGCCGTCGGGCCGGGGCGTGCGTTCTTCGAGCTCGACCTGGGACTCGCCGGCGAGAACCTTGAGGTCGGCATCCCGGAAGGCGACGGCCATCTCGGCGGGCCAGAGCTCACGGTCGGACTTGCCGAGCCAGGCCTCGCGCGAGACACCGTAGAGGGTGGCGAGGGTTCGATTGTAGTAGCGCATACAGCCGTCGGCGTCTTTGATGTAGGCGACGGTCGGGCTGTGATCCATGAAGGTGCGGAAGCGCTCTTCACTCGTGCGCAGCTCCTGCGCGAGGCTCCAGCGCTCGGCGGTGACGGCCTCGAGGGTCTGGACCTGGTGGCGGAAGGCGATGAGTGCTTCGGCCTGGCGGCCGAGGGCGGCGAGCCCGTGAAGCTCGCCGGGGGTCAGGGTACGGGGAACGACGTCGATGACACACAGGGCACCGAGGATCTCGCCGCTAACGCTGTGCAGGGGGATGCCTGCGTAGAAGCGAGCGCCATCGCCCTGACGGACCAGGGGGCTCTCTGCAAAGCGCGGGTCGGCGAGGAGGTCGGGGACGATGAGCGGCTCGCTTTGCAGAACGGTGTGGGCACAGACGGACCCTTCGCGGGGGAGCTCGCGGCAGGAGAGGCCGATGACGGCCTTAAACCAGAGGCGGCGCCTGTCGACGAGCGAGATGAGGCAGACCGGGGCGCGGCAGAGGGTGGCAGCGAGTTCGGTGATCTCGTCGAAGAGGGGCTCACGGCCGGAGTCGAGCAGGCCTGACGCGAGCAGGGCGTGAAGGCGCTGCTGCTCCGTAGCGTGGAGGCTGCCAGCGTGGGTCTGGGCGGGATGCGGGTTGTGGGTGTCGGTTCCGGCTACGACTCCGGGCATACGGTCGACCTCTGCGATCTCGTTCTCTCCAGCATCGGTGCGCGGCAGAGAGGTCGGCTATCCCCGGTTTGGGGGAGTGCGGGCGAGTAGTCCGGAGTCGATCCCCGAAAAGTTGCAAAAAATAATTCTGCGTGGGAACATCCTCTGTCACCGCGGTGTCTAAGATACCCAGCTCTTCTCCCACGAAAGAGGCAGGCCATGTTTGAAGATTCGTTGATGGAATCCGGCGGCAAGATCAAGACCAAGTCCAAGTATTGGATGATTGGCACGTTTATCTTCAACGGCGCGATCCTGGGACTGTTGATCCTGATCCCGCTGCTTTACCCGGAGGCGTTGCCGAAGACGTCCCTGACGGCGCTGCTGTCCGCGCCGCCCCCGCCGCCCCCCCCCCCGCCGCCACCGCCGCCAGCGGCAGTGGTGAAGCCGATCAAGATGGTGTCTGAGATTGATCAGGGCCTGCACGCGCCGACGAAGATTCCGAAGGAGATCAAGCAGCTGAAGGAAGACGCGGCGCCCCCGCCGCAGGTGGCCGGCGTGGCCGGCATGGCGGGGCTTGCAGGCGGCTCGGCCGGCGGTGTTCCGGGAGGCGTCCTGGGCGGCATTGGCAATGCGCCGACGCCGGTAGTGAAGGTAGAGAAGCCGAAGGGTCCGGCGCGTATCTCGAGCGGTGTGGTCGCAGGTAATCTTCTGCGGCCGATCACGCCGACGTATCCGCCGATCGCCAAGGCGGCACATGTCTCGGGCGCAGTGGTGCTGCACGCCGTGATCTCGAAGACGGGCACGATTGAGAACCTGCAGGTGGTGAGCGGGCCGGAGATGCTGCGATCGGCGGCGCTCGATGCGGTTCGCGTGGCGCGGTACAAGCCGTTCGTGCTGAACGGCGAGCCGACCGAGGTGGACACCACAGTGACGGTGAACTTCAACATAGGCGGCTAAGGCTGACCTGACAGCGGGGGAACGCATGGCGTTCTCTCGCACGATGCTTCAGAATGCTCTCGTGCTCGCGCCCGGTGACGCCATCGGGGGATACACGGTGGGTCCACGGAACGAAAGAATATCCCAGGAGGAAAGATCCCAGTGATTCTCGCTCATCTCGCAAATTTCGCGCACGCCCCTGCCTCGCTCGCCCTGTACTTTCAGGAGGCGCAGGTCGGCTTCAGCCCGCTGCAACTGTGGGGCAACATGGGAAATCTGGCACGCGCCGTCGTCATCCTGCTCTTCATCATGTCGATCTGGTCGCTCGCCGTCATCATTGACCGGGCGCTCTACTTTTCGGCCGCTCGCAAGCAGTCGCGCGAGTTCGCGCCCAAGGTCGCCGGCGCGCTGAAGGATGGCCGGCTGGACGAGGCGATCAAGGTCGCCGATCGCAGCAAGAAGTCGCACCTGGCTGAGGTGGTTACGGCCGGCCTGCAGGAGTTTCGCAGCTTCGGTTCAGGCGGCAACATCACCGAGGAGCAGATTGAGAGCTCCAAGCGCGCTCTCGAGCGGTCCGAGGCGATCGTGCATGCGAAGCTGAAGCGCGGTCTGGGTGGTCTGGCGACGATTGGATCGACGGCTCCATTTATCGGTCTGTTTGGGACGGTGGTCGGAATTTTGAACGCCTTCCAGCAGATTGCGACGCAGAAGACATCGGGTATCGGCGCAGTCGCAGGCGGTATCTCGGAGGCGCTGGTGACGACGGCCTTCGGTCTGCTGGTCGCCATTCCGGCCGTGATGACGTTCAACTACTTCACCGGCAAGGTCGAGGCGTTTGACGTGGAGATGGATAACAGCTCGAGTGAGCTGGTGGACTACTTTATTAAGCAGAGCCACCGCTAGACCCTGACGGACGCAACGGAGTGAGATCAGCCGGCTGCCGCACGACAGCGGCAGCCGGGGTCAGCAGAGATTCGGAACGGAATGCAGGAGTGGCACTATGTCGATGGCAAAGCGGGATGAGGGCAAGAAGGTCAACTCCAATATCAACGTGACACCGATGGTGGACGTGATGCTGGTGCTGCTGATCATCTTCATGGTCATTACACCGATGTTGAACAATAAGGTGAACGTGGATCTGCCGAAGGCGGACGCGGCGATCGTGATGGAAGACGCGAACAAGGAAGATGCGGTGACGGTCGCCGTGACGCGCGATGGCCGGGTGTTTCTTGGCGGCGATCAGGTGACGCTCGATGACATGGGCACGAAGATCTCGTCGAAACTGGAGAACAAGACGAGCAAGGCGGTCTTCTTTCGCGCGGATGTGCGGGCGAACTATGGCAAGGTGATGGATGCAATTGACGGCATCCGGTCTGCAGGCGTGAGCCAGTTGGAGATGCTGACCGAGAAGCGGGATGATTCAGGCGCGGCCGCTCCAGCAAAGAAGTAGATAAGCTCGAGAGAAGCGCAGCAGAGACACGGCACGATCGAGGAGAAGAGCGATGGGAATGGGCGGTGGCAACACAGGAGGTGCAGTCTCCGATATCAACGTGACTCCGTTGATCGACGTGCTGCTGGTGCTGTTAATTATCTTCATGGTGATTGTGCCGGTGACGCCGAAGGGTCTCGACACGCTGATTCCGCAGCCCCCGAAGAACAAGACGCAGGATCAGCCGAACGATCGCACGATCGTGGTTCAAGTGCAGTCGAACGGCGCCGGGGCGCCGTCGTACAAGATCAACGAGCAGGCCTTCAACAAGGGTGACATTGAGTCGAAGCTGACGGAGATCTTCGCGACACGGCAGGAGAAGGTGATGTTCGTCGACGGTGACAAGGATTTGGACTTCGCGCCGATCGCTGAGGTGATCGACTTCGGCCACCAGGCAGGCGTCGATAACATTGGCATCATGACGCCGCGGGTTAAAGCCGGGCAGTAACGAACTGGACGCTTCACCAGAGCGGCCTGCCTTGTGCGGGCCGCTCTTTACGTTTTGCAGGCTCTGGGTTCGTTGTCGCAGGTAAAGGTGTGCTCGCGGTAAGCGATGAGTGTGGACGTGTCTCGGCGTGCTCGCTTCCGACGAACTGGAGAGAACATTGACGCTGACGAGCCAAGGCAGAGCCTGGCCAGCGGCTCACGTGAGTGGCTTCTGAGGTATCGCACGTGATGTGTTGCGGGTTTGCAGCGCGAAGATCATGAGGCTGGTCACAACGGCGCATGTGCCATTACAATCAAGCGGCAAGCTCAGACCGTACCCTCCCAGGCCTTGCGATCGCATATGGATTATTTGAAGGAGAAGAGAAGACCCATGACATTGACCGCTCGGATACCGGTTACAGCCGCGCTTGTGGCCCTGCTGTTGGGATCTGCCACTGGATGCAACAAGCTAAAGGCGCGTGATCAACTGACGAAGGGTGTCCAGGCGTTCAAGAACGCGCGCTACGATGAGGCGGTCGATCACTTCCAGACCTCCATCGCGCTGGACCCGACCTATGAGCAGGCCAAGCTCTATCTTGCAACCGCCTACAGTTATCAGGTTGTGCCCAACCTGGACACGCCGGAGAATCTGAAGATCGCCCAGAAGGCGCTCGACGGCTTTCACGCGGTACTGGCGAAGGATCCGAACGACCTGACCGCACTGCGGCAGATTGCGTCGATTGATCGCAACGTGAAGAAGATGGATGAGGCAAAGGAGTACGAGCGGAAGGTGATCGCGCTCGACCCGAACGACTCGGAGGCGTTCTACACGATCGGTGTTGTGGACTGGCTGCAGGAGTACAAGAACGCGCTGACGATTCTGGCCGCAGACGGGTTTAAGGACGACGGTGACGGCAACGCCAAGAAGAGCAAGGGGGCGTGCCAGAAGCTGGTCGAGGCGAATACGCCGCTGGTAACGGAGGGTCTGGAGAACCTCAATAAGGCGGTCGACATCAACAAGAACTATGAAGAGGCGATGTCGTACCTCAACCTGACATACCGGCGGAAGGCGGATCTCGAGTGCGGGAATGACGCGGCTCGCAAGGACGACTTAGCCAAGGCAGACGACTGGACGCAGCGCGCGCTCGGAGCGCGTAAGGCAAACGAGGCGGAGAAGGAGAAGAAGAACGCTGGCGGCGTCGAGCTGAAGTAGTCACGATCACCTGAGCACGAGAGAGAGACCCGCGGCTGTGAGCCGTGGGTCTTCGTGTCTCTGAGGGTGTGAACCTTCGCATGCGGGTCGGCTGCTTTATATGCGGGTTCGCTGCTCCTCCAGACGCATTCACGAGCCCTGTTGCGTTGCAGTGGTCGCTGCCTGGGGCTGGCTTGAAGTTTCTTCAGACTGCATGAGATCGCGCGCTACAATTCTCCGCATCGCCCGGGCTCCGCAGGACGCGGAGACGGTGGACGGAGGGTCACTGCTTGCTACAGACGACGTCGGGGAGTGAATCAGGGCCGGGACTGACGCAGGTGCAGCGTGTTGTTGACACGTTCCTTGCTCCGTCAAAGACGTTTGCCGATCTTCGACGCAGCGCGAGCTGGTGGCTGCCGCTTCTGCTGCTGGTTGTCGTGACGGTTGCGTCAGCCTCTGTGATCGATCGCCAAGTTGGGTTCGCGCGTGTCGCGGAGAACACGGTGCACCAGAGCCCGAAACAAGAGGAGCGCATATCTGCGCTGCCGCAGGAGCAGCGGGCGGCGCAGTATCAGGCGATGGGGAAGGGCTACCGGTATGCGGCATATGGGTCGTTTGTTCTGATTCTGATCTTCGTGGCCATTGCGGCGCTGCTTTACTGGGCGACGCTGAACTTTGGTCTTGGCGCACAGACGACCTACGGGCAGAACTTTGCGCTGTGGATGTATGCGTCGCTGCCGAAGTTATTCATAGGTCTGCTCGCGATCGTGACGCTGCTGGCGGGGGCGAATACGGAGTCCTACAACCTGCAGAACCCGGTGGGGACGAACCCTGCGTACTACCTGCCGGACGCGGCTCCATGGCTGAAGGCGGGGCTCGGGTTCTTCGATGTGCTTGGGCTGTGGCAGCTGGCGCTGCTGGTACTTGGGGTGGCGATCATCGCGCGCGTGAGCATGGGCAAGGCGGTCGCAGTCGCGGTGGGGTGGTGGGTGATCGGCCTGGTGGTGAGCGTGGGGCTGGCGGCGGCGACTGCGTGACACGTGAGGTACAAGGCCTGTGGAGTAGGGCCTACTCCGTCCAACGCTTGAAGACGAGCGAGCCGTTGGTGCCGCCGAAGCCGAAGGAGTTCGAGAGGGCGTAGTCGATCTTCGCGGGCTGCGGCTGATTAGGGACGTAGTTGAGGCGGCAGTCGGGGTCGAGCTCGACGATGTTCATGGTGGGGGGCGCGATCTGGTGGAGCATGGCCATGATGGTGATGCCGGCCTCAAGACCGCCGGCGCCGCCAAGCAGATGGCCGGTCATCGACTTTGTGGAGCTGACGAGAAGCTCGTGGTCAAGGGCGCGCTCGCCAAAGACATTTTCGATAGCACGGGACTCCAGGGCGTCGCCGAGGGGCGTTGAGGTGGCGTGGGCGTTCACGTAGTCGATCTGGCCGGGAGAGACGCCGGCGACCTTGAGGGCGGCGTTCATGGCGCGGAAGCAGCCCTCGCCCTCGGGCGCCATGCCGGTCATGTGGAAGGCATCGGCGGACATGCCGTAGCCGAGGACCTCGGCGAGGATGTGGGCGCCGCGGGCGCGGGCGAACTCGAGCTCTTCCAGGATGAGGATGCCGGCACCTTCGCCGACGACGAAGCCGTCGCGATCCTTGTCGAAGGGGCGGCAGGCGTGGGTGGGATCGTCGTTGCGGGTGGAGAGCGCCTTCATGGCGGCGAAGCCACCGACGCCCATGGGGGTGATGGCGGCCTCCGTACCACCGGCGATCATGGCATCGGCGTCGCCGCGCTGGATGATTCGGAAGGCATCGCCGATGGAGTGCGCGCTTGAGGTGCAGGCGGTTGCGGTGGCCTCGTTGGGGCCTTTGGCGTGGTGGCGGATGGAGACGTGGCCGGCGGCGAGATTGACGATGGAGCCGGGGATGAAGAAGGGTGAGATCTTGCGCGGGCCGCCGGCCAGCATGGCGGAGTGCTCCCGCTCGATGACGTCGAAGCCGCCGATGCCAGAGCCGATGTGAACGCCAAGACGGTCGGCAACCTCGTCGGTGACGACAAGGCCGGAGTGGGTCATGGCCTCATGCGCGGCGGCGAGCGCGAGGTGAATGAAGCGTCCCATCTTGCGGGACTCTTTCTTCTCAACGAACTTGAGCGGGTCGAAGTTCTTGACCTCGGCGGCAAAGCGGACCGGGTGACCGGTGAGATCGAAGGCAGTGATCTCGGCCATGCCGCTCCTGCCAGCGAGCAGACCCTCCCAGACCTCCGGAGCTGTGTGTCCTACGCCACAGATCAGGCCGAGGCCGGTGACTACAACGCGCCGTTCCAGCTGCATTCGCTACTTTCCCGCCTTCTGACTCTTTTCGATGTAGTCGACCGCATCTTTGACGGTCTTGATCTTCTCAGCGTCCTCGTCCGGGATCTGAATATCGAAGGCCTCTTCAAACTGCATGACGAGTTCGACGACGTCGAGCGAGTCGGCGCCGAGGTCTTCCTGAAAGCTTGCGCCCGGGGTGACTTCGGCCTCGTCGACCTGAAGCTGCTCAACGATGATCTGTTTTACCTTTTCGTCTACTGCTGCCATGGAAACGTATTCTCCTGTCCTTCGGAAAGCTAAAAGTCTCAGATGCCGGGGGTCTGGGAAGGGCTCTCTATGCCGGAGAGCTGTGAAAGGCCGTTACCCGGGCCCGGGCTCAAGCATAAAGAGCACCTCAGAGAGTGTAAAGCAGAGCGCGGGATCGTGTGCGGGCGAGACGGTCAGAGCGGCGGTGTGCGGCGGGCACGGAGGAGTTCGAGCTCCTGCGGGCGCTGGGCGTAGCCGACGGGGGTGAGCGGGTTCTGCAGCGCGTCCTGAACGAGTGCGGGGAGGTACTGCTCAAGCGGCGTGTAGGTGAGGCCGAGCTCGTGGAGGCTGCGGGTGCTGTCAAGCGCGGACATCCAGGGGTCGCTGAAGGGCGAGGCGAAGCGAAGGAGGCCGGCGGCGACGATCTGCTCTCGGGGGAGTGTCTCGGTGCGCAGCGGCCGGCTGAGGAGGCGGGCGAGCAGAGCGAGGAGGTCGGAGAGCGAGATGGAGCTAGGCTGCGAGATGTTCCAGGCGGTGCCGGGTGCGGTGGGGTGGGCCGCGGCACGCAGGATGGCGGCAATCACATCATCACCGAAGACGTGGCGGAGATCGAGGTGCGGTCCGGCGGGCAGGAGCAGCGGCTTGCCGTCGAGGATGCGGGCGATATAGTTGCGAAGGCGTTGGTAGTGGTCGCGGCGACTGTTGATCATGGGCAGGCGGAGTGTGGTGGCTGGGAAGCCGGTCGCGGCGTAGGCGGCGAAGAGGGTGTCTTCGGCCTGGCGCTTGCGGATGCCGTACTGCCAGTCGGGAAGGTCGGCGATCGAGAGAGGGCTAGCTGGTTCGGGCATGAGGGAACCGGGATAGTCGCGCTCGTGGAAGGGGCGCTCGAGGCCAGTGCGGACGAGATAGACCTGGCCAGTCGAGAGGGCGAGGTAGCGGCCGACGCGACCGCCAAGGATGGAGACGATGCTTCCGGCTTCCTCACCGGTCATGAGCATCATGTCAACCGCGAGGTCCCAGGTGCGGGCGCCGAGGGTGCGGCGGAGAGCGCCGGGGTCGGAGCGATCAGCGTGGAGGACCTCGACCGCAGGCGGAAAGGAGAAGGGTGTGAGGCCGCGATGGAGCACGGTGACGGTGTCACCGCGGGAGAGCAGGGCAGTGACGAGGTCAGGGCCGAGGTTGCGGGTGCCGCCGAGGATGAGGACGCGCATAGGTCATGGTATGGGCAGGGGCGAGCCTTCTAACGCAGAAAGGCGAGCTCTCTGTCGCAGAAAGGACAACGACTGACCGATTCATGCCGTTGCGGATCCCGGAGGTGTTTCAGGAGTGGGGGTGTCCGTTTTGAGAGCTCTGGATGCGTGCATGGAAGCGAGCTCTTGCGGCCTCGACCTGCTCCAGATGTCTTTCGGCCCATAGCCACACTCCGCAGAAGGCTGCACTCAGGCTCGACCCGAGCGTCGTAAGGCGGTAGTCGACCCTGGGTGGGATCACTGGATGCACGGTGCGGGTCAGCAGGCCGTCGCGCTCCATGGCTCGCAGTGTCTGGGTAAGCATCTTCTGGCTTACCCCGGGGATCAGCCTGGCCAGTCGCGTGAAACGCAGTTCGCCCTCTTCCAAGAGCGTCTCGAGCACCAGCATCGTCCACTTGTCTGCAACGCGGCCGATCAAATCGGTCACCAGCATCTCCACGCGCGGATCGGTGAGGTTCAACTGGTCGCATGCGACCGACTCGTCAAGGGCTGGAGTCAACTTCGGGGTGAACTGCTGTTCTGCGGGCATGTGCCTCACTCTCTTTCTGGTGCCTACGGCAGGAAAAAGTGCCTTCTTACGAAACGATAGCGCGGTTCTTATACTTGCGGGCACAAGGCGATGTGAGCACCCGAGGCTTCTTTTTCAGGTACGACCGGGGCCGCTTGCCGACTGAGGTGAACCGCGTGACGCTCAACAACAGGACTGTCCTGATTACAGGTGGGACCAGCGGTATCGGTTTCGAGTTTGCCCGACAACTGCTCGGGCGCGGAGATGTTGTGATCGTTACGGGACGAGAGCAGGACCGCCTGAATCGTGCTGTGCGTTCCCTTCCGGGAGTTCACACCTTTCAGAGCGATGTGGGCGATCCGCGGTCGATAGCCGCCCTGTACGACTGGGTGAGCGAGCGCTTTCCCGAGCTCAGCGTGCTGATCAATAATGCCGGGGTGATGCGAAACCTCGACTTGAGGCAGACGCGAGGTTTGGAGGATGTCACGCGGGAGATCGACATCAATCTGAGCGGGCCGATACGAATGGTGCAGCAGTTTCTCCCTCACCTGCAGGGGAGGAGCGAGGCCCTCATCGTCAACGTCTCGTCGGGCCTCGCGTTTGTGCCGATGCCGGCTGCCCCGGTCTACAGCGCGACGAAGGCAGCGATGCACTCCTACACGCAGTCTCTGCGGGCGCAGCTGAGAGGAGGTCCTGTGAGGGTCGTCGAACTGGCTCCGCCGGGCACAGAGACGCCGCTCTTCCGCGGCGAGTTTGAGGCTGAGACGAAGGGGCAGAAGGCGATGGAGGTGGCCGTCCTGGTGCAGCGGGCCATCGCGGGCATTGAGGCCGGACGGGATGAGATTCGTCCGGGTCTCAGCAATCTTCTTCACGGGATGGGCCGGGTTGCGCCCAGGTTTGCGTTAAGGCAGATTGTCAGGATGACGCAGCCCAAAGTGTGAGCGCTCGATGGCTTGGGGTGCGGGCCATTCGCCTGCGGGGGTCAGGGGTGACAGTCAGGAGCAACGACAGGAAGTCGTGCTCCTGACTGCAGTTGGTGTTCTGCGAAGCGGCGAGCGTACGCCGCTCGCTTATGACTTTCTGCGCAGGAAAGCGGGACGGCCTCGGAGCACGGCTCCCAACAGGCCCGTGCCGAGCAGGCCGAAGGTGCCGGGTTCGGGTGTGATCGAGACGCCGCCGCCGACGTAGTCCAGGGAGGTACTGCTGGACGCGACGGCGACGCCATAGTCGGGCGAGACGGCTCCGGGCGTGATGCCGTTGCTCCAGAAGTTGACGACCTGGCCATTGCCGAGGTCGAAGAGCAGACCGTAGACATCTTCAAAGCCGCCGAAGAAGGGGTAGTCCGAGCCGGTCTGCGGCGAACCGCCGGGCCAGAAGAGATTGTCGTACGTGATGAAGCCGTTGCTCTGCGCCGGAAGACCGGATGCGACGGCGAAGCGGCTGAAGTCATTTGGAGCGAGGGTGTTTCCAGGCTCCGGGGTGGCATGATTGACCGGCTCGAGGCCGGTGATGGAGGCGCCGGTGATGCCGATGTTGGAATCAGAGAAGGTTCCGCTGATGCCCGTCACCTCAAAGGCCTGGGGGTATTTCGCGTCGGTGGCGGTGCCGTAGGTCAGTGACACCGCGCCACTGACTCCTGGGCCACCGAAGGTGAACTGGAAGGTGTCGGCGTTGGCTCGCGTGGCCAGAGAGGCAAGTACGAGCGATGCCGCGTAGATCAACACTTTGTGTCTCATGCGAGAGCTCCGATTCCTGATTTGTCTAGAGGGGCCCGGGCGGTGATACAGCAGGCTTCCAGGGAACAACGCATCAGCCACTACCTGTCTGCGCGCTCATCCGGGAACCTGCACACTCTAGCACATGGTCGTGTGACCGATGTTTGTGACACGACGCGGCTTGAGAATCTCAGGCCTGGAGGCGCTCTTCGAGCAGTGACGGCGCAGAGAGTGACGCAACTGCGTTTCGAGACGACGATGGCCGCGCATGGCGGCCATCGTCGCTGAGACGGTATGACGGAGCGCTAAGCGAGGGCGTGCTCGGCCTGCGCGATGGCGGATTGGGTGGGCTGGTGGGAGAACTCTTCGAGTTCGGAGACGTCGCCCAGCTCTGCGGGAGGCAGGTAGGCATTGCCGATGTACTGCGCGAGCATGCGGTGGGTGTTGAAGAAGGTACCGTTCATGGCGATGCAGTGCTGCTGCATGCGGGCCCAGGCGGTCTGGTCTTTGTAGAGGGGGGCGATGCTGTTCTCGAGCTTGTCGTAGAGGCTGGCGGCCTCCTCGGGGACCGTGTCGTGGTCGTCGATGGCCCAGCCAGTGACGTTCTCAGCACAGCCTTCGATCCACCAGCCGTCGAGGGTAGACAGGGAGGGGACGCCGTTGAGGGCGGCCTTCATGCCGCTGGTGCCGGAGGCCTCGTAGGGGCGGAGCGGGGTGTTGACCCAGACGTCCACGCCGCGAGTGAGCATGGCGCCGAGCTGCCAGTCGTAGTTCTCGAGGTAGTTGATCTTGAGGGCGCTGGAGTTGAGGTGGGCGGCGGCCTCGAAGACCTCGCGGATGAGGGCCTTTCCGCCCTGGTCGGCGGGGTGTGCTTTGCCGGCGAAGAGGATCTGCAGACCGCCGATCTTCTCGGCGATGGCGGTGAGACGGGCTGGGTCGGTGAAGAGGAGGCTGGCGCGCTTGTAGGTGGCGACACGGCGGGCGAAGCCGAGGGTGAGGACGTCGGTGTTGAGAGCGAGGCCGGTGCGCTCCTTGACGAGGTCGAAGAGCGCGAGCTTGCCGAGGCGGTGCGTGTCGGCGATCTGCTGCGGCTCGATGCCGTAGACAGAGCGGAGGTACTGGTTGTCGGTGCGCCAAGAGGGGATCTCGGTATCGAGGAGCTTCTGGAAGGGCTTGGAGAGCCAGGTGGCGGCGTGGACGCCGTTGGTGATGGCGTGGACGGTGGCTTCGGGGAACATCTTCTGCGAGACCTTGCCGTGCTGCATGGCGACGCCGTTGACGAAGCGCGAGAAGCGCAGGGCTAGGTAGGTCATGTTGAAGAGGCCGTTGTGGAGCGCGCCGGAGCGCTCGATGGTCGAGGAGCGGTCGTGGCCGAGCACCTGATACATCTGGTCGAGGCCGAACTGGTCGTGGCCGGCGGGGACGGGGGTGTGGGTGGTGAAGACGCACTGCTCGCGGATGGCGGCGAAGTCGGTTTCGGAGGCGGTGGAAACGGGGCGGCCGTCGAGGTTGCCGAGGCGCTCTTCGAGCAGGCCGATGGCGAGCAGGGCGGCGTGGCCCTCGTTCATGTGGTGAACTTCGGGGCGGCAGCCGAGGGCGTGCAGGAGGTGGATGCCGCCGAGGCCGAGGATGGTCTCCTGGCAGAGGCGGTAGAAGGTGTCGCCGCCGTAGAGGTGATCGGTGAGGCGACGGTCCCAGGGGTCGTTGCCCTCGACGTCGGTGTCGAGCAGGAAGACGGGGATGATGTGGCCGGTGACGCCCTCGACGTCGAAGCGCCAGGCGCGCACGGTGACGTAGCGGCCGTTCATGTGAATGACGACGGTGCGGTTGGCGCTGGGAAGGGTGGTCTCGGGCGACCAGGGGACGTCGGACTCGGTCTGCTGGCCGTTCGCGTCGAGGTGCTGGCGGAAGTAGCCGCGGCGATGGGCCAGGGAGATGGCGACCATGGGAGCGGCGGTGTCGGCGGCGGAGCGCAGGGTATCGCCGGCGAGCATGCCGAGGCCGCCCGAGTAGGTAGGCAGCTTGGGGGAGAGAGCGATCTCCATGGAGAAGTAGGCGATCGTGCGGTGGGAGAGGTCGAAGGTATCAGCGGAGGAGAGACTCATGTGGAGCTAGCGTCCTTTGGCGGTGGGCCGGATGCGGGTTGATGGTGGCGGAGGCGCGTCGGGCCGTTGTGTTGCGGCGCGTCCAGCTCTGAGTTTCGCCCTGAAGCTTTCAGGCGTTCAGACTACCAAAGAGTACGAGGGTGTTCGGTGGATGAAAGGCTGCTTCAGGGGTACCGCGGCATACTCCGCGGGGGGATTGACAGGGTCGATTTTAAGTGGAGCAAAGCGCGATCCGCAGGCGATGTACGCGGATACATGGCCCGCGTGAGCCGTTCACAGAGAGAATGGCTGCTCGCCGCCGTAGATCGCAGCTGCCGTTCAGCGTGTATTCCAGAAGGACGCAGCCGATGCGAAGGGCGGTACGACCTCGAAACGAGACAAGCGCTTTCCTCCCGATGGATCCGCGGCGACGCGGGTGCCTCGCGGCCGCAGGTCAGGATGGAGCTCGTAGGCCAATACGCGGCTTCGATCGGGGCTGGGCTGCATCTTAAGAGGTATGACAGAGAACACTGCGGCTGACCGGGTGGTCGGCATTGACCTCGGGACGACGAACTCGCTGGTCGCCTATATGCAGGGTGAGGCGCCGGCGATCATTCCGGGTGAGGATGGCGACAGGCTGGTGCCGAGCGTGGTTGCGTTCGATGAGGACGGTACGGGGTTTCACGTGGGCAATGCGGCGCGCACGACGCTGCTGACAGCACCGGGGAGCGCGGTGTACTCGGCTAAGCGGCTGATGGGCCGCGGCGTGGCGGAGGTGACGAAAGAGCTGGCGCTGTTTCCGTTTCGGCTCGCGGAGGACGGAGGACCACATGACGGGACGGGTGACGGTGCGGCGGATGTCATCCGGCTGCGCGTGGGCGGGTTAACGCTGACGCCTCCGGAGGTTTCGGCGTATGTGTTGCAGCAGTTGAAGCGGAACGCGGAGCGGTTCTTCGGGGCGCCGGTAGCGAAGGCGGTGATCACAGTGCCGGCGTACTTCAACGATGCGCAGCGGCAGGCAACAAAGGATGCGGGGCGCATTGCGGGACTTGAGGTGCTGCGGCTGGTGAACGAGCCGACGGCCGCGGCGCTGGCGTACGGGCTGGACAAGAAGACTGCCCAGAGCGCGAACGGAGATGACCGGCTGATTGCGGTCTACGACTTCGGCGGCGGCACGTTTGACATCTCGATCTTGAAGCTGCACGAGGGGATCTTTGAGGTGATCGCGACGGGTGGGGATACGCATCTGGGTGGCGATGACCTTGACAACCTGCTGATCGGGATCGCGCTTGATGACGTGGCGGGGGATCTAGGCGCGGAGATTGCGGCGGCGGCGCGGGCGGACGCAGGAACGGTGCAGCGCCTGCGGAAGGCGGTGATTGACGCGAAGCTGGAGCTCTCGGAGGCAGAGACGGCGCGGTTGGACGTAACGCTTCCGGGTGGCGCACGGTACACGCGCGAGATCACGCGGGCGCAGTTTGACGAGATCACGGCGGCGGTGCTCGAGCGGACGGCGGTGCCTTGCCGGCAGGCGTTGAAGGATGCGGGGTTGAAGGCGGAGGCGATTGACGAGGTGGTGCTGGTCGGCGGATCGACGCGGATTCCTGCCGTTCGGCGGCTGGTGGACGGGATCTTCGGGCTGAGCGCGCGTGGCAAGGCGCCGCACACGGAGCTGAACCCGGATGAGGTGGTGGCACTCGGGGCGGCGGTGCAGGCGAAGATCCTGTCGGGCGGCTCTGCGGCGACGGAGGATCTGCTGCTGCTCGATGTGACCCCGCTGTCGCTGGGGATCGAGGCACTGGGTGGCGTCGTGGCGAAGATCATTGAGCGAAACTCGACGATTCCGGCGAGTGCGACCGAGCACTTTACGACGGGTGTGGACGGGCAGACGAACGTGGCGATCCACGTGGTGCAGGGCGAGCGCGAGATGGCCAAGGACAATCGGTCGCTGGCGCGCTTTGACCTGAAGGGGATCCCGCCGATGACGGCGGGTCTGCCGCGCATCGAGGTGAAGTTTTTGATCGACGCGAATGGGATTCTGCACGTCTCGGCGCGAGAGCAGAGGAGCGGTAAGGCGGCAGAGATCGAGGTAAAACCGACGTACGGCCTGACGGATGAGCAGGTGGAGTCGATGATTCTGGAGTCGTTCGACAATGCGGAGGCGGATCTGACGGAGCGGCAGGTGATCGAGGCGAGAAATGAGGCGGAGACGATCCTGGCCGCGGTGACCAAGGGCAAGACGCATCAGGCGTGGCAGCAGCTGACGTCGTCTGAGATTGCGCTGATCGAGCAGGGCATGATCGAGCTGAAGGCGTCCATCACAGGTGGCGACTATCGCATCATCCGGCAGGCGATCGAACGGCTGGACAAGGCGACGCGGCGATTTGCGGAGCTGATGATGGACTCGGCAGTCTCCGGTGCCATGAAAGGCCAGACCATGACGGCGGCGGGTGAGAAGATGGGGCAGGGGCCGACGGCGCCGCATCCGTTCGCCAAGGCCGAGGTGGTTGAGGCGGAGCAGGCGGACCAGCGGCATCGCGAGACTGAGGCGCCCGAGACACCGAAGGCAGAGGGACCCGCGGACAAGTAGCGGCAGATCGACGACGATGATCAGGATGCAGAGACGAGGAACATGGCAGAGACGAACGCAGCAGAGGTTGGAAGTACACAGCCAATCGATATGAGCAAGCCGCCGGCCGAGGGCATGGTGCGGGTGACGTTCCAACCGGAGGGCCGCACGGTGGAGTTTGCCTTCGACGCGCTGCCGTACGAGGGGCATGGTCTGCCGCTGTCGTTTTTGGACGTGGCGGAGAACTACGGGATCTTCCTCGATCATGCGTGTGGCGGCGTGTGCGCGTGCACGACGTGCCATCTCTGGGTTAAGGAGGGCGCGGCAGGCGTGAGCGAGCCGGAGGATCTGGAGCTCGACCGAATGGAGACGGCGGCGGATATCCAGCTGAACTCGCGGCTGGGATGTCAGGCGGTGATAGAGAGCCCGGGGACGTATGTGGTGGAGATCCCGAAGTGGAATCGGAATTATGTGCAGGAAGGCAAGCCGGCGCATGGACCGGGGAGCTAGGCGTATGTCTCTGGAGACATGGGATGTGAGTGAGGGTGAGGTGGTGTCGCATGGCGCGTGAGATGGACTGGACGGACTCGGAAGAGATTGGGATTCAGCTGCAGGAGAGACATCCGCAGATGGAGCCGTACAGTGTGCGGTTCACGGATCTGCACCGGTACGTGACGGAGCTGCCGGGATTTACGGGGGATCCGGCGAAGTCGAATGAGGGAATCCTCGAGGCGATCCAAGCAGCGTGGAAGGAAGAGTACGACGACGCGCAGTAGGTGTGCCGGACGGCGATGTCTCCACGCCAGAGTGTGTGCGTCGCGGCAGGGGCTGTGACGCGAAGGCCAAGGTGGGGGTGCCGGGGGCGATACGGTCACATGATCGGCTGTTACTGCTGAGCGCTGCCGGAGCGGGTGGTGATGGGGGATAATGGGCATGCTTCAGATTGAGCTAGAGGCCTAAGCGAGCCGACTTGGCCGATGGCGTGGAGTGCTGGCGGAGGGGGTAACGAAACTCCGGCGCACTCGTTGCGGTGGTCTCTTCCTTGAACAACTTCCAGGAAATGGTGTGTCACACGATGGAGCTTTGGAACGACTACGAGGGCAAGACGGTCGATGGGCGGTATCGGCTGGAGCGGCTGATCGGGCCCAAGGGGCGCAGCGCTTTTTTTACGACGGTGGACGAAGCGGGGCAGCCGGCGGTGATTCGCCTGATCGAGTCGCTGAACGATGAGGAGGAGATCCTTCGCCGGTGGCGCGCGGTGCAGGCGGTAAAGCAGGAGAACCTGCTGCGCATTCTCGCGTGCGACAAGACGGTGCTGGACGGGGTTCACCTGGTGTACGCGGTGATGGAGCGGGCGGACGCGGAGCTTGCAGAGATTCTGCGCGAGCGCGCGCTGACGGCCGACGAGACGCGTGAGATGGCCCGCAGCGTGGCGGCGGCGCTGGAAGCGCTGCATGCTAAGGGTCTGGTGCACGAGCACGTGGAGCCGGCGAATGTGGTGGCCCAGGGTGAGCTGGTGAAGCTGCGCAGCGACCTGGTGCGCGAGGCGGGCGAGGAGGCCGACGCGCGGCCGCTGCGGAAGCGTGATGCCCATGATCTTGCGGTGCTGATCCAGGAGGCGATGACGCGACGGCGGGAGGGCTCGCCGCAGGCGATGCCGGCGCCCTTCGACGAGATGGTGCGCAATGGGCGCAGCGGGGCGTGGGGTGTGAGCGAGATGCTGGCGGTGGTGCGGCCGACGCCGGTCGTGGTACCGCGCGCGGTGAGTTCGCCGGCGCCTGTCGCGGCTGCACCGGTGCGCGGGACGGCAGCGGGCGTGTCGAACCGGGGAGGTGTAGTTGCGGGCGTTGCAGCCGCAGCCGCAGCCGCGGCGACAGCGGCGAAGCCGAGTGCGGCGACGGTGAAGGACGTTACGCTGCCGACACGCGCCTGGTCGCCTGAGGCCGGCCGTATCGTGATGGATCCTGAGGACGGCGGGGCGCGGCGGCGGCAAGGGCTTTGGGCGATTGCAGCGGTGGCGCTGCTGATTGTGGTGCTGCTGTTCTGGCACTTCCTGCACACGGGCCGGGCAGTGGCAGGTGCGGGTCCGGTGGCGAGCGCGGGGCCGGCCTTGAGCGCGCCCGCGGTCACGACACCTTCCAGTGGTGCGCCGATCGCGACGAGTTCAACGGCGATGCCGCGCGCGAACAAGCCTTCAGCGGCGGTGAGCGGCCGGGACCGGTCGAGCTCGTCGCAGCTGCCTGCCCCTGTCGTGGCGAGTGCGGGCGCGGCAGCGGGGACGAGCGGCACGGACCGCAGCACGCAGTCGGCATGGCGTGTGGTCGCGTTTACCTATAACCGACAGGAGCAGGCGCAGCAGAAGGTAGCAGCGCTGGCGCAGCAACATCCCGATCTGCAGCCGGAGGTCTTTGCGCCAAAGGGAAGGGCGCCGTACCTGGTGGCGCTGGGTGGCTGGATGAGCTCCGGGGAGGCGACGGCGCTGTGCAGCAAAGCGCATCGCGAGGGGCTGCCGCGGGACACGTACGCGCAGAACTATCGAGAGCATTGATGGAGCTCTGGTAGCGGCCGGGCTCGTGAAAGAGTGAATGCCACGATGAGAAAGCCGTCGCCGAGAGAGTCCTCTCGGCGACGGCTTTGGTAGACCGGTGCGACCGGTGCGTCTACTGGACGTCGCCGGCTTCGAGGTGAGACTCGAGGAAGTAGAGCTGCTCTTCCGCGTCCACGATGAGCTGGTTGTAAAAGTCAGAGGTCGGGCCGTCGCCGGCATCCTCGACTTCGTCCGAGGCGTCGCGGAGGTCGCTGCAGTAGGCACCGAGCGAGTCGGCGAGGGCGCGGACGTGATCCATGCCGGCCACGGTGTCCACTGGATACTCCGGGATATTGGAGCAGGTCGCGGCCTGGCGCACGGTGCCGTTAGCGACGCCACCGAGCTGGGTCATGCGTTCGGCGATGGGATCGACCTGCTTGCCAATGATCTTGGCGACGTGGTCGAAGACAAGGTGGAGTTGGTAGAAGTTGTCGCCCTTGACGTTCCAGTGGGCGAACTTCGCCTGGGAGTACATGTCGGAGGCCGCGGCGAGCGTCTTCTGCATGATCTCGACGACTTTCTTCTTGGTCTCGTCGGAGAGTGCAATGCGGGTCTCGTACATGGAGGTGTTCATCTTGGTCGCCGGACCGGGAATGGTGCCTTTTCTCTTCGCAGGCATCTGTTTGACTTCGCTTTTCTGGGCCATTTCTTTCCTCATTTCGGTTGTAGCTGATCTTTACAAAGCGTGCTTTGAGCCGCTGCCGCGCTTCGGGGGCTCGCGCGCCTGTGTCCTACTGCGGTCAGATGCGGAATCCGGCAGTTGAGGTGGGTGACACGGGTAAGGGCGGGTCTGAATCGTGGCTTTCTCAACTGTCCCTAGTAGCCAGCCGCTTTGCCGTAGCGGCGGCGATTGTCATGGCCGCCGAGAAGCTCGTGGGTATGGGGGTCGATGGCGATGAGCTCGCTGTCGCCCCAGCTGCCGGGGTGGTCCTCGTCGGCGGCCTGCTGGCGGTTGAGGGTATAGCCCATGGCGGCGAGGGCGACGGCGGGGTCGGCCGGAAAGTGGCGTTCGAGATCAAGGCGGTCTGGCAGGTACTGGTGGTGGAAGCGAGGGGCATCGGCGGCCTGCTGGATGTTGAGGCCGTTCTCGGCGACGGAGAGGAAGTCGTTGGCGACGGTGGTGATGATGGTGGAGCCGCCGGGGGTGCCAAGGACCATGCGGAGGTGCTGACGGCGAAGAAGGCCGGAGCGGGCAGTGATGATGGTGGGGGTCATGGCGGAGAGCGGCCGCTTGCCAGGACCGATGGCGTTGGCGGGTCCCTGAATGAGGCCATAGAGGTTGGGAACGCCCTGCTTGGAGGCGAAGTCATCCATCTCATCGTTCATGAGGAAGCCGAGCTTCTCGATGGTGACGCCGGAGCCGAAGACGTTGTTGAGGGTGAAGGTATTAGAGACGGCGTTGCCGTCCTTATCGACGATGGAGAAGTGGGTGGTCTGGTGGGACTCGGGCGGCTGGGGCGCGAGTTGGGGCGGCGGAGGGAGGAAGCCGGCGGGGCGCTGGAGGGTGGCGGACGGGGTGGGTCTATCGGGGGCGATGGAGGCGCGCCACGCGGTCGCGTACCTGAGGCTGAGGAGCTCCTTGGTGGGAATGGGGGTGAAGTCGGGGTCACCGAGGTAGTCGGCGCGGTCGAAGTAGGCACGGCGAAAAGCTTCAGCGATGAGGTGGACCTGGGGAGCGGAGCGGTCTGGACCCACGGAGGGCAGGTTGTAGGTGGAGAGGATGTTGAGGATCTCGGCGAGGACGATGCCGCCGGAAGAGGGTGGCGGGGCAGTGATGACGGTGTAGGTGCGATATCGGCTGAGGATGGGGGCGCGGTCCTTGACGGTGTAATCGGCAAGGTCGGCGGCGGTGATGAGGCCGCCGTGAGCCTGCATGTCGCGGGCGATCTCGTCGGCGATGGAGCCGTGATAGAAGTCGGCGGGGTTCGCCGCGATACGGCTCAGGGTCGCAGCGAGGACAGGCTGCTGAAGGCGGTCGCCGGAGGCGTAGAAGTTGCCGTCGCGCTGGAAGAGATGGGCGGAGGCGGGAAAGTGGCTGAGAGAGGTGGCGTGGAGGTTTGCGGCTTCGGCGTCGGAGAGGACGAAGCCGTCGGTGGCAAGGCGAATAGCGGGAGCCATGTCTTCGGCGAGAGTGAGGCGGCCAAAGTGGGACTGTGCATAGGCGAGGCCGGCGACAGTGCCAGGGACACCGGAGGCTTTATAGCCTTCGAGCGAGAGGCCGGGGATGACGTTGCCCTGGGCGTCGAGGTACATGTCGCGGGTTGCGGCGGCGGGGGCCTTTTCGCGGTAGTCGAGGAAGTGGGCGTGACCGTGGTGGGGGCGGATGAGCATGAAGCCGCCGCCGCCCAGGTTGCCGGCCGAGGGGTAGACGACGGCCAGGGCGAAGGCGACGGTAACGGCGGCGTCGACGGCGTTGCCGCCTCTGCGAAGCGTCTCGAGGCCGGCGTCGGTGGCGTCGTGGTGGATGCTGACGACCATGGCATGGCGGGCGCGAACGGGCTGATCCTGAGGATCGTTCCAGGCGGGGATGGAAGAGACGGGGGGCTGTGCGGGAGTCTGGGCCCGGGCCAGAGCCGGCAGGGGAAGCGCGAGTGCGATGCTGGCGCAGAGCGCGGAAGCTCTCATGAACAGGGGCAAGGGCATCTCCCGAATGTGCGAGTCTGGTGAGGATACAACGTGGGCTTCGATTGGACCGCGGTGGATGGGCGGGCCGGGTGAGTGGGGGCGGACATGCGGCGGGGATCGTGGGTGCGGCGGGCGCGGCACTGGGTGGCGAATCGAGGTTGGGGCGGATTTTTGCGTGAGGTGGTGCGGCGGGGGAGGCTGCGCGCTGGGGGGAGGCAGGCAACGGTCGAGGAGAGCGGTGAGAAGGCAGACGAGGTGCACCCGTTCGATCGGGAGTACGGAGTGGAGACGGGCGGGCTGATCTGGGGCGAGCAGCTGGCGGAGGGTGCGGGCGAGGAGGATGCAGCGTTTTGGGCGACGGGATATTACGGGGTCTCGCCATCGGTGTTCCGACAGGCGATGGACCGACTGGAGCTGGAGTGGGAGCAGTACACGTTCGTGGATGTGGGGTGCGGGAAGGGGCGTGCGCTGATGCTGGCGCTGGGGTACCCGTTCCGGCAAGCGGTGGGTGTCGAGCTGTCAGCGGAGCTGGCGGCGGTAGCGCGGCGGAATCTTGGGCGGTTCCGACCGGCGTGGCGGCAGCCGGCGCCGGTGGAGGTGGTCACAGCCGATGTGACCGCATGGCGACTGCCGGCGGGGCCGCTGGTGGTATACCTCTACCATCCGTTTGCGGCGCCGGTGATGCGGCGGTTTCTGGAGCAGATGCGGGCGTCGCTCGAAGCAGAGCCGCGAGAGATGGTGCTGCTCTACACGAATCCTGAGCTGGATGGCCTGCTGCGAGAGACGGCGTGGCTGGGGCGGATGTGGGACGAGTGCTTCGGGATGACAGAGGAGGATATCGCGGCGGACCGGTTCGGGTCGCGGTGGGAGCGCATGGTGGCGTATCAGGCGCGACGCTAAAGGAGATTGAGGGTAGCGCGGTCAGGTTGGCCCTGGAAGAAGTGCTGGAGGGCTTCGCGGAAGACGGCGTTGTCGGGTGTGACCTCGGCGAAGAGGGTGACGGAGGAGTGGAACTTGAGGTTGTCGGGGTAGGGGAAGATGTCGCCGATAGCCCGGCCGGCGGCGGCGTTGACGAGAGCGGTGCACTCGCGCAGGCGCGGGCCGAGGATGGGATGGGCGAGGAAGGCGGCGGCTTCCGCACGGTCGGCGATGGCGAAGCGATGCGCCATGGGGCTTGAACCGAGGCCGCGGATCTGCGGGAAGATGAACCACATCCAGTGGGTGCGTTTTTCACCGTGCTCGAGCTCGGAGCGGGCCTGCTGGTAGATGGAGCTCTGGGCGTCGAGGAAGCGTTGCAGGGTGAAGAGGTTGGATGGCATGGGAGGCCTCCTGGTTGCGGCCTAGTGGCGGGACTGCGAGGTGACGGGCGCGGTTCTGCGGCAGCCGCGGTGCGGTTCAGGGGAGCTGCGGGGTGGTGCAGTTGCCGTGATAGTGCGGGTCGTTGCGGCTCTCGAGCAGCGGAGGAGCTCGTTGGTGTAGGGGAGGACGACGCCGCCGACTATTAGGCCCGCGACGCCGGCGAGGTAGGCGCCGGGAAGGCGCTGCTTTTGAGGCGCAGCTTCCAGTCGGGCCGGGCGTTTCCGATGCTGAAGATGCTCTGGAGCTGGTCCCAGTGGAGGGCAGAGGCCATCGAGAGCGCCATAAAAGGGAGCACTTTGAGGAAGGAGTGCGTGTGCTGCTCGCTCGGCTTCACGTGGCGGTGGTCGGTGGCGTAGCTGACGTCCCAGATGGCGGTCGCTTCGTGGACGATAAGAGTGGCGGCCATCGCGGAGAGGAGGCCGGCGTTGATCTCGAGAAGGAGGCCGAGGATGATGGGCACGCCGGCCTCCGTGAACATGAGGGCGTGAATGAGTGACTCTCCGACGCCGGAGGTGTGCTCGATGTCGGTGCGTTTGTGCCAGTACCAGTCAAGAACGGCTGCGGCGGTCCAGAGGGGCATGAGGTAGTAGAGAAGATAGCGGGTGAGGGCGTGCTCGGGATTGGTCTGGGTGATGGTGAGGTCGAGCTTGGTCGGTGCTGGTAGGTCTCCATGAGGTCCTGCAGGCGATCGAGGGGTGCGGTGGCCATGGCGGGCTCCGAGGAGTGGTATGTCTTTGCAGAGTCTTGGATGCGTGCGGTAGGTGCTGCAGGGCCAGCGCTGGCCCCGCAGCTGGAGCGCGTTGTCGGTAACACTGGGCCGCAACAAAAGGCTTCCCACAATGCGGAATCCGTCTTAGACTGCTCAGCAAAACAGCAAAGCCTTCCAAGGTGCTCCCGGGATCTTATTGATCGTGGGGGAGGCTGTCTGGCAGCAGATCCCGGGGACAACATGAAGAAGAGATGACGGTATGGCAGATCAGAGGATCTCCAGATTCGACTCTCCGACTGAGGAGCCATTCTATGAAGAGTTATATTCGCCTGTGCCTATCGTCCTCTCTCGCCTTAATTGGTGCGGTGCTTGTTCCAGCAAGGGGAGTGCTTGCTGAAAAGACGCAGAGTGGCGTCGTCAGTGCGCTTGAGAAGAAGTATGTCGTGACGGAGACCACTCCCGATTTTGCGCAGATTACGAAAGACGGAACGACGATGGCTATGAAGTGTCCGGGTGTGTACAGCGCGCCGACCAGCATGATGGTGAAACCGGAGACCAAGGTGGTAGATGGGAAGGTGCAGGCGCCTGCCGTGCTGACCCGGATGACCTGGACCAAGATGGGAGCGCACGTGCTGCAGACCGGCGATAAGGTCTACATCACGAAGATGGAGGGCAAGAGCGAGCTGACGGGAGACGTGGTGCGGTTCACCCTGTTGACCGTGGATGAGCTCGATGTGAGTGGGTCGCAGGCGAAGAAGAAGTTCGAGGCGACCGTGTCGTTCAAGTTCAAGAAGGGGTATCTCGAGGAGACGCCGCCGGACCAGGTGGAGCAGACCATCGAGTCGGTTTTGGCGCCGGACGAGGGTGGGAGTGAGACGAAGAGCGCGGAGGCAGCGGCGCCGACCCAGCCTAGTGCTCGGCCGGGAGCACCGCTGCGGCAGCAGGCAGTGGCGCCGACGCCGGCTGCGGTTCCGGTCGCGGCGCCTGCGGCCGCGCCCCCCACGCCCACGGCGACGATCAGCATCGGCGAGTCTTCGACGGAGGTGCTGCAGGCCATGGGCATGCCGCTGCAGATGATCGACCTCGGCAAGAAGAAGACCTATGTCTACAAGAACATGAAGATTGTCTTCCTGAACGACAAGGTCAGCGACGTGCAGTAAGCGCCTGCGAGGCGCAGAACAAGTTGCGATGTACGCTTATGGGCCCGGGTGAGGACGTATCGAGGAGAAGCAACGATGAACAGACTGGGAGTCATGAAGTGCTCGTCCCTGTGCCTGCGCTCTCTGACGGCGAAGGTTTTGCTTATAGCTGTGATGGGGTTGCTCGCTCTACCGAGCCAATTTGCTGCGCAGACGACCAAAGCTAAGACGGCGCCCGCGACCAAGACGGCGCCCACCACCGCGGCGAAGACGACGCCGGCTAAAGGCACACCGACATCGACGGCTCATGCGGCGCCCGGCGCGGGCGGCACCAAGACTGGACCGGGTGCGGGGCACCAGTCGACGGTGACGCACAACGCCGGTGGCGGAACGACGGTTCACACCAGAAGCGGTGCTGAGGTGACAAAGAGCCCATCCGGCCGCGTCACGAGCGTGCGGACGGCGAACGGCCACGAGGCTCGGTTCGGAGCAAATGGGCGGGTGCGGGAGGTCCACGCGAACGGTATGGTGGTCTCTCATGGCCCGGGCGGCATGCGGCGTACGGTATATGAGCGCCCAGATCACTCGCGGCTGGTGGCGGAAGGCCATGGGCGCGGATACATTCAGCGTCCGTATTCTTATGGCGGCCATGCGTACTACCACCGCGCGTACTACTATCACGGCGGCTATCGAAACGCCTACTACCGCGGTTACTACTACAACGGCGTGTATCTCAACGGGTATATGCCCGCATACTACTACCCGGCTGCGTACTACGGCTGGGCCTATAACCCTTGGCCGGCGCCGGTTGCGTATGGCTGGGGCTGGGGCGGAAACCCGTGGTATGGCTACTACGGGGCGTACTTCGCGCCGTATCCGGTGTATCCAAGCGCGGCCTACTGGCTAACGGACTACATGGTTGCGGCCAGCCTGGCGAATGCGTATGCAGCTCTCTCGGTCTCGGCACGGTTGCATCCTGAGGGGACGAAGCCGCGGCTGGTCTACGCCTCATACGACCCGGCGACAGGAACGACCTCACCGACGATGACCAAAGAGGTGAAGGATGCGGTTTCGCAGGAGGTCAGCCGGGAGTTGGCAGCGCAGAAGACGCAGGGTCAGGCCGATAACAACGTGGCGAGCCTGGGGACGCTGCTGGGAGACGGCCAGCCACATGTCTTTGTAGCGTCTGCTGGGTTGACGGTGACCTCAGCGGGACAGGAGTGCGGGCTGACCGACGGCGACGTGCTGGCGCTGAATACGAAGCCGGCGGCCGACGCGACGGGGGCGGATCTAAAGGTGCTTGCCAGCAAGGAGGCGGACTGCGGCAAGGGCAGCGTCGTGACGGTGGAGATGACCGATCTGCAGGAGATGCACAACCATCTGCTTGCGAGTATCGATCAGGGTATGGCGGAGATGAAGGACCATCCGGGCCAAGGCGGGCTGCCGTCCCCACCGGCGGAGGCGATCCAAGGAACGAAACAGGCGCCCTATGCCGCGGCGGCGCCGGCAGCAGACCCGAACGGCGCGGCGGAGCTCGATCAGCAGGCCCAGCAGGGCGCAGAGGTGGAGCAGCAGGTCGTGGCAGAAGCGACTGCGGCTGATGCGCCGGACGGGACAGCTCCGGCCGAGACGGCGGAGGCTGCGCCCGCAGCACCTGCGGCTGCCCCGGCACGCCACACCGGGCCGATCACGATCGCCCTCGGTCAGACCACCGATCAGGTCATCGCGAATAAGGGACAGCCTACGAGCAAGGTGAACTTTCCCAACAAGATGATGTACATCTACCCGGATATGAAGATCACCTTTGTAGGAGGAAAGGTGAGCGACGTGCAATAGAAGTGTCTGCGGCTGACGGAGTGTGGGTCAGCCGCCCTGGCCCGGTTGCGCGGCTAGAATGCCGGGTATGGCGACGCGACTTCGTTCATTCTCAAAGATCAACCTGGGGCTGGGGATCGGGCCGGTGCGGGGGGACGGCTTTCACTCTCTGGTGACGGTGTATCAGACGCTGGCGCTTCATGATGTGGTGACCGTAAAGGCGCGAGTCGCGAAGAGGACCCAGATCGAGCTGACGACGAACGACGCTCGAGTCCCGGTGGACGGGCAGAACACGGCGTGGCGGATGGTGGAGGGGGCGCTTGCGCGGTTGGGGGTGCAGGCTGAGGTGCGTGTCGGGATCGAAAAGCGGCTGCCGGTGCAAGGAGGCTTAGGGGCGGGAAGCGCGAACGCGGCGACGGCGCTGGTGGGGATGGAGCGGGAGTTAGGGGTACGGCTGGGCGAACGGGAGCGGATGGAGGTCGCGGCCGAGGTGGGGTCGGACGTGCCATTGTTTCTGGTGGGCGGGACGGTGCTGGGAGAGGGCAGGGGCGAGCGGGTGAGCGGCGTGCGAGATCTCGCGTTCGCTTCAGGACCAGCGGATTGCCGGGTGGGTGGAGTGGCGTGTGTCGTAGCGGTGCCGGAGGTAGGGGTGTCCACCCCTGCGGCATTTCGGGCGTGGGATGAGATGCGGTTGCGGGCGGCGGGAGGTGACGCGATGTTGACGGCCCAGGCGCTCCAGCATAGACTAAATGAGTTGAGTCTTGCTTATGCGTCCGTGCTTGGCGTTGCTGCCGGGGGTGCGATGCATGAGCCAGGCGCTTCCGGTACTGTTGGCGGCCTGACCTTGGACGAGGTCTCTGCGCAAGAGCAGGAAGGCGCGCGCGACAGTCTGGCGGAGAACTCCCTTCTCGCGCTTGTCCGCACCGGGATCGAAAACGACTTTGAAGAGGTCGTTTTTCCGCATCACTCCCTCCTGCGTTCAACCAAGCGTCTGTTGATGGGTTATGAGACGGGTGCGCCTGCGTTGTATGCGGCGATGTCCGGGTCTGGTTCGGCGCTCTTCGGGCTGTATCGGTCCGTGGAGGATGCACGGGCGGCTCAACAGCGGGTCGAGGCTTCGGGTGTGCGGGCGTCTCTGACGGAGACGCTCGGCCATGAGGCGTACTGGGCCGAGATGTTTCGGGAGGCGGACTAACGTCGCCGGATGTTCTGCCGTAGTACAGGTAGGCGGACGGAGTCGGTTGGCGAGCGTTCCGCGGGTTAGACTGGATTGTCGAGCGAGACATTGGGCGATCGACTAATGGTAGGTCAAGTGCCTTTGACGCACTTTGTCTAGGTTCGAATCCTAGTCGCCCAACCAAGACCCTCGAGGTTTGTCGAGGGAGGTGCTTCCGCAGGACCCCGCGGTTTGGGTCTGGAGGCGTCGAAGAGCAAGGGAGATCCGGGCTGGCAGCAACGTGCCGCCGGAGTGAGGTTGATTTGATCCGCCGGGCCGCTTTCGCAGATGCGGGGTCGCCGAGAACAACGAGCGGATGAGTGAGCGTTAGAGAGAACGAAGTCAGTACCGGCAGTGCATGGCAGTTCGCAACAAGAAGTGATGTGCCGATGAGGTACCAGGGCCGCAACAAGGCTCTGCGAAGACAGCAGCAGAAGTCCCAGGGACAACCAGCCTGAAGGAGTTCACGTGACGGAACGAGACACGACTGCAGTTCTCTCCCCGAGTTCGGGGCGAGGTGAAGACGGCGAACCAACCTCTTCACGGAGCCAGATGGTGACCGCGACCAGCAACGGCGGGCAGAACGGCGCTTCGGCAACGGCCGGAAGCGCAGCTCAGGGGCAGAACCCGGCCCCGAGTGCAAGTGGACCAAACGGAGCAAAGACGGCCCAGGATGCGAAACCCTCTCCGGAGAGGAAACGCACCGGCCGCCTGAGCGACGACAAGCGATTCAAGATCTTTTCGGGCACGGCGAACAAAGAGCTGGCCGAGGAGATCTGCAAGTTCATCGGCGTGCCGATGGGCGAGACGCGGATGCAGCGATTCTCAGACGGCGAGATTTACTTTCAGCTGCTCGAGAATGTGCGTGGCGCGGATGTGTTTGTGGTGCAGCCGACGAGTTTTCCGGTCGACCAGCACCTGGTTGAGTTGTTGATCATGATCGATGCGTTGAAGCGGGCTTCGGCCGCGCGCATCACGGTTGTGATTCCGTACTACGGCTATGCGCGGCAGGACCGAAAAGACCGGCCGCGGGTAGCGATCAGTTCCAAGCTGGTGGCCGATCTGTTGACGACCGCTGGTGCGAACCGGGCGCTGCTGGTTGATCTTCACGCGGCGCAGATCCAGGGGTTTTTCAATATCCCGGTGGATCACCTGTTTGCCAGCCCGGTGTTGGTGACGTACTTCCGGGATCTGAACCTGCCGAACCTGACCGTGGTGTCACCAGACGCGGGTGGTGTGGAGCGGGCGAGATTTTTTGCAAAGAAGCTGGATGCGCCGCTGGCCATCGTGGACAAGCGGCGGACGGACATTAACGTGACCGAGGTGATGAACGTGATCGGCGATGTGAAGGGGCGAACCTGCCTGATCCTCGACGACATCATCGACACGGCGGGAACGCTGGTGAAGACGGTAGACGCGCTGCTCGATCAGGGCGCGCGCAAGGTGTATGCGTGCGCGTCGCATGCGGTGCTGAGCGGGCCGGCAGTGGAGCGCATTGCGGCATCGCGACTGGAACAGGTTGTGGTGTCGAATACGATTCCGCTGCGCGAAGAGGCGAGGCGCGTCGAGAAGATCAAGGTGTTGTCGATCGCAGGGCTTTTGGGCCGGGCGATCGAGAGCATTCACATGGAGACCAGCGTGAGTACGCTGTTTAACTAGAGCGGGATCTGACAGGCGCAAAGGGAGCGGAGCTCAACTCCGTGCCCGAAAGGAAAGACGATATGGCGGCACCAGTAGAGGCGATTCAGGCGACGGTACGGGAAGGTAAGTTCAACAAGAATGCGGCGCGGCGCGTGCGCGTGTCGGGGCTGATCCCGGCGGTTGTCTACGGGGCGGGGCAGGAGTCGGTTGCGGTTACGGTCGATCCGAAGGCGATCACGAAGATTCTGCACTCGGAGTCGGGTCACAATACGATCTTCGATCTGGAGATCTCTGGCGGCGCGACCGCCAAGGCGATGATCGTCGATTGGCAGAATGAGCCGATCAAGGGCAAGCTGCTGCACATTGATCTCAAGCGGATCGCCATGAACAAGACGATGACGGTCTCGGTCCCGATCGTGCTGATCGGTACGCCCGTTGGTGTGCGGACGCAGGGAGGAATTCTGGATCAGGTGCTGCGTGAGGTTGAGGTCGAGTGCCTACCGACGGATATTCCGAGCCATCTCGATGTTGACGTGTCCAACCTCGAGCTGAATGGGGCAATTCACGTCTCGGACCTGCCGCACTCGGGCACGCTGAAGTTTCTGGGCGACGATCATGCGCTGGTCGCGCACGTGACGATCGTGAAGGAGACGGTTGAGGATGTCGCTGCAGCAGCGGCGGCGACGACGGAGCCAGAGGTCGCGAAGAAGGGCAAGGGCGAAGCAGAGGCGACCGACGCCGCTGCCGGCAAGAAGTAGGCCGGTGCGGGCGACAGAGGGTCAGGCGGCGTGAGGCTGATTGCAGGGCTGGGCAATCCCGGTCTGGAGTACCAGTTCACGCCGCACAATGCCGGATTTCTAGCGATCGACCGGATGGCTGAGCGATGCGGATCGGTGCTTAGCAATCGGCGGGGACGGGCTTTGACGGCAAGGGCGATGCTGGCAGGCGAAGAGGTGCTGCTGGCAAAGCCGGAGACGTTTATGAACCTGAGCGGGCTCTCGGTGGCCGCGCTGGTGCGGGAGTTGAAGATCGGGATTCCGAGTGAGGACCTGATTGTGGTGTACGACGAGCTGGCGTTTCCGCTCGGCGAGCTACGCGTGAAAGAGCGCGGCTCGGCGAATGGACACAACGGCGTTCGCTCGATCTCGGGCGCGCTCGGGACGGAGGAGTGGACGCGGATTCGGATCGGTGTTGGGAAGCCGTCGCTGGCCGATGGCCGCGAGGTGAAGGCGGGAGGAAAGGACTACCTGCTGACACCGATGCGGCGAACCGAGCTGGCGGTGATGGATGAGGTGCTCGACCGAGCTTGTGAGGCGGTCGAGGTCATTTTGCGGGATGGCGTTGCGGCGGCGATGAACCGCTTCAATCGCAGGGAGTAAGTCACACGGAAGTGAAGTCGTGACGCAGTTGCAGGACAGAGTTGTTGCAGTCGAGATCTTCCAGACCGTTGCCGCAGAGGACACGCGGTTGCGGTGCGAAGCAGAACTTCGCAGAAAGAAGTGAGTATGAGCCAGGCAAACAGGACGTATGAGGTGATGTTTATCGTTCGGCCGGATGTCGAAGAGGCCGCGCTGGACACGCTGATCGAGGGATTTTCAGGCAACGTGACGAGCGGCGGCGGCGAGGTCAAGGCGGTGGAGAAGATGGGCCGCCGACGGCTGGCGTATACGGTCCGCAAGTTCAATGATGGCTTCTATGTGCTGCTGACGGTGTCGGCGCCAGGAGCGCTGATGGCCGAGATTGAGCGTCGGCTGCGAGTCTCCGAGCAGGTGATCAAGTTCATCACGGTGCGGATGGATGAGGAGGAGAAGCGGCTGGCGAAGGTGAAGGCGTTGCGCGACACGAAGGTGAAGCGGAGTGCTCTGCCGGCAGTGCAGGCCGAGGCGGCGGAGGCACCTGCGCCCGCTGCTCCTGTCGAGGCGCCAGCGGCTGCCGTCGAGACCCCGAGTACGGTAGAGCCGGAGGCCGTGCCGGCAGCGTCGGCCTAGCTGGCGTCACGCGAGAGTTTGGGCGTGCTTGGCGGAGAGCTCTCCGTGAGCGCGCAAGATGTTGGATTGCCGAGGACTGCTTCCATCTGCCGAACGTGGCAGTTGTTCAGAGACACCGATGCGTGTCTGGAGCAGCACGAGGCCTAACCGAAGAACGAGGACAGACGATGGCGGACGAGACGAACAGCACACAGGGAGCAGCTCCGGAGCAGGCTCAGGCGGCGACGCCGCAGCAGGGCGGTGCGGGGCAGACGAGCGGCGGACAGACAGGTGGTGGGCAGAGCGGCGAACGGACGGGAGGCGGCGGGCACTCGGGGCCGCGCTCAGGCGGACCGGGCGGAGCACGGCCACCACGACCGGCGGGCTCGGGCGGGCCGGGCGGGCGGAAGTTCTTTCGCCGCAAGAAGGTCTGCAAGTTCTGCACGGAGAAGATCGACGCGATTCCGTACCGGGACGTTCGGCTGCTGCAGCAGTTTGTGGCGGAGCGGGGCAAGATCATTCCACGACGGCTTTCGGGCGTGTGCACACGGCACCAGAGGAAGCTTAGCCTGGCGATCAAGCAGTCCCGCAACATTGCGCTGCTGCCGTTCGCGGCGCGTTTCTAAGTGCCAGTGGCCGGTTGTCGCTGCGGCGCGAGCGGTCTGAGATGGGATTGAACCGGTGTGCCGCCTGCGTGCGGAGGCGCCGAAGAGACGTGGAGAGCTGCGATGGAAGTGATTCTGAAGGAAGACGTGAACAAGCTTGGACACCGAGGCGATGTGGTGAAGGTCGCGGACGGCTACGGGCGCAACTACCTGCTGCCGGGCAAGCTCGCGATCGAGGCGACGGCGGCGAACAAGGCCATCATCGAGCAGATGAAGGGCTCGGCGGCGCGCAGGGCAGTCAAGGAGAAGAGCGAGGCGGAGCAGATGGCGGTGACGCTGTCGGCAGTTGAGCTCGTCTTTACGCGGAAGGTGGGCGAGAATGAGCACCTGTTCGGGTCGGTAACGTCAGGCGACATCGCACACGAGCTGGAGGTGAAGGGCTTTACCATCGATCGGCGCAAGATCGCGCTGGAGGAGCCGCTGAAGTCCCTGGGTGAGTATCATGTGCCGGTGAAGCTCTATCGTGAGGTGAGCGCGCATGTGAAGGTCACGGTCCAGGGCGACGAGCCCGCGGCTGGAGCGTAGTCCGACCACGGTGGAGTGATGAGAGAAGCGCCCGCTGGCCTCGAAAGCTGAGGTCGGCGGGCGCTTTCCTTTGGCACCTCTGGTTCGTTAGCTCTCAGCGAGAACTGACTTCTTCAGTGGCTAAAGGACGACGGCCGCGCTGTCAACGGCCAGGTCGTACCTCCTAACGCACTGCCTCCAGACTTACCTCTACATCCAGGTGTCGCGTGCTTCCCGGGACGTCGAGAGATCCGAGCATCAAGGGTTTGCCTGCGGTGAGTGTGGCCGAGCTCTCGATGACAGTCTGGCGCACGATGGGATCCGTTGCCCCCAAGCCCGATCGCTCCTCCGCCACGCTCGACTGCTCCACTTTCGACTTCAGCTGCACGCCATCGGCGGCTTCATCGAGCTCCGCAACTACATTCAAACCAATGTCTAAGTAGGTCACCTGCGTATTTTCCGACGTCGACTCCGGCTTATAGAACCCTGTCACGATCGGCACCTTGCTCCCCTGCTTCAGGGTCGTCCTTCCGCCGGAGATGACGATCATGGAGAAGTGTTGCGTTCCTATCCGCTTGCCCCCGTCCATCTCCGTTACCGTGTACGTCAGTCGATAGGTTCGTCGGGCGCGGTCGAGATCACTGATGATCTTCTGCGCGAGCAGCAGCTGGTCTGGCGCTCCCTGCACCAGAACGGCGTTTTGCGAAGCAACGTAGTAGACCTTATCTCGCCCTTCGAGCATGTTGCGCAAGGTCGTGGTCAGTTCGGTGCCCTCATTCTGCGTTGCCACATTCTTGAAGTAGAACGTTCGCACCGAATCCACAGTCTCCCGTGGAGGATCCGCGGCCTGTGCTCTCATGATTGAGACTGCCAGCACTGCCAGTACGGTCCCTGTGCATCCCTTCGCTCGTGTCATTGCGTCTTTCCTCTCTCGTCCGGTATGGGTTGCTGCTGCTCGTCCTCCTGCGTCGCTGGGGACGCAAAGAAGACGTCAAACTCAAGACGCTCCTCTTGGCTCTCGCGCGCTCGCAGCGCAGGATTGAGCACGGCGAGGACCTCCGGATCCGTTCGATCGCTCCGATGCACCAGGCGCAGCAGAAGGTGCTCCTGCTCAGTGAGCGGCAATGCCGGGGCGGGATGGCTCGCAGCGCGAGCGTCGCGTACGGTCTGTGTGTCATTGGCTGCGAGCTCCGGCGTTCGCGAGTGACCTGACCGTACCTGGACGGTCAGCTGCGCTGGCTGTTGTGGGCGCGGTTGGCTTCGCACACTTGGCTTGGTCGGAGGTGCGGGGGAGACCCGTGTTCGCGACGTGCGCTCCCATGTCGCTGGGGTCTCTCCCTCTTCTGTGGGCCGCAGCGTTGCGGTCTCATGCCTTGAGCCGCTATCGCGACGCGTCGCGTGTTCGTGGTGCGTACGCCAGCTTAGGGCAAACGCGAGGATGACCGCTACACCGGCGGCGAATCTCCATGATTGAGGAGATGCAACGACCTTTGCGCGTCGTGCGTGCCTCTCCGTCTGCTGCTCGAGCTTGCGCAGGATGCGGGCTTCCATGCCTGCCGGAGTCTCCGCCCGGTGCAGCCCTGCCAGCACCTGGTCGATCGCCTTCTCTGGATCTTTCATCGCGCGCCTCCTCTCTCCAGCCGTTCCCGCAGCCGCGCGCGAGCACGAAAGAGCAGCGCACGCACCGCCGATTCGCTTCTCTCTAAGACCGCCGCGATCTCCGCCATTTCGAAGTCTTCCACGGCCGAGAGCAGCAGCACGTGCCGTTCGCTCTTCGGCAGCCTCTCGACCTCACGGAGCACGGCGGCCATCCGCTCGGATTCTTCGATGGCGTCGTCGGCTGGAGTGCTCGCGGAGATGAGTCCTCGCGCGAAGGCCTCGTCCAGCTGCTCCGGCCGGAGGCGTCGCCGCCGGTCGATAGCAAGATTCCAGGCGATCCGGGTCAGCCAGACTCGCATATCTCGCACGGTTCTCAGAGAGGATCGCCGCTCCAGCACTCGCACGAAGACGTCCTGCACCACTTCCTCCGCCTCGGCCCGGCTACGCAGAATTGAGTGGGCGACGCGAAAAAGAACGCCCGAGTACATCACGACCAGAGAGGCAAGATCGACCTCCGACCCTGCCTCCTCGATCGAAAACAGCTCCAAACTCCATCCCTCGAGCGACGCCATACGCCTCTTCTATCCAGACAGACGGCTGCGCCTCGGCTTTGCTCGACAAAACTTTACTCCCCCCCGCGAGAGCCGAGGCGAACTGTGGTGGCGGCGTGAGTGTGCAACTCGGCTGAGAACCAGAGGCGTGGGGCAGCAGCATCCCGAGAGCATCGGGGCTCAGCCGGCTGTGCCCATGTCCAGAGAACGCCGGCCGGTGATCGGCGCCCTGGTCAAGCTGCCCGTGATGGTTATTCGTATTTGAGAGTTTCGACGGGATCGAGGCGAGCGGCGCGGTTTGCGGGAAGGGTGCCAAAGATGACGCCAACGAGCACGGAGGTGGAGAGGGCGACGACGGCGGCCCAGATGGAGATGGGGATTTGGAAGGGGGTGAGCAGGCGGACGGAGAAGGGAATAGCGAGGCCGAGCAGGGTGCCGACGACGCCGCCGGAGAGGGAGAGAAAGACGCTCTCGGTGAGGAACTGGAGACGGATCTCGCGGGAGGTGGCGCCGAGCGCTTTGCGGATGCCGATCTCCCGAATGCGGGACTGTACGTTAGCGAGCATGGAGTTCATGATGCCGACGCCGGAGACGATGAGAGTGATTGCGGCAGCCAAGGTGAGCACGATGGTGAGCATGGTCGCGATACGTGCCATCACGCTGAGTACCTGGACGAGGGTGAAGGCGGTGTAGGCCGAGGTCGCGCGGTGACGGCTGTGGATGATGGCGAGGATCTGCTTGGCTGCGGCAGGCACATCAAGCGCCCGGTTCATGGTGAAGAAGATCTCTTTGACGGTGTCGGTGCCGGTGAAGTAGCGGGCGACGGGGTAGGGAATGAGAATTGTCTGGTCGGAGACCTCGGACTGACCAAAGGTCTCAACGCGCATATTGAAGACGCCGATGACGGTGAAGGGAATGCCTTCGACGGTGATCTGCTGGCCTACGGCGGCGGAGGAGGAGCCGTAGAGGGCGCGAGCAAAGGGCTCGACGAGGACGGCGACATGCGCGTGCTGGGAGGAGTCCTGATCGTCGAAGAAGCGACCGTCAAGGACCTCGAGGTTACGGACGATGCGGTACTGCGGGCTCACGCCAAGGAGCATGGCATCTTTGGTGAGACCACCACCAAGTGAGACGCTGTAGTGGACCTCCAGCATAGGTGAGGAGGCGATGATGCCGGGAACCTTCTGGCGAACTGCGGCCTCGTCTTCGCGAGTCATGAAGTCGGGCGTTGTGGAGTTGTCAGGACCGGTGACGAGGCCACCGTTGAACTGCATCTCGACCATATTAGGGCCGATGGAGGAGATGAGGTCGAGTGCGTATTGCTTGCCGGTGAGACCGAGAGTGTAGACGAGGATGATGGAGGCCGACCCGATGACCATACCGATCATGGTGAGGAGGAAGCGGACTTTGGAGGCGCGAAAGCTATCGACGGCGAGCCGGGAGATCTCGCTGAATACCATGGTGGTGCGCGCGGCGGCAAGGGTGCGGTCGAAGCGTGATTTGGAGGGAACTGTGGTCGCAGTGGACATGCGGGCACCTGTGTCTACCTATTGGAGTATGGCAGGGGAGGAAGGTTTCCTGCTAACTTTGAGAGACTGGCACCGCCCGAGCGGAGGGATGTGTGAGCGGTTGAAACAGGCGGTCTTGAAAACCGCTTTACCTTAACAGGTAACGGGGGTTCGAATCCCTCTCCCTCCGCCATCTCCCAGCTCCCGAATGTCTTTCTACTTCCTCGCGCGGGCGAGCTGACTGGCAGCACAGAGGTTTACATCGGCGCTACGATGCATCGAGCCGCATTGCCTGTTCCTCGAGCAAGGGCCCTGTTCGTGTACGGCGTCATACCCCGATGAACGACAGACTTCCTAAGTCCAGGATAGACAGCTGACGAGACCTGTAGAGTTTCTCGAGTGTCGCAGACATACTGACTCAGATAGTCTGCGCGCTTCAACCTTCTTGTCCTTACCCGCTAGAACTCAGTGGATGAAGCGGGGAACAGGAGAGAAGGGTTAGGCATCTCGCCCACACTAACGTTCTCTCTCCTGGGAATCTAAGCAAAAAGGCGCGTGGAAGTAGACAAGAGCCATTCCCTAATTCTCAAGTGAGGCGGTACCTCGTCCGGGTCGCGCGGGCGAATCTTGTTGACAGTAGTTTTCCACAGCGCTACTGTTGCGGCGCGGTTAGAGAAGAGATGACACCGCTCGTCAAAACGCGAGATCTTCGCCGCGAACGAGCGTTTGTCTCGCCTTGAAGCGGGGTTGAAACGGCCGTGGCTTCACATAAGGAACATGCTTGTACATCTTCTTGTCTTCGGAGAGTAACTCTTGCTCCACGGAGCCGCCTGTCTGCGCACCGGTGCGGTACGGCGCTGTCCGAAGTGGCAGCCATTTGGGAGGAGGACGCAACATAACGAACGAGTCGCAAGACGAGGTTTCAGCGCTTGTCGTACACGCATGCGCTGGCCAGTGCGGGCCGGAAGTATGCATCCAGCAACATCTCAGGCCAGGAGAGCTTCTTCGATGATGTTCACTACACGCTGCCGCCTTTCACCGATGTCCCTGGTGTCCTCGGTGCTCCTATTCGTGCTTGCGTCTGTCTCCGCCCTACCCGTCATGCTTGCGCAGGCGGTCAGCGGCACTATCGTCGGCACCGTTGTCGATGCCACCGGTTCGTACGTTGCGAACGCGCAGGTGAGTATCGTGCTTACGGGACAGGGAACCGTTCACACCGCCATCACGAATGAGAGCGGCAACTACACCGAACCCGATCTGCCGCCCGGGGTCTACACCGTCACGGTGACCGCGTCAGGCTTCAAGAAGATCGCCCGCGAGAACATCACGCTTGAGACGAACACCACGAGCCGTGTAGATGTCACGCTCGCCGCCGGCAGCACGTCGGAGGAGGTCACCGTGACCAGTGCGCCGCCGTCGCTTCAGACGGACCGCGCCGACATCTCTACGACTATCAGCCAGCGGCAGATCGCCGATCTGCCGCTGAGCAGCGGTAACAACTTTCAGTCGCTGCTCAACACCGTGCCAGGCATAGCGCCAGTCGTCTTCAACAACTCACAGTTCTTCAATGCCAACAACGATCTCTCCGTCAATGCGAACGGTCAATCGTCTTACGTCAACCTCTATCAGATTGAGGGCATCGATGATGACCAACGCACCGGTATTCACATCATCATTGTGCCCCCGGCCGCCGCGATCCAGAATGTGGACATCACCACCAACAACTTTGAAGCAGAGTTTGGCCGCGCCGTCGGCACCGTCGTTAACGTCACGCTAAAGTCTGGCACCAATCAGATCCATGGATCAGTCTTCCAGAACATGGAGAACAACGGTGTCAACGCCCGTAACTACTTCGCGCAGGGACCGAACGGCCGCCTCGTCTACAACTACACCGGGGCCTCGATCGGCGGTCCTATCCTCAAAGACAAGCTCTTCCTCTTCGGCGATTTCCTGCGAACCTCCGATCACGAGTCCTCGACCGTTAACACCAACATTCCTTTCTATAACGTTGTCGGCAACAACATCAGCCTGAGCGGCTATGCCGGCCAGGTCTACGATCCCAACACCGGATCGACTGCCGGCTGTAGTACCAACGTCTCCAACAATACCTGTGGCATGGGTCGCACCGCCTTCGCTAATAACCAGATCCCGCTCTCGAATTCTGGTATCAACGCTACTGGTTTGAAGGTGCTGCAGATGCTCGATAGTCAGGCGCGGAACCCGCAGCTGAACCTGGCCTCAGCCGCCTACATCAAAGGTCAGACCAACAACAACTTTTCGCAGAACCTTCCGTTCAGCAAGGACTCTTACAGCTACGACATTAAGTCCGACTACAACATCACGGAGAAGGATCACCTCAGCGGACGCTTTAGCCATCAGACCACGAACACCTTTCAGGCACCGCTCTTCGGTGCGTTTCTCGGCGGTCCAGCGGGCGGCGGCTTTGAGGCGACCGGCGTCGCCTCGGCCTACAGCACCGGCGGCAACTACGATCATGTCTTCTCCTCCAAGCTCTTCACCGAGTTTCGCTTTGGCGTTGCACATCTGCGGAACTCCGCCACGCAGACTGATTTTGGCGCGAGCGATGCGAAGGCGCTCGGCATTCCCGGCAATGGCCCCAATGGCACCAACAACGTCGCCACCAGCTCCGGTCAGGTTGCCTTCCAGGTCAGCAACTTTGCCGGCAACGGCGAGAACGGCAACACCAATCCGCTCATCGGCTACTCGCAGTCGCTGCCCTGGCTGCGTGCGGAATCGAACATTGATTTCGCCAACAACACCACCCGCATTCTCGGCAATCACACGCTCAAGGCGGGTGTTGACATTCGCCGCGTCCGCGACGACCTCTTGCAGGGCAATGTAAATGCAGCTGCTGGCACCTTCTACTTCAGCGAAAATCAGACCTCCGCGCCGGGCGCAACGGCCTATAACGGTTCCGTCACGGGTCAGGCGAACGACATCGCCAGCATCTTGTTCAATGTTCCTTATCAGGTCGGTCAGGATACAAACAGCACCTTCCCCGCGTATCGCCAGACATGGCTCTTCTTCTTTGCGTCGGACAAGTGGCAGGCCTCCTCGAAGCTGACGGTCGACTTTGGTGCACGCTACGAGCTCTATCCTCCGGCTACGCCGCGCAAGGCTGGTGGCTTCGTGAACTACAACCCGGCCAACAATACTCTGGTGCAGGCCGGTGTGAACGGCAATCCGTCCAATCTCGGTCAGCAGATCGACCTGCGCAACGTTGCGCCGCGGCTCGGCGCTTCGTACCGCGCCACAGAGAAGACCGTGATCCGCGCCGGGTTTGGTGTCAGCTATGTTCCCTTCGTCGACAACAGCTACGCCTACAACTACCCGATCAAGACGAGCACCGGATATACCTTCTCGCCCACCTATGGCCCGGCGCTCGATCCTGCGGGCGGCGTCGTCAACCTTGTCACCGGGATTCCGGCTACGCCGACCGTCAACTTCAGCAGCAACGGTACATTGGCCGAGAGCGCGTCGAACGGAACGCTCGGCCTGGCGAACCTCTATATTCCGCTCAACTTCAGAAACGCCTATGTCTCGTCATGGAACGCGGTCGTGCAGCAGGCCCTTCCGGGTGACTCCACGCTACAGATCGCGTATGTTGCGAACCACGGGACACGCATCGATGTCGCTCAGAACATCAACCAGCCCACTATCTACGGACAGGGCGCCAACTTCGACCCGCTGAACCACGCAGCCGATGGGATGACTCCCACCTTCGGCAAGACGGCCTCGGTGACCGAGTACTTTCTCGGCTACTCCACCAACTATCAGTCGCTGCAGGTCGAGTACACGCGTCGCTTCACCAAGGGTCTTGCCTTCGGCTCCGTCTTCACATGGGGCAAGGCAGAGGGGTACCAGACCGGCGCGCAGGATGGTGCTCTGCTGTTTTATGCCGGACCCGTTCATCGCAACTACGGCGTGACCGACTTTGATCGCACCCGCAACTTCTCCCAGACGATCACCTATGAGCTGCCCGCTGGCAGAGGTCATTCGTACTTCAACTCCGGGCCGACGGCCTACGTGCTCGGCGGATGGAAGCTTTCGGCCATCATCGCCGCAGTCTCCGGCCTTCCCTTCACTATCACGTCTACCAGCGCGACTCCTGGCACCACGCAGACGGCGGACCAGGTCGGAGCCTACGTCGTGAATCACGCGGTCAGCGGCGCGGGAACCCCGCTCTGGTTCAACACCGCCAGCTTTACCGTGCCGCCCACCTGCACCCCGTACACCGCGACCAACCCGGTCGCGTGCGCGCTGGGTAACACGGGGCGAAACCAGTTCCGCGGACCTGGATACTTCAACGACAATCTCACCCTCTTCAAGAGCTTTCCTCTGTATCACGAACGCGCAAATCTCGAGGCGCGCTTCGATGCCTTTAACCTGTCCAACACACCGGCTTTTGGTCTGCCCGGCAGCACGGTCGGATCGTCAAGCTTTGGCAAGATCACCTCGACGCTCGGCAGCGGTGTCGGCAATGTCAACGGGGTTGGCGGTCCGCGCGTACTGCAAGCTGCCGCGAAGATCACCTTTTAAGCAGGTTCGAGCATGCAAACGCAGTCTCGATCAGCAGCAGCAAGCAGTATTTGAGTTCTCGATCGTTCAGAGCCTTCGTCACCTGGTCAGCTCTCTTTCAGCAATGCGGACCAGGAGCATACCCGCATACCGATGAACGAGCTCCCGACAAGCACCTGGACAATTCGGGAGGCGCTTTCGCAAGCGGGAGGTTGTGAGTTAAACGATCGGCAGTTAAGGTCAATTCTGCTCAGGTACCCATGCTTGTGCCTTGGAAGTCCGTGTCTTCCTGCTTGTTCACCGTGGTCATCGCTCTCTGCCCAAGTTTCACGTGCGCGCAGCACTACGGATTCGGCGTCGTGAAAAGACGGTCACCTTGGAGCGGCGGCTCCTTCCCGATGTCCGTCTTGGGCAGGAGTCAGTCGCGATCACCTTCCCTCGCGGCACCGGGGACTTGATGCCAACCTCTTCAGTTCAGACCTCGAGACCCTCGTCGCACAAAACAGCAGCGGTCTCCCTTGTAGGTCAGAGACCCGAGTACGAGATTCGCTGCTACATCACGGCTTATCAGCCCGCGCAGATCACCTCGAAGACGGAAGCCGCACCGAAGTTCCTAGGGAAGACAGGCAAGGCAACGACAGAACGCGAGGCTCACGAAAAACATCTCCCTTGACGCCCGGCTCACCCGTGTCTCGGATGGAGCGGTCGTCGTTGCGTTCAGCGAGTCTGTCTCTCTGAACGCGAGTAGGGGAATCGGAGAGGGCTCGACCGGCTTTATGCTACCCACCGTCCACCTTCCCGGCATGCCGCGCGCGCAGGCTCCGACCCAGTCCACAGCCTCCGCCTAAGATCCTCTTGCCGATACGGATACAAACATGTCTCTGAACGGGAAGATGGTCAAGACCCTGTAAGCCAGCATCCCTGGCCGAGAAGTCGGACCGAGGGACAACCCGGATGGCGAGGGCGGTACGCCTGGAGTCGACCAGAAGGCCTCTCACTCAGATCGAATGGCACGCGTATGCGACAGACTAGACCCACTGATCTGAAGTCAGCAGACGCGTCCCTTTACCGACCAGTGACAGGCGCTCGCAACGCGATATACAGACCGGAGAGAACGATCAGGAGCGCACCCGTTAGCATCCAGGCTGTGGGCTTCTCGTGAAAGATCAAGTAGGCCACGATCGCGCCAGAGACGAGCTGCGTGTAATGGTATTGCGAGACCGTAGCTGCCGTCGTGTATTTCAAGGCTGTGTAGACACAGAGATTGCCCACCGTCCCTAGGAGGCCCATGGCGAGCAGGGCTGCCAAAAGCCGAGTGCTGGTTGGGACCGCATGGACGATCATGCCGGTCAGTCCTGCAGCAGCTGTTACCAATCCAGAGAAGAACGTGACCGTCTCCGCTTGCTCCGTCTGCGAGATGACCCGTGACCAGACGATTGCGATGGAGAAGCAGCTTACGCATACAGCACAGGCAGCAACGCCGATCCACGCGCTTCCGCCACTCGAGCGGGCAGGATAGACCGCGATAATGACACCAAGGAAGCCGGCCAGGATGGCGCAGCACTTCCGCCAATCCATGCGCTCCTTCAGGAACAATCGCCCCAGTACGGCCACCATGATTGGTGACGTGAACACCAGAATGTAGAACAGCGTCAGAGAGAGATGACGGAGAGCGATCACAACGCAGAGATTATTGCCGACGTCGAGGGAGGAGCGGACAAGCAGGCGTTTGGGCCGCTTTGGCCACAGATCTCTCCTCTGGCCTCGCCAGATCATGTAGGCCGACGTAAACATCGCCATAAAGATACCCAGGAATGCGATGATCTCGTAGATCGGAAGCTGTGATTGCCCGGCCAGTTTTATCGCGCTATCGCACAGGACCCAGCAGGTGAAGCCGGCGATTGCAAGATAGATCGCTTCGAGATGGGAGACAGACGAGGTCATCGGCGCGGCGGACAGCATCCTCATCGTCGCATAGTCGTTCCGCAGTGATGGTGATGAGCAGGCCCGAGTGGAATGAGAAGCGTAGGGTGCTGCCGCGGATGAACCACGATGCTTGGGATAGCATGTTGATGCAGTCAGCTCTGATTGACTTGCCTTGACGAGAGCGTTGTACTGTCTCCGTGCAAGCTTCGAGGGGACGTCGTTCAGGCCAGCGACAATGCCAGACGATAAGACAGGGCGCTTTCTGCAACGCGTCAAGAAGTGAGGTGAGGCTCTCATGACTGCCCTGCAGCTACCGCGCTTCTCGATTGGCGTCGGGGATCGATTTGCGCAACAGGCGGAGGCGCAACTGCGCGCCTGTGTCTTGTCTCTGGATGCAGGTGTGGAGGTAACGCCAGTCTGGAATAAGTCGAATCGCGAACATCTGATCATTCACTCCGAGCCGAGTGAGACGCGCGCGGCGGCGAATGACGCAGTTCACGCACTAGGCTGGGATCGGCCGTTCTTTGTGGACGCGGACCACATCGGTCTGAAGACGATGGAGCGTTTCCTCGCGCCCTGTGACTTCTTCACGCTTGATGTCGCCGAGAGCATCGGCCAGCCGGCACCGCACGAAGAGATTGAAGGCTTTATACGTAAGCATCCGGAGCTCTCGCGTGAGATCGTGTTGCCTAGGATCGAGATACCACTGCAAATGAGTGAGCCGCTGGTACGACGGACGGCGGCCACGTTCCTGGCGGCCGTTCGAGAGGCAGGCGCAATCTATCGTGCCTTGGTCGCGGCGAAGGGTGAGGGACGCTTCATCGCTGAGGTGTCCATGGACGAGACCGCTTCACCACAGACCCCCAGCGAGCTCGTGATTATCCTGGCGGCCCTTGCGGATGAGGAGGTTCCGATCCAGACAATCGCGCCCAAGTTTACGGGACGCTTCAACAAAGGTGTGGACTATGTGGGCGATGTTGCACAGTTCACTCGAGAGTTTAATGAGGACATTGCTGCCATTGCATTCGCGGTGGAGCGATATGGCCTGCCGAGTAATCTGAAGTTGAGCGTGCACTCAGGCTCTGACAAGTTCAGGATCTATCCCGCGATGTATGAGGCGCTGCTGCGCTCCGGTGCGGGCGTTCACCTGAAGACGGCTGGAACGACCTGGCTCGAAGAACTCATCGGCTTGGCGGAGTCTGGTGGATCGGGGCTGAATCTTGTGAAAGAGATCTACGCACAGGGATACGCGAGCGCCGACGAACTCTGCAGACCCTACGCCACAGTGATCGACATCGATCCTGCAGAGCTGCCGTCACCCGAAGAGGTGCTCGGCTGGTCGAGTCGCCAGTATGTGGCCGCGCTGCGGCACGATGTCTCGAACGCGCAATACAACCCAAGCCTCCGCCAACTTCTGCATGTCTCATTTAAGATTGCGGCCACCATGGGGGAGAGGTACCGAGACGCCGTTCGACATAACAAGGAGCTTGTAGCGAAGAACGTGACTCACAATCTCTTTGAGCGCCACATTCGCCCTGTGTTCCTTGGACAGTCTCCTGCATAGCTGTTAAGAGTAGGCGGCGAGTGAAGATCTCGAGGTAATGATGATTCCCGTGCAGGTAGGAGAAGGCTCTGCTCGCACTGAAGCGTCTGATCTGCAGACGAGGCTGCTGGCGCCTGGTGTGCTGAGACCCTTCCTGCTAGTCACGGGGCTCTTCTTTCTATGGGGCATTCCGAACAACCTGAACGATGTGTTGATCCGGCAGTTCATGAAGGGCTTCGCGATCAGCCGGTTTCAGGCGGGGCTGGTTCAATCGGCGTTCTACCTCGGCTATTTTCTCTTTGCACTTCCAGCTGGTTTACTGATGAAACGGCGAGGGTACAAGACAGGACTTATCACCGGATTAGTCCTGTTTGCTACAGGTTGCTTTCTGTTTCTTCCGGCCGCACGATCGAGCCAGTACACCTTTTTCCTTGTAGCACTGTTCATCGTTGCCAGCGGGCTGGCTTTTCTCGAGACGGCTTCAAACCCCTTTATTGCGCAGCTTGGACCTGCGTCGACATCAGAGCGGAGACTGAATCTGGCGCAGGCTTTCAATCCAGTTGGCGCGATTAGTGGCGTGCTCGCCGGGACCGTCTTCATCTTTTCGGGTATTGAGCTCTTACCTACCCAGATCGTCGCGATGCAGTCTGCTGGAACCTACACCGCGTACCTGCACGGCGAGCTGATGCGAACAGTTCTTCCGTATCTCGTGCTAGGACTCTTGGCCCTGGTCTGGGCGGTCTTGATCGGAGCGACTCGTCTGCCGGCTTATGTGCGGGCACGGGAGCACACCGCCGAGATCTCCGGTGATTGGAGACAGCTACTGCACGAACGTGGCTTCCTGCTTGCGGTCCTGACCGAGTTCCTCTACGTCGGCTCGCAGGTCGGAACCTGGAGCTACTTTATCCAGTACGCGCAGGAGTACGGGCGCGTGACGGAGCGTCGGGCGGGCCTGCTGCTGACGGGATCACTCGTGGCGTTTGGTGTTGGGCGTTTTGTCTCGGCCGCTCTGATGCGCCACGTTCGTCCGGGCACGCTGATGAGTCTCTATGCCGCCTTCAACGTCGGTCTGCTGCTGATCGGCATTCTTCATCCGAGTCCACTGGGTGTAGCGGCTGTGCTGTTCACGAGCTTCTTTATGTCGCTTATGTTCCCGACCATCTTCGCAATGGGTTTGAAAGGCCTGGGAGCGAATACGCAGATCGGAAGTTCTTTTCTGGTGATGTCGATCGTAGGTGGTGCCGTGCTCACGCCGTTGATGGGAAGCATCGCCGAGCGGTACCAGAGCACAGCGTTCGCGTACATCGTTCCCCTAACCGGCTACTGTGTCGTTGCTTTATACGCGCGATACATGACGCACCGTGCGCAGAGCAACGCTGTGACATCGACGTTTGATCCGTAAAGAATGCAGAGGGGCTAGAGACGCGCGCGTACCCTTCACCCGCCGCGTAGGCAGCGATTGCACGAAGCGGCAAAGCAGAGAAGTAGCGCTCGTCATTTACGAGCTTGAGACTCAGCCTCTCTCAAGGCAGACTGGATATTCATGACTTATTCTGATGTGTCGCTCTATTCCTAAGCAGACGTGCCGCATCCTGGAGAGGCACAACAACACCCATAGTGGAATCAGACAGGGAAGCTGCCGACCTCTTCAGCAGCATCGCCATCTGGGAGGGACGACGTCGACGCCAACTTCTCTCACCGCCCTCGAGATGTGTAAGGTGAACGGCTACCTGCACCAGAGTTGTTGAGCGATGGCAGTTCTCCGATACGGTTACGTCAATACGGCATCTTGTCTCTAGTTCGGAGCGGCAGTTCGAGTCAACGCAACAGCGTCGTCAGGTAGGCGAGGGCGCGTGGGTCACTCGACTGACCGAGCCAGAAGACAGCCTGCTTGCGCACTTCAGGATCTTTGCTCTGCTGCGCCGTGTGAATCAGCTGTGTTGTTGCCTCACCCTCTGGCAGGCGCGAGAGTGCAAAGACGGCAGACTTACGCACCTCCTGCTCGGGATCGTCTACAACCGAACGTTGCAGATCGTCGCTCACTCGCTTACCTCCAACGGTTGCCATCCAGAACTGCGCCTGCCGGCGCACGTTGGGTGCGCTATCCTCGTGTGCCATCCGTATGAGCTCGTCCAAGGCACCTGGCTGCTTGATCAGGGTGAGATCGAAGGTGAGCTTTTCACGAAAGTGAGTGTCTGGATCACTTGCCGAGAAGCGCCGGATTGCCTCGAGCGCCTCCGGTCCGTTCTTGCTGCTTTGTGTACTGAGCCAGAACGCCGCCTTCTCGCGCAGCGCCTCATCGTGACCAGAAGACGCGAGCTCAATCAGCGTGGGCAGGGTCGAAGATGAACGATGGATGGATAGAGCAAACAGGGCAGACTCCCGCAGAGAATCGTTCTCGTGAGTCGCCACATCCTTGAGTACGGCGACGCTCTCCTCGGGCGTAACGCTCTCCAGCCACACGAACGCAGTCCCGTTCGTATCTAACACTCGCTTCTCATCCTCGACACGGATCTTCGACACGGCATGATCGGTAAGGTGCATCAGCACCAGCGCATGGTCGTACTTGGCGCTCTCGTGATCACCGCCGCTCCAAGAGTGATCGCCGTCCAGGTAAACGGTCGAGCCTTCACTGCTATGACTTTGATAGTTCTCCGTCGGAATGCGATATCCAAGCCACACGGGCGCTTTGCCCTGCCGACGGTCTTCGATCTCGGCAGCGAGCGACCTGCCGCTTGCCTGTGTGATCGACGCATGGGTTACGGTCGGTTGCTGAGCGCTGACTGTGGTCGAGTAGATGAGTGCAAGCAAGATGAGGGAGCGCATTCGATATCTCCTGAAAGCTTGGTGCGAACAGTTCGTTGTAGAGGGTCCGGCGCCGCCGACGACGAGTTGGAGTTACTTGAGGAGCTCAATCATGTAGTCTGTTGCCGCTTTGTCCTGCATAAGGGCAAGCTGCGTCACAATCGTTCGCTTCACCTCGATGTTTTTCTCGTTGCGGGCGAGCTCCACCATGCGCGTCGCGTCGCCACTCACAAAAAAGGCGCCAACGATGGCTCGCTTCACCGTCGGGTCCGCCGAGCCGCGGTACACCTCTGCGAGCGTATCGTTGCCCCGCTTGCCATGGAAGATTCCGTACATCTGGATCGCCGCGGGCTGTAGCGTTGGATTCAGGCGGCCCGTGACCACATCACGGAGCAGCGACTGCGCCTCAGGCGCGTTGCTCATCGCCAGAAGGGAGAGAGCTCGATGCTCTATCGCTGGAGATGCGTTGCCACTGAGCAAATCACGCAGGTACGGCATCGCTTGCGCCGGATCGCGGTTCATCAGTGCGTTCAGCGCAAGCACCTTCAGGTCGGCATCCGGGTCATGCGTCTCCATGTCTCCGGCGAGTGCACCATGATCTCCGCTCGGCGGCCCACCTCTGCTGATGGTGAGCGCGCCGCAGTCTCTGTTCCAGGAGCTGCCGGCGTAGCTGGACCGCAGTTGCGCGCACGTCGCCGCGACGAGGGATGTGCGGTCGAGCTTGTTGAGCGCATACGCCTTCCAATAGAGCGCCGCATCCGCCTTTCGGCCCCGACTGCCCACAACCCGGTCGAAGTCAACCACAGCATCGGTCCAACGCTGTTGATCGAGCGCGTGTGTTCCGGCCACATAATCGTCGCTTTCTGTAGTGGAAGTCTCGGCGGCGCGCGCAGAGACAACGCTCACGGTGAAGAGCACGGTGGAGACGAGAAGAGAGGTAAGAAAGCGGGTCATAGGGTGTCTCCTGCATGCTCTGCGTGGTTCTGGCGCAGGATGCGGATGTCGAGCAAAAGTCCATTGGTGTTCATCTCGAGCCGGATATGCCATCCGTCCTCAGCTGTGCCTGGATCATGTTCCGCGGCGGTGAGCACGAGGCCCAGCCGCTCCAAGACAGCTGCGTCGGGCAGATCACCATGCTCACGCGCCATACGCACGTAAACGGCGTTGCGCAGAAGCAGGCCCTGCGCTTCGGTGCGCTGGTCCGTATCGAGCGGCTGCGCTGCGTGATTGACCTCCGTTAGCCAGCGCTCCGCACGGTCAAGATGCTGCCCGATCTCGGGATCTTGGATCGGCTCCTTCGTCAGCCGGATCTGCTGTAAGGCGCCACTCCGGTCGGCTTGCTCCATAGAGTGCCGGCCGTGCAGTCGCGTCACCGTCACCAACAAGAGGGCCAGCCCAAGCGCCGGCCCTACAGCCCACCACGCCCACCGCAGGCCACCTCTGTGCTTCGCTGCGGTTTGAAGAAGCGGCAGCGTCGCACGCATTTGCTGCCAGACCTTCTCTGTGTCCGGCGTGGGAACTGGCTTTGCCGAGAACACCCGCAGGGTGATCGCGATGGACTGCGACAGCTCTGCCAACGCGACGTCTTGCTCCAGGGCCTCGCGAATACCCGCGTCATCACACGGTTCGCCGAGATGATACGCGATCAGGTCGTTCTCGGTATATTGGGTCATCGTGCGCTCCCTACCAGCGGTGCCAGTGACAGTCGAAGCTTGCTCACAGCCCGGAAGACTGCCTGCTTTGCTGAGTTTGCCGGCACTTTCAGCGCCTCAGCGATCTCCGCGATCGGCATCTCCTCCATGTGCCGCAGCATGAACGCGGTTCGTTCCATCGGCGAGAGCGCGGCCATCGCGCTCTCGCGCAGCGCACTGACTTCGCGGTTCAGCAGCAGTCTCTCCGGCCCAGCCTGTGCATCGGCAACCTGCATATAGTCACGCGCTTGCGGCGGCCCATCCCCAATCACCTGCGTGTTGTAGACCACATCGCGCGTACGCCGCTCGATCAGATTCAGTGCTGTATTCATTGCGATTCTGTTTACCCAAGTCGAAAAGCTGCTGTCCTGCCGAAAGCTCGCAAGCTTGCTATAGGCGCGGAAGAACGCCTCCTGCGCAACCTCCTCCGCCTCCTCGGCGTTACCGGTGATGCGAAACGCAAGCCGGAACGCACCGCTGTAGTAGCGATCGACCAGCACGCGATACGCGTCACGGTCGCCGGCAAGCACACGCCGTATCGCAGTTCTATCCGGCTTCTCCATGCACCCGATTAGACAGACAGAGTGAGCGGCGGTTAGGTGCCACACTGCACGAAGTTAAGCATGTGCGATCGCACCGGCACGTGTTCCGTTCAGACGGTCGCTGCGCGCTGAGACATAGCCCGCGTTCTTGCTCTTGTAGCTCGCGCCGCTTCGCTTCGATGCCAGAGCAACGAGCCACACAGACATCCCAGTGTGGGGTCACCGGCGATTGACAGCTCCTGAGCTTACCTAAACGAGCAGTAAATAAAAGGTGAGTCGCAGGGGCTCCTCCTCACGTCTAGTCAAGCATCAGTAGTGTGCCGTCGCGGGCGGCAGGAGAAGATCATGCAAACAGTTCAGGAGCATTCCGATGCCGATTCGTGGCTTGTACAGCATCCATGCAGCGTAGAGGACCAAGCTGCGATGGCTGCCATGCGCGCCGTCGTCGAACCCAACAAGGGCAAGCTTCAGGGGGTTGCCGCTCGAGCTCCGTACGACGCCATTATGGAGCGCGTTGCTGCACCTGCCGGGATCACCTACGAGGCTGATCGAGTTGGAGGCGTTCCTGGTTGGTGGTGCCTGCCCCAATCTGCACGGCCGGGGCAGGTAGTTATGCACCTTCACGGGGGATGGTTCCACTGGGGGTCCGCATATGCGTTTCGTCACCTCGCAGGTCATATCGCGGCTGCTGCCGGAGTGGTCGTGTTCGTGCCTGAGTACCGGCTCTCACCGGAACATCCTTTCCCGGCTGCCCAAGAAGATGTCCGATTTTGTTTCGTCGGTTTGACGGAACGAGGCTTCTCCAAGATCGCCGTCACTGGTGATTCCGCTGGAGGCAATCTCGCGATCGAGCTGCTCGTTGATCTGGCGGCGAGAAATGTCTCTGGAAGTGAAGTACTCGTCGGCGGCGTGGCGCTCTCGCCAGTGACCGATCTGGCTCTCTCTGGGAAGAGCTGGTCGACACGCGCTGCTGCCGACCCGTACTTCACCTCGATTCAAATCGTCGAATTAGTGCAGTCGTACTTAGGAAGGCACGATCCGTTAGACCCGTTTGCCTCGCCGCTTTACGCTGATTTGCATAGGTTGGCGCCGCTGCGTATACACGTCGGTGACGACGAGGTTTTGCTCGATGACTCGATCCGCCTCGTTGAGCGGGCCGTTGCGGCTGGAGTCGATGCTCGGCTCGACGTCTGGCAAGGGATGGTGCATGGCTATCTCGGGAGCATCGGAAGACTGGCCGCTTCCGCCAAGACTCTTCAAATAATTGCGAAGTTTCTGACTGACCGCTTTGCTTAGGCGAAGAGGAACGACAAGTGAACTCCCTGACAACTAGGAGGTCACATTGATCCCGATGCGGCTCTTGGGCGCGAGAGCTTCCCAAGGCGTGCACCGCCTCGGTGATCGGCATCAGGACCTTGCTACCACGTGCAAATGAGCAATTACGTTCCTCGATCCCTTGCTGAAAGCCTTAGTGGATTCGAGCCAGTTCTAGGCCGGCACAGCTAAGCGGTTCAGGGTTAGCGAAGTTACTGGAAGAATGAGGTCTTGAACAAACCGCTTGGGGCTTGATGGGCCATCTGAGCTCATTTCGCTTCTCGACGGTGGGGCTACCGGGAAAGCCGACAAACTGCTTCCCTTCGATGAAAGCACGAGGAGTAGGGCGAGAAAAAGCAGCCCGATACCGAAGAGAGCTTTAGATTTCTTCTTCATCGCCGAGCCTCACTGTTCTTCGTTTCCGTGGCTGGATTACTTCGGAAAGATAGCCGCTCACCCCTCCGGGTAGCTAGAATCCCACTGCCTTGCATGGTGCCGTTCTAAAATCCGAGTCTTTGCTAAGAGGCTCAGCGCAGTCGAACGGCTTCTTCCGCATGCTGCAATCGCACGAGCGCCGTTGAATCGTTCCACAGCTGCACTGCCCGACCCTCATCATAAGATAGCTTCGAAGATCGTCTCTCTGAGAGAGAACCTCCATTCGATTGGAAGTACTTGCCGGATGCGTTCTTGTATTCTGGATCAGCGGCGAGCTTGGCGAGAGAGGCTCCCGAGAAGTGGAGGCAGCCCTGAGTTACACCGATCTGTCTCGTCACCCACTTCACTAAACGAGTTCTCGCGAGCCACTGTGAGGGCTTCGGAGTGTTGCGAAGCAGCTCAGTCTCAGGTATGGCTCCAGGGTCGAAGGCGATCGATGAAATCGAACTACCGTTTCGGCGTAACCGCCGGTGAAGCTCATAGGCGTAGAGCATTGTGCAGAGCTTTGATGTGGAATAGCGCTTTCCGGCGGAGAGGGGTCTTCTTTCTCCTCTGCCCTCGTTGCACAGCGAAATTGCGTCCGGGTCGGCTGCAGCCCCCACCATTTGTCCGTCTGTTATAGCAGGATCATGCGTTCCGCTTGAAGTGAAGACGATACGTCCGTTTTCTTCCATTCGGTCGGTGAGGAGCTGGATGAGAAGAAAATGTCCGAGGCAATTGGTCGCGAACGTTTTTTCATAACCATCCGCGCTGTAGGAGGGGACCCGCTGAAGTAACCGCCTGCGTTACACAGAAGCGCCTCAAGTGAAGCAGCTTCGCCACTGTCGAGCATTGCACGAAACTTCTTTGCTGCATCTCTCACAGAGCGGAGCGAGGATGTGTCGAGCGTGAGCGTGCTCACGTCTGCGCGACACTCCGTCCTGAGCTCTTGCGCCGTAGCTTCGAGTACGTCCATGTTCCGTCCGGCGAGAACTAAACTGTAAGCCGAGCCGGACGCAAGCTGTTTGGCGCATTCAAAGCCGATGCCCAAATGACCACCTGTGATGAGAGCTGTTGGCATGGTGACCTCTGGATGTGGGCGATCTAGTCACGCGGGTAGGAGCCCTGTTTTTGCCACAGTTGCAAACCAAGCATAGGACTTCTTCGGTGTACGTTGGCCCGTGTTGACATCGTGAGCAACCAAGCCGAACTTCGAGGTGAAGCCGAGGTTCCACTCCCAGTTATCGAGCAAGGACCAAGCAAAATAGCCTTCCACTCGACTGCCGTTGTCCATGGCTTGGCTGACAGCGTGCAAATGAGCGCTCAAATAATGAATTCGAAAGTCATCGTCGATGATTGCGGGACGCGTGCCCCAAGGGTCGGAACAACCGTTCTCCGTTACGATAAGACGCGGGTTATCGTAGTCTCTGGTCAAACCATTGAGAATCTCCGGTAAGCCTGAAGGATCTATCTGGCGGCCAGATGCGTCGATAGGGACGTCAGAGGGCGTTCTGCCGGGGCCTATAAAGCTCGGGCCGCTGAAATCCGCTTTGATAAAGAAGGGGGAGTAGTAGTTCACGCCGATGAAGTCGCAGCCCTGATGAACCGTGTTCATGTCCCCGGCCTTGACCACATCGCCCAGCATTTGATGCGTTGCCAGAGGGTATTTGCCCTTGATCAGTGGGTCAAGAAACGCGCTCGACCATACCTCATCAAAGGTTGCCGCGGCGGCGTCGTTGAGCAGATGGATGGCCCCTCCTTCTGGACGTGCTGGCGAGAGCGCCAACGCGACCCCGATCGTCAAGTCATTTCGCTGAGCGCGCATCGCTTGAATGGCCCGGCCCTGCGCAAGGTTCAGGTGGTGAGTAACGGGTCCGATAAGCTTGCCGTCTTGCAACCCTGGCGCACAGTTACCCATGACATGGCCCAGCAGCATGTGCACATTGGCCTCATTGATCGTGATGAAGTTCTTAAGGCGGTCACCCAAGCGGTGAGTAGCCACCGCGGCGTAATCCGCAAATCGTTCTCCGGTATCTCGCGATGTCCAGCCTCCCAACTCATACAGGCGCTGAGGGAGGTCCCAGTGAAAAAGCGTCGCGTAAGGAGTGATTTGCCTCTCGAGAAGCGCGTCAACGAGCCGGTCATAGTAGTCCAAGCCAAGCTCATTCAGCTCTCCTGACCCCGTGGGGAACAGCCGCGGCCAAGCGATCGAGAACTTATACGAGTTCAGGTTAGCGGCACTGATCAGCTCCGCATCTTCCTTGTACCGGTAATACGAGTTACAGGATTTACTCGGAACCGAGCCATCCGTAATGCGCCCACGCTGCTTGGCAAACATGTCCCAGATACTTTCACCCCTTCCATCGACATCCAAGGCTCCTTCGACCTGAAATGCGGAGGACCCGCATCCCCAACGAAAGGTGTCCGGAAATCGTTGTGCTTCGTCCGTTGGCACTTTGGATTTACATCCAGAAGCCATCGCAGCCGCTCCCAAGGAGAGAATGAGTCGGCGGCGAGTCCAGGCATTCTTATCGTCGGTCATGTGACCTCCCTATTGCTCTTTGCGTGGTCATCACTTCCTGCGGCAACGTCATCGGTGAGGAAACTGCCGGCGTACCGAGCTCGATTCTTTGTCTCATGCGTCTTCCTCTGAGTAATTCCGAGACTGAGTGTCGCCTCATCTCCGAAGTTTGGCCGCCGGAATCGTGCCAGTGAGGAGTAGTGGCATTGAACGCGTAGCACGGAAAAGCAGCGCCAGTAGTGGCGGTGTACTCGCTCTTCAGCTTCGACAGGTCTTGGCTGCTCGTTCGGCTGATGGTTTATGCCGCAACTGATGTCGCAAATCCTCGTCTGTCGGCGGATATTCGCGTCTACGCAGTTTTGAGGATGAAATTGACCGGTGGCTATATCCTTGGTCCACCGAGCGCCGACTCTTCGCCCGGGCAGGTGCAAGGGCTCGCTGTATTCGAGCTCAGGAAGGCCGCGATCGTGTTCTCCATCTCGATGTTTCCCACCACGATCCCGGGCAGCCTTTATCTGGCCGCCAGCCTTGTTGGCTTTGCGACCGGAACGGCGATCAGCGTTCTCCTTCTGGTTTTCAGCGCGCGCGCTGCCAAACTGCCCGGCGCAAGCGCAGCAAATATCCTCTTTGTGGCTTGCTGCCTGATATGGAATGTGAGCGGTCTCGCGCATTCCGCTGCCCTCGCGTGCGGAGAGCCCGAACGGGGGCGATTAGCGCTCATCGCTCTCACCTTTCAGTACACTGCGGCCGCAGCGTGGCCTTGCACCGTGATAAGCCTATGGCGTCCACTCGCTACTAGTCGCTCGCAAAAGACCGCCTATCAGGCGCTATGGGCTCTGTCGGTGATCACCTGTACGCTGATCGTCACGTTGTTTTGGCACGCAGTAATAAGCGGTGCCAACTCGTCACTGCCGTTCCTCAAGGAATCGACTCCATTCAATGGAGCTATTCTGCTGATGGTTGGAATGGCTGTTTTGCGGAAACAGCTGCTGGCACGGGCGATCAGGCTGGCTTTCCTGGCGATGCTCGGGGGCGCTTTCGGCGCAATGACGGCAGTCCTTATCCTGCAAGTGTTGCCGGTTACACCTTCTACTGAAGATCTTCTTCGCGCCTTCAGCGAGCAGATTACGCTCCTCGTTGTTCTGGGCGCGTTCTTCCTGTTTGCTCGCTTCCGTTTTTCCGATTTGTTTATCCGGCATAGCCTCAGGGCGGTGTTAGCCACTTTCATGGCAGCCGCCTTCACCCTGTCCTATGACATCCTCTCGCACCTCCGATTCCATGGCCGCTTCGCGTATCCGGGACCTGCACGGGCCAGTCTCGAGACCCTGATGGCGGCCTCTATGTTGGTTCTGTTCACGTTCGTGGATCGTCATACCGCCGAATTTGTGAACCGTTGGATCTATCGTGCATCAGACTACCGCGCTCTGCTGCGGGACTTGTCGGACAAACTGGCGCGCCTTCGGTCAGAGACAGAGATCGCCAACATCGTAGAGAGGGCTGCCTGTCATTCGTTGGAGCTGAGAGCTGCCCACCTAGTTACGCTTGAGAACTTGTCCACAATAACTTTGCCAATAGCAGATAGGCCCGAGCCGGCTTGGTTGAAAGCAATTAACGACGGCGAACTCATAGAACTCGATTGCGAGCACCTGGACTACGCGGGACACACTCAGGATGAGGTCGAATTGCTCGTGCCGGTTCGTTCTGAGGGCCGGGTCATCCAAATGCTCGCTATCTCGCCTGGGCCTGCGCGGCGGGGTCTGGTGACGCACGAGGTGAATCATCTGCGCGATGTGGCAGCACAGTTCGGTCATCGGCTGGACCAACTGCACAGGGAAGAGCGGCTAATTGTGGCGCAGAGTCGCGAAGCGGTGCTGCAACAACAGGTGACCGAGGCGGAACTGCGCGCCCTGCGCGCTCAGGTCAACCCGCACTTCCTCTTCAATTCGCTCAACAGCATCGCAAACCTCGTGGTGACCAATCCCGGGCAAGCCGAGACCATGACGCTACGGCTCGCTCGAGTCTTTCGTCATGTACTGGCCAACTCCGCCCGCCCCCTCATTCCGCTGCATGAAGAAATCGCTTTCCTAAAGACGTACCTACAGATCGAAGAAGCTCGATTCGGCAGTCGGCTACAAGTCAAGTTCAACGTCGATCCCGCTGTCGCCATGGAACAGATCCCCTCGCTTATGCTTCAGCCGCTCGTGGAAAATGCGCTGAAGCACGGGCTGGGGCCGAAGCCTGGACCTGGGCACTTGTGGATCACCGTCGAGGCCGACGGAGATCAGGTGCGTTTGCGAGTCGAAGATGACGGCATCGGACCCGCAACCGACGCCTCTACACTCAGCGGCAGCAACGGAGTCGGCCTCGAGAATGTTGCGCAGCGCCTCAACGCGCTTTATCAGGACCAGGGCCGTTTGATGTTCGAAGCGCGGGAAACCGGTGGAACGCTCGTCACAATTCTGCTTCCACGCGAAAGCGGAGCTGCCGCGTGATGCGAAGCCTAGTCATTGACGATGAGGCGGATGCTCGCGTGCGGCTAATCCGGTTGCTCGGCGCTCATCCCGAAGTGGCCGTGGTTGGCGAGGCACAGGATGGACTCGAGGCGATCGAAAAGATAGAAGATCTGCGGCCCCACCTCTTGTTTCTCGACATAGAAATGCCCGGGCTCAAGGGCTTTGAAGTGCTGCGATCGATTCCGTCCACGATTGAACTTCCGCTCGTGATCTTTACCACGGGGTACGACCAGCACGCCCTAGCTGCCTTCGAGGCCAATGCGCTTGCCTACCTTCTCAAGCCCATCGAGGCTGAGCGACTGGCGGTCGCGGTGGAACGCTCGACCAAGCTCTGCTCACTCTCTGCAGAGAGAGAAAAGGAGCGCCAGCGCATTCTTCGTGTAACAGGTGAGGCGCCGAAGACGCTCCGCAAAGTCGTCTGCCGGAAAGGCTCGCGCGCCCTGCTTGTGCCTTTGGAACAAATCCTCTGGTTCCAGGTGCGCGACGGCATCGTACGTGCGACAACAACGAAAGATACCTACTGGGTGAACTACCAACTGGCCGAGCTCGAAGCCGCCCTGCCGAAGGAAGAGTTCTTCCGCGCGCGCCGCGAGGTGCTGGTCAATATGTCGCGGATCAAAGAGATTAAGCCATATTTCAAGAGCAGCTTTCTGCTCATAATGTCTGACGCTGCGTCCACTGAGATCGCCGTGAGCGAACGGCAGGCCCGACCGCTGCGCCAGCGTCTGCCAGGTCTTTAAGAAATTCCTAAGTCGCTCCTTTCAGAGCGGATCAGCCACTTGGCCGTGCATCTAGGTCTCGAGTCTACCTGCTCCTCACCAAGCACACGAGTTAGCTTCAGGTTCTTCTACGTCGGCGGTTCGCTCTGAAGAGCTAGGACCTCGCCATCAGAAAGGCAGTACAGCCCCTGCTCCGTCTCTGTGACGACTGCAGTCTCATCAAGAAGTAAGCGGTCTAGCTGCACCGTGATCTGAAGGTTTAACGCTTGCTTTCCCCACTGGTCAAGGACATGATCTCCGACGAGCTGTTTCGGCGATTGAATGCCGCATCATGATTCTCGCCGGAGTTCTAGTGTCCGAATCTAAGCTCTGCTCTCTCTCAGAGCACTCTTCGAGCTGACTCCACAAGCATTCCGCGCACCCTCTCGCTTGCTTCGTGCCGTAGAGAGGGTGCGACGGGGCGAGCCGCTGAGTCAAGTCGCCACATGCTGCGGGTTTGCCGATCAGTCCGATCTAACGCGCGAGTTCCGTGCCCTGATCGGAGTACCTCCTGGATCTTGGCAGCGACGACCAGAGATGACAGACTAGAACGAGAGTGACAAACAGTTCTCTACCCAAGGTCCGCTGCATCGCGAACCGTCATAATGTTCCGTAACGCAGTGTTTCCGGCCAGAAGGCAGTGTCATCGGCTTCCGCGTCCTGGTTTAGCAAGCGTTGAAATTATCAGATTTCTTCCGCAAAAAGCCGTCGGTGAGGGAGGTGTGACCATATGACTCTGGAGCCTTCGTCCAAGCTGAGATGACAGAGAAGGAGATCACCAAGCGCATGGCCGCAGCCGGAATACGCCTGCGATTCGACAGGGTGGCCTTGCGACTCGTTGACGATGTAAAGACCGGCATTAGTCAGAGTTTTCCGGTAGATCAGAGCGTTGCGTTCACCATCACAGCTCCCATCAGACTGCCCGCGAGGACAAGTGCCGCCCTTCAGGAATGGTTGTGTCGGATCCGTGTTCAGGAATTGGGCACGAGGATCAACGGGAACGAGATCCGCGCTCGCGTCATTAGAAATCCTTCAAGCAATCAAACTAGGATTATGGGGTTTGTTCATAATCCTGAGTACAGTGCTGACCTCATCTTGGACATAGCTGAGGCGGCCCTTCGCGAACGGTAGCCATGCACCCCGCGACCTTCGTCCGATGGTGCATTTTCGACTCGAGATCGGAGGGCAACGTCGCTCATGCTCTTTTCTTTGCATTAGCACGAACGCGACGACGACGTCGGACGCATGGGCTCGCAGAACTTAGCTGGCGGTAGTTCGCTGTGAGATCAGCGGCTTGTCGGCCATACCGTTAGCGAGGTTTTCGCCAAATCGAGCAGATGTTTTCGACTCGCCCCATTCACACTCTGAACCGTCATTCCCCTGATAGATCGCAACCACGAACCGTGCGAGGCTATCCGGGTGCGCACTTTCCGGGAGATCACCGTCACGTTTGGCGCGCGAGAGTCGATCACGAAGCCTCTTCGCGGCATCGGAGCGGCTACTGCGCTTGCGTTGGCAGAAGAAGGCGCAGACGTTGTGATCAGCTATACCTCGTCAGCAGATAAGGCAGCTGAGATCGTCAAGAAGGTCGAAAGAGAAGGGTGTTCGCGCCTTCGCCGTCAGAGCAGATCAGGGCGTACTCGCGGAAGCAGAGGGTGTGGTAGCTTCAGCGGTCACAAAATCGGGAGACTGGATATCCTCGTCAACAATGCTGCCGTCTTCGTGCTGGGCCCGGTTGGCGGAGATGTTGATGCTGAAGCTCTACAACGTAAAAACAAGGTCAACATTGCTGGAACATTCGCCACATCCCGAGCCGCCGCAAAGGTTCTTCCCGATCATGGTCGCATCATCACCATCGGCTCTGGTGCTGGTACCCGCACCTGTTTCCCTGGCGCTGCGGACCATTCGGCGACAGAGTCAGCAGTCGCGGCGTTCAACCGTGTCGCGGCCCGTGATCTGGCATCCCGCAACATAACCGTGAACACTGTTCAGGCCGGCTTCATTGATACCGATATGAACCCTGCCAACAGCGATTGGGCATCGGCGTGGATCGCGATGATCCATTGGCTCGCTACGGTCATCCCGAAGAGATCGCTGCTGGAGTTGTGTTCTTGGCGAGTCCTGATGCGTCCTACGTCACCGGCACTATCTTGAATATTGACGGTGGCATCCAAGCGTAAGGGCCTGACTTGTGCGCCGACCCGTTGCTGAGGCGCATGAGTCAGAGCACTGACGCTCTGTATGTCTACAACGAACGAAGGGCTCTTGGAGGACTGAAAGAGCGGCTATTGAGGTATTTTCAGATAGCTTGCCTGAGTTAGCCCGTCCCCGAAGGCCATGGACCCGGTCGGCGGAGTTCAACACCTCCTCCACCTGCGGCTTTGGGCGGCATCAAAGAGGTTGTGAGCGCGCGTCTGATCCTAGCCTTGTTCGCATCAGCATAGGAACAACGGTGTTCCGGCCAGAGAGTCGAAGCCGGTGGAGCAGGGAGCAGTACATTTGAGATGTGATGGCCAGAGACGGGATCGAACCGCCGACGCCGGCCTTTTCAGGGCCGCGCTCTACCACTGAGCTATCTGGCCTCGGCAGGCATGAGAGAGTGCCGGGCTTCGCCAAGAAGGAACCCGCATGCGCGCTATCTTCAAACAGTGGCTTTGACCGGTGCGAATACGATCGCGGTGAAAGACGCCAGCTTGCTTGAGCGTGAGTTCAGTATAGCAACGGCAGCTTCGCCCGCCAAACGAGTGTGCACGAGACGGGCGACTGCAGTCCGCGTCGTGTTCGCGGCGTCGACTATGCTCTTGAAAACAGATCGTACCGCTGAGGACTTGCAATGCAGGCATATCGTCCCATCGCCGCTTTGAGCCGTCTTGCGGCTGTCGCTGCAGCTCTGGCGTGGAGTAGTACGGCAGAGGTACAGCCTGTGCGCAGCCACGCTGCTGCAGACATAGCCACACGGGGTGAGTCTCATGCGGCGCGGGCTTTCGCTGCTGCGAAGGGTAATCCCTTGCAGCTGCGAGCACTGTTGGTGAGCATGCCCAAAGGTGCGGATCTCCACCTGCATCTCTCGGGAGCGGTCTACGCGGAGACTTTGCTGAAGGAAGCGGCGCTCGAGCCGCTCTGTCTCGATCCGACGACACTTAGCTTGGCTCCGAATGTGGGGACGACGCGCAGTGTGTCGCCTGAAGCTGTTTGCGGCCAGGGCAATGTACGCGCGTCTTCGGTGCTGAGCGACCAGGCGCTCTACGACCGGATGGTGGACAGTCTCTCGATGCGCTCCTTCATCGCGAGTTCGGGGACGAGTGGGCACGACCAGTTCTTCGCGACGTTCGGGCGCTTCAGCGCACTGCACTCCGCGCACATGGGTGATTGGCTGGACGAGGTGGCGACACGCGCGGCCTCTCAGAACGAGCAGTACCTTGAGCTCATGCACACGCCGAGCCTTGCGCACACAGTGCGACTGGCAAGTGAGCTCGGCTGGCCGAGCGCACCGGAGACGACGGGCGACTTCGGGCAGGACACAACCGGCACCTCAACTGCGGAGCTCGCGGCTCTCCGAGAGAGATTGCTGACGAGAGGTCTTCGCGAGGACCTCGCCGTGGATCGTGCTGAATTCGCGGCAGGGATGAAACGGCGAGATGAGATCGAACATTGCGGCAAGATTGAGGCGACAAAGGCGTGCGGTGTTTCTATACGATTTCTCTTTCAGGTGCTGCGTGCGAACCGGCCGGAGCTGGTCTTCGCGACGACGCTGCTTGGCTTTGAGCTCGCGAAAGAAGATCCCGAGGTGGTCGGGATCAACTTCGTGCAGCCGGAGGACGGCCGCCTTGCGATGGCGGAGTATACGCGGCAGATGCGAATGATCGGCTATCTACACGGCGTCTACCCAGGAGTTCACATCGCGCTCCACGCCGGCGAGCTCGCTCCGGGGTTGGTTCCACCGGAGGGCCTTCGATTTCATGTCCGCCAGGCTGTCGAGATCGCGCACGCAGAACGCATCGGTCATGGTGTGGATGTGATGTACGAGGATGACCCGGGTGATCTGTTGCGAGAGATGGCCGACCGGCATGTTCTGGTCGAGATCAATCTGACCTCGAACGACCTGATCCTTGGTGTCTCGACGAATCGGCATTCGCTGCCATCGTATCGACTGGCTGCCGTGCCAGTCGCGCTCTCGACCGATGACGAGGGCGTCTCCCGCATCGATCTAACGCACGAGCTGGTGCGAGCCGTGACAGACTTCGAACTTAACTACCTGGATCTCAAGCGCATGGCACGGGCCTCGCTCGAGCACAGCTTCCTGCCAGGCGACGATTTGTGGTTGGAGAGAGACCGCTTCAGTCGGCCGCAAGCAGCGTGCGACGGTGTGACTCTCGGATCAGAGACACGACCGACACGGTGCACACAGTTCCTGGTCGGAAGCGCGCGAGCGACGCAGGAGTGGGAGCTTGAGCGTCGCTTCCAAATCTTCGAATCGTTGCTGCCATAGTCTGCTCAGGAGAGCAGACTGGCGGAAAGCGGCGGAGCGACGCTGCCGAGGCGGGTATACTCGACACTGCCATGAGCGACACAATCTCCGAAGCGGATGTGGCACCGGCTGAGGCGACCGCCCCGACGACGCTCAACATCGTTGAGATCATGCAGATTCTGCCGCATCGCTATCCTTTGCTGCTGATCGATCGCGTGATCGAGATGGTGCCTCGGGAGCGCATCGTCGCGATCAAGAACTGCAGCTTTAACGAGCCGCACTTTCAAGGCCACTTTCCGGATTACCCCATCATGCCTGGTGTGCTGATGATCGAGAGTATGGCGCAGGCCGGTGGTGCGCTGCTGCTGACGGAGATTCCGGATCGTGCGTCCAAGCTGATGGTCTTCACTGGCATCGACAGCGCAAAGTTCCGGCGTCCGGTCACTCCGGGCGATCAGATGCGGATCGAGGTTCGAGTGCTGAACTGGCGAAGCCGCGCGGTGAAGATGCACGGCGAGATCACGGTTGATGACAAGCTGGTCTGCGAGGCCATCATCATGTGTCAACTTGTGCCTCGACCCGGCGTCTCCGGTGTCACGGGTATCAGTTCCGGTGGAGAGACGGCCACCGCACAGGCTCCCGAGTAGCTTTCAGACCTCCGTGACGATTCATCCCACTGCCATCATCGCGAGCGGCGCAGAGATCGCCGAAAGCTGCAGTATTGGGCCATACTGCACCGTCGGTCCGCACGTGGTTCTCGGCGCTCGATGCGAGCTGGTTTCGCATGTGGTTCTCGATGGGCATACCACGATGGGACCGGATAACCGGGTCTTCTCGTTCGCTTGCTTGGGCATTGCGCCACAAGATCTGAAGTACGCTGGCGAAGCGACAGAGCTGGTCATCGGAGCAAGAAACGCCATTCGCGAGTCGGTGACGATCTCACGCGGAACAGCTGGTGGGGGTGGCCGAACCGTTGTCGGAGACGACTGCCTCCTTATGGCGTACACGCACATCGGGCACGACTGCCAGATCGGTTCGAACTGCCTTCTGGCGAACGGTGCAACGCTGGCGGGCCATGTAGTCGTTGAGGATTTCGCAAGCGTCGGTGCGCTCTGTCCCGTGCATCAGTTCTGCCGGATCGGCCGCTACAGCTACATTGGCGGGGGAACAACGATCACGCAGGATGTACTGCCATATTCGCTCACATCGATCGAGCGGAACAATCATGCATATGGCCTCAATCGTATCGGGTTGGAGCGACGCGGATTCACGCGGGAGCAGCTAGCGGAGCTGCGGCAGGCCTATCGGCTACTGCAAGCGTCCAAGTTGAACACGACCGATGCGCTCGCGGCCATACGGGTGATGTTGATCGAGCGTCCAAATGCTGAGCACGTGCAGTACCTGGCCGCATTCATCGCGGCGAGCGATCGTGGAGTGATCAAGTAAGCCATCGATCTGCGAGATGAGAGGCGCATGAGCAAACTCGGTCTCATCGCAGGGAACGGGCGCTTTCCGTTTTTGGTGCTCGACGCAGCGCGGGCCCACGGACTTGACGTGGTTGTTGCGGCGATACGCGAAGAGACAGACCCGGAGATGGATCGGCGAGCGCGCGAGGATGCGAGCATACGGGTACATTGGCTCTCCCTTGGAGAGCTCTCACGATTGATCAAGACCTTCCACGATGAGGGGGTCACGCGCGCGACGATGGCCGGTCAGGTGAAACACAAGCAGATCTTTTCGGCGATCCGTCCAGACTGGCGCCTGGCGAAGCTGCTGCTCAGCCTGCGCACCCGGTCGACGGACATGCTGCTGGGCGCGATCGCCGCGGTGTTGGCCGATGAGGGTATCGTGCTAATCTCATCGACCGAGTATCTGGAGCCGCTGCTCGCGCGTGCAGGTACGCTGACGACGCGTGCTCCTTCGACGGAGGAGCAGAGCGACGTGCTCTACGGGCGTACCGTAGCGCGTGGTCTTGCTGCCTTCGACCTCGGACAGACTGTTGTTATCGCCGCAGGAGCCTGCGTGGCCGTCGAAGCGATGGAAGGTACCGACCGTACAATCGCGCGCGCCGGTGAGCTGGTGCGATCGGTGGAGGGAGACGCGTCGACGCTAGGGCATGCGCTGACGGTAGTGAAGGTCGCAAAGCCAAACCAGGATATGCGCTTTGACGTGCCTGTGATCGGCGTCCAAACGATCGAGGTAATGCAGGTGGCGGGAGCGACGTGCCTGGCCGTCGATGCGGGACGTACGCTTCTGCTTGATCCGGCTGCCGTCGTGACTGCAGCCAATCGTGCTGCGATTGCGATTACAGCGGAATAGATAGAATGATCTACGCGCCCTCACCCGCGCGCGTCCGGCGCTCGTCACGAGTGGCCGCAACTCTCTGCTGTGTACAGCACCTACTCTCGATCGGAGCTCTCCATGCGCACGCTTCTTGTCGCCTCTCTCTTTGCAACTCTGCTGATCGTCCCCCGTGTCTCGGCCTTTGCCGTGGACACGCCTTCGGTTGGCTCCTCGGCACCTAACTTTACACTGCCCTCGCAGGAGGACAAGCCGGTCTCCCTTGCCGATTACAAGGGCAAGTGGGTGGTGCTGTACTTCTATCCAAAAGATCAAACCAGCGGCTGCACGGTCGAAGCGCATAACTTCCAGCGGGATCAGGCCAAGTACAACCAGCTGAATGCAGTTGTGCTCGGAGTATCGCTCGACACGGTCGAGGGCCACAAAGCGTGGTGCGCCAAGGACACCTTCTCCTTCAAGCTGCTTGCGGATCCCGATCATAAGGTTGTAGACGAGTATGGGGTTCCGGTTAAGGGATTCGGTCCTGTCAAGTTCGCACATCGCGAGACGTTTTTGATCGCGCCTAACGGCAAAGTAGCGAAGGTGTGGACAGATGTAGATAGCCGCTTGCAGACACACAGTGAGGATGTACTCGCGGCCATCAGCGCGGCAAAGTAGCTATGTGAAGTGCAAGAGACGCAGAAAGGCCCGAAGTCTCAATCGGAGACTCCGGGCCTTTTTGCTTGCCTTCAGTGCAGGTGAAGTTACTTCTTTGATGTTGTCTTCGTTGCGGTTTTCTTGGCCGGAGCCTTTTTGGCTGCGGTCTTCTTTGCCGGAGCCTTCTTCGCCACGGTCTTCTTCGCCGCTGTCTTTGCCGGAGCCTTCTTTGCTGCTGTCTTCTTTGCTGGAGCCGCTGCTTTCTTCGTTGCCAAGGGTGTACCTCTCGCTTTGATTTGTTTGCTGCGGGTCGTGCTCTTGTTGCCGACGGCTCCCTTGGTGGAAGCTGCCTTGCTGCCGCGTCGAGCACTCGACTTAGCTGCGGCAGATCGTGATGTCGACGAGGTCTTCGCCGCAGATCGTTGTTTGCTCGGCGCGCCCTTGCTTGCTACTACTTTGTGCGCCGCTGATTTCTTCAGCACCGGCTTTGCTGCGGCGGTCCTCTTCGGTGTTGCCTGCTTGATAGTTGGGGTGCGGCCTTTCGTGGACACGCTGCCGACGGACTTCCGAGCACTCGCAGGAGTGCTCGTCTTCACTGTTCTTCCACTCTGGGGCGTTCCCTTGCTCACGGGTTGAGCATCGCGAAGCGACTGACCTTGGCTCACCTCTGAGCGGTTGTGCTCTGGTGTGCGCGACATGCGTGTCGGGGGCGTATACGGATCGGCAGGCGTCGAGGGTGCGCTATAGAGGCTTGCATCTTCCGCGTGCGCGTCGTGATGAAGGAGTGGGTCAGCGTCATCGCCGGCATCGTCGCGGTCCGGCTCATTGTCGATCTCTTCGTCGAGGTCGCCGTCCTCCGTCTCTTCATCATCGTCAGAGCTGATCGTATCGCCGCCGGTAAGGACCTCTTCTTCTTCGTCGTCCTCGTCGAAGTCGGCCATGCGGGTGTGCTCATCACTCTCGTCCGCTGCAGCTGCATGCCAGATCATCGTGTCGTTAAAGCTCATCGTTACCACCCTCGCTGCATTTCGCAGTGCACTCTTTACGATGCAACAAGAAAGCAAGTCGCGCGTCGCGCAACGGATTCTAGCAACATACTGCATGGGTGCGCTAGCGATGGCAAGCAATCTTTTCTGCTGCACCGTCTGACCACCCGCTTGCGCTTATCGGCGTGTGCGCAGAGTGCGTTTCGCAGTGTGTGCTGCAGCGGTGCGACTCGCGTGAGTTGCTGTGCTGTGTATGGCCGCGCGCCGGTTTGTGCCGCCTGTGTGAGCGGAAGATGTGAGCGTTCGCGTCGCACGATAGTGCGAGGCTCGTGCTCGTGAGGCGCGCACGCGGGCACGGCCGGTGGGCGCAAGATGCAACGGCTCTGCGACGGTAAGCACACGTCCGGCGTGAAGCGTACTTGACGCAAGATGGTTCCACTCTCGAAGATCCGCGACAGAGACATTGAAGCGATCAGCGACGGTGATGAGCGTGTCGCCGCGAGCGCTGGTGTAGTGCAGCGGTCGCGGTCCGGAGAGAGCGGTCGTGAGCGGGATGACGAGCTCATCGCCAGCCTCAACCACATCGCTCGAGGTAAGGCCATTTGCTGCCGAGAGGTCACTCACGCGCGCGTGCATGATCGATGCGATCTCTTCCAGTGACTCACCGTCCTTCACGACGTGGAATCGCCAGGTGGCCCGCTTGTCCTCCGGGATCTCCTTGATGCGCTCGGCATAGAGGTCGTGCGTGCCCGGCGGAATGTGCAGGTCGAAGGTCATATCGCGCGGCGTTGCCGGCCGCAGCAGACTGGGATTGAGCGCGACAATCTCATTAAGAGATACGCCAGTGACATCGGCGACGAGTCGAAGGTCAACCGAAGCGCTGGTCTGCACCGTGTCAGAGAGCACGGGCTCAGAAGGCACGACCTTGTCCAGGCCGTAGCGTTCAGGGTTCTTTGCCATGATGATGGCCGCAAGGATCTTGGGCACGTAGTTCTTCGTCTCGGACGGCAGAGCGTTGCGTCGATAGAGCTCCCAGTAGTCGGCGTAGCCGGTCCGCATCACCGCGCGTTGCACATTACCTGGACCCCAGTCGTACGCGGCCATTGCGAGATACCAGTCACCGAACTGGTTGTAGAGCGACTTGATGTAGTGGGCGTAGGCTCGCGAGGACTTTTCGGGGTCAAACCGCTCGTCAAACCAGCCGTTACGCTCAAGGCCATAGGCGCCTGTCGGCATGAACTGCCACATGCCGCCCGCCCCGGAGCTGGCGTTCAAAGACTGCGGCTGAAAGCCGGACTCCGCGACAGCGAGATAGATCATGTCCTGCGGAACGCCCTCTGAGGCGAGCGCCTTGCGGATCATGTCACGATAACGGCCGGCACGTTCCAGCGAGCGAAGCATGTGCGCGTGGAAGGCGGGCGAGCTGGAGAACGCGCTAATATACCCTGCAACCGAATCATTGATGACTAGGGGAAGATCGGACTGCGTCGTGTTGAGCTCACTGTTGAGTTTGGCGGTGACCTCTGGTGTCGCGGCGAAGGTGGTCTCATTAGCCGCGTCGACGGGCGCGGCTTCTACGGGCGCGCTGAAGCCGGTGCCCTGTTTTAAGGCATCCATCTCGAGCGAGTTCACGGCGTTGAGCAGGTGATCGAACTCGTCGGCGAGCTGTGGGTCGCCCTTGAGATCCAAACCGCTCGACAACATGAGATCGACTGCGGCGTCGAAGTCAGTACGAGCTTGGTCAAGATGTCCCGCACGATAGTTGTCGACGCCGCTCGCATAGGCGCGCTCAGCGCGATTGATGACCTGCTGTGTCTTCGCGAGGTGATCAGCGATCTCGGTCGGTGTCTGCGCAGCCGACGCCTGACCGAGAAGCGTGGCGGCGGCAAACAGCAGCAACACGCACATACTGGCTATGCTCCATCGGAGCCGTTTGAGATCCCGACTGCTACGTTGCTGCCTCATCCCTGTCGATTGTATGCGCCAAGGGGAGATGGCCAGAGGCGCTCCCGTCCAAAAGGCGGCGCTGAGCACCCGGCGGAATGCGCGTCGCGGAGGCAAGCAGTGGGAGCAGTCGAGGGAACATCGTCGTAACCCGGATCGCAGCCGGCTGTGTCGCGCGATGAAGCAGAAGGAAGGCGAGCAGGTCTGCACGCTGCATACTGCCTTGAATGTCGCGCCGAAGCTGGACGATGGCGTCCTGTGGCGATCCCCCGGCGAGATAGCAGGCGGTTGCGACACGAGCGCTGTGCAGAGCGATCGCGACCCCGTCGCCAGTGAACGACGGGATGACCGCTGCCTGGTCACCGAGTCGCCAGAAGGTCGGGTCGGGCCGAGCAAGAAAGCCGTAGGGAATGTGGGAGAGTGCGAGCGGCTGCGCAAGGAAGGGCTCTGCGCCGGCGAGCCGTGTGCCGAGATGGGGCTCCGCGACCGCGAGCGCCTGAAAGAGTCGAGGTCCGCCACCTCCAAGCTCACGCAGCCGGTGCTCCTCGATGAGAAAGCTGAGGTTGGCACGACCGTCCTCCACCATCTGCAGGCCCGCATAGCCGCCGCGGAAGAGGATGAGCTCGACGGCACCGGAGAGGGCGCGCTGCTGCTCATCCGCGAGTCGGAAGTATTGCTTGAAGGCGATGAGGCGGCTTCTTTGCGAGCGCGGGCGAGGATGGCCGCGCACGTCGTGTTTGCCCGTTGCCACGAACAAACTTGGTGTGCCGATCGAGTCTCCGTTGGAGAGCGTGACGCGCCAGCCTGTCGGGCCTGTGCCGCGGGCCTCCGATAAATCCGGGAGAATGGTTTCGGCGCGAACACCACGCAGGAGAGTGACACCCGCCTCGGCGGCAAGCCTGAGCAGCGCCTCATCGAGCGTGCGACGGGTGAGCGAGAGCGCAAGGAAGGGGAGCTTCGCCTGGACTGGCGCCGCCCTTCCCGCGAGGCGAACGGTGTCGACCGAGGCCGCGCCAAGCCTGGATACGTCGATGCCAACAAGGGCCAGCGACGCACATGCCTCTGTGGAGAGGAACTCGCCACACACCTTGTGCCGCGCCGAGCGATATTGTTCAACGAGGAGAACGGGCCGCCCCGCTCGTGCAAGCAGGATGGCCGCTGCTGCACCGGCGACACCACCCCCGAGGATGATGATCGGATCGCTCAACGCATCCTCGTGACGCAGAGGCGCGCCGGGAAGACGTGGTGAACTACGGCAGCGTTGAACGGGACCTGCGCCGCGGCGAGAAGCCGCTCCCAGTCATCGCGGCGGAAGGCGCGTCGAAACGACGTTGGTCCGTCACTCTTAAGAAAGGGATGCCAGCCAAGCACGGAAGCAGCGACGCGCCAGACGAGTACGGGTGACGATCGCCGTTCAAGGTCGTTGATAAACCATCCTAGGCGCGCTGTGGTATCCATCCACGCCAGCATGCGAACGATCTCGTCATCTTCCAGATGGTGCATGACAAGGGAGCTGAGGACAACATCCGGTGCGCGTTCGGCGACGGCGGTCGCGTCCGCCGTCCGCCATGTGATGGCATCCGATGCAAAGCCCTCTTCCGCAGAGGCCTCGGCCGCGATCGAAGTGGCAAGCGGATTGAGGTCGATCCCGGTGAGTTCGACCGCGATGGAGCGCTCGCGCGCCCACAGCGCAATGCGGCGCAGCATGTCACCATAGCCGGAGCCGACGTCGAGGATGCGTAACGGAGCCGAAAGCTGATGATGGCGGAGCACGCGATCAAGAAAGCCGAGTGTCGGCCGGTACGCGCCGGTCAGGCGATTCGCCACGCGCAGGTTCCGAAGGCAGCCCTTGAGCGTTGCTCGATCCGTAGGTTCGTCCATTAACTCTGGCAGCAGATGCGGCGGGGTTCGTACGGCGTACGGGTCGTCTCGCCGGGTCGTTCGCGGGTTGCGTTCAGACGGCATGGAAGAGAAGCGTCTCCGCGGTAAGCCCCGGACCAAAGGCCATGGCGCAGCCCTGCTGTCCTGCCTGCCGCTCAGCCAGCATACGTTCGAGGACAAACATGATTGTGGCCGATGACATATTCCCCGAGAATTCGAGCACACGGCGAGAGTGTTCGAGTGTCTCGGGGGAGAGAAGCAGACCCTGCTCGACCGCGTCCAGCACGGAGCGTCCCCCCGGGTGAACGGCCCAGAGATCGATCGCGCGCGCCGGCCTTCCATCAAGCACCTGTAGCTCGCACCCGCGGAGAGCTCGGCCAATCTCTCCCGGCACACGGCCGGACAGGTGCATGTCAAAGCCGGCCTGTCCAATGCGCCAGGTGATCAGGTCGCGCGAGTCCGGCAGGATCGTAGAACGGAAGCTGTCGAGCGCGAAGCCGCGTGGCTCGGCGGAGATGATGGACGCGGAGCAGCCGTCGCTGAAGAGGAGAAACGACAGGACCTGCTCGAGGTCCTGCGTCTCCTGAAAGTGCAGCGTGCAGAGCTCGAGATTCAGCAGAAGTACGGCCGATTCCGGCTCGGAGCGGACGAGATGCCGTGCCATCTTAAGGCCATTGATCGCCGCGTAGCAGCCCATGAACCCGATCATTGTGCGTTCTGTCGTATCGGGAAGCCCGAGATGGTCCATGACTGCGAAGTCGAGTCCTGGAGCGTAGAGGCCAGTGCAGCACGTCACAATTATGTGCCGAATGCGGCGCCGCTCCTCAGCGTGGAGCCCGAGACGGTCGACAGCGCATCGCGCGAGCGGGGGCGCAGCCCGCTCGAAGATCTCCATGCGCTCCGCTGTGCCTGGAAAGTTCCCAAGCCTGTAGAAGGCAGCGGCGTCCAGGGTTCCGTCCCCAGCAATAGCCACGGGATTCAAGACCGAGTGCCGTCTGCGGATGCCGGACATGCGGGACATGCGTCGAAACAGACCACGGGTTCGCTCGTCCGCCAGCATCGCCTCCGCAAAGGCGACAAATGGCTCGTGCACGTCATACTGCGGCACGGACGTCGCGACGCGGTTCAGGTAGGCGGTCGTCATAGTCTCCTCTACGTGCGAAGCGGCTTCGGGGAGGAACAAAGGCCTGCAACGAACGTGGCTGACCGACTCTCTGTTCTTCTTCTCTGATACGAAAGCCAAGCCGCCCTAGACTCTTACCGATGTTCTCGCCGCGCGCGAGAGCCGGGGAGGGCATGTGGGCAATGTGTCATCTCTCACAAATACGTGCTGCCTTGCAAACGGTAACGGCACTGCCTTACTTCCGTCAAAGACGATTCGACACGCTGCTGCTTGGCGTAGCGAAAGAAGCAAAACTCATGCGTGCGCGGGCATGGCTCCTCGTCTTTCCATTACCCTCAGAGCGCAAACGCAGCGAGAGGTTACATGGATGGACGCAGGAGCCAACGCGAGGGCTCGCCTCAAATCACGATCGCTCCTTCGCTGCCCTTTCATGCGGATGCCAGGGTTGCCGCTTCGCTGCTAAGTTACATGGATCGCTCTGCAGCCCTCGAGCATCGAATTTTCACGCGCTAACGTTTGTGTGGTAGCGCCCGAGGCTCGATCATGGCGCCTGACACGGAACACAACGACTTCGCGCGCGGTCCCCTGCTCCTCATCATTATGTTGGTGATCATCATCTTGTCGATCGTCGCCTTCCTTGTGCTTCGGCCTCGCGGCCCCGATGCGCGCCTCGCGCCACCGCCCGCGACGACCGTTCGCAGCTAAGCGGAGCGACTCCACCGCATCGACACGTGACAAGGCCTGCTCAGGACGGATGTTAAGATGAAGGTCGAGGCTCTACCCGCTTGGACCCGTCCCACATCCGCAACTTCGCCATCATTGCACACATCGATCATGGAAAATCCACGCTGTCAGATCGGCTGCTGGAGCTGACCGGTTCTCTCTCGCAGCGCGAGATGCAGGCTCAGGTGCTCGACGCCATGGACCTCGAGCGCGAGCGCGGAATCACGATTAAAGCGCACACCGTGCGAATGATGTACAAAGCAGGCGACGGTGAGCTCTACCAGCTCAATCTCATCGACACGCCAGGCCACGTCGACTTCTCCTATGAGGTGTCGCGATCGCTGGCCTCCTGTGAAGGCGCCCTGCTGGTGGTTGATGCCTCGCAGGGTGTCGAGGCACAGACGCTTGCAAACGCCTATCTGGCGATCTCAAACGGGCTCGAGATCATTCCAATCATCAACAAGATCGACCTGCCGTCAGCAGATATCGAGCGAACCAAGGAGATGATCGAGAAGTCGGTGGGGCTCCCCGCGGACGACGCGATCGCTGTCTCCGCGAAGACGGGGCTGAACGTCGAGAGCATCCTCGAAGCGGTCGTTACCCTACTGCCACCGCCCGAGGGCGATCCTGAGGCGCCGCTGCAGGCGCTTATCTTCGACTCCTGGTTTGACGCCTATCGTGGCGTTATCGTCCTCGCGCGGATCATTAATGGTCGTATGCGCAGAGGCATGAAGATCAAGGTCATGTCGAATGGCAAGGTCTTCGACGTTGAGAGCATGGGCGTGATGACACCGAAGCCTGTCGAGCTGAGCGAGCTCTCCGCAGGCGAGGTAGGCTTCTTCGTCGCGACAATCAAGAATGTGGCAGACACGAAGGTCGGCGACACCCTGACGGACGTTGAACGGCCGTGTGCCGAAGCGCTGCCCGGCTTTGAAGACATCAAGAGCATGGTCTTCGCCGGTCTGTATACGGTTGACTCACACGAGCACGCTCTCCTGCGTGACGCTCTCGAGAAGTTGCGATTAAACGACAGCTCCTTCAACTTCGAACCCGAGAGCTCGGTTGCTCTCGGGTTTGGATTCCGATGCGGCTTTCTAGGTCTGCTTCATCTCGAGATCATTCAGGAGCGCCTGGAGCGGGAATATAACCTCGACCTGATCACGACGGCACCCGGTGTTCGTTACAAAATTACGCTCACCGATGGATCTGTAACGGAAGTGGATAATCCCTCGCGCTGGCCAGACCCCTCAAACATCGAGCAGATTGAAGAGCCCGTCATAATCGCCAAGATACTGACGAATGAGGAGTATATCGGTGGCATTCTGAAGCTGGTGGAGGATAAGCGTGGCCGCCAGCAGAACTTCGAGTACGTCTCGGAGACCCGGGTGATGCTGACCTACGAGCTGCCGCTGAATGAGATCGTGCTGGACTTCTACGACCGGCTGAAGAGTGTCTCTCGCGGTTACGCATCCCTGGACTACACGGTTGCGGGTACGTGGGTGTCGCCGATGGTCAAGATGGATATTCTCATCGGCGGCGATCCAGTTGATGCCCTCTCCATCATCGTGCACCGCGACGCGGCCTACGATCGCGGAAAGGCGCTGGTCCACAAGATGCGTGAGCTGATCCCGCGTCAGATGTTTGAGGTCGCCATTCAGGCGGCGATCGGTTCCAAGGTCGTGGCCCGTGAGACGGTCTCTGCCATCCGCAAAAACGTCATCGCGAAGTGTTACGGCGGTGATATCAGCCGGAAACGCAAGCTGCTGGAAAAGCAGAAAGAAGGTAAGAAACGGATGAAACGCATCGGCAAAGTCGACATCCCGCAAGAGGCGTTCCTCGCGGTTCTGAAGGTGGGCGAAGAGTAAGCGCGGACAAGCAGGGTAACCGGGTTGTAACCGCGATCTGTGGGAAAGCGTTTCGTGGTGGCAGTTTTATAAGAGAGACCTCTTGTTGCGGCGAGAGACGCGCCTCGTTCTTACAAGCTCTTTGTTTTGAACGCGTCCGTATGCTGCAAGACCTACGCTCGGTGGCTTCTGCGACAAAACCGCCGCTCGCACGCGTGTACTTTCTCGGGACAATTCACAGATATTTCCACAGCCTTCTATGAATTATCCGGCCTCGCAAAGGCTACGGGGATCCTACGGGATCCCCGTAAAAGCGCTCGCAGAGGCGGACAGACTATCGTGGAGTCGTGGTGCTACGTGGTGCGGGGGAGGAACCCCGCGGCGTCGTGCTTGCTCCCGAGGGCCGGGTCGCAGACGGGGCGGATGGCGGTGGAGCCGCGATGCCTGAGGTCTTGTTATAGGAGTCGACCACCGCCTCCGTCACGTCAGTGGACTGCAGAGCCCAGAGAACGTTGCTGGCCTGGCTGCTGACATCGAGCAGCAAGGTAAAGCCATTCTGTTGGGAGTAGCTCTTTGCAGTGACGGAGACCTTCTGGGCAACGCGATTGTAAGCCTCCTGCAGGTCTGCGTTGTAGGCCTGCGTCGCATCCTCGGCATCACGGTTAAGCTGCTTCTCCTTCGTGTCAATCGTCTTCAGCCGGGTCTGCCGCTCCTCGTCTGAGAGGGTCGCCGGAGCGCTCTGAAGCTGCTTCTTCAGTCCGTCGACCTCACCCGAGAGGCTGTCGATCTGCGCTTTCTTGGGCTCATACTTCTTCTGCACATCCTGAACCGCGCGCTGACCCTCATTCGTCGCGAAAACAGCCTGCTCAAACGCGATCAGAGCGACTTTGGCGGGCAGGGCCTGTGGAACGGAGGGGGTGGTCGTCGCTGCTGTGGACGCGGCCGGAGCGGAGGACGCAGCCTGCTGCGCGGTGGCCGTGGCTGCGGCCGAGAGTCCAGCGCTAAGCGCTGCTGCCAGAATGACGTTGCGATTCATGCGATGTGTGTTGCTCCTTAGAGTTCGTTGCGTGGGATTCGTTCAGCTCGAAGAGAGAGGCGACAGACGGCTGCCGGACACGAGCTCTTCCACGACTGCGCGGCCTCGGCCATGCCTTCACCCGTCACCACAATCGTCCCAGGCGGCGGACGGAGGTAACGGCGAACAGCTCGCCGGAACAATCAGATTATAGGTGGCGCTCAGGGCAGGGTCAAACCAGCATAGGCGGTTCAGCCTGAGAGCAAGAGAGGGTAGGTCTTCCGAAATCGGTAGCAGGCGGCGACACCACCTTCACATTCCAGAAGAATTGCCGGCGGTAAATCTGCGCTTTGCTGGCGAATTGAGGTTTGTTGTTTGGCACCAGAGTTGCTCATAAAAGGCGAGTTGCGCCGCGACACAAGCGGCACACCTCTGTTGTCGTCAGTAGCCTCTCCCCATCTGAGATGGAGAGGCCGACGAAAGACAGGCCTCTCACAGAAGAGGCACTTTCAGGAGGCCAGTGACTGGCCAGGCACATCGAAGCCGCCCCTACAGAAGGGCGGCTTCGATGCGTTACGATCATGCTTGGCTCATAGCTGTACCGTCTCCGATGAGACTGTACTTGCCAACGAAAAGAAGGCGCGCTATTATGTGACGTACTGTGTCAGGCGGCGGTGGGTGCCACGGACTCAATCAGTAAGTGGCCCTGGAGAGCACGCGGATGACGCATCTCCTGTATTCAGGCGAGTGGGCTGTGAGTCGCTTCGGGCGCGGCTTTGCAGCACGGGATCCTGATAGTTGCAGGCTAATCGCATCGAGCCGCGGGGCTTCGGCAGCCGACACACGACCTTCGCAATAGGGACAACGTCGATTCGAGCAGACGACTTGGTAGTGTTTCTTCCGGTGCAGACGTTTCGGTATACGCGATGGATCCGGCAGTGGGCCGGTCGATCCGCTGAACGCCCCAGCAAGGGTAATCGCGCTGTGCGTGAGACCAGTCTAGTTACAAAATGCAAGTCATCGTGGAAGTAGGAAACGGAAGCATGAGCACTGAGCAAAACGTTCCGGAGTCACCAGCCCTCCAGGGCCCACCGCCGCCGCAGCAGACCGGATCCACCGGTCAACCGCAGAGTCAAAGCCACGGCATGGGCCAGTCAAAGAGCAGTCGGCGACGCCGGCGGAAGCGCAAGAATAAGGGTGGAGAGTTTGCCGGAGACGGCGGCGGAGGGACCCCCGAGGACATCACGAACGGGACCTCAGCGAGCGGAGAGGATGGACCGCGCCTGTCGGCAGCATCACAGCCGACGTTGAACCTTCAAGCGGTCGGGGCGGGTAGCTCCACTCATGGGCACAATGGAGGCTCATCGCAGGGGCAGCCGGGGCAGTATCAGAATGGTGGTCCACCGACGAAACGATGGAAGAAGAAGTTTCGGGATCGCGATCGACCGCGGCACTTTGAGAATCCTGGAAATCAGGCAACCGGCAGTGGCAGCGGCAATGGTTTGAGTGCTGCGGGAAGTCGGGACCAAAACACGCACCAGTTTGGGAATCGTGCTGATAGCTTCAAACGCAAGGGTGGAAGCGGGGGCAAGCAGCAGCGGGATCGTGGACCGCGAAGCTTCGTGGGGCCGATGGATCACAGCTACCGTGTTGTGAATGGGAACTTTGCGGAAGCGCCGCCATCGACCATCGAGCCGCATGGCAACTTTAGTGGTGGGCGGTCACGGAGCTACCACACCAGCAACGACAGCCAGCCGATCGACTACTCACAGGGTCGCACGGTGCCGATTCCGGAGGACGCACCCACTCGCATCTACTTCTTTATAGAGGACTTATTCTTCCTTGCGAAGATCCAGGAGACGGCGCGCAAGACGGGCGTCAAAGTCGCTTTCGTGAAGAACGAGAAGGAAGTCATCGAGAAGCTGGTGAGCGGTGAGGAGGCTGACCGGCCGGCGTTGATTGTATTCGATCTCAATAATGCGAATGCGAAGCCGTTGACGCTAATCCCCAAGCTAAAGAACAAGCTGAAGCGCTCGACCTCTATCATCGGCTTTTTGAGTCACTTACAGGGCGATTTGAAGGCGAAGGCGACGGAGGCGGGGTGCGACACGGTGATGCCGCGATCGGCGTTCTCACAGAATCTGCCGAACCTGCTGCGGCGCTATGGGTTGGAAGAGGAGAGCGACGACAGCAACTTCAACAGCTAACTTGTTGATGCTGAAAGATTAAGGGACGCCCGGCGATGCTGCCGGGCGTCTCTTTTTGGCACGCGTACTAGCCTGGGGGCCAAGACAGGGGGCGGCCGCCGAGGAGGTGGATGTGGAGGTGGTTGACGGTCTGACCGCCGTCCGGTCCGGTGTTGAGGACGAGGCGGTACCCGTTTGTAAGTCCCTCAGACAGAGCAAGTTGGCTGGCTACGGCCATGAGGTGGCCGAGCAGCGGACCGTGCTCGGCGGTGCTGTGGGCGTGAGAGGCGATGTGCTGTTTGGGGATAAGGAGGAGGTGGGTGGGGGCCTGGGGGTTGATGTCGGGGAAGGCGAGGCACCGGTCGTCCTCGTGGACCCTGCGGACGGGGATGGTGCCAGCCGCTATGTTGCAGAAGATGCAGTCGTTAGCCATGGTTAGGAGGTACAGGGACGGCCCTGGTTCGTGCGGGCTGTCGACTCCTTCTGCGTCGTCGGACGCGTTTTTGGGTGGGCACCCGTGTCACGGCAGCGTGTCATATAACGTGGCACGCGAGCGCGTTTGGTGTGCACAAACACCACTTTAGCGTGCACGCGAGGTGTCCTTGCGTGTATGAGGGGACGGTTGAGGCTCCGGGCGCCTAAGATGTGGTCCGTCCCGTTCGGGACAGGGCTACTTCTTATTGTCGCGTGGCGCTCACGAGGGAGCAATCAACATGCGTCCTCGCCCGCCGTCAGGGAAGAACTACACGGACCCGCCGCTTTGCGTCGAGTTGCTCCGTTTGCGAGAGCAAAGAGGTCGACCTTGGCCGGTTCCACTTACAGAGTTTGGGAAGCGACTATTTCGGTAGCTCTCATTCCGCAAATCCCATACGGCGCCGAAGGGATGAGACCGTGAGGACCGCTGTCACCAGAAAGGGTGCCCGTGATGTATACCGACGCTTCGCGCGACGACGGTGAGATGGACGTGGGCGCTCCTAGGTGTGCTGTGGACCAGACATTCGGCGGCCCACAAGCCGCTCGGGGCTGCAGGAGTGTTCGCGGAAATGTCGTGCTGCTGCGATACTGGCGACGTACAAAGCTGTCAACGGCAAAATACTTACATGGAGTTCGGAACTCTCCGACCACTAAGTATCTAGACGGGACAGCGGGCAGCACTCGCGACGCCCGTGCGCTCACAAGTTATTATCAAGGAAGGGGCGAAAGGCGATAATCAAAACTTCGACATACTTCACCCACGCACGCAGTGAAGGCAGCAAAGCATTCGACTGTTCAACCTCAGGCTCGCCGAGCGCTTCCGCAATGTCGAGCTTCACGCGATTTTCCTCTTCATCGTCAAGAGCACCGGAGAACAGTGCGGCATCCGCTTTAAGTGCCTTTGGTCTAAGCAGGAACTCGTGTGTAGATTCAATCCAAGGAGCAGTGAATAAAACATCGCTGCCGACGGTTAAGATGAACCGGTGCTTATCAATGTTATTGAAGTCGTGGATTTTCCACAGAACCTCGTTTCCACCCTTGTAAGGTTTCAGCCCATCAATTGCTTCTATCGCCTCTGGCCTGATCCCCTCAAGCTTTCGAGTCTTCTCTGATTTGTAAGTATCCCAGTCTTTCGCGATGGGAAACTCTACGCGGCGGGTAGGAGTCATGTCAGATCCGGCAATAGCTAGTTGATATGCCAAGTGGTCGAGCGCGCTTCTGAGGCAATGAATCAGATCACCAGCAATTGCGAGCACGGTAAAGGGATAGACCGGCATACTCATGGGGTAATACATCAACTCGCCCGTATCAGGGTTGTAGTCATCGACAACCACGTATTTTGTCCTACCCTTAGCCGCAAGCAATTCCCTTTCGAGATCACGGAAATGGTGCTTAGCTCGTTCGACTTTTACTCGAAGTAAGATGATTCGACTGTCGGCGGAAAGGGCCATCTCGGTAGCCTAACAAATCTATTCAGCCATGAGTTTATCTAGACAAAGGTATGACTGATACGAGAAGCTAGTCCGTTCATCTGAGTTCGTCGATGGCTAGAAGCTACTTATCTGATAATTTAGCAGAGGGCAAACCAGACTTAGATAGACGTCTCCTCAACTGAATTAGGTGCGAGCAGCGAGTTTAGTGATGGCTTGTGCGCGGCTTGCTATGGATTCGGTGAGGGGCTTCTGCTGGCGTTTGTTTTATCTCGGGGTGGTTGGAGGCGGGTTTGGGTGGAGGTTAGGCCGGTGGTGATGGCGGGTTGGAGGTAGGACTCTTCTAAGTCGGGGCGGATGGTTTGGACGAGGTGGTTGGCGGTCTGGTAGTGGAGGAGGGCTTCGGGCCATTGGGCTGTGGCGGCTAGGCGTTCGGCGAGGTTGAGCTGGGTGATGGCGGAGGTGGGGGCGAGGGTGGCGGCGCGGGTGGCGAGGTCGAGGGCGGGCTGGAGCTGGCCGGCGTGGGCGAGTTCACCGGAGGTGCGGACGTCGATGAGGGCGGAGGCGAGGGGGACGGCGAAGCGGCCCTGGTAGACGTTGACGCCGTGTTCGATGACGGCGGCGGGGTGGAGGCCGCGGAAGCTGTCGTAGGGATTGAGGGGGCCGTCGCCGAACTCGACGCCTTCGAGATCGCTGTCGCTGATGAGGACGGTGCCGTCGATGACGGGCGGGACCTGCATGGGAAGGTTGAGCCACTCGAGGCTGGAGCCGGTAGGGAGGCGGCGGCAGGGGATGCCGTAGTCGGCGGGCTCGACGGCGCCGTCGGGGAAGTAGGCGAACCAGCAGGTGGTGATGTGGTTGGTGTCGAGGAAGCGCTTGACGGCTTTGAGCTGCTGGCCCCAGTCGACGTTGGCGTCGCTGAGGTAGCGGTGGACCTTGGCGGGGCCGCCCATGGCCTCGTTGCCGAAGGCCATGTAGTCGGGCGCGACGCGGGCGGAGGTGACGACCTGCCAGAGGAGGAGGACGGCGACGGCGGCGCGACCGGCGGGGCCGCGACGGAGGGCGAGGGCGGCGGCGGCTCCGGCGAGCGCGTAGAGGAAGGGGTAGACGGGCATGAGGTGGCGGGCGCCGATGTCGAAGTGGGAGCCGGTGATGACGGCGAAGTAGACGCAGACGGGGAGGAGGAGGAAGGCGAGTTTGCGGGCGAGGGTGCTGCGGCCTGGCGGTTGCGGCGCGCTGTGGTCCGGCGGCTGCGGCGGGGTGCGGGAGCGAAGCCAGAGGACGGGTGCGAGGGCGAGCAGGAGGAGCAGGGGAAGGGTGGATTTGATGAGGAAGGCGGCGGGGAAGTACTGCCAGGGGCCGTGGCGATAGATGCGGCCGAAGAAGTAGCTGGTGTACTCCCACTCGGTGTATCTGGTGTTGGCGAGGCCCCAGAGGTAGGCCTCGGGGAGGAGGTGGTGGCGGGCGAGGAGGGCGAGGCGGACGCCGTCGCGAGGGTTGGGCATGGCCTGCAGGTACGGGGTGAGCGCGGGGGAGATCGCGAGGCCGTGCGGGGCGGCGGCGTAGCGGAAGCCGTAGAAGGTCCAGAGGACGAGCCAGGCGCAGAGCAGGATGGCGACGCAGGCGGCGAGGTGGCGGGCGAGGGTGCGGAGGCTGCGGGTGCGGAGGGCTTCGGCGGCGGCGAGCAGGAGGAGCGTGGGCGCGATGAGGATGCCGGTGTACTTGGCGACGAGGGTGAGGCCGGCGAGGAGGCCGGTGAGGGCGAGGCGGGCGGGGGTGGGGGTCTGGACGTAGCGATAGAAGGCGAAGACGGTGGCGAAGAGAAGGCAGGCGCTGCCGAGGTCGGTGGTGACGAGGGTTCCGTTGGCGAGGACGTTGGGGTCGAAGACGAAGAGGGCGAGCGCGAGCAGGGCGGCCGGGGTGCCGAAGAGCGAGCGGGTGGCGGCGTAGAGCAGCCAGGCGAGCAGGAGGGGAAACACGGCGCAGGCGAGGCGGGCGGGGAGGAGGACGCGGTCGCCGCCGTTCGAGACGACGAACGCGCGGCCGGCGCGGAAGGCGTTCTGGGCCTGGGTCTCGGCCTGGGGGGCGGGGTTGGTGAGGTGCAGGGGGAGCAGAGGCAGGGCGGCGGTGAGTTTGACGAGCGGGGGGACCTCGGCGTTGAGGCGGTAGTCGTGCTGGGTCCAGATGCGGTAGCCGTCGACGAGGTGGTGGGCTTCGTCCCAGGTGGCGGAGTCGGTGCAGGCGACGTGGAGGAGCTGGAGGGCGAGAACGAGGAGGAGGGTGGTGACGGCGACGGTGGGGAAGGGGCGGGAAGGGATGGTCACGCGCCGATACTCCTGGTAGGTGATGGTGCTGTGCAGCAGGGTGGGTGGTTCGCGGATGGGATGCGTGTGCGGTGTGGCGTGAGGCTAGTGGGTGAGGTCGATGACTTTTATGCCGGAGGGGGAGTCGACTTTAGGCAGGGGTGGGGTGTTGGTGGTGAGAAAGACCTCGAGGGTGAGGCGGACGCGGGCCTCAAAGCAGTGGCCGCCGAGGGTGGTGCCGTCTTCGCGGCCGACGATGAGGTGGGCGTGGACGATGGGCTTGTCGTTGGCGGTGGCGATGTCGCCGAGCAGGGAGAGGACCTCGACGGGCTGGTCGACGGGGATGGCGCGATAGAGCTTTTTGCTGTCGTCGAACCAGGCGAGGGTGGCTTCGGAGAGGGCGCCGATGCCGGTGAGGTGGGCGTCGATGATGTGGTTCCGGGTGGCGAAGTCGGTGAGGCCGCTGATGAGCTCGTCGCCGGGGCTGAAGATGAGGGCGTAGACCTTCTCGGCGGGAGTGTCTTTGAGGAGTTTGATCTGAAGGCCGGGGGCTTTGCCGGTGGGGACCTGGCGGGCGGGAGGGATGGTGGGGCCGGCGAGGTCCGGCGCGCGAGTGGGTTCCTGGGTGAGGGCGGACTGGGCGGAGGCGAAGACGAGGGTGAGGAGGAGAGCGCGGCAGGTCATGCGGCGATCTTCTCAGGGTTGGGGCGCGTTCTCTAGTGGCCCGGGGGTGCGGGAACCATGACGGCGTCGGGATCGACGTGGGGGATGCCGAAGTGGCCGGAGAGGTGGAGGAGGTCGAGGGGGCGAAGGTCGCCGGCGACCTGGATGAGGTTCATGTCGCGGGGGGCGCGGATGAGAACGGCGAGGTTGTCGATGTCGGGACCGGCGAAGTGGAGCCAGAGGTCGGTAATGGCGGAGTTTGGCTGGGCAGAGCGACCGGGGCTGGCGTTGGCGTTGACGAGGTGTCTCCAGCCGGCGGCGTCGTAGGTGGCGAGGATAGCGTGCATGCCGTCGGGGTTGTAAAAGGCGGGACGGGGGTAGTGGTAGCTGTCGACGGTGATGCTGGAGAGGGCGGCGGCGCGGGCGTCGCCGCCGAGCAGGCCCTGGGCGCCGGCGAGCAGGTTGCGGTCGAAGGTGACGCCGGTGTGCGTCGCGGGCTGGTCGGCGAGACCGCTGAGGGCCTGGGGGACGGTGTAGATGGGGGACGGCGGCGGCGGGGGCGGCTGCTGGGAGGGAGGCTGCTGCGCGGCGAGGGAGCCGAGGAGCAGGGCGGGGAGGAGCGCGGAGAGGAGATGATGCATCGGTGTGGCCTCAAGAGCATTAGACACGGATGTGGCTGGAAAGTTGGTCGTCGGGTCTGCTGCGGTGGTCACCGGTGGACACGAGATTCTCTCAAGGTGTCAGGGCGAGGGAGGCTTGCCGCTCGGGTTGCGTGAGATGGAAGTCTGCTGTGCTCTCGTGGTGGATGTGAGGGCGGACGCGTGTTGGCGGGCTTCGGCGCTGAGGCTGCCAGACCTACGTCCGCGGTGAAGGCGCCGAGCTTGAGGGGCTGCGTCCGGCACGCTGCAGGCGTGCCGCTTCCGGGTGAGTGACCAGTGCTCCCGCAGGCTGGTTCTGGAGCACTGGGCGAAGAGACGTCTTCGGAGAGAGTGGCGCTACTGGGCGGCGCGGGGTGCGAAGTAGCCTCTGCGGGTGTTGACTTTATAGCGGGGGTCGAGGGCTTTGAGGTAGATGGTGCGGAAGGCGCCGTCGGCGCGGAAGTCGGCGGGGCGGTACTGGAGGGAGTACTGGCTGCGGAGCTCCTGCTCGACGTTCTTGAAGCCGACGGCGACGTCTTCGATCTTGGTCGGGAAGAAGGCGCGGCCGCCGGTCGCGTCCGAGATGAGCTGGAGGACGTCGTCGCCCTTGTCGCGGGAGGGGCTGACGTTGGTGGAGATGGTGTAGACGATGGTCTCGGCGCGCTGGCACATCTTGACGGCGTCGGTCTGCTGGGCGCGGGAGTAGTTATCGTCGCCGTCGGAGACGAGGATGATGGCTTTGCGGATGGCCTCGTCGGAGCGAAGGGTGAGCATCTGGTCGCGGCAGGTCTTGTAGAGGGCGTCGTAGAGGGCGGTGCCGCCGCCGGGGCGGAGCTTGCGAATGCCCTGGTTGAGGAGGTCGATCGAGGCGGTGTAGTCCTGCTCGAGATCGGTCTGGACGTCGAAGCCCTCGACGAAGGCGCGGTCGTTGCGATGGAGGATCTGGAGGAAGAACTCGACGGCGGAGTCCTGCTCGAACTGGAAGCGTGAGCGGATGGAGGAGGAGGTGTCGATCATGACGCCGACGCGCAGGGGGAGATCGGTCTGCTGGCGGAAGCCGATGACGGCGACGGGGGGCAGCTGGTTGTCGAGCAGGCCGAAGTTCTCGCGGCGGAGGCCGGTGATGAAGCGGCCTCTCTTATCGGTGACGGTGAAGATGAGGTTGACCTCGTTGGCCTCGACGCGGATGGTCGTGATGGGCTGGTCGGAGGTGGGGGCCTGCGTGGTGGATGGTGTCTGCGGCGTGGTCTCGGGCGGGGTGGCTGGCGCGGTCGAGACGGGGGGCAGGGGTGGGGGATTCTGCGGTATCTGGACCGGTGCGCTCTGCGGCGTCCGGGGCGGATTCGCGGTCGTGCGGGCGGGGTAGAGCGGGGCGGCGGAGGGCTGGGTGGGATCGGGAGCCTGCGCGGGTGCGTGGGCGAGCGGGGAGAGGGAGAGGGCGACGCCGAGTGCGAGCAGGAGGCGTCGCGGAGAGGTACAGCTCCGGCGGGGAACGATCACGGGGTTGATTCTACCGAAGCGGCCGGGGGTGAGGTGAGGGTGGCGAGAAAGTTCGACAACTCCGGGGGCAGGGGAGCTGCGAAGGTGAGTTCGACGCCGGTGCGGGGGTGGAGGAGGCGAAGCTCGGCGGCGTGGAGGAAGTTACGAGCGAGGGTGAGGGGCTCGGCGGTGGAGGCCGGGGCCGCCTGCGGGTGCAGGAGGCGGGGGGCGCCGTAGAGGGTATCGCCGACGACGGGGTGGCCGAGGGCCTGGAGGTGGACGCGGATCTGGTGGGTGCGGCCGGTCTCGATGGTGACGCGGACGCGGGTGAAGGGGCCGAAGGGGGTGGAGAGGCGCTCGAGGACGTGAATGTGGGAGGTGGCGGAGCGAACGCCGGCGGAGGCGGGGTCGCGGCGGGTGGTCATGCGGGTGCGGCGGACGAGGTCGCGGCCAATGGGAAGACTGACGGTGGTGTCGGTGCGGGCGAGGTGGCCGTGGGCGAGGGCGAGATAGCTCTTATGGACCTGGCGGGCGGCGAAGGCGTCGCCGAGGAGGCGGTGGGTGAGGTCGTCCTTGGCGACGAGGATGAGGCCGCTGGTCTGCTTGTCGAGGCGATGGACGATGCCGGGGCGGAGGTCGCCGCCGACGGAGGAGAGGTGGTTGAAGTGGTGCAGGAGGGCGTTGACGAGGGTGCCGGCGGAGCGCGGGTCGTGGGGTGGGTTGGAGGGCTGTTCCGAAGAGAGGTCGGTGGCAGCGGGATCTTCGGGCTCGTCCGGGGCTCTGGGGGCGGCGGCGCCGGCGTGGACCATCATGCCGGCCGGCTTGTTGATGACGGCGAGGTACGGGTCTTCGAAGATGAGGTCGAGGGGGAGGTCTTCGGCGGTGGCGTGGAGGGGTGGGGGCTGGGGGGCGCCGGCGATGGTGATGTGCTGGCCGGGGCGGAGTCTCTGGCGGGGTTTGGCGGGGCTGTCGTCGACGGTGACCTGGGCGTGGTCGATGAGGAGCTGGACGCGGGAGCGCGAGAGGGTGGGGATGGCCTGGGCGAGGTACTGATCGAGCCGCAGACCGCCGGCTTCGGCGGGGGCGACGAGGGTGCGGGTGGTGAGGGCGGCTTCGGGGGTGGAGAGGTCGAGGTCGACGGTGGGGACCGGGGCGGGGGTGGGCGGGGTGACGCCGCGGGTGGCGACGTACTCCGCGCGCACGGAGCGGTGGCGGTGGCCTTTGGGGAGCATGTTCTTAGACGGCATGGGGGGATCGCGGGACGGGGCTGGGAGAGGAGGGACTCGGGAGGGCGGAGCCGTCGGTTGGGAGGACGGGCGGCGCGGGGTTGAGGTGGGGTGCGGAGATGGGCAGGGTGGGGCGGGTGAGCAGGAGGAGGCTGCCGGCGAGGACCAGGGCGAGGGAGAGCCACTGCAGGGGTTCGACGAGGGGGGTGGGGGTGTAGACGGCGAGGAGGGGCTCGCGGAGGAAGCTGAGGAGGAACTGGGCGACGCCGGTGAGGAGGAGGGCGAGGGCGGCGGTGGTGCCGGGGGCGGGTGTCGGGGCGGTGGGCCTGGCGGGACTGGCGATATTGGAGCGGAGGCGGTGCAGGAGGAGAGCGGTGAGGGCGAGGGCGAGCAGGGCGGCGTAGAGAGCGACGGGGTGTTGGGGGAAGGGAAGGGGGTTGATGCGGACGGCCCAGGGGAGGTGCGAGGGGAGGCCGGGGTCGGAGCCCTCGGCGAGGTGGCCGAGGGCGAGCGCGGCCCAGAGGAGGGTGGCGCAGGGCGCCCAGGCGTCGAGGACGGCGAGCAGGGGAAGGTGGCGGCGGCGGAGGTAGATCCAGGTGGCGAGGGCGGTGAAAAGGAGGCCGGTCGGCGTCAGGGAGGGAAGGGTGAGGAGGAGAAACGGGTAGTGCAAGAAGCTGCGCAGGCTGGTGGCGATGAGGAGCAGGCGCGAGACGAGGAAGGCGCTGATGACGGTGAAGAGGCCAGCGTTCCAGAGAGCATCGGGGGGCAGATGAACGAGGCGGGCGGTGCGCTCGGAGAGGGTGAGCGCGGCGATGAGGCCTGCGGCGGCGAGGAGGCCGAAGGTGGGGAGGATCAGATGGCCGAGGTGGAGGAGGATGGGGTGCACGGGCGCAGAGTTGAGTCTACGGCAGGTGCGGCGTGCAGGACGACGCGGAGGCTGGTGGGCGGGACGGGAGGCGCGAGGGGAGATGCAGGACGCGCCGGCTCGGACGAGGCAGGCGGTGTGTCATGACCGCTGTGACCGGCTATGGGCGTGCGGGCCGCAGGGGTTCGCGGAGGGTGTGAGGTGAGTCGGAGACCGACCCGCGGGGCCGTGCAGCGAAGCGCCGGTGAACCCGTCCTAAGACGGCGGGATCCGGCCGTGGCTCTTTAGGCATTCCGGACTGGCGGACACTGCACACCGAGCCATGTCTACGAGCTAGATCCCTGTTCAATGAATGTTGGTTCAACCAGCGTGGATCGCCACACCTGCTTTGCAGGACGGTCTCTTGGGTTGGATGCTACCGGGGTGGGGTCGGATTAGCAAGTCAAGGGGCGGCGACGGTTGGGGGATTGCGCCAGGGCCGGGGCTGGGGCAGGCGGACGCAGCCCTTCGAGCTTGGGCGCGAGCGTGACGTGGTACAAGGGTCTGCGCCGGTGGGCGAAGGGGGCGGATGCGGGATGTGAGCAGGAGGCGAGGCGCGGGCGGGCGGACCGGGGTGCGGATACGCGGGCTCGCGATGGCCGCGGGGCTGGCCATGACGGGGCTGGTCGCGTGGGGGCAGACGCCGGTGGTGCTGGAGCGAGGCGGCGCGACGGTGATGCTGGAGCCGTATGCGCCGAATGTGGTGCGGGTGACGCTGTCGCTGGTGCGGGCGGATGCGGTGTCAGGGCCGGGGCCGGGGTTTGTGGCGAGGCCGGATGCGGCTGGCTGGCGCGCGAGTGAGGACGCGGGCGGAGAGGTGCTGCGGTCGGCGCGGCTGGTGGTGACGGTGGCGGCGGCTGCCAAGGGGAGGCCGCCGCAGGGGACGGAGGCGGATATCGCGAAGTTCTTCAACGGATCGACGCCCGGGGTGGGGCTGGAGATCCGGACGACGGAGGGCGCGACGCTGGTGCACCTGAACGGGTGGCAGATGTCGGTGCCGAACCACAAGGACGGCAATGCGGCGATCCTGAACGAACGACGGCCGCAGGACGATGCGTTCTACCAGGTGGGGGCGAGCTTTCGGACGCCGCCGGACGAGCACTTCTATGGGCTGGGGCAGAACCAGGAGGGATTTCTGGACCGGCGGGGGCACTCGCTGCGGTGCGCGCATGACTACAACGCGCCGGCGGGGCAGAGCGTGTGTGTGCCGTTTGTGGTGACCAGTAAGGGGTATGGACTGGTGTGGGACAACCCGTCGCGGACGACGGTCTCGTTTGGGTTCAACGATCAGACGACGTGGCTGTCGGACGTGGGGCAGCGGGTGAGCTTCTATGTGATTGCGGGCGCGAGCTATGACGAGATCTATCGGGGCTACCGGTTGCTGACGGGGGCGGCGCCGATGCTGCCGAAGTCGGCGCTGGGATATCTGCAGAGCAAGCAGCGGTACAGCTCACAGGAGGAGCTCATGGCGGTCGCCCGCGGGTATCGTGAGCGACACCTGCCGATCGACGACCTGGTGATCGACTGGTTCCACTACACGGTGATGGGGCAGATGGACCTGGACCCGGCGAAGTGGCCGGACCCGGCGGCGATGAATCGCGAGCTGCACGCGATGCACTTCCACACGATGATCAGCGTCTGGCCGCGGTTTGTGCCGGAGGATCGGTTTTACGGGATGCTTCTGAAGAACGGGTGGTTCGAGGCGATGGCGGACGGGACGCCGACCGACGGGCTGCCGTACGACCGGGCGGGGTCGGACATCGACACGACAAACCCGGCGGCGGCGGCGTGGTACTGGAAGACGATTCGGGAGAGCTACGTGGCGAAGGGGTTCGACAGCTTCTGGGCGGACGAGACGGAGCCGGACCTTCCGCCGAACGGATCCTACTTCCACCTCGGGCCGGGGACGGAGTTCTTCAACGCGTACCCGCTGTTTCACACAGCGGCGTTCTTCGACGGCATGCGGGCGGAGATGCCGGAGCGGGCGCTGATCCTGGCGCGGGATGCGTATCTGGGCGCGCAGCGGAACGGGACGATCTTCTGGTCGTCGGACATTGCGCCGAGCTGGGATACGCTGCGGCGGCAGGTGCCGACGGGAATTAATTTCGTCGCGTCAGGGATGCCGTACTGGTCGACCGATATTGGCGGATGGCAGTTCCTGCCGGCGGTGCACCGACCGGATCATCCGCCGCTGCTCGATCCGTCGGACGCGCGCGAGAACGTGGGCGGGTACGACGACTATCCGGAGCTGTATACGCGGTGGTTCGAGTATGGGGTGTTTCAGCCGAACTTCCGCTCGCATGGCAGCCGCGTGCACAACGAGGTGTGGAGCTATGGGCGGGCGGCGGAGCCGATCCTGGAGCGGTATCTGCGGCTGCGGTATGAGCTGATGCCGTATCTCTACTCGATGGCACACACGACGCATGAGACGGGGGCGCCGTTCATGCGCGGGCTGTTTCTGGACTTCGGCGCGGACCCGAAGGTGGCGGACCTGGGCGACGAGTACATGTTCGGGCCGGCGCTGCTGGTGGCGCCGGTGACGGAGCAGGGGGCGACGACGCGCTCGGTCTACCTACCGGCGGGGGTGGACTGGTACAACTTCTGGACGGGCGAGCGGCTGCACGGCGGACAGAGGATCACGGCGGCGGCGCCGATCGAGACGATTCCGGTGTTTGTGCGGGCGGGGTCGATTCTGCCACTGGGGTCTGCGGTCGAGAGCACGGCGGAGGCGCAGGCGGTGGTGTCAGTGCGGGTGTATCCGGGGGCGGACGGGGCCTTCGATCTGTATCGTGACGACGGACGTACGTACGAGTATGAGCGTGGGGCGTTCCAGGTGGAGCACCTGGCGTGGTCCGAGAGCGCGGGCAGACTGACGCGCACAGGCGACGCGCTTGCGAGTCGTGCGAGGATCGATGTCGTGGGACGATGAGAGCTGGTTCTTTCGGTCTTCGCCACGTCGGGTTCGTCTGCTGTTTGCTGCACCGGTTTGCTGCACCTGAGGGAGTGTTCATGAATCGTCTTCACCTGGCGGCTCTGCTGTGTGCCGCGCTTGCTGCTGTTTCCACCGCAACGCCGGCGCAGTCTCCGGAGACGCATCCGTGGAGCGATGCGTCGCTTGGTCCGGACGAGCGGGCCGCGCTGGTGGTGAAGGCGATGACGCAGGACGAGAAGATCCAGCTGGTGCACGGGATCGGATGGGGCGTGCTGCGGGCGGGCGATCCGGTGCCGGCGGACAACAACGGGGGCGCGGGGCAGGTGCTGGGGATTCCGCGGCTGGGGATTCCGTCGATTCAGCAGGCGGACTCCGCGGTGGGCGCGCGGATGGCGGCGCTGAAGTCGCGGTATGCGACGCTGCTGCCGTCGGTGCTGGGCGCTTCGAGCTCGTGGGACCGGGACGCGGCGTTTCTGTATGGCGATGTGATCGGGCGCGAGCTGCGGGCACAGGGGTATACGCAGTCGATCGGCGGCGGAACGAACCTGGCGCGCGATCCGCGGAACGGGCGGCTGTTCGAGTATGCGGGCGAGGACCCGGTGCTGGCGGGGACGACGGTGGGAGAGCTGATCCGCGGAGTGCAGTCGAACCACATCATGGGGGACATCAAGCACTTTGCCTTCAACGACCAGGAGACGGGGCGGACGGTGATCGATGTGCAGCTGGATCGCAAGGCGGCGCACGAGAGCGATCTGCTGGCGTTTGAGATCGGCATCAAGATCGGTCATCCGGCGTCGGTGATGTGCTCGTATAACAAGTTCGAGGGTGACTGGACGTGCCAGACGCCGTGGCTGCTGACGCACGTGCTGAAGGAGCAGTGGAAGTTTCCGGGGTTTGTGGTCTCGGACTGGGAGGCGACGCACTCGACGGTGAAGGCGGCGAATGCGGGTCTCGACATGCAGATGCCGGGGTCTGAGTACTTTGGCGAGCCGCTGCAGCGGGCGGTGGCGGCAGGCGAAGTTCCGCAGGCGCGGCTGGATGACATGTGTCACCGGATCCTGCGATCGCTGTTTGCGACGGGCGCGTACGATCATCCGTCGCTGCCGCGGACGGTGGTTGACCCATTCCGGGGTCGGGATGACGCGCAGCACATCGCGGAGGAGTCGATTGTGCTGCTGAAGAACGATCGAGGTGTGCTGCCGCTGGCGGCGACCGTGCGATCGATTGCGGTGATCGGGGCACACGCGGACAAGGGGATCCTGTCAGGCGGCGGGTCGGCGCAGGTAGACGCGCCCGGCGGCGACCCGGTGCATCCGGGAGAGCCGACGCGATGGGGGCACGAGGTGTACTTTCCATCGGCGCCGCTGAAGTATCTTCGCGAGCATGCTCCGGGGGCGAGGGTTGAGTTCAACGAAGGGACGAACCCGGCTGAGGCGGCGGCGTTCGCCAAGGGAGCGGATGTGGCGATCGTGGTCGCGGACCAGTATATGAGCGAGGGCGCGGACGCGAAGACACTGGCGCTGCCGCACGGTCAGGACGAGCTGATCGCGGCGGTGGCGAAGGCGAATCCGCACACGGTGGTGGTGTTGGTGACGGGCAATCCGGTGTCCATGCCGTGGGTGGGGGGCGCGGCGGCGGTGGTGGAGGCGTGGTACCCAGGGATTGGAGGGGGCGAGGCGATCGCGAACCTGCTGTTCGGGACCGTGAACTTTTCGGGCAAGCTGCCGATCACGTTTCCGCGGACGGAGGCGGACCTGCCGCATCCAGAGATCTTCGACGCGCCGGGGGCGAACGGGGTAGGCGAGTCGACGCACTGGGTGGAGCAGGTGCGGACGGCGAGCTTTCCGGCGAACTATACGGAAGGTGCTCGGTTTGGTTACAAGTGGTTTGACTCCGAGGGAAAGGAGCCGCTGTTCGCGTTCGGGTATGGGCTCTCGTACACGACGTACACGTACTCCAACCTGAAGGTGAACGCCGGGGCGAAGGCGGCGACGCTGGCGGTGAAGAACACGGGCAAGCGCGCAGGGACGGAGATCGTGGAGCTTTATGCGCAGCTGCCGACGGAGTCGGGGGAGCGCTTCCGGCGCCTGGTGGCGTGGCAGCGGGTGCCGCTGGCAGCCGGCGAGCAGAAGACGGTGACGCTAACGATCGATCCGATGTACCTCTCGGTGTGGGATGCGGGGGCGGACGCGTGGACGCTGCTGCCGGGGACGTATGCGGTCTCCGCGGGCAGCTCGTCGCGCGAGCTGCCGTTGAAGGCGATGATGGTGGTGCCGTAGATCGGTCTGGCGGCTATGACTGGAGTGCCGCCTGGAGCGCGGTGGCCAGCGTGGTCGTGGGTCGGCCGAGGAGCGTGCTGAGGTCGGTGGCGGTGCTCTCGAGCTCTCCCTTTGCGGCGTTCGCGTCGGCGTCGGCGAGGACGGAGGCGAGGGGCGCGGGCAGGCCGAAGCCGGTGAGTGCGGCCTCGTAGGCCTGCGGGGGAAGGTTGTTGTAGACGACCTGCCTGCCGGCGGCGGTGGAGACGGCGGCGGCGAGTTCGGAGAGGGTGAAGGCACGATCGCCGGCGAGCTCGTAGGTCTTATTTTCGTGGCCAGGGGTGGTGAGGACGGCGACGGCGGCTCCAGCGTAGTCGGCGCGCGAGGCTGAGGCGAAGCGGCCGTCGCCGGCTGCGCCGAGGATGGCGCCGTGCTCGAGCGCGGGGGCGAGAGTCTCGGTGTGGTTCTCGAGGTACCAGCCGTTGCGGAGCAGAACGAAGGGCAGACCGGAGGCCTGCAGGTACTGCTCGGTGGCCTTGTGTTCGGCGGCAAGGGCGAGGGTGGAGGTGTGCGCGCGCAGGATGCTGGTATAGGCGAGGAGCTTGACGCCGGTGCTGCGGGCGGCGTCGATGACGGCGCTGTGTTGCTCGAGCCGCTGCCCGAGGGCGGTGGAGGAGATGAGCAGAAGCTTCTCTGCGCCGGCGAGGGCGGCGGCGAGGGTGCCGGGCCGGGCGTAGTCGGCGTGCCTGAGCTGGACGCCGAGGCTGGCGAGGTCCTGCGACTGCTCGGGAGAGCGCACGGCGGCGACGATCTCGGAGGCGGGCAGCTGGGTAAGGAGCTGCTGGATGACATGGTGGCCGAGCTTTCCTGATGCACCGGTGACAACGATCATGGAAGGGTTCCTTTGGAGAGTCTGTGGTGAACGGGCTGTCGCCTGTTCCTGCTACGACCTGAGGCTATCGAAGTCGCTAACTTTTTGTAAGTACGTACCTTGAGGTAAGCTACTGTCATGATGGTGGAGGCGAAGCTGCTCGCGGGACGGAAGAGGGTGCGCCGGGGCGATGTGTACCTCGCCGATTGCCCCTCGCGGGGCGTGCTGGACCATGTGACCTCGCGGTGGGGATCGCTGGTGCTGCTGGTGCTGCTGGAGAGGACGCACCGGTTTTCGGAGCTGGCGCGCACGATTGGCGGGGTGAGCGACAAGATGCTGGCGCAGTCGCTGCAGGCGCTCGAGGCGGACGGATTTGTGCTGCGGACGGTGTACCCGACGGTTCCGCCGAAGGTGGAGTACGGCCTGACGCCGATGGGAAGGCAGGTTGCGGACCACGTGCGGGCGCTGACGAACTGGGTGGAAGAGAATGTGTCGGAGGTGATGGTGGTGCGGGCGCGGCGGGCGAAGGGAAGAGCGGCGGCCGCGACCGCGGGTGGGCCGCCCGCATAGGCCGACTGCTCGTCGGGTGACTTCGGCGGGGGAACAGACAGGCCAAGTACGTTGCGTGTCGAGCGCGATCGATTGCAAGCGGTGCGTTGCGACGGCGGCGTCGCAACCGGAGCGAAGGGGCGGTGCATACGACAGCTTGCTTTACACTGCGAGCACACCGACTGCGAGAGAAACGGTCTTTCTGCGACTGCGCGAGAGCTGATGACGAACGAGAATCCGTGGCTGGACCGTCTGCGTGCGCTCAAGAATCTGCCGCCGGTGCTGCGCATTTTGTGGGAGTCGAGCCGAACAGCGGTGAGCTGGGGGCTGGTGCTGCGGGTGGTGGCGGCGACGATGCCGTTCGCGATCGCGAAGGTGGCGCAGTACATCGTGAACGGAATCGCAGGGGTGCTGCGCGGCGGGCAGCTCTCGGCGCAGACGGTCGACATGCTGGGGCGGCGGATGGCGATCGACTTCTGGCACCTGGTGGCGGCGGAGGTGGTGCTGAACGTCGGTTTGGGGCTGATCACGCGGGGGATCGACTATACGGACGCGCTGCTCGCGAACAGCTACACGCAGTATGTGAGCGTGCGGGTGATGGACCAGGCGGCGAAGCTGGACCTGACGACGTATGAGAACCCGGTGTTCTACGACCGGCTGGAGCGGGCGCGGGTGCAGGCGACGGACCGGCTGGCGATGATTCAGCAGATGGGGCGGTTGATCCTGCAGGTGATCACGACGCTCACGTTCTCGGCGGCGCTGGCATGGGCGTCGCCGTGGCTGGTGCTGCTGCTGGCGTTGGGGGTGCTGCCGTCGTTTCTGGGGGAGACACACTATGCATTTCTCGGGTACGCGAAGAACTTCCGGCAGACGCCGGCGAAGCGGCAGATGGACTATCTGCGGCAGGTGGCAGGAAGCCGCGAGGGGGCGAAAGAGGTCAAGCTCTTCGGACTGAGCAAGTTCTTCACGGAGCGGTTTGAGACGCTCGCGAGCGCGATCTTCCGCGAGGATGTGGCGCTGTCGCGGTCGAAGCTGATTGTGGGGGGGCTGCTGGGGATCATCGGGACGCTGGGGTACTACGGCGCGTATATCTACGTGATCTTCCGGACGGTGCATGGCGGGTACGACATCGGGCAGTTCACGTTCCTGACGACGGCGATTCAGCAGGCGAGCTCGAACCTGCAGCAGGTATTCTCGACGGTCTCGGGGATTGCGGATCAGGCGCTGTTTCTGACGGACCTGATCGCGTTCTTCGAGATGAAGCCAACGGTGGAGTCGAAGCCGAACGGGTTGGCGGCGCCGCGGCCGATCCGGCGTGGGTTCGAGTTCCGCAATGTGTCGTTCGCGTATCCCGGGACGACGCGACGGGTGCTGAGCGACTTTACGTTCACGCTGAAGCCGGGCGAGCGGGTGGCGCTGATCGGGGAGAACGGGCAGGGCAAGACGACGGTGGTGAAGCTGATTACGCGGCTGTATGACCCGACCGAGGGCGAGATTCTGCTCGATGGCAAAGATCTGCGGGAGTACACGCTCGAGGAGCTGCACCGGGAGATCGGGGTGATCTTTCAGGACTTCATGCGCTACGAGATGACGGCGCGGGAGAACATCGCGGTCGGCCGGGTGGAGCGGGCCGGGGACCAGGCGGAGATCGAGCTGGCGGCGCACAAGAGCCTGGCGGACACGGTAGTGGCGAAGCTGGCGGGCGGGTACGACCAGACACTGGGGCGGCGGTTTGAGGGCGGTGTCGAGCTCTCGGGCGGGGAGTGGCAGAAGATGGCACTGGCGCGAGCGTATCTGCGGGATGCGCAGCTGCTGATTCTGGACGAGCCGACGGCGGCGCTTGATGCGCGGAGCGAGCTTGAAGTGTTTGAGCGGTTTGCGGAGCTGACGACGGGGAAGATGGCGCTGCTGATCTCGCACCGGTTCTCGACGGTGCGGATGGCGGACCGGATTGTGGTGCTGAGCGGCGGACGGCTTACCGAAGAGGGTAACCATCAGCAGCTGATGGCGGCGGGCGGCTTGTATGCGGAGATGTTCGAGATGCAGGCGGCGAGCTATCGTTAAGAGGACCCCTGCTGCCCTGCGCGCAAGCGTTTCGTTTTGAAGTTGCCGGACGCGACTGCCACGCGAGCGGGTGACAGGATTGAGGATAACGGATGGCGGAGTTCGCAGAGCACACTGCGGTTGAGCAGATCGTTCCCCTGACGGCGCCGGTCCCGGAGATTCCGGCCGAGCGGCTGCCGGAGCGGCCGGCGGTAGCGGATGCGGAGCTGCGGGCGAGTGCGGTGCGGCTGGCGGCGGAGTGGCGCGGAGTGGAGGCGACGCTGGCCAAGGACAGCCTGCCGCTGCGGTTGAAGCAGTTGAAGGTGCGGCTGGGGGAGCGGCTGCGGGCGGCGCGGGCGATCGCGAAGAAGGATGAGCTGACGCCGCAGCTGGAGCTGCTTGAGAGCACGCGGGCGCTCGAAGGGGTGCTGCAGAGCCTGGGCGCGGCGACGAGCGATCTGCAGGAGTTGCCCCACGTGCAGCTGGTGAACGGCGAGACGATTCCGCGGGTGATGAACATCGGCGAGGGGTATCTCTCGGCGGCGAAGGGCATCTGGTCGGCGGAGTCGCTGGCGGTGTATGTGCGGGCGGTGCAGGCGCATGACACGCTGCTGCTGGGGGAGGTGCTGCTGCTGCCGGCGGTGCTGAAGCTGGCGCAGCTGGAGTTCATCCTCGATCGGGCGGATGAGGTGTTTGCGGCGGGGCCGATGCCGCCGATCGAGCAGTCGCCGTTCTCGGCGCCGCTGCACAGTCTGCGGCGGCTGAACCAGTTTGAGTGGCAGGAGGTGCTGGAGCCGCTGGTGCCGTTCCAGGCGATTCTGGAGGCGGACCCGGCGGCGGTGTTCGGGCGGATGGAGGAGGAGAACCGCGACAGCTACCGCAAGCGGGTGGCGGAGCTGGCGGCGCACGCGGACGCGAGCGAGGTGGAGACGGCGCAGGCGGCGCTCGAGCTGGCGCGGCTGGCGGCGGGGCGGACGGTGGCGGACCCGCGGCTGCACCGGCGGATCTCGCACATCGGGTACTACCTCTTTGAGCAGGGCGGGGCGGCGCTCGAGCAGAAGATCGGGTACCACATGCCGTATTCGGAGCGGTTCCGGCGGGTGCTGCTGACCAATAACGAGGAGTTCTACATCCTCGGCATCTTTGTGCTGTCGCTGGTGCTGATTGTGGCGGTGATCGCGCCGCTGGTGCCGCGGCACACGTTCGTGTACGTGATCGGGACGCTCTTTCTGGCGCTGCTGCCGGCGACGCAGGGCGCGGCGGACCTGGTAAACAATACGGTCTCGGCGTGGCTGCGGCCGCGCTCGCTGCCGAAGCTGGATCTGACGGACGGGATACCGGCGGAGGAGACGACGCTGGTGGTGGTGCCGACGCTGTTGCTGGGCGAGGACCAAGTGCGGGAGATGTTTGAGGACCTGGAGGCGCGGTATCTCTCGAACACGGATCCAAATCTGCACTTCGCGCTGCTGACGGATCTGCCGGACTCAACGTCGCGGCCCCAGCCGGAGGACCGCGATCCGCTGGTGGAGCTGGCGGTGCGGATCACGGATGAGTTGAACGCCAAGTATGCGCGGGATCGGGGCGGAAGCTTTCTGCTGTTGCACCGGCTGCGCGTCTTCAACTCCCGGCAGGGGGTGTGGATGGGATGGGAGCGCAAGCGGGGCAAGCTGCTTGACCTGAACAAGATGATCCTGGGCGACTACGACAGCTTTCCGGTGAAGGCGGGGCCAACGGAGGTGCTGCGGGCGGTGCGTTACGTGATCACGCTGGACTCGGACACGCAGCTGCCGCGGGGGACGGCGGCGCGCATGATTGGGACGATGGCGCACCCGCTGAACCAGGCGATCGTCGACCCGGAGTCACGAATCGTAACGCGGGGGTATGGAATCCTGCAGCCGCGGGTGGGAGTGAGCGTGTCGTCGGCTTCGCGATCGCGGCTGGCGAGTCTTTACTCGGGCGAGACGGGGTATGACATCTATACGCGGGCGGTCTCGGATGTGTACCAGGATCTGTTCGGGGAGGGGATCTTTACCGGCAAGGGGATCTATGAGGTCTCGATCTTGCATCAGGTGCTGGATCGCAGGTTCCCGCGCAACGCGCTGCTGTCGCATGATCTGATCGAAGGGGCGTATGCGCGGGCGGGGCTGGTGACGGATATTGAGGTGATCGACGACTATCCGTCGCACCACTCGGCGCACACGCGACGAAAACACCGATGGGTGCGCGGGGACTGGCAGATTGTGCAGTGGCTGTCGGGCTCGGTGCCGGACGAGTCCGGGCGCATGACACCGAACCCGATCAGCACGGTCTCACGATGGAAGATTCTGGATAATCTGCGGCGGTCGCTGGTGGAGCCGGTGACGTTTCTGCTGCTGGTCTGCGGTTGGTTTTCGCTGCCGGGCGGGCCGGTGTACTGGACGCTGGTGACACTGACGCTGCTGCTGCTGCCGACTCTGGTGCAGCTAGCCTTCAATTTGGGTCGGGCGCTGCTGAAGGCGAGCGGGGCGCAGGCGATGGAGGGTCTGGGGACGTTTGTGTCGTCGGTCGGCTTCACGCTGATCAATCTGGCGTTTCTGCCGCATCAGACGCTGCTTTCGGTAGACGCGATCGCGCGGTCGCTGATCCGGCGGTTTGTGACAGGAAAGCGACTGCTGGAGTGGGAGACGGCGGCGCAGTCGGAGAAGGGTAAGACGAAGCGGAGCTCGCTGGACCTCTATCTGCAGATCACACCGCTGCTGGCGATGGCGATTGCGGTGCTGCTGTTCTTTACGGGGCATCGCGTGGGCCTGCTGGTGGCGACGCCGATTCTGCTGGTGTGGGCGCTGTCGCCGGCGCTGGCGGCGTGGCTGAACGCCTCGCCACGGCGAGAGTTGGGGCCGCTGAGCGGATCGGACCGGAGATTCCTGGAGGATCAGGCGCTGCTGATCTGGCGTTACTTCGCGGAGTTCGGCGGCGAGCGGAATCACTGGCTGATTCCGGACAATGTGGAGGAGCGGAACACGTTTGAGGTGCGGAAGCTCTCGCCGACGAACCTGGGGATGCTGCTGAATGCGCGGCAGGCGGCGCTCGAGCTGGGGTACCTGACACTGCCGGAGTTTGCGCGAGCCACGACGGGCACGTTTGCGACGTATGAGCGTCTGGAGAAGCAGCGCGGGCACATCTACAACTGGTACGACATTGCGACCCTGGAGCCGATTGCGCCGCGGATCGTGTCGGCGGTGGACAGCGGCAATCTTGCGGCGTCGCTCTACAGCCTGCATGGGGGTGCGGTGGCGCTGCTGAAGCGGCCGCTGCTCGAGGCGGCGAGCTTCAAGGCGCTTGCGCACGTGCGAGAGCTGGCGGGAATGGGCGCGCAAGAGGCGGCGCCGGCGAGCTTTGCGGCGCACGACATGGGCGGACTACGGGCCGCGGTGCAATGGCTGCTGACGCTGGCTCCTGCAGCTGGGGGAGCGACAGACGGGGCGGCTGGACCGGAGAGCTGGTACGTCCGGGAGGCGGAGGCGCGGCGGGCGGCGCTGGTGCGGATGGTCGAGGAGTATGCGCCGTGGTTGGAGCCGCGGTTTGCGCCCATGACGGAGATGCCGCACTTTGCGGATCCGGCTCACGAGGAGATGCCGTCGTTGCAGCAGGCGGCGAACTATGCGCGGCATCTCGGGCGCAAGGTGGGCGATCTGCTGACGGCCTCGGCGGACGAGTCCTCGGCCCATGCGCTGGCGGCGGAGATGCACGAGGCGCTGGAGCGAGCGGCGGAGCGGCTGGACGGATTGATCGGAGGGGTGCAGGAGATCGCGGCAGCGGCGGACCGGCACGCGGATGCGATGGAGTACGGATTTCTGCTGGTGGAGTCGCGGCAATTGCTGTCGATCGGCTACGACGGGGCGACGGGCGAGCTGTACTCGGCGTGCTACGACCTGCTGGCGAGCGAGGCGCGGATCGCGTTCTTTCTCGCGGTGGCGAAGGGGGACATCCCGCAGCAGTCCTGGTTCCGGCTGGACCGGTCGCATGTGCTGGTGAATGGGCGGGCGTCGCTGCTGTCGTGGACGGGAACCATGTTCGAGTACCTGATGCCGACGCTGTGGATGCGCTGCTACGCGGACACGCTCATTGCGAGGACGCTCGAGAACGCGGTGGCGATCCAGCGGGCGCACGTGCGGGGGATTCCGTGGGGTATTTCGGAGTCTGGCATGGGCAAGATGGATCCGCAAGGACGGTATGGCTACCAGGCGTTCGGGGTGCCGGCGCTGGCTCTAAAGTATGGAGCCGAGGATGGGCCGGTGATCTCGCCGTACTCGACGTTTCTGGCGCTGAACTTCGGGCGAAAGGAGGCGATTGCGAATCTGCGGCGGATGCACGGGATGGGTTGGACGGGCGAGTACGGGCTCTACGAGGCCGCGGATTATATAAATGGCAAGGAGCCGGTTCTGGTGCGGTCCTGGATGGCGCACCACCAAGGGATGAGTCTGCTGGCGATCACGAACCTGCTGGAGATGAATGCCTTCCAGCGATGGTTCCATGCCAACCCCCGAGTGAGGGCGGCGGAGCTGCTGCTGCATGAGCGGCCGCTGGCGAAGGCGACGTTGAAGGCGCTCGAGAAGCAGGCGGCGCCAGTGGCGATCGAGACGCCGATTGAGGCGTAGCAGTGGGGGTTACCAGGCGTAGCTGGCGAGGATGTGCGGCGGCCCGGGGCGGCCGTCGAGGATGTCTGTGGAGAGGACGAGTTCGACGTTGCGATCGCGCTGCAGGTGGGAGTCGGCGAGCCAGGACTGGAGGTAGCGGTTGCTGGTAAGGAACTCGGCCGCCGCCTGGGTTCCGGTCTTGCCGATGCCGGCGGCGATGACGACACGCTGCTCGATCTCCGGGTCGAAGTAGCTGGCGACCAGTGCGTAGTCACGGGAGTTGCCGAGGGCGCGCTGCGAGTTGTCGAAGGTCCAGGCGGTTGCGGGGTGCTGGGAGTCGATGATGCCGCTATCCACGATGGTCCTGGCAAAGAAGCGGTAACGCAGCTTGGCGGCGCAGCGCATCGTCCAGACGTTGTCTAAACCACCGATGAGCAGTACCGGACCGTGGCGCAGCTCGTCGACGGTGGCTTCTGTAGACGGTCTGGTGGTGTACGGGTGGCCGTGACGGGTGAGGAGGTCCGTGAACTGACTGTAGCTGACGATGTCGCTGATGGGCACCATGTCCCGGCTGATCATGGCGGAGAGCATGGTCTCCTGCTGCTGCTGGTCGCGCGTGAAGCTGGCGTTGATGTTGGGCGGAATGTCGTGGCCGTTACTGTCGAGAGTGTGAACACCGAGGACAACGAGTGCAGGTGCCCGGGAGGACAGGACGGGGTGCCACGTGGCTTCGATCGCCGAGACAGGTTCGCCAGGCGGAAGCGTTCGGAGAACAACGAGAGCCACGGCTCCAGCGAGCAGGAGGGAGATGACCGAGAGGGTGATGGGCAAGGACCATCTGCGTCGGCGAGGAGGCAGAGCACTCGGGATGGCTAGGGCCGATGACTCTGCGAGCAGGGGCTCTGAAAGGGAGAGCGGGGCAGGAGGAGGGGGAAGACGCTCCAGCACTGGATCCGGCGGTACGGCCGCAGTGACGGCCGAGGCAGCTAACCCGGAGACGGCAAAATGAGGCACGTACGAGCCGAGGGGCAGGTCAATACGGATCTCGGAGTCGTGTAGAGGATCTTGGTAGTACTGTGCGATGCGCTTGCGGATCTCACCTGCCGTCACACGGACGATCGGATCGACGTTGGTGTCGTAGTCATGTTCGCGATCGAAGACACAGACGCCAAGGGTCCGTTCTTTGAGCTCATCGCCGTGACCGGTGAGGGTCTGTTCCACGACAAAGCGAAGGAGGGCAGGGTAACGTTTGCTGTTGCGGAAGTGCCGGCTGACGATCAGGCGATCGAGCTGCTGGAGGAGTGCGGTGCGGCTGAAGATGGTGCCTTCGAGGAGGATCTCGTCTTGCGGCTGAACTTCCTCTGCGATCTCAAGATTCATAGCTAGACGGCCCGCTCTGCTGCGTCATCGAGTCCGCGCGGCGGTGGCCGCCACGCATAAGGGGTATGATACGGCACCCCTGACGCATTGAATTTACTGCAATAAAACGGTTTAGGTCAATACGTTTACTCTTTACGCTCCGGCGCTTGCAAATCGTTATTCCACATTGCTACGGTGCGTGATCAAAGTCCGGGTGCACATCCGCCTGAGTGGACACGCCAGCGGTCAGAGCACAGACGGTCTTCGATCTATGAGAGGCTTATCAATGATTGCGAATGACAGATTGAGATACTCGGGTTCCGCGCAACCCGCCACACGCACACGCTTCGGACGTCTGCGCGGGATGATGGCGGTGCTGATCGCGTGTGTTGGGCTGGCGCTCTCGGGCTCGCCGGCACACGGGCAGCTGACGACGTCGGACATCCTCGGGACGATTACGGACAATACGGGTGCGGTGATTGCGAACGCGAAGGTGACGCTGCGCAACATCGAAACGAATGAGACACGCACGCTGCAGACCAATGGAAGCGGCGATTATGTCTTCACGCTGCTGCCGCCCGGACACTACCAGGTTCGGATTGAGGCGTCGGGCTTTAAGGCGACGACGATCGATGATCTTGCCGTCGAGGCCGGCGATCGGGCGCGCGCAGACTCCCGCTTGAGCCTTGGCGGCTCGAACGAAACGGTTACGGTTGAGGCGTCGACGCCGCTGCTCCAGGCGGACAGTGCCACGGTGAGTTCTACGGTAACGGCGCAGGCGGTGCAGGATCTGCCGCTGAACGGCCGCAACTTTGTGCAGCTGGTGCAGATTGTGCCTGGTGCCAACGAGGGTCCAGGCAACGGCCTGACGAGCGGCGGCCGACCGGACGATCGACGACAGACGAGCAGCTTCTCGGTCAACGGCCAGGACGACACGCTGAACAACTTTACGATTGACGGCATCGACGACAATGAGCGCATCATCGGCTCCACGGGTGTGAAGCCGATCGTGGAAGCGATTCAGGAGATCACTGTTCAGACGAACAACTACACCGCAGAGGCCGGGAGAACGGCTGGCGGCGTGGTCAGCATCATCACTCGGCAGGGGAGCAATCAGTTTCATGGCTCTGCCTATGAGTTCTTCCGTAACGACATCTTCGACGCGCGCAACGTGCTGCAGACCACTGGCAGCAAGCCGGAGCTGCGGCAGAATCAGTTTGGCGGTAGCGTCGGCGGACCCGTCTTCAAAGACCGGACCTTCTTCTTCGGAGACTATGAGGGGCTGCGTCAGGTAAATGGTCTGACCTACACTAAGACCACGCTAACGCAGAACGAGTACAACGACGTGAACAGCATCAACGGCGGAACGCCACAGGCGCTTCTTGCGGCCGGTAATGGCACGCAAGGTCTACCGGTGGACCCGATCGCACTCGCGTATTTGAAGCTGTATCCAGCACCAAACGCAGGTGGCGCAGGCGCTCTTACCAACAATTACATTACCAGCCCCAATCGCACGCAGTCGTCCAACAGCTTCGACGTGCGCGTCGATCACAAGATAAACGCGAACAATCTCTTTTTCGGTCGCTACGACTACAACAAGGTCAACACCTTCACGCCTCCCGGCCTGGGAACAAATGCCGCGACCGGGCTACAGATCAGCGGCGGTCAATTTGACTTTGACGGACCCGCGACCGACACCGCCCAGCAGTACGGCTTCGGCTTCACGCATATTTTCACCCCGAATCTCGTGATTGATTTGCGAGCGGCCTTCACACGTATCAATAACCTTTCTTTGCCCCTTAATTCCAACGGCACCACTTCCGCGGACTCGATTGTCCAAGGCAGCAATCCGGGTTCCTTCGCGACAAACCTGAACAGCCAGTCCACCAATTTGACCCCGATCGGGTTTCCTGGTCTGAGTGATATCGGAGACGGGTCTTACGTTCCTCTGCAGGATATTGACAACACGTTTCAGTATCTCGGAAACGTAAGCTGGACTAAGGGCAATCACAACATCAAGTTTGGCGTAAGCTACATCCGCCGCCAAGCGCGCAATACGCAGAGTCCCTACGTTGCAGGTCAGTACACCTTTGGTCTGCAGACTGACTCGGTCGGAACACCCACGCAGCAGCGCGACAACGGTGTTGCATCCTCGCTGGCAGGGGCTTTCAGCGGCGAGCAGCGGCAAGTAAACACCGCCACTCCAGACTATCGAACATATGAGCCGAGCTTTTTCGTTCAGGACTCCTGGAAGGTTAGTCCGAAATTGACTGTGCTCTACGGTATTCGGTATGACATCTTCACGCCCTTCACTGAAGCGCATAACCGTCTGTCCAACTTCGACTTCTTCCAAGCTCTTACTCAAACACCGACAACGGTTAGCAGCTCTCTCAAGGTTGCCAACACGAACGGTGTGGACGGTCACGCTGGAATCTCCACTGACTACTCCAACATCGCGCCTCGGCTCGGATTTGCGTATTCGGTTGACTCCACTACAGTTCTCCGCGGTGGCTTCGGCATCAGCTACTTTCCCGGAAACTACACCTCAAATACCGACCTGAAGAATGTTCCTTTCCTGTCGAATTTTCAGCCGAACTGCCAGTCCGCCGCAGCCATCAGGATAGAGGCCGCTGCTCCTAACGGTGGCGTTGTCGGTAATCCTGTGTGCGCCGCGGCATATGCCGCCTTCGATCAAGGCCTTCCTCTTCCCACCGTTCCAGACGTCTCGAATCTTCAGAACATCAACCCGCTCTCATTTGGCGCCGAGGCTCTCAACTTCAAGTCTGGCGTTATCGACCAATTCAACTTGCAGGTTGAGAAGCAATTTGGACCCAACGTCCTCCAGATCGGCTACGTCGGGAACATTGGTCACCACTTGCCGCAGGTCATCAATGACATCAACCAGCCTGCACCGTACAGTACGAATCCAACAAGCCCTGCTTACTTCGGCAATCTGCCAAATCCAGTCATGCGGGCTAACAGCGGGCCGCGTCGCCTTGACGCGCAGTTCCCCACTGGCAATCTGAGCGGAGTTGGTCTGGTGCAGAGTGAGGGCATCTCCAACTACAACGGTCTGCAGACCTCCATTCAGCGCCGCTTCTCCAAAGGACTTTCGTTTGACGCGAATTACACCTGGGCGAAGGGCCTGAGCGACAACACCGGCTTCTCACAAGAGGGCGACCAGGAGGGATTCAGCGACGCCAATCCCTTCAACTTGCGGGCGACGGAGTATGGCATCGCGGAGAATGATATCCAGAACCGCTTCGCGCTGTCTCTGAACTACCAGATCCAGTATGGCAAGAGCTTCACGGGAATTAGGAAGCAGGCACTTGCGGGATGGTCAATCAACACGATCTCGGTCTGGCAGAGTGGTAAGCCGTTCTCCATTTTGAACGGTGGAGGCAACAACGACAATACGAGCTTTACGGACCCGACAACGGGTCAGGCAGTGACTGAGTCGTTTGGGAACCGCGCGGTGCCGAACAATGGTGGAGGCAGGGATCGTCCCAATCAGATCGGTGATGCACGCGGTAGTCGGTCTCTGTTTCAGTTCTTCAATACCGCCGCCTTTGCCCCGCAGCCTACCGGGACCATCGGCAACGTTTCGAGGAACTCGCTGTTCGGGCCGAACTATCGGCACGTGGATCTCTCCCTCTTCAAGGACTTTCCGATCTATGAACGGGTGAACCTTCAGTTCCGGGCGGAGTCTTTCAACATTAGCAACACGCCGAGCTACATCATCCCCTTGGGAAGCGGCAACGCTCAACTTGGCAATCCGGCGTTCGGTACGGTGACGAACTTCGATCCAAATTACAACCCGCGCCTCTACCAGTTTGCTTTGAAGGCGTCGTTCTAAGTCGTCGTCACTAACTGTCCAAGCCCGGATTTACAGCGCAGGACGGCTGTGAATCCGGGCTTTTACTTTCGCAACGCGAAGTTTGCTCTGCAGCCCATACGCTTGGAAGCTGCATCTTGGGTGTTGATGAGTCTGCTTCTGGCTCTTGCTGGAGGTGGCACGTCTCGACATCGACCCAAAGTACTCTTTGAGGAGAGGCGATCGGGAAGAGCACTCCTGACAGCGGCTCGAAGGGGCGCCGGGCGACTCGCCACCATTTGGGCAGTGGAGGAAGACACTGTCCAGCATGAGCGGGAGATGCGCTTCTTGACCCGCCTCTCCGCTGGAGAGGCGGCCTCTTTTATGCCCGGTCGACGTTGCAGAGATTGGCTTGATTGACTCTTTGTTTGTGCCCCGGCATTATGGAAGACAAGCACTTCAGAGCCTCCCAGCAGGTTTCGAGTTGCCGTCTCTTCTTCGCATGCGCCAGTGGACACAATTCGGCCGAGTCTTCGTTGGCTTTCTGGCGTTCATGCTAGCTGTGTTCATGACGGTCGAGGTGGCACATACTCACCCTGGAGGCGCGGGGGATGTGAGTGCGGCGGCACACTGTCAGATCTGCGCGACGGCTCACGTCGCGGCCGCGAGCCAGCCAGCTTGGCTAACCGGCTTTGTGCTCCGTTTGATCGGCTCCGTTACTATCGGCGAACCGACTCGGGGCTCTCGCATCGTTGTACGCACCGCGTTTATCCGTCCCCCACCCCTGGTCGACTCCGCTCTCGCTTAGAAGCGTTTCGATAACAGTCTCTACGGTCTCAAGGGGGTCAGTGTATGCACTCGTCGTTGCGGCATGCCGCGAGCGGTCCTTCGTCTTTTTCATCGTCAATTTCAGAGTTTATTGTGCAGATCGTACCGTCGTTCGAACGGAAGATCTCCAGACTTGGTGGTTGGGTCGTGGCAATGCTGCTGCTTTCCATGTTGGCAGTGTCGACGCTACCGGCACAGAATGCAGGCAACGCGGGTACCCTTGCCGGTCTGGTCATGGATCCGTCGAACGCGATCGTTCCCAATGCCGTAGTGACGCTCTCGAATCCGGTGAGCGGTTATACCCGTAGCAGCACGACGGATGCGGGCGGGCGGTATGAATTCACCAACATTCCCTTCAATCCCTACCATGTCACTGTCAGTGCTCCCGGCTTCGCCCCCGCTGTCCAGGATGTCGCCATACGCTCGACTGTGCCGGTCACATATAACGCTTCTCTTAAGATTAGTGGGTCCACAACGGTCGTCAACGTCGAGTCTGGTGATCTGCTTGAAGACGATCCGACGTTTCACACCGATCTGGACCGTGGCCTCTTTGACAAGCTACCGCTCGAGACTCCGTCGTCGAGTCTAAGTTCTTTGGTGACATTGTCTTCGCCGGGCGTTGCGGCTGATTCGAACGGCTTGTTTCACGGTCTGGGAGATCACGCGTCGAATTCGTTTGCGCTTGACGGGCAGCCCATCACCGATCAGCAAAGCAAGGTGTTCTCGAATCAGATCCCTTCGAACTCTATCCAGTCCATTGAGGTGATCTCGGGTGCGCCGCCGGCGGAGTACGGGGATAAAACCAGCCTGATCATCAACGTGACGACCCGATCCGGGGAGGGTGTAACGAAACCGACGGGCAGCATCACCACGTCATACGGCACCTTCGGAACCGCTACGGCTTCCTTTGATGTGGCCTATGGTAAGGATCGTTGGGGTAATTTCTTTGAGGCGGATGGACTAAACACGGGGCGCTTTCTCGACCCCGCGGAGTTTATCGTCTTTCACGCTAAAGGAAATGAACAGAACTTCTTTGACCGCGTTGATCGACAGTTCACCACAAAGGACTCGGTGCACCTTAACCTCACCTACAGTCGCTCCTGGTTCCAGACACCCAACTCCTATGATCAGCTGAATGTCTCTAACGTCATCTCGGGTGGTACGGGAGGTGCTCCTGTCTTTGGGAATGTCGGCAACTCCGATCAGCGAAGTAAGATCGAGACATTTAATATCGCCCCAACATACACTCGTATTGTAGGAGCGAACGCAGTGTTTAACTTTGCTCCCTATGTCCGGCGAGATAACTATAACTACTATCCGAGTAATAATCCGCTGGCTGATTTCTTTGTCAATCAGAACCAGAGCATCTCGCAACTACGTACCTTGTTGAACGCCGGAGTGCATAGCGACCTGTCCTATGTTAAAGGCCGGAACTCGTATAAGTTCGGCGCTGTGTATGGGCAAACGTTTCTTGATGAGCATGACAGCCTTGGAATCGTAAATCCGACCTTTAATTCACCGTGTGTCGATAGTCAAGGGAATCCAGTGGCAGGGTTTGCATCGCCGGTCAACTGCACAGCGGGCGGCGCCTTCTCCAATGATCCACTGCTCGGAGGCAGCTTCAACCCGGCTCTTCTGCCCTACGATTTAACCCGTGGCGGCAGTCTATTCCGTTTTGATGGGCACACGGATGTAAAGGAGCTTGCACTTTACCTTCAGGATCAACTGAAGGCGGGCAACTGGGTCTTTAATCTTGGCATTCGTGGAGACTTGTACAACGGTCTTGCCATTCAGCGTCAGGCGGAGCCACGGTTAGGTGCCGCATACTCGGTTAAACAGACGGGAACTGTCTTGCGCGTCTCGTATGCACGTACTTTAGAGACACCGTTCAATGAGAATCTGGTGCTCTCAAGTGTAGGCTGCGGGAGCGAGATACTTAGCCCTCTCCTTCTTTGCACTCCGGGTGTGTCAACTACTCTTCAACCCGGATTTCGCAATGAGTTCCACGCCGGACTGCAGCAGGGGTTTGGAAAGCACTTAGTGGTCAGCGGCGACTACATCTGGAAGTATACGCATAATGCCTTTGACTTCAGCGTACTGGGAAATACCCCTATCACCTTCCCCATTGACTGGCATAACTCGAAGATCCCTGGCTTTGCGCTGCGTGCGGACGTTCCCAGTTTTCACAATGTGTCAGCCTTTGCTGTGATGTCTTCCGTGGCTGCCCGATTCTTTCCGCCACAATCTGCCGGGGCGGGCGCGACGGTAGGACAGAGCGGATTCCCATTTCGTATCGATCATGATGAACGGTTCAACCAGACGACTCACCTGCAGTACCAAGTCCCCTTCAAACATGGCCCTTACATAGGCTTTAATTGGCGATATGACAGCGGTTTGACGGCAGGATCGGCGCCGTGTTTCAACGTGACTGACCCTAACAGCAGCTGTAATCCGGCCAACGGAGGCCCGTCCATCTTCATCAATGGGCAGCCCGCGATTGACCTCAGCCACTTTTCAGCCGACCAGCAGTTTCAGGCTGGGCTGGTGTGCAACGGTGTCAAGGCGACGCCCTTCGCAGCGATTCCGAGTATTCCTGGCGCTCCGGGCAGCGCGTGTCTTGCTTCCGAACTCACGTCAAATCTTCTCGCCCTTCCGGCTCCCGGAACGGAGAATGATGACAAGAATACGCCCCGCATCGAGCATCGCAACCTATACGATCTTTCCATTGGAGACGACAATCTATTCGGCGGCGACAAGAACCACTGGAGTGGTCGGCTTTCGGCGGTCAATCTAGCAAATAAGTACACGTTGTATAACTTCCTTTCTACCTTCAGCGGAACGCACTACGTAACGCCGCGTGCGCTGACGGCTGAGATCGGGTTCCACTTCTAGACCGCTCCTTTCTAACCCGTGGTGTCGTCTGGAGGGAATGCTCCGGCGACGCCCGGGTGGACTACCTATCTTCTACGCGTGGCTTCGCCGGCGACCCACGGCTGCTCCAACCCGGGGGAGATGCATGTTGCTAGCGCCAGTCTCAGGTTGTTTTAACTCGATTGAGTCACACATCTGCAGTAACAGTCCGCGTTGTGCGTGAAATTAGCTCATCTCTGCCCAGACAGGTCATCTGTGGTTCAAGCTCCAGGAGTACTCTGAATCTATGCGGATGAGAGCGGCGGTGGCGGCGGTGGTGGCGGTTCTGCTGCTGTCGGTTTCTTCGCTCGCGCTTGCCTGCGATCTGCGCTGTGCGTTCGGGCTATCTGGGCTTGGCTGTCGTGAAGGAACGGTTCTGCAGCGACACGCGCGTGCGATGACAGGCATGGATCATTGCGACATGCATACGGGTGCGCAGAAGGGTGGGTCGAGTCTGGTGTTCTCAGCGATACATGCAGCAGGATGTGCGCCTCTCTCCTGTGGGCAGCAGTCGCTGGCGGTACTGAAAGACGAGGCCGAGACGGGGGTGCAGGCGGGGCTCTCTCATGTCGTGGGTGTCGCGACCGTGATGGATGAACCGTTCCTGCAGATGTGGTCTCAGCGGGGAACGACTGAGAGGCCGCCGGTTGGGACACGGTGGGCGCCTCCTTTCCATCAGACTCTTCGCATTTAGAGCAGCATTTCGCTCGTTCTACGACGTCGATCAACCGGCGATGCGCGACTGCTCACTTCGCTGAGCGGCTGCATATGTTGTTTGCGCCCGGTGATCCGAACTTCATGTCTGGATGCACCCGTTCGATCCAGCTACGGATCGGGCTCCCTGCAAGGGAGTTCCTGAGGAAGAGTATGGCGAATCGCCGGTCGTTCTTACAGAGTGCACTAGGTCTGGGCGCCTCACTGTTGGCAACGGAGAGGCTGCGCGCGGCGACGCCGCAGTCTTCCGCACAGAAGCTGAAGGCGAGTCGGGGAGGTGCGGATCGTGTGGCGGTCAGCATCCCCGTGGTGACGCCGGATATCGCCGATCTCGCTTACAGGATGGACGGCGAAGTGAAGGTCTTTCACCTAACCGCGGAGCCGGTGAAGCGACAGATCTCGCCTTGGAAGACGCTGGACTGCTGGGGTTACAACGGTAGCTCGCCGGGGCCGACGATCCAGGTGAACCAGGGTGACCGGGTGCGGATCATCGTCGAGAACCATCTTCCGGAGTCGACCTCGATGCACTGGCACGGATTCGAGGTGCCGCTGCAGATGGATGGGATGCCGTATGTGAGTCAGCGACCGATTGCGCCGGGCGGCCGCTTTGTGTACGAGTTCACCTTGCACCAGGATGGCACCTACTTCTACCACGCGCACGGTGCCATGCAGGAGATGATGGGCATGATCGGGTTGTTTGTGATGCACCCGAAGAAGGCCTACGAGCCGCATGTGGATCATGACTTCGGATTGGTGTTGCAGGAGTGGGCGGTACTGCCGAATCAGACGGTGCCGAACAGCGCCAACATGGAGTACAACTGGCTGACTCTGAATGGAAAGAGCGCGCCCAGTACAACGCCGCTGCTCGTGCGGCAGGGCAGCCGAGTGCGGATCCGCATTGTAAATATCGGGATGGATCATCATCCGATCCATTTGCACGGGCATACCTTTCAGGTGACCGGGACGGAGGGTGGGCGCATTCCGGAGACGGCCTGGTGGCCAGGCAATACGGTTCTGGTGGGCGTGGCGCAGGCACGGAACATCGAGTTCCTGGCCGATAATCCGGGCGACTGGATGCTGCACTGCCACCTGCCGCACCACATGATGAACAATATGATAGATCTGATGGGCGATCGCATGATGAACACGGCCGATCAGACGGACGATCGCACCCTGATGCAGATGCAGACGCTCGCGGACACGGTCGGGGTCGAGCACGTTCATCATGCGCCGATCGCAGAGGATGCGAATGCGGTGAAGGGGTTTCCGCAGGACGCATTTATGGACATGGGCATGGATGCGGCTAAGACAGTCGCGAAGCCCGAGAACACGGGCCTGGCACCGAACTGGAGCGCCATGATGATGGGCATGATGAACCTGGTGCGGGTGCTGCCCGCCGATCGATATGACCAGATCATGGAGCTGACGCGGCGAGGAGAGATCCTGCCGACGGTTGAGCCTGCGATGCACGACATGTCCGGCATGGATCCTCACGGCGAGTGAGCTTAGGACAGCCCAGAAAGGAGTGACTTGTGATGCGCTTTGGATTTGTAACTGCTGTTGGCTGCGTAGCAACGATGATCTTCGCTGGCCCGGGTTTCGCGCAGCAGCAGGCCGACCCTATGCAGCACGATCACGCGGCCCCGATGAACCCGCAGATGCCAATGAGTCCGGGCATGACGATGGGTCCCGGTAAAAAGGTGCCTCAAGGTACGACGATGAAGCCGGCGGGGAGGAGACCAGCGGGAGGGCAGAGCGCACCGGCGGTTGAGCAGCCGATCACGGAGCCCACGATTCCGCCGGCGGAGGGCGGTGAGGGGGCGACGCCCATGCACATGCACCCCATTGCGCATGTACTGCCGCACCTGCCCGTGATCGGGCGATCGAAGTCTCCGGAGAAGGGTCCGGTGTACCGGCTGGAGGATCTGGAGCAGAGAGCGCTGGCGCGCAACCCGACGCTCGCCCAGGCGCAGCGGAGCCTTGAGGCGGCACAGGGCGTGCGGAGACAGGTGGGACTCTCTCCGAATCCGACTATCGGGTACGACGGCGATGAGATTCGCGGTGGATTCTACCGCTCCGGGAAAGAGGGATTCTTTATCGATCAGCCGTTCATCACAGGGGGCAAGCTGGGATTGAATCGAAAGATTGAGGATCAAGCTATTCACCAGACCGAGGCGGCGAGCGAGGCGCAACGGTATCGCGTGCTGAATGCAACGCGGGAGGCGTACTACCAGGTATTGGCGGGGCAGGAGCTGTTGAACATCAAGCGCGATCTCGCCGGAATCGCGCATGTCACGGCTGCCTATACGCGTGAGCTGGGCAATACCGGGCAGGCGGACGAGACGGAGATCCTCCAGACGGAGGTCGCCGAACAGCAGATGCTGATCGCGGTAGGGGTCGAGGAGAACTCGCTGCGGCGCGCGTGGGAGGGACTGCGATCCACGGTGGGTGACGCGGAGCTGCCGATGGGATCGGTGGTCGGCGATCTAGAGAGCCTGCCGGAGGACCAGACTGATGCGGCGCTTGAGAGCAAGCTGCTGGCCGAGAGTCCCGCGGTGCGGTATGCGGAGGCGGGAGTCGCCCGAGCCGAGGCAGAGCTGAAGCGAGCCCGGCGCGATTCGGTGCCCGATATCACGGCGCGCGGCGGCGTTGCGCAGGATAACGAGCCGCTGGACACGCCGCAGAGTCGTGTCGGGCTGGTGGGCTACGCGGAGATCGGGCTGCAGCTACACCTCTTTGATCGCAATCAGGGCAATGTCGCTGCGGATCGGGCGGCCGTGGAGCGAGCGCAGGAGGAGCTCACGCGTGTCGAGCTTGCGTTGCGGGATCGATCCGCTGCTGTGCGTGAGGTGTATCACAACGAGCGATTGATCGCGACGCGGTACCGGGATGAGATTCTTCCGCGGACACAGCGCGCCTACGTGCTGATGACGCAACAGTACGGGCTGATGGATGCATCGTTTGCGCGCGTGTTGACCCTGCAGCATGAGCTCTACACCGCCGAGGTGACGTATCTGCAGGCGCTTGAAGGCGCGCAGACGAGCTATGTCGCGCTTGTTGGTTTCCTGTACTCCGGAGGGCTGGAGGGCCCGGAAGAAGCCGATCCGGTGATGCGCGGATCTGCTATGCCGCGTGAAGCAGTGATGCCGCGCGATCTGAACGCTCCGAACGCGCAGGTGAATCTCTTCGAGAGCGGGTTGCAGCCGTGAGACAGACGACAAACGGCACTGCAACAGCGACGGAGGACGAGCGCGGCCTCGACCCGGTATGCGGCATGAGTGTCGAGCGCGGGAAGGCCGCGTCGATCGAAGAGCACGACGGGAAGATGTACCTCTTCTGCGGGAAGGGATGCGCGGCGAGGTTCCGGGCTGACCCGGAGAGTTATCTCGGGCAGACGAGGACGCTGCAGCAGCCGACGCATGCTTCGCCGACAGCGGATGGGACAGAGTACATCTGCCCCATGGACCCGGAGGTGAGCCGGATGGGGCCAGGCAGCTGCCCGAAGTGCGGCATGGCGCTTGAGCCGGCTGCGGCAACTGCGCTTGAGACACGCACCGAGTACACGTGCCCCATGCATCCGGAGGTGGTACGCCAGGAGCCAGGAGCGTGTCCGAAGTGCGGCATGGACCTTGAACCGCGGGAGGCGACAGCGGACGCGGGGAGTCCGGAGCTCGTGGAGGTGACGCGCAAGTTCGCGATCAACATGGTGATCGCAACGCCGATGCTGTTGCTGATGGTGTCAGAGGTCATGCCATCGATGCCCTTGCAGCACCTGATCTCGGCGAGAGTATGGGCTTGGGTGGAGTTCTCGCTGGCGACGCCGGCGATAGTTTGGTGCGGCGGGTCCTTCTTTGTCCGGAGCTGGCAGTCGGTGGTGAACCGGAGTCTGAACATGTTCACGCTGATCGCGCTGGGAACGGGGACGGCCTATCTCTACAGTGTGGTGGCGACGGTGGCGCCGATGATCTTTCCGATCTCAATGCGTGGCGCGGGTGGGCAGGTCGCGGTCTACTTCGAGCCGGTGGTTGTCATCGTCGCACTGGTGCTGCTGGGCCAGGTGATGGAGCTCCGGGCGCGCAGCAAGACGGGAGGGGCGGTGCGGGCCCTGCTGGGGCTAGCGCCGCGCCTGGCGAGGCGGCTGAACGTGCTTGGCCAAGAGGCCGATGTCGCACTGGATCAGGTACGGGTAGGCGACCGGCTGCGAGTGAGGCCGGGGGAGAAGGTACCTGTCGACGGTGTGGTGCTCGAGGGGCAGAGCGCGGTCGACGAGTCGATGGTGAGCGGCGAGCCGGTGCCGGTCGAGAAGGCTCTTGGGGCGAGGGTAATGGGCGGCACGGTCAACGGCACGGGCAGTTTCGTGATGCGGGCCGAGCGTGTGGGCGCTGAGACGATGCTGGCACAGATTGTGGCGATGGTGAGCGCGGCGCAGCGGAGTCGGGCTCCAGTCCAGCGGCTGGCGGATCGGGTGGCATCACTCTTCGTGCCGGCGGTGATGGTAGTGGCGGTGACGACGTTTCTGGTGTGGTCCTTGGCCGGGCCCGCACCGAAGTTTGCCCACGCGCTGGTGAACGCGATTGCGGTGCTGATTGTGGCGTGCCCGTGTGCGCTGGGGCTGGCAACACCGATGGCGATCATGGTAGGGACGGGGCGCGGGGCGGCGGCAGGCATCCTGTTCCGCAACGCGGAGTCGCTCGAGCGGTTTGGCACGGTGGATACGCTGGTGATCGACAAGACAGGAACGCTCACGGAGGGAAGGCCGACGCTGAGCTGGGTGGCGGCCGAGGCGGGTTTCCACACGGACGAGCTGCTAGCGCTTGCAGCAAGTCTGGAGCGATCGAGTGAGCATCCGCTGGCGGCCGCCTTGGTCAAGGGTGCAGAGGCGCGTGGGCTGCAGTTGGCTCAGGTGGAGGCGTTTCAGTCAATCACAGGACAGGGTGTCTGCGGGAGTGTGGCAGGGAGGCAGATCGCGGTCGGTACCGCGGCGCTGCTCGACGGTCTCGGGATCAATTCGACGCCGCTTCTGTCGTCGGCCGAGGAGAGGCGCAGGCGAGGAGAGACGGTGGTGCTGATCGCGATCGCGGGCAGGGCGGCGGGGCTGGTCGGGGTATCGGATCCGATGAAGGCGTCGACGGCCGAGGCGGTTCGCGCGTTGAAGGCGGAGGGGCTACGGGTGGTGATGGTGACGGGCGACAGTGCGACGACGGCGCGGGTGGTAGCGGAGGATCTGGGCGTCGCGTTCGAGGCCGGTGTGCTGCCTGAGGGCAAGGCGGCGGTGATCCGGTCCTACCAGGCGAAGGGTGCGATCGTGGCAATGGCGGGAGATGGCGTGAACGACGCACCCGCTCTCGCGACAGCGGACGTGGGGATCGCCATGGGAACAGGGACCGATGTGGCGATCGAGTCGGCCGGGATTACGCTCTTGCGGGGCGATCTGCGCGGCATTGTAGAGGCGCGTCAGCTGAGCGCAGCGACGATGAGGACTATCCGGCAGAATCTGTTCTTTGCCTTTGCCTATAACGCGATCGGTGTTCCGCTGGCGGCCGGAGTCTTCTTTCCTGCGTTTGGCCTGCTGTTGAACCCGATGATCGCGGCGGCAGCGATGAGCCTCAGCTCGGTTTCGGTGATCGCGAATGCATTGCGGCTGCGAAGCATCTCGCTTGAGACGGCACAGGGACATGCTGCAACTTCTTAGCAGCTCGATGGTGAAGACAGACGGAGACAGCGCGGGAAGGTTCATGAATGTGAGCTGACGAGAGCGACGTTCCCGGGCGCTTGTCCGGGCCGCGCATGGACCACTTGACAAGCTCAGGGATATTCTCGATCTACTGCATGCCTCCTCTCCTGCCGAAGGCGACGAACGGACTTCCCCGCAAGCTGCCCAAGCTGAGTGACGTGGCGCGCCTGGCAAATGTGGGCAATGGAACGGTTTCCCGCGTTCTCAACGGGGGCAAGAACGTCAGCAAAGAGACGGCGGCGCGTGTCGAAGCGGTGATTCAGCAGCTCGACTACAAGCCGAACCGGGCGGCGCGGCGGCTGAAGGGCGCGGCGTCGGGGATCATTGGGATGATCGTGCCGAGCATCTCCGACATGTTTTTCTCGCGATGCGCGGAGGCGGTGGAAGAGGTCGTCCGAGCCAACGGTGGCATGCTGATCGTCACCGCGTCGAACGACAGCCCGCGCGGTGTGCTCGAGAGCTTTCAGCAGCTCATGCTGCACCAGATGGACGGGTTAATTCTGGTGCAGTCGTTTCTGCAAGAGACGGCTCTGCTTGAAGAGCTCGAGGGCGTGACCATCCCGGTGATCGGTATCGATCGACCGCTCTTGAACACTCGATTTCCATCGGTCGGCTGCGAGAATTATGTCGGGGCACGGGCGGGGACGCAGCACTTGCTGGATCATGGGTACGAGACGATCTTGCATGTGCAGGTGAAGTCAAAGCTGTACACCATGCGGGAGCGTCTGCGGGGCTATCGTGCGGCGATGAAGGGCTCTGGCCGGATGCCCTGCTCACGCGACATTCACGATGTTCGCGGTGCCAGGCTCGCGATCGAGCAGGCTATCGCGGGTGCAAAGCGACCGTTGGGCATCTTCGCCGGGAACAATTTGACCGCACGTTACTTACTGGAAGCAGCGATCGAGCTACACCTGCACATTCCGACGGATATTGCGATGCTGAGCTTTGATGACTTCGATCTCGCAGACGCGCTCAACCCGCCGATGAGTGTAGTGCAGCAGCCGGTCGACGAGATCGGCAGACACGCGGCGATGCTTCTGTTCCAGCCGACGGACGAGAGTTCGTTACGGTCGGAGCGGACGCCGCCTGTGATGACGATGCTGCCGACGCGCCTCATCTTGCGTGGATCGTGCGGATGCCGTACGCGCTCGGAGTCGTGATCGCAGGCGCGAAGGAGCTTAATGGTTTGCGTTCATGACCTCTGCCGCCCGATGTTCTGCGGCTGCATGCTCGGCGCGTTCGAGCTCGGCGAAGCGGGCACTGGCGGCATTCGCTTGCGCCGTCTCTCCGACGGCGCGGTAAGCGCGCGCGAGGAGGCTCTGAATGGAAGGCTCGTCCGGCGTGATCGCCTCAGAGCTCTTGAGCGCGGCGATCGCCTCCCGAGGACTATTTTTCCGCAGTAGCGCGCGCGCCTGCTCAAGATAAGCAGGCGCGAGGCGCGGGCACTCTGTGATAGCGAGCTGAGCCTGCTCGATTACGGTATCTTCAGGGCTCGCGAGCTCGTTGAGTGCTTTGGCAAGCCTCCAATGTGCGGTGCACTCGGTAGGTGTCACGTGGAGCACCGCTTCATAGGCGGATCGCGCCTCGGGCCAGTCACCGGTTGCCCAGTAGATGTTGGCGAGATGACTGAGCGCACTGGGGTCGGCGGGCGCGAGCGAGATGGCCTTCTTATATTCGGTAATGGCGCCGGGTGTGTTGTTGAGGCTCTCCATGATCTCGCCTGCGAGCTCGTGGGCGAGTAGTGAGTTCGGATCGATCTGCTGAACGTGCGCGAAGCTGGCCTGCGAGAGATCGAGCTCTACCTTCCCGAGCAGGTACCAGCTCTCCTGATCTCTGCTGTCCTGCTCCGTGAGCGTGCGGAGTTCGCTCGCGGCGGCTTCGGGCTGATGCTGCGCGAGCAGAGCGCGGGCGAGCGTGAGGCGAACGAAGCGATCCTTCGGCATCGCTTGGGTGGCAGATCGGAGCGGTTGCAGGGCGGCCGCACTGTCGCCCATCTGAAAGAGACTTGCACCGAGCAAAGCTTCGGCCGGATGCATCTCCGGATCGATGGCCAGACCCTGGCGGAGGACGTCTACGGCTTCGGGAAGGCGGCCAAGGTTGAAGAGGAGGCGGCCAAGATTGTTATAGGCGGGGGCGAGCTTGGGGGCGAGATGGATGAGAGAGCGGTAGTCGGCGACAGCGGCCTCTGGAGCGGTCGCCTGCTCACCGCGTGCGCGCTCATAGAGCGCCTGCATCTGCGGTGTGATTGTCTGGGCGACAGCTGCCGTTACGAGCAGTGCGGGTAAAGCGATAGCGCACCAGCGGCGGGCGGAGCGGGACATGGGGAGAGTTTAGTAGAAGCGCAGGAGCTACGACGGCGGGATCTCCGCTGGAAGATCGTGAGCGGCGCCCGATGCTGAACCAGGAGAGGACATGAGAGCCGGTTTGACAACGTTCGAGTGAGGCACTTGAATCCTCTTATGTTGCGTGCCGTTACTCCGTTGCTAGCGCTTTTTCTGTGCATGTCTGGTGCTATGGGGCAAGGTTCGCCCAGAGTGCAGGGCGACCCATCTGGCGCGGTCGCGCACGGTCTGAGCGGGCGTGCACAATGGATCACCGGGGAAGGTGTACCGGCGCATGACCAGGCGGTGCTGCGTTTGCGCAAAGAGCTGGTGCTGGACGGCGTTCCCTCACACTTTACGGTGCATGTTTCAGCAGATAATCAGTTTCTGCTGGTCGTGAATGGTATGCGGGTAGGGCAGGGTCCAGCCATCGGTGATGTGCAGCACTGGCGGTATGAGACGTACGATCTTGCGCCGATGCTGCACGCGGGCCGAAACGTGCTGGCGGCGACGGTCTGGAACGGCGGCACGGCGACGCCGATCCGGCAGATGAGCTCGCAGCTTGGATTTGTGCTCGACCCTGAGTCGTTGGAGGCGTCTGCAGCCGCGACGAACAGCACCTGGATGGCGCGGCAGGATACCGGCATCACGTTTCTGCCTAAACCGGCCGAACTGCATGAGTTCTACTATGTCGGCTCGCCCGGGGAGCGAATGGACGGTGCGACGATCGATTGGGGATGGAGCGACGCGGCAGCGGAGGCACACGAGCCCGAGTGGAAGCCGGCCGTGTCGTTGGGAACCGCGGTGGGCCGCGGTGTGAACTCTGAGAACAACTCGTGGCTGCTGGTGCCCGACGAGCTTCCGGCCATGGAGTACGCCACAACGGAGATGGGACACGTGGTGCATGCCGACGGGGTTGCAGAGGCGGCATCGTTTCCGAGTGCTCCGCTCTCTATACCGGCACATACGCGTGCGACGTTGCTGCTCGATCGCGAGACGCTGACCACTGCCTTTCCCGCGTTGACGATCTCTGGTGGTCAAGGTGCGCATGTCACGCTGCGCTACGCAGAGGCTCTGGTAGACGAGCATGGAGATAAAGGGAATCGTAACGAGGTTGGTGGCAAGCACCTCGTCGGCGTGGCAGACGAGTTCTTGCCGGATGGTGGAGCGCATCGCGAGTTCGCGCCGCTGGACTGGCGGACGTGGCGCTATGTGAGTCTGGAGGTCGTGACGGCGGCGGAGCCACTGCGCCTGGAGCGGTTTACGGCTGCGTTCACGGCATTTCCGTTCGAGCGCCGAGCGCGCTTTGCGAGTGATGATGCGAGTCTGACGGCGATCTGGGATGTGGGATGGCGTACGGCCCGGTTGTGCGCCCACGACGCGTACATGGACACGCCGTACTGGGAGCGGCTGCAATATGTGGGTGACACTCGAATTCAGGCGCTGATCTCATATACCAATGCTGGAGACGACCGGCTGGCACGACAGGCGATTACGGCGTTTCGAAGTTCGCTACAACCGGAGGGGATTGGGCAGAGCCGATATCCTTCGCGGCATCTGCAGGTCATTCAGAACTTCTCTCTGCTGTGGATCAGCATGGTGCATGACTTCTGGTACTACCGGAATGACAAGGTGTTTGTGCAGCAACAGATTCCCGCGATGCGCAGTGAGCTGAGCTACTTCCGAGCACGGCTGGACGCGAATGGCCTGCCGGAGATGCAGGACTGGTGGCCGTTCGTCGACTGGGCGACCGGGTTTGCCGGGGGCAGTTCGCCGGCGAGTAACGATGGCGTGAGTGCCGCGGGCAGTCTGTTCTATCTCGCGGCGCTGCGGGATGCGGCCGAGATGGAGCAAGCACTAGGCGATCGAGGGCTGGGCCGGGAGGACGCGGAAGAGGCCGGGCGGCTGACGAAGACCATTCTGGCGCAGTTCTGGTCACCGCAGGAGCAGCTGCTTGCGGACACGGCGGAGAAGCAGCATTTCAGTCAGCAGGCGAATGCACTGGCGGTGTGGCTGGACGTGGTGCCCCGGGAGCGGCAGACGGAGGTGATGACGCGCATCTACTCCGCGACGGATAGGAGTTTTAATACAGAGCGCCCTGTGCCTCAAGGCATGTCGGTCGCGTCGAGCTACTTTCGGTTCTATCTGACCCGAGCGCTGGTGCATGCGGGGATGGGGGATCGGTATCTGGAGACGCTGACACCTTGGCGGACCATGCTTGCAAACGGACTGACGACGTGGGCGGAGCAGCCGGAGCCGACGCGGTCGGACTCGCATGCCTGGAGCGCGCATCCGAACATCGACTTGATGACGACGGTAGCTGGACTGACGCCATCGGCTCCTGAGTTTGCGGCGGTCGATGTTACGCCGCGCCTGGGATCGCTGCACCATTTGACAGTGAGTTACCCGTCGCCGCGGGGAGAGATCACGGCAGAGTATGTTGTTGACGGAGGGGGGTTGACGGTGCAGATCGATCTGCCGGAGGGGCTCTCCGGAACGTTGCACTGGAATGGGATAGCACATGCGCTGCGCCCCGGCATCAATCGACTGCAGCTGCCGCCGCGGAGTGCGGAGGCGGGGCGGTGAGTCTGCTGTTCGCTGCGGGGTCGCCGGAAGCAGAGCTCACGGTCGATGAGGTGCGAGACGCAGTCTTTGGGGCGCTGGAGACGCTCGGGGACCGGAGGCGCGTGCTCGCAATTCCTCCCGACGTTACTCGCGCGCACTCGCGAGCGGGTGAGTTGACGGAGCTGGTGTGGCGGTTCTTCGGCGAGCAACTGGTGGATGTGCTGCCTGCCTTGGGAACGCATCGGGCGATGAGCGATCGCGAGATTGCGACGATGTTCGGCGAGACGCCACGGGAGCTGTTTCGCGTGCACGACTGGCGCAATGACGTGGTGACCCTGGGCGACGTGCCAGCGGAGTTTCTTCACGAGGTGAGCGAGGGCAAGGTGGACTATGCCTGGCCGGCGCAGGTGAATCGCCTGCTGCGCGACGGAATGCACGATCTGATTCTGTCGATCGGGCAGGTGGTGCCGCACGAGGTGGTGGGCATGGCGAATGGGTCCAAGAACATCTGGATCGGCACGGGCGGGGTAGAAGGCATTCATCGCTCGCACTTCCTGGGAGCGGTGTACGGCATGGAGCGCATGATGGGACGCGCCGAGACGCCGGTGCGTCGCGTGCTGAACTACGCGAGTGAACACTTTGGCCCGGGGTTGCCGCAAATTGTGTACGTGCTGACTGTCGTGGGGAAGAATGCGGCGGGAGAACTGGTCCTGCGGGGGCTGTATATCGGAGATGATCGCGAGTGCTTTGAGCGGGCGGCCGAGCTCAGCCTCAAGTGTAATTTCGTCATGCTGGAGCGCGAGATTAGGCGGGCGGTAGTGTATCTGGACCCCCAGGAGTTTCGGTCGACGTGGCTGGGCAACAAGAGTGTGTACCGGACGCGGATGGCGCTGGCGGACGACGCAGAGCTGATCGTGCTCGCGCCGGGCGTGCGTGAGTTTGGGGAAGACGAGAGGATTGATCGCCTCATCAGGCGATACGGGTACTGCGGCACACCGGCGACGCTCGATGCGGTGAGGACGGACGCTGAGCTGGGAGGGAATCTGAGTGCGGCGGCGCACCTGATTCACGGCTCGAGCGAGGGCCGGTTCAGGATTACGTATTGTCCGGGAGATCTGACACGGGCGGAGGTCCAGTCGGTCCACTACCGGTACGGCGACCTGCACACGGTACAGGCAAAGTACAATCCCCGACGGCTACAAGATGGGTGGAACGTGGTGGATGGCGAGGAGATCTTCTTCGTCTCGAACCCTGGACTGGGATTGTGGGCGTATCGCGGCCGGTTTGCGTAAGAAGTGTACGGCGCTTAAGAGAGACACGAGGGAGCGATGGGACACAGCTTGTTTGATCTGACCGGCAAAGTTGCGGTGGTCATCGGGGGGACGTCGGGACTGGGCCTGGCGATGGCAATTGGGCTGGCGGAGGCGGGCGCGGATGTCGTTGCAAGCTCGCGGCGGCAGGAGCAGGTGGACAGTGCGGCGGACGCGATCGAGGCGATGGGGCGACAGACGCTGCGGCTGCGCTCGGATGTGATGGAGCGGTCGAGCCTGGAGGCGCTGTGCGAGGCGGTGCTGACGCGCTTTGGCCAGGTCGACATCCTGGTGAACTGTGCCGGCAAGATCAAGCGTGAGCCGACGTTGACCGTGGCCGAGGAGACGTGGGAAGACACGATGCGGACTAACGTGACGGGAACGTTGCGGGCGTGTCAGATCTTTGGGCGGCCCATGCTGGAGCGGGGCTCGGGGCGGATCATCAACATCGCGTCCCTGAATACCTTTGTCAGCCTGCGAGATGTGGCGGCGTACGCGGCCTCAAAGGCTGCCGTGGGTGCACTGACGAAGTCGCTCGCCGTGGAGTGGAGCGCGCAGGGCGTGCTGGTGAATGCGATTGCGCCGGGGGTCTTCCGGACGGCGTTAAATCAGAAGTTGCTGGATGAGACGGAGCGCGGGCGTGAGCTGCGAATGCGGACACCGATGAATCGGTTCGGCAGAGTGGAGGAGGTGGTGGGCGCGGCGATCTTTCTCGCGAGTGCCGCGTCGAGCTTTGTGACGGGAGAGATCCTCGTCGTGGATGGCGGATTTCTGGCGAGTGGCGTGAACCAGTAGAGCGACTCCGCTCTGGAAGCTTCGACAGTCGTGAGTGTCATGCGATTGTGCGATTTGGCTCGACGCACCGCGAGACTGATGAAGTGCCGGCTGCGCGATGTTCAGGGGAGAACGGGAAGACGGACCTCGGCTTCGCAGCCGGGGGACGTGGAACGATTGCGGAGGGTGACGGTGCCGCGGTGAGCGGTTGCGATCTGCTGTGCGAGGACAAGGCCGATACCGGTGCCGCCGGCCTTGGTGGTGTAGAAGGGCACGAAGAGATTCGCGGTGCTGGCGAGCCCGGGACCGTTGTCGAGAATGCGAATAGCGGCCTGACGCGGGCCGCCGGACCACTCGATGACAACCTCCGGCGTGCGTTCGGCAGAGGTTGTCTGGGAGACGGTGAGGGCGGCGTCGGCGGCGTTGCGAATCAGGTTGATGAGTAGCTGCTGCAGCTGGTCGGGGTCCGCGAGCAGAGCGGTGGGCGGCCCACCGGCGAGATGCACACGGAGACGGGTCTCAAGCTGAATGATCTGAGTGAGGAGCGGCTCGAGCGGAGTGGGCGAGAGGATGGGAGCGGGTAGCCGGGAGAGCCGCTGGTACGCCTGAAGGAAGCGGTTGAGCGAGTCTGCGCGATCTTCGATGACCGCGAGACCGCGGCCAAAGTCGCGCAAGGGCGAGTTCGGCGTCGTGTCTTCTACGGGTTCGAGTTGGCCGAGCAGGTGGCCTGCATCGCGCTGCGGTTGAGGAAGGCGCGAGCGAAGGCTGCCGGCGATGGACTTGATCGGCGTGAGGGAGTTATTGATCTCGTGGCTGAGGACGCGGATGAGGCGCTGCCAGGCGAGGCGCTCCTCCTCTCGCAAGACAACGGCGACGTCGGCGAGGACAAAGAGGGAGTGAGGGATGCCGTGAAGGCGGAAGGTGGTGCGGCGCACGGACCAGCGAGTCTCCGTTGAGGGCTCGTCCGAGCGGGCGGGTGAGGCGACAGGGATCTCGTAGAGGCCGTGGTCTGGAAGTGCGAGCAGGGAGTCCAGGCGGAGCTCGTGTGCCGTGCGGCCGAGAGCCTGCTCGCGCCGAAGATGGAAGGCACGTTCGGCGGCGGGGTTGAGCAGGTGAAGACGCGCAGCGGCGTCGAAGGCGACGACCGGCGACTGCATGGAGGTCATGACGAGCTCGACCAGTGAGAGGGCATCGCGGGCGGACGAGCGCTGCTGCTGGAGGGTGCTGGCGAGGGCGTTGACCTCAAGGGCGAGATCGCCGAGCGAGTCGCCGCGGCGAGCGCCGCGGGCGCGGAAGGAAAAGTCCTCCTCCCGCAGAGCGGCGACGACGTTCGAGAGTGTCTGCAGGGGGCGCATGAGCTGCTCGAAGAGAAAGGAGGCAGCCAAGGTCCAGAGAAGAGCAAGCACGGCCACGACGAGGGCGGCCGAGAGGAATGAGTGAGTGTAACGGAAGGCGACAATTGCGCTCACGACGAGGAGAGGAGTCGCGAGGGCGGCGAGCCAGAGACGGATGCGGCGCTCGAAGCTGATCCGTCGCGGACTGCTGCCAAAGAGCGGAATACGATGCCGGGCTGGCCGTTGGCTAGACGCCAGACTTGATTGGCCAGCGAGAGGAATGCTGACGAGCGGGGGCGGTGAGGCGGGTGACGGCTCCACGTTAGAGACCATGCTTCTCGATGCGGCGGTAGAGCGCGCCGCGGCTGAGGCCGAGAGCCTCGGCGGCATGGCTGACGTTACCATCGGTACGCGCGAGCGCTTTACGGATGAGGATGGCTTCGACGGCCTCCAGACTGAGGTCATCGAGGCTCTGCGCGGTGGGACGGCTACTGCTGAGTCCGAGATCGGCGACGCTAACGCGGGTGGAGCGAGCCATGAGAACGGCGCGTTCCATGCTGTGATCCAGCTCGCGAACGTTGCCGGGCCAAGCGTAGGTGAGCATCTGCTGCAGGGCTGCGGGCTCAAAGCCCTCCAGCTGACGGCGGTAGCGTGCGCCGTAGCGGGAGAGGAAGTGTGCGGCCAGTGTAGGAATGTCTTCGCGGCGGCTGCGCAGCGGCGGCAGCTTGATCTCAACGGTGTTGAGGCGGAAGAGGAGATCTTCGCGGAAGCGGCCCTGGGCGGCCTCGGCGTAGAGGTCGGCGTTGGTGGCGGAGAGCATACGGACGTCGACGCGGCGGGTCGTCGAGGAGCCGACACGCTCGAGCTCACCGGTCTCGAGCACGCGAAGCAGCTTGGCTTGCTGGCGCGCGGGGATGTTGGCGATCTCGTCGAGGAAGAGAGTGCTGCTATTAGCAAGCTCAAAGCGGCCGATACGATCAGCGCGCGCGTCAGTGAAGGCGCCTTTGACGTGGCCGAAGAGCTCGCTCTCGAATGTGCCTTCGGGCAGCGCGCCGGTGTTGACGGCGACGAGCGTGCGGTGAGCGCGGGCGGAGAGACGATGAAGAGTCTGAGCCACCACCTCTTTGCCCGTTCCGTGCTCGCCGGTGATGAGGACATTGGCGTCGGAGGGACCGATGCGACTCATGAGATCAAGGACCGGGTGCATGGCGGGCGCCGAGGCAATGAAGTCTGGTGCGCCCTCGGCGCGCAGAATACGGTTTTCGGCTTCGAGCCACTCCGACCGGCGTTGCGCCCGATGGAGTTCGAGCTGCGTGCGGAGGATTGTGAGCAGGCGAGGATTATCCCAGGGCTTCTGGATAAAGTCACTGGCGCCACGTCGCATAGCTTCGACGGCGAGGTCAACGCTGCCCCACGCGGTCATGACGATGACCGGCAACTGGGCGTCGTGAGCGCGGATACTGCTGAGAAGGTCGAGGCCCTCGCGGCCGGAGGTGGTGTCACGGGTGTAGTTGAGGTCGATGAGGATGCCGTCGAAGTCGCTCGAGGCGAGGCACTCGAGGACGAGCGACGGTGTGCGCGCGGTCTCGAGTGCGTAACCCTCAGGCAGCAGAAGAAATTCAAGGGCTTCGAGGATGTGCGGCTGATCGTCGGCGATCAGGAGGCGGCAGCGGCGTGGTGCATTCGAGGAGGTGGAATACGGCATAGGAGAACTCGCTGCTTGACTCGAGAGAGGCACCTCTATGGTACGGGTGCGGAGCCGGAAGTCTGAACGGAGGTCTGGACACCGGCGCGGGCGGCGTCGAGGGAGATAGAGTTGCTCTCCAGGGTCACGCCGACGGCGCGGTCGAGCTCGATGCGGGCTTTCTGGAAGGCGGTGCGGGCGGCGACGAGTGCGGACTCGGCGGTGGCGAGGTCGCGCTGCGCGGTCAGGGTCTGAAAGGCGGAGCCTGCGCCGAGGGTCTGCTCTTTGCTCGTAATGTCGAAGGTACGGCTGGCGAGATCGCGCGCTCGAAGGGCGGAGGTCACGCGGGCCTGTGATTGCTCGAGCGCGTACTGGGCGTTGCGAACCTCGATGCGAATCTGTTTGCGAAGCTGCCGGTCGCGCAGCTCCGCCTGACGTGATTCGAGCTCGGCGCGGTACTGGTCCGACTTGGCGACTCGGTTGCGCAGCGGAAGGTTGAGAGAGAGGCCAACGTAGTAGTCGGGAGCGGAGTTGTTGAAGGCGGTCTGCAGGGCGCCCCCATACCCGAGGGGTGAGGTGGAGGCGATGTTGGACGCGGGATTATCAAGGCCGGAGAGGCCGGTACCGCCGTAGTAGCCGGTGAGGGCGAGCGATGGCAGAAGAGCGTTCCGGGCCGCGTCGTTGCTGATGGAGCGGTTGTGGAGATCGATCTCTGAGACGGACAGCTCGAGACGGCGACCGAGCGCCTCGCGAATGATGTCTTCGGTGGGGGCCGCGGTCGTGGCTGTGGAGTCGCTGGCAACCGTACTGAGGTCGAGAGGTTTGACGGGCATGGCCTCGAGAACGGGGTCGTCAAGATTCTTGGTGAGCGCGTTCTTAATGAGGAGCTCCTGGAACTGCAGCTGCGATTTTGCGATGGTCACGTCCTGCTCGCGGGCGGCGACCTCTCCTTCGTCTTTCAGAACATCAAGGGCGGGAATGGCTTGGAGCTGGAGCTCTTTGCGGGCGGTGGTGAGGGTCTGGTTGGCGAAGTCGAGGGAGGCGCTCTTGACGCGCTCGTCTTCATAAGCGCTGACAAGGTCCCAGTAGATATTGGCGATCTGCGTGACGGTGCTGATGACCTGCAGCTCGAAGGCGCGATTGGAGATCTTCTGATCGTTGCGGGCGATGCGAAGGAAGCGAAGGTTGGGGCCGCGGCCAAAGCCCGCGAGAAGCTGCTGCTGAAACTCAACGCGATAGTAGGTGTTCAACGTGGGATTGAGGAAAGAGAAGGGGCTGTTGCTGGTCGCGCGATTGTTATCGAGGGTGACGGCGAGAGTGGTACCGGTAGGGAAGGATTGTGTGTACCCGATATTGCCGATGATGGTGTTGGTGTGCAGAAGAGGGACGCCATAGATCGCGATGTTGGAGAGCGGTTCAGAGTAGTGTTCCACGCTGACTTCGCCGGTGATAGCGGGATCGTACGAGTTGACCGTGGTTCCGGTGCCGAGTGTGGACTGCACGAGACCAGAGGCACCAGAGCCTGCTCCGCCTGCGCCGCCCGTGGTGCCGCCGGCTCCGGCACCGCTGGCTCCGGAGCCGAAGCCGCCGATGCCACCGCCGGGCGTGTTCTGGACGACGCCGGTGTTGACGCCACGGAAGCTGCCGCCGGCGCGAGTGCGCAGGACGTCAGCCTCGGCGATGGGGATGTTGTAGCGCGCGATCGCGAGGTCGAGGTTGTTCTCGAGCGCGAGCGCAATGGCGTCGCGCAAGGAGAGCTCGAGAGTGCCGTTTCTGACAAGTGTGTCGAGGCGCGGCGAATTGGCGAAGCTCGGCTCGGGTACGTGGGTTGCGCGATAGGTGTTGATGGGGTTGTTGGAGTGGGGGATGTCGAAGCGAAGCGCGGGTCGAGTCGCGTCTGCCACGGACGGCGGAGGCGCAGCACTCGGCGCCCCTGAGGTCTGGGCAGGCGATGCCGCCGGCGGCAGCAGAAGAAGAGCGATGGCCAAGAGGCGAAGTCTGGTGAGCGTCATTTAGGCGGAGGCTTCCGTTTGTCTGGTTGCAGTCTGAAGATTGTTGGAGGTGTCCTGGCTAAGCCAGCCGTCGCGCAGCTCGATGGTGCGTGTGCCGTATGCGGCATTGGTCTCAGAGTGCGTGACCTGGACGATGGTCGTGCCGTCGTCATGGAGCGAGCGGAAGAGCTGCATGATCTCGGCTGCCTGCGCGGAGTGAAGATTGCCGGTAGGCTCGTCGGCCAGCAGGAGCGACGGCCTATGGATAACGGCACGCGCGATCCCGACGAGCTGCTGCTGACCGCCGGAGAGCTGCGAGGGATAGAGATCTTTCTTCCCGACGATGTGAAAGCGGTCGAGCGTGTCCGCGACGAGGGCCTGTCGCTCGGCACGCGGGATGTCTTTGTAGGACAGAGGCAGGTCGATGTTTTCGGCGACGGTAAGGTCGTCGAGCAGGTGATAGCTCTGAAAGACCATGCCGATGCGGCGGCGGGCGAGGTCGCCGCGTTGCTTGCGGCTCAGCGTGTGGACGGCGAGATCCTCGAAGAGGAACTCACCGCGCCACTGGTCGTCCAGCATGGCGAGCACATTGAGGAGCGACGATTTGCCTGCGCCGGACGGACCCATCACGGTGACAAACTCGCCTGTCTTGATGGTGAGGGTGACGCGGCGGAGGACGAAGGTCTCGGTGTGACCGGTCTTGTAGCTGCGTTCGAGATTCGTGAGTTCGATCATGGGTTCCTTGGAGTGACTGGTTACTGCTGGCGAAGCGTGTCGATGGGATTGCAGGAGGCGGCTCGCCACGCAGGAAGGAGGCAAGCGGCCATAGAGACCAACAGCAGAAGTGTTGTCGTTGAAGCCAAGGTCAGTGGGTCCAGCGCAGGGGTACGAAAGAGCAGCGTCGCGAGATATCGTGTGAGCGCTGTTGAGGCCAGCAGTCCCAGCACGATGCCGGCACCACATAGAAGAAGTCCGCGGTGGAGGATGAGCAGGAGAACATCGCTGCGCTGCGCTCCGAGCGCGATGCGAAGTCCAAGCTCGGCCGTGCGCTGCGCGACCATGTAGCTGAGCGCCCCAAAGAGACCAAACGCTGCGAGGAGAAGGGCGATGACCGCGAAGATGGAGACAAGTACCGTCTGAAAGCGCTGCTGGGCTGTCGATCGAGTCAGCAGGTTTGTGCGTACGGCGTACACGGGCAGGGAGGCGTCCTGCTGCGCGACGGCCGCGCGTACGGTGTTGATGTAAGTGGCGGGGTCGCCGTTGACCCGAAGAGCGAAGATCGGCGGTGCGGCCGCGACCTGACCGAAGGGGATGTAGTACTCAGGCTCCGCGGCCTCATTGAGACTGCCCCGGTTGACGTTGCCAACGACGCCAACGACGGCGCGCGGCTCCGGTTTGTCAGAGGAGGAGAGGTCAGACTGAACATACCTGGTGAGAGGGTCTTCGCCGGGAAAGTAACGGTCGGCGAAGGCTTGATTGATGATGACCACTGGCGAACTGCCGGGTCGATCATTCGTGGAGTCGAAGAAACGTCCTCGACGCAGCGTGATCTGCATTGCCTGGAAGAAGTTGGCGGTAACGAGGCTGACGCGACTTGAAGGCTCGTGCCCCGGAGCGACGGGATGGCCGGGCAGGGTAAAGGCGATCTCCATGTTGGTGCCGCTAAGGGGCATGGGAAAAGCGTAGGTGGACTGCTGCACGCCGGGCAGGGTTGCAAAACGTGCTTGCAGCTGCTGCGTGAGCTGCAGGAGCTGTTCCTCTTGGAAGCGCTTTGCAGGCATGGCAACGCTAAAGGTGAGCAGATGCTGCGCGCGAAAGCCGGGATCCACGGAGAGCAGCCGGTCAAAGCTACGGATGAGCAGACCGGCGCCAACAAGAAGAACGAGGCCCAGAGCGGTCTCGCCGATGACGAGGGCATTGCGCAGCCGATATCGACTGTGGCCGGCGGTGGTGGAGCGAGTAGTCTCACGCAGAGCGAGCGCGGGGTCCAGCCGGGAGCTACGCCAGGCCGGGACGACGCCGAAGAGCAGGCCGGTCACGATGGAGACGGCCAAAGCGAAGAGGAAGATACGTGGGTTGATCGCGAGCTCGCTCAGACGCGGCAGGTCGCTGGGCAGGAAGTGTGGAGCAGCGTTCAGTGCGAGCGCGGCGAGCAAGAGTCCGGCGAGACCGCCTGCGAGAGAGAGAGTGAGCGACTCGAGCAGGATCTGAACGATGATCTGGGGGCGAGTTGCACCGAGAGCGGAACGGAGTGCAAGTTCGGCGCGGCGGCCGGCGATATGGGTGAGCAGCAGGCCAGCGACGTTGGCCCCGCAGATGAGGAGAAGGACGGCGACAGAGGCGAAGAGGAGGCGCAGCGGAGATTGAAGATCGCCGACGAGATCTTCTTGCGCTGAGCGGAGGCTCACCGCGGTCTCCTGCGCCAAGTCCTCGGGATATTGCAGGGCGAGCGACCGTTGCACGGTCTGCATCTCGGCGAAGGCCGCGGGAATGGAGACGCCGGGTGCGAGACGACCAAGAACACTGAGCTGGTTCCAGCCGCGCTGTTTGCCGCTCGGGTTCTTGCCTTCCATCTTAAGCGAAGGCGTCAGCAAGACCTGTGCGTCGGGCGCGTTGGGAAACTGAAACGAGGCAGGCAGAACACCGATGACGGTGTAGATCTCATCGTTCAGGTGAAGCGTCTGACCGAGAGTGGCAGGATCACCATGAAAGGCTCTCTGCCAGAGGCTGTTGCTGAGCAGGGCGGCGCGAGCGCCGGGCTGCTCCTCGATCCGGTTGAAGTCACGGCCAAGAGATGGCCGAATGCCGAGCACGCGAAGGAAGTCGGCCGAGACGAACAGGCCATCGATACGTTGCGCAGGGCCGGTGGGACCGCTGAGCGTGAAGGAGCTACCCTGCCAGCTTGCGAGACTGTCGAAGCTGTGAGAGCGATCGCGCCAATCGAAGAAGTTGGGATACGACGTTTCGGACGGTACGGTGGATGGACCGCTACCGCCACGCGGCTGAGAGAGCGTATCGAGGGCGACGAGTCGGTCCGGTTCGGGAAGTGGCAGTGGGCGGAGCAGGATGGTGTCGACAAGCGAAAAGACAGCCGTGGTCGCTCCGATGCCAAGGCCTAGCGTGGAGATCGCGAGGACCGCGAAACCGGGTGCGCGTCGAAGCTGGCGAAAGGCGTAGCGAAGAGTCTGCAGAGTCGTGAGCATGGATTCCTTTAGTCGGCACGGAGGGCTTCGGTGGGATTGGTCGTGGCGGCGCGGCGGGCGGGAAGGAGACTGGCGGCGACCGAGGCGAAGAGCATGGAAGCTGCGGTGGAGGCGAGGGCAAGGGAGTCATCGCCAAGGACTGTGTGTATGGAGTCGGCGCCCACGTTGGCGGTTTCGGCGATGAAGGCAGTGACGGAGCGACGAAGGGCAAGGCCGCCGACGGCGCCGAGCAGGAGGCCGAGAAGGGTAAGGCGAAGGCCGTCGCCGAGCACGCCGGAGAGGATGCGCCGACGGGTGGCGCCGAGAGCCACGCGGATGCCGAGCTCGCGAGTGCGGGAGGCGACCTGATACGTGAGCAGGCCGAAGAGACCGACAGTAGTAAGCAAGAGAGCAAAGAGCGCGAAGCCACTGGCGAGTGAGGAGAAGAAGCGCGGCGCCGCGACCGAGCGATCGATAAGACTCTGCATGGAGGTGAGGCGGCTGACGGAGACCTCAGGATCGACCGCCGAAACGGCAGCCGCGGCGGCGAGGCCGAGCGACGGATCGCCACCGGTGAGGTCAGGCTTGACTGATGACAAGGTGCGGAGAAGGAAGGTGGTGGGGAACCAGCCATTGACAGTCCTGACGGTCTCGTCAGAGGCCTGAGCGAAGGGGAGATAGACGGTGGGGCGAAGCTGCTCGGCGAGCCCGCGGTTATGAGCGTTGGAGACGATGCCGATGACCCGACGGGGTGTGCGACCGCCGTCAACGACATACTCGCCGATGGCTGAGCGCTTCGGCCACCAGAGCTTCGCGGCCTGCTGGTTGATGAGAGCTACCGGTTGGCTGATGGCCGTATCGGCGTCTGAGAGGTCGGTCCCGGCGAGCAAGGGAGTGCCGGCGGTGCGGACGTAGCCGGGAGTGATGAAGCGCGTCTCAACGGGGCCGTGCTGAAGCTCTTGGTGGCCTGCCGGGTATCCGGAGTTGTTAAGGCCACGGTCGAGTGGAAGCCCATTGGCAGTCGCGACCTGCGCCACGCCCGGGACGCGACGCAGGCCGTCCTCTACAGCGTTGATGAACTGATTTGTGTGCGCGCTGCTGTGGTAGGCGGAACCTTTGAGATTGACCTGCAAGACCGAGAGACCCTCGGGCCGTACACCGGACGGGATCGCGCGCATATTGAGAAAGGTTGTGAGCAGCAGAGCGGCGGTGGACAGCAGGGTCGCTGCAAGAGCGACCTGTCCTATGACGAGCGCGTGGCCGAAGCGGTGTTGAGAGCGAGTCGCTCCGGAAGCTCTTGACGCGCCGAGAGCTGCCGCTGTGGAGAAGCGGAAGACGTCGAGAGCAGGAGCGAGACCAAAGACGAGCGTTGCTGCGAGACCATTCACAAACGCGAAGAGGGCGGATCCGAGGTCGATCGTGAGGTGGCCTAGCTGGGGAAGGTCAAACGGTGCGTCGGCGATCAGCATAGGGAGGGAGTAGGCAGCAAGCAGAAGGCCGAGGGCGCTGCCGCCGAGCGCAAGCAGCAGGCTCTCGGTCATCAGTAGTTGCATCACGGAGGTGCGACTGGCACCGAGAGCGGAGCGAAGGGCGATCTCATGCTGGCGCGTGGAGGCGCGAGCAAGCACGAGGCCGGCGAGGTTGAGGCAGGCGATGAGAAGAACGGCCAGCACGGCGGCCGAGAGCGAGAGCACGCTCGATCGTGCGCCACTCACAATCACACGCTGCAGCGGCCAGGCGATCTCGCGCATAGGTGGCGTTCCCGGGGGTCCCCAATGGTGATAGGAGGGAAACTGGTCGAGGATGGCCGCAGAGAGGGATGTGAGTTCGTTTGAGGCCTGGGCGAGAGTGGTCCCCCGCTTCAGGCGTCCGATGAACTGAAAGTTGTCGCCCTGATAGCCGGGGTCGCCGGGTGAGAGGTGCAGTGGCTGCCAGAGGTCGGGCGCGTCGATCGTGGAGGCAGAGGATGGCATGACGCCGACGACGGTGTAGAGTTCCGCGTTGATGTGGATGACGTGACCGAGGACCTGAGGATCGGCGTGGAGGGCGCTTCGCCAGAGACCTTCACTCAGGATGGCCGTGGGTGCGGCTCCGACCGTGTCTTCCTGCGAGGTGAAAGTGCGGCCAAGCAATGGAGCGATGCCCAGGGTCGGGAGATATCCGACGGAGACACGGAGGCTGCGAACAGACCGCGGGTGGGCGTCGCCGATCGAGAAGTTTTGGCCGAGAGGTCCGTCATCGGCAATGCCCGCGCTGCTGAAGCTGGAGGCGTGGGTGGCGAGGAAATCCGCGGTCTCTCCAGTCTGTTCGGCGTTTGGATCGGTGCCGGCCAGGGAGAGGCCGACGCCAACAAGCTGTGCCTGTTCGGGATAAGGCAACGGGGCGAGCAATGTACCGCGGATGATGCTGCTCATGACGGTTGCCGCGCCGATGCCGAGCCCGAGCGTGAGCACTGCCGTCAGGGAGAAGCCAGGCGAGCGGCGAAGCTGGCGAAGAGCGAAGCGGACGTCCTGAAGGCGGATGGGCATGCAAGCTTCCTTACTCGGAGCGGAGGGCGTCTGTGGGGTTGACGGAGGAGGCGCGAATGACGGGAACGATGGCGGCGACGAGCGCAACGGCGCTGATGACCACGATCGCCGAGACGACAGCGGCGGGATCGGCAAGTGAAACCCCGAAGAGCTGGCTGCGAAGCAGACGGCCTAAGCCAAGCGCGACGGGTAAGGAGGCGGCGGCGCCGATACCGGCAAGGAGGAGGACGTCGTCGAGAATGAGGCGCGAAACGGCCATGCGGGAGGAGCCGAGGGCAAAGCGGATGCCGATCTCGCGCGTGCGTTGCGTGGTGGCGTAGGCGAGCACGCCGTAGAGGCCGATGCCGGCGAGAAGCGTGGCGAGCAGGCCAAAGGAGACGGCGAGTAATGAGATCAAGCGCTCGTTCGAGAGACTGTCATCGATCTGCGCGTCCATCGTGCGAAGAGCCACAATCGCCAGGCTGGGGTCAAGCTGCTGCATGCTGCGGCGAACACCGGGAAGGAGCTGCTCGGGCCGGATGGCGGTGCGGAGATAGATGAAGACGCGGTCCGCGCCGGCCTGCTTAAGGGGACGGAAGAGTGTGGCTTTGGCCTCATCCCGCAGACCATAGTGCTTTGTGTCGCGGACGATGCCGATGATCTCGGTGTCGAGCTTGACGGTGTTTCCTTCGCCATCGCCTATCTGCCGGCCAAGGCATGCCATGGGCGTTCCGCAGAAGTGCTTGGCGAAGCTCTCGTTGACGATCGCAACGTGCTGACCGGCAGCGGTGTCGGCTTCGGTGAAGGTGCGGCCGGCGAGCAGCGGGACCTGCATGGTGGTGAAGTAGTTTGGAGTGATGTTCGGCCGCTCGACGTCGAAGTCGCTGTCCGGTGGCGGTGTGTAGCCTTGCACGCTGATATCGCCGCCCTGGTCATCCCCGGCGAGCTCAGCGTCGCTGGTGGCGCTCACGGACTGAACACCGGGCTGCGCGGAGAGGGTTTCGAGGACGCGCTGCTGAAGTGCGGGGAGTGCCGCCGGAGCGTAGCCCGCGAGTTTGGGGTTCATGCCGAAGGTGACGAGGTGGGTCGTGTTGAAGCCGGCGTCGACCTGGCGAAGCTTCTGCATAGTGCGGACGAACAGGCCTGCGCCGACGAGCAGAAGGACACTCAAGCCGATCTGAAGACAGACGACGAGGCGACGCAGGCTGAGCAGGCCGCCGGCGGCGGTCCCAGCCGTCTGACGGAGAGTCGTCGTCAGATCTGGCCGACGGAGCTGGAGCATGGGTGCGAGTGAAAAGAGAACGCTGACGGCGAGCGCGATGGCGAAGTTGAAGACGAGCAGACGCCAGTCGATGACAGGAGAGAAGGCGACCTGAGTCTGGTCGCCGGCAAGCTGTCGCACGAGAGCGCGGATTGCGATCGGCGCAAGCGCCATGCCAGCCAGACCGCCATCCAAGCCGATCAGCAGGCCTTCGAGAAGGAGTTGGGCCATGACACGTGCTGCAGAGGCGCCAAGCGCGAAGCGAAGGGAGAACTCGCGCACACGCGCCGCAGAATGAACGAGAAGAAGGCTCGCAACATTGACAGCCGCAATGACGAGCACAAGCAGCGCCATGCTCATTACGGCAAGTAGGGGCGTTTCAAAGCTGTCGCGCTGGTAGGAGAAGCCCTTGGCGCCGGGCAACAGGCGCATGCGTGAGTTGGTGAGGAAGTCGTCGGTGAAGCGCCTGGAGCGAGTGCCGAGCGCTTTCAGCTCTTCGGCGCGAAGGGAGTGCCACAGGGGGTTCATGGCGGCTTCGGCTTGGGGCCGGGAGACGCCAGGCTGCAGACGACCGAGGATGGTGATCCACCTATCCGTGTGATCGATGAGGCGCTTGTCCTTGCCGGGAAGGATCTCGCCAAGCATGGACATGGGAACGAAGAGGCTGGGAGTCTCGCCCCAGATTGCGGAGCGGAAGCGGGGCGCGGCGACACCGAGGATCTGGAAGGGGTGTCCGTTAACCTGCACGGTTGAGCCGACGACGGCAGGGTCGGCGCCGAGGTGGTCGCGCCAGAAGTCAAAGGAGAGCACAGCGACGGGGTTCGCGTTTGGGGCTTCATCGTCGGCCTGGGAGAGGACGCGGCCAAGAGCGGCCTCGACGCCGAGGACGGTGAAGTAGTTTCCGCTAACCAGCTCAGCGCGGGTGGCTTCGGAGTTCTCCTTGCGGGTGAAGCTGATGTCGGCAGGGGTGGTCGCAATCAGGCCGGAGAAGATACGGTTCTGATCGCGGAGGTCGTGGTACATCGGCACGGAGAAGTAGGCCTCAGTGTCGCCGCCATAGGTGCCCGTGTGCCCCTTCCACGATCGCCCAGTGCCTTCAAGCACGACCAGCTGCTGAGGATCGCGGACGGGAAGAGAGCGGAGCAGCGCCTGGTCCAGAAGCGAGAAGATGGCGGTGTTGGCGCCGATGCCAAGCGCGAGCGTGAGCACGGCGGTGATCGCGAAGCCGGGAGAGCGACGCAGCTGGCGCAGAGCGTAGCGCAGGTTCTGGAGGGTGGTGTGCATGGGCTACTCCGTCCTGAGTGCTTGCATGGGGTCGAGAGCGGCGGCTCGGCGCGCAGGAAAGAGCGCAGCGATGAGGGTGGCGGCGACGAGCAGGGCGATCACGGTGAGCAGAACGAGCGGCTGAAAGGTGGCTGTCTGGTAGAGCGTGTGTTGGAGCAGGCGACCCGCGGCGAAGCTAAGGGGAACTCCGATCGCAAGACCAATGCCGGCCTGGAGAAAGGCTCCGCGAAGGATGAGGCGCAGAACGTTGCCACGGTCCGCTCCGAGTGCCATGCGCAGACTGATCTCCGGAACGCGCCGCGCGACGCCATAGGCGGTGACGCCGTAGAGGCCGATGGAGGCGAGCACGAGCGCGAGCGCGCCGAAGACGGTGGTAAGACGCACCACGAGCTCCTGCTGCGTGAAGTAGGTGCTGACCTGATCGGAGTAGCTGAGCAGGCGAAGGATGGGAATACCGGGATCGAGGTTGTGCAGCGTGGCGCGAACAGTATTGGCCGCGACGGCCGGGTCGCCTTGATAGTGAACGATGAGGTTGGAGGCGAAGTGCTCAAACTGCTCCTCCTTGTCTTCCTGTTCCTTCATGGAGGAGGGAGCGTTGATCGCGGCGTGGCTGGTCAGCTGCGTTATCGGTGTGAAGAACATGGGCTTGGCCGGCTCGCTGACACGTTCGTATCTGGTGTCGTCGACGACACCGACGATCTGGTACTCACCCGTCATGGAGCTATCAGGTCCGAAGTGCTCGCCGATCGGTGTCTTGCCCTTGAGGTACTTGTCGGCGAAGGCCTTGTTGATGACGGCGACGTGGGTGCTGGTTGCGGTGTCCTGGTCCTCGATGCTGCGACCGAGCAGGACAGCGGTCCCCACCGCGTCGAAGAAGTGCGGGCTCACCGCAAGGTAGCGGGCATTATCTTGCGCGCTGGGATCGCCGCCCGGAAAGGACACGCCAGTGCCCCAGCTGTTATTCGACATGGGTCCGTACGTGGCGTAGGCGAAGTTCCGAGTGACGGATGAGGTGGCGAAGGCCTGATCGATCCGGCGATAAAGGCCTGCCAGCTGCTCGTACCTATAGCCGGCGGCTTGCAGATCGATAAAGGCGATGATGCGGCCTTCGGGCTGGAAGCGAAAGTTCTGGTGTTCGAGGTTGCGCAGACTGGTCATGAGCAGGCCGGTCATGCTGAGAAGAGCGACGGAGAGCGCGGCCTGAAGAATGACCAGCACGCGTTGCGGCAGGGTAGCGCTCCTAAGGCTGCGGTTGGCACCACGAAGTGCCTCGGCGGGGTCGGTGCGAGAGGCGATCCAGGCGGGTGCCGTGCCGAAGAGCACGCCGGTGAGCAGCGAGATGCCGAGGGCAAAGAGAAGGACCGGCCAGGACGGACTGGCGCTGAGGGGATCGATAGTAACGCCCTGCATGGCCAGAGCGAGCATGCCACGAACGCCCGCGTACGCCACGGCAATGGCGAGTGCACCGCCGAGGAGGGCAAGAATCACTGCCTCAAGCAGCATCTGCCGAATGAGTTGCCATGGTCGAGCACCAAGCGCAGCACGTACGCTGATCTCCTGCCGCCGGGCGACGGCGCGAACGAGCATCAAGTTGGCGAGATTGGCGCAGCAGATGAGAAGGACGGCACCTGCAATGAGGAGGAGAAGGTGGAGACTCTTCTCGTACTGATCGCGAAGGTCGTTGATGCCGCCGCTGGCAGGAGCGAGCTCCGTGGTCTGCTTGGCGACGTCGGCTTCGGTGTAGTTATCCCCGGCGCTTCGGTTGGCCCGAATCCACTGGGTCAGCTGCAGCTGCATGGATCGTTCGATCGAGGGCACAGTGTGCGGGTTCCGGATGCGGACGAGGAGGTCGAGCCAGTGATTGCTGGGAAAGTTACGCAGGCGGCGTTCCGGGTTGAGCAGCGGCTCCTGCGCGATCGGCAGCCAGACGCCGGCGGGGTCGCCCGAGTTGCGCTCGCCAAGGAAGCCCTCCGCAGAGATGCCGACGACGGTAACGGGATGACCACTTAGCAGGAGCGTGCTGCCGACCAGATGTGGATCAGCATGGAACTTGAAGGCCCAGATGGCGTGGCTAAGGACGGCGACGGGGGCTGCGCCTTCACGGTCGTCGTCTGGACGGAGGAGCCGGCCGGCGAAGGTGTGCACGCCGAGAACGGAGAAGTAGTTGCCGGAGACGAAGCGAATGTCGAGCGGCTGTACCCCCGTCTCCTTTTCGCTGTGGGCACTGACGTCGGTCGTGCCGGCCTGGACGGCGGCAACTCCGTCGATCCCCTTGGTATGGTCACGAAACTGAAGATAGAGATCGTAGGAGAAGATGCGCCAGTCGTTCTGGAAGCCGCCGTCGACGCAGCACTCGATCTCCTTGCCAACCTTATAAAGCTGCTCAGGGTGGGAGACGGGGATGGAGCGAAGAATGACCTGATACACGAGGGAGAAGATCGCCGTCGTCGCACCAATGCCGAGCGCGAGGGTGAGCATGGCAGTCACCGCGAAACCGGGGGCTCGGCGGAGCTGGCGAAGTACGTAGCGAAGATCTTGGGCAAAGGTGGGCATGGTGGCCTCGTGACGGCTATTCCGAGCGAAAAATGTGTCTTGGGTCGACGACAGCAGCGGCGACAGCCGGGCTGAGCGTCGAAAGCAGAGCGAGCAGCAGCACACCACTCGCAGCGAGCCCGTAGGCCGCAGCATCAAAGGCAGGCAGCTTGCCCACGACGCCAGCAAGGATGCGGGTAGCGCTCAACGACAGCAGGACACCAAGCGCAGTACCAACCACCGCAACCGTAAGGGCGTTGCGGAGCACAAGCGCAAGGACCTGTAGCCGTCTCGCGCCGAGCGCAAGACGCAGACCGAACTCGAAGCGTCGCTGCGCGACCGAGTATGCGGTGACACCATACATGCCAATGGCGGCGAGCAGGATGCTGATGCCCGCGAAGCCGGAGAGGAGCGCGGTGCGGAAGTGCTCGGCCTGCTGTGTGAGACCGATATTCTCGCGCATGGTCGCGACCTTGACGGCGATCTCCGGGTGCGCCTGCTGAAGGCGCCTGCGGAGCGTTACGACCATGGTTGCGGGATCGCTCGCGGTTCGCGCAACGACCTGCAGGTTGTAGGTGCGAGAAGGGTGTTGCGCGAGGGGAACGAAGAACGTCGGGTAGGGTGCCTGGGCGGGCGAGCTGTCGTGAATGTCACGAACTACACCGACGATGGTCCAGGGAGTATCGCCGGAGCTGTCCAAGCCGCAGACGATCTGCTGGCCGATTGGATCCTGATGGGGAAAGATCTGATCAGCGAGGGTCTTGTTGATCACGGCGACGAGAGGCGCGCCGAAACGATCATCTGCGGTGAACAGACGCCCGCGCCGCGGCGCGAGTTGGAGCGTGGCGAAGAGACTTGGAGTGGAAGGATGAACGAGAGCATCTGGCAGGTTCTCGACGCCTGGTGCAAAGACCTGCCGACCTCGGACGGCGTAGCTGACGTTGGCAGGGGAGTAGCCGATCGGCGCGCCTTCGATGGCGGCTGCTGCCTGCACGCCGGGCGTCTCTGCGATGACCCGCAGAGCCGAGTCGATCCGCGCCAGGTTTGCCTCTCTACGCCCCTGTGCGGCTTTCGTATACGCGGCGAGAACCTCGGGAGTGCTGTCGGGCGCGGGATCGGTAAGGGGCGCCTCGCTCGAGACGATGTGCGTGTCGAGCTCGACGAGGCTCTCAGCAGGAAAGCCAAGGTCGACACGCGACTGTGCGAGGAGCTGGCGAGTCAGCAGGATCGCTGCGACGGAGAGCATCAGCGTAAGGGCGACCTCGACAACCACAAAGCTGTTTCGCAGACGCAGAGCTGCGCGGCTCTCAGTTACGCGTGCGCTGTCCTGCTTAAGGGCGAGCGCGGCATTGAGGTGCCAGGAACGCCACAGCGGGAGAGCCGCTGTGGCCACCATCACGACGAGACTTACCGCAGACGAGACAAGCAGGACAGTGGCATTGAGGTGGACATCGGCCAGGCGCGGGAGCTCAGACGGCGCGAGGCGAAGGAGCAGGCGTAGCGCTGGCACGGCGAGCAGAAGCGCACCGCAGAAGCCTGCCCCAGCGAGCAGCGTGACCTCGATGAGCGCGTGCAGGGCGAGCGCAGTTCGCGACGCCCCGAGTGCGGCGCGCACGGTCGTCGAGCGGAGCTCCCGCGTGCTGCGCACAAGCTGAAGATGTGCCACGTTGACAGAGACGACGAGCAGAACAAGAACCACTGCAGCCATGAGGAGGTGCAGCGTGGGACGGATGCGGCCGACGATCTGCTCCTGCAGAGGGATCGCCTCGACCGTCTTGCCGCGGTCCTCCGGAAAGCTCTGCTGAAGGCGATGGGAGAAGGCGGCGAGCTCGGCATCGAGCTGAGCTGGAGCGACGCCGACCCGGCGACGGCCGACGGCACTCTGGTTGTAGGCGGTCCGAGCGCTCCAGGCGGGTGCAGGGGAGGGTGTCGCCTCAAACCAGATTTCCGTCTTTTCGGGAAAGTTGAATCCGTCCGGCAGCACGCCCACGATCGGGTGCAGGTCGCCGTTGTACCGAACGGTTTGCCCAAGTGCTCGGTCCGCAGAGCCGAAGTGTTCGCGCGCGAACGCCGCACCGACAAGGGCGTCGGTGCCCCCATCGTCGTTTGGGTTGAAGAGGCGCCCAGCAACCGGTTCGACCCCCAGAATCATCCCGAACTTCGGGCTGACGCTGACGACCGGTAGATAGAGCGCGGTTCCGTTCAGCTCGATGCCGTCGGATCCGGCGGAGTTGTAGTAAGCCGTCGCGTCCAGTCCCTTGACCTCACGAGCGAGGTCGACGTAGTCATAGCCGCCGATCTTATTGAAGGCAAGGTTTCGTTCCGTCAGTCTCGTGCGCAGAGCGACGATGCGGTCCGCGTCGCGGTAGCCGAGGGGGCGCAACAGGACGCTGTCGACCACGGTGAAGATGGTCGTATTCAGGCCGATGCCGATGGCCAGTGTCGCAACCACGGCGAGAGTAAAGCCAGGTGCGCGCCGGAGCTGGCGAAGGGCATAGCGCGTGTCCTGCAGGAAGGAGTTCATGGGTAACCTCATCAGAGTTGGTGGCTACTCGCTGCGCAGGGCCTGCATGGGGTCAACCTGCGCGGCGCGGCGTGCAGGCACGAGAGTGGCGAGGACCACCGCAGCCGCGAGCAACGCGACGACGAGGATGAGGAGTAACGGGGGCGTGTGGCCGGCGAACGTGGAGGAGGCCGTGCGAAGGATGCGAGCGACGGTCCAGCTGGCTCCCAGACCAAGCGATAGACCGAGCGCGAGCATGCGGCTCGATTCGGCGATCAGCAGGCGCAGGACGCTGCCGCGCGTCGCGCCAAGAGCGATGCGCAGGGCAAGTTCTCGAGTACGTCGCGTGACGTCGAAGGCGATCAGACTGTAGACGCCAATGATGACGAGCAGCAGCGCGAGTGCGGCAAAACTGCTGAGCAGCGCCGCGTTCAGGCGCGGCTGGAGGAGGGAGCGGTCCAGCGTGCCGGAGAGTGTTGCAAAGTGGCCGGGTGATGCGGTGGCGTCGAGGCTGCTGACAATGCCGCGAACGCGAACCTGGAAAGCAGCGTCGGGCGACGCAATGCGGTCGGTCGCGGCGAAGTCAGGGAGGAGCAGGCGTGTGGGCTGCGAGGTAAGCGGAGGCCTCATGCGGAGGGCGAACTGCATGTGAGGCCAGCCGCCTTGATCAGGGCGGTAGATCTCTGGCTGGACGGGACCGTCGAGAGCACCGCCGGTGCCGTGGACGTCGCCAACGACGCCGATGATCTCGCCGGCGTCCGCGACGTTCTTGTTGTCGACCCCGCCGAGCCCGTTCAGGTGTTTGCCAACAGGGTCGGCGTTGGGAAAGTAGCGGGCGGCCAGTGCGTGGTTGATGAGCAGGACGGGCGGGGCTTCGGGCTCGGCGTCGTGCTTCGTAATGCTGCGACCACGGAGCAGGGGGATGTGCATCGCGTGGAGATAGCCGGGAGTGAGATCACGGCCTTCGGCGACGACGGCGTCGTGATGGGGTGTGGGGGCCTGCCCGGCGATGTCGAAGGTCTCGCGAGCGCTGAAGTTGGAGAGCGGGAGCGAGGTGATTGCGCCGGCACTCTCGACCTCCGGAAGGTTGGCGAAGGCATCTTCGAGCTGGGCGTAGAGGCGATGGAGCTTGGCTCCATCGGTACCCCACGGAAGGTCGACCGTGAAGGTCTGAACCTGGGTGGTGTCGAAGCCGAGCGGTGTCGTGAGCAGGCGATAGAGGTTGAGCAGGACAGCCGCTGAAAGCGTGAGCAGGACGAGCGCGAGCGCAATCTGCGTGGACGAGAGGAGGCGGCCGAGGGTGCGCGAACGGGCCAGGACGTTGTGCCCGGCAATGAAGGCAGAGCGGTCTGAGACTCTCCCGGAATCGGCGGGTCGGATGCCGTGCACGATGGGTGCAGCCGCGGTGAGCAGCCCGACGGTCAGCACGATCACCATGCTGGCGGCAAGAACGGGAAGATCGAGCCGCGGTCTGTCCACCCGAAGAAGCTCAGGGGGCAGATGGGCCACGGCGAGTCGGAGAAGAGCCCCGGCCAAGCCAATGCCCGCTAGACCGCCAAGGACGACGGGCGTGAGCGTCTCCACCGTGAGCATCTGGGCAAGGCGGTGTCGGTTAATGCCGAGGGCGACGCGGACAGCAAACTCGGACTGGCGGGCAGCATTGCGCGAGAGCTGCAGGCCGGCGATGTTGACCGCGGCGGCGAGAAGAACGAGCGCAACGGCGGTGGCGATGAGCAGCAGGGCCTGGCGGTACTCACCAAAGAGGCCGGCGCGAAGGTCGGTCAAGGTGAAGCCCCACGCCGCATCGGTGGTCGGAAAGGAAGCCGCGAGGCGTGCAGCGAGTTGGGTGGTAGCGAGGCGAGCGGAGGCGATAGTCTCGGCGGGATCAAGACGAGCGATCACGGAGAGAAAGCGGCTGCCATCGCCGCGGTAGCCCCTGAAGTAGACGGGAAAGACGCTACTGGGGTGCCAGAGGGCGGCGCCGGCCGGAAGCGCGAACTGGGGTGGCATGACGCCGATGACTGTCGCCTGCTCGGCGCCGAGGCGGACCGTCCGGGCAAGGACGTGCGGGTCACCGCCAAAGGTGCTCTGCCAGAGGCGATAGCTGAGGACGACGAGCTCTGGACGGCCGGGAACAACGTCAGCCGGCGTGATCGTTCGGCCGAGCAGGGCAGCGGTCCCGATGGTAGAGAAGAAGGTTCCGGAGACGGCGGTCGCGGGTAGCCGCACGGTGTTCTGGCTGTCGAGGCTCAGCGAGGAGTCGTCGGAGTAGTAGAAGCCGGTGGACGCGAAGACAGGGTGCCCATTGTGTTGTAGCTGCGCAAGATCGTCGATGCGCAGCAGAGCCATCAGGCCGTTGGTCTTGAAGCCGCGAAGGTTCTGATCTCCGACACTTATGAGCTGCTCGGGATGGCGATACGGCAGTGCATGCAGCAGCGTGGCTCGGAGAATGCCTGACATCGTCGCCGTCGCGCCGACGGCGAGGGCGACCGTGCCCATGACGGCAGCGGAGAAGACCGGCGCGCGGCGGAGTTGGCGAAGCGCGTAGCGGAGATCCTGAAGGATCGCTGGAAGCAGAGTTTGCATGACGACGGCCTCGAGGGTCTTGCGGTTACTCCGTGCGCAGGGCTTGGGTTGGGTTGATGGAGGCTGCGCGGCGGGCGGGCAGCAGGCACGCGACGAGCGCAGTACAGACAAAGAGAGCAGTCAGGGGAAGGAGAAGTATGGCGTCGTGCGTGATGTGAAGCTCGACGACCGAGGCGAGCACGCGCTGCAGGGCGAGCGTCAGAACCCAGCCGAGTGCGACACCGCCGAGCATCAGCACAGAGACACCCCCGAGCACGCCGCGGACGACACGGCTACGAGTTGAGCCGAGCGCCATGCGGATGCCGATCTCGCGCGTGCGCAGTTCGACCTCGTGGCTGGTAAGCCCGTACAGGCCGATGATGGCGAGCAGAAGCGCGAAGGTGGCGAAGAGACCAAAGAGCCAGTTCTCCATGCGCTCAAAGACGAGGCTCTCACTGACGATGTCGGTCATGGTCTCAGGGGCGAGAAAGGGAACCGTGGGATCGATCTGGTGCATGGCTTCACGCAGGGCGGGGATGAGTGGATGGGGATCGCCGGAGGAGCGGAGGACGAGGCTCATGTTGAAGAGGTAGCCGAGGCTCTCTTTAGAGTCGATCTCGTCGATGAGCCAGTCCATCTCGGCAAAGGGCGGAGCGGAGAGACTTTGGCGGACATCGGTCACGAGGCCGACGACGATGTTCTTATCGCCTTCGTCAGTCCGGGCGCCGACCGGGTCGCCGCCGTGCGCGAAGAACTTCCTCTGAAAGGCCTGGTTGACGACGACGTTTGGGACCTTAAGGTCTGGGGTGTCCTCGGCAGGCGAGAGAGCGCGCCCGCCGAGGAGCTTAATGCCCATGACGTCAAAGTAGCCGGCGGATGCAAGGCGGACCTCGGCCAGAACCTCCTGCTGCGGTCGAGTAGGAGGTTGACCGGCGATGTGGATATCGGAGTTGCTGCCCCAGCTTTGGATGGGCAGCATGTTGATGACGCCCGCGGCCTGCACACCGGGAAGATGAGACACGCGATCGAGCAGAGGCCGATAGAAGGTCGCGAGCGGGTCGCGATGATCGTACTCGCCAGGTGAGAGCTGGATGGCGGTCGTGAGGATGCGGCTGGGCTCAAATCCAAGGGGAGTGTTGAGCAGAGCGCGCAGGTTCCGCAGAAGCAGGCCGGCGATGACGAGCAGAACAAGTGAGAGAGCGACCTGGGTCACGACGAAGCCGGAGCGGAGGCGGTGCTGCCCGCGGGAGACGCCGGCCGAGCCGCCGGCGCGCAAGGCCCGGTTAGGATCGGCGCCCGAGAGGCGCAGCGCAGGAGCAAGCGAGGCGGCGATGCTGGTCGCCGCGGAGAGGAGGACGGCGAAGAGCAGGACAGTGCCGTTGAGATGAACGTCCGCGCCGCGTGCGACGGCGTCGAGCAGAAAGGCGCGCATCGCGGCGAGCAGCGCCCCGCTAAAGACGATGCCGACGATGAGGCCAGCGGTGGAGAGCACGAGCCCCTCTGTGACCACTTGGCGGACGAGTCGCGTGCGACCTGCCCCGATGGCGGCGCGCAGAGCCATCTCGCGCTCGCGCCGGATACCGCGCGCGAGCAGGAGGCCGGCGACGTTGACGCACGCAATCGCAAGCAGGGCGAAGACGGCGAGCAGCAGAATCCGCAGTGGACCGGCGGCTTTACCCGTCTGACTCTCCTGCAAGGAGATGACATGAACGCTGCGGCCAGTGTCGGTATTGGGATAAGCGCGGCCAAGGTCAGTAAGAACGCGGGTGAGGTCCGCCTCCGCCTGCTGCCGGGTAACACCGGCTTTGAGAAGGCCGACGCTCCGCATCCAGTGGGAGCCGCGACTCGTCTTCAACTTCGGCTCGGGGTTAAGCGGCTTGTAGATGGCGTTACGGGCCGAGAGCGGAAAACGGAATCCGGCGGGCATGACGCCGATGACAGTGGAAGGCACGCCGTCGAGCCGGATGGCTCTGCCGATCACATCGGCGCGACCGCCAAAGTTGGCCTGCCACACGTCGTAGCTGAGTACGATGACCGTGTCGCGCCCAGGCTGATCCTCGCCGGCGACAAAGGTGCGGCCGAGCACTGGCTTGACGCCAAAGACGGTGAAGAAGTTATCGGTGCCTCTCACCGAGGTAAGCGAGACCGGGCCTGAGGGTGACTCCAGGTTGATCTTGAGGTAGTCGGTGTAGCCGGCGAGGGCCTCAAAGGTCTTGAGCTGGGTGCGGGCGTCGGTGTAGCTCAGGTAGGACCAGGGCTGGCTGTAACCGGCGAGGGCGTGGGTGTCCGGAAAGACAAGGCGGTCCTGGTGGGCGAAGGGCAGTGGACGCAGCAGTACCGCGTCAATGACTGAGAAGACGGCGGTGGCAGAGCCGATTCCGAGCGCCAGCGTAACTATGGTGAGCACGGCAAAGCCAGGGGAACGGCGCAGCTGACGCAGGGCAAAGCGCAGATCTTGTAGAAGGGAGGTCACAGGGACGCTCCTGAAGCGGTCCTGCCGGTGCGGTACTCGGAGTCGGCCTCGGCAAGAAGGTTCTGGAGCTCGCCTTCGGCGACGATCTTGCCGTCGAAGAGGTGGATCTGGCGTTCAGCGTGTGCCGCGAAGCGGGGGTCGTGCGTCACCATGCAGATAGTGGCACCTTCAGCATGCAGCTCTGCAAGTAGCCGCATCACGGCTTCGCCGTTCTTCGAGTCGAGGTTGCCGGTGGGCTCGTCGGCCAGCAGTATCGATGGAGCTCCGGCGAGCGCACGGGCGACCGCAACACGCTGCTGCTGCCCCCCGGAGAGCTGGGCGGGATAGTGGCGCATGCGGTGCGCCATATTGACGCGTTCCAGTGAGCGTTGCACGCGATCTTTCCGCTCGGAGGCGGCCATGCCCGCACGGTAGGTGAGCGGAAGCTCGACGTTCTCATAGACCGTCAGGTCGCCTATGAGGTTGAAGCTCTGAAAGATAAAACCGATCTCCTGGTTGCGAATGCGGGAGCGGTCCCCGAAGTTAAGCTGCGCGACCTCCTTGCCATTAAGCGTGTATTGGCCACCGGTCGGCGTGTCGAGCAGCCCGAGGATAGAGAGCAGGGTCGACTTGCCGCAGCCCGAGGGGCCGGACATGGCGACGTACTCTCCGCGGGAGATGGCTAGGTGCACGCCGGAGAGGGCGTGGGTCTCGATCTCGTCGGTGTAGAAGACCTTGGTGAGCTGCTCGATATGGATGAGAGTGTTCTCGGGAGTGGTCATGGAGGCCTCGGCTTTCAAGGTTCGCGCTACTGCAGGCGGACGCGGTCGACGGAGTCCCAACGGGACATGTCGGAGAGGATGACGGTGTCTCCGGGAGTGAGTCCCTCGAGCACCTGAATGCTGTTGACGGAGGCGCGCCCGACCTTGACGGGGGTGCGAACGGCGGTCCTGCCATCGGCGGCGACGCGGAAGAGACTGATCGTCGAATTTTCATTGCCGAAGGCGGGACGGCCGACGAAGAGCACGTCGGTGAGGCGATCCAGATCGATGGTGCCGTCGACGGAGAGGTCGGGGCGAGCCCCTTGGGGAAGGGGGCCGATCAGGTCAACATCGACGGTCACGGTGCCGTTCTGCACGGCGAGTTCGACGCGGGCGACCTTGCCGGGAATGATGCCGTTGTGTGTGTCGATGTCGGACGGCTGCCCGATCTGAATGTCGCGGGCCTGGGTCTCGGCGATCTTGAGAGAGGCCTTGAGCTGATCAGGCTGAACGACTTTGGCGAGCGTGGTGCCGGGAGCGACGTGCTCGCCGACCTGGTGAGGGAGATCGACAAGGACTCCCGAGATGCCGGCGCGAACACTCAGGGCCTGTTGCTGGCGTCGCCGAAGATCAAGAATGGCCGCTGCCTGCTGAACCTTCGTCTGCTGCACGGCGAGCTGGGTGGAGATGGTCTGGCCGTTAAGATCGAGGCGCTGATGCTCCAGATCATTGCGTTGGCTCAGCTCATCCGCCTTGCCTTTCGAGGCGCTATAGGTGAGCCCACTGATGACGCCGAGATCGTAGAGGCTCTTGTCGGTCTGTGCCTGCAGCTGCGCCTGGTGCTGGTCGGCGCCAACCGTGGCGGCGCCGGCTCGCTGGGTCATCAGATCACTCTGCAGGCGGGCGCGGGTGTTTTGAAAGTCGGCCTGGGCGGCCTTGAGCTGCAGCTCAGCATCCAGCATCTGTTGCTGTACCGAGGGATCGACGAGGTCCATGAGGACGGTGTCGGGCTCGACGTGGGCGCCTGGGAGCACGCGAATGCGGACGACGGTGGCTTCGGTCTCGGCGGGGATGAGGCGGATCTTGTCTTCGCGAGGGACGAGAGAGCCAGGGCCGCGGACCTGGCGAAGGAGCGGGCCGCGCTTCACGGTGTCGGTCCAGACGGCGCTGTCAACTGTTGGCAGCGCTGGCTTTAGGCGCAGGAGGAGAAAGCCGCCGATAAAGGCGCAGAGGACCGCGACGAGGGTGAGGATCGCGTTGCGGCGGCGCCGGTTTCGCTTCAGGTCAGGGCGGGAGATGTCCATCGTGCCTGGTAGCTGCACCTGACGGACCACTCTCAGCAGAGCAAAAACAAGCACGAAAACATGGCACGGCGCTGCATTTAGAGGCTACGAACAGCACTCTTGGTGTCCACGGAGCGGACATGTTGTCCGAAAGCGGACAGGCGTTGTCGTTATCCTTGCTCACGCCAAGGTCGGCCGAGAGACGCGCGCCAACGCGTCCCTCCGGCCAGACCAGGAGGGTGAGGGGTGAGGCAGGACATCCGGCTCAGGCGGCCAGGCGACTGCGACGAACCGCCGAGCTAAGAAGGCCCAGGGCACCGGTGCCGAGGAGAAGGAGAGAGGCAGGTTCGGGCACGGCAGAGGCGATGGTCAGCGTACCGTCGTAGCTGGTGTTGCCGCTACCGTCACCGAGGTTGATCGTGCCGGTGAGCTGGTAGCTTCCAAGGAGAAAGGTCGGTGCATCGGTCGGGCCGGTGAAGAGCTGGGCGGGGCCGAACACGGCTCCCGGGCCGGTGCCGCCACCGCCGGCTCCGGCGGTCAAGAAGGTCACGTCGCCGGTGTAGGTCTGCGGATCAACGTAGAGGCTTACGTTATCGAGGGTGAAGGAGGTGCTGGTGAAGGCGTCGGGGATGGGCGAGGCGGGCAGGCTCAGGGTGGCGACGAAGTCCACGGTCTGAAAGCTGAAGGTGTCGGTGAGGGGGTCGGCTGCGGCAGGGAGCGCGGCAGCGACGGAGAGGACGGCGATGGCAGCAAGGGTGCGAAGGGAGCGCATGGGGGGAGATCTCCTGAGGGGATCGAACCGGGACAGCGAAGCGATCCTGCCTAGGATGGATGCCTGAAAGCGGAGACAAGGGAAAGCGGACGAACCGTAAAGCTATACCTATCGCTAGATTTCTTTACGGGACCGAGCGGGAGGGCACCGCGGTAAGGCTGAGGCGGCGCTCCTACGAGTACGGGGCGCCATCGATCAACTTGGGCGTGAAGGAGCTCCGGCCTTGGGAAGTCACGTCCGGACGGAGCCTGAGGTGCTGACTCCGTCCGGCGGAGCGGCTAGTGCTTCCCGAGGAGGCCGCCGAGTGCGCCCTTGACGGAGTTGGCGGGGTTAGCGGCGGGATTGCTCTTACCGGGGGCGGCGGACTTGCCGCCCAAGAGGCCCTGTGCCGCGCCGGAGCCGATGCCGGTGATGAGACCCTTGGCATCGGGCGTGAAGGTGGGATTGCTGGTGGTGCCGCGGATCGCGACGGGTATGCCGCCCTTGAAGGCACCGCCGGCGAGGCCGCCGATCGAGCCGAGGCCCTTGGCGGCGCCGCCGCCGGGGATGAGGCCGGAGAGCCCGCCCGCGAGACCGCCGATGCCGCCTCCGCTGCTGGCCTGGCTACCCTGGGCTGCCGCCGGGGCGCTGCCGCCGCCGGTCAGACCGGTGAGCTTGAGGATGACGTTGTAGTCGAGCGCGCCGGCGGGGCTGACGGTGCCGCCTCCCGTGGCGGTGCCGAGGCCGACGACGTCGAGGGCGATCTTATCGGTCTCAATGCCGCCGCCGGCCTCGCGGACGTTCATCGAGAGCGAACGAATGTTGGTGCCGGAGCCGGTTGCGGAGCCGATGCGACCGCCGGTGAGGCGCGAGAGGCTCTGCAGCTTGGCGCCGAGGTCGAAGCCGGCGAGCTGGGTGCCGTTGACGCTGATCGGTCCGCTGATGACGGGGCTGGCGCTTGAGCCGGTGACGGCGAGGTTGGCGGTGAGGGTGCCGCCTTGAAGACGCGAGCCCTGCGGCAGCGTGACGCCGAGCGCGGGCAGGAAGGCCTCGAGCTCATCGATGGGCATCGACTGGCCGTTGACCTTGAGGTTGAGCGCGGTCGTCGGGCCGGCGGTCTGGTAGGTGCCGGCGAGGTTGATGGCGGCGCGGCCGATGGTGATGGTCGCGTGCTGGATCGCGCCGGAGAGCGCCCGCTCATCCTGGGCGATGGCGAACTGGGCGTTGACGGGCTTGGCGGAGGGGCGACCGTTGCGGGCGAGCTTGATGCCATTGACCTGAGCGGTGCCGGCGGCGTTCAAGAGCTGGCCGTTGGACTTGATCTGCGCCTGAAGATCGGTCATGCCGCTGATGCCGGCGTCGGGTGCGAGCACGCCGCTCGACTCAAGCTCGACGTGCTTGAGCGAGACCTGGGCGTCGAGGGGGGTGGCGGCGTTGTTCTCCTGATTGAAGGGACCCATGTTGCCGCTCGCGCTGAGACTGCCTCCCCCGGGGAGCTGGGCGCTGGCGGTGAAGGGCGACGAGCTCTTGGGTGTGAGGTTGGTGATCTTGGCGTTAATCTGCTGGTAGACGGCGGGTGTGCCTGCCTGGCCGGCGGTGGTGATGGTTGCGCTGCCGTTGGTGACCTCGGCATCGTCGACGGAGAGGTTGTCGAGCATCGACGTGCCTTCGGCGTTGCTATTGGCCGGCCTGGGCTGCTTGGGCGTGTTGGCCTTGACGACGGTCACGTGGGGCGTGTCGACGAGCAACTTGGTGACGTGCAGCTGCTGGCCGGTCCACGAGGCGTCGAGGGTGAGACTGTTGAGCAGGCCGGAGATGCCGGCAGAGGCATCGACGAAGCCGGCGGCGAGGGGATCGATGTGCTTGAGCTCGAGGTGGCCGGAGAAGGGGGTCAGAGAGGCGTCCTGCTCATTGATGGGACCGGCGTTGCCGTTGATGTTGACGGTGCCGTCGCCGGGCAGGTGGGCCGAGGCGGTGAAGGGAAAGGCGTTGGCGAAGCCGAAGTTCTTGACGTCGAGGTTGACCTGCTCGTAGATGCGGTTGGGGGCGACGGTCGCGCCGGCGACGCCGGGTCCGCTGCCGACGGTGATCTGCCCGTTTTCGACGCTGACGTGGCCGACGGTCAGGTCAGGGAAGGTGCTCTTGGTCTCGGCGTCCTGCGATGGCTTGGCAGAGGCGCCACCGCCGATCGTCGAGTAGTTCCAGGTGCCGTTGGACGCGCGCAGGAGCTGAATCTTCGGGGACTCGAGAGAGAAGCCGCGAATGTGGATCTCGCGGTGCAGCAGGAGGGGGAAGATCTCGACGCCGATCTTAACGGTCTGGGCCTGAATGAAAGGAGCGGAGCTGAACTTGGGGTCGTCGGCGACGACGGCGTCCTGTGCGGTGAGACCGCCGGACCAGACGGAGAGGTTCAGCTTACCGATGGTGACCTTGCGGCCGAGGGACTTGGAGAGAGTGGACTCGATGCGAGCGCGGAAGTTGTCGGCGTTGAGAAAGAGCGGAAGTGAGACGGCGACGATGGCGATCAAGACGACGACGATCGCGAGCGAACCCAGGATAAAGCGGGTCAATCTTCCCATATGGCGTTGCCTCTTAGTCTTCAGGACTCTGCGAGATGGGATGCGACGGGAGAGTGGGTCGTTGCTATGGGTGTGTTCTGGTGTGGAGGGACTTGGTACGGGAGGTATGTCGGCGAGACGACTTCGGCGGTAGGTGCCTGCGGTCTCTCGCCGTCGTCCACGTGCGGAGCGGACGGAGCCGTGCTAGAGATCCTGGACGGGCTGGCTGCGGGTTCGCCAGCGCAGGGTTGCGGGCGTAGTGAACTGCGGGGTCTGGAGGACGCGATAACGGGACCGTGAGGCCTGAGGAACACGCTTTTTCAGAGGCGCACCGGCGACGACGCCCACGTAGAGGACGACGAAGACGGAGCCGATCTCACCGCGCGCGACTGTGGTGAGCGGCATGATGCAGGCCATGCCGATGACCTGGATGAGGGCGATCAGCAGGAAGGTGTGCTGCTGATCGCGGCCGGCCTGACGCACCGCCGACCAAAGGACGCGAACATAGATGGCGACGATAAGCAGGCCGGCGAAGACGCCGCCGGTGACGAGCGCCTGGATGAACTCGCTGTGGCTGTGCGGCGGGATCCAGTTGGTCGCGGTCCAGTGATCTTTGAGGGCGTTCTTGACGCCGATGATGAAGCCGTAGCCGATCCATGGGCGGTCCTTGAAGGCGATGAAGCTGGCCTTCCAGACGTCGGTGCGCTCGGAGAGGGTGGTGATGTTGCGGACGCCCTGGCCGCGTGCGAGGTACTTGAGGACGCGCTCATAGAAGGCGCCGGCGAGGGCGAAGACGGCGATGATGCTGAGCAGACCCATCCAGCGAAGGAGAGGCTTGCGGGAGAAGATGATGAGATAGGAGAAGAGGGCGACGAGGAAGAGGAGCTGCTCGCTGCGCGCATAGGTCATCATGAGGGTCACGAAGGCGAGCGCGCAGCCGGCGTAACGGAGTGCACCGCGCAGGAAGAACAGGGCGTGAAAGAAGGCGATGCCGGCGAGTACCGAGAGGTGGACGGGATGGATGAGCGCTCCGCCGAGCCGCGCGTGATCTTTTGAGAGATCGTCGGTGACGCCGTAGACGAGCGAGGGAAGAATGGGGAGAAAGAACCAGACCATCGCGATGTTGATCCAGCAGGCGGACGCGATCACGCGGATGGAGAGGTCGGTCGAGCTCTGCTCGTCCTCGCGCGAGTAGACGGAGAGGAGAAGGGCGAAGATCAGGACCCACTCGCCCATGCGAAAGAGGCAGAGGGGCAGATCGGTCATCTTAGATGGCGTCAGTTTGGCGGCGGGCGAGAGGATGGTGGAGACGACGAAGTTGGCGAAGAGAGCCAGCCACATCCAGCCGCCAAGGTGGATCGGGCGCTGCAGGAGCTTCTGGCGGTTGAGCAGCGTCATGATGATGAGCAGTGACGCCGTCAGCAGGGTGAGGGCGATCACGCTGAGCGAGGTCGGGTTGAAGAGACCGAACTCATGCGTCTTGCCCGAGGCGTCGAACTTGACGAAGTTCGGCATGCAGACGCAGTACGCGACGAGAAGCCAGTAGCGGAGCGGATAGCGCCGCTGTGCGGTGGACGGCAGGAGTCGTGTTTGCATGCGTGAGACCCGGTCTCCGGCGAGGCGTGTGACTGCGTTCAGTGTAGAGGATGGACCTCCGCGGATGGGAGGCGAGTGGAGGCAGATCGGGCGTTTTCCGGGGTTTTCTCGAGGCCGGTTCCCGATTTGGGAGGGTCTCCCCCAAACGTTGTATGGCGAGGTTGCGCGGGGGGAGGTGCGGGCCGGCTGTGATTGCTAGAGTACACAGCGGGAGTTCAACGCATGTTCACACTTTGTCTTGCCCTGTTTGTGGGAGTTTCCTCTGCCTTTGCCGTATGGCTGTGTTGTGTCGCCTACACCGACTGCTTTCTTGCCCTGTTTGCGGCGAAGATGGACGTGACTGTCGCTCTAGAATCGACCCATGAGCGTGGATCCGGGGTATCGCGAGTTTCTACGCCGCGTCGTGCGTGACGAGGCGCGGCCGGCCCACAAGTTCGGCCACCAGCCGCGTCTGTATGCGCTTTGTGAGGAGATCGGGGCGGGGCTCGCGGCCGATGACGACGTGATCTTCGCCGCGGTGTGGCTGCACGACCTGGGTGTCTTTGAAGGGAATCGTCCGGAGGAGTTGACCGAGCTGGCGCGGTGGGATCATGTGGCGTACGCGGTGCGCCGCGGGACGGAGCTGCTGCGCGAGACCGACTTTCCAGAGGCCAAGATCGCGCGCGTTGCCCGGGTCATCGAGGAGCACCAGCCCAAGGACACACCCAGCTCTGTCGAGGCAACGATCGTCCGGGATGCGGACATCCTTGAGCAGCTCGGCGCGACGACGGTGATGCGGACAGCGGCGAAGCTGGGCAGCGATACGAGATTTCATCGCTTTGCCGATGTTCAACGGACGCTGGAACGCCAGGTCGACAGTCTGCCGGGGCAGCTTCGGCTGGAGCGGGCGCGCACGCTGGCGGAGCCGCGTGTCAGGGCGCTGCGAAGTTTTCTTCAGAGTCTGGCGGCGGAGACAGGGGCGGATCCCGGCTGAGGTTTGCCTGGGAAGCGGCTGGGCCGAGGGGCTAGACGCCTTTCATGGCGAAGAGGATGGTGTGCAGCACGATCGCGAGATCGAGGAAGAAGCCGCGGTTCTCGATGTAGTAGAGGTCGTACTCGATCGACTCGTGGATGCTGTACTTGCGGTCGGCGCTGAGCTGCCAGAAGCCGGTGAGACCCTGTGGCACGGAGAGCCGTAGGGTCTCGACGGGGGTGTACTGCTCGGTGATGAAGGGCATCTCCGGCCGGGGACCGACGAGGGACATGTCGCCGCGAAGGACGTTGAGCAGCTGTGGCAGTTCGTCGAGACTGGTCTTGCGGAGAACGCGGCCGGCCGAGGTGATGCGGCGGTCGGTCGACTCCTGGGGGGAGGTGGCATAGACGGGGGCATCGACGTACATGCTGCGGAACTTGAGCATGTCGAAGAGCTTGCCGTTCTGGCCGGTGCGCTGCTGGCGGAAGAAGATGGGGCCGGGTGAGGTCAGGCGGATCCAGAGCGCGATGATGATCCACGCCGGCGCGGTGAGAACCAGGAGCAGGGTGCCGAGGACGAGATCAAAGGAGCGTTTGAACTTGTCGTAGAAGCGTCTCTCTTCCATCGACGAGTTGTAGGAGGTGATGAGCAGGCCGTCCGCGACGGTGATCGAGGGCTGCCGTTCGAGCTCGATCGAGTGGGCGCCGCCGACGAAGGAGAGGTTGACCTTGTGCTGGCGCGCAAGCCGCATCAGCGAGTTGATGCGATGGGACGGAACCTCCGAGCCGGCGATGTAGATCTCCGCGATGTTCATCGCCTTGATCATCTGACCATCGACGCCGCCGGGCAGGACGGGGGCGAAGGAGCGGTGGACGTAGTCGTGTCCGTAGATGACGCCGCCGGACTCGCCATTGCTCTCGTCGACGAAGGCGGCGGGCATGATGCCGAGGTCGGGGGAGTTGTGCAGATACGAGAAGAGTCGGCGCGCGTCACGGCCGGTCCCCACGATCAGTGCCATGCGCTGCGCGGCGCGGGACCTGATGTTCACCAGCAGAGGGCGCGTGAGGTGCTTCTGCAGGAGGAGAAGGAGAACGCTGGTCAGCCAGCCCACGATGAACATGAGGCGAGGGACGAGGAGTTTGCCGGCGTAGATCTCGACGGCGAGGGTGATCGCGGTGAAACAGGAGATGCGGAGGATGATCTCAGTGTCCCGGACCTGGAGCAGCTTATGGGTCTGACTGTAGACATGGAAGGCGCGCGCCAGAAAGATGAAGACGATGGCGTACTGAAGGCTGAGGATCAGAACGCGCTCCATGCCGCCGGTCAGCAGCTGCTGGTTCAGCAGCTGCCAGGTCAGCAGACCGAAGCTGATGCCGGCGATGATGCACAGGCAGTCAAAGGTGATCGCGAGGATGGTGGTGGCGAAGCGGGGAAGGCCGCGTCGCAGCGCGGTGGCCGGCAGCGGCAAAGGCGGACTCTGCGACAGCGGCGTCGCCGGCACTTCAGACATGGCTCTCATACCCTTCTCCCCGGTGATGGTGTCTGTCGCTGCTGCGCGAGCCAAAGGCGGCGCGAGCGTCCGATGCGTGTGCTGGGTCTAGGGACTGCAGACCGCCTGCGTTGCTGCTTCACTTCGCTGTTAGGACACTGCTCTTGTCGCTTCGCGGCTGCGTAGCCGGGTACCGGTGAGTGCTATTCGGCAGGCTACAGCGCGCTCGAGGGGGTGTACATTCCCCAAAGGGGTACTTACCGTTGTTGACGGTAGTAACTCGTTCAGAGTGAGAACCGTCGAAGTCCAGTGAGTTGAAGCATGGTCAGCCACGTGAATCGTGGGTTGTTCGACAGGTAACGCCGCCATAGCCGGCGCGGTTCTTTGATCAGCCGATAGAGCCACTGCAGGCCCGTGCGCTTCATCCAGGCCGGGGCCTCGCTGAGATTGCCGCTGAGCAGGTCAAAGGCGGCGCCGACCCCGACCATCAGCTTGACGGGAAGGACGCCCATGTAGGCGGAGATGAATCGCTCCTGCTTCGGTGTACTGAGGCCACACCAGAGGATATCGGCTCGGGAGCGCGCGAGTTCGGCCCGCAGCTGCTCCTCTTCGGTCGTCGTCAAGGGGCGAAAGGGAGGTGTGTAGGTGCCGACGATCTGCAGGCCGGGGAAGCGACGGAGGAGCTCGGCGCGCAGATCTTCGGCGACGCCCGGTTTGCCGCCGTAGAGAAAGTGACGATAGCCGCGGCTGACAGAACGATCGCAGAGGTTGGCCATGTAGTCCGGACCGTAGACGCGCGTCATGTGCTTGAACCCGCGCAGGTGACCGAGCCACACGGTGGGCATGCCATCGGGCGTGGTGAGGAAGGAGTTGTTGAGGATGTGACGGAAGTCCTCGTCGGCTTGCGCTTCCATGATGCCGTGGACGCCTGTCACGCAGATATAACCAGACCCACCGGAGTCCAGAAGGGCCTCCGTCCGGGTGAGTGCCGTATCCATGGAGAGTGCGCTCACGCCGACACCCAGGATATTGACCCTTGGCGGTTGGGTAGAGATCATCAGCCGCTCCTTTTGCGTGCGAAGTCGTGCGAACAGGGGATTGCCTGCAGGTTCCTGTAAGGACGCGCCGGAAGAGAGCAAAGACTCGGTGCCTTGCCCACCTTTTCGATGAGACATGTACCGTTCCCGGGGAGTTCCCTACAGTTCAAACAGTGCCGGTCCAGCGACGGGACTTGGTGCGATATCGCCGGCTGCGCCTCATGGGTTCAGATTCACAAACACGTCTTGGTTGATTTTTCTGGGTACTGTTACCCTCATCCTAGACAACAACAATGGCAACGTCCAGCTGAAACTTTTGCACAGGTGGCTTTTTCTGCTGTCTGCAACTTTTGATCTGAACGAGGTTACGTTTTGCAGGTATGCTCGCTGCAACATGCAAGTCCTTGCAGGGTAACGTGGTGGGCGCGAGCGGCGAGGTCCGCCGCGACGTCTGAAGTCGGGGTTTCTTCTTCCTTGGTCCTCGAGGGGAGCCGGTACAATCGGAGGAGGAGCCGGGGCGACGCGCCTCTCACGAACGCCCTTCCGGTGCTCGAGCTGGACTCGCGCAGACCGGGTTGCGGCGGCGAGGTTTGCTGCGGCGACACTTTTGCCGGCCGCCGATGGAGTTGACGCAAGGGTAGTTGGTCCTAGTGGAAGACTTTGGAGGAAAGAAGCATGACTCTACTGAAGAGTGAGTGGCAGGCGCACAGCGTCTCCGGTCCGACGCGCGGTGTGCAGCAGGGCTCGCTGGCGGCCGCGGCCGCCCCGCCGCCAGAGCAGTATGAGTCGCTGCGCGACCTATTTGCGGTACTGCGGCGGTTCCGGTGGACCGTGATTATCACCACGGTCTCGCTGGTGGCGCTGGTGCTGATCGGGTGCCTTCTGCTCACTCCCAAGTACACCGCGGTGGCGACACTCGAGATTATTCCGGATGATACGTCGGTCGCGAGCAGCTCGTCGTCGTCGAGTCAGTCCAGCTCCTCCTCTGATGATGTGAAGACCGAGGTGACGACGGATACGAGCATCCTTGAGAACAACACGCTCGCGCTGGAGACGATTCAGAAGCTGAATCTGACCTCGCGTCTTCCGTACAGCCGGGCGCTTGATCCCAAAGAGGTGGGACGGCCGCTCGACGAGGCCCCACTCTCGCGGCAGAAGCTGCTGAAGACGTTTGAGAGGGCGCTGAAGGTTGAGCCGGTGCCGGATACACGCCTGATCTCGGTGACGTTCCTCGACCGTGATCCGAAGGTCGCTGCCAATGTGGCGAACACGCTGAGCGAGACGTTCATTCAGGACTATGTGCAGCGGCGGCTCGACTCGACATCACAGTTTTCTTTCTGGCTAAGCAAGGAGCTTGATGCCTCGCGGAAGCGAGTGCAGGACTCGGAGCAGGCGCTGGCGGACTTTGAGCAGCGCACCGGATTGACGGGCATCGATCTGGGCGCCTCCGGGCAGGGTTCGGAGGGAGCGGCTCTGCAGTCGCACAATGCGGTGATCGACCGGCTGAATGCGCTGAATCAGGAGCTTGACACGGCGGAGGCAAACCGTATCTCGAGCGAGGGCGTCTACCGGCTGGTCAAGGGCCAGAGCCCGGAGGTGGTGCTTGGCCTGGGTCCGATCGCTTCAGTGGGTGGCGGGGCATCGATCGGGCAGACCGGCGGCCTGGATCTTCTGCGCACGCTGCGGTCTCAAGAGGTGTCGCTCAAGATCCAGTATGCGGACCTGCAGACGAAGTTTGGCGCACGGAATCCGCGGCTGATCGAGCTGCAGAATCAGATCGATCAGATCGACGCGTCGGTGAAACGGGAGCTGGACAACATCACGGCACGTGCCTACAACGCGTACCAGTTCGCGAAGTCGTCGGAGGACGCGGTCCGCGCACAGCTGGACAAGCAGCAGGACGAGGCAAACAAGCTGACCGGCAATACGGCCAAGCTGCAGGTGCTGGCACAGCAGGCGCTTTCGAACCGAAACCAGTACCAAAATCTCTATTCGAAGGTGCAGGAGGCGAGCGTTCAGCAGGGGATTCACGCGACGCGGCTGTCGATCGTGGATCGAGCTCAGGTGACGGGCCTGCCATCGTTTCCAAACTATCCGATCGCGCTCGCGGTCGCTCTTCTTCTCGGGCTCATCTTTGGCATTGGCCTGGCATTCTTGCGGCAGAGCATGGACCTCTCCGTCACACTGCCGCGCGATGTCGAACACGCGGTGCACGCGCCTGTTCTGGGATTTCTGCCGACGTTCTCCGGATCGAGAGCGGCCCTGGCATCCTCCTCAGTCGGCAGTCCTCTGCTCTCGCAGCCGGACTCACCTCTGGCCGAGGCCTTTCGCGTTCTGCGCACGGCGATCATCCTGAGCAGCCCCGCGCAGCCCGGCAAGGTGATGCTCGTCACCAGTCCGCTCGGCTCTGATGGGAAGACGACCATCACGTATAACCTCGGCATTGCGCTAGCACAGCAGGGCTCGCGTGTACTGCTGATCGACGGCGACCTGCGGCACGCGGACCTGCATCATCACTTCGGCATGAGCAACCAGAGCGGCCTGAGCGAGCTGCTGCAGGAGCGCGCGGCCTCCGCACAGAGCCGTCTGGTTCGGCATGGCGCCGTCGACAACCTCTCCTTTCTTCCAGCGGGTGAGCGACCGGAGCTGCCGTCAGAGCTCTTCAGCGGTCTGACGATGGATCACCTGCTCGCGGACCTGCGCGCGCGCTTCGACTGGATCCTGATCGATAGTCCGCCGGTGTTGCCGGTGGCCGATGCGGCCGTGCTCTCGACGAAGGTGGACGCGATCCTGCCCGTGGTGCGGGCGGGGGTCACGTCGCGGGCCGATCTGCAGAGCATGAATCAGCTGCTGGAGCGGACGGGCGCACCGATCGTCGGCTATGTGCTCAACGGCGTGTTGCAGGAGAGTTCGGCGCACCTGCACAGCTATGGCTACACGCGCGGAGACGCGAAGAGGAGAGTGTATGTTTAGCGTTTCTGCTGGATCAGAAGAGATGGCTGTGAGCGGCTTTCGTCTGCCGGGAACGTCGCGGCGCGGACGAGCGAGGTGGGCTCTGCCGGCATGCCTCGTGGCCTCTCTGGTCGTGACGGCGTCATCGTTGAGGGCGCAGAGCAGTCTGCCGCAGATACCGCCCGTGGGTGGTACCTCGACCCTCACCGGCGGTTCGGGCGGATCGGCGGTGCTGCGTACGCGGCCACAGTCGGGCTCTGGCGGCGGGCTTACCTCCGTGCCGGATGACTTCTCGCAGGTGACGCTTGCGCCGGGTTATCTGCTGGACATGGAGGTCTATGACATGCCCGAGATCTCAGGGGAGCTGCGCGTGGACAATGCGGGCGATGTGACGGTGCCGCTGGCCGGTTCGCTTCACGTGGATGGGATGACACTTTCGCAAGCGCATGAGGCGATCGAGACCAAGCTGAAGGACTCGCAGATTCTGAAGAATCCGAAGATCAATTTGGACGTCGCGCAGTATGCGGCGAGTAACGTGACGGTGCTGGGTGAGGTGCAGTCGCCGGGGCGGGTGCAGGTGCTGGCGCCACACTCGCTGGGTGACGTGCTTGCCCTGGTGGGCGGGGAGACGATCACGGCCGGACCGACGGTCGAGATTCGCCGAACCGTCAACGGACGAGTGGAGACACAGGAGATCGCCTACGCGCGAAGCAAGAACACGCCGGGTGCGCAGGACATCGTGGTGCGGCCGGGAGATACGGTGACGGTGCCCCGGGCGGGTATCGTGTATGTGCTTGGCGGCGTGAACCGTCCTGGCGGTTACGTCATGCAGGAGGACGGCGAGCTTGACGTGGCGCAGGCGATCTCGCTTGCCTACGGGACGGTGCTCAACGCGGCGATCGGCTCGATCCGCATCGTGCACAAGAACGCTGATGGAACGATGACGGAGACGCCGGTGAGATTCCGCGACATCACCCGCGGAAGGGCGGCGGCGCCGAAGCTGCAGGCCGAGGATATCGTCTATGTGCCGATCAGCAAGGTCAAGACGATAGCTTCGGCCGGCTTCATCACGTCGACCTCTTCGGCTCTGATCTACACGATTCACTAGAGTGACGGAGAGGCGCTTGGGCGCTTGGGTCCGTGGTCCGCATCAGACAGCGGCCTCTCTCTCGGCAAGCGCCTCCCGATAGATGGCGAGCAGCATGGAGACGTTTGCCTGGGGATGATAGAGCTCCTCGTAGCGCAGGCGCGCCGCGAGCCTCATGACGCGTAGGCGCTCCGGATCGGCGATGATCTCTCGTGTCGCACGGGCCAGGTCGGCGGGATCACCGGGAGCGTAGAGCAAGCCTTGCACCTTCTCCTCAACGACGGAGCTCATGGGCTCCAAGCGCGAGGTCACCACGGGAACGCCGCGAGCGAACGCTTCTCCAATGGTGAGCGGGCCTCCGGCCTCGTGCCACTCCGAGGGGACGATGGCGACCATTGCGCCTCCGAGATGCTCTGTGACCTGCTCACGCGTCTTCGCGCCGAGGTGGACGATGCGGCCGGGGTGAGCGGCGGCCGCGGCCGCGACCGCCGGCTCGAGCGGGCCGGTGCCTGCCACCAGTAACGGGAGAGGAAAGTCAGGCCGGGCGGCTGCCTTGAGCAGGGTCGCGATGCCCTTCTCGGGCGCCAGGCGGCCGATGAAGAGAGCGTAGCTTCCATGCTGCGGGCCTACGCCGCTGTCGGGGATAGCGTTTGGCTTGATGCGAACGCGCTCCTCGGGAAGGCGCGCGTACCGGATGAAGATCTCGCAGGCGAAGTTGTTCAAGGTGATATAGCGATGGACCCGCTGCTGCCATGTACCGCGAGCGCGATGTCCCGCGGCGAGGGCGGCGATGGTCGCGGCGCCGATCCGGCTGCCGCGATAGCAGCCGTAACGGATGCCGGGCCAGGCGATGTCGCGACCGAGGCACTCGGTGCAGATGTGGCCGTCGCGGAAGAGGGTGCCGGATGGGCAGACGAGGCGATAGTTGTGCAGGGTCTGTACGACGGCGGCGCCGGCCTCGGCTGCCGCGTCGTAGACCGAGGGGCTGAGCTGAGGGAAGAAGTTGTGGACGTGGAGGAGGTTGGCGCGGTGCTCGCGCAGGCGGCGCCAGACGAGCTCACGGGAGGAGGGAGAGTAGAGCGCTTCCACCGTGGTCATGAGCTTGTCCCCGAGGCTGACGATGCTCGCGTTCGAGACCTCGAGGAGATCGACCGCAACGCCTGCGCTGCGTAGAAGAGCAGCCTCCTGCTGGACGACGACGTCCTCGCCGCCGTGCAGTTTGTAGCGATTGTGGAGCAGGAGAACGCGAAGCCCGGCTGTGTTTGGCGACTCTGTGTCAGGTCGGGTGTCGTGTGTCGGGCTCACCGTTCGCTCCGGTGAAGGAGCGCTCGCGCGGTGGTGTCCTCGACGTCGCGGCGGAAGCTGGCGACGGTTGCGGCCAGTTGGGGCAGCAGGTGTTGCCGCTGGCCCAAGACTGCCTGCACCTGCGGGCCAAGCGCAGACGCCTCTCCCGTCGGCTCGATCGAGGGCATACCGGAGATCGTCAGCAGAGAGCGTACCTTTGCCTTGCCGCCGAAGGCGATGGGCAGTGTACCGGCAAGCGTTCCCATAATCAGCGGGTGCATGCGTGCGCTGATCACCGCGTCGACCCGCGCATAAAGAGCAAAGACGTCATCGGTGGTGGTGGCCTGGGCGAGGGCAACGGCTTCGTCGAGGGCGAAGCTCGATTTGACGACGGCGAGCGCGTGCAGGTCATAGGCGGGTCGCAGGTCATGCGCCACGAGCTCAACGGTGAAGCCGAGAGCGCGCAGACCGGCGACCAGTCGCACGTAGCGAGCGAGATCTTCCTGGACGCGGGCCGGGTCGTGCGCGACCACGACAGCGAGGGTGCTGCCATTGCTGGACGAGGCCGTCCACTGCGGCAGAGTCGCGCGGTCGAGGGAGAAGACGACGTCGCGGGTCGTCCACACGCGATCGGCAGATACGCCAGTCGCTCTCACGGCGGCGGAGCTCTCCTCGTCACGGCAGGTGATAATCTCGGCGAGACCGTACGCGTAATGAACGAGAAGACGCGGCAGCGGCCGGGTGAGCGCCTCCGCGCCGACGCACAGCACGAGCGGACGCTGGCCACAGAGATGACTCGCGGTGAGAAAGAGGGAGCTCCAGCCGACTGGCCAGCCGAGCGAGCGGTCGTCGATCATCTGACCGCCACCGACGATGAGCCGAGCGTGACGGAAGATGTCGAGGCAGCGAAGCAGCGGGCCAGAGACGACGTGAATGTTCCATCTGCGATAGACCTCCGCGACGGCCGGTGTGACGCCGTCGGGAAGGAAGACGTGCTGGGCGGCGGTGGGATCAAGCGTTCGGATCAGTCGCGACATCGCCCAGAGGATGGCTTCGTCACCGAGGTTGTTGCCTGCATATCCTCCCCAGAAGACGTACTGCTGCGTCATGCTTCTCCTTTGCTGCTCTGTGTGGTGCGGAACGAGCTTTGAGCTTGCCTCCGGATCAAGGCTATCTGCTTAGCGATCTGGTGGGTGTGTGAGCTGACGAAGGAGGTGAACCATTTCGCCTGCGCGACGCTGCCAGGAGAAGGCCTTTGCTGCGTGCCAAACGATCTCCGACATCCGCGTGCGCTCCGCGGCCGGGAGCGAGGCGAAGTGGTCGAGCGCGGCGGCGAGGCGGGCGGCGGTGTCGGATGCATCGGCGCCGGGCTCGACCTTGAGCGCGCCCTCCGGCGGTAGAAAGTCTCGGGCGCCACTCATGCTCAGGGCGATGATGGGCAGCCCCTGACTCATGGCCTCGAGGAGCTGCGAGCCGAAGCTGTCGCGGAGGCTGGTAAAGAAGAGCGCATCGTGATCGCGGAAGCGATCACGCACCTCGAGCCAGGTCAGCCGGGCGCCGCTCCAGTGCACGCGGCCGGAGATCCCCCGTGCAGAGAGCATTCTGTCGAGCTCTGCCGGCTCCAAGCCGTCGCCCACGAGCGTGAGTTCGATGTCAGACCGGGAGCGCTGGAGAGCGTTGAAGGCGAGAGTGAGGCCTTTTCGCGGGAGGAAGCGGCCCACCCAGAGCAGGCGAAGGCGCCCGCCAACCTCAAACCGGCGGGGCTTATCGGCGGCGTAGTCCTCGCGGAGGCCGCTGTCGCACATTAGACGGACGTCGCGCGATCCGGCCTGACGAGCGAGGGCGACGGTGTCGCTGTTCGCGCCGAGGACGACGCGCATGCGCCGCATCGACTGCCGATAGACCGGATTCCAGGGAAGGTGACGAGTGATGAGGGTGCGCAGGCGCTCACTACGCTGCTGTGCCCCAAAGAGAGAGAGGAGAGGCGCTGGCGTGACCTGCCCACCGCCCACGGGGCCGAAGACGGTCGGCACGCCGAGTCTCCAGAGTTGCGTGGGCAGGTGAACGCTGCCGTAGGACACGTGAAGGACAGCGTCACATCGCCGCTGCCGCAACAGGGTTCTGGCGAGACGAAAGGCCTGCCACTGCCAGAGAAGGTAGTGCCGAGCTCCGTTCTCCCATGGGGAGAGCCATGGCACCGGAACGTAGTGGAAGCGCACGTGCTCGAGTCTGTGCTCGGCGAGGAACCCGGCGATACCGGCCTGATTGCGCGCAGCGGTGAGGACATCGAGGGTGCAGCCCGCCTCCGCAAGATGAGTCACCCAGTTCCAGCCGATGCCCGACTCGGAGCCGGAGTCTGGCCGGCACGCGTAGGAGGAGAGCAGAACGCGCAGCGGAGCGACCTTCGGCTCCTCCGGCTCGCTTTCGATTGCAGTCATCAGGCTCCCACCAGCAGCCTTGGCACGATCAGAATCCTTGATGGACGTTCTAACAGAGTGCGCTCATGAAGAGCGTCATACAGACCGGATCGAGGAGGCCGGAGTCGTTTGCGGTGATCGAAGAGTACCACAGGCCCACGCGGACTCAGCCGCATGGGCCTGTGGCAGCCTACTGCCCGTGATAGAGGGCCATCACGTAGCGACGCGATTGATTCGCCGTGATCTCGAGCGTGACCCCGCTGATGGTCTCTGCCACCTGAGTGGCGTACCCGCAGGTGGGACAGTAGCTCGACTGGCTGTAGATGTACGAGACGGACTGGCTCGCCGAGCGGAACAGGATCGAGTTCGAGGCGACGCCTTGCGCCGGGTAGATGAGGTTGCCAAGCACCTCGGTCTGGCCTGTGGCGGCGGTGTCGATCACGGTGCCGTCATTCTCTGTTTTGAGGCCGAGTATCCACAGTGTGCCGTTGTTGGTGATCTTGGTTCCGGCGACTTCATCGTTCAACTGCCGCGCCCAGACCTGCTGACCTGCCTGGAAGACAACCTGGTCGGTGATGACGTCCTCGAGAAAGAGCTTGCCCGCGCCAGGGAAGCTCGAGTAGCTGAATTTGCCGCTCCTGAGGACGACAGGACGCGGCCCGTGCTGCTCGACCTTTACTCCATAGCCGAACTGCTCGACGAGGAGGGGCTGGGTGCTCTGGCTGTTGACGACGAAGCGGATGCCACCACCATTGGTGCCGCTTGGGCTGCTGTTCACGACTGACGAGAAGCCAACGATTCGCTTGACGGTGTCTGGAACGTTGATCACGACCTCGTTGTAGGCGAGGTACTCGCCGAAGGGAAAGTAGACGGTTGAGGCGCCGGAGTTCATCACCGTCTGCAGCGTCTTGCTATCGCCGTAGAAGGCGGGCGTGAAGGCAGCCCACTTCGTGAGGTTCGTATCCACGTAGGAGGGCGTCTCAGCCACGGGAAGATTAAGGCTGATCGCCTTCGATCCTCCGCGCAGGGTCTGTGGAGTGCCGACGACGTACTCGGTCAGCTTTCCATTGACCGTGATGGGCTGCGGTCCGCTGGTGTCGACAAGGGTTGCGCTGTAACCAGAGGCGGTCACGTCCCGGGCGTAGAGGCCACCAACGTTCTGTATTGCGTCCACACCGGGAACGCCGCCGGCCAGAATGGCATCCAGTACAAGCACGATGCCGCCGCTGTTGACGACTGCAGGGACAGCGTTGGTGCTGTGCAGGTTGCGGATCGTGATCGTCTGCTGCTTGTTGTAGATACCCGCCACTGTCTGATCTTGGAGAGTGATGCCTTCGAGGGTCGGGCCGTACTCGTAGGCGGCCGTATTGAGACCGTAGGCGAAGCCTGTCACCGAGAGATTTTTGATGAGCAAGGGACCCGGATAGTGCCGGGTAAGCGTGACGCCAACGGCTCCGCCGCCGTCCTCGCTCAGGACGTGAACGTTGCGGATGGAACCTGTGTTGTTCGAGACGTAGTCGATGCCGACCGCGCCGGCGTTCCCGGCGCCGACGGTCAGGCCGAGATCCCAGATGTCCTGACGGAATGAGGTATTGCCGGCGGGGGTCTCAATCATCGGCTTCGGTGTGGCAGCCGACCCAAAGCCAGCGGCGGAGGGAGCCAAGCGAATCACACTCGCAGACGAACCAGAGCCTTGCAGGGTCACGCAGCAGCCGTTCCAGACCAGGGTGTCGTGGATGAGGTAGGTGCCGGGTGGGAAGTAGAGACCCTTTGGCACGCCGTTGTAGTTGGCCGAAGTATTGCTGCGGCCATCGCTCAGGGCGGCCTGGAGCGCTGCGGTATCGTCGGTGAAGCCATCGCCCGCCGCACCGTAGTCTTTGACCGACTTCATGAAGCCGGTGGGAAAGGCGATCGGGCCGGGCGTGAGGACCGCGCCGGTGACAGGAGCCGTCGAGGCGGATGCCGCCGCACTCGAGGACGCTGATGTAGTGGAAGCACCTGCAGGAGAGGCTGCGGAGGCAGTCTGAACCAGACCGCTGCCGCAGCCGGTGACGGCAAGTACAGCGCCGAGCGCAATCAGCGCACCAGTGAACTGCCGGCGGGGGACGGGTGAGTTCGCGGAGGCGGAACGGGAGCGTGAGGTGAGCGTGAGCGGCAACATTCTTGCGATGATGCAATATATTGCATATTCCGGCAACCTCCTCAGAAGTTGTAGATAGCGTTCGCTCCGTTCATGCACGGGGGTGACGGGTGCCTGTTCCAGGCACGCGGCGTGGGATCTTACGACTTCTCGTCCCGCGCTTGGTATGCTGGCTCTTATCCGGAGCAGGTGAGGAGAATCAGGCATTTACAGCGAGGATGAAAGAACTCCGGTGGTGGTGATCTCCTCAGCCGGCCGGCCTGAGTTGCTGCAGGAGACCGTGCTCTCCGTGCTGGGGCAGACGGAGCGTTGCCTGCTTCGGCTCAGCGTGACTGGGCCGGAGGACGTGTTTCCGGAGACGCGTGAGATAGCAGGGGTGCAGGTGCTGACAGGCCCGCGAGGCTCCAGCCGACAGCGCAATGCGGCGCTCGCGAGCATCACCCACCAACCCGAGTGCGTGCTGTTCATCGACGATGATGTCGAGCTGGACGCAGACTACGTCCGGGAGACGCTGCTCTGCTACCGCACGCAGCCCTCCGTGGCGGTGGTAAATGGACGTAACCTGGCCCACGGCCGATACAGGGCGGGAGAGTGCGACCGGAGGCAGGCGCGTGTGTTGATTGCCGAAGCACGCGGGCAGATGGCGGTGCGGAGGCCGGAGCCCGGGGCGATCACACCCATGGCGACGAGCTACGGGTGCCGCATGTCGATGCGTGGCTCGTTGCTGGGGAGGGTGCACTTTGACGAGCGCCTGGTCCTCTATGGGTTTCTTGAGGACCTCGACTTTGCGCTCGCGTGCCGGCCGTTCGGCACGATGGTGGAGAGCGTTCGCGCGCTGGGGGTGCACCTTGAGGTGGCATCGGGGCGTCTGGGCGGGGTGCGGCGCGGGTACTCGGACGTGGTGAACCCGCTCTATGTCGCGCGCAAGTGGGCAGGGTACACGATGTCACGGGCGATCCTGGGCTCTCTTCGCAGGACCTGGACGAGTGCTGCAGGTGCGATGTCAGAAGGAGATCGAGGGAGGCTTCGGGGCAACCTGTTGGGATGGCGCGATGCGCTGCGGGGCAAGCTCGAGCCGGAGCACATCCTTGAGCTGTAGAGCGCGACGTGCGTGTCTGCAGCGAGGCGACGCGGCACAGTCTGCGTCGTTGCCTTTCCCTTGCTTTCGCGGTGAGACATTCGAATATCGGGCGATGTGCATCCGACCTAGTACGTCATCACGGCGGCGTCCACCTCTCTCTTACTTGAACTGTCAGGGCGATCTTCCGTGTCGCGCTCTCTCGGGTGATTGATGAACTCTCTCTCCAAGGTCTCTGTTGGTTTCGCGGCACGGCTGTACCTGCTTGCGGTTGCGCTCGTCACGATCGGCTATGGGCTGCTGAATGTGCGCATTCGCAGTGAGTTCGCGCTCGGCGACTGGCTGATCAACTACAGTGGCGGGTTTGTTCGGCGGGGGCTGGCGGGGGAGGGCGTTCTGCTGCTCTCGGCGCTGCACCTACCGCCGCTGGTGCTGGTGCTGGCGATGGAGCTGGCTGCGTATGGGGTGATGTGGCTCTTCCTGTGGACACTCGCGCCGGACTTCCGATGGAGTTTGTGGTCGCTGGCGCTGTGGGTCTCGCCGGCGACGCTGGCATTTCCGGTGTTGAACCCGCCGGGTGGATATCGCAAGGAGATTCTGCTGTTCGCGCTGCTCTGTGGAGTGCTGGCGGCCTTGCGGGCGCGGGTGAAGCCAGGGACGGTGAGTGCACTGCTCGCGGCCGGGGTCGTCGTGATGCTGCTGTCGCACGAGGCTCTACTGCTCTTCGTGCCGTATCTGCTGGCGCCGTTGCTGCTGACTGCCCCTCGCCTTCGCCCGGCGCTGCGGCTGCTGGTGCTGCCGCTGCTGGCGACCGTGGTGATGGTCGTGATTCTGCGCCACCCGGGGACGCCGCAGCAGCGGGAGGTGATCTGCAACTCCGTTATCGCCGAGACGCACGGGGTTGATGCGGGGCTGTGCGGTGGCGCGATCGGCGCGATCGGGGTGACGCAGGCGGCGGAGCACCAGATGGTGCTGCGGACGACGCGGCGTTTCGACGCCGTGCCCCTCTACAGTGCGCTGGCGCTGCTGGCGCTGTTGCCGCTGCTGCTCACGCTCGAGGAGCGGACGAGGGCGGGCAGGGGCGGACGGGCGGCGCGGGTGATCGCCGGATGTGTGGCGGTGAGCTCGTGTCTTTCGGCACCGCTGTTTTACAGCGCGATCGACTGGGGGCGATGGATCGCCATTCACATCATGTGCGCGCTGCTGCTGCTGCTGTTCGCGTACACGCCGGAGCGGGGATCCGCGGCGGAGAGTGTGACGCTGGGGGAGATTCTGCCGACGGGCTGGGCGAGGCCGGCTGCCATCGCCGGACTGGCCGCGTATGCGATGTTGTGGACGCTCCCCTTCTATGGAGGATTTCCGGCGCGCGCGGGGTATGTGGGGCTGGTGCGGTACTTTCGCGCGCACCGCGCGAAGCACACGAGCGTTCCGGCAGCGACGGTTGTGCGATTTCTACGCTGAGCCGCCGCGCTCGCGAAGCATGGTGGTGAAGGAGCTCTGCAGGAGAGAGCGCAGGCGGAAGCGGAGGCGCTGGAGCCGCTGCCACGGGCCGGGCTGGTCGGTGAAGAAGACGGCGGCGCGCTGACGACCGAGGCGGACGCGGCGGCGCTCACTTGCGGAGAGGGTCATGGTGCGCTCGACCTTGTCCATGAGGCGGTTGGTGGCGCGGATCATCTTCTCGCGGTCGTTCGAGACGTTGGTGCCGTGGATGCGGTACTCGGCGACGACGGCGGTGTGGCGGACGACGGGGTGGCGCTGGGCGAGTCGCATGTAGAGGTCGAAGTCCTCGGCGGGGGCGACGGTGGGGTCCATGCCGCCGAGGGCCAGCATGGCGTCGCGGCGCATCATGGCGGCGGCGGGGCAGTGGATGGGGTTGGACTCGAGCATGGAGAGGAAGTAGTCGCGGCGCGGGGCGCAGACGTAGGGGGCGCCGGTGACGTGACCGGAGGCGTCGATCTGGCGAATGGCGGCGAAGATGAGGCCGGGATGGGTGCCACGGGGGATGGCGCTGAGATGCGCGGCGACGGCGCCGGGCAGAAGGCGGTCGTCCTGGTCGAGGTAGATGAGGTACTTGCCGTGTGCAGCCTCGAGGCCGCGGTTGCGGGCGGCGGCGACGCCGCCGTTGGCCTGGCGGATGACGGTGGGTCCGGGGATGGCGGCGAGCGCCTGGTAGGACGACTCCGACGAGCCGTCGTCGATGACGATGAGCTCGATGGCGGGGTGGGTCTGGCCGAGGGCGCTGGCGATGGCCTCGCGGATGTACTGCTCACCGTTGTAGTAGGCGATGACGATCGAGACGAGAGGCGGATTTGCACTGGTCGATGATGTTTGCGTAGTCACCCCCCCACCCCCCCTATCTTGCGCAAAGTCCTCGAAACATTACCGATAGGTCTGGACCTCGATCTCCCTGCCAGGTCCGGCGCGGAACCAGCGCCTGGCGTGCGAGCCTCGACCGACCGGCCTACTCACAGTGTACGAGGTGGGGATGGGTGAGTGCGCCAATGTTCGCCAGATACAGCGCTCTCCCTGCTCTGTGATCGGCAGGACATTGCAGAGGGCTGATCCAGAGCTTTCCGCGCTGACGTCAGCGAGAGGTCGACAGGCAGGAGTGCCTGACGACACGGCTGCAGCCACGGCTCTTCCGGAGCGACGACTCCTGACTGGCCGATCCGACAGAGATGCAGACGGGTCTTGGGACGTCGAGTCAAGCTGCCGATCTCTCCACGTCGCGCAGGATGGGGCCGTCCGCGGCCAGTCGAGATGAGACCTCTTCCACATCGCGCAGCTTCTGGACGAGGCGATCGCGGGTGTTTCGAGGGGGATGGTCACGTCCTGATTCCATTCGCGACTTTGGGCTGCTAGAGAGCGGTGAGAGCGGCGGGCTCGTCGGGGTAGAGGGTGGCGTATTTGGTGATGCCGACCATGGTGAAGACTTTGGTGAAGTGGGCAGAGAGGCCGCAGATGGCGATCTTCTGGCCGGCTTTGCCCGCCTCCATGAGCACCTGGATGACGAGGGCGATGCCGGAGGAGTTGAGGTACTCGACCTTCTGGAAGTCAAGGATGATCTGGCGGGTTTCGGATTTGCTGAGCGACTCGTAGCTGCCGAGGATGGCGTCGCGCGAGGCCGAGGAGACGTCGCCGACGAAGCGGAGGGCGACGACGGGTTGACCGCTCTTGCCGGTGAGCGCGTGCTGCGAGACTTTGTTTGCGGATTGCACCTAATCCTTCTCCTTATCCATGCGGATGACGAGCCGAACGAAGCTCTTGCCTGCGACGGAGCTGGGAACCCACTCGGCCTCGTCGACGAGGGCCTGAATGAGAAACATGCCCATACCGCGGGGGTCTTCTTCGCCGCTCATCTTGCGGTCGATGTCGGGTGCGGCGGGTGCGGTATGCATGCCGGTGCCGTCGTCGATGACCTTGACCTCGAGCGTTCCTGGGGACATGGAGAGGATAACGCCGACGGGAACTGCGGAGTCCATCTGGTTGCCGTGCTCGATGGCGTTGATGCAGGCCTCAGCGATGGCGGTCTTGAGATCTTCGATGCGGTCCTCGCTGAAGCCCATGAGCTTGGCGGTGCTGGCGGCCATGCTCATGGCGACCTTTTCAAAGCCGAGCCGCGAGGGGAGCCGTATCTCGACGATCTCGGATTGGGATGGGCTCATGCGATCTCCTCCGGGGAAGGGTACAGGCGAACGAGCGCGACGGCGCTCATGTCGTCCTGCTGGGGCGCACCACCGTTGAAGCGATCAATCTCGGTCCAGATGGCGTCGAGCTGGTGCTCGGCGCTGCGGGAGGCGTGTGCGGACTCGCGGAAGGCGGCGACGAGCCGGTCGAGGCCGAACTCCTCGTCGTCGTCGCGGAAGACCTCGGTGAGGCCGTCGGTGTAGAGCAGAAGGCGGGCGCCGGGGGAGAAGGCGAGGTGCTCGGTGGCGTAGCTCATACCGGGGAGCATGCCGAGGGGCGTGCCGCTGGCGGCGATCATGCGGGGCGGGCCGGGAGCGCCGTCGAGCAGACAGGCGGGATTGTGGCCGGCGTTGGCGATCTCGAGGCGGCCGTTGGCGCTGTCGAGCCGGGCGAAGAGGGCGGTGACGTAGCGACGGCGGGCCTCGGTGCCCTCGTCCCAGTGCTGCTGGGAGAGGCGGGTGGCGAGCTGGTCGAGGGGCAGGCGCTCGCGGGCGAGGGCGCGAAAGGCGGAGCGGAAGGCGGTGCAGACGAGGGCGGAGGCGAGACCTTTACCGGCGACGTCGGCGATGACGATGAGGTGGGTGCCTCCGGGCTCGGCGACGATGTCGAGGTAGTCGCCGCCGACCTGGTAGCAGGCGCGCGAGCGGGCGGCGAGGGAGAAGCCAGGGATGGCGGGCATGGCCTGGGGAAGGAGGCTCTGCTGGATGGCGCGGGCGGCATCGAGGTCCTGGGCGATGCGGGCGTACTCGAGGTGGCGCTGGTGGTTGGCGGCGTTCTCGGCGGCGATAGCGGTCTGGAGGAGAAGGCCCTCAAGGAAGTCGGACTCGAAGAGGGTAAGCGGGCGGTCGTTGGGGGGAAAGACGAGGAGGTCGGCGAGGCTGGAGCCATCGCGCGCGAGCAGCGGAAGCCGTACGCAGGCGGAGCCGGCGGAGAGCTCGGGCTCTGCGGGGACGCGGCCGAAGCTGACGTGCGGATGGGTGAAGAGGGCGCCTTCCATCTCCAGCTCGAGGACGATGACGCGGAGGGCGCGGTGGAGCACGTGCTCGAGGTCGATGGTGGAGTGGACCTGGCGGGCGGCCTCGAGCAGGGCCTGGAGACGGACGACCTGCTCTTCGAGGAAGAGACTGCTGCGCTCGGGGGTCTCGCTGGCCGAAGAGACGATCATCGCGGGCGTGCCTCGGAACTCGCTGATCAGTCTATGACGGGGTTTGCTCTGTCTGGCGGAAAACTTCGATCGCCGGAGCTTGCCGCGGTACTGTCAGCAGGATCACGAGCGCGGCGAGGGCGAGGGTGGGAAGGACGAAGAGACTGCCTTCGGGACCGGTGTCTCCGCCGCTGAGGAGTATGGGGCCGATAGGGTGGGTGCGGAAGAGGCGTCCGGCGCTGATGGTGCCGGAGTCGGCGACGCCGAAGAGGAAGGACTGTGACCAGTCCCATGCGGCGTGGAAGCCGATGGGCCACCAGAGCGAGCCGGTGCGGTAGAGGGCGAGGCACCAGACGAGGCCGGCGGTGGTGGCGGCGAGGAGACCGACGGGGGACTCGCCGGGGTTGCCGCGGTGGCCGGCGCCGAAGAGGATCGAGAGCAGGAGCGCGGCCAAGAAGAAGCCGAGCGGACGCGCGTGGCGGAGGCTGCCGGCACGGAGGAGGCCGATGAGGCCGCGGGCGAGGGTGAACTGCAGGAAGCCGCGCAGAAGGAGCTCCTCGTTGAGGGCGACGGAGAGGAAGGCGATTGCCCAGGCAGCGGCAGAGCGGGGGATGGCGGCGACGGAGAGCAGGCGATGGTCGAAGGCGAGGTGGTGAGAGAGGGCGAGGGTCGCGACGAGGACCGAGAGGAGCATGGCGCCGGAGAGGGCTCCGGTGAGCAGATGGCGGATGCGGGCGGAACCGCCGAGGCCGTAGGCGATGAAGGGGCGACGCTCGGCGCGGGAGAGGAGCCAGGTGACGGCGAGGAGGAGGACGACGGTGGGCAGGGTGTCGCGGAGGGTGGTGGCGGCGGTGAGGAGGAGGCGGCCGGCGTCGTCGAAGCGGCCAGGGGTGACGGGCCAGAGGAGGGGGAGGAGGGTGTTGCAGAGGGCGACACCGGCCTCGTAGAGCAGAAGGGCGAGGAGGAGGCTCCAGCCGGCGCGAAGGCCGTCGGCGCCGACGAAGAGGGTGGCGACGGGTGAGGGCGGGGGGAGGGTGGGGTCCTCGGTCATCCCTCATCTGTCGCACAGTGGGGGTGGGATCGCAAGTCAGGGGTTGGGGGAGAGAGAGCAAGAGCAACGGCGACGAGAGGGGCGCTTCGCGCAGCGTGCGGAGCCGAGATGTGTTTCTGACATGCGGACGCGTTCTCTACCGCGGGACGACAGCCCTGCGCCCTGAGACTGCTTTGAGGCAGGGGCGGATGGCGGGTCAGGCGGTGAGGGCGGGGCGGGTGGCGGTGAGGCGGGCGGCTTTGACGCGGTCACTGATCATCTGCACGGCGCGGAGGGAGCTGAGGGCGGCACCCTCCTGCCAGGCGTTGACGTGGCTGCAGTGGTCGCCGATGAAGAAGAAGGGACCGTCGGGCTGGATGAGGGTCTCGTAGGCGCCGTTGGTCTCGGTGTGGGCGCGGCGGGGGTGGGCGGGTCCGCCGTTGATGACGCCGGTGCCGGGTCCCTGTTCGGGCTCGGGGCCGTAGGTCTCGATCCAGGCGCCCTGGTTGTGGGGCACGCGGGCCCAGCCGACGTAGACGGGCTTTTCGAGTTCGTGGCCGCGGCCGGGATGGAGGCGCTCGACGGTGCGGCGGGACTCGGCGAACTTCTGGTCGAGGCTCATCCTGTCGAAGGCGGGGGCGGAGGTCCAGCCGTAGCCGCTGACGAGCACGCCGCGCTCGGAGAACATGCCGGCGGAGGGCAGCCAGACGGGGCTGGGGCCATCGCTGACGAACTCGAGGCCGCCGTAGATGTTGTCGTCCTGCTCCCAGAAGCGGCGGCTCTCCCAGGCGACTTTGTAGGCGCTGGCGTAGGTGGACTCCTCGATGATCTTGCGATAGGGCGGGGAGAAGTCGCCGGGGATGGTACGAAGGACGGAGAGGGGGACGGAGCAGAGGCAGAAGGCGGCCTCGAGGGTGTGGGGACGGCCGTGCTCGGTATAGCCGATGCGGACGCCGCTGGCGGTGCGGCGGATCTCGGTGACGGGGGCGTTGTAGCGGACGGTGCTGCCGAGGGACTTGGCGAAGGCCTTGGGGATGGAGTCCATGCCGCCGATGGGCTGGAACATGGTGGCTTGCATGTCGAAGGCCTCGTCGAAGAGCATGCCTTGCCAGAAGTTCTCGTCGAGCAGGGTGTGCATGTCGATGGGCTGCGAGAGGACGCCGGCGTCGTCCCCGGCGCCGGCCTGCTTGGCGTAGCCGGCGCGGTCGCAGCCGACGTACTTGCCGGCGTCGTCGAGGGAGCCGTAGATGCGAAGGAAGGAGAGCATGCGGTCGCGGTCTTCGGCGGAGAGGTCGGCGTCGAGCGCGCCGCCGCGAATGGACTTGGCGAGGAGCTCGGAGACGTGGCCGCGGGTGTCGTTGACGGCCTGGCGCTGAACGACGGGACGGCCGGAGTTGGCGGCGTCGTTCTGCAGGAAGGAGGAGCGGCTGGAGTTGACCTCGACCTCAAGCGGGACGCCGAGCTTGCGACAGTAGCCGAGGATGGTGCCGTGGATGGAGGGCAGGCGGCCGGGGCCGAAGTTCTGATAGTGACCGTCACTCCACTGGCAGGTCTGGGTCGAGCCGTCGAGGAAGCTGACCTGGTCGCCGCCGCGGACGGTCCAGTTGCGGCCGCCGGGACGCTCGCGGGCCTCAAGCACCGTGCAGTCGTAGCCGAGGGCGCGCATCTCGTAGGCGGCGACCAGGCCGGCGATGCCGGCGCCGAGGATGACGACTTTGACGCCCTTGCCGGTGCCGGCGGGCACGGCGAGCGGTGGGGCGACGGCGTGCGCCTGCGGCATGAGGCCGATGCCCTGCATGGTGAGAAAGGCGGCCGAGTAGCCGCCGGCCTCGCCAACCCGGCGGAGGAAGTCGCGTCTGGTAAGCGGCATATCTGGGCCCCTTCGCGGTAGTGGAGCGCCTCGGTCTCAGACGCCCGGATGATCGGTCTGCGGCTCGTTCGCGCCGCCCGGCAGAGCGAGGTGACGAACGGCGCGGTAGAGACGACGACGGGATCCTGCAGCGGCGAAGGATGCTGCCACTAAGGATCCCGCGGTGCAGGTTAGGAGAGGTACGGGAAGCTGTGCGTGCGTGTCGTGGGAGTGTCGAGTCTGGCGTGGGCGGTGGCGGGCTCGCTCATGACTTGCTTGAAGGCTGTCTTGAAGGCGGCCATGTCGGACGGGCTGCCGACGGTGATACGGACGTAGTTGGGCCAGATGGGCCAGGTGCGGCCGATGTAGACGTTCCTGGCCTGCATGGCGGCGATGACGCCCTTGCCGTCGCGGCCGGTGTCGATCATGAAGCAGTTGGAGACGGAGGGGATGAAGGCGTAGTTGTTGGCGGCGAGCCAGGTAAAGGTGTCCGTGCGGATGTCACCGATGATCTTCTTGCGCTCCGGGACGAGGTTGGTCTCGAGCAGGCTGACGTTGGCCGCGGCGGAGCCGGTGATGGGCATGGCGTTCATGCCGTAGGGCTGAAGTCTGGCGAGCAGGTCGGGGCGGCCGATGGCGAGACCGCAGCGGATGCCGGCCATGCCGTAGACCTTGGAGAAGGTACGGAGGATGATGATTTCCTTGCCGGCGCGAACGAGGTCGAGGGCGTCGGGGGCGTCGGAGAGGTGGATGTAGGCCTCGTCGACGAGGAGGATGGAGCCGGCGGGCTTGTGGTCGAGGGCCCAGGCGATGTCTTCCTTGGCGGTGAGGGTGCCGGTCGGGTTGTTGGGATTACAGATGTAGATGACCCCGGCCGAAGGGCTGGCGGCGACCATGGCGCGGACGTCGTGCGCGTGCGCTTTGGTAAGGGGGACCTTGAGGATGGGTGCGCCGGCGGCGGTCGCGGCGACCATGCCGGCCTCGTAAGAGGGGTCGGCGGTGACGAAGGGGTGCGCGGGCGAGGTGAAGGCGAGCACGGTGTAGTGCAGGGGTTCGGAGGAGCCGGCGTAGACGATGACGTGGTCTTCTTTGAGATTGTTCTGGGCGGCGAAGGTCTTGGTGAGCTTGCCGGTCTCGTCGTCGATGTCGTAGCGGCCGCCCTTGGGGGCGATGGAGGCGATGGCGTCGCAGGCAGCCTTGCAGGGGCCGAGCGGATTCTCATTGGCGTTGATGAGGACGGCGTCCGGCGGCGGGGCGAGGACGCGGGCGCGCTTGCGTGCGGGAACGGTGTTGAGTCCGTGGACCTGACCGGCGGCGGCGGGCTGCGCGGCCTGCATGGCGGCGCGGGCGAAGTGGGCCTCGGTGAGTATCGGGACGGCGGCGGCGGCGCCGGCAAAGCGGAGGAAGGAGCGGCGGGAGACTGCGGTCGGGTCGAGCGGGCTGGGCGGGATCGTCTGGGTGGGCATGGGGGAGCTCCTGACTGAGTGAGGAAGAGGGACGCCGCCCTATGCGGCGCCCCCGGGATGCGGGCGGGGTGCTGGAGGGTCAGCAGCTCCGCCGAGCGAATCGAGAGCAGAAGCAGGTGCGTGGAGAGCGGTGCGTACGGTGAGCTGTGAGCACCTGAGTGAAGGGGACCCTCTTTTTGTACACCCTGCGGTGGGGCACAGGGTGCACTTAGAAGACGACTTTGGCGGCAAATTGGGTGTTGAAGGCCTCGCCGGCGCCGATGCCGGGTGAGCCGTTGAAGTCGCCGATGGTGTCGTTGAGGGAGAAGTTGCCGCCGACGCGGAGGTTGCCGCCGGCCGGGGTGACGCTGCCGCCGCCTGGAGGGGCGAAGTTGGCGCGATTGAAGAGGTTGAACATCTCGGCGCGAAGCTGGACGGTGATGCGCTCGCCGACCTTGGTGTCCTTGAAGACGGAGAAGTCGACGTCCGAGTAGCCGGGTCCGAAGTACTGGTTGCGGCGGGTGGTGCCGAAGGTGCCGGGCGCGGGATCGACGAAGGCGGCGGGGTTGAGCCAGTTCGCCATCGGGTGCTGGCCCTGGTAGCCCTTGGTGGGATTGGCGATCTGGACGGCGCGGTCGGTGCCCTCGTTGGTGCCGCTGATATCGCCCGAGGCGGCGACGGAGAAGGGTTGGCCGCCGTGGAAGGAGAGCAGCGAGTTGAGCTGCCAGCCCTGGGAGAGCTGACGCGGTCCGTGCGAGGAGCCGGGGAGCGCGTAGCTGAGGAAGCCGACGAAGGTGTTGCGGGTGTCGTAGTCGGAGTTGCCGTAGTCCCCCTTGAAGTTGGTGCTGTCCTGGGGGAGGGCTCCGCGATAGGCGGTGACCTCGTCGAGGTTGTGGCTCCAGGTGTAGGTCGCCGAGGTGGTGAGGCGGTGGAAGTTGGCGAGGCGGATCTGGGTCTGGAGCGAGTTGTAATTGGAGGTGCCGATGCTCTCGAGCTGGTTGATGTTGCCGTACTGCGGGTAGGTGCTAAAGAAGGGGCGTGCGGCCTGGCGCTGCTCGGTGGCGGTCGAGACGGCGTTGGTGGTGTAGACGCCGGGAAGGGACTGATTGATGTCGAGCAGGCTCAGCAGGTGGCGGCCCTGGCTGCCGGCGTAGCCGATCTGCGCGATGACGTTGGGGGCGAGTGTGCGCTCGACGTTGAAGGCGTAGTTCTCGTTATAGGACGGGCGGAAGTTGCGGTCGACCGAGAAGACGCCGCAGGGGGTGGCGACGGCGCAGGGGGAGCCGTTGAGGGCCGTGGGGAAGATGGGCACGCCCTGGGTGATGCTGGTCTCGCCGACGTCGACGGTGTAGACGGGGCTGGGGCCGGTGGGATTGCCTTCGACGCCGTTGGGGGCGGCGTTGCCGGGACGGTTATCGAGGAAGGGATTGAGATTGGGCGTGTCGAAGAACCAGCCATAGCTGGCGTGGAGGACGGTCTGGGGATCGACGGCGTAGCTGATGCCGACGCGGGGGCTGAAGCTGGAGAAGTAGCGCTGGTAGAGCGAGGAGATCTGCGCGCCCTGGGTTCCGAGGCCGGCGCTTGTGGTGAGCTCCGGACGGAAGACGGAGAGGTCCTGCGTGCTGTTGTGGAGTGGGCCCTCGTAGTCGAAGCGGATGCCGTAGTTGATGCTGAGGGTGGGGGTCATCTGCCAGGAGTCGCCGGCGTTGAGGAACCAGGTGTTGACGAAGACCTGGCGCTCAGGGTCGCCGATGGCGATGGTCGCGTCGGAGGTCTGGCCGGAGAGGAAGTCGGCGAGGGGAGCGACGTAGCCGTCGGCGGCGAAGCAGTTGGAGCCGGACGCGTTGGCGGAGCAGCCGGGGATACTGGCGTTGATGGTGCTGGCGATGCGGCTGCCGTCAAAGGTGAATGAGCCGACGGAGTGGCGGTGATAGAACTCGTCGAGCTGTGCCTGGCGGTACTCGCCGCCGAAGCGCATCTGGTGCTTGCCCTTGACCCAGGAGAGCTGGTCGGTGAGGTGGCCGGTGATGTCGTTGCGGCCCTCGGGAGGGGTGAGGCCGACGGGGTCGAAGCTGCCGATGTTGATGTTAGGAGCGTTGGTAAAGCCGGCGCCGGTGATGAAGCCGAGGCTCTGGACGTTGAAGTTGGTGTTGTTGTCGTTGAAGACCTGGTTGAAGTAGTTGACGCCGGCGAGTACCTGGTTGGTGATGGAGGAGGAGAGGACGCGGTCGTAGACGATGGCGATGTTCTGCACGTGGATCGGAGCGACCTCGTAGTAGGAGAGCAGCTGAGAGCCGACGGGCGCGACCTGATTGCCCTGGCCGACGAACCAGTGGACGGAGAGGTTGTCCTTGGAGTTCAGGTGCCAATCGACCTTGCCGAGCCCGTTCCAGCTATAGCCGAACTCGGGATCGTTCGAGTGAAAGTTGTCCTGGACGCCGGCGGTGTCCTGGGCAAGGACGCTGGTGCCCCAGAGGGTATTGAGGACGCTCTGCTGCACGGGCTGGACGGCGACGCCATGCGCGGCAAGCAGGGCCTGGGCCTGCGCCTGATAGCCGACCGAGGGCTCAGTCGCGGTGCCGGACTCGCCGATGACGAAGCGCTGGTGCTCAAAGGTGACAAAGCCGAAGAGCTTGTCCTTGATGAAGGGACCGCCGAGGGAGAAGCCGGTGTTGTAGTTGCGGACCTTCTGCTTGGTGTCGGAGAAGGGGCTCTTGGCGCCGAAGAGCTCGTTGCGATTGAAGTAGTAGACGGAGCCGTGGAGGGAGTTGGTGCCGGAACGGAGGGTGAGGTTGACGGTGCCGCCGGGGTTGCGACCGCCCTCGGGACCGGCCTGCGTCTGCGCGGAGAACTGATCGACGGCGTCGATGGGAAGGATGATGCCGGCGATGCCGGAGACGCCGCCCTGATTGACGGCGGGGATGTTGTGCCAGAGGTCGTTGTTGTCGACGCCATCGATCTGCCAGTTGAGCTGGTTGGCGCGGGTGCCGTTGAGCGAGCCGAAGCCGCCGCCGACGTAGCCGGCAAAGCCGGGGGTGAGCTGGATGAGTTGGGTGAAGTCGCGCCCGTTGAGCGGGATGTCGGAGACGGCCTTGGCGTCGAGCACGGTGTTCTGGGTGACGGTGGTGGTGTCGAGGCCGATGCTGGTGGCGTTCACTTCAATCGTCTCGGACGAGGAGGAGACGGTGAGCTTGACGGGCAGCGTGTAGATGACGCCAGCGGAGACGGTGACCTTGTCGGTCTTGACGGTGCCGAAGCCCTGCGCGGAGACGGTGACGGTGTAGGTGCCGAGAGGCAGATCCTGAAAGAGGAACTCGCCGGCGGAGGTGCTGTGCATGGAGGCTTTGATCTGGGTGTCGTCGTCGACGGCGGTGACGAGCGCATTGGGCACAACGGCTCCGGTGACGTCAACGACGCTGCCGTTGATGCCTCCGCGGAACGTCTGCGCGCGCAGCGGTGCGATGAGCAGGAGAAGCAGGAGAAGACCGAGGGGAAGAGAGACAGAGCGGCGAGTGCGAGGATGCATGGGGCCTCCAGGGAATGGAACTCCGAAGCCGTCTCGCGACGGCTTTTTTGGACGACATGGGTAGGGCAGGGCCTAGCTCGCGAATCCGACGAGGATGCGAGTGAGTCGATTCTGAAGTTTCAGGCCACGCGTGCTCTGCGGCGGAGAAAGGTTAGAAGACCGTTAAAAAACTCATTTAGGGATAGAGTGATGTCACCGTATCGTGACGGGGCGGAGCGACGCAACAAAAAAATTGTGTGCCGAGGCGACGAGGGGGCGGCTGTCCGCAGTGCACGCGAGCGTCTTGACGTCGCAACCCGAGGTGGATGCGACTTTGTCTCTCATGCAGCGGCACGTACTATGCGCCTATGACTATGGTTTGCCTTCTCGATCGCAGCCGCGATGCGCATGATGTCTTTTCAGCGCACCAGAGAGAGGCTGGCTCCGACCCTTTGCCGGGCTGCGATGCGAGTGTAGGGATGGCGGAAGTGGCGCGCGAACGACTGGACGGTCGATCATGACGGACATTGTGACGCAGCGCATTGCGGCGCTCGACCCTGAGGCGCCGGTTGAGTTTCGCAAGGCGCTCGGGCTATTCGACTCGATCATGATCGTCTCCGGCATCATGGTGGGCTCGGGGATCTTCATCGTGAGCGCGGAGATCGCGCGGCAGGTGGGCTCGGCGGGATGGCTGCTGGTGGCGTGGTGTCTCGCGGGCGTGCTGACGGTCGCCGGGGCGCTCAGCTATGGCGAGCTCGCGGCGATGATGCCGGAGGCGGGCGGCATGTACGTCTACCTGCGCGAGGCGTTCTCGCCGATGCTGGGATTTCTTTATGGGTGGACGCTGCTGACGGTGATTCAGACGGGCACGATCGCGGCGGTCGCGATCGGCTTTGCGCGCTTCAGCGGGGTGATCTTTCCGGCACTGAGCGAGACGCACTATCTGCTGGCGCCGGTGCGTCTGCTGCCGGGGTACGCGATCTCGATCTCGACGGCGCAGGCGCTTGCGCTCTCAATCATCTTTCTCACTACAGTCATCAACTGCTACGGCGTGCAGTGGGGCAAGGTGATCGGGAATATCTTCACGGTCGCCAAGCTGACCGGGATGGTGGCGCTGCTGGTGCTGGGAGCGGTCGCGTTTGCGCTGCATCCGGCGGTGCTGCACGCGAACTTCGCGGCGGCGTGGCACCCGATGGATGTCGTGCGGATTCGCAGCCTGGACGCGACGACGGCGTTCGGCCTCGTGATCGCGCTCGGGGTCTCGCAGACGGGGTCGCTGTTTGCGGCGGACGCCTGGCATGACATCACGTTTGTCGCGGGGGAGGTGCGCAACCCGAAGCGCAACCTGCCGCTCGCGCTTGGCGTCGGCACATCGCTCGTGATTGTGCTCTATCTGCTGTGCAACCTGTGCTACCTCGCGGTGCTGCCGATGCACGCGATCCAGACGGCGCCGGGCGATCGCGTGGCGACGCTGGCGGTGGACACGGTCGCACCGGGAGTCGGGCGGGTGGCGATGGCGGTGCTCATCATGGTGAGCACGTTTGGAACGGTCAATGCGATGACGCTCGCGGGCGGACGCGCGTGGTATGCGATGGCACAGGACGGCCTTTTCTTCCGGCGAGCGGGTCTGCTGAACCGGGCGCGCGTGCCAGGGTGGGCGCTGGCGATGCAGTGTGTGTGGTCGCTGGCACTGGTGCTGCCGCGGACGTACGACGCGGCGACGAAGACCTATGGCAACCTCTACAGCAATCTGCTGGACTATGTGATCTCGGCGGCGCTGCTGTTCTACATCCTGACGGTGGTGGGGCTGTTTCGGCTGCGACGAACGCGGCCGAAAGCGGTGCGGCCGTATCGCTGCTGGGGGTATCCGTGGCTGCCGGCGCTCTACATCGCTGGCGCGAGCGCGGTGCTGCTGGTGCTGTTTGCGTATCGCACGGCGACGACGTGGCCGGGCGTGCTGATCGTGCTGAGCGGGATGCCGATCTACCTGGTGCTGCGGCACAAGAGCGCTGCGGGGGTGGTGTGACGCGCGCGTCTTGACGGGGCTCGGACCGGCGATGGTAAATGGCGTATGCGGAACGTGACCTTGCTTCTCCTTGTCTGCCTTGCGAGCCAGATCGCCTGGGCGCAGAGCTCGCCAGCGCCGGCGCCGGAACCTGTGGACCACGAGGCGGAGCAGCGGGCCCGCACGCTGGTGGGACGCATGACGCTCGCGGAGAAGGTCTCGCAGATGCAGAACCACTCGGTGGCGATTCCGCGGCTTCGCATTCCGGAGTACGACTGGTGGAGCGAGGGGCTGCACGGCAGCGCGCGATCGGGGATCTCGACGCTGTTTCCGCAGGCGATCGGGATGGCGGCGACGTGGGACGCGGGGCTGGTGCACGACGAGGGTGTGGTGGTCTCGACCGAGGCGCGGGCGAAGTACGGTGAGGCGGTGCGGAACGGGGTGCACAGCATCTACTACGGGCTCGACATCTGGTCGCCGAACATCAACATCTTTCGTGATCCGCGATGGGGGCGCGGGCAGGAGACGTATGGCGAGGATCCGTTTCTGACGTCGCGGATGGGGGTCGCGTTTGTGCGCGGGCTGCAGGGGGACGATGCGCGGTTCTATCGAACGATCGCGACGCCGAAGCACTTTGCGGTGCACTCTGGGCCGGAGAGCACGCGGCACACGGCGAACGTCGATCCGTCGGCGCACGACCTCGAAGACACGTACCTGCCGGCGTTTCGCGCGACGGTGACGGAGGCGATGGCGGACAGCGTGATGTGCGCGTACAACTCGCTGTCTGGCCAGCCGGCGTGCGCGAACACGAGGCTGCTTCAGGAGACGCTGCGGGATGCGTGGGGGTTTCGCGGGTATGTAACGAGCGACTGCGGGGCGGTGACGGACGTCTCCGGCGGTCATCGCTTTGCGCCGGATCTGGAGCACGCGGCGGTCGAGTCGCTGCGCGCGGGCACGGACACGAGCTGCGGGTCGGAGTATGCGCAGCTGGAAGATGCGGTGAGGGACGGGCTGGTCAAGGAGAGCGAGATCGACACAGCAGTCACGCGGCTGCTTACGGCCCGGGAGCGGCTGGGGACGCTCGATCCGGCGCACGCGGGGCCGTATGCGGGCACTGCGGTGCGGGAGCTGGACTCGGCGGCGCATCGCGCGCTGGCGCTACGCGCGGCGGAGGAGGCGATGGTGCTGCTGAAGAATGACGGTGTTCTCCCGCTGAGCGATGGGGTGAAGACGATCGCGGTGGTGGGGCCGAATGCGGCGTCGCTGGCGGCAATTGAAGGGAACTACAACGCGATCCCGGCGGCACCGGTCGAGCCGCTTGCGGGGCTCGAGGATGCGTTCCACGGCTCGCGCAAGGTGCTGTATGCGCAGGGCTCGCCGTACGTGGCAGAGCTAGGGCTGGTGGCGCCTCGGACGGCGCTGCACCCGGCGAAGGGGAGCAGGGTGGAGGGGCTGCGGGCGGAGTACTTCAACGGCGCCGAGTTTGCGGGAAAGCCGGTGATGTCGCGGACCGATCCGCAGATTGACTTCGACTGGACGGCAGCGAAGCCCGCGCCGGCGATCGAGATGAAGCGCTTCGGTGTGCGCTGGACGGGCGCGATCGAGCTGCCGGCGGCGGGCGAGTATCCGTTCGAGCTGCGCTTCGAGAGCTGCTCTCCGTGCCAGGATCGCGAGACGCTGAAGGTGTGGATCGACGGTGCGAGCGTGGGCGAGAAGGCGACGGAGGCGAAGGAGGCGCGGTCGTCCGAGGGTGTCGCGTTCACGCTGCACGCGGACGGGCGCACCGAGCATGAGGTGCGGATTGAGTACACGCATGACAGCCCGCTCTTTGGCGCGGGGCTGGCGCTCCTGTGGAGGCCGAACATCGCGGCGGAGCGGGGCCGGGCGGTCGAGGCCGCGCGGGCGGCGGATGTGGTGGTCGCGTTTGTGGGACTCTCGCCGGATCTCGAGGGCGAGGAGATGCCGGTGCGGGTGGAGGGCTTTGCGGGCGGCGATCGCACGGCGATCGAGCTGCCCGCGGCGCAGCAGGAGATGCTGGAGGCGGTGGCGGCAACGGGCAAGCCGCTGATTGTGGTGCTGATGAACGGCAGCGCGGTCGCGGCGCCGTGGATTGCGGAGCACGCGGCGGCGGTGCTGGAGGCGTGGTATCCGGGCGAGGAGGGTGGAAGGGCGATCGCGCGGACACTGCTGGGCGAGAACAATCCGGCGGGCCGGCTGCCGCTGACGGTTTACCGTGCAACGGCGGAGCTGCCGGAGTTTGCGGACTACAGCATGCGAAACCGCACGTACCGCTACTATGCGGGTAAGCCGCTGTTCGGATTCGGGTACGGACTGAGCTACACAAGCTTTGCGTATTCGGGGGTGACGGTGGAGCGCGCGACGGTGGCGGCGGGGCAGTCGCTGACGGTGGAGGCGGATGTGAAGAATACCGGAGGACGCGCGGGGGATGAGGTCGCGGAGCTCTACCTGATGCCGCCCGCGGACGGAGTTGCGCCGCGACTGGTGCTGGACGGGTTCGCGCGGGTGCATCTCGCGGTGGGTGAGACGCGGCATCTGCGGTTTACGCTGACGCCGCGTGATCTGAGCGAGGTGGATGCTGAGGGCAGGCGGGCGATGCGGGCCGGCCACTATACGGTCGCGGTCGCGGGCGCGCAGCCGGATGCGGGGTCGCAGCGAGCGGAGTTCGACGTGACGGGGACTGTGGAGCTGCCGCGGTGAGGCTAGAGGTTCCCAGGAGTCGAGAGGGCAGATGGTGCGGGTGGGCGCGGCGGGCGTGGCTGAGCGCGTGCCTTGGGGCGTTGCTGTGCGTAGGGGCCGTGCTGTGTGTCGGAGCGGCGACGGCGCAGACGTTGGCCCGGCCGGGGTGGGCGGGCTCGGGGCTGACGGTCGAGCGGTGGTGGCGCGATGCGGTGCTGTACGAGGTCACGCCGGCGGCGGCGAGTGCGGGAGAGCCGGAGCTGCTCGAACGGGTAACGGCGCGGCTGGACGATCTGCGGGCGCTGGGCGTGGATGCGGTGCTGCTGCGGGGGGTGAGTGCGGTGGCGGCAGCGGGTGCGCCGCCGATCAGCGCACGCTACGGGTCGCTCGAACAGTTCGACCGGCTGCTGACGGAGGCGAGTCAGCGGCATATTCGGGTCATCGTCGAGCTGACGGCGCGCGATGCGCCGTCGTCGCTTGAGGGCGAGGCGCGATTTTGGTTGAGCCGCGGCGTGACGGGACTCTACCTGGCCTCGGCCGAGGGCGTGGATGAGCGGCAGGCGGTGCGATCGCTGCGCGGACTGCTGCGGGGCTTTGTCGGCGAACGCGTGCTGGTGGGGGATGCGGCGGCGTTTGGCGGCGCGGCGGGGGCGGCGACCCTGCCGCAGGGGGAAGGGGGTGAGGGCGACGGTCGGCGCGGTCGGCGTGCCGGGCGTCGGGACTCGGTCGTGTCGGGCGGTGGCGGGGTAACGCCGGATCTGGTGCTGATGCCGTTGGGCGGGCTGGGCGGAGCGGCGGCGGACCTGGGGGCGCTGCGGACGTCGCTCGAGGTGATCGGGCGTGGGCGTGGCGCGGGGTCGGCGGTGGCGACGATCGCGGGAGAGGCGCCGCCGGCGAGTGCGGAGCAGGCGCGTGCGGCGGTGACGGTGTTGCTGAGTGTGCGAGGTGGGGTGATGTTGGATACCCGGGAGCTTGGGCTCGATGCGCTGTCCACACCGCCGCCTGCCCCCGTGAAGACAACGGCTGCGGCGGCGAGTGGGCCGGATGCGGGGTCGCTGGTGGCCTGGACGACGCGGATGGTGGGGCTGCACCGCGGGAATGCGACGCTGCGGCGCGGGGTGCAGACGGTGCTCGACCGGGATGTGGACGGCGTGCTGGTGGTGGTGTGGCGCGGTGCCGGTGTGGGCTCGCCGGTGCTGGTGGAGGTAGTGAACCTGACGGGCAAGCCGGTGGAGTTTGCGCTGACCGATGACTTTGCGAGGCTGCGGCTGCGCGGGTCGTTTCTGCGGACGGTGCTGCGCTCGGACGAGGGCATGGGGGCGATGCCGTTACGGGCGGTGCACGTGGCGGGGTACGGGGTGTACCTGGGGGAGCTCAGCCGGTAAGCTCGCGGGCGCGAGCGGGGGTGATGGCGAGCTGGTTCCCGGAGCTTTCGAGGGCGTTCGCGTAGCCGGCGTAGACCTTGTCGAAGACGGCGTTCCAGGAGCAGTCGAGGGCGTAGGCGCGGGCGGAGTCGCGCATGGCGGTGAGGCGGGCGGGATCGGCGGCGAGCAGGGCGATGCGGTCGGCGAAGGCGGCGGCCTCGGAGGTGTGGGCGGCGGGGTCTTGCGTGAGGTGCACGGCCGAGGCCGGCACGGAGCTGGCGGAGTCGTGCGGGGTGGGGATGACGAAGCCGGTGCTGCCTTCGGTGACGATGTGGCGGGGACCGCCGTCGGGGGTGACGAGGGCAGGGACGCCGCTCGCGAGGGCTTCGAGGACGACGTTGCCGAAGGTGTCGGTGTGCGAGGGGAAGAGCAGAAGGTCCATGTCGGCGGTGGCGCGGGCGAGGGCCTCGCCGCGAAGGACGCCGAGGAACTCGGCCTCGGGCATGGCGGCGCGGAGTGCGGGCTCCTCGTTGCCGTGGCCGATGATGCGAAAGCGGACGGTGGGCAGGCCACGGGTGCTGCGGGACTGCATCGCGGCACCGGGTCTCGCGGCGGAGGCGAGATCGAGGGCGCGGAGGTGTCGGGCGACTTGGGGCAGGATGGCGACATTCTTTTCGACGGAGAGGCGGCCGACGTAGCCGATGACGAGGGTGCCGTTGTGGAGTGGGCGAGAGCGGCGCGCAGGGGAGAAGAGGGCGGTGTCGACGCCGCGCTGCATGAGGTGGCAGGGGCGGTGCGTACGCTGTTCGAGCATGCGGCAGAGATCGGGGTTAGGGGCGAAGAGCACGCGCGCGAGCGCGTAGAAGCGAGTGATGGCGAAGAGGGAGGCGGCCTCGATGGCGCGGGAGAGGCGGGCCGCGGCGCGGCGGGGGAGCAGGCGGTTGAGCCAGGTGACACGGCGGGCGGCGTACTCGTGCAGATTGGTGTGCCAGGAGGCGGCCAGCGGGATGCCGAGGCGCCAAGCGAAGTAGGCGCCGGCGATGCCGAGCTCGCTCGGGCCGGTGATGTGGATGATGTCGGGGCGGAAGCGGCGGAGGGCGCGGCCGATGCGGCCGAGGTGGCGGGCGAAGAGGGGGTCGAACTCGAGGTCTTTTTCGAGGCGGAGGGCGGCACGGCTGCGGGGCAGCTCGAGGATGGTGATGGAGCTGCTCGGGGCGGGTGATGGGCCGGTGCCGGCGCGGATGGAGAGCAGGGGAAGGTTGCGGGCCGCGGCGTAGGCGACCAGGTTGCGGCTGGTGTGGGCGACGCCGTTGACCTCGTGGAAGGAGTCCGGGAAGAAGGCGACGCGAGGGGGGCGCGAGCCAGTGGGAAGGGGCAGGTCTGCTTCGCCTCTGGGTTGGTCCTGCATGTCACCCCCTTCCGGGACTTTTTCGCTAAAGTCTTCAAAGCAAAATCGTTAGTCTTATCGCTTCGGGCAAAGTCTTCCATTCACGCAACTTGCACGCAAAGTCTTCACTCGATACGACTTACATGACTCCTGAACGATCTCTGCTCGCGAGAGGGTGAGTCACGCCTGCTCTCCCTCCTTCCACTCTACCGAGTTGCACGGGGTCTTTGCGCCAGGGTCATCCAGGATGGCGTGCCGGGCTTGCGGATGGGTGCGGGCATGGCTCGCGAGCGCTCAGGCGAAGGTGACTCCGGGTTTGTCCTGCGGGTTCGTTCTATCTCGAGGGCGGCTTGGGTAAGGAGCTTCGAACCATCCAGAGCCGAGTACCAGGAGAGGGAGGCTAGCGGGTGTGGGCGATGTCGGGTGGTGGGGGTTCGTCGGCGGCATCGGTGTGGGGGTGGAGGTGGTGGCGGGTGAGGTCGTCGCGAAGGAGAGTGAAGGCCTCATCGGGGGTGTCAGCGAAGCGGAAGAGGTCGAGGTCGCGCTGGGCGATGGCGCCGCTCTCGAGCAGGGCGTCGAAGTTCACGACGCGCTTCCAGTAGGCCGAGCCGTAGATGACGACGGTCATGGGTTTGGCGAGCTTTTGGGTCTGGGCGAGGGTGAGGAGCTCGAACATCTCGTCGAGGGTGCCGAAGCCGCCGGGGAAGACGACGAGGGCCTTGGCCAGGTAGGCGAACCAGAACTTGCGCATGAAGAAGTAGTGAAAGTTGAAGGAGAGGCCGGGGGTGACCCAGGGGTTGGACTGCTGCTCGAAGGGAAGGACGATGTTAAGGCCGATGGTCTTGGCAGCGGCGTCGTGGGCGCCGCGGTTGGCGGCTTCCATGATGCCAGGGCCGCCGCCTGAGGTGACCACGAAGCGATGGCGGCGGCCGGGCAGCGACTTGGCCCAGGTGCTGAGCAGGCGGGCGAGGGTGCGGGCATCTTCGTAGAAGCGAGCCATCTCGACGGCGGCTTCGGCGAGTTGGCGGCGCTGGGGGCCGGCGGCCGCGGGGTCCGGTGCGTCTGCGAGCTGGGCCGCGGATTGCTGGCTGCGTGGGGCAGGGGCGCGAGCGCCGGCGTTGTCGAGCAGATCGAGGGCGCTGGTGGCGGCATCGAGGGAGCGGAAGCGGGCGGAGCCGAAGAAGACGACGGTGTCCTGGATGCGCTCGCGGCGGAAGCGGGCGAGGGGCTCCTGGTACTCGGAGAGGATGCGGAGGACGCGGCCGTCGGGCGAGTTGAGGAAGGCGGGGTTCTCGTAGGCGAGCGGGACGACGTCGAGCGGGTCGGCAGCGGTGTGAGGGCCTTTGACGGACTCCATGGGGTCTCTCGGGCCGGAGGTCTGGGGGCGGTCGGACGGCGGGCTGTCTGGCATCGAGGGCTACTCCTTGGCGGCGGTGCGGACGCAGTCGACCTCGGCGGTGATGGGGGTGGAGGCGGGCTCGGGAAGGGGGAACTGGGCGAAGGTGGTGATGGTGGCGGGTTGGCTGTCGGCGGCGTTGTGGAGGAGGCCGCTTGTGGGATGGAAGCCATCGGTGCAGAAGCAGTTGAGCACATCGCCGGCCCCATTGACGTGACAGCCGGCGAGATTGGGTGTGGGGAGCGGGCGATGGGTGTCGGCGTCGCGGGCGGTGTAGAGGCGGGGCCAGAGCCGGGGCTGCAGGGTGGCGGTGGCGATGTAGCGGCGGACGGAGAGGGCGAGGCCGGGGTCGGGGAGTCTGGGGTTGAGGTAGTCGCCGCTGGGCAGGGCGACTGTGGTGGCGAAGACGAGGGTGCCGTTCCAGGTGTACGGGCTGGCTGGAGTGAGCTGGAGACGGCCGGAGACACGGATGGGCCTGCCGGCGGAGCGGGCGAGGAGGTCGTCCTGCCCAGGTAGGGTGAGGGCGAAGTCCTGCGTAGGAGCCGAGGGGGTTGTGATGTCGGGGGCGCCGGGGGCGAGCCGGTAGAGGGTGGCGGTGTGCAGGACGAGGATCTCGCTCCAGCCCTGGCGTTCGATGCGGAGCGTGCCGCGAAGGTCGACGGGGTCGCCGTCATGGAGGAGCTGTGACGGCAGGGTGACGGCGCGGAGGGGGTGCGCGGCAGAGAGGGTGAGCAGGACGGCGGTGCGGAGGATGGGAAAGGAAGGCATTCTGGGGCGGCCGCGACGGGTGCAGGATCAGGTCTGGTGGCGGACGTCGTGGTAGTGCACGGCCTCTGAGATGCCGATCCAGATGTCGAGGAGGCCAAGGCCGGAGATGATGCCGCGGACGGCGCCGAGGTGGAGGATGCGGGCGAGGGCGGGACGAGCCTGGATCCAGCTGTTCTGGTCCCAGATGCGCGGCCACCAGGGAAGGACCATGACGAGGACGCCGAGATAGACGCAGAAGAGGACGAGGACGACGAGAGAGATGCGCTGGAGCCAGACGGGGGCGAGACGGGAGTTGGCGCGCGCGGAGCCGGGTGTCGCAGCGCCGGGCGACCGGTCGACAGCGAGGGGGGATGGATCTGGAAAGAGTTGGCGTCGGCCCGACATCCTGTTTGTTTGACCTTAGCAGACGAGCGCTGATGCGCGGAGAGCCGACGTACCCTGTCGCGGGAGATCACGACAGGGTACGTCTGGATACGTTTGGGAGATGAAGGTGTTGAGGTGGCGCGGCGGCGTTAGCTGCGCTTGAAGCGACGCCGGAGGAGACCGCTGGCGCTGATGAGGCCGGAGCCGAGGAGGACGAGCGAGCTCGGCTCCGGGGTGACGGTGTTCGCCGTGACGCCGTCGAGCAGCGAGAACGGGGGCTCGCCGCCGGGGGTGCCGATGGCGAGGAAGGAGAGGACCTCGCTCGAGCTGGTGGCGGTGAAGGTGAGGGTCTCATACTGCCAGCCGGTGAAGCCGTGGCTCGAGTCAGTGAGGACCGGCGTGAAGAGGTTCTGGTTGCCGAGCGAGACTTCGAACTGCTCGGTGGTGGTGCCGTCGTAGCCGTGCTGCTGGGCGCCAGCGAACCAGAAGGAGACCTGAGTGGCGGCGCCGGGGGTAAGTCCGTAGAGGGTCTGGGAGAGGGGACCCTGCTCGTAGGCGCCGTCCATGCCGATGAAGTTGCCGCCGGCGGGGCTGGTGGTCAGGCCGTTGTTGGAGCCGTTCCCGGGTCCCCAGAGCTGGAGGTTGCCGTACTGGCCGGTGGCGCCGGTGGTGTCCGCGGTGCCGGGCAGGAAGACGAAGTTGTAGCCCTGGCTGGTCCAGCCGGTGACCTGCTGGGAGGAGTAGTTGGAGCCGAACTGCGAGGAGGTGTTGGTGGTGGTCTGGCTGAAGTCGCCGTTGACGATGGTGATGGGGGTGGCGTGGGCCGAGGCGGAGAGAGACAGCGTGACGACGGCGGCCGAGACGACAGCGCCGGCGAGACGGAAGGACTTCAGGGCGATCGAGAGCATGGTTCGTTTCCTCTTGGGGTGTCCTGTCCCGATCGCGACGATCGCCGGGGCGGTGGTCGAGGCAGGCTCAGGTTAGTGTTCTATTTCTTGCTGTGACCTATAGCAGTTCGCGCGCCAAACGAAAGGTTGCCTGCGATTGCGACGTGTGTGCTCTTTTTTGCATTTTTGGAGGAGGCGAGCTGAGATCGCTGCTGGGGAAGGGAAGGGAATTCCCAATGTGGTGGGAAGCGGTTTTCTCCTCTGACACGAATGACTTAGAACGGGACGGTGTAGCGACTGCGAGTTACTGAATCTTGTTACTTAGGTGGTACGCACGATCTCTGCTGCGACTCGCGCCAACCATTGCAGCGCTTTGAGGGGTGGCGGGTGGTGCGATGGCGGCGAGTTGTTCGCGGTGGGTCGGGCGGGTCGACGAAGGTCGACGACTCGAGAGAGGAGAGGCGTTCCTGCGTTCTCTGGAGTCCGGTCGCGCGCCTCGGCGGCGGCTCCAGGACGACGGCGCTAGAAGCGGCAGGGATGGGATGATGGAACGCGCGGAGAGTCGAGTGGGGGCTCGCGGACGATCTCGGGCTCGATGAGCTCGTCGAGGCTTTGGTCAGGAGGACTCGGAGACGTTGCGACCAGAAGACGGGGGTGGGGCGAAGGCAGGCGGAGCCGGGGATTGGCGGCGGGGGAGGAACGGCTCGGCGAGCTGGCCGAGGAGGGTAGTGGAGACAGTCTGGTCGATGCCGTAGGTGCGGGGCTGCTCGCCGGGTGGAAGGTGGAGGGTGCCGAAGAGGCGGTCGACGCCGGGGAGCATGGGAGCGTAGTTCTTGTTGATGACGGCGGGGCCGTCGTTGGTGTGGTGCCAGTGGTGGAAGGCGGGGGAGGCGATGAGCCACTCGAGCGGGCCAAAGCGCCAGCGAACGTTGCTGTGGATGAAGAAGCCCCAGACGGTGCCGATGAGGACGATGAGGACGGGCATGAGCGAGGCGGAGCCGCGGGCCGGGGCGGCGAGGCCGACGATGTAGAGGGGGACGAGGCCGCAGAGGCGGGTGAAGACCATGTCGACCGGGTGCGCGCGGGTGTTGACGAGGAAGTCGAGGTGTTCGGCGGAGTGGTGGATCGCGTGGAAGCGCCAGAGGAGGGGGATCTCGTGGCTCCAGCGGTGGCCCCAGTAGAAGCCGATCTCGCCGAGGACGAGGGAGAGGGCGAGGCGCTGCCAGAGGGGGCGGCCGTCGAGTGCGGAGGTGAGGGCGACGGGAAGGAGGCGGTGGACGGCCCAGGCGGTGAGGGCAAGGGGGAGGCTGAGGAGGATGCCAGGCAGCAGGCTCGAGAGGAAGTAGTAGGCGAGGTCGGTGAGGATGGCCTTGCGGAGGATCTCGCGGGGATGCAGCGCAAAGAGGCGTTCGAGCGGGGTGAAGATGGCGGCGAGCAGGACGAGCCAGATGACGAGGCGCAGGATCTGGACGGCGGCAGCGAGCAGGCGAGGGTCGAGAGCTTGGAGCGCGTCTGGCATGGCGATCTGCGGGAACGAGCGGCGATCCCTGTGCGACAAACCGGATCGACTGACGTTGCGTGGTGATCGTAGCGACGCAGGCCTGGTGAGCGCTATAGCACGGTTGTGGGACGGGCGCGTGGTCTGCCTCGAAGGAGGACGCGTGTCGAAGGGAAATTCTTCGCGCGCCCGGAGGTGCGGTGTCGGTGGCCGGACGGGCGGCGGCGTAGAGCACTGACGATCGCGAGCGCCGGTTGCAAGCAGAGTGAGCGACGAGGGGTCGGAGATGGCGGTGCTGGTCTTGGAGACGAGGATGTTGGTGGCGACGCTCTACGGGTGAGGGCGAATCTCGGATGAGTTTCGGAGAGGCGGGAACGGGACGCTGCCTTCCTGTCGCGAACTCTCGCGCACAGAGACCTGCAGCGGAGAGCGGCGGCTTTCTTTGGTGGTTCTCTGCTCAGCGAGGGTATGTCGGGATCTCTGCCTGCGGCGCGAGAGCGGCTCTTCACAGGGACAGGATGCGAAGATGGAGGCATGCTGCAACTCTCTGGTGCGGGGAAGCGCTTCGGTCCGAAGCTGCTGTATGAAGACGTGAGCTGGCTGATTACGCCGGACGAGCGGTCGGGGCTGGTGGGCGGCAACGGGACGGGCAAGTCGACGCTGCTGAAGGTGCTGGCGGGCCTGGAGTCGCTGGACTACGGCACGTTGAGCCGGACGAAGGGGATGACGCTCGGGTATCTGCCGCAGGACGGCCTGGTGATGCGGGGCAAGACGGTCTTTGAGGAGTGCCTGTCGGTCTTCGATGAGGTGCGCGGTCTCGAGCAGGAGTCCGAAGAGCTGTCGACGAAGCTGTCGGAGCATCCGCCGGAGAGCGCGGAGTATGCGGCGGCGGCGGAGCGGTTCGGCGCGGTGATGGACCTGATGCAGACGCACGACATCTACACGCTGGACTACCAGGTGGGGACGGTGCTGGGCGGGCTGGGCTTTCCGAAGGAGGACTGGGAGCGGCGGACGGAGGAGTTCTCCGGCGGATGGCAGATGCGGATCGCGCTGGCGAAGCTGCTTCTGCAGAAGCCGTCGTTGCTGCTGCTGGATGAGCCGACGAACCACCTCGATCTCGAGACGCGGAACTGGTTGGAGGAGTATCTGCGGAACTATCCGAAGGCGTTTGTGCTGATCTCGCACGACCGCTACTTCCTGGATGTGACGGTGGGGAAGATTGTGGAGCTGTGGAACAAGCGGGCGCACTTCTATGTGGGCGGGTACGAGAAGTTTGTGAGGCAGAAGGACGAGCGGCGTGTGCAGCTGCTGAACGCGTACAAGAATCAGCGTGACCGCATCGAGGCGCTGGAGGCGTTCATCAATCGCTTTCGCGCGCAGGCCACGAAGGCAAAGCAGGTACAGAGCCGCATCAAGGAGCTCGAGAAGATCGAGCGGATTGAGATTCCGGATGAGGAGGCGACGATCCACTTCACGATTCCCCAGCCGCCGGCGAGCGGGCGGACGGTGATCGAGGCGACGGGGCTGACGAAGATCTACCCGACGAAGGAGGGCGGGGAGAAGCGAGTGTTGGAGGACCTGAACTTCACCATCGACCGCGGAGACCGGATCGCGCTGGTGGGGGCGAACGGGGCGGGGAAGTCGACGCTGATCCGCATGCTGAGCGGACAGGAGGAGCCGACGGCGGGCACGATCAAGCTAGGGCACAACGTGCTGGCGGACTACTTTGCGCAGGACCAGTACAAGGTGCTGGACCCGAATGCGGGGATGCTGGACGACATCAGCGGGATTGCCCCGAAGGTGCCGGTGGTGGAGCTGCGGAGCCTGCTGGGGTGCTTCATGTTCTCGGGCGATGATGTCTTCAAGACGCTGGGGGTGCTGAGCGGTGGGGAGCGCAACCGATATGCGATGGCGAAGATGCTGGTGAGCCCGGCAAATATGCTGCTGCTGGACGAGCCGACGAATCACCTGGACCTGCGGGCGAAGGATGTGCTGCTCGAGGCCATTCGTAACTTTTCCGGTACCGTGATGTTTGTGTCGCACGACCGCTACTTCATCGACGGGCTGGCGACGCGGGTGTTCGAAGTGGAGGACCGGCGGGTGCACATCTACCCGGGCAACTACGAAGACTACCTGTGGCGCAAGGCGGGCGGGCCGGCGAGTGTGATCGCTTCGGTTACACATCCGAGCACGGTAGGCAGCGCGACGGAGCGGCCGGTGCCGGACGACGCGGTTGAGAAGCCGGCTCCGGTGGTGATGAAGGAGCCGGTGAAGAAGCTGAACAGCTTCAAGCTGAAGCAGCTGGAGGAGCGGGTAACGGCGGCGGAGGAGGAGATCCCGGCGCTTGAGGACGCGATCGTGGAGGCGGAGACACAGATGGCTGTATTCACGACGGCGGACGAGCAGCAACGGCTGGCACTGCGGCTCGAGGGCATGCGGGTGCGGCTGGGGGTGGTGACGCGGGAGTGGGAGGAGATGGCGGAGCAGCTCGAGGAGCAGCGGTCGGCGTAGGACGGTTCCGGGGCGAAGGCGAACCTCTGTTGCCTCGATGTGGAGCAGGAAGGAGACAGGCGCGTGGCGAAGATCTTCAATGGCAGGTTCGCGGGGCAGATCGAAGGCGATTTCGTGGTGTTTCTGATCGGCATGCGGGTGAACCGGCCGGCGCAGGTGCACAAGTGGCTGCCGGTGGCGCGGGCGATGCCGCGCATGCTGCGCGAGCTGGCGCAGCGGCCGGAGCTGGGGCTGCTGCACGCGGAGAGCTGGATGCGCGGGCGAACGGTGATGGTGCTGCAGTACTGGCGGAGTTTTGAGCAGCTGCACGCGTATGCGCACGCGAAGACGATGGAGCACCTGCCGGCGTGGGCGGAGTTCAACCGGAAGGTGGGCGGGAACGGGTCGGTGGGGATCTTTCACGAGACGTACGCGGTGGGCACGGGGCGATACGAGAGCGTCTACGCGAACATGCCGCGGATGGGACTGGCGAGGGCGGGCGAGATGGTGCCGGCCAGCGGGCGGATGAAGGACGCGCGGTCGCGGATGGGGTGAAGGAGCTGTCGAGCGTCTGGATAGCGACAGGGATGTGGAGGAAGGCCTTCCATGATGGTCGAAACTCGCGCGTGTCTCATGCTCCTTGTGGCCGTTATGGCGCCGTCTCCGGTCAGGAGTGATACGGACGCGCCGAAGCCTCTGGGGAGGCTGATCGATGTGGGTGGCTACCGGGTTCACCTCTTCTGCACGGGAGCCGGGTCGCCGACGGTGGTAATCGCGGGTGCGGGATACTCGTTCGACTGGGGACTGGTGCAGCCGGAGGTGAGCGCATGGACACGGGTGTGCGCCTACGATCATTCCGGAGTCGCGTGGAGCGAAGCAGGGCCACCGGACAGTTGTCCTCTGCGTGTGCGGGAGCTGCACGTTATTCTCGAGAAGGCAGGGATCGAGGGGCCCTACGTCCTGGTGGGACACTCTCTGGGCGCACTCGTCAGCCGCCTGTACGTGAGCCGATATCCCGCCGACGTGGCCGGTCTGGTGTTTGTCGATCATGCCATTCCGCTGCATAACCGACCTGCCGAACCGGCGGGGTCCGCGCGGCTAACCTTCGGGCCGAAGGCGGAGCCGGCGGGACCGGCCGCGCCGCGCGATACGCTGCCCGTTCCGGTGCCGGAGAGCGATTCGAGCTGGAAGAAGCTGCCGGCGGCGGACTATGCACTTCACCTGTGGGCGGATTCATTGCCAGGCCACGAGGCGACGATGGCGCGCGATGGCCGGATCGTGCCGGAGTGTCTGGCGAAGATCGAGACGGTGACGCGCGGAGAGGCGAAGCCGCTGGGCGAGCGGCCCCTCATTGTGCTGCGGACGTCGGACGTCTCGGCAGCCACTGCGAATCTGGACCTGCTCTCTGCACGGGGGAGGGAGGAGTTCGTCACGAACAGCGGACATGTCGTGATGGTGGACCGACCGGACGCGGTCGTTGACGCGATTCACGAGGTGGTCGATGAGGTCCGGAGCGGGGGGCGATCGCGGCGCACGGTGAATGAGCCTTGACGTGGCGTGTGGGGTGCGGGAGGCTTGAGGGACTGACAACACCAAGCAGGAGGACACGTATGAGCACCTCCGGGCCATCGCTGCAGCAGGTGAAGGCATCGATGCGCGCCACGTGGATGGCGGGCGACTTTGGGGTGGTAGCACGGACGATTGCTGGGGGGGCGGAGCGCTTTGTGGAGCGGTTGGGGATTTCCGCGGGGGCGCGGGTGCTCGACGTGGCGTGCGGGACGGGGAACGTGGCGGTGCCGCTGGCGCGTGGCGGCGCGGTGGTGACCGGGGTGGACCTTGCGCCGACTCTGCTGGTGCAGGCGCGGGAGCGAGCGGAGGGGGAGGGCCTGGCGATCTCGTTCGATGAGGGAGATGCGGAGGCGCTGCCGTATGGCGAGGGCTCGTTCGACGCGGTGGTGAGCATGTTTGGGGCGATGTTTGCACCGCGGCCGGAGGTGGTGGCGGCAGAGATGGCACGGGTGCTGCGGCCGGGTGGGCTGGCTGCGATGGCGAACTGGACGCCTGCGGGGTTCTCCGGACGGCTATTTGCGGTGAGTGGACGGCATGTGCAACCAGCGGCCGGGCTGCCGGCGCCGGTGCTGTGGGGGGACGAGGAGACGGTGCGCGGGAGGCTGGCGCCATACTTTCGGGAGATACGGACGGAGCGGGTGGAGATCGAGTTCAGCCTGCCGATGAGCGCGGCGGGGGCGGTGGCGTTCTTCCGGAGGTACTTCGGGCCGACGGCGGTGGCGTTCAGCCGGCTGGACGAGGCCGGTCAGGCGGCGATGGCGGCGGAGCTGGAGGCGCTATGGGCGGGGGCGAATGAGGCTCCGGATCCAGCGAGCCAGACGTTCGTGCGGAACGAGTACCTGCAGGTGACGGCTAGACGGCGGTGAGGCGTGCCGATCGCGGAAGTCCGCGATGGGGGCGAGCTGCTTCCAGGTCTCGTGCCGTTAGCGGCCCTCGCGGAGGCGGGCGGCCAGGCGCTCGGGCAGGCCGGCCATGAGGATGCGGCCCTGGGCGCTGGTGACGTCGTAGGGGACGCGATGGTAGGTGATCTCGGCGGATGCGGTGTCGTAGATGGCGAAGGCGGCGCGCCAATCGGCGTCACGGGGCTGGCCGACGGAGCCGGGGTTGATGAGGTGGCGGGTGCCGGGGGTGAGGGGGAGGGTCCAGCGGGCGGGGCCGGTGCGGGTCGCGAACTGGGGGCGGACCTCGTACCAGTCGTGGTCGCGCTGGGAGAAGCCGCCCTGCAGGTGGGTGTGGCCGATGAAGGTGACGGCGGTCGACATCTGCTGCAGGGGCATCCAGGCGTCGCGCATGTTGAGGATGTAGTGATCTTCGTTGAGCGGCGAACCGTGCGCGCAGGTGACGCGGACGCCGTCAGGGAGGTCATCGGGGTGGAGCGGCCCGGGGGGAACGGCGCGGAGCCAGGCGAGATTGGCCGGGGTGAGGGTCTTATGGGTCCAGAGGGCGGCGGCGCGGGCGACGGGGTTGAAGCCGAGGGCGGAGGTGGCTCCGGTGGCGACGCGATCGTGGTTGCCGCGGACGTGGAGAGCGGCGAGGGGGCCAATGCGGTCGATGACCTGATTGGGGCTGCCGCCGTAGCCGACGGTGTCGCCGAGGTTCCAGATGGTCTCGAAGCGCTCGTCGGCGGCGGCGGCGAGGACGGCGTCGAGGGCTTCGAGGTTGGCGTGAATGTCGGAGAGGACGAGGGCGCGCATGAGCGGGGGAGGACTGTTAAGAATAGCGCGTTGCCGGGCGCTCAGGGTGGGAGTGGTGACTTGAAGTCTCTGGTATACAGGCGGGGCACTTCGGGGGAGACTGGCGGGATGAGACGCTTGACCTGGTGTCTGCTGGCTATGTGCGCGTTCACGCAAGGCAAGGTGGGTGTAGCCGCACAGCCTGGACGGACAGGAACGGTGCAGGGAGTGCTGTTGCTGGCCGATACGGGGAGGCCCGCGGCGGGCGCGACGGTTTCGCTGCGGCCGGTGGTTCTTCCACAGAGGCCGTTGCCGGATGCGGTGACTGGAGAGTTCACTGTTCGCGATGAGCCGCACGGAAGCAGGCTGTACGCGACGGCTGGAGCGGACGGACGCTTTGAGATCGACGGTGTGACGCCTGGTGATTTCTTTGTGTTCACGTATCTGGAGGGGTATGTGTCGCAGAACGAGTACACGTTCACGTATCCGGGGTCGGTTGCGCCGGACAGGAGCGGCGATGCGGGACCGTTGCCGGGCTTTGTGCGCCGGATCCACGTGGCAGTGGGAGGTGCCGTGACGCTGCGGCTGCTGATGGAGCGAGGTGGATCGATTACGGGCACGGTGCACTTCCGTGACGGAGGACCGGCCCACACGGGCAAGGGACCTGCGGATGAGGTCGCAGTGAGTGCCGAGGTGAAGACCAGAGAGGGCAAGTATCTGCGGGCGGGCGGAGCGGCGCACACGGATGCGACGGGCCACTACCGGCTGAGTGGGCTTGTGCCAGGTGGGTATGTGGTGTTTGCTGGTCTGCCGATCACGATGGTGCCGGTGAAAGGGGACTTGAGGGACAGGGTGGTCCGCTGCTCTACGCTCCGGGTGTGGTGCGGGCGAGTCGCGCGCGCGTGGTGGAGGTTCAGGGACGAGAGAGCAACGACGGAGTTGATATCGAGCTTCCTGTGCAGGGACTGCATACGATTGCGGGGAAGGTCGTCACAAGGGAAGGCGGCGCGGTGGACCAGGGGATCGTGCGGGTCTACCCGACAGGGGAGCCGGAGGTCGCGCGAACCGGCCCGCTGGGGGTGCATGGCGAGTTCCGGTTCGAGGATGTGATGGATGACGACTACACGGTGTCGGTGGAGTTTGTGGGTGCCACGGAGTTTGTGGGTCTCACGGAGGACAAGACCGGTGTACGCATGCGAACGCGCAAGGCACCCTATGTGACCGTGACGCAGGAGGTGCGGGTTGCGGGCCAGGATGCGCCGCCGGTGGTGTTCCACGTGCGGCCAGCTTCGCCGTAATGCGAGGATCGATTCGTTGCTCTCTCGATGACGCACCGGATGCAGAGCTTATCGGGCGGTCGCGAGGGGTTGGGTGCGGTCGGTTTGCATGGTGGGAGCGGAGCGGAGGAGGCGCTGGGTATAGGGGTGCCGGGGGTTGCGAAAGAGGGTGGCGGTGGGGGCGGTCTCGACGATGCGGCCGTGCTGCATGACGGCGACCCGGGTAGCGATCTGGCTGACGACGGCGAGATCGTGCGAGATGAAGAGCATGCTGAGGCCGTGGGTGCGCTGGAGGGTACGGAGGAGGTCAAGGATCTGGGCCTGGACGGTGACGTCGAGGGCGGTGGTGGGCTCGTCGGCGATGAGCAGGCGGGGACGGTTGAGGATGGCCATGGCGATGAGGATGCGCTGGCGCTGGCCGCCGGAGAACTGGTGGGGGTAGTGGAGGAGGCGCGACGCGGGGTCGGGCAGGGCGACCTCGTGCAGGCTGCCGAGGACGCGCGCGCGGACCTCCGCGCGGGAGAGGCCGGGATGGTGGGTGGTGAGGGCTTCGGCGATCTGGCGGCCGATGGGCATGACCGGGTTGAGGGCGGTCATGGGCTCCTGAAAGATCATGCTGAGATCGCGGCCGCGCAGGCGGCGCATGGCAGGCTCAGGGAGGGTGAGGAGGTCGTGCGCGCCCGGTGATCGCTCTGGGGGTGTGCCGGAAGCAGACGGGCCAGCGAGGCGGATGGCGCCGGTGAGGGTGGCGGTGAGGGGAAGGAGACGGAGCAGGGCGAGCGAGGTGGCGGACTTGCCGGAGCCGGACTCGCCGACGAGGCCGAGGGTCTCGCCGGGGGCGATATGGAAGGAGATGCCGTCGACGGCGGTGTGCTGGCCGAAGCGGATGTGGAGGTTGGTGACCTCAAGCAGGGGTGGGAGAGCGGTGGCCGGCGGGGAGGTCACAGCGCCATGCTACCGGAGGGAGCGTCTAACGTAGAGCTATGGGGAAGATTGCGGGCAGAACAGGGCGGCGGTGGCTGACGCCGGGATTGCTGGGATCGGTGTGGATGGCGGCGGCGCAGACGCACAAGGTGGCGAAGCCGGAGCAGGTGGTGCGCGCGGTGGGCGTGTACGAGTGGACGGGGGACCAGACCAAGCCGTCCGCGAGCCGACTGGTGCCGGTGACGGTGTACATCGACGGTGAGCTGCGGGACGGGGGGGTGTATCTGCCGCGGCCGATTCCGTTCGCGCTGGTGCCGGGCAATGAGTATGAGGTCGAGCGGGCGGGCGTGACGCAGGGCCTGGTGGTGCTGGACTATGCACGGCATCTGACGCCGGCCGCGGGGGGTGGAGGGGCGGCGCTCGACGAGGATGGCTGGTACGGGTACGGGACGTACAAACCAGTCGTGGCGAAGAAGGAGCCGGCACTGAAGGCGGCGCGGACGCCGGGAGTGATCGCGAGCTCAGGCGGTAGTGCGAAGGCGGGCGCAGACGCGAAGGACGCAGGGACGGCGCCGGGCGGGACGGCTTCGGGGAAGGATGCGGACCGGCCGACGCTGCATCGCAAGGACGGCAGCGGTCGTAGTGACAGTACCGGGTCTCAAGGCGGCGGGGGGACGACGGCGACTCCGCCGGGGGCCACGGGAGGTTCGCCGGATCCGGACCGGCCGACGCTGGGGCGAAGGGCGGACGGCAGCGGGTCGGGGGATACGGCGAGCGGGGCGGACAGTCAGGCGGACCCGGACCGGCCGACGCTGAAGCGGCGCAGCGCGGACTCCGGAAAGAAGGGCAAGCCGAAGGATGATGTGGCAAGCGTGACCTCGGCCGACGTGCTGGGGACGGATCCGGATCGGCCGAGTCTGCATCGCGGGCGGCCGGCGCACCTGGACACGGCGGAGTTTGCGCCGAAGTCGCTAGTGGGAGTGCCGGCGGATGTGCATCAGGTCGCGGCGGTGTCGGATGCGGTGACGCGGCCGGAGCACGACTTCGCGCGGCCATGGACGGATGAGACGGAGCGGCTGGCGGTGCTGGGACAGATGCGGACGATGGCGACGCAGAGGCTGGCGCAGTATGCGGCGGACCCGGCAAATAGACCGGCCACCGGGGCGGTGAGCGGGGGGTCGGCGGCTGCGGGCGCGACGGGAAGTGCGAGTGCGAGGGCGGGAGAGGCGACGACGGCGAATGGGACCGGGTCAAGCGGGACGGGGTCAAGCGGGACGGGGTCAAGTGGGACGGGATCGAGTGGGACTGGATCGAGTGGGACTGGATCGAGTGGGACGGGGACTGCGGGACATGCAGCTGCTGCGGGGCAAGGGACGGCGGCGGCGCGGGCACGGGCACGGGCTGCGGCGGCGCGGGCAAAGGCGGCTGGGGCGCCGGGGGTGTCTCTGGTGGATGAGCAGCTGCGGGGCTTCGTGCTGAGCTATGGCGGGGCGGCGACCTACGTGTATACGGCGCATATTGCGGGTGAGGGCGCGAGTCTGCGGTATGTGACGGTGGTGGCGCAGGCGGAGGTGACGGGGGATCTGCGGCCGGCACTGATCAGCGCGACCGATGCGGCGCACCTGGACCGGACGCCGTGGATGCGCTTTGTGGACGTGGTGGACGCGGAGGCGTCGAATCGGGCGAGCCTGCTGTTTGAGCTGCGGGCGCAGAACAGCCGGCAGTTTGCGCTCTACCGGGTGCTGGGGGACCGGGCGGATCAGCTGGTGGCGACGGGGACTTCGCCTTAGAAGGTGGTCTCCTGACGAGGTCTCGAAGCGAAGCGGGCCCAGGGACGATGCTCGGGATTGGTCTTGCAGGGTCGGCTACACACTGTGGCGCGGGACATGGTCTGATAGACCGCGTGCCACTGCAGCGGCTTGCAGCCGAGCGGAGCGGTGCATTAGGGGGCACGACGGAAGCCGTGCCCCTTCGGTCGGATCAGGACTCTGACCTGGCGGCTCAGGGGGAGAAAGGGTTAGTGAGTGAGGGCGGGTTCCTTCGCTGCGCTGGACGTCAGCGTGGGGTAGTCGAGGTAGCCCTCCGGGCCGTGCGCGTAGAAGGTTGCGGGCACCGGTTCATTGAGAGGGGCGTGCTCGCGGAAGCGGGCGGGCAGGTCGGGGTTGGCGATGAAGAGGTTGCCAAAGGCGACCGCGTCGGCTTCCCTGTGCTCGAGGATGGTCTGAGCCGTCTCAAATGTGAAGCGTTCGTTGGCGATGTAGTTGCCGCCAAAGACCTCTTTGAGCTGGGGACCGATGCGACCCTCGCCGAGGCCTTCGCGGGCCATGATGAAGGCAAGGTGGCGGCGGCCGAGCTCGCGGGCGACGTAGCGGAAGGTGCCGAGACGGTCGGAGTCCGAGATGCCGTGGACGTCCGAGCGCGGAGAGAGGTGCATGCCGACGCGATCCGGGCCCCAGACGGAGATGGCGGCATCGGCGACCTCGAGCATGAGGCGGGCGCGGTTCTCGACGGAGCCGCCATAGCCGTCGGTGCGGTGATTCGAGCCGTCCTGGAGAAACTGGTCGAGGAGATAACCGTTGGCGCCGTGGATCTCGACGCCATCAAAGCCGGCGGCCTGCGCGTTCTGTGCGGCGCGGCGGTAGCTCTCGACGATGCCGGGGAGCTCGTCTTCACGGAGGGCGCGGGGGGTGACGAAGGGGCGCTCCGGGCGGAGCAGCGAGACGTGTCCAGAGGCGGCGATGGCACTGGGGGCGACGGGTAGCTCGCCGCGCAGGAAGCTGGGGTCAGAGATGCGACCGACGTGCCAGATCTGCATGAAGATGCGACCGCCGCGCTCGTGAATGGCGCGGGGAATCGGCTTCCAGGCCTCGACCTGCTCCTGGGACCAGATGCCGGGAACCTGGGCGTAGCCGAGGCCCTGGGGCGAGACGGGTGTGGCTTCGCTGATGATGAGCCCGGCAGAGGCGCGCTGGCGGTAGTAGTCAGCCATCATGGGTGTGGGGACGTTGTCGACGGTGCCGCGCAGCCGCGTAAGAGGCGCCATGAAGATGCGATTGGGCAGGTGCAGATCGCCGATCTGAATGGGGTCAAAGAGAGTAGGCAATGGTGAGACCTCGCTGAGCGTGCCTCTACAAGATGTCTGGCCGACGGAAAGGTTGCGGGCTCAAGGAATGGAGAGCGATGCGGGCTGCTGCGCGGTGAGAAGCGGAGAGTGAAGGAGAGGGCTGCCGCGACGGATGTAGAGGCGATAGGCCTCGATGTGAGGGTCGGTGAGCGGCAGGGGGCTTTGTTCGTTCTCACGGGGAAACTGCCGGTTGAGGGCGTCGGTGTAGTTGGTGTTGAGGTAGGTGAGGAACTCGGGCCAGCGCTGGAGCTTGGCGAAGCTGGGGTCCTGGCCGAACCACTCGTTCGAGACGACCAGGACCTCGGCGGGGTCCTTGCGGGCGAGGCGCCAGAACATGTCCTTATAGAAGCGGGCGGCGCGGCTATCGGAGCCGCTGAAGAAGAGCAGGTCGCCGGTGAAGCCGGAGTTCTGCAGGATGTCGTCGTGGTAGAGAGCGTTAAGGCAGCCGAAGACGAGATCGAAGCACTGGACCTTGTTCTGGAGGCGAGCGGCGCCACCGAGGGTGCGGAGATCCTGTTCGAGCTGCAGGGTGAGATCGCTGTTGGGGACGACGGTGCGCTGCTGATGGATGTTGTAGGGGACGAGGAGAAGGGCGATGGCGATGGCGGTGATGCCAACGGCGCGGGACCAGCCGGGCCGCCTGAGCGCCGTCATGAACTCGATGGCGGCGAGCAGAAGGAAGAAGCAGAGGAAGGTGTAGCGGTGGTGGTTGAAGCCCTTCTGCTGGATGAAGTAGGACGCAAGGCCGAAGAAGAAGCCGGCGGTAAGGGCGGTCTTCTCCCAGTTCCAGCGGCGATTGAGCGCGAGGGCGAGGAGGGCGAGGGGCAGCAACGGAACGAAGCTGACGGGCCAGCTCCGGCGGACGAGCGACAGGAAGCCGGGGTGCCAGAGGGCGACGTAGGACGGTGTGATCACGCGTAGGACGAAGAGGAACGCGTGAACGGCCTGGAAGTGAACGAGGAAGCGAAGGACGACGGCGGTGGTGAGGGCACAGCCGGCGAGTGTCCAGAGAGTGAGGCTGAGGGCGGTGCGGCGATCTGATGGGGTGGTGCGATGGTCCGTGTAGGCGGTCCAGACGGCGATCGCGAGGACGACCGCAGGCAAGGGGGCGAGGGTCGGTTTGATCGCGACGGCAAGGCTGGTGAGCGTGCCGAAGAGAACCATGAGCCAGGGCTGGCGGCGGCGCACGGCGGTGAAGCAGGCCGCGTAGCCGAGGATGAGGAGCGTCGCCATGACCTCCTCGCGCTCGACGGCGTAGCGGGGCCCCTCGTGGCCGTGGAGGAGGATAAAGAGGCCGCCGGCGTAGAGGCCGGCGAGCCAGTCGTAGGGGCGCGCGATGACGACCATGCCGAGGGTGAGCGCGGCGAGCAGAACGAACTCGTAGACGCGCCAGCCGAGGTCGCCTGCGCCGAAGACGGTCATGGCCCAGCGCTCGGTGAGGTAGGCGCCGGGCATGTTGTTGTCTGTGATGTCCTGGTACGGCTTGAGGCCGTGGTCGATCATGTAGTTGACGTAGTGCATGATGGGCGAGTCGACCATCAGAGGCCAGCGCCAGGACGAGACAGCATAGACGAGCGCGCCGGTGACGAGCGCGAGGACGAGCAGAAGACGCAGTGCGGCGACAAGTGAGGAGATGCGGTCTGGCGCGGGCAGAACGGGAGCGGGACGGGTGCGCACGGTGGCGGCCGCCGGGGTCATCGACATACGACCCTCCTAGAGGGGAACGTTCTTGAGCCAGGCGCGAAAGGCGGGGCCGAGGTCGTCGCGCTTGAGGGCGAACTCGACGGTGGCCTTGAGAAAGCCGAGCTTGTCGCCGGCGTCGTGGCGCGTGCCCTCGTAGGAGAAGCCGAAGACCGTCTCATGCGCAAGGAGAGCCTTGATGCCGTCGGTGAGCTGGAGCTCGCCGCCGGCGCCGGGGGTGATGGTCTCGAGCATGTTAAAGATGCGGGGGGTCAATATGTAACGGCCGATGATCGCGTTCTGCGAGGGGGCATCGGCGGGCCTGGGCTTCTCGACGAGGTTGCGGACGGCAAGCAGGCGCGGGTCCTCGGGTGAGGGCGTGCAGTCGAGGCAGCCGTAGTTCTGGATGGCGGCACCTTCGACGACTTCCGAGCCGAGGATGGAGCTGCCAACCTTGCTGAAGGCCTCGACCATCTGCTTCATGCACGGCGTGGTGGCATCGACGATGTCGTCAGGCAGGAGGACGGCGAAGGGCTCGTTACCGACGAGCGTCTTGGCCATGAGGACGGCGTGGCCGAGGCCGAGCGCCTCCGGTTGGCGGACGTAGCTGATCCGGGCGAGGCGGGAGACGGAGCGGGCGATCTCGAGCAGAGCCTGCTTGCCGCGGGCTTCGAGCGAGGCTTCGAGCTCGGGGGAGCGGTCGAAGTGATCTTCCATGGTGGCCTTCCCGCGGCCCGTGACGATGATGATCTCCGTGCAGCCCGCGGCGACGGCCTCTTCAACGCCGTACTGGATGAGGGGCTTGTCGACGAGAGGAAGCATCTCCTTCGGGGTGGCCTTGGTGGCGGGGAGGAAGCGGGTGCCCATGCCTGCGGCGGGGAAGACGGCTTTGCGAATCAGCTGTGGCATGGGGAGGTCAGTGATCCTCGATTCGGAGAGATGTGCAATCTGCTGATGCTACCAAGCGGAGCGGGAACGCCGCCACTCGCACAGCGGCGTGAGCGCACCCGCATTTGCGGCGGCGGAGCGATGTTCGTAGCTGGGATGGTTACAGTACCGGCGAGTCGTTGTGGAGCATGTCTTTGCGGATGACCTTGATGGGGACGGGGCCTTCGCGCATGAAGGCGTCGTGGAACTGCTGAAGGTTGAAGCTGGCTCCCTGCTTGGCCTGAACGTCGGCGCGAAGCTGGAGGATTTGGAGTTTGCCGAGGGTGTAGTAGAGGTAGGTCGCGTCGGAGGTGCCGCGCTTGGTCTCGATGAGGCCGATGGCACGCGACTGAAAGCCTTCGCGAACGAAGAAGTCGACGGCCTGGTCGGTGGTCCACTTGCCGCCGGGCTCGCCCTCGCCGGTGTGGAGCTTGATGGAGTTGACGAAGCGGGCATCGCGCAAGAGAGCATCCTGGAGCTGGCCGAGGCGGATGAGTTTGGCCTCTCGCGAGCCGGCAGTGACGCCGGGTGGAAGATAGCCCTCGTCCAGCATCATCTGCTCGCAGTAGTGCGCCCAGCCCTCGATGTTGGTCGCGGAGCCGGTGAGCTTGCGAATCTTCGAGGGGAACTGGTCCTGCCAGAGGAACTGCACGTAGTGGCCGGGGTAGGCCTCGTGCACGGCGGTTGACGTGATGGTGCCGACGTTAAAGGCGGCCATGTGCTCGGCGACGTGCTCCGGCGTCCAGTTTTTCTCAGGCAAGGTGACGTTGAAGTAGGCCTTGGTGGAGTGGGTCTCAAAGGCGCCGGGTGCGTCCATGGAGGCCTGGGTAGTCGCGCGCTCGAAGGGCGGGGTCTCCTCGAGAGTGGGCTCGACCTTGGAGGGAATGGTGATGATCTGTTTGCTGTTGATGAAGGCGATCAGGCTTGAAAACTGGGCTTGAAACGTTGCAAGGAGAGCATCAGGCGAGGGATGAATGGTTGCGAGCTGGGCGAGGACCTCCTGAGGCGTCTTCGACGGATCGATCTCCTTGGCGATGCGGGCGAACTCGGTCTGATTCCTGTGCAGGTCGGTGTAGGCGATCTCGAGCAGGCGCGGGAGCGGGAGGTCGACCATCTCGTCGTAGGCGAGCTTCTTACGGAAGGTGTCGCTGCCGAGGCGGTAGTCGCCGTTTGAACGCGGAAGCAGGTCGGTGCGCATCCACGTGCCGTAGCTCTTGAGGGCCTCGATGACGGCCGCGTTGGACTGGGCGAAGTCAGCTTTGGTCTTCGCATCGGTCGCGTCGGCGAAGGCGGAGGGGACGTCGTTCTGGAAGAAGCTGACGAGGCCGCCGATCTGCTCGAGCGCGATCTCGGTGAAGATGTGTGGCGGATTCTTGAGGTTCTGGCGGGCGGCGGAGAAGGCGGCGGGGATCTGCCGCTCGCGTTCGATGGCGGCGCGAAGGCGCACGTCGGTGGGCGCGAAGGGACGCTCCATGAGGACGAAGATGGAGCCGGTCACGCCAGAGGAGTAGAGATCGGGATTCTTCTCCCAGTTGCGGATGGTATCGAGCGAGAGGAGCTGGGAGCGGATGCTGTTGAGGAGGATCTCGCGGTCGGCGGCGACGGGGGCATCGAGCGCACTGGGGTCGACGGCAGCGAGCTTCTGCTCGTAGCTGCGCAGGGCCGCGATGTTGCGCTGAACGCCGGGAGCGGAGTAGTCCTCGAGCTGCTTATCGTACTGGTGGAAGCCGATCGATGTGGCTTGGCTGGGATTGAAGTAGAAGAAGACGTCAGTGAAGTACTGGTCGGCAAGAGTCTGGAAGGTCTGGGCGGCGCCGTCGGCGGCGGTGTGCTGGGCGAGGGCGGTGGGCATCATGGCGAAGGTGAGGAGCGCGGCGGTCAACGTGGCGAGGGGTGTCTTCATCGGCGTGAGGGCAGTGTACGACGAGGACGGGCGATGGAGGTTGTCTGCGTCGCTAGACGGTTGCTGTTTGAGAGACATCGAGGGCTGTGAGCAGGTCGCGGGTCTCGCGCAGGACGTCTTCTGCTTTCGCGCTGGAGAGGGGCCAGCGGAGGACGCCGTCGGGCGAGAGGCTGGCGCCGTTCTTTGCATTGCGGGTGACGAGTCTCATAAGGGCAGCGGGGTCAGCGCCGAGCGCGGCGCGGGAGCTGCCAGGATTGGCGAAGCTCTCGGACGGTGAACCTGGGGAGCCGGTGTCCTGAGAGCGGTCGGCGAACTTGATGTGGAGCATGTCGCGCATGGTCTTGATCTGCCCGGCCTGGGAGCGCATGGGAGCGTTCGCGAGGCGGGCGCCGACGGTGGCACGCGCGGCGAGGGTCGCGTTGGTGACCTCGCGTGCGGCGACGGTACGGGTGCCGTACTGCAGAGGACGCACGGGGGCTGCGGGGCGGGCGATCTGGCCGGGACGAAGTGGCTGGATCGTACGGCCATTTGCCGCCGAGGCTGTCGTCGACGAGAGCTGGGACGACCGGTTTGGTGGCTGGGCGGTGGGCGTCTCGACGGCGGTGCGCTTTCGCTCAAGGGAGGTGATGGCAAGCTGCTCGCAGTGGAGGCGGATCTCGCCGGCGGCGAGGAGGTTGAGGACGGTCTCGGGCGGAGCGCCGTAGCGGTCTCGCAACTCGGAGCGGATCTCTTCGAGATCCGCCTGTGAGGACGCTGCGGCGACGCGCTTGTACATGCGAAGACGCTGATTCTCTTCCGGTATGTAACCGCCATCGATACGAACCGAGATGCCGAGGTTGACGACGGTGGTCTCGTGCGGGCCGGTGTCCTCGCCCTTCATCTTGCGCACGGCCTCTTCAAGCATGGTGGTGTACATCTCGAAGCCAATGGCCTCGATGTGGCCGGACTGCTCGCCGCCGAGCATGTTGCCGGCGCCACGCAGCTCGAGGTCGAGCGCTGCGATCTTGAAGCCAGCGCCGAGGTCAGAGAACTCCTTAAGCGCGGCGAGGCGGCGGCGGGCGATCTCGGTCAGCTGCTGCTCGGGCGGGATGAGGAGATAGGCGTAGGCGCGACGATTGGAGCGACCGACGCGGCCACGGAGCTGGTAGAGCTCGGAGAGGCCGTGGCGATCGGCGCGGTTGACGACGATGGTGTTGGCGAGCGGGATGTCGAGGCCGTTCTCGATGATGGAGGTGGCGCAGAGGACGTCGTACTCGTGATTCATGAAGGCGAGCATGACACGCTCGAGCTCGGCTTCCGGAAGCTGGCCGTGGCCGACAATGACCCGGGCGCTCGGGACGAGCTCACGGATCTTGGCGGCGAGCTCATAGATGGTCTCGACGCGGTTGTGAACGAAGTAGGTCTGGCCACCGCGCTCGAGTTCCATTTCGACAGCAGTGCGGACGAGCTTCTCGTCGAACTTGGCGACGATGGTCTGGATAGCCATGCGGTCTTTCGGCGGGGTCTCGATGACCGACATATCGCGTAACCCGATCAGTGACATATGCAGGGTTCGCGGGATGGGCGTGGCGGACATGGAAAGGACGTCGATGGCGGCCCGGAGCTGCTTGAGACGCTCTTTGTGGCGGACACCGAAGCGCTGTTCTTCGTCGACGACGAGGAGGCCGAGATCCTGGAACTTGAGGTCTTTCGAGAAGAGGCGATGGGTGCCGATGAGGATGTCGACCTTGCCGGCGGCGGTGCGCTCGAGGATCTCTTTCTGTTCCTTGGCGGTGCGGAAGCGGGAGATCATCTCGATGTTGACGGGGAACTTCGAGAAGCGTCGCTTGAAGGACTCAAAGTGCTGGAAGGAGAGGACAGTCGTGGGGGTAAGGACGGCGACCTGCTTCGAGTCCTGCACCGCCTTGAAGGCGGCGCGCATGGCGACTTCGGTCTTGCCGTAGCCGACGTCGCCGCAGAGCAGGCGGTCCATCGGCTGCGCGGATTCCATGTCGCGCTTGATGTCGGCGATGGCGTTGAGCTGGTCGTCGGTCTCGGTGAAGTCGAAGCTGTCTTCGAACTCGCGCTGCAGGTTGTTGTCGGGCGAGAAGGCGGTGCCGACGGCGGCGGCGCGCTGGGCGTAGAGCTTGAGCAGCTCGGCGGCCATGTCCTGCATGGCTTTCTTGACGCGGGCCTTGGTCTTGGCCCAGGCCTGGTTGCCGAGTTTGTTGAGCTCGGGCGCGGGGCCGGTGTCAGTAGAGCGGTACTTCTGGATGAGGTCGAGGCGGGTGAGCGGGACGTAGAGCTTGGCGCCCTCGGCGAACTCGAGGATCATGAGCTCGAGCGGTGGGGCAGCGCCGGGCTCGTCCTTGCCCTCGTCGAGCACACGGAGGCCGCAGTACTGGGCGATGCCGTGCTCGACGTGCACGACGTAGTCGCCGACGGCGAGATCGCGGAAGTCGGAGATGAAGGCGGAGGTCTTGGACTTTTTGCGCGGCACGGGGCGCGCGGCGACGTCGGCGTCATCCGAGAGGTCGTTGGCGCCGAAGACGATGATCTGGCGGGCGGAGCTGCGGTCGAGGTCGAGCACCTGCACGCCGGAGGCGATGGGCGTGCGGACGATGACGGGTGTGCGCAGATCGCCGGCGAGGTAGGAGGTCTCGGAGTAGACGGTGCTCGAGCCAGCCTGCGTGCCGCGCGAGCCGAGGCGATATGGGACGCGGTACTCCTGCAAGAGCGAGGCGAGGCGCTCGACCTCACCCTGGTTCGGCGCGGTGAGCAGAATCCGCGCGTCGTCTTTCATCAGCGACTGGAGGTGCTCGACCATGGCAGGGATGGAGCCATGGAAGCGCATGGTGGGCCGGGTGGCGAAGCTGATCTCAGAGAGTTCGGAGCGGTCGCCGTCCAGCACATCCACAGCGCCAAGCTGATCGAGTTCGCAGCCAGGGCAGCGGCGAATGCGGTCTTCGAGATCCCAGGGTGAGATGTAGATGTCTTCCGGGCGAACGAGTGAACCGATGCCGGAGCGGTCATGTCGCTGCTCAACCTTGTTCCACCAGCGCTCGCCCTGATTGGTCACCATGGCCGGCTCTTCGGTGAAGACGCGGGTCCGCGGGCCGAGGAGATCGAGCAGGGTGAGATGGGCGCCGGCGATGGGCGCGAAGAACTCCCATCCAGGGAAGACGGTCGCGTCTGTGCCGCGGCTGGTGGTGACATGCTGCTCGAGCTCACGCGGGGTCTCGCCGCCTTCGAGCGCGGCGCCGGCAGCGGAGCCGGTGCGCGTGAGACGCGCGTTGATGGCAGAGAGCAGGCGCTCGGAGACGGGGGTCTCGGTGAGGGGGAGGAGGCGGGCGGTGTCGAGCTGCGAGGAGGAGCGCTGGGTCTCAGGGTCGAACTTTCGGATGGACTCAATCTCGTCGCCGAAGAAGTCGATGCGGACGGGCCGATCCTGCTCGGGCGAGTAGACGTCGATGATGCCGCCGCGCATGGTGACCTGGCCGGGCATCTCGACGACGTCGACGCGCGTGTAGCCGACGGAGAGCAGGTGCTCGACGAGCATGTCAGGCAGGTGCTCCTCGCCGGTGCGCAGGGTGAGGGCGAGGCCGGCATAGTGGTCGCGCGGAAAGAGGCGCATGCACGCGGCCTCGATCGGGGCGATGACGAGGCGAGGCGCGACCTGCGAGTCGCCGGCGCAGATCTTCCAGAGGGTGCTGGCGCGGGTCTCCTGAATCTCCGAGTGAGGGGAGAGGTTTTCAAAGGGCAGGACGTCGTGGGCGGGCAGACGAACGATCTCGTGCGGGTCGAGGGCGCCGGTGAGCTCGGCGGTGGCGAGGACGCCGGCGTGCAGGGCCTCGGCGGCCTTGTTGTCGGCGACGAGGATGAGGCAGGCGGCGCGGCTGGCACGGACCATGAGCGGCAGATAGAGAGCGCGCGCCGTGGCGGTGAGACCGGAGACGCGACGACGGCCGCCACCAGAGACGAGGTGGCGGCGGAGGCGGTCGAAGGGCTCGGAGTGTTCGAGGTCGGCGAGAAGCTCGCGGACGAAGGGGAGAATCATGGCTCAGTGGCTAGGATAGAGCAGTTCTGCTGAGGAGATGAAGCGGAGGGCGGGGGGCGTGCTGTTTCGACGGAAGAACGGCGCAGACGATCCTGGCTCGTGGTGTCTCCTGCGGAGATCGCTCGAGCTGCCTGGCGGGTGTCGCTGAGCGATGGCTCGACGTTTGCTGCTGCAAACGGAAGCGGGCCGCGAGAGAGTCTCGCGGCCCGCTGGTGTGGTGCGGTGAGGATTAGAAGGTGAGGCGGCCGCTCAGCTGGCCGTTTCGGGCGCCGCTGTTCGAGCCGTTGAGGCTTTGCTGTCCTGAGGGGATAAAGCCGAAGTTGCTCGAGTTATCGATGTTTGCATTGGGTGAGTTGAAACGAACGCGATTGAGAAGGTTGAAGTAGTTCATCTCGAGCACAAAGCTAGCGTGTTCACCCAAGGCGAACTTCTTCGAGGCTTTCAGGCTCTCCTCGTAGACGCCTGGACCACGCAGCTCAGGATAGTTCCGTTTTGCATTGCCGAGAGTAAACGAACTGCTGGTACTGACGAAGGCGTTCGTACTGAAGACCGTGCGATTGCTCTGTCCTGTTGCGAAGTTGAAGTTCTTGTAGTTTGTCGAGCTGCGGGAGACTCCCGGCACCTCATTGGGTCGATTGAAGCATCCAGCACAGCCGAGAGGATTGCCATTCTCACTGATGCCGAACGGATTTCCAGTCTCGTAGTCGAGGATGAAGCCAAGCTGGATGCCGCCGACGATCTGACCGGTGATTCCCTTGTTATTGACAAAGGACTTTCCAGGCCCGATCGGTAGCTCATAGGTGCCACTGACCTTGGCATTGTTGAGTTCGTCGGCGCCGCTTACGGTGTATTCCGCCTTCTGGTTGTACTTGTTCTCGGGCAGCGTGGCAAAGGTGGCGAAGGCACTATCGACGTTGGCGAGCGTTCTCGACAGAGTGTATGACGTGAGGAAGGAGAGGCCGTTTGAGAAGCGCTTTTCCAAGCTGGCCTGCAGGCCGTTGTATGCGGCGGTACCGGTCAGGTCGAAGTTGTTGTAGACGTTTGAGTACTGCGGGAAAGGAGAAAGTGCGTGAGCTACGGTCGCGCTCCCACCCAGATCGTTGACGAAATTGGGATATGGAGAGGTGAAGCCGGCTGCGATGGCTTGCGGCGAGTTGATGGGCTGGCTGAGCAGTGCACCGTACTGCAGGATGGATGGATTTGGTTGACTGATGGGATTGAGCTGTCCATCGAGATGGAGTGCACGGTTCCCGATGTAGGCCACCTGGAGGAAGGTGTTCCAGGGGAGCTGATGCTGCACGTTCACATTCCATTGTTGTAGATACGGAGGACGGCCACTTCCCACCGGGTCGAAGGCGCGGATAGTGGTGCCGATGCCAAGAGCCGGGCTGATCGTGGCGGCTGCGGGCGCGGGAAGGGGTTGCGTATCCCACGATCCGTAGCCGGGAGTGACGCCACCGGTGCTATTTGCGGTGAACGATCCTTGCAAGAGGTTGCCGTAGCTGGTGGCAACCTTGCTGGTACCGAACTCATAAGAGCCACCGTTGAGGTAGGCGACGTTATAGCCCGCCTGGATGACGGTCCGACTGTTAACGGCATAGGCGAAGCCAATGCGGGGGCCGAAGTTCTTGAAGTGGATATCTGCCCGGTTCACGCCGCCGGACGCATTGCTGAATTGATTGGCGACACCCGGCAGGTTCCCTGCGAGAGGGTTGAGCGCGGTCTGGTTGAGAAAGACGATCTGGTTCTTCTTCTCAGTGAAGGGAAGCATAAGATCCCATCGAAGGCCGAGGTTGACGGTCAGCTTGGGTGTGAGCTTGATGTCATCCTGAATGTAGGGCGCAATGAGAAGGTTACGCAGGCTGAGCTCATTCGCGAAGATACGTTGTGCGCTGTCAACCTGTCCGAGGAGGAAGCTGGCGAAGGAGTTGCCGGTCGTCCCGATGTTGTTCGGATCAGCGGTGGTTCGCTGGCTGAAGCTGAATCCGCCGGTGCACTCCTGGCACTCGTTATCGTCCTGGTAGCTGCGCCGAGCCTCGCCGCCGAAGTTGAAGGTGTTTCGACCCTTGGTCCAGAGCCAGTTGTTGACGGCAGAGAGACCGAGCTTGCGGTTGATGGACTGCGTCTCTCCGTTGGTGTTGACGCCAAAGCCGGTGGTGGCATTTTGCCCGTCGAAGGAGATCGCCGGCGGAAGACCCTGGGCGATAGGACTGGGGGCCGTGGGGAAGATGTTCGATTTAGGACTCTGAGAGAACTCGTTGTTGATCTCTCCAATCCAGGCGACACCGGCAGTGAAGACAAGCTTCGGCGTGACGGCGTTGACGTAGTTCAAGAGGAAGACCGTGCCCAGGTCGGGTTGATATTTGGTGCTCTGCAGGGGGCTGCTCACGGGGAAGATATCTCCACCACCGGGTCCGCTGCCGTTGAAGACGATTGTGCTGTAGGAGTTACGCCATTCCGCGAAGTGCAGCGACTGCTTCGAGTTCAGGTTGTGATCGATCGTAAAGCCAAAGACGTGATTGACTGTCGGCAGAGGGGTCGGAAGGTAGTTCTTGTTGGTGTTCAGACCGGGACGATCGGGATCCGGAATAAGCGGAAGGATGGCGCGTGACGCTGCACTGAAGCGCGCGGGATCGATCACATTCAACCTGCCCTGATACTGGAACTGCTGGCCGGTGGTCGGATCAAAGATCGGAATCAGGTTGCCGTTCCCGTCGACGAAGTCGGAGAAGTCACCGGTCTTCTGCTGGGCGGTCGGAACCGTTCCGAGGCTGGTCTGCGTGTTATTGGTCTTGGCGAAGTCGAGAGCAAAGAGGAAGAACGTGCGGTCTTTGCCGTTGTAGAAGTGAGGGATGCTGGCTGGTCCGGCGATGGTGAAGCCGTAGTTATTCTCGCGATCGCTCGGGGTGGTTGTGTTGAAGTAGCCGCGCGCGTCGAAGAACTCGTTGCGATTAATGTAGAAGGCATCGCCGTGATACTGGTTGGTACCGGAGGCCGTCTGGTAGGTGACGGCGCCCTGGGCGAGACCGTACTTCGCGGAGAAGGTGGAGCGCTCCAGGCGGAACTGGTTGACAAGCTCGAAGGGCGGATTGAAGTTGCCGGTGTTGCCGGCGGTCTCGGATTGCGGCGCCGGAATGCCGTTGTAGAGAACCTCCTGTTCGAAGTTGACGCCGCCGTTGATGTTGTGGGAGAAGGTACTGCCGGTGACGCCGGGGGCGAGAAACTGGAGGGTATCGATCTGACGGCCACGACCGCCTCCGATGGTCACGGGAAGCGACGTGACGACCTCAGGCTCAATGGTGGTCCCGAGCTCGGGCTGGGTCGTGTTCAAGGCGATGAGGTCCGCGTTGACCTCAATGGTCTGATTGGACTCGCCATTCGAGAGTTTGACATCGATCGTGGATTGGAGGGTGACCTCAATATTGACGTCGTTCTTCACGGTCTTGCTGAAGCCGGGCGCGGTGACAGTGATGGTGTAGCGGCCGGGTAGCAGGCCAGTCGCCGTGTACTCCCCGGCAGAGCCGGAGACGACGTTGGTAGTGATCTGGGTCGCGACGTTGGTGACGGCGACCGTTGCGCCGGGCACGATAGCGCCGGAGTTGTCGGTGATGGTCCCGGTGACACCGCTGGACGCCTGGGCGAGGCAGGCGACGGAGCTGGTCGAAAGGATCGCGACTGCTGAGAGCGGGAGCAGGGTTCGCCGGACGCGCGACAGGGCGAGGACCCAGGTGTGGATGTGGTGCATGCGTGCCATACAGCCTCCAGAAACACTCTGGCACCTCATCGAACGGACGCCGAGTGGAAACGATTCCAAGTAAGGAAAAAACGTTATGCGCCGGCGGTGTGAAAGTCAATCCTGAAATGTGGTCCCGGAGTGTGGAGATTAACGGCTTGCCCGCCACTCGAAGATCTCCCATAGGAAGGGCCTTTCCCCAGAGCGACTCGTTGATCTGTACCGGGATGGAAGCACATACGGACACGTTTAGGCCGGGGGCACGTTTGGCGTCTCCGTTTCTGAGTGGGTGCCGGCGATGCGCTCGACCTCGCGAAACTGCGCGGCGGCCGCCGTATTCTGGCCGAGGCGCCGATAGAGGCGACCTAGCAGGAAGTGCGGCTGCTCGGCATCGGGGGCGAGCTCGGTGGCCCGCTGGAGGGCCTGGATGGCCTCGGTGTCGAGGCGAAGGATATCGAGGGCGCGGCCGAGCTCCTGGTGAGCGAGGGCGTTGTTTGGTCCGAGCGTGGTGGCCTCCCGGAGCGGGGCCAGAGCGCGGTCGGCGTGCTGTTGCGAGAGCAGGAGCATGCCGAGGTCGAGGTACGGCTGCGGGTCGCGAACGGCTGCGGCCTTCTGCCACGCGATCGCAGCCTGGAAGGCGGCTTCGGCTTCGGGAGCGCGGTCGAGTCTTTCGAGGGCGAGGCCGCGGTTGTACTCGGCACGCACGTCGTTTGGGGAGAGCTGGAGGCAGCGCTCAAAGGAGGCGAGGGCGTCTGCGGCGTGATCGAGGGTGTACTGGGTGCGACCGAGCATATACCACGCGAACCGGTTGCGCGGCGCCTGGGCCGTTGCGTCCTGCAGCCAGTGTTCCGCCTCCGTATAGGCCTTGAGCAGGATGTAGTCCGACGCAACGACGATGAGGTCATCCGGCGTTGGCGGACGCAGACGGGCGCCTGCGGTGTACTCGGCGAGCGACTCGGTCGCGCGGTCGCGGCGGAAGAGAACGTAGCCGAGGAGATAGTGAGGCTCGGGCGCCTCCGGGGTGGCGGCGAGCAGCGGCCGGAGCGCCTGCTCGGCAGCGGTCCAATCGGCGATCTTGATGGCTTGGTAGGCCGCCTGAAGGGTCTGCTGGGTCGGGGTTGTTGCGATGTGGGCTGGTGTCGCTTGCGCCGGCAGCGACGGGCCCTTCGCGACGGCGAGGGTCACCGTAGCAGCGATGGCCAGCCGAGCGCCGCGGCCGAGGGTGTGCGGCCGTCCAGGTGTGCGCGGGAGGTGCATGGACGAGGAGAGTGTACCGCTGTTCGACGCAGAGGATCTCGTGCGTGCCGCTGTGTCGCGTGTCGCTCTGGGTGGCGGCAACTTGCCGGGAAGTTGGGCAGGTTGAGGGTCGGCCGGCGTACTTGGAGCTAAGCGGCGGTGCGCTCCTCGTCGGTGCCAGCCGTGGCTTCGACCTTTGGAGGAGAGACCACCTGGCCGTACTCGAGCAGGGTGACCATGCCGACACCGCCACAGATGTTGCCCGCGACTGCAGGGAAGAACCACGCGGGAAAGCCCTGCCACGGGAGCATGCCGGTGAGAACAGCGGCCAGGACCTCGCCTGAGCCGGCGATGCAATGGGCGAAGTTGCCGAGGCCGACGACGAAGGTCAGCATCCAGATGATCATGACCGAGCCGGTGATGGAGTGAGAGCCGGAGACGAGCCACGCGGCGAGCGCGATGATCCAGCCACCCATCACCCCACTCCAAAAGATGGAGCTGGGAACGCGCTGTGTCGCTTCCAGGCCGAGCTGGGCGAGGGCGTGAACGACGTCGGGGCGGACGGCGTTCGTCTTGGTCGCAAGCAGGGCAAAGGTGAGCGCGCCAAGTACGTTGGCCGGCAGAACGGTGAACCAGAGCCGCGTGGTGTTCCAGAAGTGGCGCTTCTCGGTAAGGACGAGCGCGACGGGATAGAGCGTGTTCTCCGTAAAGAGCTGGGCGCGGCCGAGGATGACGACGATGAAGCCGAGCGGATAGAACATCTTGGCAATGAACTGGATCTTGGAGGAGGTCCCGAGCATGGCGAGCGCGATCGCGTTGCCGATGGCAGACAGACCCATGAAGATGCCGCCCGCGAAGCCGGAGAAGCCGAGCGAGACGCTGGACCGCTTGAGCTCCTGGCGCGCATTGTTGGCGACCTGCTCGAAGATCTCCTGGGCGCTGGGCCGCTCGAGGTTCTTCTGCGCGTCCTGCGCGGGTGCGGCGTCGAAGGCTCGTTTGCGGCGGCGAAAGGCCATACCTGGATTGTAGTCAACGCGTAGGGCCGCACACGGCATCACGGTCCAGGCGAACGGGGGCGGGGTTCGGCTTGGTAAGATTTTGAGACGATGCCGACACAGACCCGTCTTGCGCCCGAGGTTCTTGCGAAGTACCAGCCTGTGATCGGGCTTGAGGTGCATGTCCAGCTGCTCACGGCGTCCAAGGCGTTCTGCGGGTGCCGAAACGAGTACGGTGGAGAGCCGAATACGCACGTCTGCCCGACGTGCCTCGGTCTGCCCGGAGCGCTGCCGGTGCTGAACCGGAGAGCGGTGGAGTTCGCCGTTCTGGCGGGGAAGGCGATCGGCTGTGAGATTCGGGAGCGCAGTATCTTTTCGCGCAAGAACTACTTCTATCCGGACTCGCCGAAGGGCTACCAGATCTCGCAGTTCGACAAGCCGGTCGCGGAGCACGGCGCGATTGTGATCCCGGACGCGGAGGGCCGGCCGAGGCGGATTGGCGTGACGCGGCTGCATCTGGAGGAGGATGCCGGCAAGAGTCTGCACGACGGATTTGCGGACTCGTCGACGCGCAGTTATATCGATCTGAATCGCTGCGGAACGCCGCTGGTCGAGATCGTGAGCGAGCCCGATCTGCGCACGCCGGACGAGGCCTTCGAGTACCTGACGCGATTGAAGGAGATCCTACTCTACACGGGCGTGAGCGACTGCAATATGGAGGAGGGATCGCTGCGCTGTGACGCAAACGTGAGCGTGATGCTGAGCGATGCGGAGACGTTCGGCACCAAAGCCGAGGTCAAGAACGTGAACTCGTTTCGCTACATCCGGGCCGCGCTAGAGTACGAGATCGAGCGGCAGATCGAGGTACTCGAAGAGGGCGGCCGCGTGGTGCAGGAGTCGCGGCTGTGGAATAACGCCGAGGGCCGCACGTTCTCGATGCGATCGAAGGAGCAGGCACATGACTACCGGTACTTTCCGGAGCCAGACCTGCCGGCGCTGGTGGTCGACGCTGCGTGGCAGGCGGAGATTCTGGAGGCGATGCCGGAGCTACCCGAGGCGCGACGTGCACGCATGGTGCAGGAGTACGGCATCAGCATGCAGGACGCGGCGACGCTGACGGCGACGCGGGCGTTCGCGGACCAGTTTGAGACGGCGGCAAAGGTGGCGAGGTCGCCGCGACGCGTGGTCGCGCTGTTGACCAGCGAGCTGACGCCACGGCTGCGCGCGGTGGAGATGGAGATGGAGAGCTCGCCGGTGACGCTGGCGGGTGTGGTGATGGCGGCCGATCTGCTGGAGTCGGGCGAGCTCTCGTCCAAGCAGCTGAAGGGTCTGCTGGACCTGTGCTTCGAGCGGCGCGCCGACTTCGCGCTTGTGTATGAGCAGGAGCGACCGCAGCAGATCTCGGACACGGGCGCGATCGAGGCGATGATCGATGAGGTGATCGTCGCGAGTGCGAAGCAGGTCGAGCAGTATCGCGGCGGCAAGAAGACAGTGGCGGCGTTCTTTGTCGGGCAGGTGATGCGGCTGTCGAAGGGACAGGCGAATCCGGCGCTGCTGAACGCGCTGGTGACGAAGAAGCTGGACGCTCTGGGGCCGCTTTAGACCAGGGTTCGGTGACGTGGCGCGCAATCTCGCGTACAAGGGTTCATCATGATGGACCGTCGATGGCTGGTGCGGAGTGGATTCGCCTTGGGCGTGAGTGCGGTGCTGCTTGGCGCGGCGAGCTGTCGCGAGCGGGGCTATGTGGCGCCGACTGAGCCGATGCCGCCCAACACGATCCTGCTCTCGGGCATGATGCGGCAGCTGTCGGATCGGCCTGGGTTCACGGACGCGGTGCTTGCGGAGCTCGACCATGGCCGGCGCACCGGGGCGGCGCTGATGACACCGCAGCTTATAGATCGGATGCGCGAGCTGATCCTGGGCAAGGACTGGGAGGGACTGAACCGGTTCCCGGGGTGGACGATGCGCGCGATTACGCCGACGGTGGGTGTCGCCGCGCGCGTGGTGAACCGGCGCTCCGGCGGACCGGACGCTGCTGCGGATAAGCCGACGGATGTGCCGCAGGCGACGCTGGAGTCGCCGAATCTGGCGAGGCAGCCCTCGGCCGAGGAGGTGGCGGGGTACCTCGATCTGGGCGAGTTTGCGCTTGGCCGGACGCTGATGGTGGATCTAGATGAGGCTCCGCAGGGAGCTGCACCGGCGGTCTCTGAGGTCAAGCCGCTGGGCTATGGGGTGGTGAGCGGCGATGACCCCGATCCGCAGCTGGCGGGCACGCACGCGGAGAGTGCACGGCTGGCGCAGCTGCTGAACCGCATGAGCGTGAATGGGCTGAACCTGAGCGGCGTCGAGTCGGCGGCTCCGGCGGCGGCAGGGATCGGAGGTCATGTGGCGCGGTCGCCCGAGGAGCTGATGGCGATGCTGGTGACCGCCGGCCACACGGTGCGTGTGGCGGATGCGCGTTACTTCGCCAACTTCGGGCACTTCCATTTCAATGGGCAGGACGTGATGATGCCGTTCTGGGTCGATACGCAGCTTCGTGTGCCGGAGACGCGGCGACCGCTGCTGGTGCCGGTCGCGCACGCGGAGTATGAGTGGCAGGTCCGCGGACCGAAGGTGAATGCGGACGTCGCGTTCTACTACGGCATCGATGGGCGTGCGGAGTTTCGCACGATGGACGAGCGGAATCAGGGGTGGGTGCTGGGCCGATTTGCGCACGTCTATGAGGGCGCACAGGCGGTCGAGGTGACGCGACTGACGGCAAAGATGGTCGTGGCTTATATGCATCAACACGTCGCCCGGCCGAAGCTGCCGTTCGGCGGCTACTACACGCTGGGCGTATGCCAGGACGCGGTGGCGGCGATCGAGCGGCACATGACCGGCAAGGTGACGCTGTTTCCGAACACGGCGGATGTGAGCCTGTTTGATGACCCGCGTGATGCGGAGGTGAACGGGCTGATGGCGGCGATTCCGAAGGATCGTGCGTCGGCACCGCTCGATCCGGAGCGTGTCTTTGGCTCACTGCCGACGACGGATCTGCGAGCGATCACGATCCCCGGGCTCGCCAAGGACCTTGTGGCGACGCAGGCGGCGTGGCACGACGGCACACTGCGACGCTATGACCCGAGGCAGCGGCACTTGGTGCTCGCGCTCGAAGCGGGCGGGATCGTGCTGGCGTTTGCCGTGGCGCTCTGGGTGTACCGCAGCAGGCGACGAGGCCGAATGACGCGGTAGATGCGCCTCTGCTCACAACCGGGACCGTTAATCGAGCCGGTTTTGCTTGCACCATTTATGAGGCAACGCGTATCGTCGCAGTCGAGTTTCTCTTTGGAGAACCTGGAGATGACGAGATGGCGACGAAGAAGGCTGTGAGCAAGAAGGCCCCTGCGAAGAAGACCGTAGCAAAGAAGACTTCAGCGAAGAAGGCGAAGACGGCGGCGAAGAAGACGGCGGCGAAGAAGGTGCCTGCCAAGAAGACTGTAGCGAAGAAGACCGTGGCCAAGAAGGCTCCGGCGAAGAGCTCCGCGGCGAAGAAAACGACCGGCAAGTCGGTGTCCAAGAAGGCCAACCCGGGGACGAAGTATGCGCCTGCGGCACACGCGAACGTCGAGCGCGAGATGAAGGCGATGAAGCAGGGCAAGCTACGCAGCGGAAGTGGACAGAAGGTGACGAATCCAAAGCAGGCCATTGCCATTGCGCTCTCGGAGGAGCGCCGGGCCGGCGCAGACGTTCCGCCGAACCCGAATGAGAGTAAGTAGGTCTGAACGACGAGGCTATATGGCGCGGCGGGGTGACTGCCGCTAGCTCTTCGCGGGGGCCGCGGGTGTGCTCGCCGGGGCGGGTGCGGCTGCGGCCTTGCTCTCGCTGCTGGCGCTCTTGCTCTCGCCGTTAGCGCTCTTGCTCTCGCCGCTGGCGGGCTTGCTCTCGGAGGAGCTCTCGGATTTTGCGCCTGGGGCAGTGTCGCTCTTGCCCTCGGCTGCGCCGGAGGCTGCCGGTTTGTTCGAGGAGTAGAGGTCCTTGTACCAGCCGCCGCCCGCAAAGGAGAACGCAGGGGCGGAGAGGACGCGCTCCAGTGGGCCTCCGCAGTGGGGGCACTGGGTGATCTCAGGGTCCGAAAACTTCTGGCGTTTTTCGGTGTGACGATGGCAGGTCTGACACTCGTACTCGTAGATCGGCATGGTGTCGCGTGGACTCCTCAACCTTCATCTTAGCGGCTGCTGTGGGATCGAGGAGGGATTTGCCATCCGGCACCCGATGACTTTGAGGAGGGCTTCCCCACGCAGCGCTGTCGGTGAACGTCGGGCGCGGAGTACGCCTGTTTGAACGAGGCGCACCGACTGCGTCCGGCTGGGGCCGGAGTCGCACGAGCGGGCTCCCCGGGGTGGGATGATGGGAGGGGGATGCGAGCCGACTGCGGGATCGAACGGGTGGTGGCGATCGACTGGTCAGGACGGGTGGATGTCCCGGGGCAGCGGCGGCATATCTGGGCGGGCGTCTGGACGGCGGTGGGCTCACTGCCCGCGGGACAGGCGGAGCGGGTGCGGGCGCGCGGTGCGGATGGCGCGGTGCGCATGGAGTCGGGGAGGACGCGCGAGGAGGTCGGCGAGTGGCTGATCGGCATGGCGCGGGAGACGCCGCGGATGGTGGTCGGGATCGACATGTGCTTCAGCTTCCCGGAGTGGTTTGTGCGGGGGGAGCTGGGGATCGGGACGGCGCCGGCGTTCTGGAGGCTGGTGACGGAGACGCACGGGGAGCGGTGGCTGCTGCGGCGGGCGGCGGAGGATCCGGAGCTCGACCGGCGATTCTGGGGCAAGCCGCACAGACGGCCGGCGGAGTTCTCAGGTGAGCACCTGCATCGGATGCTGCGAGCGACGGACATCGACTGCAAGATCATTGCGGAGATCCCGGAGGCGGAGCGGGCGGCCAGGGTCAAGGGGATCACGCCGAAGAGCGTCTTTCAGATTGGCGGGTCGGGGTCAGTGGGGACGGGGTCGCTGCGGGGGATGCCGACCCTGCTGCGACTCTGGGAGGCGGGGTTCCGGGTGTGGCCGTTCGACTCGCCGGCGCTGACTGGAGCGGCGCCGCGGCCGATGGTGGTTGAGATGTATACGCGGCTGATGACGGGGGCGGTGCACAAGGCGAATCCGGCGAAGCGAGCGGCGTACCTGGCACGACGACGAGCGCGCGGAGAGGCGGAGTTCGATGAGCGATATGCAAAGCTGGGGCGGACGGTGCTGCGGCAGGCGGAGACAAGCGAGGACGCCTTCGATGCGCTGGTCAGCTGCATGGTGATGAGCGAGCGGCGAGGGAGCTTTGCGCGGCTGCCGGCGCCACGGGACCCGGCGCACCGGATCGAGGGGTGGACGTGGGCGCCGGAGATGGGTGTCTGAAGGAGCTGCGCGGCGCGCCGTTAGCGCTCTGGGGAGGAGTGGGTGCCGTTGAGTGCGGCGGCGCGTGCCAGCTCGGACGATGCTCGGGCTTCGAGACCTTCCTTGCGATAGACCTGGCCGAGCTGAAAGTGGAGGGCGGCGTCATTGGGGGTCACGGCGAGGGCGGACTCGAACTCTGCCTGGGCTTGGGGGAGATTGTCGCGACGACGGTAGAGCTTGCCAAGGGCGGTGTGGATCCTGGGGTCCTGGGGGGCGATGGCGACGGCTTGCTGGAGAAGGGCGAGCGCCTCGTCGAGCTGATTCCGGTCGGAGAGGAGAGTCGCCAGATTGAGGAGAGGCTGCTCGCTCGGCTGTTTCGCGCCGGCCTGCCACGAGATGGCCTGGCGGTAGGCGCGGATGGCCTCGTCGGGCTGGTTGAGGCCTTCCCATGCGAGGCCGAGGTTGTTCTCGACTTTGACGGAGCGGGGGAGGAGAAGGAGCGCCCGCTGAAAGCTGACGACGGCGTCGTTGAAGCGGTTCTCCGTGTAACGAATTCTGCCGAGGGCGTACCAGGTCTCGCCGTCGCGCGGATTCATCTGCGAGGAGCGCGTGATCCAGATATCTGCGTCGGGGTAGTCATTTAGTAACACATAGTCCAAGGCGACGGTCTGGAGGTCGACGGCGGTGGGCGGACGGAGCTTCGCGGCTTGGGTGTACTCGGCGAGGGACTCTTTCGCGAGGCGTTCGTGAAAGAGGGTCGACGCGAGGAGATAGCGGGCCTCGGGCGAGCTGCTGTCGTGCGCCAGGTAGGAGCGAAGGAGGATATCCGCGTCTTTCCATTGATGATCCGCGATGGCGGCACGGGCCCGGTCGAGCTCGGGCGGGGAGGGTTGGAGCGGCAGAGGGAGATGTAAGCAGCGTGCGTCGCGGCCTGCCAGCGAGAGCAGACCGCAGAGCAGGAGACCAGTTCCGCAGGGGACCAGAGAGAAGCTTATTGACGGAAGGAGACGGCCCTTCACGTGTAAACGATAACAGGCCGAGAAAATGCGTGTTTGACAGACCTTTGCTATGGACCCTAAGCTTTGTCTCGGGTTGGCCGTAGTCCTCACCATTGGGAGACGGTCAGCGATACTGCCTCGAGCACGTGGCCAGCACGTTTGCCCCAGCCGAGCAGACGATCCGTTTCCTGTGATGCTTTTTCTGGAGAGGTCTATATGCGCCGTTTCAAGAGGACTTATATTTTTCTGTTGTTGGTTTCGACGCTGGGGCTGGTGAGCCTCTCGTCGATCGCACAGTCTGTGCGCGGAGCGCTCGCGGGCAACGTCACGGATGCGACCGGGGCGGTGCTGGCTGGAGCCACCATCACGGCGAAGAACACCGCGACGGGTATCTCGCGCACGACGGTCTCCACCTCGGATGGAGCGTACCGCTTTCCAGAGATCGCGCTGGGCACGTATGACGTGACGGCCACGGCTCAGGGCTTTTCGACGCAGGTGCAGCACGGGGTTGAGGTCACGATCGGAAGCACGTCCGCGCTGAGCTTCAAGCTTCAGCCGGGTGGCGGCGAGACGACCGTCAATGTGGACGCGTCGGCGCCGACGATCGAGTCGCAGTCGTCGGACGTGAGTGGAACGGTCGAGTCGCGCCAGATCGTGGAGCTGCCGCTAGCGCTTGGCGGCGTCGGCGCGCTTCGCTCGCCGGAGGCGTTCGAGTTCCTTTTGCCGGGCACGACGGGTCCTGGATCGGCGAACAGCAACAACGGCATCTTCCTGTCGAAGATCTCGGGCGGCCAGGAGTATGGCAACGAGGTTCTGCTGGACGGAGCCAGCCAGACCCGAAGCGAGAACGGATCTTCGTTTGATGAAGAGGCGCCGTCGGTCGAAGCGCTGCAGGAGTTCAAGATCACAACGGCTATCCCCTCCGCGGAGTTTGGCCGCACGACGGGTGGCATCGAGAACTTCGTCACCAAGAGCGGAACCAACAGCTATCACGGGACGGCGTTCGACATCTTCCGCAACGAGGCGATGGACGCAAATACCTGGTTCAACGACGGCCATCTGGCACAGGACTGCGTGGGCGCGGGCGACACAGCGGCTTGCCGAGCGCAGTTTGTGAAGCCGAGCGACCGGCAGAACGACTACGGCGGCAGCTTCGGTGGGCCGCTGGGGATTCCACACATCTACAACGCCCAGAACAAACTCTTCTTCTTCTTCGCCTGGGAGCAGTTCCAGCAGAAGCTGGGTGCGACCCAGACCAGCACCGTGCCCACCACTACAGAGCGGATGGGAGATTTCACGGACCGGTACAATCCGGCGGCGCCGCCGGCGACTGGCGGATCGATCAACCCGTGCGACGGAACGACGATCTACCCCGGCGAGATCTTTGACCCGGCGACCCAGCGGACGGTGAACGGTGTGCAGTGCCGCACGGCGTTCTTCCGCAACGTGATTCCGATGTCTCGCTTCAGCACGGTTGCGCAGAACACCCTCAACTTCATCCCGACGCCTTCAACGGCGGCGCTTGCGAACAACTTCTTCTTCCAGAGCACGATTCCGCTGAAGAATACGACGTACACGGTTCGCATCGATGCGAGCGTGGGCGCGCGGAGCAAGATCTTCGCGTCGTACAGCACGCGCGACAACAACCGCACCTCGGGTGGCAATCCGCTGCTGCCGTACCCGGAGGATCCGAACACCTGGAATCAGGACTTTGAGACGCACCTGAGCCGCTTTGGCTGGGACTTCATCGTCAAGCCGACTGTTCTGAACCACCTGAACTTCGGCTATAACCGGACGAACAGTGCCAACTTCGCGATCCCGATCTCAAACGGCATCGACTATGCATCGACGCTGGGCCTGAAGAACTCGCCGACCTCGCTGAACTTTCCGCAGGTCACCTTTGACGGACGCGACTCGTATGTCAATCTGGGCAATCCCGGACAGAATGACGACAACATCGATAACGGCTGGCGGGTGAACGACAGCGTGAGCATCGAGAAGGGCCGGAACAGCTTCAAGTTCGGCTTCGATTACCGGTTGCAGCAGTACTCGCCGATCAACAATCCCACGCCGGCCGTCAACTTCGCCCGCGTCCAGACCTCGTCCGATCCGTCGAACTCCGAGAACAACGGAAACAGCTTCGCCAGCCTTCTCCTCGGGGCGACCTCGGGCGGAAACTTCGCGCTCGGTATCTACTCCGAGAAGCCGCGCTGGACGTCGTACTACTACGCCCTGTTCGCGCAGGATGACATCAAGGTCTCAAACAACCTCACGATGAACGTCGGCGTTCGCTGGGATGTGGACGTCCCCCGGTCCGAGGCACACAATGCGACGTCGAACTTCAGCCCGACGGCGCTTGATCCGGAGTATGGTGTTCCCGGCGCGCTGGTCTTCGGAACACAGCTCAAGGGGACGTCTCGCTGGGCCAACACGTACTACAAGGACATTGCTCCGCGCGTTGGCTTCGCCTATACGCCCCCCGGGGATGGCAAGACGGTCTTTCGCGGCGGTGGAGCGATCTTCTACGGTCCGCTTCAGTTCTCTGACTTCGGCGGATCGATGAACACCGGCTACAAGACGCAGCCGACGTTTACCAGCGGCGACGGGTTCTCCTCCGCGTTCGCGCTGGACAGCGGCTTCCCGAGCTACGCGCAGCCGCCGAACCTGGATCCCGGTGTCTTCAACGGTCAGGCAGTTACGAGCTCCTACATTCAGCCGCAGGATGGTAAGCCGGCAGCTGTGTACGAGTGGAGTCTGCAGCTGCAGCGAGAGCTGGCGCCGGATCTGATCCTGTCGATCGGCTACCTCGGCAACAAGGCGCAGAACCTCCGCTCGAACGTGCAGAACATCAACAACATCCCGATCGCTGACTTCGCGTACGGCAATCAGCTGGGCAACCCGCTGAGCAGCAACACGGTCGGTGTGGCGGCTCCTTTCGGCGGCTTCACGACACTCTGGGGCGCGAACGCGCCACTGCAGCGTGCTCTGCGGCCGTTTCCGCAGTATGACTACATCGACTCCGGCTGCTGCCTGCAGAACGTCGGCATGTCGACGTACAACGCTCTCCTGGTCTCGCTCAGCCGCCGCTTTCGCAACGGGCTGAGTCTCCAGGCCTCCTATACGTGGGCAAAGAATCTGACGGACGCGGACAGCGCTCTGCCGAATAACGGAATCGGTGTCTCCCAGGTGCAGAACCCGTTTGATCTGCACCAGGACAAGGCGATCAGTGCGCAGGATATCCCGCACACGTTCGTCATCGCACCGCTCTATCGCCTGCCACTGGGCAAAGGTATGCCGTTCCTGAACCATGGGATCGCGAGCTACGTCGCAGGTGGATGGGAGATCGGGTCGGTTCAGCGATATGAGTCCGGCCAGCCGTTCTCGATCTGCTGCGCGAACGGGATTCCGGGCTTCGAGAACTCGATTTACTTCAATCGCGTTCCCGGCCAGCTGCTCAAGAGCGCGAACTACCAGAATGGGAAGATCAATCCACTTATCGCGTCGGAAAATAACTTCTTCAACTTCGCGGCGTTCCAGGATCCGAATCCCAGCGGTGCCATTCTGAGCGGAGCGTCGTATGGATTCGGCAACATTCCACGCGTTACCGGAGAGATCCGGACGCAGCCTTACCTGAACGAGGACTTCAGCCTTCTGAAGACCACTCCGATCAAGGAGGGTGTGGACTTCGTTCTCAAAGGAGAGTTTCTGAACGGCTTCAACCGCCACCAGTTCGCGCTTCCCAATCTGCAGCCGGGAGAGGTCGGGAACGCGGGTGCTGTTGCTGACAATGGAAACTTCGGTGTGCCGACAAGCACGATCACCACGCCGCGCAACCTGCAGATCACGGCGCGTATCTCCTTCTAACAACAACTGCAACGAGGAAAGAGGGCGGCTTTGGCCGTCCTCTTCCATTGTATGAACCTTCTTTTCCTCGCCGTGATGATGTCTTTCGGAATGCAGGCGCCGGCGACTGTCCCGGGGCGGGCGGGATCGCTGGCGGAGGCTGGGGCGCGGCTCGAGACGGGCGATGCGGCGGGTGCCCGCGCGGAGTATGAGGCGCTGCTGGCGCAGGATGCGGCGAACCCGGAGGCACAGGAGGGCGAGGTCCGGGCGAGCGAGCGACTGGCACTGGAGGCGCGTGCGAAGAGAGACTTCGCCGGGGGGCTTGCGGAGCTCGAGCGGGCCCAACGGTTCGCTCCCGACAACGCGCGTCTGCTGTACGACCTGGGCGTGCTCGAAGAGCAGATGGGGCGCTTTGCCGACGCGGAGAAGGTCGCCGCCAGGCTGCGGGGGATAAAGCCGGACGACGGTGACGCGTTGTACCTAGCGGCGCGCGTGGAGCTCGACCTGGGCCAGTCTCCCGCGGCGGAGAAGGATCTGCGGGCGTACCTGGAGATGCGGCCGTCGGATGCCTCGGCGCACTATGGGCTGGGCCATCTGCTGATGATGGAGCAGCGGATTCCAGAGGCTCGCGCGGCCTTTGCGCGATCGATCGAGCTGCAGCCGGTGCAGACGGAGTCGTACTATCAGCTAGGCCAGATTGCGACGGATCTGCGCCATGACGCGGAGGCGAAGCCGCTGCTAGAGAAGACACTGGCGCGGGATCCGAGGCACGGTGGAGCTCTGACGTGTATGGGAGTCCTGGCGTATCGGGCAAAGGAGTATGCGGAGGCGCGGCGATGGCTGTCGGCGGCGGTAGAGAGCTCGCCGGAGTACCAGCCGGCGCACTACTATCTCGGGCTGACGCTGAACCGGCTCGGGGAGAAGGAGGCATCGGCGCGGGAGATGGCGGAGGCGACGCGGCTGGCGTCGGGGCAGCATGCGGCTCCGGTCGCGGATGCGACGGCGCCGTAGGAAGCGCCTCGTGCTGGAGGTTCGGGGGCGAGGCGAGTGACGACGAGGTCGAGAGGACGTGTGAGCGTGCGGCGGTGACTCGGGAGGGGTGCTCGCGGGAGGCACTAGCGCGACACAGATCTACGACGTGACACGAAGTTCGGCGAGATAGTTCGATACGGTTGCGATGTCCCCGGCGTCGGAGATCAGCGCGATGTAGCCGTCGGGACGGATGAGAACGAGGGTGCGATCGGAGGCAGCGTAGGCGCGGGCGAGATGGCCTTCGGAGTCGACGACGTCGGCAGGGCTGGCCGGTTGTGTGACGATGTGAAGGGACCTGAGGCTCGACGGAGGGTCGGCGAGCAGGGCGGTCTCGCCGAAGTTGAGCAGGGTGAAGTGCCCGCCGCGTGTGAGGTCGAAGAGCCGGCGTTCGCCCTCCGCCGTCATCAGCCGAGTCGCATCGGGGGCGCGGTCGCCGGCGCGCAGGGGAGCGGTCTGGTCGCGGTCGTCACGTGCCAAGGCTGAGCCGCGGTAGGTGATGCCGAGCTGCATCGTGCTTGCATCGCGCTGGGTGGGTATGTCCTTTTGCTCGATCGCCTGTTTGAGGCGCGCGTTCGAGAGCGCGAGCACGCCGGCTGCGACCGGTCGCCGCTCGGCCTCGTAGGTGTTGAGCAGCGCTGGCAGGGCACCGTTTACGACGGCTGCGAGCTTCCAACCGAGGTTCTGCGCGTCCTGGATGCCGGTGTTCATGCCCTGGCCACCGGCGGGCGAGTGAATGTGTGCCGCATCGCCGGCGAGGAAGACGCGTCCCTTACGGTAGCGGTCTGCGAGGCGGATGTTGGCGCGCCACAGGGATGCCCACTCCGGCTGGTGGAGGCGGATCCCGGTGCGTCTGCTCCGCTTATCCAAGATCGCCTGCATCTTGACGAGGCTGAGCTCGGGGTCTTGTCCAGGCGCGATGCTGGCCTGGTACTGGAAGGCGTTGGTCGAGGGCAGCGGGCAGAGGGCGACGAGGCCCTCCGGGTGCGACCACATGTGCCAGGCGTTGCGATCGAGGCCGTCGAGATCCACATCGGCAACGATCATCCGGACGTCCTCGCGGGTCTCACCTTCAAAAGCGATGCCGGCCTGCTTGCGGACGACACTGTGGCCGCCGTCGCAGCCGACCAGCCAGCGCGCGGTGACCGTCTCGGGCTCGCCGTTTGTGGTGAGTGTCGCCGACACGCGCTCGTCCGTCTGCTCGAGGCTGGCGAGCGCGGTGCCGAAGTCGACTCTGCCGCCGAGCTCTCCGAGCCGCCCTCTCAGGGCCTCTTCGATCCGCCACTCGGGCGTAATGAGGGTTGCGGAGTACGGGATATCAGGCCGGTCGCCGAAGGTCTCCGTACCGCCCAGAGTTACTTGTCCATCGAGCGCTGTCTTGCGGATGGGCATGGCAAGCTGGCCGTTAGCGATCACGCGATCGACGATCCCGAGATCGTCGAAGACTTCGAGAGTGCGCGGCTGAATGCCTTTGCCGCGCGAGCCAGGCTGTGGGCCAGGCGAGGCCTCGATGAGGCGGTGGGAGATGCCGCTGCGGCCGAGTGCGCACGCCAGCGTCAGCCCGGTGGGGCCTGCACCGACGATCAGTACTGCAAGGCCGTCTTCGCTGCTCTGTTTCTCTCGCATCATCCTCTCCCGTACAAGAGTTTCGTTCCTCTGCCCTCTGCTCGCGCTGCCGTTCGACATGGTGCGACCTGCTTCACGAAGTTTAATCGTGTCGGCGGGCACGCATCCAAGTCGAAGCTCGATGAGATCTTTCTCCCTCTCGTCGACGCATCCACAACAATAGAAGACGAGAGACTTGCTACAAGAAACGTAGCCAGCGTGAGATTACTTCGAGGTCCGCAGTCGAGTCTTCCGGGGTGGAGTTCCACCTTCCGGCTTCCGTCCAACGCTGTGACTTGCGGCGGGCGGATCGGGCAGGCGTAGGATGAAGCCGCTCCAAGGTGGAGTACTCCGTGCCGATCGACTACGACAAGATGCTGCAGTACACCACGCCGTTCCGCTGTCCGGAGTGCGGCGAGCACACCTTCCAGACGGATGCGACGCCAAGCTCGCCCGCTGCGCTCATCGATGCGGAGTGCACCAGCTGCGGCCACGCCCTGACGAAGGAAGAGGTTGAAGCGCAGCTGACGACTCTGCCGCCGGGTGCGATCCAGGCGATGGTGACCAGGTACCAGGGCAGCCGGTCGGACGAGTCACTGTAGACGATTCGCGTGGTGGCGAAGCGCGGGCCATCCTCTTCGGTCACGGCGTTGGAGTGCTGATGACGAGGGGTGCGGAGGTTGAGGGCATGTAGGCTGCGGAGCCGGAGTAGGTTGCGGTGATCGTGTTGGTGCCCGGACCGGGAAGGGTGATGTTGACGATCGCGGCGAGGGTCGACTGCTCGGTCAGAAGCGCGCGAACGAAGCTGCGTCCGCTGTCCGCATAGGCGACGTCGGGCACACCACTTCCGTCGAAGTCGCCCAGAGTTAGCGGACCGAGAGGTGAGTTGAGAACCGGCGCGCGCAGTGTCTGGAAGGTGCCATCGCCGTTGCCGCGCAGGAGCAGAAGGGAGTCGGTGAAGGTTCCTGCGGGCGTGGTGTTTCCGAAGCGCGTGGCGATGTCGAGCGTGCCGTTGCTGTCGAAGTCCGCAAGCTGAACCTCGGAGTAGTTCTCCTGTGATCCACTCAGCGTGATGCCGGTGTGGAAGGTTCCGTCCCCATTGCCGAGCAGGACGGTCAGATCCTGTCCGCTCACAACCAGGTCGGGCGTGCCGTCGCCGTTCAGGTCGCCGAGCGCCAGGTCATGAACGAAGACGAGAGGAGAGAGCGGCAGGCTGGATTTGGCGGTGAAGGTTCCATCGCCGTTTCCGAGGAACGAGAGCACTGACTCGCCGGCGCTGGTGAAGTTGAGGAGTGCGAGATCGGGCAGGCCGTCGCCGTTGAGATCGGCGAGGACCGCGTTGCCTTGCTGTCCACTGACGCGCATGGTCTTGGGAGCGGCAAAGCTGCCATCGCCGCGACCAAGGGAGGTCGTGACGGCGTTGCCCAGCGTGGAGAAGCTGCTCGTGGTGACGAGATCGGGAATGCCGTCACCGTTGACATCGGCGACCACGGCTGCGGAGATGTCGGGTTGCTGCACGACAATCACAGGTGCGCCGAAGGTGCCGTCTCCGCGGCCGGGAACGACGACGACGGCGCCCTGGTCACTCTGGTCGGCGGAGATGATGTCGAGCAGGCCGTCGCCAGTCGCGTCCGCGACGAGCAACAGACCAACCGCGGCGCCCGGAACCGGCTGCGGCGCGCGGAAGGTGCCGTCGCCGTTCGCCAACAGCACTTCGACGCCAGACTCACCCGCGACGACCAGATCGGAGATGCCGTCACGGTTGAAGTCGCCACTTGCGATGGAGAAGGGGCTCGGGGCGGTGTTAGCGGAGGGCGCGGGGGTGAAATTGACGGTCGAGATCGCGGAATTCAGCGTGGCGCTTCCGAGCGCAAGGGGAGTGGCGCCGTTCAGGGAGTCGCTAAATGTCACTGTTCCTGTTACAGGAAGAACTCCGAAGGCCTGCACCGTATTGCGGAAGCTGTAGATGCCGTTCTCCGCGCGCGGGATGATGGTGGTGGTCAGGTTGCGTCCGGCGCCGGTGGTGACGACGTTGACGGCGGCGGAGATCACGCGAGCAACCGGCGACGGGGTGCGCGGCGTGCCCTGAAAGATGGCGCGCACGACCGTGGTTCCGACCGGCAGGCGCACGGGCAGGACGGCTACGCCGTTGACGACCTGCGCCTCGCCGAGGATGTCGGGATGATTGAAGGGCGTGGTGTTGACGCTGCACGGCACCACGGTCGCGTTGCAGAAGACGACCTGGCCGTGCGGCACGGGGCTGCCGCTGCTCAGAACCTGCGCGGTGAGGTTCAGCGTTGTGCCGGCGGCGACGGTCGTCGATGGAGAGCCGGTCAGCGCGATGGTCGCCGTTGATGCGATGAAGTAGGTCGCTGTGGCGGGGGCGCTCGGGACGTGGTCAGGAGCGACGACGATCGCTCTGATGGTGACGATGCCGGGCGCGGTGAAGGTCAGCGGGCCAGTGTAGAGCGTCGAGCCTGGGGTGGGCGTGGTGCCGTCGAGCGTGTAGTCGATGGTGCACGGGCCGGAGGCGCAGCGGGTGGGGTCGGCGAGGATGCTGATGGTGAGTGGCGCGGGGTAGACGCCGGGCTGGGGTGTGAACGTGGGCACGGGCAGGCGGATGAGATACACGGCCGTCACGACGGGACTGGAAGAGGCACCGGAGAGCAGAGCGATCGCCTTGATGGTCGTCTGGTTCGTTGCGCGAATGGCCCCGGTATACCGCGTCGCATTCGCCGTGGGTATAGAGCCGTCCAGGGTGTAAAAGATGACGGCTCCTGGCGTCGCGTCCGTGATGGTCACGTTCTGAACGTCCGGGTAGATCGCAGGCGCGGGGTGGAATACGGGAGCCGCGGTCGAGTTGCTGAGGGAGAGCGCTGGCGCACTGCTGGCGGCGTAGTGAAGGTCGCCGGAGTAGGTCGCAATGATGCTGGTTCCCCCCGGCATGGAGAGGTTGACGTTGCTGGCGACGACGGTGGTGACCTGACGGCCGAGGCTGACCCCGTTCTCGGTGACGATGTCGGAGAGTCCGTCGTTGTTCAGGTCGCCTGTGGTGAAGGTGCTGACCTGCTCGGGGAGCTGCATCGCGAGATGGAAGGTGCCGTCGCCTTTACCCAGATAGACAGCCAAGGGCGAGCCGGCTACGAGGTCTGGGATGCCGTCTCCGTTCTGGTCTGTGGCGCTGATGGACGGCGTGCCCCCTTGTACCGGCACGGGCGGCGCTGCAGTGAAGGTGCCGTCGCCCTTGCCGAGAAAGACCGAGACAAAGGTGTCGTTGACATTGGCCACCGCGAGATCGGGGCTGCCGTCACCGTTGAAGTCTGCGGCCACGACCCCTTGCGGATTGATGCCCGTGGGCAGCGTCGCGGACGTGCGGAAGGTGCCATCGCCGTTGCCGAGACGGATGGTGAGACTATTCTGCGTTGCGGGGCTGGTGGAGACGTTGGTGATGGCGAGGTCGGGGATGCCGTCCCCATTGAAGTCCGCCGACGTGATCGCCTCGGGAGAGCTCAACGAGGTGTCCGTGCCTGTGCCAAAAAAGCCGCCGGTACCGTCGCCGAGCAGGATCATGACGGCGTTGCTGTTGTTGCCGATGTAGGCGACGACGGCCGCGTCCAGAAGACCGTCTCCGTTGAAGTCTGCAAGTGTGATCGCGAGGGGATCGGCCTGCAGGTCTGACTTGAAGAACGCGGTGAAGGTCCCGTCGCCTCTGCCATTTAACGTCTGCAGGCTCAGGAAGCCGTTACTGACACTGCTGGAGATGCCCAGCAGAATGTCGGGAATGCCGTCGCCGGTGACGTCGGCAATGGCGAGCGCCGTGGCTGAGAGGCTGTTGCTAAGTGTCCAGGTCGAGGTGAAGGTTCCGTCGCCGTTGCCGAGGAGAACGGTAAGGGCATTGCCGTTCTGGTTGGCCACGACCTTGTCCAGGATGCCGTCGCCGTTGAGGTCGGCAAGAGCAATGGGGGGAAGGCCGTCGAAGACGAGAGGCGGCAGGGCTGTGTACTGGAGCGTCGTGTGGGTGCTGGACAGCGGCACGGACGCGAGCAGGGCACCGCCGGTTGTCTGATTGCGAAAGCTGACGGAGCCGGTGGGCGCGGGCACGCCGAGCGCGGTGACCGTGCTCGGCAGCGTGAAGTTGCCGGCTACACCGGTGGCCTGCGCGGTGGTGCTGGTCGTAGCGAGGCCGGTGACGGTGAGCGTCTCGGCGGGAGAGACGCTGGGGGCAACCGGCCTGGGCGCATGAGGCGCGCCCTGGAAGAGGGCGGCGACGCTGTAGGCTCCGGGCGCGAGTCGGAGGTGGATCTGCGCGACGCCCTTGCTGGTCAGCTGAGCCTGCCCCAGAACAGCCGCGTCCTCGCAGTGAGCCGCGCTGGCGTTACAGAACAGAACCGTGCCGGCGGGCACGCCCTCGCCCCCGCTGACGACCTGGGCCGAGAGCGTTACAGGCGAGCCTGCCACAACGGAGGCGGGGCTGACGGTGAGCGTCGTTCTGGTCGGAGCAGGCGTGGCAGCAGCCGCGACAGCGGTCAGCGTAGCCAACACCAACGCTGCAGGCAGAGTCGAGACGAGGCGAGCCGAGAGTTGAACCATTGGCATGCTCCTAGGTGACCAGCGACGTAGCGCCGAGAGGTGCGGAGATGAGGCCGATCAGCAGGGCAGTCCGCAGACAAGGACGACGGTATGTCGATCGTGGAAGCAGCAGCACTGTACCACGGCGGAGTCACGGGCCGTACGCTGTGCTGTTCCAAGACGATTCACCTGAGGCGAAGACCTTGCTCAGCAACGGTCTCTGCCGACCGCACGTCAAGGCGGCCGGCAGCTCGTCACGCGCGGTCTGAGAAAGGTCGGGAGCTTTCGCGATGCGCACCGGCCCGACTCGGGCGACTTGAACCTCAGCGGGCTGCAGATCCTAGAAGCTGATCTTTAGAATCTGGCCGTTGTTGCCGACGAACCAGCCGGCATGCGGATTCGCGAACGCGACTGCCCAGTATCCGCTCACCTGGGGTAGTGTGAACCAGGTCTGTCCTTCGTCGGGCGTCCACGCCGCGGCTCCGGCGGCGAAGCTTGGCAGTGTTTCAGTGGTGATCACGACGGTGCGGTCGTGCTCATGGCCGAAGCGATCCTCGTCGGTCCAGGGGTCTGCGGGTTCGCGACCACGGACATAGGCGAGGCAGAAGATGGCTCCTGGAATGGGAGGTTTTTTTGTCAGGGTCCAGGTCCGGCCGCCGTTGTCCGACGTTGCGGCCTGGGCTGCGCTGTCGGTGGTGAGATCGCCGCCGCCCACGATGCCGTGCCGCGCATCACGGAAGGCGACCGAAAAGCCGCCCGCGTTGGGGTTGCTGATGAGCGGTGTGTCATAGGCGTCCCAGGTGTCGCCTCCATCGCGCGTGGCCAGGATACGGGCTACGCTGGAGCCGCCGGTCGCGATCCAGGCGTTCTGCCATCCCTCGGTCGTGATGCAGGTTCCGCTCGAGGAGAAGGACGCCTCCCCCGCCAGGGCGGAAGGCATCCTGCGGGCGATTGAGTGCCAGGTGAGACCGTCGAAGGTGCGAATGTCCGGGAAGATGCCGTTGACCGAGTCGCTGTGGGTGATGCCGCGGTCCGGCGTCCAGAAGGCGAAGCAGTCATAGAAGGCGTTTGCTGTCTGGTTCTGGAACTCAACGGTCCACTGTGCGCCGCCATCGACCGTCTTATAGATGCGGAAGTCGCCGGTGTTGTCGCCGATCGACATAAGGTACGCGACCCGCTCGCTGACGCCTTGCACATCGCGGAACTGGAGACTCTCGGCCCCGGGTACGACTCCGGACTTCCAGGTGGCGCCGCCATCGGTGGTGACGGTGTACGTCCCTCCAGCGCCCGCGGCCCAGACGACTCTGGAGTTGACTGGACTGACGGCGATCAGCAGCTGCGACGTTCCGCTCTGCTGCGGAACCAGGGTGGGTTGATGACCTCTCCGTGCGTCCTGTGCATGGCCAGCATTGGCGGCGCAGGTGGCAAGGAAGAGGGTGAGCAGGAGCGAACGCCTAGACATAGAGTCCCCCGGAGACGCCACGATGAGTGTTGTTTTTGGATAGTACCGCCGCCCGGCGGTATGCGCCAGACCAGGGATGCAGATACGTGATGTCTGGAAGGAGGCCGGGCGACTTCAGCTTCAGGGCCGGAGATATTGCTGCCGTTACAGTTTGCTGACGTCGGTCTCATTGTCGTCGGAGATGCGATCGACGAGCTTGTTATAGGGGTCAATGCCGGCGCGGGTCGGTCGCTCGTCGACGACGATCTCGAAGGTTTGCTTCTCCTGGGTGATCTTCTCCTTCTTCAAATAGAGCGGCTTCTCGTGCTCTTTTTTCCCGGAGAAGACACCGATGTCGATGAAGTCGTTCAGGGGCAGGGGCGATTCGGCGCCGTTGCCATCGGCCTTTGCCTTGCGCGCCTGCACGGTCAGGGTGATCTTGTACTTCTTCTCGGGAGTCTCGACGTAGGTGGCGGCGAGGGCTTTGTTGTCGTAGAGGACGATGTTCTCGAAGGCATCAGTGATGTAGTACTGGTACTCCGGCGGCGTAGCGGCGCGGAGGGCGTTTACAAACTGACGGGTGTCGGGGTAAGGGATCTCCTGCGAGGTATGGGCGTTGGGATACTGGTGCTGCATGAGGAAGTCACGCAGCGCGGCGTTGAGCTTGTCTTCGCCGATGTAGTCCGACAGCGCATAGAGAACGATCGCACCCTTTTGATACCAGACGTACTGCTCGTTCTGGACGAGGACGAGCGGGTTCTCGTGGCGGATCTCACCGGACCTGCCGCGAAGGTAGCCGTCAAGCTCATGCGCGAGGAACTTGCGCATGTTGTCCGTGCCGTACTTCTTCTCCGCCACGCGCAGCGCGGAGTACTCGGCGAGCGACTCGGACATCATGTTTGAGCCTTCGACGTTGCCGCCGAGAAGCTGATGTCCCCACCACTGGTGGGCGAACTCGTGGGCGGTGACGAAGTAGGCGAAGTCGATGTCGTCCGGCTTCTCGACGCGATCGATGAAGCCGATTGCTTCAGAGAACGGCACAGTGTTGGCCAGGGACTCCGCAAACTGACGATAGCGGGGGTACTCGATGATGCGGTACTGCTTGAACTGATAGGGGCCGAAGTTCTTCTCGTAGTAGGCGAGGCTTGCCTTGGACGACTGAATCATGTCCTGCACGTCGTACTCATGCGTGGGGATGTGGTAGACCTCGATGTTGATGGGCCCGTTGACGCCCGGGTAGACATCGCGGGTGACGACGTAGCGGCCGGAGTTGAAGCTGAACCAGGCTGCCATGGGCACATCGCCCATGTCGTAGGTGAAGTAGTGGCGGCCGTTCTGGTGCCACTCCTTCTGGAGGTAGCCGGGGGCGATGGCGATCTGCGGCTTTCCTTCGTCATCAGCGTCAGAGGTACTGACGGTGGTGCGGAACTTGATGTAGTCCTGGCTGATGAGCGAGCCCCACGGGTCGCCGCGGTGGGGCAGAAGCTGGAGCTCGCCGAGGTGCTCTTCGCGACGGCGGCGTGGGTCCTGGAGCTCCACGCCTGTGTCATACCCGATGTTCGGAAACCAAGCCTGGTCAAAGAAGGTGCCTGAATGGGCGAACTCCGGAGACTCGTGGCCGTCCCGGAAGCCGTGCTCCGTGTGACGGACGGTGAAGGTCATGTCCACGGTCTCGGTGGGCGCGACCGGTGTCTCGAACTGGTAGATCGTGTACTGGCGGTTGGAACTGACCGAGACGACATGGAAGGGACGGTTAAAGCTGATGTTTTGAATGGAGGGCTCGGTGTTGATCGCGCCGAAGGCACCGGAGTGCGCGTCGGAGATGTGGACCTGCGAGATGGGTGTCGGGTATTTGTTCTGGAGAACGAAGCGTCCGGTGCCGGAGAAAGAGCGGCGCTCGGGGTAGATGTCGACGCTGGTCTCGGCCGCGACCAGCTTGAGCTGCAACTGGTGCAGGTATCTTCTGTTCTCACGCTCGTACTGCGCCTGAATTCTTCTTCCATCCTTCGCGTTGATGTAGACGTTCAGGATGTGAGCGTTGTAGAAGAACCAGGCCCCGCTGAGAACAGTGACGAGCAGAAAGAAGATGCCGGCTGGAAGCAGCCGGGGCGCGCGCTGCCGGGCAAGCCTAAAGCGTGCGGACCAGCCATCTTCCGAACCGCGCCGGGCAAGCGCGATGGAGAGGACACCAAGCACGCACATGAAGCCGAGCCAGTAGGCGGTCGACCAGAGGAGCGCCTGCACGAAGTGGCCGTAGCCGTTCATGTCCGAGTAGGTGACGGAGGTGGTGTTGCCGATGAGGTAGAGGGTGTTCTCCCAGCCAAACCCTTGCAGGAAGGGCGTGATCACAAAGACGAAGATCACGATGCCGTGACCGATGAACTTGTTCGAGACCACCGTCTGAACGAAGAGCGCGAGCAGGACGAAGATCAAGACCTCTGGAAAGGCGACGAGGTAGAGCTCCTTTGCGTACTGGAGCAGCTCGTAATGAAAGTAGCCGGCGACGGTCTGCATGAGGACGCCGCAGAGGCCTGCGACGGTGAGCAGGACGAGTTCGACGAAGCAGAGCGCGGCGAGCTTTGAGAGCCAGTCGGTAGTCTCGCGCAGGGGAAGCGCATCGTGGATGCCGGAGAAGTGGGTGTCGCGCTCGCGCCACATGAGCTCCGCACCATAGAGCGTGGCGACGATGTAGAAGAAGAGGCTGGCGCCGCCTTCCACCGACTGCAGCATGAGGTAGGTGACGGGCCAGACGTTCTCACCAGCCAGATGCCCGGCGAAGTGGCCGTTCACGGTCGCGAGGGCGATCATCAGGATGAGGATGCCCCAGAACGGGATCTCGCGGACGATGTTCGCGATGCGAATGCGGGTGAGTGAGAGGAACTGGGCGAAGGAGGTTCCAGCGCCGAAGACCTGGTGTACCCGAGGAAGTGGAACCGCGACGAGCGAGGGTCGAGGTCGGGCTGCCTCTTCCTGCTCCCGCTGCAGGTTGGCGCGCTTGCTGCTGGTCTTTGCGGTCAGAGCCTCGACGGACAGGGGAAAGAACTTCCAGACAGCGAGCAGGCTGCCGAGGCCGATCGCGCTCCAGAGCAGGCGGTTGTAAAGGAAGACTCCTGACCAGGCAAAGAGGAGAGTGTTCTTCTCGATGACCGTCCAGTAACGGGCGATCGCATCGCTGTAGACGAAGCCGATTGGATCGAAGATCGCGGTCCAGAAGTGCTCGAGCGTCCTGTTCGCCAGAATTGCATTTGCGCCGATGAAGTACAGGATGAAGAGTGCAGCGCCTTGGAGGTACACGATGAAGATCTTGCGGGAGAGGGCGGCGACGAGGAAGAAGAGCGAGCCCAGAAAGAAGATCTGAACGACGGAGACCGAGAAGAAGGGCTGGAGGAGCCAGAGGAGGTGATTGGGAGCGATGCGGGAGTGGTCCGCCCAGGGCGCGAAGGTGCCGAGGACGCCGCCGAAGAGCATTCCAGAGAAGGCGAAGACGGTGGTGACGAAGGATCCGGCCCAGCGGCCGCCAAGGTAGGCGAATCTGAAGATGGGCTTTGTGAAGAGGATCTGGATTGTGTCGCGCTGGAAGTCGCGCAGGATGGACGTGCCGAAGATGGCGGCGATGACGATGACACCGAAGAAGCTGGCGCCGATGTAGTTAAACGTGTTCGCGTAGGGGCCGTTGAGAAGGACCTTGCCGTTGGCGTTGCCGATTGGCCCGAAGCTTTCGCTCGCGATGCAGAGGAACTCGAAGGCGAACCAGAGCAGGAAGTAGACGTAGGTCGAGATGCTCTTGGCACGGAACTTGAGCTCGAAGGTGAAGAACTCCCAGAACTGGGTCATGGTGCTGCCGCTCTCCTTTCTGCCTGGGTTAGTTCCTTGCCTGACTCGCAGAGCTCTGGCTGGCGAGATTGAGGAAGTAGACGTCCTCCAGGCCGGAGTCGACGGGCGAGAAGCCTTCGCCAGGATGGGCATCCGCGTAGATGCGAACCTCGTGCAGGCCACCGACGAGATGGGTGGAGATGACGTTCAGACTGCTTTCGAGAGCACGAAGTTCGTCGTCGGAGGAGACGACCTTGCTCCAGATCTTCCCCTTCAACTGATGCAGGGCCTCGGCGGGGGAGCCTTCGAGGAGCAACTCGCCATTGGCGATGATGGCCATGCGCGGACAGAGTTCGCGGACGTCATCCACGATGTGCGTGGACAAGATGACGGTCACGTTGGAGCCGATCGAGCTAAGAAGATTGAGGAAACGATTGCGCTCGGCGGGGTCGAGCCCGGCCGTCGGTTCGTCAACGATGATCAGCTTCGGGCTCGCAAGGAGCGCCTGCGCGATGCCGAAGCGCTGCTTCATGCCGCCCGAATAGGTGCTGAGAGCCTTCTTGCGCGCAGCCCAGAGATTCGTCTGATTCAACAGCGCATCGACCATCTGGTTGCGCTCGGTCTTATTCGTGACGCCTTTCAGGATGGCGAGATGCTGGAGCATGTCGAGCGCCGACATCCTCGGGTAGACACCGAACTCCTGGGGAAGATAGCCAAGGACCTTGCGGACGGCGTCTTTCTCCTTTAGTACATCGAGGCCGTCGAGGACGATGGTGCCGGTGTCGGGATCCTGAAGGGTGGCGACTGTGCGCATCAAGCTGCTCTTGCCCGCGCCATTAGGACCGAGCAGACCAAACATGTTGTTGCCGATCGTCAACGAGAGATTCTTCAGCGCTTTTACACCGTTTGGATAGGTCTTCGACAGACCGGCGATGGCGAGTCCCAAGCAGTTGTCCTCCAACTCTTGTCGTTCTCTATTTGTGCGTAAGCCGCACTTTATCATGGCGCGAAGCCCACGCAGCGTGTGTCGACGCGAAGGAAGCTGCATCGAGCCGCTCAGATCCGAGGCGGATTCGCTCGGAGTGTGAGGCAGACGGGGAAGCCCGCACCTCCTTCGTGGAGAGTTCAGCGGCGTCAGGTGCAGTCTCCCCTTGAACTCTTACCCGTTTCAGCAGACTTCCCAGACGCAACGGGATGCCCTCTCGAAGGGCGTCTCATCTCCGGTGTAAGGGGAAATGGTAATGATGATGTTCTGGCCCGTCCTCAGGCGCCCATGGATGAGTCATGACTCGCCGATGCACTCATCGAGGCTGAGCTGATTCAGGGCTACCTTTACACCTACGCTGACGCCTCGCCTTTCTCTGGTGATAGGCGGGACGTGCGTATAAGGCTTCGTAACACGATGTCTTCCATAGTGAACAAAGCCTACTTGCGAGCTGTGTTCACTTAAGGATCATCCCACTGCGGCACATCCTGCCGTGTCCCTGAGTGCCATGGAAGGGGAGCTGGCAACTTGATTGCAATGAATTCCGACGAGCGAATGACTGCCGATGCTCTACCACGTCGTCGGCGTCTCACCCGTACTGCGAATCGAGAGTGACTAGGGTCGGAACGGCAGCTCTTGCATGTTGGAACGCTACAATCGCTGTGGCTCAACGCGGCGAGCGCGCATGTAATCGCGTGGAGAGCTGCCCCAATGCCGCTTGAAGGCCGCACTGAACGCACTTTCGGATTGATAGCCAAGCACAGGCGCCAGTGATGCAATCGACTCAGTGGGGTCTTGCACTCGCTTCGCAGCCAGTGTCATCCGCCACTTCGTGAGATATTCCATCGGCGAGCTTCCCACGAATCTCTTGAACGTCTGCGAGAAGGCAGTCCTTGACATGCCGACGGTGCGGGCGAGCTCCTGCACCGTCCAAGCACGTGCGGGTTGCTGATGCATCGAGGAAAGTGCCGCCCGCAGGCGTTCATCTGCAAGAGCCGGTAGCCAGCCCTTGCCGCGTTGCGCATCGTCCCTCAGGTGAAGGCGAAGAGCTTCGACCAGCAGGGTATAGGCAATCTGTTGTGCTACAAGAGTGCCTCCCGGTTGCGGGTCGCGCATCTCGCGCTGTAAGCGCTCCACTGCCCAGCGCATCGACTCCCGCTGCATGTCGTTGTCGACCCTAACAATTGGCGGGAGAACATCTAGAAGGAAGCGACCATCGCCTTCAAGTGCGAAGTAGCTGCCGAGCAGAAAGAAGCTGTCACCGGGGCTTGCAGAGACGACGCCGTTGTATCTCTCCACGGAAGAGAGGAACTCCCATGCGTCTCTGCTTGGAAGGAACAGATCGCTTCCGATGACAAATGACCTTCCGTGCGGCAGCAGCACACAGGCGCCTGCCCGGAGTTGAATGGGCTCTGCGACGCCATCCATCGAGAGCCAGCACTCGCCTCGAACGACGCTGTAGCACTTCAGCCCTTCGTGAGCCTCGAAGCGGAGCGACCAAGGTTCACCCGCCGTGAGAGCGCCGGTCACGTAGTTGTGCGGCTTGAGGAGCGATAGGACGTCAGACAAGGGATCCATAGCTGTGGACGATCGCGACGATAAAGTGAACGTAGCAGCATTGATCGTACGTTTGGGCGTCGTTACAGTCAATGCTGGCAGTTGGACGTGAACGAATGCAACCGGCCCACAGGAGAACTATGAACACCGCTGAACACAGATCCATCAATACGAGAACACTTCGCTTTCACGAATACGGCAGGCCGGAGGATGTGCTCCGTTTGGAGGAGGCTGAGCTTCCTGCTCCACGTCAGAAGAACATTCGAGTGCGCGTTAACGCCTGTGGTCTGAACCCGGCCGATTGGGCATTGTGTCAGGGGCTCTACGCCGGCCTCATGCCACGTGGAGTCGGACTGGACGTCTCCGGAACCGTCGAGTCGATTGGCGAGGGTGTTCAGGATGTCGCGGTCGGCGACGCTGTTCTTGGACGCGTCGATTTCACCGAGTACACCAGTGCCGGCGCAGCAGACTACGCAGTTCTGAACTACTGGGCGAAACTCCCGTCCGGCCTGGACTTCTTGCAGGCAGCAGCGCTGCCGATGGCCGTCGAGACCGCATATCGAAGCCTCGACAACCTAGGGCTCACCGCTGATCAAAGCATTCTGATTCACGGGGCAGGAACCATGGTGGGCTTTGCGGCTGTCCAGATGGCGCTGATGCGTGGCGCCCGTGTCACCGCGACCGCCGGTTCTACCTTTGCGGATCGCTTACGCACGCTTGGCGCAACAGTGACTCCCTACGGCAATGGCCTGGTCGATCGCGTGCTGCAGATCGTCGGTGGCTCACCGGACCTGGTTCTAGACGCCGCTCCGCCCAGCGGTGTCCTTCCTGACCTTGTCAGCATTTCAGGCGATCCAAAGCATGTGCTGACCATCACCGATTTCGCCACCGCGAAAGAGCTCGGCGTCCGAGACAGCTTGAGCGAGGACATGACGATGCGATTCGACATTTTAGGCAAGTTCGCTCAACTCGCAGCAGAAAGGAAGTTCGAGGTGCCAGTGGCCCGCGTATTCCCCCTCGAAGAGTGGCGCTCAGCGCTCGAACTCAGTCAAGGTCAAAGCCCGCGTGGCAAGGTCATGCTTTCACTGCGTGCGATCGCCTAAAGTCCATCCCGCACGCGCTCCCTGTGGGGCGCTTGCGATGGGTACCTGACGCTCTTCCTTCAGCGACCTAGGAAGCTCGGGAGATGCGCGTCAGAAAAGTAGGGTTCTCAGGCCAGCTCATATCTGCTCGGTGCGGGCATCGGCCTGTTCTCGCCATTGAGACGCCTGGGCTGATCGCTCCGAGGTGTGTCGACTTGGAATCTCACGAAGTGAGGTCTAGGTCCACGCTGAGGAGGGAAGATGCACGCTGCCAGCGAATGCTCCGTCGCCCAGGATGCGATCATAAGGGGAGTATGCGCGAACCGGCCCACCAGTTCTTCGTGCCTCTCACGGCAAAACGCGTGGCGGCGGGTCTGCTCTTCGCACTGCTACCTGCTTTCAATGCGGGCTGCAGCAACGGGGGAACGGTCCCAACCGCACCGACCACATTCACCTTACAACTGCAGCCGGCAAGCCCGGTGCTGACCGTTGCGCAGCGAGCGTCACTGGGTTTGATTGACGGGCCGCCGGATGGGACGCTTGGGGTGCTGCTGACGAATGGGACGTACAGCTTCTACGGGGCGGGGCTGGGCGGAACAAACTGTGCGGGGACGCCGAAGGTGCAGGGGACCTATCGGTTTGGCGGGAGTTTCACGGCTATCACAGCGCCTTACGGATGTGCGGCGCTCATCCAGCCCGGCGGCGATCCGAATGGGTACACCTTTGACACCAACTACGCCGGCGGAGGGCCTGTGCTTTCGGTGACCAGTTCTACGGGGCAGGCCGGCGTGCTGCACGTCTACCATGGAGAGTTTCATGGCGGTACGTGCGGGACGGGGACCTGCACCTACGCTTCGCTCGGAATGGCGCTTTCCAAAGACGGCGGAGCGACGTTTCAGAAGCTCGGAGAGATCGTGCAACCCTATGTGACGCGGAGCACGCAGATCAACTCGGGAGTAGAGACTCAAGTAGGCGGCGGCACGCTGGTGCTGGCGGATGGAGACGGGCACCACATTACGAATGTGAGCACCACCGATCCTTCCACGGTGTATCTCTACCTCTTCTATTACGACGCGGACCCGTCTGCGGCCTCGCCGTGCAACACGGGTCAGTGTCTCGCCGTGGCGCGGGCGCAGCTTTCCGCCGTGCTCACCGCGGCGTTCACAGGCAATACGGCGGCGTTCCCGGCGTTGTTCACGAAGTATTACAACAACGGCTGGACACAACCGGCTACGAGCGGAGATCCCAATGCCGCCGCCAACTCGGGACACTACACTCCCGTGATCGCCGCTACGGGCGCATTTCCGAGTGTTATTTACGACAGCACGACACAGCAATACCTGATTGCCTATGCGGCGGCAAATCACACATCAATTACGATGCAACACGGTTCCAGCCTCTTGTCGTGGTCCGGTCCCATATCGACGGGAGTCGTTACGGACGGCACCAATGCGGTTCTCTATCCGACCTTGGTCGGTGAGGGTAGCGATCCAACGACCAGCTCCGGCGAACCGTGGCTGTTCTATCTGGATGCGACCACGTGGCCCGACTGGGCTGCTGCAACGATCATGAACCGCCGTGTGCAGCTTAGTTTGCAGTAGGCACTCGCGGCTGCGGCGCGGCACCTTCCTTGGTTCGGTGATCCTAGCGTCCGGTCATTAGAGCAATGTGTGGCGGATGCTGTGAGCTGCGAGACCGTAGCTTGCATTTGTGAGGAAGTCCTGTCCCCATGGCGTTAAGTTCGCGAACGTACCATCCACACTTAGTTGGCGATCGTCGCTGTCATCCGGTCCCCAAGACCAGGCGAGCCATCCAATCTCGTGGTGGAAGCATGTTCCCAGCAGCGCCTGGTAAGTAAATCCATTTTCGGCGGCTGGCCACGGATTGTTTCCGTTTGCATCAAGCGAGATGTAGGTATTGGGATCGTCCCCGTCCTCGATATTAGACATCTCACCAAAAACGATCGGAAGACCGGCGGAGACACAGGCATTAATCTTGTCCAGACCGTCATACTCGGCCCAATAGGCATGAGCGCTAAGAAGTATATTCTGAAGTGGATCGGCCCCAATGAACTGCTCACCTACTTTGAGGAACACATCCAGCGTGCTGCCACAATCGGTGGCGTCGATCATCAGCGGAACGCTAAGACCAGCTGAGCGGATGCTCTTGATGGCAGTTGTGTAGTCGGATGCATATGCGACGAGTGCGTCATCTGGATCGCCTGTCCAGCGAGACTTACCCACCTCACTGCCTATGTTAATGATGAGATATGCTGCGTGTTTTTGCAGCACGGCGACTACGTCGGGCCTTGTCCACCAGGTAACCAGGACGGAATTTAACTGACTCGTGTCTAGAGAGCATGTAAGATCCGCGAGCATAAGAATCGGGACCATCTTGGCCTTGGCACATCGCAGCAGAAAACCGTCGAGGTCAGATAGTGTGTAGGGCCCTCTCTGCTGTGGAGTGGGATCATCCTGCGTGGGCTGTACCGGCGGATAAGTGACGTACCACTGGATCCGGATTGCATTGGCGCCAGATTGGGCTACGGCATTGAGGTAGTCCGATGCCGGGAACTGCCAGTCATCCAGCAAGGGAAGATTGATGCCGCGAAGGATGAGCTTGGCGCCGGAGCGCGTGTACAAGTGCCGGCCGGATACATACAGACTCGCCTTCGTCGCCATACTCCCTCCGACTTGTTTTGAGTACTTCCCTCAACACGCAGTAGTCATCGCGGGATCTTTGAGTCAATGCGCGTTTAACGGCGTGGCGCCGGCGCGTACGACGATAGCTAATCCCAACAGGAACATCTCATGCCACCAAAGCTTTGTCATTCGAGTACGTCTCTCATTCAAATCAGGAACTACTCGTCACCTAACTGAAGATACTCCGTACTACTGGCAGACACCGGTCGGCGATGTCTTTCCGCACCTACACACAAATTACCGGTGTCCTTAGAGACCACTTGGCGCAGCTGCAGCTAGCATCGAGCTCCCTAACCTGCTCTGGGGGCACCTTGCGGCGGCCTCGACGCAACCCCAGTCTGCACCCAAGAACCCACCCTCGGGTGTAGGAGCTTGTCGGGTGGAGAGCGTCACGCACAGGCCGTTCATGGTGCTTGCGGCGGCTGGCACCCGCATCATGAGACGAAGGGCTTGGCTCCCGCCCTGGAGCAGACGCTCATCGACAAGCAAGAACTGAGGTGGCTCAGGCTAGCGAACGTTGTAGCGGACAGAGAGTCGTTTGGTTTCCGGCCCGGAGGAGCGCCCTTGTGATCAGGTGGTGGCGAGTGGCGGCCCGAGGCGCTCGATGCCAAAGGCACGAGCGCGGGCGGCGTCGGTGGCGTAGGAGCGCCCGCCATTCTGATCCTGATAGTTGAAGTATTCCTCCATGCGTCCGGCAGGAGCGTAGGTGATGAGCATGCGACCGTCTGTGGCGCCGACGAACGCGAAGGAGTGGGGGATGCCCCGGGGACCGAGGACGGAGTCGCCAGGGTGCAGGGTATAGAGGGTGTTGCCGACCATGACGCGGTACTCCCCGTCGAGGACGTAGAAGAACTCGTCTTCGACAGTGTGGCGGTGGAGGGGAGGGCCGCCCTTGGCAGTGTGGTGGTGCTCCATGGCAAAGAAGTCGTTGCGGCACTCGGCGGAGGAGACTTTGAAGGTGGTAGTGCCATTGGGAAGAGCACGCTTGACGGCGTAGCGGTCCTCTTCGCGCGCCAGAGGTTTGAGGGTGGGGACTGGATTGAGGGCTGTCGTGGACTGCGCGGCGGCGAGGGGCCGGGCGAGGGTGGCCGCAGGAAGCAGGGCGGCGGCCGAGCGCAGGAAGGAGCGGCGTGGAAGCTTGAGCATGAAGGCACCTTTGCCGTTGGTAATGGCGAAGCGCGGCCCGGTGGAGAGGAGTAGTGTAGCGCGGACCGGTGTGGTGCTTGGGGGATCGTCCCGGTAGAACCCCGATCTTAGGGCGAAGGTGAGATTGTCGCGGGCGCGTTGACGGTGCCGGAGCTCTCTCCACTCGGGGCTGCTTGGAACCGGACTTACGGGCTTGCTTGGAATTGCGCGTCCAAGACTCTGCTAGTCGTCATTGAGCCGGCAGGACCCTTCCTCGTTGAGGTCGCGGGCAGGAAGGGTAGTGACGCCTTTTCGCCGGACGGGAGGCGGGGAGCGAGGCTATGGCGGGGGAAGAGGGCGTGCGCTTGAGGTAGCCGGATGTTCGCAACCGGGGGAAGACACTTCAGCCATAGCGGCCTTACAATTCGTTTAGCCGCTTTAGCTAAACTGCTGTATCAACGAGGGATGTGTGGAGCCGACGAACGGACTTGAACCGTTGACCTGCTGATTACGAATCAGCTGCTCTACCAACTGAGCTACGTCGGCGAAACCTCTCGTATTCTAGCGACTCGCAGCTTATCGCGCAAAAGGTCTCGCGCGGCGGGCGAGCGGATGCTGCTGCGGTGACCGTCGCAGACCTCAGAGATCGCGAGCAGAGACCCGCAGTCCGTCGACCGACGATGGCTCGTGGTGTTCACCTTTTTGCTCGCGCTCCCGCCGCTCGAACGAGCTCGCCAGAAGACAGGGTCCAAGGAACATGACGATGAAGATGACGACTGTGAGTGCGTGGTGCATTGGATAACCCTCCGCGGCGGAGAGCGTTCTGCGCCTCCTCCGTACCCGGGTCATCGGCACGCACGGTGAAGTCTGCTTCGTTGTCTCGATTCAGGACATCTGACGAATGATTTCGCCCCACCATCGATCCATCGGTAGGAGTCTCCGCGTGCGAGGTTCACACCAAAAGAAAGAGAAGGCCGCCTGGCAACGAGTGGCGGCCTTCTCGCTAGGGAGAATAGTTCCAACGGAGGCAAAGCCATCAGAACTTTCTGGCGAAATAGTAAGTTTGGCGCAAAGGGGTGTCAAGCGGGAAAGGAATCACGCCTAAGATCTTCATATGAGGGGACTTATCTTAAGTTAGGGATGCTCGCCTGCGTGTCACGAATTCGCCTTTTCTTCGTAATCAATAGACTCTACTCTGCGTTGAATGTGCAGCTTACGGGTTCGGATGCACCGAAAGCAGGGCGCTCGCTGTGTGAGCCTACGCCCGAGAGATGACTTCGATCCTACTGTCGTAACGACACCTCAGAGGGAGGGATCGTTCGTTCCCGACGACTCCGTCCCGCCCGCCCGCTGTCCAGCGAGGTTCAGCCGCAGGAACTCCGGCTCGGTGGCCGCAGGCTTCCCCATCATGACCCGGATCGACGCTCGCCCGAAGCCGAGAAAGGCTCCCAGCAGTATTGCGGCCAGCCCCGCTACGCCGCTGAAGGTGGCGATACTGACCAGCAGGCTCGCTGTCTTGCGCACCTCGACGTGGAACTCCGGCGGCACCGGCTTGTCGAGCGTGACGTCCAGGCGTAGATGGATGTTCTCCACCAGCTCCTGCGCCTCAGCCGCCGAGAAGCTCCCAGTCGCCAGCAGAACCAGCGGGCCCTCTCGCCGCAGCTTTACGGTCTGCGCGCCTGCCGCATGGATTCCCGTCGCCAGCTGCATCACTGGCCCATCCGGCGGCAGCTTTACCTCTGTCGTGCTGGCCTGCGTGCCCGCTTTGCTGTTCAGGTAGGCCTCGATCGCGCGCCCACGCTCGGCTGCGATCTGCGGCGTCGGAAACAGCAGCAGGGTCAGAACGCCCGAGCCACTTCGCTCCGCATAGTTCGCTGTGATCGCCTCCGCTGCCTTCTCGAAGCCGATGAGGTCGGCCGGGAGCACCCCGTGCGTCGCCGCATACCCTGCTGGCCCGAGCGCATACCGCACGGAACCTGCCTCGAGCCCGTGCGCCGGCACCAAGGTCGGCAACAGCGCCGGCAGACCCTGCCGTCCGCCGACCTTCGGCAGCCGCTGGATGATCTCCCGCAACACCGCATCCCGCGTTCCGCGCGTTGGCAGCGTTGCCATCACCACGGAGACGCCCGACTGCAGCACCACATCGTTGCCGCTTACCGAGCCGGTCGCCGCGATCCCCGGCGGCAGCGCTCCGGCTCCCGTTTTCTGCAAGAGTGTGTACGCTGCAAGCGCGCCTGTCGCGTCGCCAAACCGATACGCCCGTATACTCGCCGGCTCACCCGGGCCGTAGCTCGCCGAGGCCCACTGTGTCAGGCCATCTTCCTTCAACACCGCGGCGGCCTCACCCGCATCGGCAGGTACACCCGATCCCATCTGTGGCTCGCCCGTCATGTGCAGGGATCCGGCAGTCTGCGGCAGCAACGGAGTGGGCGGCTCTACCAGCGTCGTCTTGCCCTGCTGTGCCGAGGCTGCGGCCCCGCCGCCGCTTACGAGCACGATTACGAGAGAGATCGCGCGCAGACTGCGCCAAACCAGCGGTGTGGGAGGAGAAACGCCCATGATTAAGCCTACCACCGCACTGGGCCCGCTCCGCCGCGCTCGCATCGCATCCACAAACCGCCCGTCTAACCCGACCCTTGCGAAGAGAAAACAACATCATCATCACTGGCAGTTCTGACGAGCCCGCGCCGCGAAGGTCACTTTGCATTGCGCGCCATGCACAGACACGGTCGTTACTGGCCGCTCGCGCGCGCCACCATCGCCGGCCCCGTTCCGCTCAGCCCCCCCGCGTATCGCGAGACCCCCTTGAACAGGCTCTCCGCGACACGCTCGCGGTACTCCGGCTGCCGCAGCTCGCCCGCGTCCCGCGGGTTTGTGACGAAGCTGATCTCCGCCAAGATGGACGGCATATTGGCGCCGATCAGCACCACGAAGGGCGCCTTCTTGACACCGCGATCCTTCAGCCCGTCATTGCCGCGCGCCAACCCGCCGTAGAGTCCCTGCTCCACATCCGTTGCAAACTCCCGGCTCTCCGCGATCTTGTCCTTTAGCGTGATCTTCTTGACGAGGTCGCTCAGCTGATAGATCGACTGACCGCTCACCGCGTTCTCCCGCGCGGCTACCTCGAGTGCGTCCGGCTGCGCCGTGAAGTTCAGGTAGTACGTCTCGACCCCACGCGCACTCGGCTCCGGCGAGCTGTTCGCGTGAATGGAGAGGAACAGATCCGCCTGCGCCTTGTTTGCGATTGCGGTTCGTGTCTCGAGCGGCACAAACGTGTCGTCCGACCGGGTGTAGATGACCTCCGCACCCAGCCGATCGTGCAGCAGCTTGCCCAGCCGCAGCGCCACATCGAGCACCACGTCCTTCTCCTCGAGTCCGTCCACCCCGATGGTTCCCGAGTCGTGGCCGCCGTGGCCCGCGTCGATCACGATGCGGTTGATCTTGAGGCCCAACGCCCGCACCAGACTTGTCTCACCCTCGGCCGTCTTTACCGCCGCCCGCGCCGGCACTCCCGGATACCCCACCACCTTTGCGTCTGAGGTGGTGGAGCGGCTCTTCTTCGTTCGCCGGCCGGCCAGCGAAGACGGACTGCTCTCGCCACCGGGCGCGACCACTCCGGTGGAGGTCAAAGCTCCCGCGGAGGCAGGGGGTGCGGAGGCACTGCCCGAAGCGCGGGGTGCCAGGGGAGCGATCGATCCACCCCCGGCACCGCGCGAGAGATCAGAGACCCCGGTCGGGGGCGTCGCCGGCAGCCCCGCTCCCGAGCTTCCCGAACCCGCACCCCGCCCCGCTACGACCGCCGCGATCGGCTGCGACGTCGGCACGGTTGTCGCCTCCACCCTGCCCGGCTGCTCACTCAGCCGTGTGACGTCGGTCGAGCTCCCGGCGGCCATGGCCCGAGTGTTCGGCACGGTTGCCGTCGGCCGCGCCGCAGCGTCTACCGACGCGACCTCCGCCGCCGCCGGCTTGCTTCTTCCATGGATATCGATGATGAGCCGGTACGGGTTCGGCAGCAGAAAGGCCGAGTACTCCGTCACGTCGTTCACATCCAGCACGATGCGCGCGAAGTCCCCGCCTGACTGCGCCACGCGTATCTTCTTCAGAAATCCGTCATCGGTCACGGCGAAGCTCTTGCCCACCAGCTCCGGCGCCAGCCGCGCCCCGTGCAGGTCAAAGTAGATCCGATCGGGTGATGGCACCCGGGCCGCCTCGTACTCGACCGCGTCTCCCAGGTCGATCGCGACGCGGGTATAGCTTGGGGTCGACCAGTGCCGGATGCCCGTCACCAGCGCCAGCTTGCCCACGGGCCGCGCTACCGAGCGCACAACCGGCGCGCCCGCAGCTGCCCCGTCCAACGTCACCCCATTCGCGCGCCCGTTCCCGGCCGCCGCGCCCGCTCCGGCGCGCGAAGCATCGATCGCCTGGTCACGGCGAGCTGGCGCCACTCCTGCCTCTTCCGAGGGAGGCGCGCTTTGAGCGGCCGACGTCGTGGCATTGCGGCGAGCCGTCTCCGCGCCGCCGCCTCCAGCCTGGCCCTGAGAGGTCGCAACTGCCTGCCGGTCGGTTCCTGGCTCGTTCGCTACCTGCAGACGTGGGCTGCTGCCCGCATCCAGAGACAGCAGCCCCGCCCGCGCCTCCTCCGCCACGCTGCTCCGCGGATAGCTTTCAAGAAACGTCGCATACCGCTCGCGCGCCGCGTTCCGGTCTTTGAGGTCGTTCTGATCGATCTGCGCTTCGGCCAGCAGCGCTCCCGCACGCAGCGAGCTGCCGGGATATTGCGTCCGCAGGAACTCATACTGCTTGACGGCGGCTCGCAGCAGACCGGCATCGTGCTCTCCGCGACCCTCTTCGGTCAGCAGCTCCGCCACGGCGTTGACCGCTTCGGCCGCGTGCAAGTCTTGCGGATGCTCGTGGTAGATGGCGCGAAAGCTGTCGAGCACCCGTGTGTATCCGGCCTTTGTTCGCGCCGCCTCCGTAAGGGTCTCGAAGGCGCCCCGCGTCCGCTCCGCCTGCTCCCACGCCGTGATCTCTCCCCGCGCTCCACGCGCCGGGTAACTTCGCGAGCTCGCAAACTGTGCGGAAGCTCCGGGGGCGCCGCCCAGCGCCTCGGCGAGCAGCGCGAGGAGCCCACATGCCAGCAGACGCCGGTCTGTCGTTTGGAAGCCCATGCCAGCTCTCAGTTTAGGAGGCAGCCCTCGCTGCCTGCTTGAAAATGCGGGACGGTACTTTCACCGATACCCCTGCCTGTCGCTCTCGCCGGCGTCACTCCCGCGCAGGCCCGCGCCTGTGCGACCTTAGCTCAGACCCCGCGCTCTCGCCAAAGTTGTCACCGGCCGTTCCGCACGCTGGCCCGAGATCGGAGGCCGCTTCAGGACGATCCTGACGCCAAGCCGGGGAGTGCCCCGGTAAGGGAGGCTGCGGGAGCCGAGAGCCTGTCGAAGAACACGGCCGCGGTCCCGTCAGTCCCCGAGCAGCCCTTCGACCACCTCCGCCACCCGCGCCAGGGCCCGATCCAGCTCCGCCGCGTCACTGCCCCCCGCCTCCGCGAGATCCGGCCGGCCCCCGCCCTTCCCCCCGACCATGGCCGCGAGCGCCGACACCACCTTTCCGGCCTGCACGCGACTCGTGAGATCCTTCGTCACCCCAGCGATAAGCGAGACCTTTCCCTCCGCCGCCGTTCCCAGTACGACCACGCCCGAGCCGAGTCTTCCTCGCAGCTCATCGACCAGATTCCGCATCTGGGACTTGGCCTCCTGTGACCCGCCCAGCGCCTCCACCCGCCGCGCCAGCACCTTAATCCCTTTCACCTCGGCCGCCGACCCTGCCGCGTCGGCCACTGACGCCGACGCCGACTTCAGCCGCATGCTCTCGATCTCGCGCCGCAGACGCTTCAGCTCCTCGTCCTGCGCCGTCAACCGTGTGCGCAGCGCCTCTGCGGGATCGGCCTCCGCCCCGCCCGTCAGCTGGCCCGCCACCCGCGCCACTCCGGCATCCCGTCGGAACGCCGCCAGCGCCCCGCCACCGGTAACGGCCTCGACCCGCCGGATGCCGCTCGCGACCGAGCTCTCGCCCAGCAGCTTGATCAGCCCGATCTCGCCCGTTGCTGCCGTATGCGTGCCGCCGCACAGCTCGGTGGAGAACTCTCCGATCTTCACCACGCGCACCCGGTCGCCATACTTCTCGCCGAAGAGCGCCATTGCATGGAACTCGTTGACCGCCACATCGATCGGCACATCGACCATCGTCTCCACCGGCACGTTTCCCAGCACCTCGCGGTTGACGATGTCTTCGACCTGCTCCAGCTCCGGCTCCGCCACGCCGGCGAAGTGCGAGAAGTCAAAGCGCAGTCTGGCCCGGTCGACGAGCGATCCCGCCTGCTTGACCTGCGGGCCCAGCACCTCACGCAGCGCCGCATGCACCAGGTGCGTCGCCGTGTGGTTGCGCCTCGTCGCCCGTCGCACGTCGCCGTCCACCACTGTGTCCACTACGTCGGCGATGGCGATTCGCTCCCGTGCCACGACGCGGTGCGCCCACACTCCCTGCACCGGCTTGGAGCACCCGCTCACGTCCGCCACGACTGTCTGATGATCCGCCGCCGTCAACACGCCCACATCGCCCACCTGGCCGCCGGAGTCCGCGTAGAAGCTTGTCGCGTCGAGGACGACCTCCCCTGCCTGGCCCGCGGTCAGCTCCGGGACGCCGACACCGTCGCGCACCAGCGCCAGGACGCGCGCCCCGTCGAGCCGCAGCGCTGTGTACCCTGCGAACTGTGTCTTCTCGAGCTCCCGGTAGACGGGAGCCGCCGACTTCTGCGACCCACCCTTCCAGGAGGCTCGCGCCCGCGCCTGCTCTTCTTGCTTGGCGCGCTCAAAGCCCGTCATGTCGAACTTCAATTTAGCGTCTCGAGCCGCATCGACCATGAAGTCCAATGGCATACCAAAGGTCTCGTAGAGGTGGAACGCGTCCTCCCCCGTCAGCTCTGCCATGACCGCGCGCGGCTCCGACAGATGCGATACCCCTTCCGCCCCCGGCATTCCGTCCTCGAGCTCCGCCAGTGCAGACGCACTTCCCAGGGCCACCTTCGACGCGATCAGCTCGTCCAGGTGCCGCGACCCAAGCTCCATGACCCGCGCAAACTGCTCCTCCTCTGCGAGCACGGTCTTACTGACCCGCTCTGCGGTCTCCCGCAGCTCCGGATACGCCACTCCCATCTCGTCCTGCACCGCATGCACCATCTGATACATGAACGGCTGCTCCTGCCCCAGCAGCCGCCCATGCCGGATGCCTCGCCGCAGGATCTTCCGCAGCACATAGCCACGCCCCTCATTGGCCGGCAGCACCCCGTCCGAGATCAGGAACGTCGCCGCCCGGGCGTGATCCGCGACGATGCGCAGGCTCGCCGCCCCCTTTGGATCCGAGACCGCCGCCTCTGCCGTAGGCAGCGCCGTGAACCCCGTCAACGCCGCCGCCTGCGCGATCAATGGCGTAAACAGGTCTGTCTCGTAGTTCGAGAGCTTTTCCTGCAGCACCGCCGCAATTCGCTCCAGCCCCATGCCTGTGTCGATCGAGGGCTTTGGCAGGGGTGTCAGCACCCCGTCGCTTGCCCGGTCGAACTGCATGAAGACGAGGTTCCACACCTCGACATACCGCTGGTCATCTTCGGGGAAGGGTCTGTCCTCGCCGGTCTCGGAGGCTGCCACGCCCAGGTCATAGAAGATCTCCGAGCAGGGGCCGCACGGACCGGTATCTCCCATGGCCCAGAAGTTGTCCTTCGCGCTCATCGCGAAGATGCGCTCCCTGGGTACGCCGACCTCGATCCAGAGCTTTTCCGCCTCGTCATCCCGCGGCACCGGGGTTCCACCCGCGCCTCCCGCGCTTCCCTCGAAGACGGTCACGTAGAGCTTTGTGGGATCGATCCCGAACCACTCCGGGCTGGTCAGCAGCTCCCACGCGTAGCGGATCGCGTCCCGTTTGAAGTAGTCGCCGAACGAGAAGTTTCCCAGCATCTCGAAGAAGGTGTGGTGGCGCCGCGTGAACCCCACGTTCTCGAGATCGTTATGCTTGCCGCCGGCGCGCACACACTTCTGACTCGAGGCCGCGCGCGAGTAGGCCCGCTGCTCCGCCCCAAGAAACACGTCTTTGAACTGATTCATTCCCGCATTGGTGAACAGCAGCGTCGGATCATTGGCGGGCACCAGCGACGACGAGTGCACCCGACGATGCCCTTTCGTCTCAAAAAACCGCAGAAAATCTTCACGAATCTGGCTGCCGGACCTGTAGTTCATAGACCCAAAGTCTAGCAGCGCCGTATGCGGCCGCTCGGGTGGGCGCGCTCTGCGCGACGGCGCTGCTGCTGCAATCTTGCTTCGCGAACGATGGAGCGAGCCGGGAGACGATTAGGCGGAGATCTCCTGTGAGGAGGTCGCATGTGGGCGCTGCTGGGCTGTTCCTGGCGCGGGGATCGAGATTGGTACACGATATCCACGTGAATTTTGTAACAGGAACGGGTTTGCACTTGCGCGGCGCGGGCCGGCGACGCATACTCCCGGCAGAGGCGGGTGGGAAGATGCATTCCGCCTGCCGTGAGGAACCCTGGTGACTCGATACAGCCGTCAGGATGCCGTGCGAATTCTGCACCTGAAGATCAGCGATCTGGCCGCATGGGAGCGGGCCGGATTAATGGCACAGCGAGAGCAGTACAGCTTCGATGAGTTAGGACAGCTGCGCACGCTGCGGGAGCTGCGGAGGCGGCGCGTTTCCACGCGAAGGATTCGTGCGGGTCTCGATGCGATGCAGCGCATCTCCGGTCGGCGCGATGGGCTCCTGAACGCGATCGGGTCTGCGGCCGGGCTGCACTTCCGACATGCCGGTGCGCTGCTTGAGCCGGTGACACAGCAGCTGGCGTTTGATTTCGAGGCGGGCATGCAGCGTCGCCTGGAGACGGTGCCGCAGCTGCGCGGGGACGGGCTGAGGCGGCGGAGTGCTGAGATACAGGCACTGTTTCTGCGGGCGGTGCGACTGGAGGAGGCGACGGAGACGCTGACGGAGGCGGCCGAGGTGTATGAGGCGATCCTGCGGCTCGAGCCGGCGCACGCGTCGGCGCTGATCAATCTGGGTACGATCGAGTACAACCGGGGAGCGTTCGGCGCGGCAGAGGGTCTCTACCGGCGCGCGACGGAGGCGGACCCGCAGTACGCGCTCGCGTTCTTCGACCTCGGCAACGTGCTCGACGAGATGCAGCGGGTGGTGGAAGCGACGGCCGCGTATGAGCGAGCGGTCGAGCTGGTACCGCAGTATGCCGACGCCCATTACAACCTTGCGCTCGCGTATGAGCGGCAGGGAAAGCGGCGGCGAGCGCTGCGTCACTGGCTGACGTATGTGCGGCTGGACCCGAGCGGACCGTGGTCTGCGCACGCGCGCGGGCAGGCGAAGCGAACCCTCCGGGCGGAGAAGCTCTCCATCGTGAGCCGCCGCGGGCGGCTGGTGCAGGCGGGATAGCCGCCGCTGCCGGCCTCTGTGAGCAAGAGGCCTGGAGAGGATGGCGGGTTGCCGGCCCGGTGAGAGCGAGACGCCGTACACTGGGGTGACGGCTGTCGCGTCAACGTTCTCTCCTCTGATCACTCAAGACCACCTCCGGCCTAAGTCCTCTTCACCGCTGCCCCTGCTGGGTCTGGCGTGTGCGGTCGGGGTCTCGACGATCTACTACAACCAGCCATTGCTGCTGGAGATGGCGCACAGCTATGGCAGCACGCCGGCTGAGGCGGGACTGGTTGCGGTCGCGACGCAGGTGGGCTACTCACTGGGAATTCTGTTCTTTGTGCCGCTGGGCGATGTGCTGGAGCGGCGCGCGCTGATGATGCGCCTCTTTGCGGCGGTGTCGGTCGCGTTGCTGCTGGTCGCGGGAGCGCCGTCGCTGGGCTGGCTGATTGTGCTGAGCGCGGTCGCGGGCCTGCTGGCGTCGGTGACGCACATTGTGGTGCCGATTGCGGCGGATCTGGCGCCTCCGGCCGAGCGGGGGCGAGCGATTGGCCTCGTCATGACGGGGTTGCTGGTCGGTATTCTTCTGGCGCGAAGCTTCGCCGGCTGGGTGAGCGGGATCCGCGGGTGGCGTTTCGTCTTTGTACTGGCGGCGGTGATGAACCTGGCCTTCGTGCCCCTGCTGTGGTGGCGCATGCCGGTGCTCGCGCCGAAGCAGACACTGCGGTATCGGGACGCGATGCGATCACTATGGACGCTCTTTCGCGCGCAGCCGCTGCTGCGCGAGTCAGGCGTGATCGGCGGCCTTGGCTTCGGGGCGTTCTCATGCTTCTGGACGACGCTGGCATTCCTGCTGGATGGCCATTACCACCTGGGACCGGGGGTTGCAGGGACCTTCGGCCTGGTCGGTGCGGCGGGGGCGCTGGTCGCGGGTTGGGCGGGGCGCCTGGCGGACCGGCACGGTTCACGATGGGTCGTGTCGGTCGGGCTGGGGCTGTTTGCGGTGGCGTTTCTGCTGATGGGGGGCGAAGAGGCGGCTCCGTTGAGTCGCTCCGTACATCTCGCGATGCTGACCGTCGGCGTCATTCTGCTGGACATGGGGGCGCAGTTCACGCAGATTGCGAACCAGACGCGCGTCTTTGGACTCGATCCCGCGGCGCGCAGCCGATTGAACACGGTGTATATGGTGATGTACTTTGCGGGGGCGGCGAGCGGTTCGGCCCTCTCGGCGCTGGCGTGGGAGCACTGGCGGTGGAACGGTGTGTGTGGGCTCGCGCTCGGGTTTATCGGACTTGCTGCCATCCGGCATGTGACGGGAACACGAGGTGGACGTGCCGAGGCCGTTCGGTTTGGTCGCAAGGGAGAGATGGTGCGTACGTGAGTCTACAAAGGACCGCCCGAAGGTGGTGAGCGAGGCAGGGCTCGAACCTGCAACCGTCAGCTTAGAAGGCTGATGCTCTATCCAGTTGAGCTACTCGCCCGGAAGGTGCTGCTGCTGATTGTAGCGGCTCAGCGCTCTTCGCTCACGTGTCGTTCGAGGCCGAAGCGGCGGTGTGCGGCATGAGGTCCCGGTTGCGCAGGACGGCGACGACGGCGGCGAGGGCGCGGGACCAGAGTGACTCTGCCTCCGCGGCCGTGTGGGCGAGCGCGCGGATGTAGAGGCTTACGGCAAATCCCTCCTGAACGGTCTCGAAGTCGAGCACGGCGGGCCGAATGACGCACGCGGCCGCGGCCTGCGGCTCCTCCAGGGCGGTGATGCGCCGCTCCAGGCGGTGGAGCATGTGCTGATGCTGGTGGAAGGACGCGAAGATGGACCGGTCGCGCCACACAAGGTCGAGATAGCTGCCCTGACCGTGCAGGTGATCTCCCGGAACGCTGTCGAGCATGAGTTCGAGCGAGAGTGTGCGCAGCTCTTCGGACTGGGTGATCGGCCAGACGTCGCACTTGGCGGTAAAGAGTGGGGAGCGCGGGGCGTTGAGGGCTCGGAGAGCCTGGGCGATCGGAGGGTGCTGTTCGGCTTCGGCGATCTCCTCGAGCGCGTAGGGATCGGCGCGCAGATCGACGAAGCGCACGGTGCTTGCGGGATCGGACCAGGGAACAACGAGAACAGGGTCGGCGGGACCGCACTCGGCGGACCACTCAAAGAGCATGCCTTCATGGTAGAGCAGAGCTGCCCCGGTCTGCGATAGTTTGCCGTATTCCTCACCAATAGTGACCACTGTGTTCATCGATGGATCCGGCGTGTTGTGTCTCGATCTGGGACAGGGTTCGCGTGTCGCGCGATCTGGACGATGAACGCTCTGGGGTGAGTTCTACGTGGCGGTCTGGCAGAGAAGTCTGCTCATGGGCGCCCTGGAGCTACACCCGAGATCGACAGGATCCGCCGTGTGCGGAATGGAGCGAGAGATGCGATTAGTTTCCCGATTTACGGCTTCGATGGTTGTCTTCCTTGGGTCGGCGGTGTTTGCCTCAGCCAATGTGATTCAGATCGGCAGTTACGGCTCCACGGCGACCGCACCAAGCGCCTTCGGCAATACGGCGACGTTCTATCAGCCGAGCCTGCCGACGGTGAGCACAGCGACGTATAACCTGCCGAGCAGCAGTAATACGTGGGCGTCCGCTCTGGGAGGCTCGAGCTGGATCTCGTTCGATCCGAACAGCTACCCGGGAGGCTCCTCGACGCCGATAAACGCGACCTATGTGTATCAGACGACGTTCTCGGTGGCATCGAGCCCCTATCTGAGTGGGTCTGTCTCCGTGCTGGCGGATGACGCAGCGACGGTGTTTCTGAACGGGCATTCACTCAACGCCGTGAATGGGGTCACGCCGGGCTTGCAGACGATCGCGACCTTTCTGCTGCCGGCGACCTACCTGCAGAGCGGCGTCAATACATTGACGTTCGATGTGCAGCAGGTGCATGGCGGAGCGACGGGTTTGGACTACAGCGGGACGATCAGCACGACGCCGGAGCCAGCCTCGCTTGTGCTGCTCGGAACGGGACTGCTGGCGGCGGCCATGGTCTATAAGAGGAGGCTGGCCCAGAGTATGGACGAGACGCTGTGGACGAGCACGCAGAGCTCCTGAGGAGGGCTAAGAGGGCCGAGGCTCCGGTGAGAGCCGCCTGAAAGGCGCGTCTCGCTCAGGCGTGAGCGAGGACAAAGCGAAGCAGGGTGTGCTCGGCCCAGTAGCCGTCGTAGCCGGAGGCGTGGTCGGGTGAGGCGAGGAAGGCGCAGTGACCGCCATGTCTCGGCTCGACGAAGCGGATGTGGGCGTTGCCGGCGATGGCCTGGCGCGTCTCGCGGCTGAGGCGGACGAACGGATCGTCTTCGGCGTGAAGGACCAACGTCGGGACCGCGATGCGGTCGAGAACGCGAGCGGCTGCGGCGCGAGAGTAGTAGTCGTCCGCACTGCGAAAGCCGGAGTAGAGCGCGGTAATGCGGTCGTCGAAGGCGCGAAGGGAACGGATGTCGAAGGCGCGGCCGGCGTCGTAGGCGCCGGGAAAGAGAGCAGCCTTCCGTCGAAAGCGGCGAAGCAGGGCACGGAGGAAGCGGCGTTCGTAGATACGGTTCTGAAGTTCGTGGAGCGCGTCGGCGGAGAGTGCGAGATCCACAGCGGGTGAGACGCCGATGACAGAACGGAGCTCGGGCGGCGGTGTCGGGCCGAGCTCACCGGCGAGCTTCAGCACCAGATTGCCGCCCATCGAGTAGCCGATGAGGGCGATCGAGGTAAGGTGATCGCGATGCGCAAAGAAGCGGAGCACGGCAAGGACATCGCCTGAGAGCGCGGAGTGGTAGAGCGTGGGCGAGAGCTGCTCCGTGCCGCCGCAGTTTCGCATGTTCATTCGGATAGCATTGCAGCCGCTGTTCCAGAGTTTGCTCGCATTGCCGAGAACGTACTGGGACGAGGAGGAGCCCTCGAGACCGTGCACGATGATGGCAGTCGGCGCGGTGGCGCGGCGCTCCGCCGGTTGCCAATGGCAATGACAGAGCACCTCGGAGCGCATGGAGAAGTCCGTTGCCGGGGAGACCTCGACGCGGACGGCCTCAGGCTCATTAAGGTGGTGAGGGCGCGGGAGGAAGTTGCCGGCGATGGTCTGCAGGTGGGCGTTGCGGAGAAAGGGGCGCGGGCGGAAGTTCTCAGCATGAGCGGCCAGGGCGGCGATCTTCGGAGTGGTTTGAGTGGCGACGCTCACGTACGCTGGCCTCCTTGAGAGTCGCGCGTGAGAACGGCAGCATGCCGTAGCAGACTGGCTGCATTCAGTGGGCCCGTGGGCTCGTCTTCGTGCTTGTGATAGACGAAGACGTCACGAGGCTCCGGTTGCTGCGTGAGCGCGATGAACCGATGCGCGAAGGAGGCGAGTTCTTCGGGACTATAGCCGCCGTTCCGACGCAGCCGGAAGCAGGTATGCGATCGAGCGGTGTGAACCTCCGGCGTGGCGAGGTCGTCACTCTCGGCGATGCAGAGGGCGGCGTTGTGCTCGCGGAGGACCGCGTAGGTCTGCTCGTCAAACCAGGAGGGATGGCGAAACTCGAAGGCGATCCGGGGGCTGCGTGCGACGGCGAGTGCGGGAGCGGCGAGAAGATGGCGCAGCAGGTCCAGGTTGGCGGCGAAGTTGGGTGGAAGCTGAAAGAGGAGGACGCCCAGCCGGCCAGCGTTGCGAACAGGGGCGAGCGCATCGACGAACTGCTGCACGAGGCTGCCGCAATCGCGGAGACGGCTGAAGTGCGTGATGCGCTGCGGGGCTTTGAAGCTGAAGCAGAACGAGGGCGGAGTAAGGGCCAGCCAGCCGTCGAGCATGGCAGCGGTGGGAAGGGTGCGGAAGGTGTAGTTGACCTCGACCGAATTCAGGCGTGCGGCGTACTCGCGTAGAAAGAGACGGGCAGGTGTCTTGGGTGGATAGAAGGCGGGCTTCCAGGTTGGGTAGGCCCAACCTGAGGTGCCGATGAAGAGATGCGCTGGGGAAGGGGAGGCGTCTCCGTCCACGGCTTCATGTTTGTTTGCAGCGTAGGACATGATCGACAGGGTCCCAACGATCCAAGCCGATGTGTTGCGTTCGGCCAGAGAGCACGCGATCACCCGCCTGCTACCCGAAAGCTTCTTGGTTATAGGTAGTTTGGGGCGGCTAGTGGGGTTCGAACCCACGACATCCGCTGCCACAGAGCGGCGTTCTGCCACTGAACTATAGCCGCCACAATGCCGTAATTGTAGCATCACACCTCTTGGCAGCCGACTGTGGTGTCTCAAGGGGGCAGGCGATGGCAGTGACGGGTGAGCCGGAGATCGTGAGGCCTCGCGCGCGACGCGGCAGTAAGGCCTTCACCGACGAGAATCTGGATCTGCTGTCGCATGTGCTGGACGACTTCCTGCGGATTCCGGGAACGAACATTCGCTTTGGCCTGGACGGGATCGTGGGCTTTATTCCTGGAGTTGGCGACCTGTTGGGTGGCGTGGCCTCGTGCATCCTGCTCGTGGCGGCGTGGTCGCGCGGCGTGCCGAAGATCGTGCTGGCACGGATGGTGGCGAACGTCGGGATCGAGGTGCTGGTGGGGGCAGTGCCGGTACTGGGGGACCTCTTCGACATTGCGTGGAAGGCCAACCGGCGAAACTACGCGCTACTGACCGGGAGTCTTAACGAGCCGGTGATCGAGCGTCGGCGCAGCTGGTGGTTCTTCGCCGGGCTGTGTGTCGCGATGGCAATTCTCCTGCTGCTGCCGCTGGTGATCTTCAGCTGGCTTACGGCATGGTTTGTGCATGCGATGGGCGGGGCGGGAGCGCATCGCTTCCTGTAAAGCTCCATGGCCTGGAGCTCGGGCGGGCTTAGGCGCTGCGATAGAATCAGTAGAAGTCGGGGCGTAGCGCAGTCTGGTAGCGCATCTGCTTTGGGAGCAGAGGGTCGGGGGTTCGAATCCCTCCGCCCCGACCAAGTAAGCAAGGAGTGAAGCGTGCAGGGGCTGAGGCGAACGAACGCCCACAGCGGAGCTTGTCGTGGGCTGACTCTCTTCCCGAGCAGAGAGGCCTGTCCGATCAGCGCCGGTCGAAGATATGGTGGAGTTATACGTTGAGGACTCGAGCGGGTGGCTAGAAGGTTAGTCGAAGGCTCATCTGCACGTTGCGTGGGCCGGCGGACGGGCCATAGCTGGTGTTGGCGTCCTGAACGTTGGTGATGACACCGAAGTTGCCGGAGCTGATATTGGTGGCCGGGTCGGCGAGATTGACGTGATTGAAGAGGTTGGCGAACTGTGCCTCGTAGCGGAGGTTAATGCGTTCGTTGATGGGGAAGTTCTTGCCGGCGGTACCGGCGAAGGTGACCGTGCCTGGGCCGATGAGAGTGCCAACGCCGCAGTTGCCAAAGCGGCCGATGTTGTCGAATGGTGTCGGCGAGTTGGGATCACTGGGGTCGGTGAAGGCTGCAGGATTGAAGAACTGCGTCCGGCTGCGGCTACTGGGAACAGTGCTGGCGCCAGTGCAGTCCGGTCGCTGGGCCGTGGTGACGCCTCGGGTAAGCACGCCCGTGCCGGAGGGATCGTGACCGGAGAAGCTGGGGGTGAGGAAGGAGCCTGACTGCCAGAGCTGGATGCCGGCGACACCCCATCCGCCGGCGGCGAGGTTGACGAGGCGGTTAAGGTTGCCGCCGAAGCGCTGTCCGCGGCCGAAGGGAAGCTCGTACTGGAAGGTACCGACGAAGCGGTTGCGGCGAACGTAGATCACGTTACCGTAGTCGGCGCTCTCGTTGAAGCGATTGAGGATGGTGGCGCCATTCTCCGCGGTGAGGTTGGTTGGCACCGCACCGAGCGCGTTCGAGGTGTCGTGCGCGAAGGTGTAGTTGCCGTCGAAGGAGAGGTTCTTGTCGAAGCGGCGTTCAACCTCTGCCGTCAGTGCGTTGTACTTCGCGCTCGGTCCGTTCGAGCGCGTCAGGACGGCATTGAAGTTGGAGAAGGGCAGCCCATTCTGCGCGACGTAGGCGGCATAGCCGAGGGTGTTCGCCGGTATCTGGTTCAGATCCGGACTCTGAATGAGCTGCGTGGTGTGCGAGCCGGTATAACTCAGGCGAAGTATGGTGGAAAAGCCCAGCCCCTGCTCGATGGAGCCGTTCCACTGCACCTGTCGCGGATCTTTCAGATCGATCTGGTTGGCTCGCCGGAAGTCCGGCCGGCCCGCCTGACCGGCTCCGGCGCCTGACGGAAAGACGTTAGGAAGCTGCAGGGAGAGCGTCGGAGTCTGCGCGAAGAGGAGGTAGTTGCTCGTGGCAACGCCAGCCAGCGAATAGAGTACGGAGCCCAGGACGGGAACGGTGTAACCACCGATCCCCGCGTGGACCACCGTGTGGCTCTCTGAGCCCTTGTAGGGCTGCCAGGTAAAGCCGAAGCGCGGGTCGACGTCGCCGAAGTAGGTGTAGCGGAGAGTATCGGGCAGACCGGCCTGCTGATTGGTGACGATGGGTGTGCTGCCGATGGAGGTGGCGAAGACCGGCAGGACCTGGTTGAGGCCGCGCTGGCCCTGCACGACGACCCGTCCACCGGGAATGTTGGGCTGGAAGTTTGCGAGTTGTTTGGTGTCGTCGTTGAAGGGCGCGTGGATCTCGTACCGGAGGCCGTAATCGACGGTGAGGTTGGGCAGGACCTTCCAGCTGTCCTGTGCATAGAAGCCATAGGAGTAGGCGAGAGGCTGGACGTCGGGACCGTCGATGGAGTAGTCGGTCGCGACCGGGTAGCCGAGCAGGAAGTCGGCGAACGAGGAGCCCGCGGCACCGGTGATGGGGTTGGCCGTGATCTGGCCGGAGAAGAAGTAGTCGCCGTACTGATCGCCGTTGGTGAAGGCGAGGTAGTCCTGGAAATGGTAGTGCTGGTAGTCGACGCCTCCCTTAATGGCGTGTTTGCCGATAGCGTAGGTCACCTGGTCACTGATGTTGTAGGTCAGGTTCTTGGTGACGTGAGGACGACCATCGATGTTGTTATCCGCGAAGCTGCCATCAGTGAAGTTGAGGGAGGGAACGCCGCCGCTGGGAGGTGCCTGCGGCAGGCCGGTGATGCCTGCGGCAGCCAGGATAGCGGAGCCCTGGGCGGCGAGGGGATAGCCGATGTTGAAGTCGGCGACCGAGTAGCCGCCGCGGAGCTCGTTGACGATGTGCGGAGTGATCGTCCAGCTATAGCTCACGACCAGGTTGCGCAGGCGCTGGCGACTGGCATAGAGGCCGTTTGTCGGGACGTAGCTGGTAGAACCGTCGGTGCCACTCTGCTCGAGATTCTTGCCGCCGAAGCGGCCCCAGAGATGGTGCCTCTCGTTGAAGTTCTCGTCGATGCGGACGTCGCCGTTGTTTAGCGTGAAATTCCCCGGAAAGCTGGCGTTGTAGTTGTCGACGTTGCCGCTTGAGGTGGCGTGGGGATAGAGGGCGTTGAGCAAGCTGGCGGAGGAGGGGTTGACCGGAATCTGGTTGTTGAGGAAGGGTTGGCCGGTTCTGGGATTGTAGAGCTGCGTCGGATAGGCCATGAGGTCTCCGTTGCGGAAGGCGTCGGAGGGAACGCTGATGGCGATCGAGCCGGACTCGGGACGGCGGGTGCCCTCGTAGTCGCCAAAAAAGAAGGTCTTGCCTTTGGAGTTATAGAAGTGCGGGATGGAGACTGGACCGCCGACATAGCCGCCAAAGTCGTTGGCGCTGAGCTTTGGCTTGATGTGGGTGAGCGGATTGGAGGCGTTGAAGACGCGGTTCTGCAGGAACTCGTAGATGCCGCCATGAAAGACGTTCGTGCCTGACTTCGTCGTCACGGTGATGTCGGAGGGCTGACCAAACTCGGCGTCATTGTTAGCGGAGTTGACCTTGAACTCACTGATGGCTTCAACGGAGGGAAAGAGGTTGACGCTAGGGCCATTGGAACGTGCGTTGACGGTGCTAATGCCATCGATCGAGTAGGACGTGGTGTAAGGAAAGCCGCCTGCGACAGAGATGTTCCCGCTGGGATCGGTCTGGACGCCGGGAGTCAGGGTCGAGACGAAGATCGGCGACGTGTTATCTGTCGCGCGGAAGTTGAGCGCGAGAGTGTTGATATCGCCACTGGACAGCGAGTGCGAGACCGTCGCCACATCGCTGAAGGCGCCGCCTCCGGCGGTGACATCAACCTGGGTATTAATCGTGCCTGCGCTGAGATGGGCATCGAGTCGAAGGACCTGGCGCGCCAAGACAATTTGATGCGGCACCGACTGGCTGCCGAAACCGGAGCTGGTGAAGAGCACAGTGTAGGTTCCCGCCTGCAGATCGAAAGCGCGGTATTCACCGTTGTCGGCGGCGTGAATGGATTCGGAGTTGCCGGTGTTCTCGTCCGTGATCAGGATGCTGGCATTGGGAATGGTGGCGCCAGAGCTATCCAGAACGGTGCCTTGGATCGTGGCAAAGGTGGACTGGCCGAGGAGAGCCGTCGCCTGGAGGAGCAGGAGACGGCAGAGCGAGGCGCCTACCCAGGATATAAATCCCCGGGAACGGAGAGCACAGGCAAATTGTGGCATGACTGCGAACCTAGGGAGGCTACATGACGAACTGATAAAGCTACGATGAAGATTGAACCGTGACGCAATCTTCGAGCGTGGCTGACTGTCTCGACTGACCAGTTTCAGAGGGGCAAGCAGATCAGAGCGCGAGCTATGCACGAGGTTGCAGGCAGAGCCATGTCTTCTCGCAAGTGAGGTCCCGACGCAAGAGCTACTCAGGGTAGCAGGGCAAGCTCCTAGAGCTTCCGCGAGGCCCGGGCGCTAGAGCTCTCTCAGCACCAGCTTCATCATCGTTTCACGTCGATCGATTTGAGTGTCTGACGATGCTGTTCGAAGGTTCTTTATGAATCGTCGTCTCTTCGTCAAATCAACATCTGCTACTGGTGCGTTAGCGTGGATCCTACCTTGCACCCTGCGAGCTCAGGTTTTAACTGCCTCGGACACTTACACTATGGGGGTGCCCTTCGTGCTTGATCCCAGCCTCAGTGGCCTCTCGCAGGCCGACCGCGACGTGCTCTTCGAGGTCAACTCGAACGCCACCGCTGCCCAGCAGGCTGCCGTCTACCCGCAGTCGGTTGCCTCGGGGGATCCGCGTCCGAACGGCATCGTGCTCTGGACCCGCGTCGATCCCACAGAGCAGGCCGCTCCCTCCGGCGACATGCTCGCCTGGCAGATCAGCACGGATCCAGACTTCGCCCCCTTGACGATCCTCATCGAAGGCGTTGCTATCATCGCCAACGAGAAGGACGGCACCGTCAAGATACCGATCGCCAACTCCGTTCTCCGCGCCTTTACCCAGTATCACTACCGCTTCATCTACAACCAGGTGCCCTCGCGCACCGGCCACTTCAAGACGCTTCCCCTGCCGACGGACTCGCTCGCGTCACTCACGCTCGGCTACGTCGTCTGCCAGGACTATGGGAGCGGCTTCTATAACGCGCTGACCTATCTCGCACAGGAGCAGGTCGACTTTGTCGTCCATCTCGGCGATTACATCTACGAGACCATCGACTCCGGTTCGTTCCAGAATAACCCCGTGCGTACCGTGCCACCCTTCCCATCAGGCGGCCAGATCCCGCAGACCGTCGACGACTACCGGCACCTGTACAAGATCTATCGCTCCGACCCAAGCCAGCAGGCAGTCCACGAGAACTTCGCGTACATCCTGCTCTGGGACGACCACGAGTTCGCCAACGACTGCCATCAGGACTTCCACCCCGATAACGACGTTGCGCCCCTCACGCCGACGACGCCACAGCCGGCACTTCGCCTCGCCGCCAATCAGGCCTGGAGCGAGTACGGCCTCGCCGACACGCCGTTCGACGCCAGCCAGGGGTGGGAAAGCTCCATTCAGGTCTATCGCACCTTCTCCTTCGGCACACTCGCGGAGCTCGTCGTCACCGATGAGCGCCTGTACCGGGACGCTCCACCGTGCGGCTCAGACGAGATCGGTCAGCGCTACTTCTCGTTTGGCTGCTCCGAGATGAGGGATCCCTCGCGCTCCATGCTGGGGCAGAAGCAGCACGCCTGGTTCGTGGATCAGATTCAGACGACGCAGGCCACCTGGAAGCTCTGGGCCAATGAAGTCATGCTTATGCAGCTCAAATTTGGTCCGCTTTACATCAATCTCGATCAGTGGGACGGCTACCAGCAGGAGCGCAATGTCATCCTGAACGTGGTGAAACACTCAACGATCAAGAACTTCATCGCGCTGACTGGCGACCTGCATACCTTCCTCGCCGGATACCTGAAGACAGACTTCGATAACCCGTTCGAGCCGCACGTCGGGATCGAACTCATGGTGGGCTCCCTCACCTCGGCCAACTTCTCCGAGGAGATCGAGTCCGTTCTCTCGCTGCCGAGCCGTCCTGTTCCAGCCAAACAGATGGGCGTGCCTCCCGCGCTGCTGTCGGACACTCTTCGTGCCGCCAATCCGTGGATTGAGTTCTTCAACTCTTCGACCCACGGATATGGCGTTCTCACGCTTACTCCGCAACAGATGACCTGCGAGTTCAAGGCGGTCAGCACCATCACCGAGCCAACGGCTGAGCTGATCCCTCTCGCCACTTACACAATTCCTGTCAATCAGGTCAAGCTGGTCAAGAGCTAGCCGTACTCTCCGACCAGGGCCACACCACGCCCTGCTCGAAGTCGAGGTTTGCGATCTCCAATCCCCTTGCATGGACTTCGACCTAACTGACGGATCCCACACATGCGAGATACCCGGTGCCTCTCTGGTACGCACCTAGGAAGTGTCTGAGACAGAGCGTTTCGGCTCGACGTATGGAGCACATCGTCTTTGCAGATGCGGGCCCTATTCGGCTTGGGTCCCTGCGCCCGACCAGCTTGCGGGGGTGACGTCGCAAAGCGGGAAAGTTTTCCTTCCAGAGCGAATCCTTCGTGGGTTTTGCTAGTCTCATATACAGACATGCGGCTCTTCCGCCATCTCGGTTGTTGTCCGGCAGCGCCACGCTGTTGTCGAGCCCGCTAGTCTCTCCCCCTTTAGGACATACCCCTTTCCAACACTCTCGCGTCTTCCGTGATTGAGAGTTCCCGCCTTTGGAGGCTCCGTTTGAGCCATCTCTCCGCAGTAGCAGAAGTGTCTTCGAAGCCAACTCGCTCGAGCCATCTGGAGCTACTCGAGGCCGAGAGCATCCACATTCTGCGTGAGGTGGCGGCTGAGTTCGATCGGCCCGTGATGCTCTACTCCATTGGGAAAGACTCCTCAGTCATGCTGCGGCTGGCGCAGAAGGCTTTCTTCCCCGGCCCGATCCCGTTTCCTCTGTTGCACATCGACACGGGGTACAAGTTCGCGGAGATGCTCGCCTTTCGTGACCAGACGGCGCGCGCTGTTGGGGCAGAGCTTCTGGTGTGGCGCAATGAGGGGGCGCTCGCCGCGGGAGCCAATCCCGTGGCGCTCGATACAAGGCGCTGCTGCGGTCTGCTGAAGACGCAGGCGCTGCTGGACGCGCTCGCGCACTACGGATTTAGCGCGGCCTTTGGCGGTGCGCGGCGCGATGAGGAGAAGTCGCGCGCGAAGGAGCGGATCTACTCCTTCCGTGATCGCGCGGGCCAGTGGGACCCCAAACACCAGCGTCCCGAGCTGTGGAATCTCTACAACGCCCGGCTCCATCCGGGAGAGACGATCCGCGTGTTTCCGCTTTCGAACTGGACGGAGATGGATGTCTGGCAGTACATCCACGAAGAGCGCATTCCGGTCGTCGACCTCTACTTCGCCAAGGAGCGGCCGATGTATGTGCGCGGTGAGGGGCTGGTGCCGACGGAGCAGGCCTTTGTCGCGCGGCCGCAGGAGATGCCGGTGATGGTGCGATCGAGGCTGCGCTCGCTCGGGTGCAGTCCGTGCACGGGCGCGATCCGGTCGAACGCGGACACGATTCCGAAGATCATCGAGGAGATTCTCGGCTTCCACTCGTCCGAGCGCGCCAACCGCGCGATTGATCACGATCAGGAGGGGTCGATGGAGATCAAGAAGCGGGAGGGGTACTTCTGATGGCCTCCGTGCTGGAGCCGGACGACATGGTCCAGATCGAGCTCGCATCCGGGGCGAAGGCCTTTGCGGCAGCGGACGCGCCAAAGCAGTGGGACGCCGCTGTCGATCTCCCGCGTGCTGGAGGAGAGCCTCAGGAAGGCGGCGCGGTGCAACCGGGCGCGAGTGGCTTTCAGATCGAGGAGTATCTGCGGACAGAGCGTGCCAAAGACCTGCTGCGCTTCTCGACTGCTGGCTCAGTCGACGATGGGAAGTCTACGTTGATTGGCCGTCTCCTTTACGACACGCAGAGCATCTATGACGATCAGCTGCGGTCGATCGAAGGCAAGGGAACGACGGCGCCGGGTGTGCTGGACCTGGCGCTGCTGACGGACGGTCTGCGTGCGGAGCGTGAACAGGGGATCACGATTGATGTCGCATATCGCTACTTCTCGACCGATGCCCGCAAGTTCATCATCGCGGACACGCCAGGGCACGAGCAGTACACGCGCAACATGGCGACCGGTGCAAGCACGGCGGACGCGGCGATCGTGCTGGTCGACGCACGGAAGGGCGTTCTCGCACAGTCGCGCCGGCACGCGTACATCGCCGCGCTGCTCGGCATCCGTCACCTCGTCGTCGCGGTGAACAAGATGGATCTGGTGGACTACGCCGAGCCCGTGTTTGTCGCGATTCGCGAGGCCTTCTCCGCATTCTTCGAGGCACTCGAGATCCCTGGCCGAGAGGCGATTCGCCTCTACTATGTGCCGGTCAGCGCTCTCTCCGGAGACAACGTGGTGCATGCTTCAAGGACGATGCCGTGGTACACGGGATCGACGTTGCTCGCGCTGCTCGAGGCGCTTCCGTCCTCTCAAGCAGCCGCTGCTGCGCCCTTCCGCCTGCCTGTGCAGCGCGTCGTACGACCCGATCTCGACTTCCGGGGCTTCTCCGGGCAGATCGCGGCAGGAACCGTCCGGCCCGGCGACCGCGTCCTCGTTCTGCCCTCCGGACGAAGCAGCTGCGTCGATCGCATCGTGACCTTCGATGGCGATCTGGCGCAGGCATCGGCGCCCATGTCGGTCACCTTAACGCTGCAGGACGAGATCGATGTGAGCCGGGGAGACCTGTTGACCGCGTCCGCGTCTCCCGCCACGGTGACCTCCGCCTTCACGGCGTCGCTGGTCTGGATGGATGCGCAGCCGCTCGATCTCGGACGGCGGTATCTGCTGAAGCATGGCAGCCGGACGGTCGGGGCGCAGGTGAGGCGCCTGCGGCACAGGGTCGAGCTTGATGGTCTGCAGCAGTCGGAGACGTCGACGCTGGCGATGAACGACATCGGGGTTGCGGAGATTGCGACGATGCTTCCACTCGCGGTGGATGCGTATGCGGCCGATCGTCGCACCGGCAGCTTTGTCTTGATCGACGCCGCCAGCAATGCGACGGCGGCCGCGGGCATGATCCGCGAGACGGCTATTCTCGCGGCAGATCGGGAAGTGGCCGGGCCGGTCAGCAATGCGGAGCGCATAGCGCGCTTCGGTCATGCCGGGGCTCATGTTGATCTGCAGGCTCCTCCGGCGTTTGCGCATGCCGTCGAGCGGGCGCTCTTTGCGTTGGGGGCCAATGCCTTCTTCTCCGAGATGAGGCCCGCGCCGTCACTCCTGCGTGCGGGTCTGCTGGTGCTCACTTCGAGTGCCGGACCGGCACGCAGACCCGGGCTCTGGGTGACGATCGCCGGCCGTGAGACACAGGTGATGGCGGACGAGCACGCGCACGCGCTCGCGTTTGCGGAGGCGCTGTTGCAGCTGCTCCGCGCAGACGAGACCGCACTGGAAGGAGATGCACGATGGACGCAATGATTCCAACTGCCGAGGTTGCGCCGGCGCCGTCCACGGCTGTGCCAGACCGCGCGCGTGCGGGCCCTGCGCCGGAGCTGCGACCAGAGCTGCGCGAACGGCTCGCACACGTTCGGGCGCTGCTCGCGTCTGAGTTCGCCGCCTCGCCCGAGCCACAGGATGCGTGCCTCACCTGCAGCTTCCAGGCTGAGGATGTGCTGCTGCTGAAGCTCACACAAGAGCTTCGCCCCAGGGTGCCTGTTCTTTTTCTCGACACCGGATACCACTTCGCGGAGACGTATGCGTATCGGGACCGCATCGCGCACGAGTGGGAGCTCAACCTCATAAATCTGCTGCCGGCCAACACTATCGAGCAGCAGGAGGCTGAGCATGGCATGCTCCATCAAATAGCCCCGGACCGTTGCTGTGCCCTGCGTAAGGTGGAGCCGCTGTTCGCTGCGGTCGGCGGATACAAGCTTTGGCTCACCGGCCTGCGTCGCGAGCAGGCACGCAGCCGTGCCGCGCTCAGCGAGGTCGCCGACTTTACGCTTCCCAGCGGTCTCACTGTCCGGAAGCTGAGCCCGTTCGCCGACTGGTCGACGCGTGATGTCTGGCAGCTTGCCGAACACTTCTCCATACCGTTGCTTCCGCTCTACGCGCAGGGCTACACCAGCATCGGCTGCGCTCCTTGTACCTCGCTGCCGAGCGACCCCAATGACCCGCGGTCGGGCCGGTGGAGCGGCCGCAAGGTGGAGTGTGGCATTCACATCGGCAGTCCAGCCCCTGCAACGCAGGACGCATAACTGATCGCTGCAATAGAGAGAGGCAGCATGGAGTACCTGATCGGCTTCATCATCGCGATCTTCATTGCGCTGACCGGCGTCGGCGCGGGCACGATCACGACGCCGTTGCTGATTCTCTTCCTGCATGTGCCAACTGCGGTCGCCGTCAGCACGGGACTGCTCTTTTCGGCCGCAGTGAAGATGGCGCTCGTGCCGACGCAGATCGCGCGACGACAGGTGAACTGGCGCGTCCTCGGCTATATGCTGCTGGGTGGTCTGCCTGGTGTGCTGCTGGGATCCTTTGTGTTGCTGCGGCTTGCGAACGCCGGCTCGCGTCAGCTGATGAACGGCATTCTGGGCGTTGTTCTTGTGCTTACGGCGCTCTACCAGATCTTCTTCTTCTTTCGCCCGGTACTGGAGGAGCGACGGAACCAGGATCGCAGCCGCTGGCTGCCGTGGCTCATGCTTCCGGTGGGAACGGAGGTTGGCTTCTCCTCGGCGGGCGCGGGTGCGCTCGGCACGGCGGCCCTGCTCTCGATGACCGATCTGATACCCGCGCAGGTGGTGGGCACCGACATCCTGTTCGGGTTTCTGCTGTCACTGATGGGCGGCGGAGCTCACCTGTTCTCGCACGTCACGGATGCAGTGCTGCTGAAACACCTTGTCGTCGGCGGGCTTGCGGGTGTGCTGGTCGGTACGGCGTTCGCCAGGTCGATCCCAAAGCGCCCTCTGCGCTTTGCGCTCTGGGTCTGGCTGCTGGTGATTGGCCTGCAGTTCATCTACACCGATGGTCTGGCCCGCCTGCACCATGAGAAGAAAGTAGAGGCGCAGTGCACGAGTGCGGCGTCACCACCCTGTTCTGGGGCAGATCGACGGCCGAGACCTGACGCTGCTCGGGTCGCGATGCTTCGTCCGGCGGTTGTGCCGAAGCAGTAACGCATCCACATCGCCGGCGCGAAGTGGTTGCTGTCTGACCTGGAGGCCAGCCTTGCGCAGTCTGTGGTGCTCACGGCGTCGTCATCGAGATATCGCGGCTCAGCAGGGAGGCGACCTGTTCGACAGTGGCGCGTGCCCAGGCGGTCGTTGAGACCCAACCAAGCAGCAGAACGAGAGCGCCACAGGCGGTCATCGCCCACCAGATGGGATGGGTCGCCTGAGCGAAGTCCCTGCCGCTTGCACGGCTTGTACTGACGACCGTGCCCGCGATCGCAACGCCGAGGGCTGCACCGACCTGGCGACTCGTCGATGCGATGGCAGCAGCGACGCCGGCCTGTCCGAGTGGCATGCCAGCGACAGCGTTATTGGTGATGGCCGGGTTGACCATGCCGAGGCCGACGCCAAAGAGCGCATACGTCAGCAGGAGCAGGGGCAGTGGAGTGGCGACGTTCAGATGAGTCAGCAGAAGCGTGCTCAGCAGAAAGCTCGTGCCCGCCGTCAGCAACGAGGGACGCGTTCCGTAGTTCGCGACCAGGCGACCGGAGAGCGGAGCGCAGATCATCATCGCGATTGCGAGCGGGAGCGTGCAGAGACCAGTATGGAAGGAAGAGAATCCTCGCTCCTGCTGCAGATAGAGCGCGTTCAGGAAGAGCAGACCGGCGAAGCAGCTGAAGGCCAGCAGGCCAAAGAGCGCGGCGCTGCTGAACGGCACACTTCGGAAGAAGCGAAGATCGATGAGTGGTTCGCGTCGGCGTGGCTCAAACACGAGGAATAAGACCAGAGCGAGGGCGGCAAGAGCGAACAGGCTCAGGATGAGTCCGGAGCTCCAGCCCAAGCGCGGTCCTTCGATGACCGCGTAGGTGATGGAGGCAAGGCCGACGAAGACAAGGGTCTGTCCGACAGGGTCGAAGGCGCGCGCGTGGGCCGCCTTTGACTCAGGAACGAACCGAGCCGCGAGCACAACGGCCGCGAGGCCGATAGGCAGGTTGATCCAGAAGATCGATCGCCAGCCGACGGTCTGGGTCAGAGCACCGCCGATGACGGGACCTAGCGCGAGGGAGACGCCCGCGACCGCACCCCATACACCCACAGCGCGCGCGCGGTCCTTCGGCTGCGGGAAGGCATTCGCGATGATGGAGAGGGCCACCGGGTTGAGCATGGACGCTCCAACGCCTTGAACGGCGCGGAAGAGGACGAGGGTGCCAATCGTGTGCGCGACGCTGCACAGCAGGGATCCGGCGCTGAAGAGGAGGAGGCCAATCTGAAAGACGAGCCGGCGGCCGAAGCGGTCCGACATCGAGCCGGCCAGCATCAGCAAACTGGCGACAACCAGAGTGTAGGCATCCACCACCCATTGCAGTCCGGAGAGGTTGGCGTGCAGGTCTCGCTGAATCGCAGGCAGAGCAACGTTGACGATCGTCACGTCCATTCCGACCAGCAAGAGGCTGAGGCAACAGATCGCGAGTACCAGAGACGGCCGCGCGGGAGGGGAGGGCATGGGTAACTCCGACGTTGAGAGATCCTCAACTCGCTTCCTCTCTACTGTACGAGGGTTCCCTCCCCAGCCGGTCGGTCGTGAATCTGCGGCTACGCCGGGAGAGCCTTCTCTGACTTGAGTTCTTCCAGGAGTGCCTCGACCTGCTGACTTCGCTCGAGCCTCTGAAAGCGATCCTCAAGGGAGTCGGCGTCGGCGAGGATGCGGGATGCGTTGCTGCTCGCCTGCTCGTCGGAGAGACGTGCCTGACTGCGCGCGACGGTCGAGGAAGTATTCAAGGCCGCCACTCCTGCGTGGGCCTGATGAGCGCGGCCGACGGCGCGCGTGCGACGGTGCTCAGTGAGCAGAAGATCACAGCGATTGCGCGTCTCGGTGAGCTTCTGCTGCAGCTTGAGGAAGGTGCCGCGAAGGGCCTCGGCCTCGGCGCGCTGATCCTCAAGCTGCTGGGCGAAGGACGCGGTCATCTCCGTGTGCGAGATGGCCCGGTCGAGCGCCTCGCGCGCCATGTCATCGCGGCCACGCGCGACCGCGAAGGCGGCCTTCTCCTTCCATGCCGCGACGGCGGTCTCATGCTCCGCCCGCTTGCGTTCGAGGAGGTGCTGATCGGCGATGGCGATGGCGACCTGTGTCTTGACTTGAAGGAGCTGGTTCTCCATATCGAGCACGAGTTGTTTGAGCAGCTTCTCCGGGTCCTCGGCTTTGTCGACGAGGTCGTTGAGGTTGGCGCGAAGAAGAGTGGTGACGCGTTCCATCAGTGCCATGACTGTGCTCCTTTCAGTTGCAACATGCAGGCTGGCTCAGGTGCGGGGTTTGTCGCCGTCGGTGCTGCGCGGCGTCATCTGCTTGATATTGCCCATAAGGTCGGACATCTTCATGCCGCTGAGCGCCTCGAAGAGCGCCGGCACCTGCGCGGCGATCTCGGTCATCTCGCCGGTGAGCTTGTGCGCACCGATGTTCGAGTCCTTACCGGTCGAGACGATCGTGATCTTGTCGACCTTTGCGAGCGGCTCGCTCATAGCGCGGACGACCTCGGCCATGTTGGTGATGAGCTTGTCGACAACGGCTGCCTGCGACCACTCCTGGTAGGCCTCGGCCTTGACGTTCATGGCCTTCGCCTCGGCCTCGCCTTTCTGAAAGATAACGGCAGCCTCGGCTTCGCCCTGCACGCGGATAGCGGAGGCGCGGCCCTCGGCCTCGGCCATCAGCCGCGCGCGCTCGGCGTTGGCCATGTTCTCGATGCGCTGCCTGTCGATCTCGGAGCGCTTGAGCACGGTCGCGATCAGCTCCTTTTCGTTGCGCAGGATCTCGAACTCCTGCACCTTGACCTGGCCCTCTTTCTCGATCTGCTGCACGCGGACCTGCTCGGCGATGACCTTCTGCTGCATGACGTTGGTCTGCAGCTCGTACGATTTGTCAGCCTGTGCCTCCTGGCGACGGGCGGACTCGGTGAACTGCGCCTTCTGGATATCGAGATCGCGCTGCGCCTCGGCCTGCTTGGCGAGTGAGGCGGTCTCGGCGATGACGCGGTCCTGATCGGAGGCGGCCTTGGCGATGGCGGCCTCACGCAGAGCATTGGCGCGGCGAATGGCCGTATCGCGCTCGGCCTCTGCGGAGGCGATCTCGGCGTCGCGCTTAATACGGGCGATGTCTGGCCGACCCATGTTGGTGATGTACTCGTTCTTGTCGCGCACCTCGCGAATAGTAAAACTGACCACCTCGAGACCCATCTTGCTCATGTCGTCGGCGCAGGTGGAGCGCATGCGCTCGGCGACCATCTCTGGCTCTTTCACAATCTGCTCGACGGTGAGTTGACCGATGATGCCACGCAGGTGGCCTTCCATGACGAGGCGAATCAGGCCCTCACGCTGGTCGGGTGTCTTGGTGAGGAACTGCTCGGCGGCAGTGAGGATGGACTCCTGGTCGGAGCGCACCTTGATCTGCGCGACGGCCTCGACAGTGACGGCGACGCCCTGGCGCGTGTAGAGGTCCTGCTGCGGCGCGACGTCGAAGCTCATCAGCTCGAGCGAGAGCTCGCGAGCGTGTTCGACGACGGGGAAGATGACGGTGCCATGGCCCTTGATGACGCGCGGACCGCGGAAGCCGAAGACGATAAGGGCTTCGTTCGGCCCGGCCTTGCGGAACATGCGGGCGAGCAGCGAGAGGAGAACGATGGTGGCCAGGATGACGAGGCCGACGATCACGATAACGGAGTTCGACATGGTGCCTTCTTTCAAGAGCGGCAGAGGAGCGTGAGTGCGTGGGGAGCTGCGCCGGATGTGTGCCGAGGGGCGTCGTCAGAGGTCGAGATCCTGCCACGGGCGCACATAGGCGATGCCGTGCTCGTAGCGCAGGACGAGAACCTCAGCGTCGCGAGCGATGCGCAGTCCACCCTCAGCGCGTGCTGGCGCGGAGCGGCGAACTCCGAGCTGTGAGTAGAGAATCTCGCCGGTTCGGCCGGGCTCGAGCGGGCCGGTGACGCGGCCGACGACGCCGGTGATCTCGGTCTCTTCCGCGGTGAGCGCGCGCTCGCGCGGTAGCAGGACGGAGGCGAGGAACCAGAAGATGAGGCCGGCGCCGGCGAGGCCGCTCACAGTCGCGAAGAGGAGGATGAGCGGCGCGACGAAGACGCTGTGCGTCCTCAGCAAGTAGCCCGTACCGCCAAACCAGCAGAGAAAGGCGGTGAGCGTGAAGCCGTTGAAGGGCGAGATGCTATGGGAGATCGCGGCAGGCGAGCTGGAGGCGTGGTTGACCCGCGCTTCCGGGCGAGGTGCGTGCCCGTGCCCATGGCCGCCCAGGTGGAGGTGACCGCCGTGTACGTGGCCACCGCCCGTGATAAGCGAGAGCGCGCACAGCACGAGGCCGAGAGCAAAGCAGGTGAAGTAGAAGATCTCCCACGTCATTGGGTCTTCTCCGGGTGGTGGACTGCCTTCTTGCTAGCGGTCCGGCGATTGGACTTCGGTGAGATCGAGAGCGCGTTGCGAATCGCTTTGCCCTTTGCCGCGCTGGCGCGCGGGGAGGGCTGAGAACGCTGCTGCGGCTGCCGGTGTGAGACCTTGGCGCGAGAGGACGTGAGCTCGCATGGCGACTCGCGCGCTGAGGTGAGCGCCGCCTTCTCCACGGGTCGATAGAGCTCGAGCAGGCGCTCGAGCAGGGTTGGCGTTTCGAGGATGGAGCCCAGCAGCAGAAGGCACTCGCGTGAGCTCTCGTGTCGCGCCAGGGCGCAGAGAGCGCGGAAGAGATCCGGATCCTTGCGGAAGCGTTCGGCGCCCGCGACGAGCCAGAGGTCGAGCTTGTCTTCATGCGTGCGTAGCTCGGAGAGGAGCTCGGCGTGGTAGCCCTCCGGGTCTTCAACCAGGTATCCGGGATGGACCTGGAAGAACTTCGCGAGCAGCAGGCGGCTGGTGTTGGTGAGGTGCGGGCGGGCGCCGGACTCAATCTGCGAGAGGTAACTCTGACTGAGCGAGGAGTCCATCTCAGCGGCGATCGCGCGCACGAGCTCCTGTTGGGTCATAGCCCGATGGAGGCCGCGCAGGCTGCCTTCGACCTCTCGCAGATATCTGAGCTTATCCGACAACTTCATACCGAATCACCGATCGAGATAAGTATATCGCTAATTGCAATAAATGCAAACGGCGTGCAGAAGGCATCTGTTGAGAGATGACTGACGTGCTCACGTTACAGATGGATTCGAAGTCGCAGGCGCACTTTGAAGCGTTGCGCCAGCAGCACTTTCCGCCGGAGCGGAATCAGATTGCGGCACACTTGACGCTCTTTCACACGTTACCAGCGACGCGCGAAGTTGCGGAAGAGCTGGAGCGGGCAGCGGGAGAGCGGACTCCCTTTGTGATGGAGGTCACCGGGCTGCGATCGTTGGGCAAGGGCGTCGCGTACCGGTTGCAATCAAAGGAGTTGCTAACGCTGCACAACCGGTTGACCGAGGCGTTTGCGGGGGAGATCTCGGCGCAGGACCGGCAGCGTTTTCAGCCGCACGTCGTGGTGCAGAACAAAGTCACCCCGGAGGCAGCGCGAACGCTGCTGGCGCAGATGGAACGAACGTTTGTGCCGATGACGGTCGAGGCGCAGGGGCTGGAGCTATGGCACTACCTGGGTGGGCCGTGGGAGCTGGCGTGCCGCTATCCTTTCGCAAATATCTGAAAGATAAAGTCTTAGTAGAGGCGGTGAGCGAGTGCTCGGGCGTCGCGGATGAGGTCGGGCACGCCGACGCCGTGAAGGGCGTTACCCAGGAGGTGCAGGCCTGGAAGCTCTCTGAGGCGGGCTTCGAGGGCGACGATGCGGTCGAGGTGGCCGACTTCGTATTGGGGGAGGCTTGCGGGCCAGCGGCGGACGACGGTGAGGGGGGTGGCGGTGGGAAGCGGGCCGAGGATCTCGGTGAGCTCGCGTAAGGCGAGCTGAATGAGTGAGTTATCGGAGGCGTTACGAAGGCTGCGAGCGGCGATGCCGCCGAAGAAGGCGCGCAGGACGCGGGCGTTGGCGGGGGCGCGGTGGGCGAACTTCTGCTCGACGAAGGTCGTGGCAAGGAGCCGGTGGCCGGTGAGGGCGCGGAGGCCGCGCGGAGGCGGGACGAGGAGGCCGAAGCCCACCGGCGGGGTGAAGGCGGGGTCCGGGTAAGCCATTGTGTTATGAAGGAGATGCGAGCCGCTGCCGACAGGTCGGGTAGGCTTCGCGGGGTTCTGCCAGGCGAGGGCGACGATGATGGCGGAGCTGGCGTTGGTGGGAAGGAGGCGGGCAGAGCGGGCGTCGAGGGCGGTCAGGAGAGATCGTGTCACGGGCAGCGGGGTGGCAAAGAGCACGTGATCAAACACGTCTTTGGTGTGCACGCGGTGGCCTTTGGAGGTCACGAAGGCCAGTTTTGGATGCATGCCGCACACGGTTGCCGGCGGTGGGCAGGTGAGGGTATGGACGAGCCACTGGCCGCCGGCGGGCTCGACGGCAACGACCGGGGTCTCGAGGTGCACGGTGCCTAGGGGGAGGTGGTCGGCGAGGGTGTCGGTGAGGGTGCTCAGACCGGAGCGCAGAGTGGTGAAGAGGCTCTGCGGCTCACGGGTGTCGGTCGTTTGCATGAAGACGGAGCGGGGGGAGTGAGTGTCGGGGGAGGCGACGTCGAGCTCGCCGACGGCGAGGATCTGGTCGCCTCCACTGGGGGCTGGCTCGGCTGCAGGGTCGAGGAGGTCCAGGCGATCGAGCGGGTCTAGCGAATTTGAGAGATGCAGGGAAGCTTGGAGACCTGGGAGATTCAGAGGGCCGAGGGGACTGGCGAGGGGTGCGCCGCGCTGCCGGGCGCGGGTCTGAAGGCCGAGGATAAGGGAGCCATGGCTGCGCTCGAGGGCGACGAAGGAGGGCATCACGGCGCGCACGCTGAGGCGATGGACGTCGCCACCAAAGACGCCTGAGAGCAGGGGGGCGGCGATGGTCTCGAGGACCTCGCGGCCGAAGTGGCGGAGGGTGAAGCTGGCGACGCTCTCGTCACCATCGGGGATGCGGGCGAGGAGCTCCTGGGCGCGGCCGGGCTCGGCGCGGTAGGCGCGAATGGCGCGGGGGCTGAAGAGGGCGGAGCGGTCGAGGGCGTCGAGATCCGTGGGGACCATCATGCGCATGCCGTCGGGCATGGCGACAAGGCAATTGTGGCGGAGGATCCAGGTCTTGCGGGTGCGGTCGTTGGAGGGGAGGAGCTCGCCCTCAAGGCCGAGTTCGACCGCGAGGTCGCGAGCCCAGGGCTTCTCGCTGACCCAGCCGTCGGGGCCGCACTCGAGGAGGAAGCCGTCCTGGCGAACAGTCTCGATGATGCCGCCGAGGCGGTTCGAGGCCTCGAAGAGGGTGACGGCAAGGTCGGCGCCGGCGGCCTGCCGGCGGGTGAGCTCGTAGGCGGCGGTGAGGCCGGAGAGACCGCCGCCGAGGATAGCGATGCGCTTCATCGGGGTCTCCTGCGTACGCGTGTGCGGGTGCAGGAGATCGGGCGAGAGGGCATGTCAGGCCTGGAGGGCGAGGGGGGCTTCGTGTTCGAAGACATCGGCGCGGTAGTGGCCGGTGGCGACCTCGGCGAGGGCGCGGATGAGGGTGGGGGAGGCGTTCAGGCTCTGGGCGCGCCAGAGCTGGAGGCCGAGTTCACGGGCGGTCTCGCGGAAGGCGATGTCAATGTCGTAGAGGATCTCGACGTGGTCGCAGAGGAAGCCGACGGGCTGCATGACGACGCCTTTATGGCCGGCGATGGCGAGGGCCTGGAGGGTGTCTTCGACGGAGGGGCCGATCCAGGGGCCGCCGCTGACGCCCTGGCTCTGGAAGGCGAAGAACCAGTCTTCGTCGCGCATGCCGACGGGGCGCATGCGACCGGCGACGAGGGTGGCGGTGCGCTTGGCTTCGACGGGGTAGGGGTCGGGGGTCTGTTGCTCGGGGGTGCCGGGGCGGGCGCCGATGGTGGAGGCGGAGCCGGTGCTGATGGTGCGGCAAGGGACGGAGTGCGCGGTGAAGAGGACGGGGACGCGGGTGCGGGTGACGGCACAGGCCTCGGCCCAGGCGGGCCAGAGGCACTCGGCGAAGGCCTGGGCGAGGAGCGGGTGCTCGGCCCAGCCGGCGACGAACTCGGTCTCGAGGCCCTCGGCGGCGCGGAGGACGGCGGCGCGGTAGAGGCCGACGGAGGTGCGGGAGTTCTGGGGGGCGAGGCAGATGGCTTTGACGCGGGTGATGCCGTCGGCGCGCATCTGCGCGATGACGTCGGCGATGTAGGGGCGCCAGTTGCGCATGCCGACGTAGACGGGGGTGCCGGGTTCAGCGGGATTGTCGCTGCCGACCGCGACGGGCTGATGGGCGAGGGCGGCCTCGAGCAGGCGGGCCTGGAGGAGGGTCCATTTGGTGAGGGGCGGGGGCTCGTCGCCGGGGGTTTCGCCGAGGCCGATCTCGCCGTAGCGGTGCTGGAGCTCCTGGACGACCTCGGCGGGCATGGGGCGGCCATTGGTGACTTTGCCGAGGTACTCGGCCATCTCGCCGAGGGTGTCGGGGGTGCCGTGGGCGAGAAGCAAGATGGCGGATCTTGGGGTCATGGCAGGATGTACTCCTTCACCCAGCGGACGACCTGGATGACGTTGTCAACGGGGGTGCCGGGGACGATGCCGTGGCCGAGGTTGAAGATGTGGCCGGGGCGGCCGGCGGC
>CAXTVA010000004.1:0-292768 GCA_964247625.1 uncultured Acidobacteriaceae bacterium
GCCGCATCGTTCGCTTCAACCGCGCCTGCGAGATCGCCAGCGGCTACGACTTCAACATCCTCGTCGGCCGCTACGCCTGGGACAAGCTCGTCCCCGAAGAAGACGTGCCCTCGGCCATCGCGACCTTCGACCAGCTCCGCGCCGGCAACGTCCCGGCCACCTTTGAGAATCGCTGGCTCAGTCGCAACGGCACCATGCGCCGCATCGCCTGGTCCGCCACCGCGCTGCTCGATCAGCAGGGGCAGGTCGGCTTCATCATCGCCACCGGCATCGACGTCACCGTCCAGCGCCACGCTGAGTCCACCCTGCGCGAGAGTGAGGCGCGCTATCGCCAGCTCGTCGAGGGCTCGCTCGGCATGGTCGGCACCCACGACCTCGCAGGCAACATCCTCTCCATCAACGCACATGGTGCCCACAGCCTCGGCTGGACCATCGAGGAGATGAACGGCCATCCCCTCGCCGAGTTCGTCGCCGAGAACAAGCGCTACCTCCTTCCCGCCTACCTCGACGAGATCCGCAACTCCGGCGAGTCGCAGGGTCTGCTCAACCTCTCGCACCGCAACGGCGACACTCACGTCATCGCCTACCGCAACAAGCTCATCGAGAGCCCCGATCGCCAGCCGTACGTGCTCGCCTTCGGCGTCGATATCACCGAGCAGTCGCGCGTCGAAGGCAAGCTCCGCACCCTCACCCGCCAGTCCGACTCCATCCTGGAGTCCGTCGGCGACGGCATCTACGGACTCGACCTCCACGGCCGCGTCACCGTCGTCAACTCAGCCGCCGCCCAGATGCTCGGCTACAAACCCGAAGAGCTGCTCGGCCGCGACATGCACGAGCTCAGCCATCACAGCCACCCGGATGGCACGCCGTACCCGTACACCGACTGCCCCATCCACCACACCCTGCTCAACCAGCAGACCGTCCGCGTCTCCAACGAGATCTACTTCCGCAAAGACGGTTCAAGCTTCCCCGTCGAGTACGTCGCCCGCCCCCAGATCGAGTCCAGCGGCGACGGAACCCCCGGGAGCGGTAAAGCCATCGGCGTCGTCGTCGCCTTCACCGACACCACGGAGCGTCGCGCCCTCGACCGCATGAAGGATGAGTTCATCTCGACCGTCTCGCACGAGCTCCGCACCCCCCTTACCTCGCTTCGCGCCGCGCTCGGCCTCGTCACCGGCGGCGCCCTCCTCGCCCGGCCCGAGAAGATGCAGCAGATGCTCGAGATCGCCCTCGGCAACACCGACCGCCTTGTTCGCCTCGTCAACGACATCCTCGACCTCGAACGCATCTCAAGCGGCAAATCCGAGCTCCAGCTCACCCTTTCGAGCGCCGACGACCTGCTCTCCCGCGCCGCCGCCCTGCAGCAGGGCGCCGCGACCAAGGCAGGCATCTCCATCACGTGCGTGCCCGGTCCGGTTCGCGTCTGGGCCGATCCGGATCGCATCCTTCAGGCCCTCACCAATCTCATCTCGAACGCCGTCAAGTTCTCCCCGACCGGCAGCGAGGTCATCCTCAGCGCCGAGCAGGTCGACGAGAACGAGGCCCTCCTCGAAGTTCGTGACTTCGGCCGCGGCATCCCCGCCGACAAGCTCGAAAACATCTTCGAGCGTTTTCAGCAGGTCGACGCCTCCGACTCCCGCGCCATGGGCGGCACCGGCCTCGGACTTGCCATCTGTCGCAGCATCATCGCCCAGCACGGCGGCCGTATCTGGGCCACCAGCGCCCCCGGCAAGGGCACCACCTTCCACTTCACCCTGCCCATTAAGCCCAGCGTCACCCTCCGCTAGAAACACTCCTCAGTCTTCGTCTCCCCGCAATGACGCGATCACCGCAAAGTCTTCGAGCGTCGTCGTATCCCCCTTCACCTCGCCCGTCGATGCCAGCTCCCGCAGCAGCCGCCGCATGATCTTGCCCGACCGCGTCTTCGGAAGCGCCTCCGTGAATCGCAGATCGTCCGGCCGTGCCAGCGCGCCAATCTCCTTCGCCACCCACTGCCGCAGCTCCTGCTTCAGCTCTTCGCTCGGCTGCGAGCCACCCTCAAGCGTCACAAACGCCGCGATCGCCTGCCCCTTCATCTCGTCCGGCCGCCCTACCACGGCCGCCTCCGCCACCTTCGGGTGCGCCACCAGCGCGCTCTCCACCTCCATCGTCCCCAGCCGGTGCCCGCTCACGTTAATCACGTCGTCCACTCTCCCCATCAGCCAGAAGTAGCCGTCCTCATCCATCCGCGCGCCATCCCCGGTGAAGTAGCTCCCCGGCACCTCGCTCCAGTACGTCTCCTCATATCGCGCCTGATCTCCATAGATCGTCCGCGCCATCGCCGGCCAGGGCTTGCGAATGACCAGCAGCCCACCCTGTCCTGCCGGCACCGGCACTCCCTCTTTTGTGACCACCTCCGGCACAATCCCGAAGAACGGCCGCGTCGCCGACCCCGGCTTGGTCGCGACCGCACCCGGCATCGGTGCGATCATGTGCATCCCTGTCTCCGTCTGCCACCATGTGTCCACAATGGGGCATCGCTCCTTGCCAACCTCCCGGTGAAACCACATCCACGCCTCCGGATTGATCGGCTCGCCAACCGTACCCAGCAGCCGCAGGCTCGCCAGCGAGTGCCGCCGCACCCACGCGTCACCCCACTTGAGAAACGCCCGGATCGCGGTCGGCGCCGTGTAGAACACCGACACCTTGTGATCGTCCACCACTCTCCAGAACCGGTCCGGCTCGGGCCAGTTTGGCGCTCCCTCGTACAGCACCACCGTCACCCCGTTCGCCAGCGGCCCGTAGATCACATAGCTGTGCCCCGTCACCCACCCAATATCCGCCGTGCACCAGTACACGTCGTCCGGCCGCAGATCGAAGACGTACTTGCTCGTCAGATACGTCCCCACCGCATACCCGCCCGTGGTGTGCACCAGTCCCTTCGGCTTTCCCGTCGTCCCCGACGTGTAAAGCAGGTACAGCGGATCCTCCGCGTCCATCCACTCCGGCGCGCACTCCGCCTTCGCATCCCCGACCACGTCATGCCACCACACATCGCGTCCTGCCTTCATGGCGACCGCGCTGCCCGATCGCCGGTACACCACCACACTCCGCACCGTGGGACACCTCTCCAGCGCCTCATCGACGATCGCCTTCAGCTTTACCTCAGCCCCCCGTCGATAGCTCGTGTCCTGCGTCACCACCGCCACGCATCCCGAATCGTTGATCCGGTCGATCAGCGCATGCGCCGCGAAGCCGCCGAAGATCACCGAGTGCACCGCCCCGAGGCGCGCACACCCCAGCACCGCGATCGCCAGCTCGGGGCACATGCCCATATAGATCGCCACGCGATCGCCCTTGCCCACCCCCTGGGCACGCAACGCACTCGCAAAGCGCTGCACCTCGCCGTGCAACTCGCCGTAGGTCAGCCGTCGCACCTCACCCGGCTCTCCCTCCCAGATCAGAGCCACCTTCTCCGCCCGCCCGCCCAGCGCATGCCGATCGACGCAGTTGTGGCACAGGTTCAGCTTGCCGCCCACAAACCACCTTGTGTGCTGCGCCTCACCCTCCGTCACCCGCGTCCACGGCGCAAACCACTCCAGCTCCGCCGCCGCCTCGCCCCAGAAGCCGTCCGGGTCCTCAATACTTCGCCTGTACATCGCCTCGTACTGCTCCCGGCTTCCCACATGCGCCCTGGCCGCAAACTCCGCCGGTGGCGGAAAGCTCCTGCGCTCCTGCAGGCTGGAAGTCAGGTTGACGTCAGTCGTCGCCATATCTCGGGGATCTCTCCATTCAGCAACGGCCTGTCGCCGGATGCACAGGGTCATGCTTGGCCTTACCCGGGCCGTTGCCGCTTTGACGCTACCCTAGGACCCTCTCTCGGAGCAAACCTGTGCACTCGCATGGCTGAGGTATCTCGCTCACCTCGCCAAGCGTCTATCTCTGACAGGGCATCTGCATTGCGCAGACACTCGTCCTTGGCATAGAACCGACGTCCCGGGCCCTTGTACCTCGACGCCGAACTCGGGGTACCTCATGGCATTTGCTTTTCTCGATCGCGACCGTTCCCTGGCGCCCGCCGGCTATAGCCGCTGGCTGGTCCCGCCCGCTGCTCTGGCCATTCACCTCTCCATCGGCCAGGTCTACGCCTTCTCCGTCTTCAAAAATCCACTGCTCGCCCTCCACGCCGCCGATGGCAGCGCCTGGAACCTCAAAGAGATCGGCTACATCTTCTCGATCGCCATCGCCTTCCTCGGCATCTCCGCCGCCCTCTTCGGCGCGTGGCTTGAGCGGGCCGGACCCCGCCGCGCCATGTTCTACGCCGCCGTCTGCTTCGGCGCCGGCTTCTGGATCGCGTCCCTCGGCGCCAGCACCCACCAGCTCGCCCTGCTCTATCTCGGCTATGGTGTCATCGGTGGCGTGGGCCTGGGCCTCGGCTACATCTCGCCTGTCTCCACCCTCATCAAGTGGTTTCCCGACCGCCCCGGCCTCGCAACCGGCCTTGCCATCATGGGCTTCGGCGGCGGCGCCATGATCGGCGGCCCGCTCGCCAATAACCTCATGGCAGCCTTCAAAGCGCACGGCCAGCCCTCGATCCCGTACACCATGATGACCATGGGCAGCCTCTACTTCGCCTTCATGATGTTCGGTGTCTTCATGATCCGCGTTCCCTCGAAAGACTGGAAGCCAGCTGGCTTCACCGCCCCCACCCGCCACTCCGCCCTGATCTCCACCCACAACGTCGATGTCGCCCATGCCTGGCGCACACCGCAGTTCTGGCTGCTCTGGATCGTCCTTTTCACCAACGTCACCGCCGGCATCGGCATCCTCGAGCAGGCCTCGCCCATGATCCAGGACTTCTTCCACGGCCGCATCGGCGCCGCCGCCGCCGTCGGCTTCGTCGGCGTGCTCAGCGTCTTCAACATGGCCGGCCGCTTTCTCTGGGCCTCGGTCTCGGACTTCCTCGGCCGCAGAGCCACCTACGCCATCTTCTTCGTCCTTGGCCCCATCCTCTTCTTCCTCCTCCCCCTCACGCGCGAGAATCGCCTCAACTCCGTCCCCCTCTTCGTTCTCATCGCCGCCTTTGTGATCTCGATGTACGGCGGCGGCTTCGCTACTATCCCCGCCTACCTCAAAGACCTCTTCGGCGGGTACAACGTCTCCGCCATCCACGGTCGTGTGCTCACCGCCTGGTCGACCGCCGGCATCGTCGGCCCGCTCATCGTCAATGGCATCCTCGATCACTACGTCGCCGGCAAGCTGCCCAAGGAGAACGCCTATCCGCTCATCCTGCACATCATGACCGGCCTGCTCGTCGTCGGCTTCCTCGCCAATCTCCTCATCCGGCCCGTCGACCAGCAGTACTGGCTTCAGGAAAAGCCCGCCCCCGCGACCAGCATCGCGGCTGACTGAACCGCCGTCCGCACAGACACAGCTCGAGAACGAGCGCGCAAAGAGGAGCTCCAGATGACTCACCAGACACCCGGCACCACCAACCCGGCCGCGTCTTCACCCATCCTTCTCATGCTCGCCTGGGCCATTGTGGTCCTGCCCACGGCATGGGGCCTCAAGCACACCGTCCAGAGCGCCCTCAAACTCTTCCAGGCTCCCGCCCCCGCCATGCAGGCCACGCCAGCCGCCACGTCCTCGCGCTCCTGAACAGCCCTCCTGCAGAAGAGCACCGCTCACCCCTCCGCGTAGACTTACCCGCAGAGGCTCTCCTCGCCCATGGACTTCTCAACCACGGCTCTGCTCGGCTTCTTTCTCGGCTTCGCCTTCGGCGTCGGCTGCGCGCTTGCCGTCATGTACTCCATCTACACCGGCGGCTACCGCGCCGCGGTTCGCGACGGCCTGCTCGACCCCGCGCCCAACCGGCTTCGTGACGCCCGCGCACAGGCCCTCGCACGCCAGACCTCCGCTCATTGAGCTCTACGCGTACCGCCGCTGGTGCCACGACCACGCCGACGCCACAATCGTGTCCAGGTCGGCAAACTTCGGCGACCACCCCAGCTCCGTCTTGATCTTCTCCGACGACGCCACCAGTACCGCCGGATCACCCGGCCGCCGCGGCTCCTCGACCACCGTGATCGTCTTCCCCGTCACCCGTCGTACGGCGTCGATCACCTCGCGCACCGTAAACCCCTGCCCGTTGCCGATGTTGTAGATCAGCCGCGGCTGGTGGTCGAGCGCCTCGAGCGCCAGCAGGTGCGCCCGCGCTAGGTCCGCCACGTGGATGTAGTCCCGCACGCACGTGCCATCCTTGGTCGGGTAGTCCGTCCCAAAGATCTTGATACTCTCCCTCCGCCCCAGCGCCACATCCAGGATCAGCGGGATGATGTGCGACTCCGGCTCGTGAGCCTCGCCATAGCCCTCCACCGCACCGGCCACGTTGAAGTAGCGCAGACTTGCATAGCGAAATCCGTGAATCCGGTTCAGCCACGTGAGCATGTGCTCGACCAGCAGCTTGCTTTCTCCATACGCGTTCGTCGGTTTCAGCGCCGCATCCTCTAGAATGGGAGTGCGCTCAGGCTCGCCGTAGCAGGCAGCCGTCGAGCTGAACACCAGGCGCGTGTGTCCGGTCGACAGCATCGACTCGAGCAGCGTCAGTGTGGAGGCAGTGTTATTGCGAAAGTAGAGCTCCGGCCGTTGCATACTCTCGCCGGCCTCGATCAACGCGGCAAAGTGCATTACACCGTCGAATCGCTCGTGGCCCAAGACTCGGTCCAGAGACTCCCGGTCCGCCAAGTCCAACTCCACGAAGGTTGCAGCCTCCGGAAGCGCTCTGCGACGACTGTGACAGAGGTTGTCAACGATCGTAACCTCATGCCCCTCAGTGAGTAACAAGCGAGCAACCGTGCCCCCAACGTACCCCGCACCCCCCGTCACCAGAACCTTCACGCACACCTCCCAAGGTGAGTGTCTACTTATACAACCAAAGTACCAGTGCCACGAAACCGGCTCTCCGGCACACTGTCCCCAGTGACGAAGGGTCGTTACCGAGCCATGACAATCGCAAATGTTGATGACGATGGAACGCTCGGCAACAACCCTTTCTCGCCGTTTGCCCGTCTGTCTCTTATACCCCTCTCCCGGCAAGTCTCCACTCCCAGCCGGTGCCGCTTTTTCGGTGGGTCCGGTCGGCCGCGCAAGCTGCCCCGATGCATCCACCGAGCGGCCTTCATCTGCCCGCCCCAGACCTTTGCAATGGAACACTCAGTGAACTCGTCGGCCGTGTACCTGTACGAGACCACCTCCAAGGACTCTCCCCATGCCTAAGCCGCTTCCGCTTCGCAGTGACGACCCCAACCCGCCAAAGAACATCCAGTTCTCTCACTTTGGCGTCCTCAACGACGGTCAGCAGAGCAAAGCCTCGCTCTTCACCTCGATCTCGTTGAACATCATCATCGCTCTCGTGGTCATCATCATCGGCGCCGCGGCCAAGAAGTCGATGGACAAGCACATCAAACTCACCACCTTGACCGAGCCCATCCCGATCAAAAAGGTCGAGCCCGAGCCGGTCAAGCCCAAGATCAAGCTGCCTCCCCCGCCCAAGATCAAGCTGCCCGAGCCGCCCAAGATCAATGTGCCTCAGGTGAAACTGCCGGACCCGCCGAAGCCGATCGAGGTCAAGATGGAGAAGCCCGTCCCCATCATCCAGCCCGCGCCGCCTAAGGCCGTCACTCCGCCGCCGGCACCCAAGGTCGTCAACCTCGGCCAGGCCACCCCCGCAACCGTCGTGGCGACCAATCACCCGGCCGCAGTCTCGCTTGGTCAGCGTGATAACCCCATCGCCCCGTCGAACCGCCCCGCGACCTCCGCCATCAACCTCGGCAACCGCGGCGCCGCCGGCATGCCCGCCTCCAACACCGGCCTGGGCGCCACCAAGGTCTCGCTCGGCTCCGGCTCGCCCAACAGCCAGAACATGGCCGGCAACGGCAACCACGCCGTAACCGGCGTCAAACTTGGCGTCGCCGGGGGCACCGGCCCGCTCAATGCCACCGGCAAGGTCGCCGGCCCCGTCAACCTCGGCCAGGTCCAGCAGCCCACCCTGCCCAAACCCGTGCAGGCAGCACCCGCCGTCGTCGGTCACGCCCCCAAGGTCCTCTTCAAGCCTCGCCCCGAGTACACCACCGAGGCCAAGGACATGCACCTCGAGGGCACCGTCGCCGTTCGCCTTCGCGTCCTCTCGAGCGGCGCCGTCGAGGTCCTCGGCATCTCGAGCGGTCTCGGCCACGGTCTCGATCAGGCCGCACTCCGCGTCGCCCAAGGCATGCGCTTCTCGCCCGCAACCGACGCGACCGGCAACCCCGTCCCCTGGGAGGGTGTTGTCAACGTAGCTTTCCAGCTTGCCGGGTAACTTCCGGACAACCTTCACTTCATCTAGCATCAAGTTCAACCAAGGCTGACCGGTAAGGTCACCGCAGGAGCTCCCCACATGATCTTCCGGAAATCCATCACTGCCGCTCTGCTGCTGACACTCGCAGCCGCCGCCCTGCCGGCGGGAGCCGCCAAAGTGCCGCTCCTGGGCAAGAAGAAGAAGGGCAGCGAGGACCAGTTCCTCCCCTCCCGCAAGCCGACGCCCAGCCAGAACGCCCTCATCGACAAGTCCATCGTCCGCGAGAAGGAGGTCATCAAGGTCGTCAAGGAGCGCGCGCCGCTCGTCGAGACGTACATCCAGAATATGCGGCCCGATCCTCTCCTCAGCCAGGTGCCGGAGTCCGATCAGCACTTCCTCGGGCGCGTCTCCTTCGAGAAGATCATCAATGACAGCCAGTATCAGGTAAACGAAGACACCGCCAAGGGAACCCAGAACGGCGGCAAGCTCTCCTTCCTCAAGCACTCCACCTCGTACATCACCGGCCTCGGCTCAAGCCTCCATCTGAACTTCCACGCCGCCGGCTTCGTCCAGATGATCCTGCTGGACTCCAAGGACTACGACCGGCAGCACTACACCTTCGCCTTCGTCCGGAACGACTTTCTCGGCAACACGCCTACCGCCGTCTTCGACGTCGCTCCGATTGAGGGCAAGAAGGTGGTCGGCCGCTTCGACGGCCGCATCTGGATCGAGACCAGGACCGGCAACATCGTCCGCTTCAACGGCGACTTCGCCGGCTCGGAGAAGACCATCTCGGAGTACTACCACTTTGACAGCTGGCGCACCAACGTGCAGCCCAACCTCTGGCTCCCCACCTCCTTCTACGTCGAGGAGAGCGATCCAAAGAGCCCGGCCCGTACGCTCAAGTTCAAGGCCATCAATCACATCTGGGGCTACGTCCTCAAGGTGCCGCCGCCCGAGGCCGAGAACACCTCCGTCGAAGTCGTCGGCGCCAACGACGTCTCCAACGACGCCCAGGACGTGAGCCCTCTCGGCGCGCAGCGTGAGTGGGTCAAACAGGCCGAGGACAACGTCGTCGAGCGCCTCTTTCAGGCCGGTCTGCTCGACGCTCCCAGCGACTTCGACAAGACGCTCGAAGCCCTCGCCGGCAACATCCTCGCCTACAACAACATCACCGTCTCCCGTCCGATCCGCGTTCGCACGATGCTCACCCAGCCGCTCGAGTCGATCGCCATCGGCAACACCATCATCGTCTCAAAGAGCCTCCTCGACACCACGGGCATTGTCACCCAGGACGGCGCGCAGCAGATGGGCAATCTCAACGCCATCCTCGCCTTCCAGATCGCTCACATCATCCTCGGTCATCGCCTCGATACCAAGTACGCCTTCAGCGACCGCCTCCTCTTCCCCACTACCTCGGTCTTCAATCGCATCCCCATGCACCACACCGACGCTGATAACACCGCAGCCGCCAAGAAGGCCATCGAGCTGCTGAACGCGAAAGAGCTCGCCGACGGACAGCAGTACTTCGGCCTCTACCTGCAACAGCTCCAGACCCGCGTCAAGGCACTCAAGGCGCTCAACGAGCCCATGCTTGGCGATGGCCTCACCAAGAGTGACAGCGACCCGACCTTCTGGATGCAGGCGCTCGTGGGCAAGGGCCAGAAGCTCGACATGAAGAACCTCCAGCAGCAGGCAGCCATGCCGCTCTCGAGCTTCCTTCGCTTCGATCCCTGGACCGACCAGGTCATCACCATGCACGCCGCCTTTGAACCGCTCCTGACTCCCGCCGACAAGATGCCGTTCGAGGTCGAGCCCGTCTACCTGAAGCTCAGCTACTACAAGCCACCCGCCGACCCGGCCGCAGCGCCCGCTGCTGCCCCAGCAGCTGCAGCCACCACACCGGCAACGGTCGATCCCAATGCAACCGCACCTGCGGAGACCACAGGCGCCGCGGCTCCGGCTCCCGCCTCCAACGCACCGGCGCAGCCCGCCGCGCCACCGCAGCAGTGAGCGTGCCCACCCAAAACGGGAGAGAGTCCTCTCTCCCGTCCCACACTTGTGCTCACCTTGCCACCTCGTCTCGTCGGCTGCGGCCGCGCTCACTCAAGGAGATCCACATGAAACGACTCGCGCTTACGGTCGCCATCGGCCTCCTTCTTGGCGGCGTCGCAACTCAACTGCACGCACAGGCGGCCCCCACCGCCTCGCGCACCGGCAGCCTGCAGGTTGGCGCCGGCTACTCGGTCGCAGGTCCGGACTACGGCCAGAAGTACATCGAGGGCATCTCCGTCTACGCTGATCTCGACCTCACTTACCATATCGGCGTTGAAGCAGTCGCGCACAAGGTCAGCTACTTCACACCGCTCGACATCGGCGAAGACAGCTATCTCATCGGACCCCGGTACGTCTTCCACTACAAGCGCCTCGATCCCTACGCCAAGATCGTCTTCGGTTACGGCGTCTTCCAGACCCAGTACGATAACCGTCCCCACACCTCGACTGGCTATGGCGTGTACGGCGGCGGCGGCGGCGTCGACATCCGCGCCACGCCCCACGTCAACATCCGCGCCATCGACTTCGAGTATCAAAAGTGGCCCGGCTTCGGCAGCGGCCTGACCCCATACGTCACCACCTTCGGTGCAGCCTACGTCTTCTGACCAGCCACCGCCTGACACGCCGGCCTATCACCCGGGCCGTCTGGCCGCGAGTGCCGCCATCCCGCCTATGAGGACATCGCAGTTGTTCACCCGGATCTTGCTCATCCTGTCACTCATCGGTGCCCCTACCCTGCTGCGCGCCCAGGCCTCTCCGACGGCTTCGCGCGCTGGGGATCTCCAGATCGGCGGCGGCTTCTCAACCGCCGCGTCCGACTACGGCAAGCGCTTCAACGGCCTCAACGCCTACGCTGACTTCGACTTCCGCGAACACTTCGGCGTCGAGGCGAACTTCCACTTCGTCCAGGCCGGCAACGGCAACCCACTCTACGAAAAGACCTACGAGATCGGCGGCCGCTACCTCCGCCACTACGGCCCCGCCGCCCCCTATCTTAAGGCTCTCGTCGGCCGCGGCGTCTTTAACTTTCCCGCCTGCCCGCTGCCCGCCAGCCAGAGCGTCGCCTGTGCCAACCTTGCCTACAACATCTTCGCGCTCGGCGCCGGAGCCGATGTTCGCGTCCGACCGTGGCTCAATGTTCGCGGCGACTTCGAGTACCAGAACTGGCCCGGCTTCCCCCCCACCGGTCTCACCCCCCTCGTCCTCTCCATCGGTGCCGCCTACCACTTTCACTAGACTCGTGCTCGCCACACAGCGAAGCCCCGGCCATGGCCGGGGCTTACACTCGCACACACACAGACTCTAGAAGTGGTACGCCACGCCGATCGCCGGAATCGAGATCACCTCGTACCGATTCGTATTCAGAAAGCTCAGACCGAAGTCCGGAGCCTTCAGCACGAACCCGCGATACTCCGCCCGGATATCGAAGCTCGGGCTCAGCTCATACGCCACGCCGCCCCCAAACAACCCGCCCAGAGCCGTCGTCCGCTTTGTGTCGAGATTGTTGGTCCGAAAGTCAAGGATCGGCGAGAAGAACACCGCGCCGACGCCACCCTCGACAAACGGACTGAAATTGTGAAAGTTGAGGCTGTACACATAGGCCGCAGAGAACTCCTGCTCGCGGCTGTGAATCCGAACATTCCTCAGATTCTCCGTGTTGAACCGGAGATCATTCTGCGCAAACGAGTAGTTCGCCTCGACCGCACTGCGGGGCGTCAGCATGTAACGATAGCTGCCTAGAAAGCCCACGGGTGGTATGGTCGCGCTCTGCTCGTTTCCACCAGTTCCATGCACATCGGGCGTTACCACCGAGGTCGCGCTCACACTCACGTCTTGCCGGCTCTCCTGCGCAACACCGGCGGCCGCTGACAACATCAGCGCGCCCAAAACCATCGTCTTCATCATGCCTTCGTACACCCTCCAGCGTTCCTGCACTCCGCCCGGGCGACCACTGGCACCGACGAGACTTCGTGTAAGAGACACAGCGCCGCGCGCTTGCTCTAATTGTACCCGCAGCCATCGACTTCAACAGCGCACCAAATGACATTGCGCTCGCCGGCATCGGCGTACGAAGCGCACGCCGGCACCGGCCAGAACGATCACCCTCGCCCAGCCGGTGCTGCACCCCGCCACTGGTCCCGGCGCGCTCTACTGCTGCGGAGGAGGCGGTGGTCCATCCCCTCCCTGGCCCTCACCCCGTCCATGCTCCCGGTGCCGCGCCTCCATGGCATCGAACTTCGTCTTCTGCTCGTCGTTCAGCACAGCACGCGTCTTCTCCATCGAGGCCTGCCGGATCGCCATCATCTTCGTCCGCTTATCTGCCTGCGGCGTCGAGGTGTCATCGTGCAGCGCGTGCATCTGCGTCATCTGATCGTCGTCGATCGCCTTGATCTGCGTCACCTGGTCGGGCGACAGATTCAACTGCTTCGTCATCATCTGCAGCCGTCGCGCCTGCATCTCCGCCGGATCACGCCGTCCGCCCTCCGGTGGTCCGCCTCCCTGCTGCGGCGGTGGAGCATCCTGTGCCGCCAGCGGTACCGCGCTCAACGTCGCAGTCATCGCCGCCCCGCACACCGCCACCATGGCAAGTCTTCGCACGCTGCCCAGCATCGTGATCTCTCTCATACACTCTCCTTCTCTTGCAGCCACGAGCCTCAGCTCCGGCTCCTTCCTATCTAACCGCCTGCGCCGCCAAATGTCGCGGCATCCCATCCTATTCCCGCCCGACACCCATGCGCGTGTCGCATCGGCACTGTTCCTCCCCGCACCCTCCAGCTCTGCGCAGATCTATCGCCGGCGCTCCTCAACAAACAGAAATGGCTCGCCATGCCGCGCCGCATGCCGCTCCACCACTCCCAGAAACGCGACCGCTGCGTGCGAGAGGCTCGCTTGCCGCCGGTGCACCAGCCGTAACTTCCTCTCCATCTGCAGTTCGGGCACGGCCACCTGCACCAGCGATCCCGCCGTCAGCTCCGCCCGTACGCTCAACCCCGGCACCAGCGCGACCCCGTCGCTCATCTCCACAAACCGCTTGATCGCCTCGATCGACGGCAGCTCCACCCCCATCTGCAGCGTCACCTTGTGCTGCCGGAACGCCTGAATCACCTTCTGCCGCTGCGGCGACGGAATGTTGTGCGCCACAAACGTGCATCGCCTCAGCTGCCGTATCGACACCGTCTCCTCCCGCGCCAGCGCGTGCCGGGGATTCACCACCAGCGCCAGCCGGTCACGATACACCGCCGTCGAGACCAGCTGCGGATCGTCCGGCCGGAACGACACCACACCCATCTCCACCGTGTGCATCAGCACCTCATCTGGAATGCGACTCGCCAGCGCCCGCTGCACGGTCAGCTTCACCTCCGGATGCAGCCGCCGGAACTCGCTCAGCAGCGGCAGCAGATACAGGCACGTGTACTCATTGGCTGCCAGGTTGAGCCGTCCTCGGTGCAGCGCCCGCAGGTCTCCGAGTGCGTTGGTCGCATCCGTCCGCAGGTTCAGCAGCTTCGCCGCGTACTCCCGCAGCACCTCACCGGCCGCGGTCAGCGTCCCATCGCGCAGCGATCGCTCGAACAGTACCTCGCCCAGCTCCGCTTCAAGCTTCGCAATTGCCTGGCTGATCGCCGGTTGCGTACGATGCAGACGCACCGCCGCGCGCGAGAAGCTGCGCTCCTCCGCGACCGCCAGAAAGGTCTCCATCTGCACCAGGTCCACTGCACCTCACCTTGCGTCCACTGTCGACGCCACATCCATCAGGAACGCTCATGATCCAATTACTTCTAATGATAGACACTCTCAACTGCATAACACCACGTTATGCTGATCCCATGCCGTTGATGCACCCGCCGACGCACCGCAGGATGGCCTTGTGACCCCACACTCCAGCCCCGACCCGAACCGCATCCTCTTCTTCGACACCACCCTGCGCGACGGCGAGCAGAGCCCCGGCTGCACCATGCACCACGACGAGAAGCTCCGCTTCGCCCATCAGCTCGCGCGCCTCGGCGTCGACATCATCGAGGCCGGCTTCCCCGTCTCCTCCGCCGGCGACTTCGAGTCCGTCCGCACCATCGCCCGCGAGGTCACCGGCCTTCGCATCGCCGCGCTCGCCCGCGCCAAGCCCCTCGACATCGATATCGCCGCCCGCGCCGTCGAGCCCGCGTCCTTGAGCCGCATCCACACCTTCCTCTCCTCCTCTGACATCCACCTCGAGCACCAGATGAAGATCTCCCGGCAACAGGCGCTCGACCTCGCCGGTGAGTCCGTCCGCCGCGCCCGCGCCCTCGTCGACGACGTCGAGTTCTCGCCCATGGACGCAACCCGCACCGACCCCGCCTTCCTCGACGCCATGGTCGCCGTCGCCATCGCCGAGGGCGCCCGCACCATCAACATCCCAGACACCGTCGGCTACACCACGCCCTCCGAGTACACCGCCATCTTCCGCCGCCTCACCGCCCTTCCCGGCGCCGACTCCGTTATCTTCTCCACGCACTGCCACGACGACCTCGGCATGGCCGTCGCCAACACCCTCGCCGGCATCGAAGGCGGCGCCCGCCAGGTCGAGGTCGCCGTCAACGGCATCGGCGAGCGCGCCGGCAACGCCGCCCTCGAAGAGGTCGCCGCCGCCCTCCTCGTGCGCCACGACGTCCTCCCCTATGCCTCGCATATCGTCAATACCGAGCTCTACCCCACCAGTGCCCTGTTGTCGGACATCGTCAACCTGCGCGTCTCGCCCAACAAGGCCGTCGTCGGTAAAAACGCCTTCGCGCACGAGAGCGGCATCCACCAGCACGGCGTCCTCTCCAACCCGCTCACCTACGAGATCATGACCCCCGCCTCGGTCGGTGTCTCCGCCACCACCATCGTCCTCGGCAAGCACTCCGGCCGCCGCGCCCTCGAGCACCGCCTAACTGAACTCGGCCACCACCTCTCCCGCACCGAGCTCGACCAGGTCTACACCCGCTTCACCGAACTCACCGACCGTCGCAAAGCCATCTACGACGAAGACCTCCTCAGCCTTCTGCGCAACGACACCCGCACCACCGCCATCGCCTGATCCCGGAGACGCGCAGTCATGGAACTCACAATCGCAGTGCTCGCCGGCGACGGCATCGGCCCCGAGGTCACCAGCGAGGCCGTCGCCACCCTTCGCGCCGTCGCCGAGGCCGGCGGACACGACATCACCTTCCACCCCGGCCTCATCGGCGGCGTCGCCATCGAGCGCACCGGCTCCCCGCTTCCGCCTGAGACCCTCTCGCTCGCCCTCGCCTCCGACGCCGTCCTGCTTGGCGCCGTCGGTGACAACAAGTACAATGCCCTCGCGCCCAGCCAGCGCCCCGAGGCCGGCCTGCTCGCCATCCGACAGGCCCTCGGCGGCTTCGCCAACCTGCGCCCCTCGACCGCCTACGCTCCCCTCGCCGCCAGCTCCCCCCTCAAGCCCGAGGTCATCGACGGCGCCGACATCCTCTTCGTCCGCGAGCTGCTCGGCGGCCTCTACTTCGGCCAGCCCCGCTCCTGGAATCGCGAGACCACCGAGGCGATCAACACGATGAGGTACACAAGAGCCGAGGTCGTCCGCGTCGCCCGCATCGCCTTCGAGCTCGCCGCCACCCGCCGCGGAAAAGTCACCTCCGTCGATAAGGCCAACGTCCTCGAGTGCTCCCAGCTCTGGCGCGCCACCGTCTCTGAGTTAGCCGCGGAGTATCCAGGCGTCCACGTAGAGCATCAGCTCGTCGACTCCATGGCCATGCACCTCATGAACACGCCCCGCAACTTCGACGTCGTCCTCACCGAGAACCTCTTCGGCGACATCCTCTCCGACGAGGCCGCCGTCATCACCGGCTCGCTCGGCATGCTGCCCTCGGCCACCATCGGCGGCCAGGTCAACCTCTACGAGCCCGTCCACGGCTCCGCCCCCGACATCGCCGGCACCGGCCGTGCCAACCCGCTCGGCGCCATCCTCACCGCCGCCATGCTCCTTCGCCACTCCGCGCACCTTCCCGCCGACGCCGACGCCATCGAGGCCGCCGTCCGCTCCGTCCTCGACGCCGGCCACCGCACCGCCGACATCGCCCGCAGCGGCCCCCACGTCACCACCCGCGAGATGGGCCAGCTCGTCCGTGGCGCCCTCGCCGACACCACCCGCCGCCGCGAGTCCATGCACGCCGTCTGACCGCACCTTCGGCCAGCTCTCCCTTATGACGACCCCGCTCCAACTCGCCGCCATCGTCCTTCTCACGACAGCCATGGCCCCGCTTCGCGCTCAGGTCCACTCCCCCCAGGTCAACCTCCACCACAGATCGCCCACCGAAGACCTCTCCTGGATGAGCAGGTACCTCGAGCCCGCGCCTGGCGACGAGAACGGCCTCGCCCACGACCCCCGCTTCACTCCCTTCCTCGAGCAGCACCTCACCGCTCCCCAGAGCTTCTGGAAGACCGAGCGCCGCCCCTCCGTGGCGCTCGCCGAGGTCGCCCGCGACTTCCTCGCCGTCCCCGGCAGCGTCCTGCGCGCCGACAACCGCTACCTCACCCTCGACGGCTGCGTCCAGCACTTCTGCCCCGACCGCGGCCTCCTCTGGATCGACACCGGCCTCCCCCACCCGCTCGTCGCCTTCGCCGCCATCGACTGGATCACCGAGAACCGCGCCACCGACGACAAGCACGCCACCTACACCATGTGGGTCTTCAGCAATCGCAGCCTCGACCCCACCCATCTGCCGCCGCCGCTCGTCAGCAGCATCGCCACGTGGACCAATCGGCCGTCCTCCGGCTCGACCGACCTCCAGAACATCACCCGCGTCTTCCTCGTCGACCCCGACGGCACCCCCCACCCCCTTACCCCGGCCAAGATCGGCGCCTACAGCGCCCTTCCCGCCGAGACCGCCACCACCCCCCCAAACCCACAAGACCCCCGTTCGATCAGGACCCCGCACTCATGAACACGAACCCGACCACGCCCCGCACCATGTTTGAGAAGGTCTGGCAGCAGCACGTCGTCGCCGAGCCCGCCGGCGAGCCCACCATCCTCTATATCGACCTCCACCTCGTCCACGAGGTCACCAGCCCGCAGGCCTTCGAGGGCCTCCGCCTCGCCGGCCGCCGTCTCCGCCGCCCCGATCGCCACCTCGCGACCGTCGACCACAACGTTCCGACCTCGTCCATCGAAGCTCGCCTCGTCATCGCCGACCAGATCGCTGCCGCGCAGGTCAACGCCCTCCGCCAGAACTGCGCCGACTTCGGCGTCGAGCTCTTCGATGTCCAGAACAACGCCCAGGGCATCGTCCACATGATCGGCCCCGAGCTCGGCGCCACCAAGCCCGGCATGACTATCGTCTGCGGCGACTCCCACACCTCGACCCACGGCGCCTTCGGCGCGCTCGCCTTCGGCATCGGCACCTCCGAGGTCGAGCACGTCATGGCCACCCAGACCCTGCCCCAGGACAAGCCGAAGACCTTCCGCATCAACGTCGAGGGCGACCTCCCCTTCGGCGTCACCGCCAAGGACATCATCCTCGAGATCATCGGCCAGATCGGCACCGACGGCGCCACCGGCCACGTCATCGAGTACGCCGGCTCCACCATCCGCGCCCTCTCCATGGAAGGCCGCATGACCATCTGCAACATGAGCATCGAGGCCGGTGCCCGCGCCGGCATGATCGCCCCCGACGAGACCACCTTCAAGTACCTCTACGGCAAACGCTTCTCGCCCCCCGGCTTCCAGCGCAGCTCGCCCGTCGGCTCCGGTCCCACCTCTGAGCTCTCCGGCAAGCACAGCTTCGCCTCCTTCCGCTCCGCCACCGGCCCCGACCTCTGGCGCAAGGCCGTCGACGAGTGGTCCCAGCTCCGCACCGACCCTGGCGCCACCTTCGACCGCGAGCTCCACCTCGACGCCACCCGGCTCGCCCCGCGCGTCACCTGGGGCACCTCCCCCGGCATGGTCGCCTCCATCGCCGGCCGCGTGCCCTCCCTCGACGACGCCCTCACCGACGCCGACCGCAAGAGCTTCGCCCGCGCGCTTGAGTACATGGACCTCACCCCCGGCACCCGCCTCGAAGACATCCCCATCGACGCCGTCTTCCTCGGCTCCTGCACCAACGCTCGCATCGAAGACCTCCGCGCCGCCGCCTCGATCGTACGCGGCCACCACGTCGCCACCCGCGTTCGCGCCATGGTCGTCCCCGGCTCCCAGCAGGTCAAGAAGCAGGCCGAGCGCGAGGGCCTCGATGAGGTCTTCCGCACCGCCGGCTTCGAGTGGCGCGAGCCCGGCTGCAGCATGTGCCTCGGCATGAACCCCGACATCCTCGCCCCCGGCGAACGCTGCGCCTCCACCTCCAACCGCAACTTCGAAGGCCGCCAGGGCCGCGGCGGCCGCACCCACCTCCTCTCCCCTGTTATGGCCGCCGCCGCCGCCATCACCGGCCACCTCACCGACGTCCGCTCCTGGAACACCCCCGATAGCACCACCTCCGGTACCCGGCTTGCACCCGACCCCACCTTCAACCTCGATCAGGTGCTCACCGAAGGAGGCTCCCGCTAGCCATGAGCCACATCCAGAGGACAACCGGGATCGAGACACCACAGATCGTCCACACCGAAGCCCTGTCCTACGCCTTCGTCCATCTCCTCATCCCCCGCTCCCAGATGCACGCGCAGCTCCGTCCCGCCCTGCAGGAAGTCCACGACGCTGTCACCGCTCAAGGCCTGCCCATCCGGCCATGGTTCGCGCACCACCTCGAACTGAACGACTCCACCTTCAACTTCGCAGTCTGCCTACCCGTCCCTTCCACCTTTACCCCGACTGCCCGCGTCTCGCTTGATACGTGGCCCGCGAGCACCGTGGCGCGAACCACCTACCGCGGCAACTACCCCGGCCTGCCCGCCGCCTGGCAGGAGCTCCATAACTGGATCCGGGAGAACGGCCACGCACCCGCAGCCGACATCTATGAGCGCTACGTCGACAACGTCGGTAACACCGCGGACCCCAACCAATACCTCACCGAGCTCTCCTGGCCCCTGCTCGACCAACCGGAACCGAGACCCTCATGACCCCCATTGACATCCTCACCAGCCACGCCGCCCCGCTCCCGCTGCCCAACATCGACACCGACCAGATCATCCCCAAGCAGTTCCTCAAGCGCATCAAACGCACCGGCTACGGCGACTTCCTCTTCTTCGACTGGCGCCGCTTCCAGGAGGGCCCCCAGACCGGCCAGCCCAACCCCGACTTCGTCCTCAACAAGCCCGAGTACCGCACCGCACAGATCCTCATCGCCGAACGCAACTTCGGCTGCGGCAGCTCCCGCGAACACGCCGCGTGGGCCATCAACCAGTTCGGCTTCCGCGCCGTCATCGCCCCCACCTTCGCCGACATCTTCTACTCCAACGCCGGCAAGAACGGCCTCATCCTCGCCCGCCTCACCGAAGACGAGACCCAGACCCTGCTCGCCCGCTCTACCGCCAACCCCGCCCACCAGATCACCCTTAACCTCACCGACCAGACCGTCACCGATCCCCTCGGCTTCCATGCCCACTTCGACATCGATCCCTTCCGCAAGGAGTGCCTGCTGAACGGCTGGGATGACATCGGCCTCACTCTCCGCCACGAGACCGACCTCGACCGCTACGAAGCCCAGCACGACCGCGAGTTCTGGCTCACCCCGCGGGCCCAGGCATGAGACCGCTCCTTCGCCCGCATCGCCTGCCGCACCTCGCCGCCCTTCTCAGCGTTGCGACGCTCGCCTGCGCCCAGACTCCCGATCCGCCCGCGGCCGCGCTTCCCGCCGCCATCACCTCCGCCACCAAACTCTTCCTCGGCAACGCCGGCGACCAGGAGAACGCCGACTGCCTCCGCGCCTACAACGACGTCTACGCCGGCATCACCGCCCTCAACCGCTTTCAGCTCCTCCCCGAGCCCGCCGCCGCCGACCTCGTCCTCGAGCTTCACTACGAGATCGCCCTCGGCCAGGCCGTCGGCAGCAGCGACCGCGACACGCGCCAGTTCCGGCTCGTCCTCCTCGACCCCCACACCCACACCGTCCTCTGGTCCCTCACCGAGCGCACCAACTACGCCACCTTCCAGAAGAACCGCAACAAAAACCTCGACGAGACCGTAACCAGACTGGTTGCAGACCTCGCCTCCCTCACCACCGCCCAGCCACCCAACAACAAATCGCGCGTCCCGCACCCCCACTTCCCGTAGGCCGTCCGCCGGAAGGGCATGGCTTCAGCCGTGCCAAAACAACACAGATGGAAGCGGGGCTTCAGCCCCTGAGGTCAAGCTTGAACAGCAACGGCACCGTCCCCGGCAAGAAGCACTCCATCGCCCTCACTGAAGGCCCATCCCGCGCCGCCGCCCGCTCCTACCTGCGCGGTGTCGGCTTCTCCCGCGAAGACCTCGCCAAGCCCATCATCGGCGTCGCCAACACCTGGACCGAGATCGGCCCCTGCAACTTCCACCTCCGCGACGTCGCCGAGGCCGTCAAGCAGGGCATCCGCGAGGCCGGCGGCACCCCCATGGAGTTCAATACCGTCACCATCTCCGACGGCATCACCATGGGCACCGAGGGCATGAAAGCCTCGCTCATCTCGCGCGAGGTCATCGCCGACAGCATCGAACTCGTCACCCGCGGAAACTCCTTCGACGGCCTCGTCTGCATCGCCGGTTGCGACAAGAACATGCCCGCCAGCATCATGGCCCTCGCCCGCGTCGACATCCCCGGCCTCATGCTCTACGGCGGCTCCATCGCCCCCGGCAGCCTGCGCGTCGGCGCCGACGGCAAGCCGCTCACCGGTCCGGAGTCGCAGGGAGGACACCGCGCAGATGATGGCCCACAAGACGCCGGCCGCGCACCGCAGGGCACCGGCCGAACCGTCGACATCACCATCCTCAACGTCTTCGAAGGCATGGGCTCCCACGCCGCCGGAAAGATCTCCGACGCCGAGCTCGAGGCCCTCGAAGCCACCGCCTGCCCCGGCCCCGGCGCCTGTGGCGGCCAGTTCACCGCCAACACCATGGCCATGGCCGGCGAGTTCCTCGGCATCTCCCCCATGCACCTCACCGGCGTCCCCGCCATGTCCGCCGACAAGCACGAGGCCTCCCGCGCTGCCGGCCGTCTCGTCATGGACCTCGTCCGCTCCGGCCTCACCCCGCGCCAGATCCTCACCCGCCAAGCCCTCGAGAACGCCATCGCCGCCGTCTGCGCCTCCGGCGGCTCCACCAACGCCGTCCTCCACCTCATCGCCATCGCCCGCGAGCTCGACATCCCGCTCGAGATGCAGGACTTCGACCGCATCTCCGAGCAGACCCCCTTCATCTGCGACCTCTCCCCAGGCGGCAAGTACGTCGCCCGCGACTACCAGGATGCCGGCGGCTCCCGCGTCCTCGCCGCCCGCCTGCTCGAACGCGGCCAGCTTCACGATATCCCTACCGTCTCCGGCCGATCGATCCACGATGAGGCCCGCGCTGCCACCGAAACCCCCAACCAGCCCGTCATCCGCCCATGGTCCGCCCCGCTCAAGACCACCGGCGGCCTCGTCATCCTCCACGGCAACCTCGCCCCCGAAGGCTCCGTCGTCAAAGTCGCCGGCCACGAGCGCCTCCACCACACCGGCCCCGCCCGCGTCTTCGACTCCGAAGACGCCTGCCACGCCGCCGTCGAAGCCGGCCGCATCAACCCCGGCGACGTCCTCGTCATCCGCTACGAGGGCCCCCGCGGCGGCCCCGGCATGCGCGAGATGCTCGCAGTCACCGCCGCCATCAAGGGCATCCCCGAGCTCTCAAACTCCGTCGCCCTGCTCACGGACGGCCGCTTCTCCGGTGCCACCCGCGGCCTTATGGCCGGCCACGTCGCCCCCGAAGCCGCACTCGGCGGCGCCATCGCCGCCGTGCACGAGGGCGACACCATCACCTTCGACATCCCCAACCGCACCCTTACCCTCAACCTCCCCGCCGAAGAGATCCAGCAACGCCTCGCAGATTGGAAAGCGCCCCAACCCCGTTACAAATCCGGCGTCTTCGCCAAATACGCCAACTCCGTCTCGAGCGCCAGCGAAGGAGCCACCACCACCTGACCACCCTTGAGTCGTCCTCCTTCGCCGCCGGCGGGAGATCTGCTTCTCGCCTTCGCCCAACACACGGCACGATGTCTTGAGAACAACCACCACCATCCCGAGACACCCCCATGCAGAGTCCAAACCCGAACAGCGCGCCGGTTTACCGCACCACACACCGGCTCCTGCTCGCTCTCGCCACGCTTTTCCTCGCCTACGAGGGCGTCATGACGCTGCTCATCGCAACCTTTGCCGGCCCGCACCTCGACGCCTACCTGAAGCCCGTCACCAAGCTCGTGCTCACCGCCATCGTTCTCCTCTCGGCGTCACAGGATCAGCTCCTGCCCATGCTGCTCGCCGCAACGGTGAACGCGCTCCTCGCTCTTCTATGGTGGAAGGCCCTGCCGCCCAGCTACCACAACTGGGTTCACTTCAGAGCCGAGGTTCTGCCTCAACTCGCGATCGTTACCCTGGCCGGCATCGTCTTTGCCTCAACTCGCGCGAACAACCGGATCATCGGAGACCGATATGAATAACCCCACCCTCACCGGAGCCGAGATCCTCTGGGCCACCCTCGCCGGCGAAGACACCACCACCGTCTTCGGCTACCCCGGCGGCGCCATCCTTCCCATCTACGACGCCCTCCGCAACTTCCCGACCATCCACCACATCCTCGTCCGCCACGAGCAGGGCGCCGCCCACATGGCCGACGGCTACGCCCGCGCCTCCGGCCGCGTCGGCGTCTGCATGGCCACCAGCGGCCCCGGCGCCACCAACCTCGTCACCGGCCTCGCCACCGCCATGCTTGACTCGGTCCCCGTCGTCGCCATCACCGGTCAGGTCAGCTCCAAGGTCTTGGGCAGCGACGCCTTCCAGGAGATCGACATCACCGGCATCACGCTGCCCATCACCAAGCACAACTTCCTCGTCACTCGCGCCGAAGACATCGCGCCCGCCGTCCGCCTCGCCTTCCAGATCGCGTCCTCCGGAAGACCAGGTCCTGTCCTCGTCGACATCACCAAGGATGCCCAACAGGCCACCGCGCCCTTCTCCTTCGAGGCCGCCGCCCCGCCCGCCTACCGTCCGCACCCCATGCTCTCGAGCCGGGGCGCCGTCCAGACCTCGCTCTCCGCCGCCGTCGACCTCATCCGCGCCGCCCGCAAGCCCGTCATCCTCGCCGGCCACGGCATCACCCAGGCCGATAACCAGCGCGGCGCCGAGGCCGAAGTCCTCCGCTTCGCCGAAGCCCTCGGCATCCCCATCGCCACCACCCTGCTCGGCCTCGGCTCCATCCCCGCCGCGCACCCGCTCTCGCTCGGCATGATGGGCATGCACGGCGAGTCCTGGGTCAACCACGCCATCCAGCAGGCCGACCTCCTGCTCGCCTTCGGCATGCGCTTCGACGACCGCGTGACCGGAAACCTCGCCCACTACGCCCCCAACGCCAAGAAGATCCATATCGAGATCGACCCCTCCGAGATCAACAAGAACGTCCGCGTCGACGTCGCCCTCATCGGCGACCTCAAACAGGTCCTCCAGCAGCTCACGCCGCTCCTCACGCCGACTCCTGCAACGTCGTCTCTCCACGCGCAGCCCACCCAGACTATGTCGTCTCGACCGGAGACACGGCACCGCATCTCCTCCCCTGACGTGTCACCCCGACCGGAGGCGACGCGAAGCGGCGACGCTGTGGAGAGATCTGCGGCTCCCGCGGCGCCGGCAGTCTCCAGCGCTCCGAGACCCGGGGAGTCAGACGCAACCGGCTCGCTCGCCAGGTCGCAAACCACCCCCTGGCTCCGCGAGATCCACGACCTCAAAGGCACCGCCAGCGTCCGCGACATCATCAACCTCCCCGACAACGGCCACCTCTACGCCGCCCACGTCATCCACGACATCTGGCGCGAGGCCCAGGCCGCCGGCCGTGAACACGCAACCATCATCGTGACAGACGTCGGCCAGCACCAGATGTGGGAGGCCCAGTACTTCAAGCACCAGGCCCCGCGCTCGCTCGTCACCTCGGGCGGCCTCGGCACCATGGGCTTCGCCTTACCCGCCGCCATCGGCGCCAAGGTCGCCTGCCCCGACAAGGACGTGTGGGTCATCGCCGGCGACGGCGGCTTCCAGATGACCGCCGCCGAGCTCTCCACCATCGCCCAGGAAGGCCTCGCCATCAACGTCGCCGTCATCAACAACGGCTTCCTCGGCATGGTCCGCCAGTGGCAGGAGGCCTTCTACGACAAGAACTACGCCGCCAGCCCCATCCTCAGCCCCGACTTCGTCCAGCTCGCCGCCGCCCACGGCATCGCCGGCGCCCACGTCTCCGATCGCAAAAGTGTAACCCCCACCGTCACACACGCCCGCACCAGCGGCCACCCCTTTCTCATCAACTTCCAGGTCGAAAAAGAAGACGGCGTCTACCCCATGATCGCCCCCGGCGCCGCCCTCCACGAGATGGTTCGCCGCCCTACCAACGACCCCCTCCTCGAGACCGCCGAGGACCAATAGGCCTCACGAATGAGATCTCTACGCAGAACGGGACGAGTAACAGGAGGCGCTGGTGCAGGTGTCATCGCAGCGTTGCTCAAGGTGAGCAGCATGCTGGGTGCCTCACATCTCGCTTCCGGCACGGGGGCGTTAGACAATCAACGTGCCAGGAGAGTGAATGCCATGCTTCTCACGTACGTCGCCGCAAGCACTCGAAGATCCCACCGCAGGCTGGCACTCCTCCTCGCCCTCACCCCCACCGTCGCCTTCCCCCAAACCGTCACCCCCTCCCCCCAGACCACCCACCTCCGCATCCGCATCCTCAACGCCCAGACCAACAAGCCCGTCACCAACGAGCGGCTCAACATCGCCCTGCGCGCCGACCAGATCGGCTCCGTCGCCCTGCCCACCGACAAAGACGGCACCATCGCCGTCAACACCGGCCAGGCCACCACCATCCGCATCCTCTCCAACTTCTACGCCGACTGCCGCGCCCGCGGCGAGCTCTACACCGACTACCCCGTCGCCACCATCCTCCAGACCGGTGTCACCACCGGCAACCTCTGCAGCGCCGCCCACCCCGCACCCCGCCCCGGCGAGCTCCTCCTCTACGTCATCCCCCGCACCTACATCCCCAAGGCCGGCGACCCGCCGAACACCTACCTGCCCCACTCCGACGAGAACCCCAACGCTCCCCATCCTTAGAAAGAGGGCCACAACCCCTATGCTCCACACCTTCGTCGCCCTCGTCGAGGACAAACCCGGCGTCCTCACCCGCGTCGCCTCCCTCTTCCGCCGCCTCAACATCAACATCGTCTCGCTCACCGTCGGCGAGTCCGAGCGCCCCGGCACCTCGCGCATGACCATCGTCTGCGAAGGCCCCGACGGCGCCGACCACATCGCCCATCGCATCCGCGCCTCGCTCTACAAGCTCGAGATCACCGAGGACGTCGACGAGGTCGGCCGCTCCGAGGCCGTCATCCGCGAGCTCTGCCTCATCAAGGTCGCCGCCGGCCCCCATCCCCCCGCCGATCACCCCCAAGCCCAACACTCCCGCTCCCAGATCTTCGAGCTCGCCACCGTCTTCCGCGCCCGCGTCGTCGACCTCGCCCCCGAGTCCATCATGCTCGAGATGACCGGCGCCGCCAGCAAGATCGAAGGCCTTCTTCAGGTCCTCCGCGAGTCCGGCTTCCACATCCTCGAGGTCTCCCGTACCGGCCGCATGGCCATGCGCCGCGGCCACCACACCAGCCGCGTCCTCAAAGCCCTCGGCACCGCCCCCACCCCGGGCACCCCACATCTCGACTCTGAGACCTGGGATCCCACGACCGCCCTTGCCTACCCCGACAAACCCTCCTCCGCAGACTTCCTCGAAAACCAGTTCCCCGACGTCCACGAAGAAGAAATATGATCCGCTTCAAGAACAAGCCGCAGCGCCACCCCCTGCTGAGCAATCTCGCCTATCGGCTGATGCTCGTAGCTGCCGGTCTCTTCGTCACCTACACGGGTGTGGCCTACCTCCGCAAGGGCCTCTTCTCCTATACGAACTTGGGCTACCGCCAAACAACCTTCTCCGCCGGAGCGATTGCAACCGGGCTTCTCCTCGTCCTACTCGCCTGCATACCTGCCGGCGACCGCCTCTATCGCAGCATCACCACCCGACGATCAAAAGGCGTCGATCGCCTCTCACACCGCTCTCGACGAACCCGCCGCGAGTCACGCGCAGAGCAACCGGGACCTCACGGCTGACGAACTTTCTGTCTCAATGACGTTGGCACAATCAAACCCATCCGCACCTTAGAATGGGATACGGCCCAAGACCCCTCAATGCAGTCCAGCATGGGAACGCGAAGTCCGGACAGGGTCAGACCGAAGTCCAGCCCTAACCTCAATCTATCGAAGACTCTGCGCAAGAAAGTACCGGGTGGGGGTACCACCCGCATCGAAAGGAAGTTATGGCCAAGACCTACCACGACCAAGACGCCGACCTCGCCCTCATCCAGTCCAGGAAAGTCGCCATCATCGGCTACGGCTCCCAGGGCCACGCTCACGCCCTCAACCTCAAGGACTCCGGCGTCCAGGTCAAGGTCGGCCTCCGCTCCGAGAGCCCCCGCGCCGCCAAAGCCCGCGAGGCCGGCCTCGAGGTTCTCTCCGTCGCCGACGCCTCCAAGTGGGCCGACGTCATCATGAACCTCGTCCCCGACCAGACCGCCGCCAAGGTCTACCACGCCGAGATCGCCCCCAACATCAAGCGCGATGTGACCCTCATGTTCGCCCACGGCTTCAACATCCGCTTCCGCACCATCACCCCGCCCGCGACCGCCGACGTCTCCCTCGTCGCCCCCAAGGGCCCCGGCCACCGCGTCCGCGAGGTCTTCACCGAGGGCGGCGGCATCCCCGCCCTCGTCGCCGTCGAGCAGGACCCCTCCGGCCACGCCCTCGCGCTCGCCCTCTCCTACGCCAAGGCCATCGGCGCCACCCGCGCCGGCGTCCTCGAGACCACCTTTACCGAGGAGACCGAGACCGACCTCTTCGGCGAGCAGGCCGTCCTCTGCGGCGGCACCGCCGCCCTCGTCAAGGCAGGCTTCGAGACCCTCGTTGAGGCCGGCTACCAGCCCGAGCTCGCCTACTTCGAAGTCCTCCACGAGCTCAAGCTCATCGTCGACCTCATGTATCGCGGCGGCCTCGAGTACATGCGCCACTCCATCTCCGACACCGCCGAGTGGGGCGACTACATCGCCGGCCCCCGCATCGTCACCCCCGACGTCAAAAAGGCCATGCGCGTCCTCCTCGACCAGATTCAGGACGGCTCCTTTGCCAAGCGCTTTATCGAAGATCAGAACAACGGCCGCAAAGAGTTCGAGAGATTTCGCGCCGAGGGCCGTGAACATCCCATCGAGCAGGTCGGCGCCACCCTTCGCAAGGGCATGCCCTTCCTCGACCCCGTTCGGGTCGAGAACGGCTCCGTCGTCAAAGCCTGAGTCGATCGATGCGACACTCTGCCCCGCGCGCACCCGGAGGTCTGCTCAGCGATCCCCGGGTGCGGCCATCTTCGTGACCAGCTCGTCAACCAGCTCCATCGTGCCTCTCGCACATCGATCCGTGGCCGAGGCTCCACAGGTCTGCACCGCCTGGTCGAGCAGACTGTTGTGCACGCGGAAGACGACCGAGAGCGCGGTCACCTGGCTCTCCCCGGCGTCGTCCGGACCGACGGCAAGGCTCACCACGTCGACCCGGATCGCAGCCTCGGTATCGCTGACCTGCTTGTATCGCGCGCTTCGCGCGATCTCGTCCCGCAGCGATCGCGCGAAACTTCGGCCCACCGTGTCCGTACAGGTGCAGTGGATGACAATGGGCACCGAGCCCTCCGTCCCCGGCAGAGCAGCAGAGGCGCAAAGTGGTGAGAGTGCGAGCCAAGCGAAGGGCAACAGGCGCTTCATGGGGAGGTCCTCGAGTCCACGATGGCTCTCGCCGGCAGCCGTGTCACTGGCACGAAGTGGGGAGACCCATGCCTCCAACCGGGCAGCACCGCTCGCCGACCCGCCCTTCCCGGATCAACCTGACCCAGGTCGATCCAAAACGCATCCATCAGACAATGCGAGCCCTCACGACCCTGCGCGCGCTCTCTCTTCTCCTTCCTATGAGCCTCACCCTCCGCGCCCAGAACCCGCCCTCGCCCACCACCCTCGCCGCCCTCCGCGACCGCTACCGTCCCCTGCTCCTCTTCGCCGCCTCCCCCGGCGACCCCTCGCTCCTCGCCCAGATGACGCGCCTTAAGGACCACGCCCCCGGCCTAAACGAGCGCGACGTCCTCGTCATCGCCATCCCCTTCAACACTCCATCCCCCACCGCCATCAGCCTCACCGCCGACGATGCCGAGGCCGCCCGCCGCCGCTTCCGCGTCGCCCCCACCGACTTCGCCGCGATCCTGCTCGGCAAAGATGGAGGTGAGAAGCTCCGCTCCAGCAAGCCCATCGCCTTCGAGCGCCTGAGTGAGAAGATCGATAGCATGCCCATGCGCAAGAACGAGATCCGCTCCTCCCACGCGCAGTAACACACACCCGCACGCCTCCCGCGCTACCATGAGGAGAGGACATCTCCCTCCTGACGAAAGGAGCCTTGCATGCCGACCGCCGCGGAAGCCGCCTTGCTCCCGCCATCCCAGCCCTACCTCGTCCCCTCCAGGCCGTCCGAGCCCACGCCCCTCGCCGTCATCGTCGAGGCTCTCAAGACCATCAGTATTCTCAACGGCCTCTCCGACGCCGAGTACCTCTGGCTCGCCGAGCACGGCCACGAGCGCGTCGGCGAGGCCGGCGCCCTCATCTTTCGCGAGGGCGAACCCTCCTGCCACCTCAACTTCATCCTCAAGGGCGAGATCCACGTCCGCCGCCGCCACACCGGCCCGCTCGCCTTCTTCATCGGTCGTGCGGGCCAGATGACCGGCAAGCTTCCCTTCTCGCGCATGAAGGGCTACGGCGGTGACGGCTATACCGTCGGCCCCAGCTGGGTCCTCGACATCCATCAGGACCTCTTCCCCACCATGCTCGCCGCAATCCCCTCCATGGGCCAGCGCTGCGTCTCCGTCCTGCTCGACCGTGTCCGCGAGGTCACGCGCATGGAGCAGCAGGCCGAAAAACTCACCGCCCTGGGAAAGCTCGCTGCCAATCTTGCCCACGAGCTCAACAATCCCGCCTCCGCCGCCCAACGCTCCGCCTCGGGCCTCTTCAGCGACCTGCGCGGCTACGGCGAGCAGATGTTCCACCTCGGCGCGCTCAGCCGCGACGTCCCGAACGCCCACGAGATCGGCGACTGGGTCGAGCGGACCCGCGAACGTCTCCGCGCCGCCTCCCCCCAGGGTCGGCCGTCCGCCACCCTCACCGACGTCACCGGTCGCGAAGATAACCTCCAGCGCTGGCTTGAGACCCACAATATCCCCGAGCCATGGACCCTCGCGCCCACCCTCGCCGACAGCGCCATCGGCTTCGATCAGCTCGACGAGCTCGCGTCCATCAGCCCACCCGGCATGCTGCCGCTCATCATGTCAGCCTTCACCAACTCGCTCCGTACCGAGCGCATGTCCGAGACCATCCTTGAGTCCACCGGTCGTATCTTCGACCTCATCAGCGCCATCAAGGACTACTCCTACATGGACCAGGCGCCGGTACAGGACGTCGACCTCGCCCAGTCCCTTACCACTGCCCTCGTCATGTTTCAGTCGCGTCTCGAAGGCATCTCCGTCGAGACGGACTTCGATCCCGGCCTGCCACCCATCAGCGTCTACGGCAGCGAGATCTCCCAGGTCTGGGCCGTCCTGATCGAGAACGCGCTCGACGCCATGGCTGGCGCCGGCACTCTTCGCCTGCGCACCCGGCTGTCCGCCGGCATGGTTACCGTCGAAGTCGAAAACACCGGGCCCGCCATTCCGGACACCATTCGTTCCCGCATCTTCGAGCCCTTCTTCACCACCAAGCCACCCGGCGGAGGCCTCGGCCTCGGCCTCGACACCGCCGCCCGTATCGTCAGCCGTCACTCCGGTCTGCTCTCGGTCGACTCCGGCCCCGACGTCACCTGCTTTCAGGTCCGCCTCCCCGTCGACCCCGCCGACGCGTACTAGAAGGCAGCTTTCAGTCCAGGCCAGCTAACCCGCCAGATCCGGCCCCGCAGACCACGCCTCCACGAAGCTGTCGAGTCGATCCAGAGCCTTCCTGAACTCCCCCCCAGCCGCCGCAAAACCAATCCGAAAGTGCGGCGGATGGTCAAAGCAGTCCCCGGGCGCGAGCAGAACCCCCTGCTCCGCCGCCGCCTTGCAGAAGGGTCGCGCGCTCTCGCCGCTGAGCAGCCAGGGAAACGCCGTCGTGCCACCCTGCGGTCGAATCCATCCCAGCGTCTCCCGGTGCCTGCCCATAAAGCGCTCCAGATGCTCGAGATTCTCACTCGCCATCCCCTGCGCCCGCCCCAGGACGACCTCCCGCCGGCGCATCGCGATCTCCGCCAGCATCTCTCCCGCCGGCGTGTTCGAAGCCGAAAAGTACGACCGGGCATTCAGGTACCGCTCACGGCGCCGCTCGTCGCGCTCGATCATCCATCCTGTGCGCACTCCGGGCAGTGAGAACGCCTTCGAGAAGTCGTGGATCACCGTCGCGTGCGGCAGTCGCGACGCCGACCGTGTCTCCGGCCCGTGCAGGATGGGATGGTACACCTCATCACATACCAGCTGGATCCCGCGCTCCGCAGTGAGCGCGTGCAGGCGCTCCATCTCCGTATCGCGTATCACCGCGCCCGTCGGATTGTGCGGGCTGTTCACCAGGATCAGCCGCGTGCTCTCATCCGCGAGCCGCATGATCTCGTCCACATCGAAGCGAAAGCCGTTCTCTCTCGCGATGGCGTAGAAGCGTGTCTCCACACCCAACGACTCCGGCAGTGCAGAGAAGGCCGCATATCCCGGCCGCGGCACAATCACATTCGCCCCTGGCTCCGCCGCCAGCCACATCAGAATCAGCAGTGCCTCGGACGCGCCCGTCACGATCTGCACGCACTCCGCACTCACCCCGTGTCTCTCCGCGATCGCCTCCCGCAGCCCGTCCCCGCCCGTTGCCCGGCTATAGGTCACCGCATGCGTAAGGAATCGCTCGCGCTCCGGTTCGCCTGCAAGGTCCAGCAGCTCATGTACCGTCCATCGCGGCCCCGTGCTCGACGCCAGGTTGAAGGCGACCTGGTGCTCATACTCGTTCAGCCACAAGTCGAGCAGAAAGGGCTTCAGCTGCATTCCGCACCTCGCTGTGCCCTCACCTCGCGCCCCACCCCGACCACACCCTCGACCAGCGCTCGCAGATCCTCTCGTCGCGAGCGATGATTCGTGATCGCCGCCCGGATCGCGAACCTGCCCCCGACCACCGTGCTCGACGGCACCGCGATCCCTCGCTCCTGTACCCGCAGCAGCACCTCTCGATTCTCCTCATCGGCTGCCCCGCGCACCCCAAAACAGACGATATTCAGCGGCACCGGCGCCATCAGCTCCAGCTCCGGCTCGGCCGCGATCATCGCCGCCAGCTCCTGCGCCTGCGCGACATTCTGCTCCATCAGTCGCACGATCGCATCCACCCCATACGCCTTGAACGACATCCACACTTTGAGCGCCTTAAACCCGCGCGTCAGCTCGAGCCCGCGATCCGCGAATCGCAGCCGGCCCACCGCCGGCCCTCGCTCCATCGAGCTCAGATACGTCGCCGCCGTCTCAAACGCCGCCGTGTGCGCGGCCGCATCCCGCACCAGCACACATCCGACCTCGAACGGCAGATATGCCCACTTGTGCAGGTCGAAGGCGATCGAGTCCGCCCGCTCCATCCCCGCCAACGCCGGCCGCAGCCGCTCAGACCAGTACGCCAATGCTCCAAACGCACCATCCACATGAAACCACAGCCCCTCGGCCGCACAGACCTCCGCCAGGGCCTTCATGTCATCGCTCGCCCCGGTATTCACCGTGCCCGCCGTCCCGATCACGCAGATCGGCCGCAGCCCCGCCGCGCGGTCCTCCGCAATCCTCCGCTCGAGCGCGCCCACCTCCATCCGGCCCTGCCCATCGACCGGCACGACCGCCAGGCTCTCTCGCCCTATCCCTGTCGCCTCGGCTGCCTTCCTGACCCAGCTGTGCGTCTCCGCCGAGCAGTACACCCGCAGCCCCGGTCCGCCTGCCAGACCATCGCGACGCACATCGAATCCTGCCCGTGCATGCCGCGCCACCAGCAGCCCCAGCAGGTTCGCCATCGACCCGCCACTCGTCAGCAGGCCGCTCGCCCCCGCCGGCATGCCCATCAGCTCAGCCAGCCACGCGATCACCTGCTCCTCGACCAGCACCGGCGCCTGGTCGAACCCGGCCATGTGCGGGTTCATCCCCGCCGCCAGCATGTCGGCCAGCATGCCCAGTGGCGTCCCATTGCCCTGAACCCACCCGAAAAAGCGCGGATGCGCATTGCCGTTGCCATAAGGCAGCACGTCCCGTCGGAACTCTCCGTACGCCGCCCGCATCCCCTGCGCCTCGTGGGGCAATGCCTCCGTGCTCAACCTGTGACGCGTCTCAGGCGGCATCGGGGTCCAGGGCGCACGCTCCCGCAGGCCTCGCACATGATCCATCATGTCATCGAGCATCTCGTGCCCGAGCGCGCGCAGCTCCGCCCACTCCGTCGCGCTCTCCGGATCCAGCGTTCTCTCATCCGTCGCCCGCGCGAGAACCGTCTCGTCCGCGATCTCCAACATACGTTAAGTCTATGCGCCCGCCGCGGAACCCGCACACGGGTGGAGGTCCAGGACAGACCGTGGTGCTAGCTCGAGACCTCGACCCCGCGCCAGAACGCGATGTGGTGCTTCACCGTGCGCGCCGCCGGCTTTGGGTCCGGGTAGTACCAGGCGGCATCCGGATTCTCCTGCCCGTCCACGATCAGCGTGTAGTACCGCGCCTGCCCCTTCCAAGGGCAGCTTGAGGTCGTCGAACTCGGCCGCAGAAACTCTCGCTTGACCGTCTCTTCCGGAAAGTACAGATTGCCTTCGATCGTCTCGACCGACTCGCTCTCGGCCACCGTCTGACCATTCCAAATAGCTTTTGCCATGTCTCTAAACCATCTCTCTGCAACTACTTGCAACCGTTCCCTCAACCATCCGTCGAGGATCGCTTCGAGCCGGATTGTAAGCAGGCGTCAGCGCATTTGTAACAGACTTGAGGCGCTTTGGGAAGTCCCGCCCGCAGGCCAGGGCAGCGGCGACGATGGCGCGACAGCCCGAAAGCCGTCTCTGGCCCGAACACGTAGCCCTCAGGCGACGTGCGCTGCGACCGGCGTCTTCACCGGGTCCGGCACCTCCGGCTCCTCCGTCGCGACCGCATCCCCAATCCGCTTCACATACGTGCACTCGATGCCCTTCGGCTCCTCCGCCTCGTCATCGCCGCCCTTCCGCTTGCGGCGCTTCGGCAGCTCCTCGTGGTTGTTCGGACACACCAGGAAGACGCCGTCCTTGCGCGAGATCTCAAGCACATACGGACTCTTGCACATCGGGCACATCTGGTTCACCAGCTTCTGATTCGAGGCAAAGTCGCACTTCGGGTAGTTCACGCAGCCGTAGAACGTATCGCCCCGCTTGGTCTTCCGCACTGCAAGATCGCCGCCGTCCTTCGGGCACTTCACCTCCAGCAGCTCCTGCTTGATGTACTTGCACTTCGGGTAGCCCGAGCAGCTGACGAACTCGCCATATTGCCCGTTGCGCAGCAGCAGCTTTCGCCCGCACTTCGGGCACGCCTCCGCCAGCTCCACCGGCGGCTTCTGCTGCACCTTCTGCGTCAGCTTGCGGATCGTCTTGCACGGCGGATCCTCGTTATAGCCCGGGCACGCCATGAACGGTCCCCACGGCCCATTGCGCAGCACCATCGTCCGCCCGCAGTTGTCGCAGAACTCCTCCTCCGCCTCGCCATCGGTGGCATCGGGCGCACTCAGGTCCGGCTTCGCCGCATAGTTCTCCTTGGTGAAGTCGCACGAGAACGTCTCGACCGAGACCTTCTTTCCCGGCGAAGCCGCCGCCTCGGTCATGGCCTTTGCCAGCTCCTTCGCGTCCCCGACCTCCTTCGCGTACTCGGTCACGTCGTCGGTCGTCGCCTTCACCGTCATCGGAAAGGTAAAGGCCGCCGTCACCTTCTTCACGATCGCCTTCGGGTCCTTCTTGAGGGTACCCAGCGCGATGTTCATCGGCTTGGCCTTCGAGAAGTTGCTGCACGCGTAGAAGCTGCCGAACTTGCCCCACTTCAGAATCAGCGGACTTCCGCAGTTGTCGCACAGCTCCGTCGTCTGCTGCTCCATCCGCTTCACGTCTTCCATCGCGTGCTCGGCGGTCTTTAGCTCCTTCTCAAAGTGCCCATAGAAGCCGTTCAGCAGGTCCGTCCACTTCTCTGTGCCGCCCTCGACCGCATCCAGCTCACCCTCGAGCTGCGCCGTGTAGTCCGTCTTGAAGATGTAGGGAAAGTTCTTGACCAGCAGCTCCGTCACCACCATGCCGATCTCCGTCGGCACCAGCTTTGCATTCATCTTCTTGACGTAGTCACGCTCCTGGATCGTGTTGATGATCGAGGCATACGTCGACGGCCGCCCGATCCCCTTCTCCTCGAGCGTCCGCACCAGGCTCGCCTCGTTGAAGCGCGGAGGTGGCTGCGTAAACTTCTGCTCCGGAAACAGCTTGTCCAACCCCAGCGTCTGGCCGTCCTGCAGCTCCGGCAGCCGCCGCTCCGCCTCCTCGTCCTCCTCCGTGTCAGCACCCGCCTTGCTGTTTGCGACCTGCTGCGCGAGCTTCTCCTCGCGCTCTTTCTCTTCCTTGCTCGCCCGCTCCTTGGCCGCCTGCCGCCGCCGCATGTCACCCTCCTGAAACCTCAGAAAGCCGTCGAACTTCAGCACGCTCCCACTCACCCGGAAGTCATAGCTGTGGTCCGCCTTCGCCTCGATGTCCACCGTCGTCTGGTCGAAGATCGCGGGCGTCATCTGGCTCTCCATAAACCGCTGCCAGATCAGCTTGTACAGCCGGTACTGCTCATCGCTCAGGTAACGTCGAATCGACTCCGGTGTAAAGCTCACGTGCGTCGGCCGTACGGCCTCGTGCGCGTCCTGCGCCTGCACCTGCTTCTTGCCCGCAAACTCGTTCGGCTTCCCCGGCAGATACTTCGCGCCGAGCTCCTTGCCGATATACTCCCGCACCTCCGCGATCGCGTCCGGGCTCACCCGCGTCGAGTCGGTTCGCATGTACGTGATCAGACCGACCGTGCCCTCGCCGCCGATCTCGAGACCCTCGTAGAGCCGCTGCGCCACCCCCATCGTTCGCCGCACATTGAAGCCCAGCCGTCCCGCCGCGTCCTGCTGCAGCTTGCTGGTGGTATAGGGAGCCGAGGGATTGCGCCGGCGCTCCTTGCGCTCGATGCCCCGCACCCGCCACGTCGCCCGCTGCAGCTGCGCCGTGACCTCCTCGGCCGCCTCCTTGTCCGCGAGCGCATTCGCGAGAAAGATCTCCTTGCCCGACTCATCGATGCCATTCGCGACCCGCACCGGCTTGCCTTCGACACCCACCAGCCGCGCTGTAAAGCTCTGCTTGTCCTTGCCGGGCGAGAGTACCGCATCCACCGTCCAGTACTCCACGTGCTGAAACGCATTGATCTCCCGCTCGCGTTCGACGATCAGCCGCAGCGCCACCGTCTGCACTCGCCCTGCGCTCAGCCCCCGCCGCACCTTATCCCATAGCAGCGGCGAGATCTGATAGCCCACCAGCCGGTCGAGCACACGCCGCGTCTGCTGCGCGTCCACCAGGTTCTCGTCGACCTCGCGTGCGTTGTTGAACGCCGCTTTCACCGCCTTCTGCGTGATCTCGTTAAAGGTCACCCGCTGGATCGTGCTGGTGCGCTTCATCGCGGGCAGCAGCTGCATCTTCAGGTGCGCCGCGATCGCCTCCCCCTCGCGATCCGGATCGGGCGCGAGGTACACCGCATCCGCCTTCGCCGCCAGCTTCTTCAACCGGTCGACCACCTTCTCCTTGCCCGGAGACACGATCAGCGTCGGCTCAAACGTCCGCCGCTTCAGCTCCACGCCGATATCGTTCTTCGGCAGATCCATGATGTGGCCGATGGACGCCTCAACCTGGTAGTCCTTGCCGAGATACTTGTTGATCGTCTTCGCCTTCGCCGGCGACTCCACGATCACTAGAGATTTGCTCATAGTCCTGCCTTTACGCTTCCTGCTGCGCTCTCCCCACGAGAGACCTGGTCGTTACTGCAACCGAAATCTTGCTTGGGTGGAACCTAACACGCTCCTGAACTTCACGCCAATCGCGTCTTCCACATGCCCTGCAGATCTCCCACGCTCTGCAGGCTGTAACCCTTCAGACTGACGCTGATGCAAAGCGTCACCCACGCATCCACGCGCGTCGCCCTCCGCCTCGCCTGTCTCTCACGTTCCGGCCCCGAAACCGATCAGCCAGCCCAAGGCGCGACGGCCGCGTCTCCACCAGTGCAAGTGCCCAGGCTCTAGGCGGCAACCCTGCACGTACCTCGCGGCGATGTCTTACATCGCCCGCACATAGTGCTTGCCCGGCATCGACTTCACTCGCCCCGCAAGCTCCAGCTCAAACAGCGCTGCGAAGATCTCTGCCGATCCCAGCGCCGGCTCAAGCCCTTCGATCAGCTCGTCGAGCTGCGTCATCTCCTCCGGCCGCAGCCGCTCGAGGACCAGTCGTTCGGCCTCCGAGAGCACGCCTCCGCCAAATAAGGATGCAACCACCCCCGCCTTCGATTCAGCGCCCCGCTCGTCCTCAAGTGCCAGCCGCACCTCGCTCGGTAGGTCCTCCCACACGTCCTCCCACGTCGCCGTCAGCTTCGCGCCCTGCTTGATGAGCGTATTCGGCCCCCACGCATTCTTGTTCGTCACGTTGCCCGGCACCGCGTAGACATCCCGGTTCTGCTCCATCGCGCACCGCGCTGTCACCCGCGTGCCCGAGTGCTCCCCCGCCTCGATCACCAGCACCCCCACACTCATCCCGCTGATCACCCGGTTGCGGATCGGAAAATTCTGCGGCGCTGGAAACGTGCCCAGCGGAAACTCACTCACGATCGCCCCGCCCGTGGCGACGATCTCCTCCGCCAGCCGCTTGTTCTCCTTCGGATACACCACATCGATGCTTGTGCCCCACACCGCCACCGTCCGGCCGCCGGCTGCCAGCGCGCCCCTGTGCGCCGCCGTATCCACCCCACGCGCCATCCCGCTGAAGATGACCAGACCACGCATGGCCAGATCGCGGCTCAGTACCTCCGCCATCCCCGCCCCATATGGCGACGGGTGTCGCGTGCCCACCACGCCGATCCCCGCCCGGTCCAGCAACCCCGCGTCCCCGCGCACCCACAACACCGGCGGCGGATCATAGATCTGCCGCAGCCGCGCCGGATACCGCTCGTCGGCAAACGTCACCAGAACGCCCCCTGTCTCCTGTACCCGATCCAACTCGCTCTCGGCCGCCTCCCGCGCCCGCCCGCTGAAGACAAACTGCGCCGCCGCCGCTGGCATCCCCACTCCCTCCAGCTCGGTCAGCGACGCGTGAAAGACCCGCTCCGCCGAACCCAGCCGCGCCATCACCCGACCGGTGCGCGTCGGCCCCATCCCCGGCGCCAGATAGAGCGCCAGCCACGCCAGCATCGCCGCGTCCGCGCCCGCTACCCTCTCCTGCACTGCCCGTCCCAAACCGCCCATAGCTCCGCAGCCTACAAGCCCCCTCGGCCGCCGTTAATGCAACTTCTGATCGCCCGCAGCTGCGTCATCGAACTCCTCACCGAGCGTCACGGGTTGGCGCCCGCTCCCTCCCGCCGCTACACTGAGCTTTGCCCGACTCAAGCCCTCATCGCCTCCCCATCGCCGCCATCAGCTTCCTCAACCCCGCTCCGCTGATGTGGAACTTCGAACACCCGCCTGAGGCCGCTCGCCTCCGCGACCGCTACGACATTCACTACACCCTGCCCTCCGCCTGCGCCGACGACCTTCTCTCCGGCCGCGCCGCCCTCGGCCTCATCCCCATCGCCGCTCTCACCCCCGCGCTCGCCATCGTGCCCGGTTGTGTCATCGCCTCGCCCGACGACGTCCGCTCGATCCTCCTGCTCATCCGCGGCAACCTCCCCCTCTCCCGCGTGCGCACCCTCGCCGCTGACACGGCGTCCCGCAGCTCTGCCGTCTACGCCGAGATCCTCTTCCACTACGCCGGCGCTCATCCCCGCTTCCTGCCTCACCTGGCCGACCCCATCCCCATGCTCGAGACCGCGGACGCCGCTCTGCTCATCGGCGATCCCGCCCTGCTAGCCCGTGAGGCTCGCGACTCGATCGAGCGCGCCGTCGGCCCCTGCCAGTGGATCGATCTCGCACACGAGTGGCACATCCGCACCGGCCTCCCCTGGGTCGCTGCCGTCTGGGCCGCCGACCCCGCCGCCATCGCCCGCAGTCCGCTCTCGCCCACGCAGATCACCACCGATCTCACTGACTCCCGCGACGCCGGCCTGCGCAACATCGATCGCATCGTTGACACCTGGACCCCGCGCCTCCCTGTTCCCCCGGCCATCCTTCGCGAGTACCTCACGCGCAACATTCATTACCTGCTCGACGAGCCCTGTCTCGCCGCCATCCGCCTCTTCCGCGCCGAAGCCGCTGCCATCGGCGCCCTCCCACCCTTGCCCGGCCTCCACATGCTCGCCTGATCCCTCATCGGAGACGAGTCACAGACATTCCAATCCGCCCGCAGCCACGCACCCGCGCAGATAAATCCGCCCTCGCCGCGCAGCTTCTGCGACTTCGCAGCCCACCCGCGCGTCAGAGAAGGTGAACGACACACGGCCCGCATGCCCTCCCTTCTCCTTCCGGCCCTCCGCTCGCAGCTCTCCCGCTCCACCGAGCTCTTCGCCACCCTCGCCGCCTCTGTCCCCCCGAGCGCGCACGCGCACGCCCACAGCCACCTCATTCACGTGCTGCTCTCCTTCGGCATCGTCGGCCTCTTTCTTGTCTCGATCGTCGACTCCTCCTTCGTTCCCTTGCCCATTCCCGGCGTCACCGACATCATGATGGTGCTCTTTGCCGCGCAGCACATGAATCTCTTTCTCCTCGTCGGCTCCGCCACCCTCGGCTCCGCGCTCGGCGGCTTCCTCAGCTATCAGGTCGGCCAGAAGGGCGGCATGCAGTTCCTTGAGAAGCACGTGCCACCGCGCATCTTCCGCCGTGTCTGTAGCTGGATGGAGCATCACGCCATCCTCTCGGTCGCCCTGCCCGCCATCCTTCCGCCGCCCCTTCCTCTCTCGCCCTTCGTGCTCGCCGCCGGCGCCCTCAAGATGTCGCAGCGTCGCTTCATGGTCGCCTTCACCGCCAGCCGCTTCCTTCGCCACGCCATCGCCGCCTTCCTTGGCATCTACTACGGCAAGCAGGTTCTGCGCCTCTGGGCTCACTTCTCCGATCGCTGGGCGACCACTATCCTCATCGTCGTCTGGAGTGTGATCCTCGTCACCGTCGGCATCGCCTTCTGGCGGCTCTACCAGACCTCGCGCAAGGTGGGCCTGCGGAACCCCGCCCGCCGCCGCGCGCCCGGCTCCACCCAGCCCTCGACGACCTAAATCGCTGCACCCCCGGTCCGCCCGCCCAACCGAGACGCAGTGGCAGCCGCCTCCTGTGCCCTCGTCAACAACTTCGTCTGCTCTGTTCGTGTCGCCGTGCCCCGTCCCTCGGCCTGCGCCGGCCAGGAGACATCGCGCGCATCCCACCACGCGTACGCACTCGCGTCCACACTCTCTTTCCTAAGGATCCCGCATGTCGACCACACGCTTTGAAACCACCATCAAGGCCCTCAAAGAGGGCGCCAAATCCCTCACCGTCGAGAAGGCCACCACCAACATCGAAGGCTGGGAAGAGTACCTCAGCAAGCACGACCATGAGGGCGTCAAGCGTGTCGTCACTGACCTCGGCAAGCTCAAGAAGCTGCTGCACGCCAAGGAGCTTGACGGCGAGGCCATTAAAACCCTGCTCGGCAAGCTCGGTAAAGAGACCACCGCCGTCGCCGGCGAAGACACCACTGCGTCCGGCAGCAAGATCAAGGAGCTCGGTGAAGCGCTCTCCAGCGCCGCCTAGCCTCTCGTCGCACCCGTACAGAGCCGCTCCATCATCGGGGCGGCTCGCGTGCGTCCGGCCCCACTACACGGCAGAGGCCACTACCCGCCTCCCCGCAAACCGCCGCTTGTAGTATGCCGTCGTCACGATGATCGCGGGCACGCCCACCATCGTCGGCCACAGCCACAGGTACCACGCCGGCCCGAGTCGTGCCGTGATGGTCGTCACACTGAACGCCGTCCACGCCGCGATATAGCTCCCGATGAAGTTCCCCAGGTGCGTGTACCACCAGAACATCTTCTCCTTCGGCTTGCGCACAAAGCTCCACATCTGCACCGCCGCCAGACGCATGCCGATCAGCCCAAACACAATCGAGACGACTCCCATGTTCTGCACCACCACCGGCCGGAACGCGCCCAGGAGCGCCATCGTCAGGCTCGATCCGAACGTGACCACCCCTGCAATCCAGTCGATGGGCTTCGCTCGCCCACCGCGCGGCAGATCCTTGAGCTTCAGCACGCGATATCCCGAGAACGCCGCGTAAAAGCTGAACACCGCCACCATCGCCAGAAACAGCACCGGCCGCCACAGTGCCATCGGCAGTGCGGTCGCCGCGACGATGCCCATCGCCCACAGGTACACCATCCCCCACCGCCGGTGCTGCTTGCCGCCCTTCGCCGTCGCCAATGCCACCGGCGCCAGCAGAAACGCCGTGAAGCCCGCCGCGATGTGCACCGCCAGCAACGCCCTCATCCACACCGGATCATGATGCATGAGTGACCCCCGCCTCGACCCACCTCCGCAACCGGACCGACGATGTACTCCCACGACGCAGCGCCCGCGACTCTCGTTCCCCCGGCCTGCAGTCCCGCAGTCCTATAGTCCTGCAAGGCACGCCGAACCACATCGTCTGCGCCATGCCGCCCACAGCGGCCGGCACCCCTCCACTCTATGCGTCCCTGCAGCAGGAATCTACCTAGAACTCCCACCGCAGCAGCGTCGTCCCTACCGTGTAGCCCCCGCCAAAGCTCGCCAGCAGCACCGTTCCCCCCTTGCGCAGCCGCCCGTCCTCCATCGCCGTCTGCATCGCCAGTGGGATCGTCGCCGCCGTCGTGTTGCCGAAGCGATCGATGTTGATCACCACCCGCTCGAGCGGCAACCCCAGCCGCTCCGCCGTCGAGACGATGATCCTGCGATTCGCCTGGTGCGGAATGAAGCAGTCCAGATCCGACCCCAGCACCTCGTTCCGCTCGAGCACCCGCTCCGCCAGCTCCGCCATCTTCCGCACCGCCGTCTTGTAGACCGCGCCCCCGTCCTGGTGTACGTAGTGCATCTTGGCCGCCACGGTCTCGGCCGATGCCGGATGCAGGCTTCCACCGGCCGGCATGAACAGCGCCTTTGCGCCCGACCCGTCCACCTCGTGCACGAAGTCCACCAGCCCGATCTCGCCCTCCGCGCACGGCTCCAGCAGCGTCGCCCCCGCGCCATCGCCGAACAGGATGCACGTCGACCGGTCCGTGTAGTCGATGATCGAGCTCATCACGTCCGCTCCGATCACCATCACCTTCGTGTGCGCACCGCTCTCGATCAGCTTCGCCCCGACCTGCAGCGCATAGATGTACCCCGAGCACGCCGCCGAGAGATCGAAGCCCCACGCCCCCGTCGCCCCCAGCCGGTCCTGCACCAGGCACGCCGTCGCCGGGAAGAACATGTCCGGCGTCACCGTCGCCACGATGATCGCCTCGACCTCCCGCGCCTCGATCCCGCGTGCCGCAAGGCACCGCCGCGCCGCCTCCGTCGCGAGATCGCTCGTCGCCACCCCGGGATCGACCAGCCGCCGTTCGCGGATCCCCGTCCGCTCCACGATCCACTCGTCGTTGGTCTCCACCATCCGCTCCAGATCGGCGTTCGTCAGCACCCGCGGCGGCACATACGATCCCACAGCCGTAATCTTCGCGCGGACAGCCGCCGCCGGTCGCAACCTCAAACTCAACCCCTCACCTCACCTGTTCGCTCAAGTCCATGCGCCGAATCGGCGCATCCGCCTATTCTCCACCCATCCGTGACAGGTGTCACTCAACAGACGAGCCCTCACCCGCGAAGTCTCGTCGGTCTGCGCGCACGCGAAGCGCGCACGAAGAGAACCGCATCCGCTATCCCCACCCTGGCCGATCAATCGAATACTGGACCGATGAGCCCACCACAGACCCGCGATTCACCCCGGACCTGGAAGCGCATCAACGGCGTCGACCTCCTGCGCGGTCTCGCAATCCTCTTCGTCCTCATGAACCACGTCAACATGCGCCTGCGGGGCGCCCATGTGCCGTACACCCGCGGCCTGCCCGACCAGCTCGTCAACTCCCTCGTCTGGAACGGCCAGTACGGCGTGCAGATCTTCTTCACCATCTCCGGATATCTCATCACCGCCACCAGCATCCGCCGCTGGCAGACCCCCGGCCAGCTCTCCGTCCGTGGCTTCTACCGTCTGCGCTTCGCCCGCATCGCCCCCTTGCTTCTCCTCCTGGTAAGCACCCTCAGCGTCCTCCACCTCGCCCACGTCCCTGGCTTTGTCGTCTCCCGAGAGACCGGCGGCCTGCCGCGGGCGCTCCTCGCCGCGCTCACCTTCCACATCAACCTTCTCGAGGCTAGGCGCGGCTACCTGCCTCCCAGCTGGGACATTCTCTGGTCGCTCTCCGTAGAAGAGGCCTTCTACCTCCTCTTCCCCTGGGTCGCTCGCTGGTCTGCCCGTTGGTCCACCCGCGTCCTTCCGACGCGCCGCCTCCTCATCACCCTGCTCGCGCTCTTTCTCCTCGCTGGCCCCTTCGCCCGCGTCCGCGCCTTCAATCCCAACCCCGTCTGGCGCGAGTACTCCTTCCTCGGCGGCATGGACGCTATCGCCCTCGGCTGCCTCACCGCCATGCTGCTCTCCCGTCCAGAACTCTTAGCCCTCTCACCCACTGCTCGCCCGCTCTCGCGCCGTGCCGTCATCCTCTGCACCACCCTCGGCGCGGCTCTCGTGGCCTTCATCCTTTGCCTCTCTATTAAGGCCTACATCTGGGGACTCACCCCGAGAGGCCTCGACATGACTGTCCTCGCCCTCGGCACATCCCTCCTCATCGCGGCCTCCGCCCAGACCTCATGGCGCGCGCCGCGTGTCCTCTCTCCTCTGCTCGCCCTCGGTCGTAACAGCTACGAGATCTACCTCACCCACATCTTCGCCGTCCTCGCCCTCTTCGCCGCCTTCGTCCACCTCGGCACACCCCTGCCCGCTGTCCCCGCCCTCTTCCTTCTCGTCATCGTCACCGCGGGCATCCTCGGCTGGATCACCGCCCGCCTCTACACCGAACCTCTGAACCGCCTCCTCCGCGCCCACGCCGAGATCGACGTTCCCACACCAACGACCACGCCTCCGGCGCGCTGAACGAGCCACAGGCGCACCTCCACACGCGATCGCGATCTGACAGCGAACCGTGATCCAAAAGAAGAGGGGAAAGAGAACAGGGCAGTCTGCTGCGCCACCGGCTCGAGTTGACGGCAAGCTGAGGGTAGATCAAAGCACCGGGCGACCTAAGGCGCCACCGCGGTGCAGCCACCTCGGAAGATGGAGGGTAGATCAACGCACCGGGCGACCTACTGCGCCCATACTAGCCCGTTACCGTTGCTTCCTTCCGGACCTGGCGGGGTTGGCGGGATTACGTCGCGTAGGGCCCGGCACAACCGCAAGTCTACCATCGCCAGCCGCACCCAGCGACACCGTCCGCCACGCGGGACCCACCCCCCCCCGGACCCACTCTCGTGACAGGATAGCGTCGTCATCCCCTTCGCAGACGGCTCCACACTCGCGAAGGAAAGATGGTCCACACTCCGGCTCACAGCCGCACTCGACCCTCGAGCAACACCATCCCCAGACACCGCATCGCCTCCGCCCGCGCAACACCCACACACCCGCCTGCGTATCCTAAGACCTCACGCCGCATGCACCCCACCTCCACCGACCTGAGACCCCGCACCCTCGCCGCCGCGCACGCCGCCATCGCCGAGCGCACCGCAGCCCTCGCCGCCCAACGCACACGCCTCGAGCGTCGTCGCCAGCTGCTCGGCTACAGCATCTCGGCCGTCACCGTGCTCTTCGTCGCGCTCGCCGCCACCGTCCTGCTGCACAACGCGAGCGGCTGGCCCACCGGCCTCGCCGCCCTCGCACTCATCAGCCTGATCGTCCTTTGGCAGCGGCTGCGCCGCCCGCTCACCCGCCTCGATCGCCTCGACCTCCTCTACCGCGACACCCTCGCCCGCATGGACGCGACCGCCCCCGACACCCCGCGCGGTGCCGACCTTCACCCGGGCCGCCATCCCTACGAGCGCGACCTCAACCTCCTCGGCGAGCACTCCCTCTTCAGCTATCTCCCGCCCGCTCGCACCGAGGCCGGCGCCACCGCCCTTGCCTCCCTCCTGCTCGACCCTGCCAGCCACGCCACCATCCTCGACCGCCAGCACAGCGTTCAGGAGCTCGCCTCCCGCCTCGACCTCCGCGAGCGCATCACCCTCCTCGGTCCAAGCGCGCGCCAGACCATCTCCGCCACCCGCCTCCTCGCCTGGGCCCGCGCCCCCGCACAGACTCTCCCCCGTGCCGCCTCAACCACCCTGCTCGTTCTCTCCATCGGCGTCCTCCTTCTGCTCGCCGCCGGTCTCACTCATCGCCTCGACTGGCCCCTCGCTCTGAGCAACCTCGCCGTCCTCGCCGCCCTTCAGGCCGGCATCACCTACCGCCTGCGCCACCGCGTCGTCCAGTCGCTCGCCGCTGCCGACCACCTCGCGCCCGAGCTCGCCCTCCTCCGCAAGGCCGTCGCCCTCCTCGCCTCGACCACCGCCGCCGCGCCCCAGCTCACCCGCCTGCGCGCCGCCGTCGCCTCGCACGACGCAGTCACCCGCCCCCTCGCCCGGCTCGACGCCCGCCTCGCCATCGTCGACCAGCGCCAGCAGCAGTGGTTCGTGCTCGCCTCCCTCCTCTTCTCCGCCGGAACCCAGGCCGCCATCGCCCTGGAGCGCTGGCGTGCAGCCCATGCGCCGGCCCTCGTCACGGCCCTCACCGCCTGGGCCGACTTCGACGCCCTCAACACCCTCGCCGCCTTCGCCTTCGAGCACCCGGACTTTCCCTGGCCCACCCTCGACTCCGGCCCAGTCGCCCGCCTCGAGCTCACCGGCCTGCGCCACCCTCTCCTTCCGCCCGCTATCGCCGTCCCCAACACCATCACCCTCGACGCCCACACCCGCTTCCTGCTCATCTCCGGCTCCAACATGTCGGGCAAATCCACCCTCCTGCGCGCCATCGGCACCGCCGTCGTCCTCGCCTACGCCGGCGCCCCCGTCCCCTGCACCGCCGCCCGCCTCTCCCGTCTCCGCCTCTGCGCCTCCATCAACCCCGCCGACTCCCTCGCCGAGGGGCGCTCCCGCTTTCTTGCCGAGATCCAGCAGCTCCACACCATGCTCCGCTCCACCCCGCACACGCCTGCGAACGAACTCACCCCCGACCCGCCCCCGACCCTCTTCCTCATCGACGAGATCCTCGGGGGCACCAACTCCGTCGACCGACACACCGCCGCCAGCTCCATCCTCCGACGCCTCATCGCCGAAGGTGCCGTCGGCGCCCTCTCCACCCACGACCTCGCCCTCATCCCCCTCGCCGAAGACCCCGCACTCCACGGCCAGAACTGCCACATGGGCAGCCCCGATCCTGCCGACCCCCTCCGCTTCGACTTTCTCCTGCGCCCAGGGAGTAACCACCTCTCGAGCGCACCCGCCCTCCTTCGCCTCCTTGGCCTGTAGCATCCATGCAGGCAACATACGCGCGCGCCCCGCACCACCTACCGGATGTCCACCACCCCCTCCGCCATCCCGTCCACCACTCAGGGCTCCTCCGTCACGCCCCTGCACTTCCTCGCCGATCTCTACACCTTCAACTGGGCCCAGCTCAACCTCCGTCTGCCCCTCGTCAGCGCCTCCGCCGTCGCCCTCTGCCTCTTCATCGGCATCGCGGTCGGCCACCCCGGCGGAGCCCTCATCGCCGGCGGCGGCGCCTTCACCATCGGCTTCGGCGCCAATCAGCGGATCGCCGACTCCCGTCTCCTCCCCATGATCACCGCCGTCTTTGCCATGGCGAGCGCCACCCTCGCCGGCACCCTCGTCGGCCATCACGGCTACTCGCTCGTCGTCGCCGCCGCCGGCTCCGCCGCCATCTACGGTGTGCTCACCATCCGCGACTCCGGCCTCGCCTGGGTCGGCCAGCAGGCCTCCGTCACCCTCTTCGTCTCCTCCGCCCTGCCCAGCGGCCCACGTCTCGCCTTCACCCGCGCCGGCCTCATCGCCCTCGGCGGCCTCGTCCAGATCCTCATCACCTCCGCCGGCCTCCGCCTCATCCCCGAGCTCCACAAAGACCTCCTGCGCATCCCGCGCTCGCTCTACAGCACCCTGGTCGAGCAGCGCCGCGAGCTCCTCACCCGCCTCCGCCACCTCCCCCAGGCCCTGCCCGCCCCTGACCGCCGCACCGCCCTCATCTACGCCACCCGTCTCGTCATCACCGTCGGCCTCGCCTCCGAGCTCTACCACCAGCTCGGCATCCAGTCCGGCTACTGGGTTCCCATGACGGCCCTCCTCGTCCAGAAGCCCGCCTTCTTCGAGACCCTGTCGCGCGCCCTCGCCCGTATCGCCGGAACCCTCGTCGGCGCCACGCTCGCCACCCTCATCGCCGCCCACGTTCCCCTCGGCCCCTGGTGGCTCGCCGTGCTCGTCACCATCTTCGGCCTCTGCTGCTACGCGACCAACGCCGTCAACTACGCCCTCTTTACCCTCTGTATCACCTCCTACATCGTCTTCCTGCTCTCACTCAATCAGCTCCCCGGCCCCGAGATCGCCCACCGCCGCGCCTTCTGCACCATCGCCGGAGCGTCCATCGCCCTCCTCATCCACCTCGACGCCCTCCGCCGCCATCGCTCCACCCCCTGAGCCGTTCCATCCCGTCGCCCCCGTCGCCCCGCCGCTCGCGGACCCGCAGCACACACCACTCACCCTCCGCTTGCGCAAGCCCCTCTTCCCCACACCTCCGTTGTAGACCGCACGGTCCCAGGGTGTAGGAAGGTCTCACCGAGCGCGGGGTACTCTCTTGCTGGCGGTGAAAGCCGCGACGGCACACTGTATGTCTGCACCTCTGAGGTCCTCCTTGATGCGTCTCGCTGCAAGCCTTCTGCTCTCTGCCGTCCTCCTCTCCACCGCCACCTACTCCGCTCTCGCCGACACCCTCGACACCATCACCATCACCGGCGCGACCGGCACCTTCTCCGCGGCGCTGCCCAGCTCCGCCACCCCGTTCTACAGCAGCGCAAGCGAGACGATCTTCAATCTCGCGAGCGCCACCTACGACGGCCAGGCGATCGCCAATGACCTCCTCACCGTCTACACCACCGGCGGCATCGTCATCCAGACCGCCAACGCCGCCACCTACATCGACGAGTTCGCCCCCATCCTCTTTACCGGCAGCACCGCAAACCCCGTCTTCTCCATCGGCACCTTCACCTCCCCGACCGGCGTCTCCGTCATCAACGGCGCCACCCTCGTCGACTCCGGCGACACCATCAAGATCACCTCACAGCCGCTCAGCTCTCCCGTCCCTGAACCCTCCTCCTGTCTCCTCTCCGGCAGTGGAGCCCTTGGCCTGATCGCCCTCTTGCGACGCCGTCCCGTCGCCTGACCCTCGGTACAGGCAAGCCGAAGGCCGCCGATCTCGCTCTACGCTCCCCAACGCAGCTCTCAACCGTCGCCAAAGGCATCTCCCCATGCGCTTCCCTGCACGTCTGCTCGCCTCTGCCCTGTTCTGTGCCGCCTCCACCCTCGCCGCGCACGCCGACACCATCGTCTTCAGCATCACTGGCGCCAACGGCACCTTCTCCTTCTCGCTCCCCAGTACCGCCATGCCGCTCAGCTCCACAACCCTGTCCGATCAGTTCGCCGTCACCAGCGCCGTCTACAACGGCCAGACCGTCGCCAACGACACTGTCACCTTCTATACCCCCGCCGAGGGCGGCGGCTTCACCCTCTCGGGCGCCGGCACCTACGACGACGACACCTACGGCCCGCAAGTCTTCTCCGGAACCACCGCGAACCCCATCTTCACCCCCGGCCACTACACCCTCACCACATCCAACGCCAATCTCAACGGCACCACCAAGTCCGATACCGGCGACATCCTCACCATCTCCGGCGTCTCCGCCGTCCCGGAGCCGCCCACGCTCGCCCTCCTCGGCACCGGCCTCCTCACCCTGGCCGGCATCGGCCGCCGCACGCATCGCCAGCTCTAAGACTCTGACCCGTCCCGAAGATCGTCGCCTACCTCACCCGGCCCTGACGCGCTCGTTCGCAACCCCGAACTGAGGCCTCAGGGCCATCTCACGCGCATCCCCTCGGATGGACGGCGCAGGGCCTTGATACCATAGAAAGTTGTGACCGACTCCACCGTATCCGGCAGCGCCGCACCCGGCGACCGCCTCCCTCACTCCACCGTTCCGCCCTTTGATCTCGCCCCCGGATCCCGTCCCCGCATCGGCTTCGTCTCCCTCGGCTGCCCCAAGAATCTCGTCGACTCCGAGGTCATGATGGGCCTCGTTCACCATAACGGCGCCCAGCTCACCCCGTCGGCCGCCGACGCCGACATCATCGTCGTCAACACCTGCTCCTTCATCGACTCTGCGAAACAGGAGTCCGTCAATACCATCCTCGAGATGGTCCAGCACAAGCGCTCTCACGGCGGCCGCGCCCAGCGCCTCATCGTCGCCGGCTGCCTCGTCGAGCGCTATCGCGACGAGATCCGCGCCAGCATCCCCGAGGTCGACGCCGTCGTCGGCACCGGCGAGCTCGAGAGCATCCTCGCCGCCGCCGGCCTCAACCCGCTGCCCGCCGCAGCCACCCCCTCCCCCTCCCCCTTCCGCATCCTCCCCCAGGGCGCCCCCGAACACACCATTCACACCCACCCCGTCAGTGCCGCAGACACCCTGGCCGAGGTCAATCGCAGCTTCATCAGCCGCGCCCCCTCCGCCGTCCACCAGCACTCCCGCCCGCTCGCCGACTCCACCGTCGCCCCCCAGCTCGCCATCGCCCAGTCCCTGGCCGAGACCGGCACCACCTACGGCACAGACCCCCTCCACCATACTGGGAACCACATCACCCACCTCACCGAGCCCGGCACCCCCACCGGGCCGGCCCTCATCGCGTCGCGCGCCGAGGGCGACGCCCGCGAGCGCGCCGGCCGCTTCTCCCGCGAGGCCTGGGACGGCGCCTCCGCCGCACTCCCCGACTACCTCTACTCCGACGCGACCCCGCGCATTCTCGCCACCCCCCGCGCCTCGGCCTACATCAAGATCGCCGAGGGCTGCGACCATCCCTGCAGCTTCTGCATCATCCCCCAGCTGCGTGGCAAGTTCCGCTCCCGCCGCATGGGCTCTATCCTCGCCGAGGCCCAGAACCTCATCGCCCAGGGCGTCCGCGAGATCACCCTCATCGGCCAGGACACCACCTGCTACGGCGAAGACCTCGGCTTCACCGACGGCCTCGCCACCCTGCTCGACGCTCTCGCCGTCCTTCCCGGCCTGCGCTGGCTTCGTTTCCTCTACACCTACCCCAACAAGGTCACCACCGGCCTCCTCGAGACCATGACCCGCCACCCCGACGTCATCGCGCCCTACCTCGACGTCCCCCTCCAGCACGCCAGCGCCTCCGTCCTCAAGCGCATGAAGCGCGGCGGCTCCGGCGACATCTTCCTCAAGCTCCTCGAGCGCGCCCGCGCCATCGTCCCCGGCATCGTCATCCGCACCTCCTTTATCGTCGGCTTCCCCGGCGAGACAGACGCCGACTTCCAGACCCTCTGCGACTTCGTCCAGGCCGCCAGAATCGACTGGCTCGGCGTCTTCACCTACTCCGACGAGGAGGGCGCCAAAGCCTTCGACCTCGACCCCGCCCTCAAACTTCCCCGTCGCACCATCGAGACCCGCCGCCGCAAGCTCATGCGCCTCCAGCAGAAGATCTCCATGCGCAGCAAACGAGCCCTCGTCGGCCGCACCTTCGACCTCCTCGTCGAAGGCCCCAGCGAAGAGACCGACCTCCTCTGGGAAGGCCGCACTCTCCTCCACGCCCCCGAGATCGACGGCAAGGTCCTCATCAACGACTTCGGCCCCCACGACCACCTCACCCCGGGCACCTTCTACCACGCCGAAATCACCGAGTCCCACGACTACGACCTCGTCGCCCGCATCCTCACCTAGCATCCGCAAAGCGCCGAGAACGATGCGCTCGACGCCGGCGTGAAGAGCACCCTGCGCGAGTCGCCGATCCGGTGGCGCTGCAGAAGAGAGCTCGGCCGGCACGCTCAAGCCTATGCGTGCCTGAGACCCTCAGTCGCGAATACCTTGTTCCCCACACGGCCGCTGCCATGAATCCATCATCCCCATTCCGAATCTGAACTGGACAGAGAGGCACCCATGAACATCGGCATCATCGGAGCAGGCAGTATCGGCAGCGCCCTCACCTATCGTCTTCGCGCCGCGGGACACACCGTCGCCATCGCCAACTCGCGTGGCCCGGAGACCCTCCAGGACTTCGCCCGAGAGACCGGCGCCGAACCCGTCACCGTTCACGAAGCCGCACGCGGCCGCGATCTCGTCGTCGTCACCATCCAGATGAAACACATCGCAGACCTGCCCAAGGACCTCTTCACCAACTCCTCGCCCGACCTCATCGTCATCGACACGAACAACTACTACCCGCGCCACCGCGACGGCCTCATCGCCGGCATCGAAGACAGCAACATCCCCGAGAGTCGCTGGGTCGAGCAGCAGCTCGGCCATCCCGTGGTCAAGGCCTTCAACAACATCTTCGCGCAGTCTCTGAAAGACAACGGCAAGCCCGCCGGCACACCCGGCCGCATCGCGCTTCCCGTCGCCGCCGACGACCCCAAAGCCAGGCAGACCGTCATGCACCTCATCGATCAGATCGGCTTCGACGCCGTCGATGCCGGAGCCATCAGCGAGTCGTGGCGTCAGCAGCCAGGATCTCCCGTCTACACGAAGGACCTCGACCAGGCAGGCATCCTCCGCGCGCTCGCCGAAGCTCGACCCGATCGCACCCCGGGGTGGCGCGCCACCCCCAACAGCCCCGGTACCTATCAGGCCCCCGCCTGACGCAGCGCACGACGACTCCCCACTCCTTCGCACCGGCGAGACTTCGCCACGAACCGGCCACAAGTCACGGCGTGCCCTCACGTTCTCCTGCACCCTGGTCCACTTGCACACCCTCCCCGGTCGTCACACAATGAGACAGACGCCATGACCTCCTCTCCCAAACCCATCCCCTGCCCCACATGCCGCAAGCCCGCCGTCGCCGGCTCGGAGGACTTCCCCTTCTGCTCCGACCGCTGTCGCGTTCTCGACCTCGGCAAGTGGGCCGCTGGCGACTACAGGATCAGCTCGCCCATCCTCGACCCCGACCTCCTCGAAGAGCTCGAGCACGCCGAGCAGCAGCGCAGGCCCGTCCACGACCGTAGCGACGATCCCGAACACCTCCAGTAGCAACACCTCGTACGCCTCGGGCCCGCGCCATGTCCACGTTTGACCCCGTTCGTAAAGCCAAGGGCGATGCCGGAGAGGCCGATCTCCGCGCCTGGTTCGATCGCTACGGCTTCGGCTACGTCGCCGTCCACCAAAACAAAGAGACCTTCGCCGCGCTCTTCCGCGACCACGTCAAACGGCCCGACTTCCTGCTATTGATCGATTCGCTCGGCATCATCGCCGTCGACGCAAAGCACAAGACCAAAGACAGGCAGCGCGACTGCTACACCCTCTCCTACGACTACAAGTTCCGCCGCGCCCTCATGTTCGAGCGCATCTTCCGCCTCCCCGTCTGGTACGCCTACCGCGGTGCCGACGCCGACACCTGGCACTGGATCAGCGCGCTCAAGGCCTTTGAGGTCGGCCGAAAGAAGGGCACGAAAGAGAGCTGGCTCGAGATCGACCTCGAGCACTTTGAGTGCCTCCAGTCCGGCGCCGACTTCGGCAAGCTCTACACGCAGCGAATGCCCGCCTTCGCCAAACTCAAAGACATCTCCTGACCAGACCCACCCCGACCCGAGACACCTCTCGTCGAGATCAAACCCTCGCCACGTCCCGCGCCTATGACGGGAACTTACTGCGCCACACCCCCGCCGACTCTGATCCCTCGCAGATCCACCTCTAATCCACACACCCACCTTGGCAAACACCGGTTACAGGCATCCGCATCAGCCTCACACACCGGATGACCCCGTCTACACTTCTCGCAGATGTCCCAGCAACCTCCACAAAACCTCGACGACCTCTCCGCACACAAGACCCGCTGGGCCTGGACCCTCGCCACCTTCTTCGGCGCCGGCCTGCTTCGTCCCGGCCCCGGTACCTACGGCTCCATCGCCGCCGTCCTCCTCTGGTCCGCCGCCGCCCACGCTGCACATCCCGCTCCCGGCACCCTTGCCCTCGGCACCACGACCGCGGCCCTGCTCGCCATCGCTCTCGGCATCCCCGCCGCCACCATCGTCGCCCGCGAGTCCGCCCGCAAAGACCCCGGCCATGTCGTCATCGACGAGGTCGCCGGCCAGCTCATCGCTCTCATTGCCATCCCCGCCGACTGGCGTCACGCCGCCGTCTCCCTCCTCCTCTTCCGCCTCTTCGACATCCTCAAACCTCCGCCCGTCCGCCAGCTCGAGCGCCTGCCCGCCGGCACCGGCATCATGCTCGACGACGTCGCTGCCGGCCTCCTCGCCCTCGCCTGCGCCCATCTCCTCCGTCTCTTCTGGCCGTGATGCGCCGCCATCCGCACACTCCGCTGCAACTCTCCTCCCTCTCCTATCGGCAGACTCCGCGAGAACTTTAGCCCGCCAGCGCACGAGTTGCGCCCGTGCCTCCCCGGCGCTACGCTAAAGCACCCCCATGGCCCAGTTCCTCCATCCCGCAAGCCCCGCCGCCGCTCCGCACCTCACCACCCTCACGCCACCGGCCGCCATGCCCAACGGCGAAGTCACCCTCTCCGGCCGCGCCCTCGCGTCCAGCGCCGCCGCGATGCCCCGCGCCACCATCGGCGACACCACCGCCCGCGTCACCCTCAGCCGACCCGGCCGCGCCACCATCCGCGTGCCCGAGGGATCCATCTCCGGCGACCTCGTCCTCCACCGCGACACCCTCGCCAGCAACGCCCTGCCCCTCCGCGTCGCCGTCCCCATGGCGGAGAACCTCCATCCCGTCGCCAATCCCGCCGTCGACACCGACGGCACCGTCTTCACCACCGTCTCCGGCTCCCGCGGCCAGCAGGTTCCCGTCTCCCTCTTCCGCATCGCCCGCGACTTCCAGATGCACCCCTTCGTCCGCGGAATCCTCAACGCCAGCGGTCTTGCCTTCGGTCCGGAGACCGCCGCCGGCGCCGCGGACCTCTACGTCAGCTCCCGCGCCGAAGGAGTCATCTACCGCATCGCCCCCGGCGGCGCCGTCTCCACCTTCGCCGAAGGCCTAGGCATCGCCACCGGCCTCGCCTTTGATCGCGACGGCAACCTCTTCGTCGGCGACCGCTCCGGCACCATCTTCAAGATCGCTCCCGACCGCGGCACACCCCTCGCCCACACCGACCGCGAGATCTTCGTCTTCGCCACCCTCGAGCCCTCCGTCGCCGCCTACCACCTCGCCTTCAACCACGCCGGCACCCTCTTCGTCACCGGCCCCACTACCTCCTCCAGCCAGTCCGTCCACGCCATCGATCGCGACGGCAACACCAGCGTCTTCTTCAAGGGCCTCGGCCGCCCCCAGGGACTCGCCTTCGACGCCACCGGCAACCTCTTCGTCGCCGCCAGCCTCCGCGGCCAGCGCGGCCTCGTTCGCATCACCCCCGCCGCAGAGGCCAGCCTCGCCCTCTCCGGCTCCAACCTCGTCGGCCTCGCCTTCCTCGAAGACGGCCAGGCCACCCTCGCCACCCGCGACGCCCTCTTCCACGTCGACCTCGGCATCCAGGGCCGCAGCCTCCCTTAGCCATCCCCGGAACGCCTGCCATCCTCGACCCTCACGCGGGGCTGGCTACCCGCGCCTCCCCCGCAGTAAAATCATGTGCCATGTGGCCGACCCGGCAGCATAGCCCATCGCGACTGGCCGTGACCGCGCTCGGCGGCACCGTCACCTATGTCCTGATCGTGCTCGTCTGGGTGCTCTTCTCTTACGGAGACAGCCCAAGGCTCCGAGCGCCCGACCTCAGCTTCGGCGGCTGGCTCTCCCGCTTCCTGGCCGTAGTCGTCCTTCTTCTCCCCGGCATCGTCATCGCCCTCCGCGCACTCTCGCTGCTCAACGAGGGCGTCCGTCTCGAGCGCTGGAGCGACGCGCAGCTCGACGCGGTCCGCGCTCAGGTACAGCGCCCGCTCTGGACCGCGGTCAGCGGTTGCCTCTTCGTACTCGTCGCCCTCTCCTGGATCTTCGCGCGCCGGCACTCCGTTCTGTCCACCGCCTGGCTCTTCCTTTGGCTTCCCCTGAACCTCATCAGCTCCCTGCGCACCGCCGTGCGCAAGCCCATCGCGCGCGAGCGCCGACCTGTCGACTGGACCCCCTCCAAGCCCCTCCACTCCGAGCACTGGGGCGAGCCGAAGCGCCTCTAGCACCTTCCCCGCACGCACCGTCCCTGCGCTCCCCTAACTCCCCGGCAGCGTGTACTCGAGATCGTATGTGTGCTTGCCCTCCGCAATCGTAATCACAAACGTCCCCGCGATCCCCTTCAGCTCACCCGTCCCCGACCCCGGAACCACCTTCACCGTCATGCTCAAGCCGCTCGCGTCCATCGTCGCGAAGTGCTGCAGCACAAAGCTCCCGCTCTTGCCCGCCAGCGTTCCCGTCACCGTCTCGATCGCCACATAGCCCGCCGTGCCCGCCTTGAGATCGCCCGCGGCATACATCTCGCCCCGCGTCGTCGCCTCCAGGTCGCCGTGTATCGTCTTGTCGATCGAGAACCGCGACACCCCGTCGAGACCGGGCGACGCCAGTGGCTGTACCTTGACCTCAAACGCACCATGCGCCTTGTGTTCCATCGCACTCCCCTTGGCCGCCGCCCCGCTCTGCGCGCCTGCGTGCGGCGCACCGCAGAGCCCAAGCCACAGCAGACACCCGAACCCTGCTAGAGCAATCCTCATACGCCGCTAGCCTACCAGCCCCGCCCAAAGACATACCGCTCCACAAACGCATTCCGAAACCTTCTCTCCGGATCCATTGCCTCCGCCAGATCCCGAAACGCTCCCATCCGCGCATACTGCCCCGCGATCACCGCCGGCTCCATCGTGAACATCTTTCCCCAGTGCGGCCTCGCCCCGAAGCGCGCCAGCCGCGCCTCCATCTCTGGCAGCACCCGCCGCACTGCCGCCCACTCCGGCCTCCACGTGAAGTGCAGCGCCATCGCATCGCGCTCGTAGCACGGGCTCAGCCACAGCTCATCCGCCGCAATCGTCCGCAGCTCCGAGACCAGCAGCAGCGGCGTAATGCGCTCCCGCATCTCCTCAACCGTCCGCACCGCCTCCATTCCCTGCGCCCGCGGCACAAAGTACTCCGTCTGCAGCTCCTGCCCGCTCGACGGCGTAAACCGCAGCCGGAAGTGCGGCAGTCGCTCGTACCACGGCCCCTCCACCCCCATCTGCTCCGTCGCAGACTCCGCCGGGTGATCGAGCAGCGGATGCATGGTCCGCGCTGCCGCCCTCGCCCCCAGGAACGTCGATCCAGGCAACTCCGGCTCCGCCCGTACGCTCTCCCCTGCCACTACCCGGCTCTTGATCCACACCTGCGTCGCCCGACTGTCCTGCCAGTCCGTAAACACGCTCACGCTGTACCCCGCGCCAAACACCGCCTCGAAGCTCCGCTCCATCGCCGCGAACGGCAGTCCCAGATACACCCTTTGCCGCACGTCGTATCGCGGCTCGACCGCAAGCGTCACCCGCGTCACCACCCCCAGCGCCCCCAGCCCCACCACCGCCCCCGCAAAGGCCGCATCGCCCCTCCGCAGCGTCACCACCCGCCCGCGCCCGTCCACCATCTCGAGCGCGCGCACCGCCGTCGCCAGGCTGCCGTTCCCCATCCCCGACCCGTGCGTCCCCGTCGCGCACGCGCCCACCACGGAGATGTGCGGCAGCGATGCCAGGTTGTGCAGCGCAAACCCGCGCTCGTCCAGCCACGGCGCCAACTCTCCATATCGCACGCCGCCGCCCACCGTCACCGTTCTGGCCGCGCGGTCAAGCTCCATCTCCCGCATCGCCTCAAGCGACATCTGCGCCACCGTCGAGTCCGCGATGTCATTGAACGAGTGCCGCGACCCCAGCACCCGCAGCCCCCTCATCGCCCGCACCGCGTCGGCCACCTCTGTCACCGTCTCCGGCCGCAGCAGGCGGTCCGTGCTGTACGTCGTATTGCCCGACCAGTTCGTTCGCGGCAGCGCCGTCACCTCACTCTCCGTATCGCTTCTCGCCTGCCCGCACCGCCACCGCCAGCCGGTTCTCGGGCGCCGCCAGCGGACACGTCGCATACGGCGAGTACGCGCACGGCGGGTTCTCCGCCTGGTTGAAGTCCAACACCACCGTGCCCGGCCTTCCCAACCCATGCGAAGGCGCTCCTGTCGTCAGAAACCGCCCGCCCCCATCCGTGTCCACGCGGAAGGTCTCGTCGCGAAACACAAACCATAGCCCATCCTTGTCGCTCGCCGTCAGGGGCGTCATCCGCACCGTCTTACCGGCCATCGTGAACTCCACATAGCCCGGCTCCTGCACATCACTCACCTGCCCCAGCTTGTTCATGAAGTGCATCGTGTGCGGACTCGCATACGGCACCCACTGCGCCGTCACCCGCATCCGCGCGTCTGGCGCATACCAGCGCAGCCCGTGGAACCCCACCAGCGCCGGCGCATTCGCATCCTTCACGCGCAGATACCGCCGGTCCCCGCGCTTGATCGCCCACATCCGCACCGTGCCGCTCGCCAGCGACGCCCCGTCGCTCTCGTCCTCGCTCACCGTCGCTCCGGCCGTCACCACCTTGCCGCCATACTGCACAGACGGATCCGCCGACGCCACCCGCACCACCCCGTCCCCCTGTTCAAGCCTCACCAGGTGCGCCGGCACGCCCGCGACCACCACCGTGTTGTCCTTCGCCGAACCGACCGTCGTCACCCCAGGCTTCAGCCACTCGAGCGCAATCAGGGAAAACCAGCCATACGGCGTCGTCAGATCCTTTGCTCGCTCCGTCCGCTCCTGCGCGTAGTTGGGTGTTCCGTCCGCGTTCGCGCCCACCGCCGCCGCCCATGCACCCCGCCCCGTCACCCCGCCGAGCCCGGCCAGCAGCAGGCCCGCGGCTGTAACTCTCGCAGTTACAAATCTCAGCATCATCCCTCTCCTTTCACAACTCCGTGCGCCTGTGTCCTTCGTCATGCATCCAACACTTCGACGTGACCCACACCCCTGTGACTCAAAACTCTGCTGAGACCATCATCGCTGAAATCATCGCCGTCGGCTCCGAGATGCTGACCCCCTTCCGCCAGGACACCAACTCCCTCTTTCTCACCGCGGAGCTCAACACCCTCGGCGTCTCGGTCGCCTTCAAGACCATCGTCGGCGACTCCCTCAGCCAGCTCACCGACGCCATCCGCATCGCCCTCCGCCGCGCCGGCCTGGTTCTCATCTCCGGCGGCCTCGGCCCCACCGAGGACGACCTCACCCGCGAGGCCCTCGCCGCCGCCCTTGACCTTCCGCTCCTGCGCAGCGACGCCCTGCTCGACTCCCTCCGCCGCCGCTTCGCCGCCCGCAACATCCCCATGCCCCCCAACAACAGCAAGCAGGCCGACATCCTCGACACCGCCGAGATCCTGCCCAACCCTAACGGCAGCGCCGTCGGCCAGTACGTCACCGCCACCGTCGACGGCCAGCCCCGCATCGCCATCCTCCTCCCCGGCCCGCCCCGCGAGCTCAAGCCGCTCTTCACCGCCGAGGCCCTCCCCCGCCTCCGCGCCGCTCTGCCCGCCGCCCACCTCGCCCGCCGCGTCCTTCGCATGGCCGTCATTCCTGAGTCCCTCGTCGACAGCAAGGCTGCCCCCATCTACACCGCCTACCCGGACGTCGAGACCACCATCCTCGCCGGCTCGGGCGAGATTCAGCTCCACTTCGCCTGCGCCAAACCCACCGCCGCCGAAGCCGAAGCCCGCGTCGACTCCCTCGCCAGCCGCATCCGCGACCTCATGGGCGACGACATCTTCTCCGCCTCCGGCTCCCCGTCCGACACCCCCTCCAGCTCCCAGGGTCAGTCCCTTCCCGAGACCGTCCTCGCCCTCCTCGACGCCCGCCACCTCACCCTCGCCACCGCCGAAAGCTGCACCGGCGGCCTCCTCGCCGAGCGCCTCACCGCCGTCCCCGGCGCCTCCCGCACCATCCTCGGCGGCACCGTCGCCTACACCCCCGCGTCCAAGTCCGCCCTGCTCGACATTCCCGCCGACCTCCTCGCCCAGGAAGGCGCCGTCAGCCCCGCCGTCGCCCGTCTCATGGCCGAGAACATCCGCACCCGCACCGGCGCCGACCTCGCCATCGCCATCACCGGCATCGCCGGCCCCTCTCCCGCCCTCGACCCGGCCGCCGACGCCGCCAAACCCATCGGCCTCGTCCACCTCGCCATCGCCGGCGCCGCGGGCACCACCACCCATGAGCTGCTGCTCTCCGGCGATCGCGACCTCATCCGCCTCTTCGCCACCCAGCACGCCCTCGACCTCCTCCGCCGCCGCCTCCTCCAACCTGCCTGACACAGACTCCGCTCACCCCGCAGACCACCACCGCCGCAAACCGAACCTTCCCTGTCGACAATCGCGATGAGACCATCTCTGGGAGGAAGTCGTGATGCGTCTAAAGCGAGTTCGTGTGGCCGTGGCGATCTCAACCGCCGTCCTTGCTGCCGCTGCGTGGCTGTGGTCTCTCCGGCACGACCCCGCGCGCCGCACACGATCCCGTTACACCAAGCTCGAGTTCCGCATTCCTATGCGCGACGGCGTCACCCTCTTCACACAGGTCTACGTCCCTCGCGACACCGCGACGACCCACCCCTTCCTCGTCCAGCGCACCCCCTTCGGCGTGTCACCCTACGGTCCGGACCGCGATCGCTCCCAGCTGGGTCCCTCGTCCGCGTTCGATCGCGCAGGCTACATCTTCGTCTTTCAGGATGTACGTGGCCGCTTCCAGTCCCAGGGCGACTTCGTCGACATGCGTCCTCCCATCGATCAGCCCGCGCCCGGCCAGACCGACGAGAGCACCGACATGAACGACACCGTGGCGTGGCTCCTCAAGAACGTGCCATCCAACAACGGCAGGGTCGGTCTCTGGGGCATGTCCTACCCGGGCTTCTACACCTCCGCGTCCCTCATCGACGCCCACCCCGCCATCCAGGCCGCCTCCATCCAGGCACCCATGACCAACCTCTTCCTCGGCGACGACGCCTATCACAACGGCGTCTTCATGCTTGCCGAGCAGTTTGAGGTCTACGCCAACTTCTTCAGGCCGCGCGTCGCCGGACCGGAGCTCCCCTCGTCGCAGATCGGCCGCCTCTTCGACGATGAAACCGACGATGGTTACAAGTTCTTTCTCGCGCACGGGCCAAACCTGCAGGCCATCGCAGCGCTCGCCCGCAACCCGCTGCTCGACCAGAACGTCCAGCACGACACCTTCGACCAGTACTGGCAGGCGCGCGACATCTCCCGGCACCTTCACAACATCCACTGCCCGGTGCTGAACGTTGGCGGCTGGTTCGACGCCGAAGACCTGGCCGGCACCCTTCGCACCTACCATGCCATCGCCGAGGCAAACCCGCACTCGACCAATCCACTCATCATGGGGCCATGGGGCCACGGAGACTGGCTGCGCTCTTCGGGCCGGAGACTCGGCTCACTCGACTTCGGCTCCGAGACAGGGCCCTACCTTCGCGATCAGCTCCTCTTCGCCTTCTTCGAACATCACCTCAAAGACGCCCCTGCTCCCGACCTCCCCGGCGCACTCGCGTTCGAGACAGGAACCAACCAGTGGCGCCGCTACCCGTCCTGGCCGCCCCCCGCCGCGCAGCCGCGCAACCTCTTCCTCCACGCCAACGGCAGGCTCACCTTCTACCCGCCCACCGCGCAGGAGAGCACCTACGACGAGTACGTCAGCGATCCCGCCCACCCCGTCCCGTACGTCGAACACCCTCCCACCACGCTCGACGAGCAGTACATGGTCGGCGACCAGCGATTCGCAACCAGCCGTCCCGATGTCCTCACCTACAGGACCGATCCCCTGGAGCAGGATCTGACCGTCGCCGGCCCCATCGACGTGCGCCTTCAGGTCTCAAGCTCCGGCACCGACTCCGACTTCGTCGTCAAACTCATCGACGAAGACGCCACCCACGCCCCCTCGCCAAGCCCCCAGCGACTCGTGCGTGGCGAGCCGATGCGCGCTCGCTTCCGGAACTCCTTCTCCACCCCCGAAGCCCTGCAGCCGAACGCCGTGACTGGGATCAACTACACGATGCCGGACATCAACCACACCTTCCTGCGCGGACATCGCATCGTCGTCCAGGTGCAGAGCTCCTGGTTCCCCCTGGCTGATCGCAACCCCCAGTCCTTCGTCCCCATCCCCACCGCCCAGGCCGCCGACTTCAAGAGAGCCACACAACGCATCTTCCACAGACCCGGCACCGCCTCCTCCCTGATCCTCCAGGTCCTGAAGCAGTGATCTCGCGATCGTCCACGAGCCGGCCTCCAAAAGGCTTCCGCCCGCACCTCGACCCGCCGCAGAGTGCAACAAAACTCTAGATCACCGCCTCGATCTCCGGTAGAAACACAGGGTGCACCTGGACGCGAACCTCGCCAGCTTCTTTGAGAAGGCTTTGGCCGCTGGCATGCCGCATGAAGCCGCGGTGGGCATACTGCGCGTCCACGGCTGGTCGGAGAAGGAGATCTACGCCGCGCTGGCGCAGCACTACCAGCACGCGACCGGAGTTGATCTCCCGCATCGCTCGGGAGTCCGGCCCTCCGCCCGTGACGCCTGTCTCTATCTCCTCCTCTTCTCCACCCTGGCCACGTGGACCATCGGCTTCGGCAGCCTCGCCTTCGCCCTCATCGATCAATGGCTTCCCGACCCGCTCTTCTCCGGCCTCCGCCGCCTCGGCGACACCAACCGCACGACCTCCTCGATGGCCGCCGTCCTCGTTGCCTATCCCTTCTTTCTGCTCCTCTCGCGAGTCCTCTCCAAGGAGACCGCAACCCACCCGGAAAAGCTCGAGTCCCCTGTCCGGAAATGGCTCACGTACATGGCGCTGGTCATCGCCGCCTGCATCGTCATGGGCGACCTCATCACGGCACTCGCCTACCTGCCGCACGGAGAATGGACCTCGCGCTTCCTCGCCAAATCCTCTATCGTCCTGCTCCTCGCTGGCGGCGTCAGCTGCTACTACTTCATCGACATCCGCAGAGAAGAAAGCACCTCGACCCGACCTGGACGGGAGAGACTCGCGGCCGCACTGAGCATGGCCAGCGTCGCCCTCATCGTTGTACTCGGCTTCCGCATACTGGGATCTCCTCACGTGCAGCGCGACCTCCGCGCCGACGAGCAACGTACCCGTCAGCTGTACAACGTGAGCCAGGCCGTCTCACAGTTCTGGACCTCTCACCATGGTGTCCTGCCAACCGGCCCGGACCAGCTCTCGATCCCCGCTGAACTCGACCCCGTCTCTCACCAGCCATATGACTACCGGCCGAAGCTGGAAAGCTCCTACGAGCTATGCGCCACCTTCGCGCGAAGCAACGATCGCGCAGCCGGCCCGTTCACTCTCTGGCATCACCCCGCTGGTCATCACTGCTTCTCCCTGGATGCCTCCCGCATGACACCGCAGCCGCTCTGGACGCCAGACCTCTGATCCGTCAACCCCGGCACCGGCCCGCTCGCCCTTGCTAAACTCATCTCTGCCCTCATGCCCCCCTGGCTCGCCATCGCAGCACTCAGCTACCTCCTCGGCTCGATCCCCTTCGGCTATCTCCTCGTCCGCACCTTCCGCCACCAGGACATCCGCACCGTCGGCAGCGGCAACATCGGCGCCACCAACGTGCTCCGCTCCGGCGCCCGCGGCCTCGGCATCGCCACCCTGCTGCTCGACTGCCTCAAAGGTGTCCTCGCTGTCCTGATCGCCTTCGCGCTCGCCCGCCACACTGCCGCGTTCGCCGGCCCGCTCGTGAACGCCACCCGCGCCAACGCCTTTCACCTCGCCGCGATCGCCGCCATCGCCGCCGTCCTCGGCCACGTCTTCCCCGTCTGGCTCGCCTTCCGCGGCGGCAAGGGCGTCGCCACCGCGCTCGGCGTCTTTCTCATCCTCTCCCCTGCCTCAACCCTCTGCGCCCTGCTCGTCTTCCTCGCCATCTTCGCTGCCTCCCGCTACGTCTCGCTCGCCAGTATCCTCGCCTCCGCCACCCTTCCCCTCGCCGCGCTCTACTTCGTCGGCTCGCGCGCGCCCATCGTGGTCGCCGCCTTCGTCGGCATCCCCCTGCTCGTCATCGTCAAACACCACGCCAACATCCGCCGCCTCCTCGCTGGCACCGAGAGCCGCTTCGGCAGCTCGCCCCGGGTGTCCGCATGAGCCGCATCGCCGTCCTCGGCGCCGGCGCCTGGGGAACCGCGCTCTCGATCGCCCTCGCCCGCCGCGGCGGCCACCAGATCCTCCTTTGGGCTCACTCGCCCGCCCTCGCCGACCAGCTCTCCGATGTCGGCGAGAACCTTCCCTATCTCCCCGGCTTCACCCTCCCCGTCGACATCTTCGTCACCCCCGACCTCCCCCGCGCCATCTTCGAGGCTGATATCCTTCTCCTCGTCACCCCCTCCCAGCACCTCCGCGAGACCATCGCCGCAATCGCCCCTCTGCTCACCCGCAACCAGATCCTGCTCATCGCCAGCAAGGGCCTCGAAGAACACACCCTTCTTCGCCTCTCCCAGGTCGTCGCCGCCGTCACTCCCAACCCCTGCGTCACCCTCAGTGGCCCGTCCTTCGCCCAGGAGGTCGCCGCCGGAACCCCCACCGCCCTCGTCGCCGCCGCCCGCGAGCCTCACCTCGCCCAGGCGATCCAGCGCGACCTCTCCTCCGCCACCCTCCGCGTCTATACCAACGACGACGTCCCCGGCGTCGAGCTCGGCGGCGCCCTCAAAAACGTCATCGCCCTCGCCGCCGGCGTCGCCCACGGCCTCAACCTCGGCCACAACACCGTCGCCGCCCTTCTCACCCGCGGCATCGCCGAGATGACCCGCCTCGCCGTCGCCTGCGGCGGTCGCCGCCAGACCCTCAGCGGCCTCGCCGGCCTCGGCGACCTCGTCCTCACCGCGACCGGCTCCCTCTCGCGTAACCGCCTCGTCGGCACCGAGCTCGGTCGCGGCCGGCCCCTCCCCGAGATCCTCGCCGGCATGCACGGCAAGGTCGCCGAAGGCATCCGCTCCACCACCGCCGCCCTCGGCCTCGCCGCCCGCTACGGCTGCGAGATGCCCATCACCCAACAGGTCAACGCCATCCTCCACCACAACCAAAGCCCCCGCGACGCCATCCGCGACCTCATGACCCGCCCCTACCGCGACGAGTAAGACCTCCCGCCCCGGCCAACGCCTGGCGCTTCACCACCCCCTCTCCCATAAACTACCCCCATGGCCTTCAATCTCTTCGGCAGGCGCGACCGCCCCGCCGACCCCGAGCCCACCGCCCCCGAAGCCGCCCCGCCCGAACCCGCCGCCGGCCCCGACCCGGCTCCCGAACCGCCCCGCCGCTCCCTCTTCGGTGCCTCCCTCTTCGGCCAGCGCGAAGCCCCACCCGCCGGCCCCACCCCGGCCGCCGACCCCACCGTCGCCCCCGAGGACACCCCCCGCCGCTCCCTCTTCGACCGCATGCGGGCCGCCGTCACCCGCACCCGCGACACCCTCTCCGAACAGATCTCCTCCATCGTCGCCCTCACCCGCGAGGTCGACGAGTCCACCATCGCCTCGCTCGAGCCTGTCCTGCTCGCCGCCGACCTCGGCGCCGCCGCCACCACCCTCGTCCTCGAAAACCTCCGCCAGCGCGCCTACCGCACCGGCATCTCCTCCGGCGCCGAGCTCAAACGCCTCCTCCAGATCGAGCTCCAGTCCATCCTCGATACCGTCGCCCGACCCGTCACCCATCCCGCCTCACCCCCCGAGGTCATCATGCTCGTCGGCGTCAACGGCACCGGCAAGACCACCACCTCCGGCAAGCTCGCTCATCTCTTCGCCACCGGCTCCCACCCCCGCTCCGTCTTGCTCTGTGCCGCCGACACCTTCCGCGCCGCCGCCATCGACCAGCTCGAAGTCTGGGCCCAGCGCACCAACACCCCCATCATCAAGACCCGTCAGGGCGGCGATCCCTCCGCCGCCCTCTACGACGCCTGCGCCGCCGCCCGCGCCCGCTCGACCGACGTCCTCATCGTCGACACCGCCGGCCGTCTTCACACCAAGACCGACCTCATGAAAGAGCTCTCCAAGATGCGCCGCACGGCCGAGAAACAGATCCCCGGCGCCCCCCACCAGACCCTCCTCGTCATGGACGCCACCACCGGCCAGAACGGCCTGCAGCAGGCCCGCCTCTTCACCGAAGCCGCCGCGTGCACCGGCATCGTCCTCACCAAACTCGACGGCACCGCCAAAGGCGGCATCGTCCTCGCCATCGCCACCGAGCTCAAACTCCCCGTCGTCTACGCCGGCACCGGCGAAAAACTCGAAGACCTCATCCCCTTCGACAGCCACGCCTTCATCACATCACTCCTCAACTAGCCATCCGCCAGCCCGCCGCCTCCCGCAAGACCAGCCCCGGCCCGCCACCCGCCTCACGTCCAATACAACATCCGCGCCCCCGGCAGCACCTCCGCGATCGTCCCCTCGAACCACGCCCGCATCTCCGTCATCCTGTCCTTCGGGTACACATACTTGAACCCGCCAAACTTCGTCCGCTTCTCCACCCGCACCTCCTCCCGCAGGTCGAGCGTCGTCTTCGGATACCACCCCAGCAGCACCTCCTTCGACCCCGGCGTAAACCGGTGCGTGATCAGCTCCACCGTCAGGTCCAGCCCCGCCACCTCCGCCACCGCCTCCCGCACCGCGGCAAACAGCGCCCGGTACTCCGCCTTCCACCCCTCCACCGGCATGATCGGCGCGACCGTCAGCCCCACCGGGTACCCCGCCCGCGCCATCCGTCCCAGCGCTTCCACCCGTTGCGCGACCGTCGCCGTCCCACCCTCCAGCTCCCGCGCCACCGTCGCCGCGTTCACCGAGAACCGTGCCCGCGTCCGCCCCCCGTGCGCTAGCCCCAGCAGCCCACTCACCGCCGCGAACTTTGTCGTCCACCGCAGCTGCACCGGCGCATCCCACGCCCCGAAGAACCGCACCGACTCCGCCAGCGCCCCCGTCAGGTGTTCGATCCCCAGCGGATCCGTGTAGCATGACGCCTCAAACGTCGTCCCCTCGTGCGCCCTCTCCCGGGACGTCGACGTGACCGTCCCCGCACCCACATATCCGCGCAGCCCCTCCAGGATCTCCGGCACATTCGCGTACGCTCGCGTCACCGGCGCCCCACTCAGGCTCCCCGCCAGATAGCAGTACTGGCAGTGCGCCGGGCATCCCTGCGCCAGGTGAAACTGCCAGTCCGCCGACGGTGGAATCGGTTGCAGCCTCCGCGCACTCGGCGGCGACACCACGATCGCGAACGTCGTCTTTGCCAGCGCATAGCTCTTGCCCGGCGTCTCCGACGCGAAGCTCGGCAGCCGGTTTGCCTTCAACCGCACCACCTCCGCCCCGTAGCCCTCCGCCCGCTCCAGCATCGCCCGCCCGAACGCCATCGCATACGCGTCCGGTGTGATCATCGCCCGTCGCGGCCGCCACAGCCTCTCGGCCGCCGGCGCGCCGGCAAGCACCGGCGCCTCCGTCGCAAAGTTCCGCTCCTGCATCCCCAGCGAGACAAGTTCCATCCCGGGTTAGAGACCGGCGGCCTCCTCCAGGCCGCCCGGCGCGGCTGTCCCTATCCATCCCATCCACACCGCGGCCACCGGCGTTGATCCCTCGTCGCCCGCCCGCATCTCTATCCCCATGAGTAGCTACCGCAGCGGCGACCGCACCATCGCCATAGAGCAGTCCGAACCCTCCTCCCCCGGCGCCCACCCCGCCCTTCTCATCCTTCACGGCGCCGGCGGCTCCGTCTCCTTCTGGTTCAGCCGCCTCGCTCCCGCGCTCGCGCAGCTCGGCGTCGCCGCCTTCGCCCCGCACTACTTCGAGAAGACCGGCACCGGCCGCGCCACCCCCGAGATCATCCTCGACGGCCATCACGTCCCCGCCTGGCTCGCCGCCATCAACGACGCCCTCACCTACATCAGCGCCCGCCCGTCCGTCGACGCCCGCCGCATCGGCGTCCTCGGCATCTCGCTCGGTGGCTATCTCGCCATAGCGCTCGCCGCGCAGCGCAGCTCCCGGCACCAGAGCAGCTCCGACACCTCCGCTCCCTCAGCCCCCCGCCTTCGCGCCGCCATCGAGCTCTCCGGCGGCATGCCTCCGGACTGGGCGCCCAAGGTCTCCGCCGCCATGCCCCCCACCCTCATCCTCCACGGCGCCGAGGACACCGTCGTCCCCGTCTCCGAGGCCATCAAACTCGACCAGCTCCTGACCGCCCATAACGTTCCCCACCAGCTCGAGATCTTCCCCGGCGAGACTCACTGGTTCTCCTCCGCCGCCCAGCTCCGCCTTCTCCTGACCTGCGGCGTCTTTCTTCGCAAACACCTCTAGACCTCTGCAACTCCGCTATCCCGTGGCGCAACCTCCCCACCCACTCCGCTATCCTGAGTGCAGGAGAGAATTCAGACAGACCAGACAGATCGAGACAGGAGAGGCCACCGGCTTCGCACGATTAGACAGCCGTCGTTATCTCGTCTCGAATCAATACTTTGCCTGTAACTCCTGTTGATGGAATACTTTGCAGGACCAACCTGCGCTAACTCGTTCATTCTGGAGACTTTGCGCAGAAACACCGGGGAGGGGGTACCGTCTGAACTCCGTGGCGCACAATTCGTCCACCGCCGACACACACTTCATGCGTCGCGCCCTTGCCCTCGCCGCCACAACCGACGCCCTCGCCAGTCCCAACCCCCAGGTCGGCTGTGTCCTCGTCCGCAAAAGCCCCCATCCCGGTAGGGAGGGCCACGTCATCGGTGAAGGCGCCCATCGCTTCGCCGACCGCGACCACGCCGAGATCGCCGCCCTCAAGCAGGCAAAGACCCGCGGCCTCAGCACCGTGGGCGCCACCGCCTATGTCACCCTTGAGCCCTGCAGCCACCACGGCCGCACCGGCCCCTGTGCCGACGCCCTCATCGCCGCCCGCGTCGCCCGCGTCGTCATCGCCACCCTCGACCCCAACCCCGTCGTCCGGGGCCAGGGCATCGCCAGGCTCCGCGCCGCCGGCATCGAGGTCACCGTCGGCCTGCTCGAACAGCCCGCCCGCACCCTCAACAACGCCTTCGCCTTCGCCATCCAGCACCAACGCCCCTTCGTCACCCTTAAGAGCGCCCTCTCGGCGGACGGCAAACTCGCCCCCCCACCCGCCGCCCGCGTCCCCAACAGGCCCTTCTTGCTCACCGGCCCCGCTGCCCGCGCGGACGTCCAGCAACTTCGCCACGCCTCCGATGCCCTCCTCACCGGCATCGGCACCGTCCTCGCCGACGACCCCGCCCTCTCCGACCGCACCGGCCTCCCGCGCCGCCGCCCGCTGCTCCGCGTCGTCCTCGACACAAACCTGCGCACCCCGCTCGACTCCCAGCTCGTCCGCACCGCCGAGCGCGACGTCCTTCTGCTCTGCGCCGCCTCCGCGTCAACGGCTCGCATCGACGCCCTCGAAGCGCATGGCGTCGAGATCGCCATGCTCCCCCAGCACGCCGGTCGCCTCAGCCTCGCCGCCGCCCTCGACGTCCTCTGGGAGCGCCAGTGCACCCGCGTCCTGCTCGAGACCGGCTCCGAACTCAACGGCGCCTTCCTCGCACAGCATCTCGTCGACCGCCTCGTCCTCTATCGCACCGACACCACTCTCGGCCCCGCCGGCCTACCCTTCGCCAAAGGCCTCCCCTCCCCCGACGTCCTCACCCCGCAACTCACCCACCTCACCCGCGACCAGCTCGGCCCCGACCACGTCCTCACCGGCCTTCTCCACGATCCTTGGTCCACCACCCCACCCGATCTTCCGTTCGCCGGCAACCCACCCGCGCACACCGGTCCCAGCGTCGACCCACCCACGTAACCGTAGGTCAGCCCTCGTCTCGGAATCCTGTAGCTCCGCCCCCCAACAATCCCACCGCTCACCAGGAAGGCCTATCCTCAAGTCATGTTCACTGGACTCATCGCCGAGACAGGCTCCGTCCTCGCCGTCATCCCCGGCAGCGCCTCCACCCGCATCACCGTCGCCGCCCCCACCCTTGCCGGCCGCCTCCACACCGGCGACAGCATCGCCGTCTCCGGCGTCTGCCTCACCGCGCTCGACATCGAGCCCGCCGGCCCCCAGCCTCAGTTCACCGCCGACCTCGCGCAGGAGACCATCACCCGCACCACCCTCTCCCGCCTCACCCCCGGCGTCGCCGTCAACCTCGAGCTCCCCACCCCCGCCGGAACCCCGCTCGGCGGCCACGTCGTTCAGGGCCACGTCGACGGCACCGCCACCCTGCTCGCCCTGACCGCCCACGAGCCTGACCACCCCGACCAGACCGACTGGCGCCTCCGCCTCGAGCTTCCCGACCACCTCACCCGCTACGTCGTCCCCCAGGGCTCCATCACCCTCGAAGGCATCTCCCTCACCGTCGCCGCCATCACCGGCCGCATCGTCGAGATCGCCATCATCCCCCACACCTACGCCTCAACCAGCCTGCACACTCTCGCCCCCGGCACCCCCCTCAACATCGAAGTCGACGTCCTCAGCAAGTACGCCGAGCGGCAGCAAAGACGGCCGCAAGCCGAGTGGCTCACGACCGCATACCTGCTCGCGAACGGCTACTGAGGCGTCAGCCAAGATCGTGAGCGCTGTCTCCGCCATTCACGTCGTAACACGCGCCCGTCACCATCGCCGTCGCATCGCTCGCCAGAAACACCGCCACCGGCGCGACCTGCTCCGGCGTCAGCCACGGCACCCCCATGGGCGTCTTCGGCAGTCGCACCTTCGCGACCTCATCTTCGCTCGGGTGCTCGGGCGGAGGCGTCGTCATCGACTCACCCACGGCCTCACTCCATCGCTTGTCGTTACGCGTCATCGCTGTGTCGATCAACCCCGGTTCAATCGAGTTCACCGTGATCTTGTACTTCCCAAGCTCGAGCGCCGCTGACTTCATCAGCCCGATGATGCCCCACTTAGAGGCGGCGTACGACGCGCCGTTCTTCGTCCCATACCGCCCCTGCATGGAGGAGACAAAGATGAACCGTCCCTTGCCGTTCTTCACCAGTAGCGGTGCAAACGCGCGCAGTGTATTCGCCGACCCATTCAAGTTGTTGTCGATGACGTCGTGCCAGTGCGCGTCCTCCATCTCAAGCAGCGGCTTGAAGACCTGAATCGCCGCATTCGCGACCACGATATCGACATGTCCCATCGTCTGCTCCGCCTGCTGTGCCGCCGCTCGCAGTGCGGCGAGACTCCGGATGTCCGCCGTGATGCCCAGGAACCTGCGTCCCCGCGCCCGCACCAGTTTGCCTGTCTCCTCGAGATCACTCTGTGTCGCCGACACATACTCAACCACGGGCGCCACGGGCGCGTTGATGTCGATCCCGACAATATCCGCACCATTCGCCGCCATCGCCACCGCCATCGACCGCCCAATACCCCGTGCCGCCCCGGTGATCACCGCGACCTTACCCTTCAGCGGCGCGTTCCAGGTCTCGCCCTCCCAGGTCTGCGCGTCGATCTTGCTCTGCTCCTCCGCGCCGGCCTGTCCACCCTTCGGGGTGGACTGCTGCGCGCCTGCCGACCCCGCAGCCCCCATCATGGCCAGTGTCCCCGCGCCCTTCATCACAAATCTCCGTCGTGTCGTCTGCGTGTGAATCGAATCCATCTTCAGCTCCATCGCCTCTTGTTGCGTCCGGAAGCAGCTCGCTCCCAGACGTGTAGATGCGACCCGTGCTCCATCTCACGGGCGCGGGCCCCCCTTCGCGGACACTTCCATTCGAGCCGGCGAACATCCCGTTAGCTGGACGCAATGCAAACAGAGGCGCCAGCTCGCAGTGCGGCTGGCGCCTCTCGAAGATCAAGCGGGCTCAGCGCACCGCGACCGGAGCTTCGTCCGTCGTCTCGTCCACCAACTTGTACCGCGCAGGCACCGTCAACAGCTCCGCCGGTGGCTCTGCGCGTTCTACCTTGGTCACCGCCACGAGCTGCTCGCCCGTCCTCGGGTCGTCATGACGGATGATCATGTAGATCGAGAGCTCAGGCGAGTACCAGTAGTCGTCGGTGACCACCACCGGCTTCCCTGTTCCACTCGCCAACGCCGGCACCGTGTACTGCCGGCGCGTACCGCTCAGTTCAACCCCGTCCAGCGACTTCGTTCCGAGCTCGGCCGCCCCTGTGCTCTCACGCGCCGCTTGCAGCGCCGGTGGCAGTGCACGCTCGGGCGTAGGCTCCGGCGCTCGCAGCGTTACCGCCCGTGCCAGGTGCGTCTCCGGATTGAGGAAGATGCTCTGCCGGGTGCCAGGATCGTAGATGTGCGCCGACAGTAGCGCCGGCTCGCCCTTGTAGTCGGTCGAAACCATCTGTCGCCGTTCGTTGTAGATGCGTCCCGAAGCGGTCCGCGCGATGTGATTGGTCGTCGTCGTCACGTGCTCGCCGCCGTCCGCCAGCTTCTGGTGAGAGACAATCTCCACCGTTGCCAAGAAGGGCGCATTCGGCACCGGCGTTACGAAGATCCCGCCGACCAGCGTCTCGACCCCGCGGTAGAGTCGAGGCATCTGCGGCGAGCGCGTTTGGGGGGCAGGTGCCGCACTCTGAGCAACGGCAGAGCCCGCCAGCCACGACATCATTAGTCCAACCCGAACCGGTCTCCGCATTCGAGCCACCTCCGGAGATCAGCATAACTCCAGGTGCCTGCCCGAGGAACAGCTTTTCCGCGAAGACAGGAAAGCGCGGCTGCCGGCAGCCGCGCTTTCCCCACTGGATGGAGAAGCCTCTCTAAATCGAACTCATGTTGTGTAGAAACTCCTGGTTGTTCCTCGTCTTGCCCAGCTTATCGGTCAGCAGCTCCATCGCCTCGACCGGCGAAAGGGGATTGAGCACCTTGCGCAAAATCCATGTGCGCTGCAGATCCTCCTTCGGAATCAGCAGCTCTTCCTTGCGCGTGCCGGACCGCTGGATGTCGATCGCCGGAAACACCCGCTTATCCACCAGCTTGCGGTCGAGAATGACCTCCATATTACCGGTGCCCTTGAACTCCTCGAAGATGACCTCGTCCATGCGCGAACCGGTATCCACCAGCGCCGTCGCGATAATCGTCAGCGATCCACCCTCTTCAATGTTCCGCGCCGCACCAAAAAAACGCTTCGGGCGTTGCAGCGCATTCGAGTCCACACCGCCCGAGAGCACCTTCCCCGAGGGCGGCACAATGGTGTTGTACGCCCGCGCTAGACGCGTGATCGAGTCCAACAGAATCACGACGTCGCGCTTGTGTTCGACCAGCCGCTTCGCCTTTTCGATCACCATCTCCGCCACCTGCACATGGCGCGCGGCGGGCTCATCAAAGGTCGACGAGATCACCTCGCCCTTGACCGACCGCTGCATGTCCGTGACCTCTTCCGGCCGCTCGTCGATCAGCAGCACGATCAACACCACCTCCGGATGATTTGCCGTCACCGAGTTTGCGATCGACTGCAGCAGCATCGTCTTGCCCGTCCGTGGCGGTGCCACGATGAGTCCGCGCTGGCCCTTGCCCATCGGCGTCAACAGGTCCATGACGCGGCCGGAGATGTGGTCGCGCACCGTTTCCATCTTCACCCGCTCCTGCGCATACAGCGGCGTCAGGTTGTCAAACAGGATCTTATTGCGCGTCTCCTCCGGAGATTCAAAGTTGATCGCTTCGATCTTGACCAGTGCAAAGTACTTTTCGCCCTCATGCGGTGGCCGTACATTACCGGAGATCGTGTCGCCCGTCTTCAGATCGAACTTGCGAATCTGCGATGGCGAGACGTAGATGTCATCCGGTCCAGGCAGGTAGTTATAGTCGGGCGACCGCAGGAACCCGTAGCCGTCAGGCAGGATCTCGAGCACGCCCTCGGCGAAGATATGACCCTCTTTCTCGCTCTGCGCCTGCAGAATCTTGAAGATAAGGTCCTGTTTGCGCAGACCGCTGGTGCCCGCGATATCGAGACCGCGCGCGAGTTTGCCCAATTCGGCAATGTTGTGCTCTTTCAACTCAGAAATTGTCATGGTTCACCTTACAAAGGAGGGAATGGTGCGGAGAGATGGAGGCGGGATCTGCTTGACGAGGGGGTCGTGCGGAGTGCCGGAGGGATTGGAACAGGTCCGAGATCAGTGTCGCTTGCTTTGCCGACGCCGTCAATGCTGCGAATGGGGGATGCGGAATGGAGAGTCAGGCTGCCGGATTGCGGCAGCCCCAGGCGGACAACCGCGGGCTAGGCCGCGCGGCGCTCTTGTACGCGGATCTTCTCGACCTTCGGCTCTGCGACTTCGTTCATCGGAACTGTATCCTTGAAGCGATCCAGCACCTCGTTGGTCGTGTCCTGCAGACGAGTGTTCGGCTTGTGCAGCTTCCGCGTCGCCTTAGACGCCAGCTGGCAGAGCTCATAACGGTTCTTGACGTGGGTAAGAGCTCCAAAGATCAGGTCTGAACGCATAGCTTCTCCTTGCCTTCCTTCGCGGCGGCTTCGGGTTGTGACCCTTGCCTCCCGTTCGACTTCCAGTTCACTGCAATCGTGCGTGCATCCAGTGCGTCACCCTCGAGCTTCATGAGCGCAAGTCGTGACTTCCGCCCGTGAAACACACCGCCTCAGAGCGGCCATGTACCGTGGCACCCACCAGAACTACCGTCTGTTTGCGAGGTCGTACCGTGCTGATGGTGTCAACGTACCCGCTTCGGGCACTCCTCTACTGCCACCAACGTCTTTCGCTTCTGTGTTGGACGCCAACACTCTTGAAAAAGTAACTCCGCTTTCGACGAAGGTCAATACTTTTTTTGGAACACCGCTGCCCTGCTTCTACCAGAATCAGTAGACAGCCGCCTCCAGTTCATCCCCCATCACCGCACTCTCAGGCACTTACGACCAGTAGCTTCGGTCCAGCGTGCGATATTGGATCGCCTCGGCGATGTGCTTGACTGCAATCTCCCGCTGCCCATCCAGATCGGCAACCGTCCGCGCCACCTTCAGAATGCGGTCATGCGCCCTCGCACTCAGCCCCTGCTGCTGCATCGCGCGCTCGAGCAGCCGCTCCGCGTCCGATGCCAGCTCACAGTGCACTCGGATCTGCTGCGTCGTCATCTGTGCGTTCGCAAACACACCCCGCGAGGCCGTCCGCGCCGACCCCGCCGTGCGATCGCCCGACTCTCGAAAGCGCTCCTGCTGCCGTGCGCGCGCCTCCAGCACCCTGCCGCGGATCTCCGCCGAGCCCTCCGTCGCCGAGCCGCCGCGAAGCTCTTTATACTGCACCGCCGGCACCTCGATGTGAATGTCGATCCGGTCGAGCAGCGGCCCGCTCACCTTGCTCACATAGCGCTGAATCATCGGCGGCGTGCACATGCATTCGCGGCTCTTGTCATTGAAGTAGCCGCACGGACACGGGTTCATCGCCGCCGCCAGCATAAAGCGCGCCGGAAAGCTCAGACTCATCGCCGCTCTCGAGATCGTCACCACGCCGTCTTCGAGCGGCTGTCGCAGCACCTCGAGCACGTTGCGCGGGAACTCCGGCAACTCATCGAGAAACAGCAGCCCGTTGTGCGCGAGCGAGACCTCACCCGGCCGCGGCACCATCCCGCCGCCGATCAGCCCCGCGTCCGACACCGTGTGGTGCGGCGATCGAAACGGCCGCTCTGTCACCAACCCCTGCTCGGTGTCGAGCACGCCCGCGACCGAGTGAATCTTCGTCGTCTCGAGCGCCTCCTCAAACCGCAGCGGAGCCAGAATCGACGGTAGCCGCTTCGCCAGCATCGTCTTGCCAGAGCCTGGCGGCCCAATCATCAGAATGTTGTGGCCGCCCGCGGCCGCCACCTCGAGCGCCCGCTTCGCCACCAGCTGTCCGCGCACATCCTTGAAGTCGTAGGCGAACGCCCGCGTCTCATCGAGCAGCTCCGTCGCCCGGACCACTAGCGGCTCGGCAGAGATCGTCCCCCGACCCGCCGAGTTCAGCAGCTCCCGTACTTCCAGCAGCGAGCGTACCGGGTACACCTTCACGCCCTCGACCACCGCCGCTTCGCGCGCGTTGCTCGCCGGAATCACTAAGTGCTTAATCCCGTGAGCTCGCGCCGCAATCGCGATCGGCAGCATCCCCTGCACCGCTCGCAGACTGCCGTCCAACCCAAGCTCGCCCACCAGCAGAAAGTCGCTCAGCTCCTGAAGGTGCAGCGCTCCGTACGCTCCCAGAATGCCGATCGCAATCGGCAGATCGAACCCCGAGCCCACCTTTTTCAGATCCGCCGGCGCCAGATTAATCGTGATCCGCGTCGGTGGTATATCGAATCCCGAGTTTTTGATCGCCGAGCGCACCCGGTCGCGGCTCTCGCGCACTGCGGCGTCCGGCAGACCCACCGTGTTGAAGATCTCCTCCGCCGTCTTCACACCTGAGAAGTCGACCTCGACCTCGATCAGGTTGGCGTCAATGCCATACACCGCGGCGCTGCGTGTCTTGAAGAGCGGCATCTCTGGCCTGAACGATCCCCGGTCCTGCACTGAAACTCCGCTCAGCCTAGCATCGCGCTCCTCCACCGCATCTGCCACAGATGTTGCATAAAGAAGCTCACGCAGCTGCCAATGCAGTGCGCACCTCGTGACTCACCCCGCTCGCTCACACGCCGCGCTCGACGCCTACAATAACCACCGTGCACACCAGCCTCTTCGAACTCTTTAAGATCGGCATCGGCCCCTCCAGCTCCCACACTGTCGGCCCCATGCGCGCCGCTCTGCGCTTCGTCCAGGAGCTCGCCTCCAGCCATCTGCTTGAGCGCACCGTTGCCGTTCACGTCGATCTCTACGGCTCGCTCGCCCTCACCGGCGTCGGACACGGCACCGACCGCGCGATCCTGCTCGGGCTGCTCGGCGAGTCACCCAACACCGTCGACCCCGCCGCCATCGCATCTACACTCGCCGCCATCGCCGACGACCACACCCTGCGTCTCGCCGGCACTCACACCGTCGCCTTCGCACCTGAGACCGACCTCCGCTTTCACCGTGACCAGATGTACCCCGACCCGGGCATCGTTACTCATCCCAACGGCCTTCGACTCCGCGCCGTCGACCGGAACGGCGCCACCCTCGCCGAGAACGTCTTCTACTCCGTCGGCGGCGGCTTCATCGTCTCCGCAGCAGAGTGGGACCCGAACCTGCGCGTCACCGGCTCGCCCCGCCTCATGCCCTTCCCCTTCCGCAGCGCGGCCGAACTGCTTCAAACCGCCGCCGCGCACCATCTCACCATCGCCGAACTCATGCTGCAGAACGAGTGTGCCCTCCTCGTCGACATCGCCATCCAGCGTCCCGGGGATGACCCGCACCTCGCTCCGCAACAGCGCATCGCCGCCGCCATCCTCACCCTCTGGCGCGTGATGGAGAGCTCCATCGAGCGCGGTCTCGCGACCGACGGCATCCTTCCCGGTGGCCTCAACGTTCGTCGTCGCGCGCCGCGTCTCACTCGCCGCCTGCTCGAGAGAGGGGCCGGTGACCCCCTCGCCGCGCTCGACTGGGTCACCATCTATGCGATGGCCGTCAACGAGGAAAATGCCGCCGGCGGCCGCGTCGTCACCGCACCCACCAACGGCGCCGCGGGCGTTATCCCCGCCATCGCCCGCTACTATCTCCGCTTCACCGACCACGCCGACGAAGCCGGCCTGCTTCGCTTCTTCCTCACTGCCGCCGCCATCGGGATTCTCTACAAGGAGAACGCCAGCATCTCGGGCGCGGAGGTTGGCTGTCAGGGCGAGGTCGGCGTTGCCTGCTCGATGGCCGCCGGCGGTCTCGTCGCTGCGCTCGGTGGTGCTAACGCACAGGTCGAGCATGCCGCCGAGATTGCTATGGAGCACAACCTCGGCATGACTTGCGATCCCATCGGCGGCCTCGTGCAGATTCCCTGCATCGAGCGCAACGGTATGGGCGCTGTCAAAGCCATCAACGCCGCGCGCCTCGCGCTCGCCGATACCGAGGGCCACAAACTCTCACTCGATCAGGTCATCGCGACCATGTTTCAGACTGGCCTCGACATGCAGTCGCGCTACAAGGAGACCTCGCTCGCCGGTCTCGCGCTGAACATCATCGAGTGCTGAGCGAGAGCATTGCGCACAGCGCACCAAAGACGCGCACCGCAGCTTCGCGAGGTGTCGCGCACGAAGAGAAGTGGCAGACAAGCCGCCGTCTCGCAGCTCGCTCCGCTTCCCCGCATCGCCTTCAGCACCCTGCGTGACCACCTCTTCACACGCGCGTAGAAAAGCAGAAAAAAGATGTGCAGAATCACGCTTTTTTCTTGACACTCATTTTTCAGAAATCTATATCTTCGTTAGTCGCAACGGCATCGTTGTGACTCGATGTCAAACGCTAGGGAGAATAGGGCACATGGCAACGAAAAAGGCAGCAGCAAAGAAGCCCGCAAAGAAGACCGCGAAGAAGGCTACCAAGAAGTAGCCGACAGCGAATCCAAACAGGCAGACGCAAGGAGGGGGACGCACACCGCGTCCCCCTCCTTGCGTCTGGGCACGGCTCTCCCTGAAGCGCACTTCGCCCTCTCGTCATCCAACCTACGATGAAGCGTATCGACGTGTGCATCGCCGGCGCAGGTCTCATCGGCGCCGCACTCGCTCTCGAGTGCACCCGCCGCGGCCTTCGCGTCACGCTGCTCAGTGAAGGCGAGCCGCTCGCGCAGGCCTCCTCTGCCGCCGCCGGCATGCTCGCCACCGACGACCCCGACAACCCGCCCGCACTCCATGCCCTTGCACAGCTCAGCCGCGATCTCTACCCCGCCTTCCTCGACCATCTCCATCAGCTCGGCGGCGTGCGCGTCCACGCACAGACCCACCAGACGCTGCAGGCGCTCGCACCCACGCACCCCAGCGCACCCAGCTCGCTCTCCCCCTCCGCTCTCCGCACACTCCTCCCCCAACTCGACGCCGGACCAAACCGCTTCGCTCTCCTCGAGGAGCAGAGCCTCGATCCGCGTGAGCTCGCCTACGCCGCCCGTCGCGCCCTCACTACTAGCAGCATCGACCTGCGCACCCACGCACGTGTGCTCAGCGCAACCGAGCTCCCCCACAGCGTCCACATCACGACCGCCGCCGGCAGATTTGACGCAGACCGCTTCGTCGACTGCACCGGCGCATGGACTCTGCCCCCACTGCGCACGTCACCGCTCTTCACGAACACCGCTCTGCCTCCCGTCGTCCCCCGCAAAGGCCAGATGCTCTCGCTCACCCTTCCACCCTCGCTTCCACTTCGCCTCACCGTCCGCACACACGCCCTCTACATCGTTCCCCGCACGCACGGCGCACAGGCCGGCCGTGCTATCGTCGGCGCCACTGTCGAAGATCGCGGCTTCGACACTACCGTCGACCCAGCCGCCATCCGCGCTCTGCATCGTGGCGCCACCGCACTCCTTCCTGCCATCGCCGACGCCGTCCACGTCGAGGCCTGGGCCGGCCTGCGCCCCGCCACCGCCGATGGACTTCCCCTCCTCGGCGCGACCGGCGCGCGCAGCTTCGTCTCCAAAGGCCACTTCCGCAACGGCATCCTGCTCGCCCCTGCCAGCGCCGTCGTCCTCGCACAGCTCCTGCTCCAAGAACCCCAGTCCGTGGCCCTGGAGATGTTCTCTCCCGCGCGTCTCGCATCCAAACCACAGCCCGCGTAAAGCCCCGTGCAGCACGCCAACCCCGTGTGTGACAACCGTTTCCCTGCTGCGCTATAAGTAGCGTGTAGCCACGCCGTATTGGAGAGATCACTCGATGCCGAACGCAACCGCAACCGCACCCAAAGGCCTGGAAGGCATCGTCGCCACGACCTCCTCCATCTGCTATATCGACGGCGATGCGGGCGTGCTCTCCTATCGCGGCATCGACATTCACCAGCTCGCCGAACACTCCACCTTCGAGGAGACCACCTACCTGCTATGGTTCGGTGCGCTCCCTACCGCGGCCCAGCTCACGCGCTTCCACGCCGAACTCGCCGGTGGCCGCACCCTCGATCCCAGGATCCTCGACCTTCTCCGCAGCGTGCCTACCTCCGCCTCACCCATGGAGGTTCTGCGCACCGCGGTCTCTCTGCTCTCCATCTACGATCCCGACGAGCGCGACAGCTCGCACGACGCAAACCTCCGCAAGTCCTTCCGCCTTACGTCGCAGATCGCCATGATCATCGCCCTCTTCGATCGCATCCGCAAAGGCAAGCCCGTCGTCGAAGCCGACCCCACCCTCTCGCACGCCGCCAACTTCCTCTGGATGCTGAACGGGGAGAAGCCCTCCGCGACCGCTACCCGCGCCCTCGACGTCGCCCTCATCCTCCACGCCGACCACGAACTGAACGCCAGCACCTTCGCCGCGCGCGTCATCGCCGCCACCCTCGCCGATCTCCACTCCGCCATCACCGGCGCTATCGGCGCACTCAAAGGCCCGCTGCACGGCGGCGCTAACGAGGCCACCATGCGACTGCTCTACGCCATCGACAGCGCGGGCGCTGATCCCATCGAGCACGTGCGCGTCATGTTCGCCAACAAGGTCAAGATCTCCGGCTTCGGCCATCGCGTCTATCACACCGAAGACCCCCGCGCCACGCATCTCCGGCGCATGTCCGAGGACCTCGGCCGCTCCGCCGGCTCCACGAAATGGTTCGACATGTCCCGCCAGATCGAGCACTTCGTCAAATCTGAGAAGAAGCTCAACGCCAACGTCGACTTCTACTCCGCCTCCACCTACACCACCCTCGGCATCGACATCGACCTCTTCACCCCCATCTTCGCCCTCAGCCGCATCGCCGGCTGGGCCGCCCACGTCCTTGAGCAGCACGACGACAACCGCCTCATCCGCCCGCGCGCTGACTACACCGGCCCTGACTACCCCACACCGTACGTTCCTCTCGACCAGAGATAAGAGATGTCCGGAGATCCCAAATCCCTTGCCTTAAGCAGGAGCCATCATGACCCTCTTTGCTCGCGTTCTCACCACCTGCGTGTTCATGGCTGCGACCGCATCGCTTGCCGAAAGCAAGAATCCTGCTGAGTATCCCCTGCGCGTCCACATCTTCGCCCGCAGTGAGACGACCTTTTACCATAATCACGAAGCTGAGGAGTCCAAGGGCGATGGCCGCGCCAACCTCTTCGCGAACGGCGATGTGCGCGGCATTGACTTCAACTTCGAGTGCTCGGAAAAGCTGAAGCCATCCTTCGGTTATGAGACCTACCCCGCAAAGTGGAAGAAGCCAAACCAGGAGCTTGTCGTTCTGCTTCCCGTCTTCGGCAAAGCAAACTCCTTTTACACCTGCAATCTGAAGACCCAGGTGAGAGATGACGCATATCTCATGCACAACGGCCGCATGAGCTCCGAGTCGCCCACCGACTTCAAAGCATGGATGATCAAACACGACTACGACCCCGAGCACGGCAAGAACACGCCCACCCACCCGGAGCCGCAGGCGTCCACTGCCCCACCGAACGCGCCGTCAGCACCCGCGCCGTCGCCCGGGGCGACGCCGCCGACAGCAGCAGCCCCGCAGTAAGGCCCGCGCAGGAAGTATGGTGACGTGACACACATTCACTAGAACGCCAAACTCTCGACAGCAGCTGGATTGACCTCACCCGGTTGGATCCAACCTGGCGCGTTGCGTGTACGTTCGATCAACCCATCACTCCGGACCCCTTTCCGTCGACCGGCGTCTTCCATGCGTACAGACAAGCCAGAAAGACCGAGCCCGAGAGGGCTGTGCTCAGCGGAAGTCCGAGATGAAGTCCATTGTGCAGCCCGGGATCTTCGCGGAAGGCAAGCCAATCGCCTGCTGTCGTTCCTGCGGCCCGCACCGCGATCACGGCGAGCCAATACGACGCCTTCGGCGTCCACTGCTCCCGCCTTCCCATCGCAAGGATCAACACGTACACCACGCCCAGCAGTAGCGTCCCGTAGCCCGTGCTGACGTGCAGCTCTTCGGCCACCCAGTCGCCCACCGTCGTGCCCAACGTTCCGGCGGTCAGCAAAGAGAGCCAATACCAGCCGTCGGTCGCCGGGCGTCCGGGCAGGTCTGTTCCCAACGCAGGCAGGCGAGAGGGCACGGCCCAGACGAAGATAGCCTGAAGGGCGGCGAGTCCCAGGATCACCTTGAGGTACGGCAGACCAAAGGTGTGCGTGGCAAGGTCCGCCAGATTCGTCGCGGCAGTGCGCAACACGATCACCACAGCCCAGTACCACCCTTGCGTTTGGCCCGCGGACCGGCGCTCGCTGAAGAGGAGCGCGGCAAAGATCAACGCGAGGGGACCTAAACCGATCCAGTGGTTCCAACCGGCGTAGTACGAGCAGTCGTCACCGGCGTTGCAGCCGAAGATGCTGGCGAGCGTCATCGCGGTCCAATAGCGCGCGTCAATGGCCGGTACGCTGCCATAGCGCATCGGCCGAATGACGGAACGCCAATCTATGAAGGCTGCTTGTTGCTCAATGCTTCGTTCATTCATGCCTACGCTCCCCGACTTTGAGATCGCGTTTATCCAATCGTCCTCGCATGCAAGAAACTCTAGGACCGCATCCTGAAGATCTCCTGTAGCGTGCAAACGCCGTGTCCTACAGCAAGTCTTCAGATATCCCCGGTAGCCTCCCCCTCTAGAGAAGCAACGAGATCCACCACCGGAGACACGAGAGTATGGAACTGTTTCATCCAGCTGACCCTCACGCTCACACGCACGACCACGCGCCGACGTCGCCTACACGCCGCCAGTTCATCTCTTCGCTGGTGGCCGCCAGCGTGGTTGCGCCCTATGCCTTCGGCAAGTCCCGCGAGATCGATCGCAGCGAGCTTGCCGAAGGCTATCGTCGGACCTCAGAGGCCAGGGAGCAAGCCGGGCTGGCTGAGGCATTCAAGGGAATCACGACCGACGGCAGCATCATCCCTGACCTGTACAACATCGCGCCCACACAACGCTCGACCGACGGTGTCCGTAACGCGGCAGTCCACTACATGGCAACGCTGAGCGATCAGCAACTGGTGCGCACCATGTTCCCCGTCGATGATCCACAGTGGAGAAAGTGGATGAATCAGGGATACTACGTTCGCCAAGGCGTCAGCATGCGTGAGATGACGGCCGCGCAGCGCGACGCCGCAATGGGGCTTATGCGCGCTTCACTCAGCGCTAAAGGCTTCGAGCTGACGCGCAACATCATGCGCCTCAACGAAACTCTCGCCGAGATGATCAATGACCACCTCGTAGACGGCGAATGGGGATACTACTTCACTATCATGGGCAGGCCCTCTGCTATCGAACCCTGGGGATGGCAGTTCCAAGGCCCGCACGCCATCATCAACTACTTCGTCCTCGGCGACCAGGTCGTTGCGACCCCACTCTTCTTTGGCTCTGAGCCGACTCACGCCGCATCGGGCAGACACAAGGGCCTATCTGTCCTGCAAAAGGAGCAGAACGATGGCCTCGCTTTGGTTCGTTCCTTACCGCAACTTCAGCAGCAGCAAGCCGTTCTGAAGTTTTCCAAGACCGGCAACAATAACCTGACCGAAGCTTTCAGAGACAACGTCATTCTGGACTACGCCGGTCTTCGAGCCAAGGAACTGCCGCCCAGCGCTCGCCAGAGCCTTCGTGACCTGGTTCAGCTCTACGTCAGCAACATGGACGAGGACCATGCTCGCGTGAAGATGAACGAGGTCGACCAACACCTGGACAACACCTGGTTCGCGTGGATCGGCGGAACTCAATCCGACAGCGTCTACTACTACCGCGTCCAGAGCCCGGTCATCGTCATAGAGTTCGATCACCAGGCACCTGCGAACCTCGATCGATTCTCTGCCGAACCGGACAAAGCGACACGCCAGCACATCCACACGGTGCTGCGCACGCCAAACGGAAACGACTACGGCAAGGATCTTCTCAGGCAGCACTATCTCAAACACCCGCATATGGCCTGACCGCAAACCCCTCGCGCAGCGTTGTCGATCGAGGCTGTGCAGTCAGATCACCCATAATGGAAGAGAATGCGGAGACGATGCCGTGCACATCCTGATCGTGGAGGATAAGCGAAGTCTCGCCAAGATGTTGAAGACCAGCCTCGAAGAGAAAGGGCACACGGTCGTCCTCGCCTTCGATGGGGAAGAGGGCCTGGCGCACGCTGAAACAGATCTGTTCGATGTGCTGATCCTCGATATCATGTTGCCGCGCATCGATGGTCTTGAAGTGATCCGCCGTCTGCGACACGCAGGCCATCTGCTGCCGGTGTTGGCTCTGACCGCCCGTGACACCGTCGCTGACATCGTGGCTGCTCTCGATCTGGGCATCGACGACTACCTCACCAAACCGTTCGCCATGGCTGAGCTTCTTGCGCGGCTCCGGGCGGTGGCGCGTAAAGGGCCAGCCGTGAAACGCGTCCGCCTTCAGGTCAGGGATCTCGTTCTTGATCCCGAGAGTGGCCAAGTCAGTCGCGGAGGCGTTGCCCTGGCACTTACCCGCAGGCAGTTCACGCTGCTGGAGTACCTCATGCGGCGCGCCGGCCATGTGCTCACCCGCGAAGCTCTCCTTGAGCGTATCTGGAGCGATAACCCAGACATCGCGGCCAACACGCTCGAGGTCTTCGTGCGGTCGTTGCGCCTCAAGATTGACATCGACCGCGAGCAAAGCCTCATCGAAACGGTTCGCGGTGTCGGCTATCGCATGGATGCGGAGTCCCCATCGTGAGGCCGCCACCCGTTCGGGTGCGGCTCACCGCGTGGTATCTGTCCGTGATCTTCGTTACGCTCACGCTCTCTTCGCTTGCGATGTACTTCGGCATACAGCAAGCGATTGAAGACACAGTGGACACACAGCTGGAAGCGCGTAGCGACGACGTTAAGCGCTTCCTGAGTTCCTATCATCCGCAGCTAACTGCCGCTATGCCGCAATCGCTTCCGGCAGCCGCCGGACTGGCCGGAGGCGATGCGCTCTACCAGGTCACTGATGCCTCTGGGGCGATGGTCTTCCAATCCGCAGCCATGCGCGACCTTGAGGTGCCACTCGACACCAACCAACTTCAACACCACTACCGTCACCATCGCGACCAAGGAAACTTCACCACCTACTACCGCCGGCACGGGGACGTTCGCGTCCTGGCATCTCCTGTTCAGGTCGGAGACAAGACATACCGCATCCAGGTGGCAACCGACGTCAATCCGCTCTACGCCGTTCTGGAGACATTCCGAAGGGGAGCATGGACCATCTTGCCTCTCATCGTCTGTCTTGCCGGTTGCGGAGGCTACTGGCTTAGTGGGCGGGCCATGAAGCCCGTACACGACCTCGTCCGTTCCACCCGCGACATCTCAGAACGCAGTCTGTCCAAGCGCATCGCCGTGCCCACTGCGCAGGATGAACTGCGTCAACTCGCGGAGACCATCAATGCCATGCTCGCTCGCTTAGAATCCGCCTTCGCGAGGATCACTCGCTTCACCGCGGATGCTTCCCACGAACTGCGCACACCCATCACAGTGATTCGTACCACTGCAGAGGTGATCCTTGAACGAGAGCGCTCTGTTCCGGAGTTCCAGGACATGGTTGGGCTGATCCTGCGTGAGTCGGAATCTACCTCTGTATTGATCGAACAGCTTTTAACTCTAGCCCGGGCAGATGCCAATACCGAGCAGCTGAAGTTTGAAGCCTTTGACCTGCGCGCTCTCATGGAGGAGATCGATGCAGGAAGCAGAACGCTTGCCGAAACACGCGGCGTGCAATGGATCAAGGAGAGCTTCGAAGAGCCTGTGACCGTTCTCGCAGATCGTGCAACTCTCCGGCGTTCACTCCTCATATTGATCGAGAATGCCTGCCGCTACACGGAGGTCGGTGGATCGGTAAGACTCAGGTTGAGTGTTCAGGGAGAACAAGCCGTGGTCGAAGTGGCGGATACCGGGATTGGCATTCCTTCTGCCGAGCTGACACATATCTTTGAGCGCTTCTACCGCGCCTCAAACGCGCGCTTTTACGATCCAGATGGAACCGGTCTGGGCCTGCCGATAGCTCGATGGATCGCGACCGCGCACGGTGGTACATTGACGGCGCAAAGCAAGCTCGGATCGGGAACTTGTATGTCGTTACGTCTTGCAAGGATCCGGACTTTGGTGTGAACAACGCTTGCTGGTACGAAACAAACCAGCGAAGCCCGTGGCCGTCTACAGCCTAGTTTGCTCGATGAATTTGAACCTCAGCCACGCATGTTGCGACGAAAAGTAAATACGGCCAAAACGTGGAGAACCACTCGGGCCCGTGTGCTTCGACCCAACTCGGACCAGACATGCTCGCTTCTCGGGTGCCGGAGAGAGCATTGACGATGAGAACTCCTCCAGAGGACATGGCTCCACCTGTCTTTGAGTTGCCAACGACCAGGGAACAACACCCCGACAGAAGTTCTCCACTTAGGGGCGGCGATAAAGTTCAGCCAGTACGAAGGCGAGCAACATTAGCTCTGTTGGAGCCAGGCCTGCAGACCGAAGCGGATGCAACTCTCGGGTTTCATCTGGAGCGCGCCGGAGTGCAGGAGCGAAAGTGTGCCGTGCAGCAAGGCCCAGAGGCTTACGGCAGCGTCTGTGGCCTTCGCTTCACCGTGCAATGCCGCGGCTGCCTGGTACACCAGGTTCCAGAGAGCCGTGTGACCTGCGCGCGGCTCCTCTGTCTTGCAAGGGCCGTGGATCATCGCGGCATAGAGGTGCGGCTCTCGCTGCGCAAAGCGGAGATAGGCTGAGGCGAGTGTGGTGACGCGGTTCGCGGGGCTGAGTTCCTGCTGAAGTTCGCGCCGCTTGAGATCGCGCTCCATTGTGACGTGCATGCGAGACGCAGCAAGATCGGAGAGCGCGTCTTCGAGGTCGGAGCGGCTGGGAAAATAGTGATAAAGCGCGTTGGTCGCAATACCCACGTCGCCGGCGAGGAGGCGCAGAGAGAGTGAGGATAGGCCGTCGCGCTTCAGGCGGGTCAGTGCGGCTTTGAGGATGGCATCTCGATCGGTTTTTGCAATGGCAGGCAAGGGTTCATTTTACTGACGGCGCATCCGGGCCGAGATCAGACTAACTCTCCGCTAGGCACAGCCTACACCCCGAAGATGTATGCTGTACATCATGCGAGAGGAGCTAAGTATGAGCGAGGGAAGCATCGTGGTTACCGGCGCGTCCACCGGCATCGGGTGGGCCATTGCGGAGCGGTTTGCAAAGGCTGGATGGCTTGTCTTCGGTGGTGTGCGCAAGGCAGAGGACGGCGAGCGCTTGCGGAGCGAGCTGGGCGTGACACCGCTACAGTTTGATGTGACGGACACGGACGCGACTGCGGCAGCCGCGGAGCAAGTGGCCACCGCGCTGAGCGGGCATACATTGAACGGCCTGGTAAACAACGCCGGCCTGTCGCTGGTCGGACCTCTGCTGTACATGCCGAAGAAGACGCTGGAACGGCAGATGAACGTGAATTTTACCGCGGTGGTTGGACTGCAGCAGAGTTTTGCGCCGCTGTTGGGCGTGGATCGTTCGCGAGAGGGTCGGCCGGGGCGCATTGCGCAGATCTCGTCGGTCGCGGGCAGCACGGGATTTCCGTTCTTGGGAGCCTACTCTGCGTCGAAGCACGCGCTGGAGGGCATGAGTGAGTCGCTGCGGCGCGAGCTGATGCTGTTTGGAATAAACGTCAGCATCATCGCGCCTGGAGCGATCGTGACTCCGATTTGGAACAAGGGCGAGCTGAGCGAACTTGAGCAGTATGCGAACACGCCGTATGGTCCAGCGTTGGAAAAGTTCGCCCGGGTGATGGAGGAGTCGGCGCGTAAGGGCTTACCAGCATCGCGCGTCGCGGACGCAGTGTGGCATGCGATGACTGCGCGAAAGCCAAAGCTGCGCTATGAGGTCATTCCAAACAAGCTGCGGGAGTACACGCTGCCGCGACTGCTGCCAAAACGTATGGTGGACCGCTTCTTGGGGAAGATGGTTGGGTTAGTGAAGGCCTAAACACACCGGGCGAGTCCTCAAACCGCCAGAGTAGTTAGAAACGGTATGCTCTCCTAACCCGGAAGGGCAGTCCTGTTGCACAAGAGGTCGCCTACACTTCCTGGATAGAAGCTTTTCACCAGCACGTGGGAGACGAAGTAAACAGGATCAAGGAGAGCTCCCGGAACTCGTAGTTGAACACACACGGGACGGCGTTCTAATGTCTCGACGGTGCAGGGGTTCGTCCATAGCTGTCGTTGTTTCGTCACGCACTGAACGCACATTCCTGCAGCGCTTCAGCATCTCTCGCGCAATCTGAAGTGCCCATGGAGAGCTGACCGCCTGGATCGCAGAGTTTAGCCGGATGTATCTTGGATACTTAGAGAAGTCTGGAGAGTCCGACCGTGCACCATGCAACAGCTCCGGTGAAGATCATCATCGTCGGACTCGCATTGAGCGCCAGCATGGCAACATCCCGAGCGTGCGGCCAGCAGGAAGACTGCTCCTCCAGTTCGGCTTTCTCGGCCGCTCGCGATGAGGCACACAGACTGCTACCCTCCGGGCACCTCTCGGAGGCGCTCCCGTTAATGAAGCTTGCTTTCGATCTATGCCCCGATGATCTGGCTAATGCACGCGAACTTGCTTCCGTATCAATCGAGGCAGGTGACAGCGTTTATGCAGAGACACTGCTGAGACAACTAATCGCACGCAAGAATGAGGCAGAGTTGCACACTCTGCTCGGGCAAGTCCTGACGAGAGACAAGAGCTATCGGGACGCTGCGGCACAATACCAGGTTTCAGCAACGATGGAGCCGACTGAGAGCCACATCTTTGATTTCGGGACAGCTCTGATGAAGATCGATTTCGGGGCTGCCACGCAGATCTTGCAATACGGCGTGAAGACCTATCCAGCCTCGGTAAAGATGCATGTAGCGCTCGCCTTGGCGCTCTACGCGCAAGATCGCTACGAAGAAGGTGCGCAGCTCCTGTGTGCAGCATCGACCCTTGATCCGGCCGACCCTCTTCCAATGGAGGTGCTTGCCGACACAAAGATCGTTCCTAAGTTCTTGCAGGCTGACGCAGCAAGCCGCTTGGACGAATTACGCCTCCGACATCCCGAGAATGGCCTTCTTCTATTCGACTACGCCGTGGTGAAGTCGGGCAGGTTGTCTGGAGTTAGTACGGCTCAGTCGCCGGAGTTTATCGCTCTTCTCAAGAAAGCGCTCACGCTCGACCCGAAGCTCGCGAAGGCACACTTCGAACTAGCCCTCGTGTACGAGGAGGAGAAGCAATACCTAAGCGAGATAGCCGAGTTGCAGCAGGCAATCCGTTTGACTCCTGACGTGGAGCTATTCCACTATCGACTCGCATTTGCGTACCGGGCAACCGGAGACATGACGCACTTCCGGGAAGAGTTGGCCCGCTATAGCTCGCTTCACTCCAGTGTGGACACGTCGCATTAGCGATCTGCGTCATGCACCTTCAGGCGAACGGGCAGGGTGCGGCCCCGCTCGACGACTCCTGAGCCCTCCAGTACCGAATAGATATGATCAGCGCGCAAGCGATGGATGGTCTCGACCTCTTTCGAGGGCCAGCGGATCTGGAGATCGCTCACCTCCGTCGCAGCACCGATCCCGAAGTGCACCCGCAGGTCATTTTGCGAGAGATAACTTCCGCCGCTATGTACTTCGGCAGTTTGCACAGTGCCAGCAGCGCTCAGCGTGACTTCCGCGCCGATGGCCAGACGATTAGACTTAGTACCTACCAATTCGAGTTCAATCCAATGCCGGCCGGCAAGACCCTGATTACGGAGAACAAGGGGGGAGCCGTCGATATTTTCAATGACTGCATCAATATTGCCATCATTAAAGAGATCGCCTGTTGCGAGGCCACGCGCGGCAGTGGCCTCGCTTAGGATGGCCCCTCCACGTGAGGTCACATCACAGAAACTCCCTTCTCCTTGACTGAGGAATAGGGTTTTTGTCTCGCGATAACCTCCACTTCTACGAAGCCCGTCGACTTGCGGATAGACATGCCCGTACACGGTAAGCAGATCAAGCCATCCATCGTTGTCGAAGTCCGCGAAGCTGGTGCCCCAGCCCAGTAAAGGAAGCGAAGGACTTGCCAGCCCTGCGTTGCTGGCGACCTCACTGAACTGCATCTGCCCGTCGTTGCGGTAGAGAGGTTTCACCTCGTCGGAAAAGGTTGTGACGTAGATAGAGGGCCGGCCTGAGTGCAGGTAGTCTCCCACTGCAACCCCCATGTTGGCCTGTTCTTTTCCATCTGCGTTAACGGCGACACCGGCATCCAGCGCGATCTCCTTAAACCTGCCGTTACCAACGTTTTGATAAAGGGTATTTGGGGTGGAGTCGTGAGCGATGAACAGGCTTGGTCGTCCCGTGCCGTCAAAGTCGCTCCACAGGAGTCCGAGACCGAAGTACCCGTTCCGCTGCTGCAAGCCTGAAGTCTGCGAGATATCCGTGAAGGTGCCATCTCCATTTCCATGGAAAAGCGCATCATCCCCGCCCTTGAGACCGTGCGGGCCGCACTGCACCGGAACGCCGCGGTAAAGACATGTCGTTGCGCTGCCTGGCTGCGGAAGATGCTTCAAGTCGAGTTCGACGTAACTGGTGATGGCGAGATCGAGAAAGCCGTCTCCGTCAAAATCAGCAAAGGCCGCGCCTGTGTTCCAACGAGCGCTGGAGAGGCCAGCCCGAGCGGTGACGTCGGTGAAGGTGCCGTCGCCGTTGTTGCGATAGAGAACGCTGCCGCGGAGACAGGTGAGAAGCATATCGGGCCAGCCATCGTTGTTGTAGTCTCCAACGGCTCCACCCATTACAGCGCACGGAAAGGCGACCCCAGCCTTCTCGGTGACATCAGTGAAGGTTCCATCGTGATTGTTGCGGTAGAGTGCACTTCGAGCCATCTCGCCGCGCGCAAGCATGGCCTGCGTGGGCGCATTCGTAAAGTACACATCAGGCCAGCCATCACGGTCGTAGTCGATCAGCAGCACCCCGCCGCTCATCGACTCGAAGATGTACCTCTTAATCGGATCAGAACTGTGTTGAAAGGAAATCTTGGCGGTTGGTGTCACATCAATAAACTGCGGAACAGACCGGCTCGAGCAAGGATCGTGCGCTCCTTGACTCACCTGCGACTTTGCCCACAGTGTAAGCGAGAAAAGAAGAAGGCTGCGTAACACTCTCATGTCGATCTCTACTGCTGAAGTGAAGACATTGCGACCGACGGAATGTCCTCTGAGGTAGATGCCGGAAGAGAGACAGTACCCGAAACGAGCACCGCCTCCCTGCCGACCGGTATCGAGCTTAGTAGAAGAGCTTCAACGCGAATTGACCTAGACGTGCATTGTTACGTTCAGAGGTGATCTGGCTGAAGTTGCCGCCCTGGAAATTCAGATTTCCAGGTTGCCCAAAAGAGTGATTGTTGAAGACGTTGAACGCCTCGGCGCGGAACTGGAGCCTGAGAGATTCGTATAGATCAAATTCCTTGAAGACGGAGAGGTCGACGTTTGAGAAGCCTGGTCCGCGCACCTGGTTGGGTGAGCCTCCAAGCGGGGAATAGTCACTCTGACCGATCACTTGTGCGACCGGAGGCTGCGCGAACGCCGCAGGATTGAGCCACTGAGTTGGCCCCTTCTTCGCAGCGTAGAGACTTACGCCCGGAACGGTGTTGGCGAAGCAGCCAAAGTCCGAGGTCGTTGCCTGCGGGCAATTGATCGTGAAGGGCTGTCCACTCTGATGCGTGATGATGAAATTGCTCTTCCAACCTCCGATAAATGCGTCCGCCAACCGGCCATCGTTGCTAAAGTAGGCGCCCCCTTTACCGAAAGGAAGAGCGTACGAACCGGAGATGTGCGTGACCTGAGCGGTATCGCTGTCGCAAAGTCCATAATCGCCGTTGATTCCAAATCCCGGCAACCACTCGGCACGGAAGCCCGGCGTGTTGCCCGAAATTGTCCGCTGGTTCGTAAGGCACTTCGCAAATGTGTAGTTCCCGAGTAACGTGAGGCCGATGCTCAGCTGATGCTGGTAGGTAACCTGCATGGAGTTATAGCTGCTCGATCCGTTCGTTGTCTGAAACTGCGAGTTGGGGGAAAACTGAGGATACGGAATGTGGCCCTGTACCGTTGGATCGTAGATGCTCGTACCTGGAGGCAGGATCGCGGATGGCGAGTTATGCGATCCGAGGCTGTCGAGATGACGGCCCGTCGTCCCGACATACGCTATCTGGACGGAGTCGTTATGGGTGAACTGGTCTTGAACGGTGAAGTTGAAGGTCTCGGTATACGGAGTTTGGAAGTCGTACTGGCGGCCGAACAGACCAACGCCGTTACCAGGCACGTTGACTGGGTTCTGAAGGTCCTGCCCGCTCAGGGCGTTTTCGATCGTAGCCGTCGCTCCGCTCGGTGTCGTAAGTGGCGTCTGGGAGTTGACCGCGTTGAAAGCAACAGTATAGGAGAAGGGATAGTTGGTACCCAGCGTTCCTCCGAAGCCGATGTTATCCAGCGCGCCGTAGGCGATCCCAAAGCCGCCACGAACGACCAGATTGTCCTTTGCACGATAGGCAAAACCGACACGCGGTGCAAAGTTCAGGCTCTGTGCATTGCCTGTAGCGTCCGACGCGTTGCAGTTCAGCGCGATACCGCTTGAAGCCAGCAGCTGATCGAACGTAGACGACCTCGCTACGTCACACCCTTTTGGGGAAAGATAGTATGTCCCCGTCGGACCATTGCCGCCATCGGCAATAAAGTTTGCCTGACGTCCATTGACTTCGGCGTACGGGGTGTAGTGGTCCCACCGGAGGCCAAGATTCAAGGTAAGTCGAGATGTCGTCTTCCAGTCATCTTGAAAGAACGCGGCTCCGTAGTAGCGAAGCGTCTTGGTCTGGGCGTAGTTGGAGCTGCCGAAGGACGCGGCTCCGCCCAGGTTGCTGATGCCGTTCGGCACGGTTGTTGCTGTGGGAAGAAGAAGAAAGTCCGCTGCGCCGTTATACCCATTGTTTGCGTTGGGGATATCAGAGTACTGACCCGTGAAGGAGAAGTCTCCTTTGGCGTAGGGCGGCTGGATGATGCTGGCCCGAATCACGTCGATCTGGCCACCCATCTTGAAGGTGTGGGATCCATATACTTTGGTGACATTATCCAGAATTTCGAGGTCGGTCACTGTTTCAAGCGTGGGTACATAGGCTGCTACGCCGAGTCCGGTGTACCCACTGATGTTGATGACCGGCAGACCACCGTTTCCCGGGCTCTGCGGCACACCGGTAATGCCGTATTGTTCGGGAATACCAAGCGTATTCGCTTCAAATGGGATGATCCGCTCAATGCTGTGACTCCAGCCCGCATGAACTTCATTAGTTAGGCTTGGCGTGAAGACGTGGGTGTATCCAAGCGCTATCGCGTATCTGGGAGCTTCTGTTGTTCCAGCGCCGAAGTTTTGACCCTCCGCCAGTCCCGGCAAGTTTGGCGGCGTCGTGTAAACCGTGCGGCTCGAGTCATACACACCGAAGAGAATGTCCTTTGCGCTGAAGTTATGGTCGATGCGAACATCGTATTGGTTGATCGTCTGCTGCGCGCTGGCGAACGAGCTGTAGTTCTGTCGCCCCGCAAGACCAGGCGTCGGATCTGGAAACAGGCTCATGAGCTTGACCGCATTCGGGTCCAGTCGCCCCGCAGGCAGCTGGTTGAGATACTGCTCCACCTTCGTGAAGTCGGTGATGCCGGCCACGCTTCCCGGTGTATAGAAGGGATCGCGCACGATGACAGCACTTGTTGCGGTGTTCCTCAGGCCGCTTACGGGGTCGACCGCACCTGCGGCCACGGTTCGCGTTGTTGCGGGATCGAGAAAGGTGCCGAGAGCGATGAGACGGCCGAGGGCATCGACGTTCGGCTTAGTTCCGCCAGCAAGTGCGATGTAGTCCTGAAAGTTCGTGAAGTTGCTTGCGCGTTGCGCGAGCGTAGGCACGTAAGATGTGCTGGGGCTTGGCTGCACGATGCGCGTCCCTTGGTAGTCAAAGAAGAAGAAGGTCTTGTCCTTTCCGTTATAGACCTTGGGAAGGAACACAGGACCGCCAACGGTACCGCCGAACTGGTTCTGGTGGTAGGCAGGTCGGGTGTAGGTTGGGTTCTGCTTTGCGAAGTAGTCGCTCGCGTTGAAGACGGTGTTGCGAACATACTCCCACAGGTCGCCGTGAATGCGATTCGTACCAGACTTGATTACGGCGTTCAGGACGGATCCGGTCGAGTGTCCGAACTCGGCGCTGAAGTCTCCTGTCTGCAGCTTGAACTCCTCGATCGCATCTGGCGGAGGCGTGAAGGCCGCGTTCGTGCCAAACTGTGTTCCGCCATACGCCTCTTCGTTGTCGTCGATGCCGTCGAGACGAATGTCATTCTGCCAGAAGTTAACACCGTTGGTGACGAAGAGAGCGCTTCCCGTTGTCCCGCCTGCCGTGGTCGTAACACCCGCCGAGAGCTGCGCCAGAGAGACCCAGTTGCGTCCGGCGAGGGGAAGGTCGTTGACCTCTCCTCCTGTAATCGTCTGCCCAAGAGAGGCGTCGGACGCCTGGAGGAGCGGCGCCGCTGCCGTTACCGTCAGCTCGGTGCTCTGCGTTCCTGGAGTGAGGGCGATCTCCACGTCGAGGTTCTGCTGGACATGCGCGATCACGTTCAGCGCCGTGAACTTATCGAATCCCGGGCTTTCGGCCACTACCGTATAGGTTCCGGGTTTTACGGCCTCGAAGATGTAGGTGCCAGATGCCGCAGAGACTGCCGTCTGCACTACGTTGGTCGCGTTATTGATGAGCGAGATTTTGGTTCCGACAATAACCGCCCCTGTCGAATCCTTAACGGTCCCCTCGACCCTGCCCGTATCGATCTGAGCGTAAAGCGGAGAAATGAGGGTGGCGGTCAGAAGTGCAAAGAGAATGCTGAATCCCCGAGAAAGTACGCGTTCGATCAACCGCATGTGTGGCGCTCCGTAGGTGCTTCAAGGTTGAAACTAGGTGCCGAGGTATCGTTCGTCGGCACCTGCGGCGGCGTATCTGCTGCGTTCATGCTGATGTCGAGGAACCGCATGCCAGGTTCGTCAAGCGGTGCGACGAGGCCGCGGGAATGGCCCGGCACATCGGCCATCTTCGCGCCGATCGATGCCTTACCGAGTCTCGGATCGAGCGATCGCGAGAAACGCGCGACCCCCCCGATCAAGGACCGATCCACCGTCTTCGTCCGCCAGCTGAACCGCAAGCCATGCCAGGTAAGGTCGCGATTGGAGACGGCTGGCTCGACTGCGCGGCGCGTCTTGTCGACGAGGAGAGCCGTACGCACCTGCTCATGCGAATCGCTCCTGACAGCCATCCGGGCGAGCAACCGTGAGGCCGGGGCGCCGGCTGATCCAGAAAGCGCTGTCAACTTCGCGAGATCTCGACGATTCGTCTTTGCCATCGATTGACATCCAGGAATGACCTTCGAATCGAAAGTCTTCGAGCAGGAACCATATCGAGCTGATTGATCCGATGTCAACAATAAAATCAATTGAGTGATCGTAAACACTTCATAAGCTCATCAACATGACTGTCTTCTCAAGCGGAAGGTCGAGGTGAAGCTCGGATATGCTCAGCGTATGAAAGTGAAGTCCGGTGAACTCGTGGACCGGCACGAGACTATCCTCCAGACGCTTCAGTCCTCCGGCTCCGTCAGCATCGAGGGACTTTGCAGCCTGTTAAGTACCTCGGTAGCGACAGTTCGACGCGACTTGAGAGACTTAGAAGACCGCGCCCTGCTCCGCCGGACTCGGGGCGGCGCTGTCCCGATGGGCCCACTCTTCTACGAGCCTTTTCGTCATGACTCGTCATTTCAGGAGAAGGTCGGAAGCTTTGCAGATGAAAAGCGCCGCATCGCGCGCGCTGCCGCTCGCCTCGTCCATCCCGGCGACACGATCGCGTTGAGCGGCGGCACGACAACCACCGAGCTAGTCCGCAGCATGATGACGATGCCGGGCATCACCGTGATCACCAACACTGTGAACGTCGCGATGGAACTAAGCGCCTGCAAGAACATCGAGGTGATCGTCACCGGGGGCATGCTGCGTGGGAACTGGTTCACGCTCGTGGGCCCGCTGGCGAACATGGCGGCACAGATGGTGTACGCAGACATCATGTTTTTGGGTGTGGACGGCATCAGCGTCGACTTTGGACTATCCTGCTCAAACGCGCAGGAGGCCGAGTACCTGCGAATGATGGCCCAGCACGCCAAGCGCAAGATCGTCATTACCGATCACAGCAAGCTTGGCGTCCAAAGCCAATGGCTCCTCTGCCCCGTCGGTGAGATCGAGATGATCATTACGGACACGGATGCAGGAAGCGACCGCACGAAGCCCTTTACAGATCTAGGCATCGAGCTGATGAGAGTCTGACACGTCTGCTCCCCGGACGTACGCTTTCAGAGTGGCCATGGGCCGGCTTGTCGGCGTCGCCGGACGGATCGTGTACGCCCCCAGTGATGCTGGAAGAATCACCGTCTCCGCATAGTGAAGAAGCAGCTCCGGAAACGCTCCCGTCGGGCTCGAGATGATCGCAGCTTCGCCTTGAACGAGATTCAACACCTGAAGCGTGCCCTGTGTGTCATGAGGGACCGGAGCCGTAAACCAGTGGCGGCGGGTTTCAAGGAACTCGCTGCTGTGCAGCCCGGTCCGTTCTTCCGTCCAGCCATCACCGCTCGCAACCGTACTTGTCTGATCGATCAGTTCCTGCCTCACCCAGGCAGCGGTCCGTTCCCATCTGACGTTCGCAAGACCATGTTCGAGGTGAATTGGCCTTGGCCGACCGTCCAGCCCGGTGCGCCCCCAATCCCATAACTTGAAGGTAAAGATGTAAGGCGTCGCGCTGACCTCGAGCACGACGCTGCCGGCACCGGAACAGTGCACAGTGCCTGCGGGTATCGAGAAGTGGTCGTGCGTCTTGGTCGGCCACGATGCCACGAAGTGATGGGCATCAAAGGGCACCTCCCCACTCTCCGCAGTGTGCAGGGCGGCGCTCATCAGGACCGGGTCTACGTTGTCATGCAGTCCCAGAAACATAATGGAACCTGGCTCGGAGTAGAGCATGTAATAGCTCTCATCCTGGGTGTACGGCATGCCAAAGTGCTTGCGAATGTAGTGCTTACTCGGGTGAACCTGGAGCGAGAGATTGCCGCCTTCGACCGTGTCGAGAAGGTCGAAGCGGATCGGAAACTCGCGCCCAAAACGCCGGAACACGGCGTCCCCGAGCAGACGCTCCGGCTGCTCATGGACGAGGACGACAGCCGGCAGTTCGAAGCATCGAGAACCGAAGCCAAGCAGGACGCTGTTCTCCTCCGGTACGCAATCGAAGCCCCAGGCATAGTTCTGCGGGCCGTCCGGCAGCCCGAACTGCGCCCGCATCCACTGCCCCCCCCAAGGCCCGGGATCAAAGAAGGGAACGACTCGAAAAGGACGTTCGACCGTCGCCCGTACAGCATCGCGTAAACGGTCCCCTTCGAGCATGCGTGGCATCTCCTCTTCGTTGACGTCGAGGAAGAAATCTACCTTGCTGTACATGCGATGACGGCTTTCGTCACCCACACGCCAGTCGAGGAAGAAGGCGATTTTGTAAAGCTCACCCGGGCTCGCGTCTTGGTTGTCAAATCCGAGATTGCTGATTGAGTGTGCGCGCTGTCTTCGCTGAAGCTCCCAGCGAGCCACGTTGGCGTGGAGCAGAAGATCAGACCGCTCCGCGACGTAGCCTGCACCGGCACCCACGACAAGGATCGTGGCAGAAGTCTGTGCGATTCGCGCTCGCATCTCTTCGAGGAGAACCGGGTCGAAGTACGACTCGATCGTCCATGGGTGCATCACATTGAAAACGGGATCTTCCGTGAGTGTGCTGGAGAAGGTTGCCCTTAACTGCTGCGGCGCCAGGAAGGCATGCTCGGTCAGCAAGAGGTTCCCATGAGGAATAAGGGAAGTAAGTCGATCCGCGACGGTGCTCGCATCGATGCCGGGGTAGAGCTCAACTGCAATGACGGAGCGGCTCGACTCAGGGACGCGCAAACGCACGGCATCAAGCACCTCCGGCCAACCTTCCATGCATTCAGCTGTATCTTCCGAGATGGTCACGACGGGCTGCGTCTCGTACTTAGACAAACGTGGACTCCTCTTGAAACAGAGATGCGGCACCAAGCAGGGCGGCACGGGACCCGAGCTTCGCGGCCTCGATGCGGGGTAGACCACGGCTGGTTCGCCACATATGTTCTTCGACGTAGCTCCTGATGGGGCACAGAATGCCCTGGCCCCGATGCATCACACCGCCCCCAAAGAGAACCAGTTCAGGACCGTACGCGTGGATCAACGCGACCGTGAGCACCGACCAGATCTGAAGGCAGTACGCAAGGACCTGCCCTGCGACGGCGTCGCATGCATCGACGGCCTCAAAGAGCACCTTGAAATCGATGCGCCTCTCTCTCGAAAGGGCGCTCGTACCGAAGTCGGGCCAATCACGGCATAGATCTGGAAGCGTGGAGGTGGATGCCTCAGCTTCGGCGCATCCGATCGCGCCACAGGCGCAGCGCCGGCCATCCGCCCGGACAGGGAGATGCCCGCCCAGGCTTCCGGCATGGCCAGCCTTACTCACCAGCAGTCGACCGCCAATCATGGCGGCTCCCCCAATACCCGTACCCAACGTGACCATCACGACATCCTCGGCACCCTGACCAGCACCCGCCCATACCTCGCCGAGCAGAGCGAGCCGAGCGTCATTCTCAAGGCGCAATGGCAGATTGAAGCTGGATCGGGCCCACGCAGTAAGGCCTTCACCGGTCATATCGGGATATTTGTCTAGAGGAGAGAGGATCTCACTGGTTCCGCTGCAAACGATGCCTGGATAGCCGAACGCTATTCCACGAACCGAGCTCAGCATCATGCCGGTCTCGTCGAGACACTCGTGCAGCATACCCTCAACTGCGATCAGGACTGCGTGCGTAGAGGATGCCACCACCGGAAGCGTCCGTTCCGCCAGGACCTGCCTTCGGTCGACAAGACCGCAGCTCACGTGCGATCCCCCAAGGTCGACAGCAAGGACGCTCAAGATGCCTCCGTTCGGATTCACGCACTAGTCTGCAAAACATACATGATCATGGAGATGCGCTATTCGGTCTGTCAATGTAAATGATCGAAAGTACTCTTCTCAATCAAAGAGGATGATCGTAACAGAGTAGTATTCACGAGAGAACCTTGAATGTCGTCGCGAACCCTCAGTCTCCCGCTTGTCCTGTCGACTGCTGTAGCCGCCCTAGGTGGGTTGCTGCTGGGGTTCGACACGGCGGTGATCGCAGGAACGACGCAGGCACTCACCCGCACCTTTCAATTGTCGCCACTCATGCTCGGCGTGACCGTCTCCTGTGCGATCTGGGGGACAGTGTTGGGCGGCCTTCTGGCCGCGATTCCTGGAGATCGGTATGGCGGTCGCGAGAGCCTTCGCATCACAGCGGTTCTCTATCTCGTCTCGGCGCTCGGCTGTGCGCTTGCGGGAGATCTGAGCCTCTTTTTGCTCTTCCGATTCTTGAGCGGGCTCGCGATCGGTGGATGTTCTGTCTTTAGCCCCATGTACATTGCGGAGACAGCACCTCCAGCGCTTCGCGGAAGGCTTGTCGCCTGCTTTCAACTAAGCATTGTCTCTGGCATCCTCGTCGCATACGGGTCCAATGCCGGCCTGACGCTGATCGCGGCTGGCCCCGCGTTGTGGCGTTTTGAGTTGGGAGTGGCAGCTTTGCCGGCGGCACTCTTCCTCTCAATGCTAGGTTTTATCCCGCAGAGTCCCCGGTGGCTCGTGAAGCGGGGGAGGCGCGACGAGGCTCGCGCAGTGTTGGAGACGATCGGCTCGGACAATCCGGATCGAGACGCCAGGGAGATTCAATTGGCCCTCGACTCCGCCAGCAGTAAGAGCACGCCTTCACTCTTCTGCGCTGAGTTTCGCAGGCCTCTGCTGATTGCGCTCGCGCTAGGTCTGTTCAACCAGCTCTCTGGCATCAACGCGATCCTCTACTACCTGAATGACATCTTCACACAGGCTGGTTTTCGCTCGATCTCCGCAAGCGGACAGGCGATCGCGATCGGTATCGCCAATCTCGTCTTCACGATTGTCGGCATGGCCCTGATTGATCGCGTCGGTAGAAAACCGTTGCTGCTTGGTGGGGCGCTTGGTATGTCGCTCTCACTGGGATGTGTCGCCGCGATCTTTCTTGGCGGCCATATGCAATCTCTTCTGCTACCCTTGCTGGTGCTGTTTATCGGCTTCTTCGCGGCCTCGCAGGGTGCGGTAGTCTGGGTTTACCTCAGCGAGATCTTTCCTTCGGCCATTCGAGAGAAAGGACAGAGCTTTGCGAGTTCCTGGCTGTGGCTGTTGACGGCGATCGTCTCCGGCCTCTTCCCAAGTATCGCCGCAGTCTCGCGAGGGTACCCCTTCGTTCTCTTCGCGGCAGCAATGGCAGCTCAGTTTGTCGTCGTGCTCTGGTTTTTCCCGGAGACGAAGGGCACTTCGCTCGAACAGGTCCAGAAGACCCTTAGCGGGGCAGGAACTCTTTCGTCTCGCCTAGAGTCCTGACACTTGGCTGTCGCATTCTCTGATTGAAGGTGCTCCTTCCTACCAGCATGCGGCATACTGCGTGGCTTTGAAGCACGTCTCGTCCATACGATCCCGCTGCAACAATCGACGCACGCAAGAGCGTTGAAGAACTACTGCGCGCGTGGCTCCTGATGGACTACGAAGCGGCCACGGAGACATTGCATCCGGGCATCTCCTTCCCGCGGTTACGACCGCTTCCCTACCGACAAGAACTAACGATGCTCGCTAGAACGACAACCGAACAGCAAACTGGAGAATGCGCGGGTCGTACGATGATGTGATCTGGTTTTGCGTGAAGCTTCCCGAACTGAAGTTATTGCTCGGTAGCTGCAGATTCGTGTGATTGAGTACGTTGAAGGCTTCGAAGCGGAACACACCCGTGACCCTCTCAGTCACCGGGAAGTGCTTGAGCAGACCCATGTCCAGCGTGGTATATCCAGGCCCACGGTACGCGTTTCGTCCGGAGTCTCCATAGTTGCCGGCTTGTGCGGGCTGCACAAAGGCTGCGGGATTCAGATATTGAAATTGGGTTGCAGCTGTAGAGCGCTTGCCGAGGTAGGGCGACACACCGGGTACGACGCTGACGCGTTGGTTGGGGGTTCCAGTAAGCGCATTGTCGCGACCCGACAAGACACTGAAGGGGTAGCCACCCGTGTAGTTGAAGATAGTCGTATGCTCCCATCCGCCGAGCACAGCCTTTTCGAAGGCATTGTGCGCTGGCGAGGGAATGCGGATGAAGGAGGTGACGTTGATAATATGACGTCGATCGAAGTCAGCGGGCCCCCGATCATAGCGCGAATCTGTAGGAATGGCTCGCGCGCCGCTGAGTGTCTTCGTGTCCGACCACGAATCGATCGCCTTGCCGAAGGTGTAGTTGGCCAGCAACGAGACCCCATTTGTAAAGGAGCGACGAAGATTTGCCTGCAGCGAGTTGTAATTGCCCGATCCGCTTGCTTCAAGGATGGTGCTTGAGCCAAGAGCAGGACCCATGGGACGGCGTTGGTTGGTATTTGCCGTCGTAGACGCTCCTGGTATGTACACGGCCGCGTTCAACTCACGCGCGATAGGGAGGTGCGACGCCGCCGACGCGGCGTAAGCAAGGCTGAAGATGGTGCCTCGTCCGAGATCCTGCTGGACCTGCAAGTTCCAGGACTGAGTGTAGGCATTCCGGAGCGTTGCACTATACACATACTGGCTGGTGTACTGCGGAAACGTAGAACTTGACGACGGAGGTGTCGGGTACGGAAACGGGTTCGTCGCGCCGGCGTATGGATCTTCCGTGCTGTTCGCCGCGGTGCCGTTCAACGTGAGTACCGGGGCGAACGGGGCCTGATCCGTCTGGTTATTGGTTGTGATCGTATTCGGTTGATCGAAGAAGATACCGTAGCCCGCGCGGACGCTGGTCTTGCCATCTCCAAAGACGTCATACGCCAACCCTACTCGTGGAGCTACATTCTTGTACGAGGCGTTGAAGCCACCTTTTGGGATGCCTGGATCCCCCACGAAGACGATGCCAACCGGAGCGTTGGGATAGAGGGTGCTCTTGACGCCGGGACGGTAGGCCGCCAGCTTATTGTTCAGATCGTAGTAGGGCAGGAACGGCTCGTAGCGAACGCCTGCATTGAGTACGAGACGCGGGCTCGCCTTCCAGCTGTCTTCGGCGAAGGCAGCATAGTGGTTGTAGCGCGTGTTCTTGAACTCACCCGCTCCTTGGAGAAAGGTAGTGAACCGACTGGTGAGAAAGTCTGCGAAGGCGTTACCAGTGCTTGTCGCCACAGTGTTCGGGTTTGGCGTGTAACTCTGCGCGGTGTAAGTGTAAACGGGATTCTGCTGAAAGTTATTGATGTTGTCGCCGGTGCCGAAGTAGTACTCGCCCCCGAAGCTCATCTGGTGGCGGCCCTTGGTCCAGCGAAGCGTATCGATGCCTTGGTACTCATCGCGTATGAACTCATTGGTGTCGCCGGTGTACAGGGTGAAGAAGTTCGAAACGGTGAACTGGTACTCGGTCTGACCGGGAGGAACATAGGCGTTAACGCCGAGCGATGGCAAGGACGCCGAGGGATACACTGGCGTGTTCTTATACCGGTTGTGAAGGTAGGCAAACAGAGCCTGGTTCAAGAGGTTGGGGCTGAAGACGTGCGTGTCGCTGGCGTGATATCGCTCATACGTCCAGTCACCGGCATTCGTGTAGGCGAGATAGTTGGTGGGGTCTAGATAGGATTGCGCAGTCTGGTGCGATCGGATGTACGTGCCGTACAGCGTGTTCTTGCTCCCAAAGTGCTGATCGACGCGAGTAAGTAGCTGCAGATCGCTCGTGTTGTTCAAACTGCGATAGAAGATCGTCTGGCCTCCCTGCGCGTTGATCGGCGTTCCGGCTGGTGCCACGGGAATGAACTGTAGGATGGCGCGAGCAACCGGACTGATCGTGGGAATCTGGTTCCTCGTAAAGGTGCCACGTCCTGGATCGTAGGGAATGTACAGCGGTGTGGAGACACTCGAGAAGTCTCCGCCTCGCAAGGCTGCACTGGGGACGACCGCGCTGCTCGCGTTGGGTCGCTGGTGAACCAGCGTCTCCTGAAGCGAGACAAAGAAGAAACTCTTGTCGCGGCCATCATAGAGGTGCGGCAGGAACATCGCTCCCCCCACCGTGCCGCCAAACTGATGCCGTTTAAGACCGTCGTCAGTCTTTACGCCGTTCGTCACGGCAGCAAAGTGATTGGCTGCATTGAAAGCATTGTTCCGGATGTACTCGAAGGCGCTCCCGTGGAGCTGATTGGTGCCGGACTTCGTCACGGCATTCACGACGCCACCAGGTAGTCTGCCGAACTCAGCATCGAAGTTGTTGGTTTGGACGCTGAACTCCTGCAACGCATCCGGATTCGGCAGCGGCGCCGGAGCATTCACGTAGTTGTCGTTGTTACTGGCGCCATCAAGGATGTAGTTCGTGGTGTTCGAGCGATTGCCGTTGATGGAGATACCGGTTGCACCCGGGTAGGTGTTGCCGCTGGTGACGTTGGCGCGCGGGTCCCGCACAACCCCGGGAACCAGAAGAATTAGGCTGATAGGGTTTCGGCCATTGAGGGGAGCATCCTCTATCGTCTCTTCACCGATCGTCTCCTTGAGGGTTGACGTCGTAGTGTCTACGCTGTTGCTGACGGCCGGCACATCCACCACTTCAGCGGTGCTGCCCGCGCTAAGACTTGCGTCGGCCCTGCTCTGCGAATTCACCTCCACACGAAGTCCCTGAATACGTACAGCCCTGAAGCCGGATGCCTCGATGCTGACGTCGTACACGCCCGGGGGGACCTTGACGATGAAGCTGCCATCGCTGAGCACACTTTCGGTGGTGCGCGCGGCGGTGCCTACGTTCGTCGCTGTAACAGTCGCGGAGCTGACAATCGCGCCGGTCGTGTCCTTTGCAGTGCCTACGATGTTGCCGTTGAGGTCCTGGGCGCGAACAGCCGAGCCGAGCAGGGCAACGCAGCAGACAACCTGCGATATGCGGGCGGAGATGCGTTGAGCGAGATGTGGCATGAGCGAGGAGTCCTCTTGGGCGCTCTCCAGAGTCTTGGCCGCAGCCGCACTGCATCTGTGAGAGCGTGAATGAACATAGGGGATGGATCACATGGATGTCAACAGTTAACCGACGTACTGTCGACATAACGTAGACAAGGTGCGAGCTAACTCCGCCCCATCGTGCCGCAAAGGTGTACAGCAACTCCCAGCGCGTGCAGCACAGCCGCCTTCAGAGTGGCAGCGTGTTCTGCGGCGGAGGCATCCGGGGCATAAACCACGTTCACGTGATTGGCGCGGTGTCTGGCCATGAACTGATCCCGGGTGATGCCGGAGAACACGGCATGCACAATGGGCCACTGGTAAGTCGTCTCCCGCCATCGTCGTTCCGTCTCTTCCGGAGGAAGGGCCAGAGCTTGGCCGAGGCCAAGATCGCAGTGAAGCTTGCCGCTCTCGACGAAGATGCGGCTCCACACCAAGTGTCCCGGCCTGCCGATTCCCTTCAGCGAGCCACCGCCAAGGGGAAAGTACATGGCCGGCTGCCGTTCGCTGCTGGCCCCCGCATATCCGCCGACGAAGTGATTAGCCGGCGCTGCGCCGGAGATCTGCAGGAGCCAGACAAACTCATCAACGCCGTCTCCGCGATAGTGCTCACCCCACCGCACGTCGTGGAGCGTAGTAGAAGGATCATGACCCAGGGATCTCCACACGACATTTGTCACTAGTGAATCGACGCCGGCACACTCATCCACCTCGTTAAAGTGCACAAGCGGGCCGCCGGCATAGAGTTCTTCGCCTGTCGCCTCGTCCACAACAGGTGGGCGCTCCGCATTGTTCAGCAGCCCTTCGATAAGATCAGACGCTGGCGCCATGTCTTTGAGGCCCTGCTGGTATTGAATGCCAATCGCGTCACAACCGAAGCCTGCGGCGATGCGAACTGCTGCGATGTACATCCTGCATTGGTCAACGACCTGAGCGCGCGTCAATTCAGTTGCCGGATCCGTGCCGAAGTGGAAGGTGACACCCTTGTCGATCAGCCATTGCAGCACAGACTCCGCCTCGGCTGCAGACACGTCTTTCATCTTTGCCAATAACGCGGACTGGCTCAGACGCTCCTTATAGATGCCACAGGGATTGAGGAGCTCGTCGTCAATGATGGCGTTGTACATGCCCATGCAGCCCTCGTCGAAGATGCCGAGGATCGCCTTCCGATGCCGCAGGTCGCCTGCGATCCGTCGCGCGGTTGTAGCAACATCCGCGGGCACCTGTGCCGGATCCAGGTCGCGCACGTGACTGCTATCGTGGTGCACGGCACCGGTACGGAGCCATTCCGCGAGACCGCTCCGGAAGAAGACATCGTCGAAGTCCCTGCTCCAAAGAGACGAGAACTCCACACCCGCTTTGACCAGTGAGCCATTCAGATTCAGGAGGCCTACGAGACCGGGCCACTGACCGGACCAGTTCGCCACTGTGAGGATGGGACCGCGATGAGAGCGCATGCCGGGCAACACATGATGGCTGTACTGCCAGGCCGCGGTCGCGAAGATGAGCTTGGCGTCGCTTGGGATACTCATGAAGACGTCCATGCCCATGCGCTGTGTCGAGATGAAACCGTGACCCTCCGCCTCACTGACGGGAAGCGCACGCCGCACTTCAAATCCCTCGCTCGTGCATGCGCCGATAAGCCTCTGCTCCAGATCACGTTGCGCAGGCCAGCAGGCCTGATTCGCCGAGAGACGCAGATCGCCGCTGGTGACGAGAAAGATAGGTTCTTGGGTATGGCCTGGGATGCGTGCGTTCTGTTCCATGGCGTTCTCCTGCTCGTCTGCGAAAGCTTCGACCCGCTAGACGCGCTGTCCGAGCAAATGAGTGGGGGCCTGTAGCGTGGGCAGCCACGTGCGGAACCACTGCTTCAGGGCTGCACCGTCGGTTCGACGCTGCGGGCTGGGAGGAAGCGCGAAGCTGGCATCAAAAAGCTTGCGTTCTTCGGCGATCCACTTGAGCCCCCAGGGTGTAGGAAACTCTTGCAGCTGCTCAAGGAGATCGTCGAGCCGGCCGCTAAGGTACGCGAAGTCCGGACTCCCGGCTGCTCGATGATATAGATCCCGAATCAGCTCTGGCACGACGCAGGCAACTCCGGAGACAACACCGTCGCAGAGATCTTCCTGCATGGCCGGCGCAAGCGCCTGATCGTTGCCGACGATGCGGCATGCATCGGGAACTTGATTGCGGAGCGCGCGCAAGATGTCGAGCGAGCCACTGGAGTCCTTGATGCCGACGATAGTTGGCACGGACTTACACAGCTCGCAGACTGTCTGGATTTCGAGCCCAGTCGTGAACTGGGGCAGGTTGTAGAGCAGCACCGGGATGGTGACCTTCCGCGCCACTTCTTCGCAGAAGATCCAGAGGTCCTGTTGGGCGTATGGGAAGAAGTAAGGCATGGGCAGCAAAAGGCTCTGCACCCCAGCGCGCTCCGCAACGGCGGCGAACTCAAGTGTCTGCGTGACGCTGGCGGCACCCACTCCGCAGATCACCTCAGCACCCTCGCAGACGGCCTGCACCGTCGCGAGCAGCAGCTCCAGCTGCGCGGGTGTGGTGAGGCAGAACTCACCGGTAGCCCCGTTGACCGCGAACCGTCGCACGCCCTTTTCTGCCAGGAAACGGATGACAGACGTAAACGCAGACACATCTACATCGCCGGCGGGAGACCTGGGCGTGAGGACGGCTGCGTACACGCCTTGTACGTGTTTCGGCTTCAATGTCGTCTCCATTGGAACGGATCAGCGGGGCAGATCGGCAAGTCGCAGCCGCACAAACTTAATGCTCCTGCGATTCCAGGTGTAAGTCATGAGCAAGTCGCCGTTGGCGGCTTGCACGAGAGCAGGATACGAGTATTCGCCAGGCGCGTCTTCGAGCGTACGGAATGGGGTGAAATGCTCCGCGTCCGCACTAATGGCGAGGTTGAGCGGGGTACGGCCCGAGGTGGTGTTGTTGTAGAGGAGAACCACGCGTCCGTCACTGAGGGTGATGGCATCGATGCCAGAGTTTGGGTTGGGCACGTCCAGTGGGTGAGCCTGTGTCCACGTGACTCCGTTATCCATCGAATCCGCAACAGTGACGCGCGCGGTCTTGGTGGTAGAGCGTGCATAAAGGCGAAGGTGCTTTCCCTTTAAGAGAACAACCGAGGGCTGGATCACGCCTTGGATAAACTTCCAGTCCGTCGATCCAGGCACGTCCGCCGGGATGGTGCCGCCCTTGTCGCCGAGTCCTTTGGCATCGAGGTCGGGAGGAGGCACAATCGGGCCGATCTTTGCCCAGGTGGTTCCGTTGTCGGTGCTCCGCTCAATCCAGACGGCCCATGTGCGATAACTTTCAAACGACGTCCCGCTCACGATGGTTCCGTCCTTGAGCACGAGCGGCTTTGCGCGAATCGGTCCAAGCAGACCGGCTGGGAGGTGCTCGGGCGCGGACCATGTCTTGCCATCGTCCGCACTGTATATGCGCCCGGCGCTCCATGTGGATGGACTGGGACCAAACTTGTAGTACATCCAGAGTCGCCCATCGAGGGTATAGAAGAGCACGGGGTTGTAGCAGGCGATGCCTGGCTCGCGCACGAGCTCGACCGGCTTCGTCCAGCCATTGCGATCACGGACGGCGGACCAGATAGCGACGTCGCTCTTGCCTTCGGCGGACCCGCCAAACCAGGCCGACATAATGTTTCGGTCACGCAGTTCCACCACGGTGGAGGCATGGCTGGACGGAAACGAGGTAGACCCCGGCTGGAAGATGAGCTCATTAAGAGCTTGTCCCCGGGCGAGACCAGAACATGCGCAACCAAGAAGGAGAAGTTGAAATACTCTCACGAGGATTCCTTACGATATCCGCGAATATACATGCATGTCGTCCACCTGTCGACATCTGTGACACGGTTCGGATATAAGTTGGGCGCAAGAGACCTGCATCGCTCGGATCGTGCGGACTCCGCAGCCGAACGTGAGGATTCCGCGATACGTTATTCTTTGCCCATGAGCCGCAAACCCAGGCAGAAGCACGAGCCTCGCGAGATCTCCATCCGTGAGAAAGCATACCTGCACATCCAACAGTTGGTTGCGAATGGTAAGCTCCCCGCTGGCTCCGCCATCTCCGAGCTGCAGCTCGCGAAAGATCTGGGCAGCAGCCGCACGCCTATTCGCGAGGCCATGAACCAGCTGGCAGCCGAAGGCATGCTCGAGCAGGCGGCCGGGGGCGGCATGCTCGTGGCCCACATCAAGCGCGAGGATATTGTGGAGCTCTATGAATTGCGGGAGGCGCTTGAGGTCTACGCCGTGGCACGCGTGGCAGCGATGCCGCTGCGTGAAGAAGATAAGCGAAGGCTCCAAGAGACGATCGACGGCATCGGCGTGCTGCAGAAGGAGCTCGTGAAGTCGAAGAAGAGCCTGCTGAGCGAGACGCAGATGGAGCGGTTCATTGCCTTTGATCTCGGCTTCCACGCACTGCTGATGAGCATGACACATAACACGCGCCTGCAAAAGATCATCAACGACACCCGGCTACTCATCAGCGTCTTTGCGATTCGCCGCGGGGGACACGACCTGCCCACACTCAAAGGTATTGAGCAGTACCACCAGAAGATTCTCGACGCCGTCGTGGCGCAGAATCTTGAGGCGGCGATGACGGCACTCTCAGAACACATACGGGCAAGTCAGCAGGAGCGCCTGCTGGAGTACGACTACTGGCGGCGGGAAGCTTCGCTTCGCCAAGGTGCGCCCGCCTTCTTCAATGTTCATCGCATCCATCCTGGAGCATGACCCCGCGATGATGGAACGCTCCGCGAGCCGGCCGGTGTACAAGTGGGTGCTGGTGGGGATGCTGTGGTTTGTCTGCTTCTTCAACTACGCCGACCGTCAAGCCATCTTCTCCGTCTTTCCGCCGCTTCAGCGTGAGCTGCATCTGTCCAACGTGCAGCTTGGCATTGTGGGCTCTTCGTTCATGTGGATGTATGCCCTCTTCGGTCCGGCGGCCGGCTGGCTCTGTGACCGACTGCCGCGCAAGACGCTCGTGCTGGGCGGACTGATCTTCTGGTCCGTGGTGACGGCGAGCACCGCATTCGTGCACAGCTATGCGCAGCTCGTGGTCTGCCGTGCGCTGGGAGGCCTTGGTGAGGCCTTCTATTTTCCCGCGTCCATGTCGTTGATCAGTGACTATCACGGGCGAGGAACACGCTCCCGAGCCATGTCCCTCCATCAATCGAGCGTCTACGTGGGCAGCATCGCAGGTGGCGGCCTCTCCGGTTGGGTCGGACAAAGCCAGGGATGGCGTGCGAGCTTTCTCTACTTCGGCGTGCTCGGAATAATGCTGGGTGGAGTGCTGTGGATCTTTATTCAGGAGCCAACGCGGGGAAAAGAAGAAGAGGAGACGATCGTGTCGGGCAGTGCAGAAGAGGTGCAACTCCCTCCGGGAGACGGCGGGCCGGAGAGCAAGCTGAGCTTTCTGAGCGGAATCAGAGACGTTCTGCGCCGGCCTATCGTGTTGGTGTTGATCGCGGTGTTCATGGGAGCTAACTTCGTTGCCGTGGTCTTTCTGACGTGGATGCCATCGTTTCTGTTCAACAAATTTCACATGAGCTTGGCTATGGCGGGACTCAACGGAACTGCGTTCCTACAGCTTGCATCGGTGGTCGGCGTGCTCGGCGGCGGACTGCTCGGGGATGCGGCGATCAAACGCCGAGGCTGGAAACGAAGTGGACGCATCACGACTCAGGCAGCAGGGCTGCTCTGCGGCGTTCCCTTTCTCTTCCTGATCGGGCGAACCAGGGTCACCTCGGCACTGTTGTCTGCGATGGTCGGCTTCGGCCTCTTCAAGGGTCTCTATGACGCGAATCTATGGGCCTCTCTCTACGACGTTGTACCAGGCCGTAGCCGTGGAAGCGCGGTTGGCATCATGAACTCCCTCGGCTGGCTGGGTGGTGGAGCGGCACCTGTGCTAATCGCTATAGCAGCGGAAGGATATGGAATGAGCGCAGCCCTGAGCGCGACGGCTGGCGTTTACCTTAGTGCGGGTATCTGCCTGCTGGTTGCCGCGCGTGTGTTTGGTCAGAGTCGATCAAAGCTAGTCTGAAGGCACCTCAGAAGGGTGCAATACCGAGCTGCTCGCCCACTGGCATGTTTCACTTTCGAAGAGCAGGTACGCGAACCGAACAGTAGCTACACAAAAAAGATTGGGAGGACACGATGGCGAAGGCGGCGTTGGGTGAGACGCTATACTTCGCCCCCACCGTGATCGGCGTCGGTCAACATGGAGCCGTGGTCATCGACATGGACTGCTGGACGGTAGGCAGCTTACGACCCAACGCCTGAACTGTCTCAGCCGCAAATCTTTACAGTGGGCATCTCTACCTGTGGTGAGCTAGACGGCTTCAACACCTCCATCGACAAAGAGTTCAACTCCAGCCACGAAGCTTGAATCATCAGAGGCAAGAAAGACGGCTGTCTTGCCGATGTCGCTGCCGCGTCCGATCCGGCCGCGAGGCACCATGTTGGTCACGTATTCGCGGATGTCCTTGTTGCTCCCCAGTGTTGATGCATTGCCGGCAGTGTCAATAGGTCCTGGACTGATGACGTTGACCCGAGGTCCAATGCCTTTGAGTTCTGCGGTGAATGTACGAGCGAAGCTCCGGACGGCCGCCTTTGTAGCCCCGTAAACACACATGCCTGGAAACCCTGAGCTACCAATGAACGAGCCGTTCAGAATGATAGAGCCACGTGCGTCCATCAAGGGGATAGCTTTTTGAATGGTGAAGAACACACCCTTCGCATTGATGTCGACGCACGTGTCGTAAAAGTCTTCAGTCACTTTGTCGTAGGGCATCTGCTTGTAGATACCGGCGTTGGCAAACACCACGTCCAGCCTCCCTTTCTTTTCCTTGATCTCAGCGTACATACGATCAAGATCTTCGAGGTCACCGGCATCCGCCTGAATGGCGTAGGCTCCTGCTCCCAGCACCGCGACAGCCTTCTCGAGTTCCGCCTTTCTGCGTCCCGTTATAAAAACGAACGCCCCCTCACGCAGGAACTCCTTTGCCGTGTCGAAGCCCATACCCTCGCTTGCGCCAGTAATCAATGTAATCTTTCCATCCAGCTTCCCCATCTGTAACGCTCCTCGTTGATGTCAACTCCACAATTAGACGACAAGACTAGGAGGCGTGAATTGCACGATCCGACTGAAGTGTTGCCCGATCCTCTAGATATCTGGATCGCGAGTCGATCCGTAGCGTCCAATCTTGGAGGAGCAAATGCCCACGACAAATCAGTTAGCGCTGATGATCGACGAACTGTGCCAAGAGGAGGGGTCTCACGGAACCAGGGTCGACGGTCTCTTCCTCACCCGATACTCTACGACTGAGGTTCCGCGGACCTCACTTCACAAAGCCGTATTCTGTGTCGTCGCTCAAGGAGCGAAGTGCATTCTGTTAGAAGAACAACGCTTCATCTACGACCCAAGGAGCTTTCTTCTCGTTTCACTGGATCTCCCGCTTGTCGGCCAGATTGAGACCGCAAGTCGCGCAAAGCCGTTTTTGGGGTTGAGCCTCGTCCTTAACTTTGAGGAGATAGCCTCCCTTATGCGCGAAGCTGACCTCCCACAAAAGAGCGTTACACCGTTGCGGCCGGCCCTCATGATTGGATCGATGGAGGATGATCTCTTGGACGCAGTCGTCCGGCTTACCGCGCTCCTGAAAACACCTGCTCAGATAGCCGTTCTCGCTCCTCTCATTCGGCGTGAGATCTTCTACAGACTTCTTCTGAGCGAACAGGGAGGGCTGCTTCGCCGGATGGTCGCGGACGGCGGGAAAGTCCAGCGCGTTGCTGTCGGTCTTGCCTGGTTGAGACGAAACGTCGCGAGACCGATTCGTGTGGAAGAGCTTGCACACGAGATGCGGATGAGCTCCTCCGCCATGCACAGCTGGTTTCGGGCTGTCACCTCGATGAGCCCGCTTCAATTCCAAAAGCAACTGCGACTTCAAGAGGCTCGTCGTATGTTGCTGTCCGACACTCTGGACGCCGGAACGGTGAGCCGAAAGGTTGGCTATGAAAGTGCTTCCCAATTTAGCCGAGAGTATCGCAGGTTCTTCGGAGCTCCGCCGATGCAGGACATCCAACGGCTGCGCGATGCTTCGCGTCAAGGAGCATCAGAGGCCGATCTCGCAACGCGGTTAGGGTAAGCCGCTTAGTATAAGCACACGGCGTGATGGACGAAGTGCGCTTCGGTCCGGCCTAAAAACACGACGTGAGCACCGGTCGCACGGAAGTTGCATGACTATGGCCCATCTTCTGTAGCCCTAGAGCTAGTCTTTCTTCCAAAGCAAGCCGCATCGGCGGAGGATGACGGTTGGATGATCTCCTTCGTTTACGACGCTGCGCGCAACGCGTCCAACGTCGTCAGTGCAAATACGCAAGCGTTCTCCGAGGTACCCGTCGCTAGAATCCGGTTGCCGGTTCCTCACTGAGTCTAAGTTGAGGCGCAGTTCACAAGAGGTTACGTATCAGACACATCTTCTGAATTCTCGCACTGATGGGTTTCGTTTATCATCAATCGTGTAAGCCTTGTGGGCAGCGGCATATCGTCGAGCAGTCGAAGATCGGTCTGTCGGGTGCGCTCACGCGCTTGTACCGACCACATTGCCCTCTCGCCTAGGTGCTGTCTGAGTGTATGTTCAATGAGCCCGCTCCAGTATGGCAGCAGCTACATCTGCAGGAAGCACGCCGAAGACTGTTCCGACGCGACCGATGTAGCTTCCCCGGACTGCGGTATCTGCCGCTCGGCCTTATCCCGGAAATGAGGGCACCAGTTTTGCAATCTCCTGGGGAGGGAGAAAGCTGAAGCCGTGATCTTCGGCGAGTTTGAAGACCTTCTGCGTCTCTTCTGAATCCATCGTGGCATACTCCGGAGCCGCCCCCGGTAGATCCATGCTTGTCGCAGGGCTAGTCGCCATGGTTCTCAGAAACCTTTCGGCAGTCTGGTGGCCTGAAACTGCATGGAGCGTGGCCAGGGAACACACATGCGGTGTTCTGAAGCTCAGAGCATGCGCGCGACCCCCGCGGAAGGTGCATCGTGCTGCCACGCTTGGCGAGAAGCTCTGTTGCGCTCTCTCGACGTAGAACTTTATCTCGCCCTATAAGACGTGAACGATCTCGTGTTCACGGAGATGAACGTGCGCCGGCGATTCGCTTCCGATCCACTCAGGATGTAGCAGCCGATACCCCTCGCGCAGGTATAGTCACCTTGGTTGAAGGGAGTTACTCCCTCCAGTGTCGCTGCGAGCTCTTCAAGAGGGGCTCAGCTCCGGAGGTCGTCAATAAACAGCATGATCCTTCTTGTCCGCGATGCAGGCGCCGCGAATGTGCTGATCGCTGATGGACTGAACTCTGCGGAGCAGCTGAACGGAGTGCAAATCTTTGGTGATCCGTTGCACCAGGCAGCATATAGCTCGCATTCCTACGCTCACAACAAATACGATCAAACGGTGAAACGAGGATCGTCGCGGCCAATCCGATTGAGCGGATACCCCTTGGGTGCGGACCCTTTGTGTCGGTGGAAACGAACAAGCATCCCCGGACGAAGACGCCCTCTGCTCCGCGAATGCGGTTGAAGTCGCCATCGACAAGTCTTTGCCATTCCCAAGAGTTCCCTTCACCAGTGAATCCGCCTCAAAGGAAGAAACATGCGCGCTCTCGTACTCGCACTGACGTTGCTTGGCAGCTGGCAACTGCCGGCGCAGACAAGCCTTGCCGTCTCTACGCCTCCACCTTCCATGAAGCATCCGCTCGTTCCGAGCCATGGCAGTAATCTGCTCGGGGTCTTTTACTTGGCCGTTGGAGCGGGGTCCCATCCAACGGCTGTTCTCTTCCACGGTTTTCCCGGCTATGAGCAGAACTTGGATCTTGCGCAGGCTCTGCGAGAGGAAGGCTGGAACGTGCTCGCGATGCACTATCGCGGCTCTTGGGGAGTCTCCGGGCAGTTCAGCTTTCTTCACGCAGCGGAGGACGCCGACGCGGAGGTTCAATTCCTTCTCGATCCGAAGAATGCTGCGCAATATCACATCGATCCAAATCGCATCGTGCTGATCGGGCACAGCATGGGCGGTTTCATAGCAGCCTCCGCAGCGGCTCATAATCCGAAGGTTAAGGCAGTGGTCATGCTCTCGGCCTGGAACATCGGAGCGTCAGGAGATAGCAAAGCAGACGAGGAAGCTCAGGCAAAAGCCTTTGCCAGCAACGATAATCTAGCTCCGATTGCAGGAACAACTGCAGCGATCCTTGCCCATGAAGCGCATACGCATCGTGCTGAACTCGACATGCAGAATCTGGTGAGCGCCATTGCTCCGCGACCAGTCATGATCGTTACAGCAAACGATGGATCGGATCAGTTCGCCACTCCATTCGAAGCCGCTCTTCGCGAAGCGGGAGACACACAGACGAAATCTTTACACTTCGAAACGGACCATTCCTACTCAGGGAACCGCCATGATTTGGCAGACGCTGTGATTGCCTTTCTGAAAGGCGAGTAGCGCGCCCGATGTGAACGTCGGTTTCTAACGAGTAGCGTCTATCCACACTGCCTCTAGGAACTCAAGTGTACGGACGATAAGCCAGCAGAGGTCGCCAGGCCGCCGGGTAAATCTGCTAGAAAAGGTCGTTCTCCATGGCGTCGAGGTTCTTACACGGCCGCAGAGACCTCGTTCGTGATGGGCCGTTGCTGGGTATTCTGGATGCCTGGATCCGGGCCTTGCTGCCTGTAAGGCAATCGCCGTGATGCCAAGTGATTCGCCAGTCAGAGGAACAGGGTCTGCGTCACTTGCCGTCACGACTCGCCATGGGTCTTGGCCCACTACGGCCGCCGCCCCTAGTCACTTGCAGATCACCACGGCAAGCGTTGCTTCTGCTAACGTTTTCGCATACTTTCCACACTTCGATATCTGGCTGGTGTGAGCCCGAGGCGACGCACGAAAACACGGCGAAGTGCTTCAGGGTTGTCGAAGCCGCTCGATGCCGCGGCTCTTGCGACACTCTGCCGCGACTCTCGAAGTTCACGCTGAGCGACTTGGAACCGCAAGGTCTCAACATACCGGCCAGGCGTCATCCCGACTTGCTGCCGAAAAGTCCGCGCGAAGTTACGCGGACTCATAGCAACTCTCCGAGCTAGTTTTTCAATGGACAAATCTTCGACGAGATGTTCGGGAAGCCACTCCAGCAGCCCACAGAGAGGGCTCATCGCCGTGGATTGTGCCCGCAAGGTGAGGCTGACTTGGCTCGCGTCGCCGCTTCTGCGTTGATGGAGGAGGAGTTTACTTGCAATTTCAGCAGCTATCGAGCGTCCGCAGTCGATTTCAACAAGCCTGAGCGCAAGGTCCAGTACCCCGGTGGCCCCCGCACAAGTATAGATGTTTCCCTCCTCCGTGAATAAAGTGTCTGCTTGCGACAGGACCCTAGGATACATGCGCTGCAAACACTCGCGCATTTCCCAGTGGATCGTCGCTCTCCGTCCATCTAAGAGGCCCGTCGCCGCAAGAAGCATTGTTCCAGCTGCCATGGAAACAACGCGATGCGATCGTATACATACTTGACGGATGTGTTCTAAATATCTATTTCGAACCTCTGGACAGCTGACAGCGACTGGATTCGTCGCTATCACCAAAATATCGGAGACGAAACTTTTGAAGTTGCACAACTCTGAATCAGCCGTGGGTGATCCAGGATGCTGCGAGCTTGAGCTATGCCCATAGGAAACGATACGGATACTGTACTCGATCTCTTCCTGCAATAATGTGGCCTGTTGTAATACCTCGGTCAGTCCTGCTAGCTCAAAGCTATGTGACAGTGGATCGTAGAGGAAGGATACCTCCTTTGTACGTCTATGAACCCGCTTGCCAATCCGTGCTGACTCCCTACCGGATGCGTCATAAATGTTGGCCATAAGCAATCGAGATGACAACCACCGCACAGGGACGCCCGCGTGACTCAGCAAACCTCAGCTGAAATCACATGATTACGCATTCAGAACGCTAAGTGAATTGGGCAATAGGGGGAGGATCGCCCCCCACTAGTTGGGGGGTGCCGAAGAGATTGTCTCTAGATCGCCGAACTAGGATCTAAGGCTCACTTCCCTGGATCTGCGTTGTGGCTGCAACCTTGGCGGATTGCAAGCCTCTAAAGGAGAGGTTCACTATCGGACATATGCAAACTTTCCTGGGACTGATACCCGAATCAGGGTGCCCTGGCCACTTCTGGAACGAACGCTGAAGGAGCCGCTCATTTTGTCGGTTCTTTCGCGCATGCCCGAGATGCCCCAGCGACCTTGCTTTAGAAACTTCGGAGAGGCTGCATCGAAGCCGATTCCGTCATCGCTGCATTCGAAAAACAACGTCTGGGCACCAAACTCGAGGAACAGGTTGATGCATGATGCATGTGAATGACGCGCCGCATTCACAATGCACTCTCGTCCGATGAGAAATAGCTCAGCAGCGATATAGTCGCGGAGCACAGTACCGTCCTTCGCGGGTAAGACCCTGAGTCGAAAACGGTCGGTGCAGTTCAGGTCCTTCGCGACGGCTTCAAAAAGGGGGCCAAGCTCAGCTCCAGAGACATCGGTTCCACGCAGCCCCTTCACGCGGTCCCTTCCTTCGAGGATAAGCTTCTCGGCCCTCGTGAGTGCCAGCTCCAAGGCGGGGCGTGAAGAATGATCAGCGGGAACCTCTTCGGCCGCAGCGTGGAACGTTAGGAGCAATCCATGTACTCCCTGCAGAAGGGTATCGTGCAGGTCTCTAGCGATATTGACTCGCTCATCGGCACGAGCCTCTGTGCGTCTACGAATATCTGCTTCCTTCATAGTCAGGCGCTGCCGGAACTTACCCCACACTAAGCCCCCTGAGATGAGCGCAGCCAGAAGCCAAAACGCACTCCTTTCATAAAAATGAGGTACCACGATGAAAGGCTGCAGGGTGTATGGACTTGACCATACCCCGAAAGAATTCTTTACCTGAACCTGGAAGCTATAGGTCCCAGCGTGAAGATGGGTGTATACAGCTTCGGTCCGTTGGCCGGCATCTTGCCATGCATCGTCATAGCCTTCGAGCTTGTAGCGATAAGAAAGGCTCTGTGCGTTGACGAAATCGATCGCGGCATAGCGAATGCTCAGGGTGTTGAGCCCTGCAGGCAACTTACGAGTGGAAGGGATCGCAACACCGTCGGCGAGCACATCTTTGAAGATGAACGGCAGCGCAGAGGAAGGGTTGGCCCTATCCAATGCCACTGCCACGATTCCGCCGAGAGTGTTAAACCACAACCGTCCCGCCGGATCTACTTGCACGGACTGACCGAATGGACGTGGAACTGCTGGCCCACTGTATGGCCCCTCCGAGAAGATGCTTGACAACAACAGGTGCAAAGGGTGCAGCAGACTTGCCGATAGTTCGCGGTGAGTGAACCTGGCAATGCCTCTCTTACCGTTCAACCAGAGAGCACCATCCGTTGATTGGGCAAGACCGCTCACCATTGTGGCGACGTCGGGATCCGCGAACTGAAGTCGTGTAAAGGAATGATCTCGTAAGACGGCTATCCCATCATTCCCGTAGGCGAACAAACCTTCTTCGGTCATGGTGAAACCGATCACGCCATTCAGCGCAGACATCCCGATCGGCCTCACATGATTACTCCCCGCTTCCAGGAGAGCAACCGTCCCATCCTGAAATCCGACGTAGACTGTGTCGGTGTGCGTGGCATATAACGCCGTAATTTGAGAGCGGGACGGGCCGGCATCTAGTCGTACCCAATGCCGGTGAACATACTTCCACAGTGCCCCGCCGGAAATAGCTGTCTCTGCCACAGCAACGATTGCCCCATCGCTGGTTCGAGTCGCACCAGACCAGACGTAGTTGTCGCGTGGTCCGCTGCGAAGGGGCAGTCGCGACAACGGCACGAGGCCCTTCTCACTCAAGATCGAGAGCTCTGCGCCACTTTCAAGCACATTGCCGAACGGGGAACACTGCAGTACCGCCGCCTCGACAGTTTTTGATCGGAGTCTGCCGTCTGAACTCCGAAGGTAGAGAAGGCCCTTAGGGTCGACAACCCATTCGCTACCGTTCCGCTCAAAGCAGTTGTCCCACTCGCCGAGCGCTGCATATGGGAAAAGAGGGTCGAGCATCGACTCGTGGAGGCGCTCGATGCCGCCAAGCCCCCCCACCCAAATCGAACCATCCTGTGCCTCTAAGAAAGAGTAGTGTGTCGCATCTCTCAAGGAGACGCGAAGGCTCTTCCGATCTTTCCATCGTTCAACTGAGAACCGAGGTCCCTTTCGCTCAAGTAAGCCGGACGGCAAATGCGCCACCAAGCCGTGTTCGGTCAAAAGCCAGAGGGACCCATCGGCCGCCACGGAGGCGGCCAGGAGAGCTTCTGCGATATCGCGCGCGCCAAGCAGGTTGCCCAGATGGTCTATATGCTGAAGGTGCCGAATCGGCTGCGCCGGATTTCCTTTGCCTAAGCTCGGAATCCAAAGGTCCGAATGAATTCCAGGGATAAGCGTCCCATCGCCGTAGACATGGACATTCGTCTGTTCGAAGCTGCCGGCCGATGTCTTGCGGAATAGGCGATCATTGACAACGATCCAGAGAGCACCTTTAGGGTCGGCGAAGAGTCGCGTGATGTTACCGCGTCCCCCGCCGGGGTCGGGAGCTTTGTGCCACACACCATCGTCACCAAGGTTGATGAGCTGCTTCATGTTGAGCAGAGCCCAGATCCGCCCAGAAGGTGTCTGTTGGACGCTGCTAAGTTCTTGGATCTCCGGTCCGTCCGTTCGATCCAGAAGTCGTGCAATCCCATGACTCAGGAGAACGGGTGCTCCATGATGGAACATGATGATTAGATCTCCTTGACGGGTAAAGTACAGACCGCTCGTGGTCGACGTGAATCGAACACCAGGCGTCAATACCCGATCAAAGGTCTTTCCATCGAATTGAAAAATATCGCTGAAGGTCGCCAGATACAGAAGGCCTGCAGGACTCATCGCAATCGCATCTATTCCGCGTGGAGCGCTATCGTGGACGGTCCACCGGATGTCCTGCATATTCGCGATTGATTGCGTCTGTGCATGGACTTTTGTTGCTGACACAATCAGGCCTACTAGAAACACAATGAAGGGAGCGCGCACGCGGCAGCTCATAACTCAAGAAAACCCCTTTGCAGCGCAATCGTAACGGCATGAGTTCGGTCGTTAGCATGAAGCTTTTCAAGGATGCTGGTAACGTGCGCCTTGACCGTATCTTCTCGAATGCCGAGGCGATCTGCCACCAGCTTGTTCGAAAGGCCACGAGCGATTTGGCCAAGTACATCTAATTCGCGTACCGTGAGATGCTGCGCAGCTTCATGTGTTGCTAGCTCTTCAGCCACTTCGGGTTGTACTTTCACTGAGCCAGAGTGGACAGCACGTATGTATTCGCGAAGGTCTCGGCGGAGCGAAGCTTTTAGCATGTAACCCTTGGCGCCAGCTCGCAGAGCTCGCCTCGCTTGAACATCTCCCGCATAGGTGGTCAAAACGATAATGCGCGCTCCCGGCTCCACTTCGCGGATGACTTCGATAACGCGGACGCCGTCCATGTCGGGCAGCTTGAGATCAAGCAACAAAATGTCGGGACGCAGGGATTCGAATGAGTTGATGGCGCCAATGCCGTTCTCACATTCGCCGACGACCGACATGTCCTTCTGCGTATCAATCATCGCCCGCAGCCCTTCGCGAACCACGGGATGGTCGTCAACCAGCAAGACTCGGATTATCGGCTCTCGATCTCCCACGACACCACTTCCTTTCGAATATCATCACGGAGTGAACGGGCGACTTGCAAGACGACAGCCCCAACCACACCGCACCATCCTACCGTCTAAAAGTAGCTTCGTATGTGTGATGAATGCGTTGGCTCTACAGGAGATCAATGAGGCAGCTTTGCGTTTCCTTCTGGGATCGCTACGGCTCTGACCAAATTATCGCTGCGTCGACACTGCATTCAGCAGTGTCGAGGATGCTTCACAAACTCCCTTATCGGCTGGTGTGACGTCTTCCACACGAATGAAATGAGTGAATCTTCAGTTCTTGAACTCCAAGGGTGAGCGAAGGCTCGACTGCATGTCTTCTCGCCGCGCAGAAAGCGATTACGCCACGAATCATAAACAATGCGTCCTGCTCTTTGGCAGCTATTAGCCTTTTTTTGTCCTGCTTTAGAGGTAAAGGTTTGAAGCTCGTCATCATCTCAACAACCAAGCATCACAGGAGGTCGATCAAGACACAAGGCTCTACGGAGGTGCATCACGACGGCTGACTCTGTTTAGGAAGGCAGAAATCAGATCGTAACGCTCGCACTAACTTACTTCCGAGATTTTCTAAGCTCCTCGGGGAGACCCCGAGATAAGAAAGGGAGAACGTCTTGCCTGACCACGAAATCATAAAGATCCTGGGCGACATATCAATCGATGTCGTCGTTTCAAGCCGCTCGTCAGGTTACACCTGCTGCGTCTTCGTCGAGACGACTCCGCCGGGTGGCGGACCACCGCCGCATAAGCATTTGAAAGAAGAAGAGGTCTTCACCGTCCTCGAGGGACAATACGACTTTTACAAGGATGGTGTCTGGAGTCCAATGAACATTGGCCGATCAGTCCTGTCACTACGGAACACGTACCACGCCTTTAGGAACACTGGCCGAAGCCCAGGCCAAATGATGCTCACAACGATTGGTGGTGGGATCGACGACTACTTTCGCGCTATCTCTGGGCTCACACTTCCGCAAGACATCAACCGGTTAACTGAGATCAGCGATCACTATGGCTACTGTTACCTCACGCCGACCGAAGGCTGATGTTTCGGGTCCAACCGTGGTTGCACAGCGTGAATGCACCTTCGTGATCGCGCTGCACAGCTCGGTGAACCTGTGCCGCACGATTGGTCTGGTGTGTCCTATCTTGAGGACTCCCATGCGCGGCTGCCCGAACGATGAATTCTGAAAGGAACAAGGATGACGGTCTTAGTCACTGGTGGGACTGGTCTGGTAGGCTCGCGCGTGCTGCGGCATTTTGTAAATGCTGGAATCAACTGTCGCGGGCTTGTGCGACTCGTTAGAGAACTTCCTGCTGGAGTCGCGCCCGTAATCGGAGATCTGTTCGATACACCCTCCTTAGTACAAGCCGCTGAGGGCGTCGCCGCAGTCGTACATCTTGCCGCTGTCTTTCGGACGAGCGATAAAGATGCAATCTGGCGAACGAATCTTGACGGCACGCGTAACCTTGTCGACGCCGTGAAGGCGCATGCCCCGCAGGCCCGGTTTCTCATGGCGAGTACCGGCTTAGTTTATAGCGAAGACGCCTCACGTCCTGGTAAGGAGGACGATGTGGTTCAGCCAACACTCGCTTACCCCGCGAGCAAAGTCGCTGCCGAGAAGGTGCTTCAATCGAGCGGTCTCAACTGGAGCATTCTTCGTCTTCCATTCGTGTATGGAGATGGAGATGAACACCTGGCTTCTATACCGAAGGCCGTGGCGGCCTCGAAGATGCACCCAGCGCAGACCTTTAGCATGGTTCACCAGCGGGACGTCGCCCGTGCAATAGAGTTTGCTCTGACCGGGGCTATGGACGGTCGCATCGTCAACATCGCGGATGATGCGCCAACTACTCTCCTCGAGATGGCGGGTATCGCTGGCTCCTCTATCGAAGCCTCTTCGGAACCGCTGACCCATCCATGGTGGGGCCGTGTAGATCCATCGCTGGGTCGCAGCCTTGGCTTCAGGCCAAAACTGTTAACCGTTCATGAAGCTGCCCGGCAAGGAGCTTTGTAGCTCAGGCCAAGTCTCGATCCTTTCCGACTCAACATTTGACCAGAATTGTCCATCTGCTGAATAACTCCCCGGACGACGGACTCTGCCGCGAACTATCCGCGTGGCTAATCAGCTATCAGGAATGCAAGCAAGAGCTCTTTGCCTTCGCGCTCCCTTCGTAGTGGGCGTAATGGTCTTTTTGGCTGTGATCTGCGAAGCTAACTATTACCATGTGGTGTCAACCCAAGTGAAGACGAGAATGTCGGATCTAATATCGGTTCCTGGGTGATGAAGCGGCCAGCCAGCTTAGCGACCTGAGAACCCGTCGTCCAAGCGCTGGTATAACGAGAGCCATGTGATCAATAGAAGGAGAGTTCAGGTTCCGTCAACATCACCACTACGTCGACCGCATAGAAGGAGACGGCGGATTCGGTTAGCAGAGGCGTGGCTCCCTGAGTCTTTTGCTGTGCGACTATGCGGCACGGCATCAAGTAGACCTTTCGAATAGTACGAGTCTTTGAAGCACCAAGCAAGCACAAGGCGGGACAGCGGCAAATCATTCCATTGCAGCTAAGACTCTTGAGGCGCGAGCCCTGCGATCTTCTCCAGCCGTCGGGACTATGGAGATGTCCGGCTTCACGCCAGCGACCTCATCCGTTCCGTCACTCCTGAGCCTGATGCAGTTCGGGATTCTAAAACGCATCTTGGAGTGCCTCAGAGTGACCGGTGCTGGGCCATCCATAAAGCCACAACCGTCGCCGCCGGTTCGAGCACCTATGATCTTGGCAGCACCATTATCTTGCAACATCGCCGCAAGCATTTCGGCTGAAGAGTAGCTCCTGCTATCAGTCAAGATGAAGAGTGGCTCAGTCCAAGACCTCCATAGTCGAACATACTTTGATGGTCGATAGAGGAGTTCGGCGGCCTTCTGATCCTCAGTCGTGGATGGATCCAGATAATCAACCGGTCCGCCAGCCGAACCAGCGGGTACTAGTCTTCTACACGGCATCGTGTTCCAGTCTCGCTGTGTAATCCAAACCCAATCCAGCGAGCATGACGCATCCAGATCGGTTTCACTTTTTCTAAAAGAGCGGACCGACTCATTTCGGATAGCCTGTAGCCTGTCGCTAGCCGCAGACGGGAACTCCAGGGTGAGCTTCCGCAGGTTCTCGTCCAGAAGCTCGCCGGAAGCTGTCCGATCTTGGCTTACAAATACACGCGCAGAGTGTATCGGTTTACCGCTCATCAGCCCTGCCGAATCGTTTCCCGAGTCATCTCCGCCGGGATTGTCGCCAAGATCGACTAGAACGGCTGAAACACCTTGCCGTCTCCACCGCCTAAATAGCCGGGAGAGCGATCCGTACCACGCCGCCGTCACATACTCCTGAAGAACAGCAGGCCTGAGAATGCCATGTTTATCCCATACATCGCGGTGCCAACTCGCTATGCACAGGGATGGATAGACGGCATCGTCAAATTCCGCCAATCGAAGAAGCCCTACTCTCTTGCCGCTTTTGAGTGTCACAGTGCCGGCGTGGAATGGCTGGTCAGTTCCTTCTCGCAGAAGGTGGAAGCCCGGAAGCGATTCAAACGGAAGCGAGAATGCGACTGTGCCGTTTAGACTGAAGCCAAGTGCTGCGCAACCCGCCTCGGGATCGTTTCGTCTGAAGCGGAAATCGGGAATAGGTTTTACAGGAACCGACGATGGGGCCAACGTTGATAGCGCAGAGAAGTGACCGTCATGAAAGGAGTCAACAAAATATAGGATTGCGTTCCGCGCTTCGTCGTCCGTAGTTGACACTTGCAAACTGTGCAGAGTCGTCTGATTCAGACCGGGAATATCAACCCCGCTTTGAGGAGATGCGAACCACGCCAAATTAGAGTAGCTGTGCTCGAGAGCTTGTTTCAGCTGTGCAAAGTCCTCCAGCCAATTGTCCTTAGAAAAGCGTGGTTCCTGGCCTGTGCAATACAACGTAACAAACATCAAGGTACATACTGCCACCTGTTGCGACAATGTCTTCCTCACATCTTCTCCCGAATCCGCGTCTGTGAGACCCAAATGTGGGGAGCCTCTCACGCATCCTTGTCCTTTGAGCTGCCTTAACCGGACAGGACCTATCTAGTCCTGCGACACTGGTATGCTCCGCACGCTCTTCCAGTACCTTTACAGCCCTTAGGCGCCAGCATCTTTACTGTGGACCGACTATTGCCGAAGGGAAAGGCCTGAGATCGGCGTGCTTCTCTTCCTTTCCTCTTCGGGGTGCGGGAATGGCTTGCGCGGCAGCATCGCCTCACGCTCGCTCGTGTTCCAGAGGAAGATAGCTTCAATAATTGCGGCTTGTTCAAGGTCAGCTGCGTGCAGATGATCCACCGTGTCAAGGTTAGAATGATGTGTGCGCGTTTCGTAATCCAGTTCGTCTTGGAGGAACTCGAAGGCCGCTAGACCTGCGTCGTTGAAGCTCCCATGGTCGCTACCGAAGTCAATGCGGTCGGTGACCGCGGTTACGCCAAGATCACTCAGCGGAGCTATCCATTGCGCAAAGATAGGAGCGACGGCGTCGTTTCCCTGCGTGTAGATGCCGCGCACCTTGCCGCCTCCCTCGTCGAGGTTGTAATACGCGTCGAGCCTCTCCCATTCCTGAGTCGTGACAAGCGGCTTGGGTTCGCCCGTGGTCGCAGACGCACTTGCGTTCGACGAATCAGCATCGGCGGGAGATTCGAGAAAGTGGTGCTGGACATAACCTGCTGAACCAAACTCACCTTCTTCTTCGCCACTCCACAATGCGATGCGTATCGTCCGCTTGGGCTCCACATCGAGTGCCTTTAGAATGCGCATCGCTTCCATCGCAATCACGGCACCCGCACCGTTATCCGTGGCCCCGGTACCGGCGGGCCAGCTGTCAAGATGGCCTCCAACCATCACGACTTGATCCTTCAAAAGTCTGTCCGTTCCCTGGAGCTCGGCAACCGTATTGAAGCCGTGTTCGTGGTCGCCGGTAAAGGCTGTCTGAATGTTCACCTCAACCGTCACAGGAACATGAGCCTCCGCAAGCCGTGCGAGCCGGTTGTAGTGCTCCGTCATAACCACGGCGCAAGGCACCCCCACCGCGTTCTGGCGAAGCTGAGCGTTGCGCACCAACTCGACTCCGTTGTCGTCAAGCAACAAGCCTGTGTCAACGTTGCGTCCCTCTTGATGAGAGGGCAACAGAATCGCGGCGGCACCCTCCTCCTGCGCTATCTTAAGTAGCTGCTCACGAAGCAAGGACACACGCTTGCGCTCGATTCGCGAGGGATCATTCGCCGGCGGTGGCCCTGTGGGGCGAGGCGGCGAGCCAGGACCTTGCAACGCCTTCAGCTCCGTTTCGGTGTAGCGAAAGGACAAAGGTTGGTTGAGTTCAGGGACCGGACGGACTTCTCCCGCCAAGACGATCTTGCCTTTGAGCGTGCCCTTTAAGGAGTCCAGTTCGCCGGCATGCAGAAGCGGGAGGTAGACGACCTGTCCGCTTACCGGGCCGTGCGTTGCAGCCGACCATACTGCAGCCTCCATCCATATCGGCTCGGGTTCTGGCGTTATGATGCGACCCCACGTATTGACTTGGTACCAACCCATGCCGAACTCGCCCCAGTCTTCAAGGTGTGCGTTCACCAAGCCGATCTTGAGCAACGTATCTCGCGTCCACTCGTTGGCCGTCTTCATATTTGGTGAACCGGTCAGACGCGGGCCAATACCATCAGCAAGAGCACTGGCGAAGTACATCGCCATACCGTGGGCCATCCCTTCGTTGCGAATGCGCCCGTACATACTCAAATCAAGGGCCTCGATCGAGGGTTGCAAACCGTAGTAGCCGCCAGGCTGTGTCCCCTTCGCCTGGCCTGATGCTGAAGCGTTAGCCGATAGCTGTTGGGCTCGTATCGAACCGATCGGTACGATCAGTGCGCAGACGAACATAAGTCTGCTCTTGCTGCGCGACGCCCGGTGAAGATCAGTCAACATCCTCTTACTCCACACTTCAGCACCCAGTGCGACCATTTCCACGAAGTCAGCGGACAGTACCCGATGACGCTCTGAGTCAGTAACATTCAAAGTAATTGCCCCGGGACGACGCCGGTTTGGTACCAACTCTGCACAACGGCTCCAGGCCCGAAGTTTGCATCAGTGCACTGCGTTCCGACAAGAGTGCTCGGAGTACCGTTCAGGTCTAGCATTACCCTCCCCGTCCTCGGCAACATCGGCTGATTCGGCAAGTCATAGGAGAACGCCAGAAGACCGATGCCCTTGCTTTGCAGGTAGCCGAGCAGCTTAAGTGCCGCCTGATTCGAGCTTTCGTCGCAGTACTGAAAGGTATTCTCGCCAGATGGCGCGGCGATGTCGTTTTCTAAGGACCACTCCGTCACAATGACTGGCGCAATGCTCGTGATAGGGACATTGCCGAACTTAGCGTCCCATCCAGCAAACGGTATACCGTCTCCGTCAGCTGTTTGATCAGCGTCGCAGCTAGCTGGTTGACCAGCGATGCAGTGAGCGTAGGGGTGCGCGCCGTAGGCAACCTGATGCAGCGGATCGTTAAGCGCAAGTGCACCGTCCAATTGTTCGGCGTAATTCAGCCCGTCTGCGATCAGCACGTTGGTAGCGCCAGCATTACGAATGATCATCACCATGCTGTTCATTGCCGCGGCCCACAATGTCCAGTTGGCTGCCGTGTGATCCGGTTCCGGCTCATTCAAGATTTCAAACATAATCCCGTTGTCGCCTTTTAGAAGGGGCGCAAGGGTGCTCCAAGCGCGCCCTGTACCGCCATTAGGGAGGGCAGTTGGGTGAGCCTCTCCTGTACCTTTTTCATCTTGAATGCTGACAATAACGTTCAGCCCTATCGAGCGGGCAGCTTGAACGCCCGCTACGACTTCGCCAGCAAACGCCGGATCGTACAGCGAAGGGATCGTGGGATCTTTTATATCGAGCGCGGCTTGGGATACCTGGAAACGAATGGTATCCGCTCCCCAAGCTTTCATCGCGGAAAGCTCCGCCGCGTTGAGATTGTTGTATGCAGCACCAAACGCACCGCTACGGACGGATGGCGATGGTACAAACGCAACAGAGTTCAAGCCATGCGGCACCCACACAACGCCGTTGCGCATTAAGTGCGTTCCAGAAACACTCACAAACCCGTTCGCAGTGTTGGAGTTGCCTGGTCCTGTAGACGGCGACGGCCCGCCGGAAGTGCATCCTCCGATCAAGATAGTGACCGAAAGAGCCGCAGCAATGGCCAATACTTGATCTGCAAATCTGTTGACATACCTCATCGTTCATTCCTTTTCTCCCGCTGTGTAACGCGGGAAGATGTGTGTCCTAATCGTGCTCTTAGGGCGTAGCCCAAGCCTCCTTCAACCGCTATGTTTCAAACGGCATGTCCTCGGAGACCGTGTCACTGAGCCGATGCCGGTGGCATGCCAGTTAGATACCAGCTTTCAACCGTCTCTCCGAATGCCATCGTGTCAACGCAAAAAGCTCTCGAGATACTCCTTCCATAAAGTGGTGTGTCCTATAAGGAGCGACGCCGAGCTTCTCGCCTAGAAAGTGCTTGCAGTTTTCCTCGGGATCATTGCATCTCGTTGCGCAGCGTTGAAGATGAAAATAGCCATAACTGTCGCGGCCTGCTTCAGATCCGGTGCCGATATTCGGTCATAGCTGTCCAGGTTGGTGTGGTGCGTGCGCGTGTCGTAATCGCGGATGTCTTGCATCAGCTGAAAACCGGGGAGGCCGACAGAGTCGAAGCGTTGCGTATCAACGCCTTGACGATGAAGCGTTGAGACTTTATCGACATCGAGATCACGAAGCGGATCAAGCCACTGGCGAAAGACAGCTGCGGCCGCAAGGTTGTTCTCTGTAAAGATCCCGAACACTCGACCGGCCCCAGCGTCAACATTGAAGTACACATCAAGTTTTCGATAGTCCGGCAATTGATTGACTTTGACCGCGGGGCGTGTCCACTCGGGGGATTCGTTCCACGGCGGAGACGATGAACGATCGATCTTGGCAAAGTGTTGGTCCACATACGCGAGGGAGCCAAGTTCACCTTCTTCCTCGCCTCCCCAAAGCGCGATGCGGAGCGTGCGGCGCGGTCTGATGCCACTAGCCTCGAGAATACGAAGTGCTTCGAGCACGATGACGACGCCCGCACCATTGTCGGTTGCCCCTGTCGCACTGGCCCAGCTATCAAGGTGCCCCCCGAACATGACGACCTGATCTTTGAGTGCCGGGTCCGTGCCGGGAATGTCTCCGATGACGTTCTTACCGTCCACATGATCAGAACCGAATCTCACATCGATATTCAGCTTGATCGTCACGGGAACGTTCCTTTGTGAGAGACGGAACAGTCTTCCATAGGAATCAGGCGCAACGACAGCGGAGGGAATCGGCGCCTTATGCTCTTGCTGAAAGACAGGCCAGCCCATTGAGAGCGAATCGTCGTCACGAAAGGTGTAAGCGTCTCCCCATAGCGGACTGCGAAGTACCGCTAGCGCGCCCTGGTCGGCGAGAAACTTCGCGACTCTACGCCGCAGGAGGTTTTCTCGAAGCTCTCTCAGCTCATTCTCCTGTGTAGGCGGAGGCGCCCCAAGCGGATAATCCATGCGCGCTTTGAAATAGGCGTCATCAGCTGGAACAATCGGTGACTTGGGATTCAAATCGGTGACGGGTGGTAATCCGTAGAGAATGATTTTGCCGCGCAGCTTTCCCTCATATGCAGCGAGCTGATCTTCTACGGTGATACGAGGAATGAAAACAACGGGAGCACTGATTTCACCATTGGTTGATGGCGACCACGGAGTAGCCTGTGCGACAAGCGTGGCTGGGGCGGGTGCGTCAAGCAAGAGAGTCGTGCTGAGCTGCGTCCAAGCCATGCCGAAGTCTCCCCAGCCTTCCTCGTGAGCGTTCGACACGCCCATGTCGCGGAGCTGCCGCATCGCCCATAGCGCCGCAACATCGAATTGAGGCGACGCTGTGAGGCGCGGACCGATCTCATCGTCAAGCTGTTCGGCGTATTCCATCACATGGGAGTGATTCAAGCCCTCGTCGCGGAGCCGGGAGATCGAGGCGAGGTCGAGCGATTCAGCTTTCACGATCGTCTGCGCTAGAGCACCGACGCACAAGAGCGGAGACCACAAACAGGCGACAACTAGACATAATCGCGTGGCCGGTTCAAGTGGCTTACTTTGAAGCGGTCTCCCCCACAGATTCATGCAACGATCTCCTGGCTCTGATGTTCAGAATTAGCAATACAATCGGTCCCGCGCGCAATGTGGGTACGGTCCTTCTGGCGTTTCTTATGGAAGCGGCATCATATCTAGTCATTACAGCGCTGGTGTAGTCTCCACCTTAGAGTGTTCCGTCAAAGGCAAGAGACAGGTCTCTTATGGAACACGCTCCCAAGCGAGCTCTATCGTCGCTCCCCCTGGCTGATGAAAGATCTCGTCCATTCGATTTCCCTCGACCCGAACCTTAATATCCCTCTGGGTCCGAACGTCACCAATCCAATTGGGAAATGTGCTGCCTTCTACTCGATCACCTGTGAAGTTTCCGTGTTCATCCACGCTATAGGTACCAAACATGCCAATCGTTTTCGCAGCGATACCAGCATTTTCCTCGGCGGTTCCCCCACCAATCTGACCGCTTGCCACCTTGGGCGTATCGGAATCCATCAGCACTTCAACGTAATGCATATTCTCGTTGAAGCTAAGCAGGCCGAGCGGGCGTTCGCCGAAGGCGGGCTGACTACAACCGTCTTTTGTCAGCACTGCTGATATGAGTTTCCAAGTGCCAGAGTACGGATTGTTTTTCCAAATGCCGGTATTTGTCAGAGTGAGTCTCCTTTGGATTGCCAATTGATGGCAATGCAAGACGGCGGAAAGGCTCGGTCATCCGCTATGCCTTAAAGAACGTTGGGCCGTAGCGTTTCCCGCCAACCCGATGTTTGAGGTCCGATTTGCCTGTGGTAAAACCGCAAGACGTTTCCCGGGGCAGCCGTGGAGGGGTAAGCCACTAAGTAGTATGGTGCGACAAAAGACTGCCAAAGACTATAGCTGCATCAGGGAACCCTGCTACCCCAGGAAAGTGGGGGAACAAGAGGACCGTCAACTCCACACAAGGATCTCTCGCTTTGCTCCGGACGTGGCTAACCCCGTAGGCAATTGATGTGATCTCGGCATTCAATGATGGGTTCTCGTCGCTTTCGCACCGGCCCGCGCACAAGTTCGTGCAGCACCCTCGGACACGAGAGCAGTTGCTTCGATGAAAGATGTGTGGCGGTTTGGCTTTCACTCGAGGTCGTCGTTCTCGCCTGATGATCCGTGGAACGCTGGCCCAGAAGAACGGCACAGTGGAGGACGTCTGGGGAGTAATGCGGCACTCGCGCGTGGCGACGACTACCGACGTCTACCTGCAGGAGATGCCGGAAGGCGTGCACGCCACTGTGGACTCCATTCACCGGGAGTGCAGGGCACGATGAAGAAGCTGGCGGCGAAGGCCAAGCTGCGGCCACCGGCGGCCATCGCCGAATCTACGGCGATGGTGAATTATGATCTGGGATTCAGCGGGAACGTCAGCCGAAGCGTCGCGCTCCAGAGAGGAGCTGGAGACGACCGACATGGCTTGGCTGCACGGCAGTTGACCTTTGCCGCCGATTGCTACCGAATGTTTGAAGGGGTGCCCACCAAATTGTTAAATTGTTTGGTGCTCCTGATCGGGATCGAACCGATGACCTCTTTCAATGGAGTGGGCCACGATGGCATATAAGTATCTCGATCATCATTTGATGCAATTCGGTGCCTGGGACGGGGGCGTCGCGCGGAACGTGCTTACTGAGGAAACGGTGAGAGGATCGTGTCGGCGTGTGTCGTATTTTTTCAATACCTCTTAACGCAATACGCACACTTTGGCTGCAGCACACATATTCCGCCTGCCCGAGCTCTGGGAGAGCGCCTGTTGCATTCTGTCATTAACGGAACCACGCTCCGGCTTAGCAGTCCATTTCGCTATCGCTGCTTCGCATTATCTGGCTGCCAGGGATGAATGACAAAGCAAGAAGGACGGAGTTAGCCACTTTTCTTCGCTCGAGGCGAGCGGCGCTCAGCCCTGTAAGATGTGGTTTACCTCAAGGCACACGTAGACGAACCCCTGGTCTGCGTCGCGAGGAAGTCGCATTGCTGGCCAATGTCGGCGTCACTTGTACACATGGCTTGAGCAAGGCAGGGACATTCAGGTGTCGCGAGAGGTCGTAAGCAGAGTTACAGCAGCACTTTGCCTTTCATCGTCCGATAGAAGTTATCTCGAATCACTAACGGGTCTGGTGTCCTTGACAAAGGAGCGACCCCCCCCCCGACGAAGGTCTCGATGACGTTCAGGATTTGTTGGACTGCTTCGACGCAGGGCCCGCGATGCTCTGGAACTATCGGTTGAATTGCATTGCCTATAACCGTATCGCGGACGAGATTTACGAATAGGCAGATGCCCCTGAGCCGTTCGGTCGGAACATGATCTGGGGGACCTTCTTGGACCCTAAAAGACAACGGGTTGTATTCGGAAGCTGATCACTTCGTTCACAACGCAGTGGGCATGTTGCGTTCTCGGTACGTCTCAAACATTGGGGACCCGGAGTTTGAATCCCTTGTACAGGATCTGCTTCACAGGAGTGAGCCTTTCAGGAAACTATGGACGGAGCAGCACACTGCATCGGTTGCCGCTGTCGCCCTTCTGATGACGCATCATCGATTTGGAAGGCTGGCATTGCGATCGGTTCGGGCAGCCTTTCCGCCGATCTCAGAGAGTACTCTGGTATTTGTATGTCCGCTGGACAAAGGAACGAAAACCGTCCTCGAAGGAATATTGAAAGCGACAGATGTTAGCAAATGCACACCCTGACCGCGATCTTGTTCGTTTTCTTTATAACGAGGATCTCACGCGAGAGGCCGTCTTCGCGGGAAGAACACTTCCTACCTTCTGATCCGACGCAGATATTCAGTAGGTTCTACACCCGCAAGCTTCCTGAAGTCATTGATCAGATGAGCCTGATCTGCGTAGCCTAGATCGATAGCCAGTTGAGCTGCTTCAAACGGTTCTCCAGAATTAAATCGCTTTAGTACTTCGTGGAGTCTGTACCGGCGTATCACCCACTTCGGTGTCACCCCTACGTACATTTTGAAGAGTCGCTGGAGGGTACGGACACTTAGACCGCTCCGGCCGGAAAGGGCTTCCACCGTCAGAATCTCTGAGTCGTGAAGGACCACCTCGACAAGACTCGCTGCAAGTTCACATGATCGGTCCGGTTCGCGAACATGAGACAACAGGTAAGCACTCGCGGCTGCACTCATCGCGTCGGGGGTTTTCAGAGGCCGAAGACGTTTTGCCAATGCATTTATACCAGAGCCAAAGACTTGTTCGGCCAAGACAACGAGATTGGTCAGTGTGGATACCGACTGCCTGAGGTAAAGAAAGATTCCTCCCGGTTGAAACTTCAGCCCGAAGACGCGCCCGCGGCCTTCCATAGCGCGTGAAAACTTTCCGGTGTGTACGCCTGACACTTCCGCTCTCCGGATGACGCACTCATCGTTGATGGGTTTCTCCAGGTCGTGTTCGAAGACAAGGTAGCAGTTGGGATGAGGGAGCGTTTCGGCAGTTCCTGGCTCAGTGTCTCGGTGATCCCACTGGACGTAACAGTAATGCTGGACAAACGGCGATAGTAGGGCTGAAACCGCAATCCTCTGGTGAAAGAAGCTTTTGTTGCGGTCTTCGGGCGCATGCAGGACGCCACGTGGAGGCGTCGCAGTCGGCGCAAACTGCTCGGGCTCCAGTCGCTTTTCTTCAATACGGATGGGTTTCATCGTCTTACCTTGGTTGGCGAGAGGCTAACTATGCATGTGATCTTCAGAGCGCTAGCAACATCTCTAATTATCTTCACAACTACGGGAGCCACCCAAACAGGAGTCGGACACATGAAAGCGACAGGAACGTTTGACGTGGCGGTGAAGCCCGCAGAAGCCACCGCATTTGAGAAAACAATGGGCGCTACTCGCTACGAGCTCGTAAAGGACTGGAAAGGAGACTTCGTCGGTTCGTCGCAGGTGAGATGTTGAGCACGTTCACGGAGAGCAGCGACGCGATGGCCTACGTCGCGATGGAACAAGTGACTGGTAGGCTTGGCGGAAAACGAGGAAGCTTTTATTTTGCACACAGGGCGACCATGACAAAGGGAGATGCCTCTTCCGGAGAGCTGCACATTGCCGTAGTCAAGGGTTCCGGAACAGAAGATCTGATCGGCCTATCAGGAGAGATCAACATCATGATTGACGCGTCCGGCAAGCACTCGTATGTGTTTAATTACGATCTCCCTTCACAATAGCCGCCTGTCGTAGCGTACGGAAGTCAGATCCACGTCTTCAAGTTTGGACGTGGAGTCTAGCCGTTTCCTGCCCAACACGCATTCTGCGGACCGCATCTGCAGTGTTCTCATCCGCCGGAATAAGATGGACGAGTAGCCAGTCTGGATTCGTGATCATTCGCAGGCGCAGCGATAGGAAGTTCAGGATACCGAAGCCAGCGATCGTGAAGCTGATTCCGTTGGGCAAGTAGGAGGCTGCACCGCTTCTCCTGCTGGCATCCCACATCTTGGCGAACTCCGGGCTTGCAACGAGGAGGTCTTCCACGAGTTGCTCCAGCTTCGCGTTGCTCGAATACCTCGCGCACTGGGCCCTCAACAGACCAACGCTTTGCGTAGCCCATTCCCGCCATGCGACGAATATTCCCCTTCGGTAAGGGTCCATAAAAAGCCGCCAAGCGATATTAGCGGCATGTGGGCCGTCGTACTTACCGAAGCCGTAGATGAAATCAGCCAACTGATTGAAGGCAATCACATCAAACGCTTCATCGGTTACAAAGGCTGGCCCCGCTGTGAAGCCGTCCAGCGCTACCTGCAACATCTCTGAAATCTCACCTGATGGTTCACAGACCTCCAGAACCGGATGGTCTGCAAGAGACGACAAGTAGGCTGCGTCATGAGGAGACAACCGCAGTGCGCTCACCAGACGCTGCAACAATTTCTTTGACACCTGGATATCGCGCCCTTGCTCTAGTGAGGTGTACCAAGAGACTCCGATACCAGAGATCTGCGCAAGCTCTTCTCGTCGTAGTCCAGGGGCGCGGCGTCGCCCCAGATTTGGCAATCCGAAGTCGCTTGGTTTAAGCGTCGCTCGTCTCGCTTTGAGAAACTCTGCTAAGTCCTTGCGCCGCCGCTCGTCCGCCCGGTCCTTTGAGCCTTGAGCCATGGTCATTGCTCATCGACCTTCGTACGGGACACAGCGAGCGAAAGCGTGAATCGTCCAACGACCGCCAGGAGAAGAACACCCGCGAACACGGGAAACCAAGTGCCATATCGGTCGAACAGAGTGCGATCGTGACCAAGAGGCACGGTAACCAGAAGCGACGCGAATTGGGCTCCATCCGACCTGACCTCGCCGAGTATGCGTCCCCGATCGTCACTTACGGTCAGAAATCCTCCCTTGGCTGCGTGTGCAATGGCATACCCGCCCTCCACACCGCGCATGATGGCTATGTGTCCGTGCCAGGTGCGGTCTGCATTGAAGTCCCATGCCGGGTCGAGAAGAAGGTTGATGCCAGCGCGTCCGTAGTCGAGTGCAGGGCGGATGAAGTCCATGTCCTTGCAAATCGCCACGCCGACGGGTTCCGGGAACCCTGAGAGAAATGTAAGTGCCGACCCCGGAGTGAGGTTGGATTCGAACTGCGAAAGCATGTGCTGCTTTTCATAGGTCGAGACGGGTACGGTTGGCGCGTAAATACGTGCTTCATTGAAGGAAGCACCTGCATTTAAGTGCCTCACCCCAAAGACCAGCGTGACTCCCGTCCGATCTGCAACGCCCTGCATCACGGTGTCCACCCATCCAACGGTCTCAGGACGCACGAGGCCAGTCTTTTCGGGCATAACGATGATCCTGGCACCCTCGTGCGCGAGCCGCTCAGCCTGCACTGCATAGCCATGCACAAGGTTCTCCAGCTCCGCGGGACCTTCAGCGAAGAGGACCGCGTCCGTCACGAGCAGACCCACTGTTGTAGATCGCTGTGCAGCCGGAGTGGCTAAACGCAGCAGGCCAAACACACAGAGTGCGCCGATGAGGGAGAGGGTGCCAAGCGCGATGAGCGCCGCCCGTTTAGGGCTTGTCCGCCGAACGTACAGATAGCTTGCGAAGGACGTCGAGAATAACAGCAGCAGGAACGTGATGCCCCAAGGGCCAGTGACGGAAGCCACCTGCAGGATTAGGAGGAACGGTTCCTGCGTATAGGCAAGGCTACCAGCCGTACCATTCGATGGTGCAAAGCTTGCCACGTATTCCGTGACCGTCCAGAGCGCCGGTAATGAGACCGCCGCGCTGAGAGGTGCGCCACAGTGAAGAAGCGCACGGAATAAGATGACACCTACCGTGAACAGCAGCGATGCCATGGACATAGGAATCAGCCATGCCGTTACCGGCGCACCAAGAACGAAGTGAATGTCGTACAAGACCGTAAGACTTCCGAGCAGAAACGACAAGAATGCAGTGCTGGCCGACATCTTCCAAGAATTAGACTCGGCTGCGAACATAAGCACTGGAAGGAAAGCAATCCACATCAAAGGCCACACCGGCGTCATTCCGTCTCCCAGGACGAGAAGCGTCGCCGTCCCTGAAACGGCTAGAGCGGGTGCGAGGACGGGATTCTTACGGACGAAGACCATCGAGATATCTCCTGAAAGAGTTTCGATAAAGAGAGCGGAACTGATTCTCACCCTGCACAATTCGGCCACCTAAATACAGCAAAATGAGGCCATGCGAAACCGCGCTGAGCTCGAATGCGATCTCTATGGGATCGTCACGACGCAGTTCACCGTTGCGCATCGCGTCATCGAGGATTTTCACAGTGGGATTGAAAGTTGGTGAGCGCCCCGCCTTGAAGTCCTTTGGATACACTCTTGCCCCTTCACGAGGAACAAGGAACATAAGCTGATACATGTTCGGCGCCTGCAACGCAGTGTCCAGAAAGATCGATCCTACCTGCATAAGCCGCTGCTCCACGTTACCTCTGAGCGCGAGGCGCTCCGCTCGAGTGGCGATTTCCTTAAAGCCTAGATCCGCGACGGCATTAAGCAAACTGGTTCGATCCGCATAATGCTTATAGATCGCCATCGGTGTAATTCCGACCTGTGCCGCGACCTGGCGCATTGCGACCGCCGCCAGACCTTTGTCATTCAGGATTTGGCGGGCCGCGACGAGTATTGCGCCAGCGGTATCCGTCTTCGCGGCCCTCGGCTTCGATGAGCGTCTCACAGGTACTCTTTTACATGATTCTGGTATACGTTGTATACCTTCGCGGACCTTGGATCTTTGCTCACGCTTTGAAGAGACACACTCTTCATCCGGTCGGCGCTCTCCAATACCCTCGAATGTCGAATGTCATTGCTCTGGGAAGAGCTGTCTTTGACATCATTGGCGCATAAGCGGCGCTTTCACGGCCCTGCCGCAGGGTACCCGAAACTGGCGACGCTCGCCTCGCGGGAGGGAGTTCGCCAACTCTGTCCCTCTCACCTCGTCATGCGTGATGGTCTTCGAAACTGCGGGTGATCTGACCCACTTGAACGATATCTATCACGATCACGGAGAGTAAAACGAGAATGGAACAACCGAGTCAAGCTGCTGTTCAGAGCTGCTTTCGCGGTCGTATGTCCCCGTCAATCCGTGTAGCTCTGAGGGTGATACCAGCAGTACTAGGATAAGTGACTCACTTGTCACAGAATCAAGATCGACCTACTTTGTGACAAACAGATCCTTCACTGGGTCTCGTCCACAGAGAGACTTGCCTCCGTGGAACTCTTTGATTCGGGCTTCCGGCCTATAAACGGGGAGTATCAATGAATCAGGTCGTCGATATGCTGAATCCGGAGAAGCCAAAGCGGGTTGCGATCGTCGCTTCGAACCCGTCCATCTCAAAACAAACTGGTTGGCCTATCGGTTTTTGGTGGGCGGAGTTGACTCATCCGTACTTCGAGTTCATCAAACAAGGGTACGAGGTGGACATCTACAGTCCTGATGGGGGCAGATTGGAAGCTGACGACTGGAGCGATCCTCATGACGACGGTAAGCTCATGGCCGGGGACCTCATCTCACTTGGCTTCCTCAATTCCCCCAAGCATCTGTGCCTGATAGAGGATTCCAAGCCGATTGCGGAACTATCCGTGGGCGAGTATGACGCCATTCTCTTTGTGGGCGGCCAAGGACCAATGTACACGTTCTACGACAATGATCGTGTCCATACATTATTTGTAGAGTTTTACAAGGCAGGCAAGATAGCCTCTGTCTTGTGTCATGGCACATGCCTCCTGCTGAAGACCATGGTGGACGGCAAACCCCTTGTCACTGGGAAAACATGGACTGGATTTGCCAACTCTGAAGAGGACTATGCTGATGAGTTTGTGGGACAACAGATGCAGCCCTTCCGCATTGAAAGTGAGGCTAGGAAACTTCCCGACACGAACTTCATTGTCTCCGGTCGCTTCAAGTCACACGCCGTCCGCGACGGTAACCTGATCACGGGACAGCAACAATACTCTGCCCCAGCCGTTGCAAAGCTGGTGATTGAGGCGTTGGGCGTTTAGACGGCTAGGCGCCGCCCGCTCACCTCTTGCTCCTAAGAGCGAAAGCCGTTGAACCACCAGTTTGCATTGTCGCTGGTACATAGCTCGCGTGCTATGCCAGCGACATTCCGTCGTGAAATCGAGGCATCTGACCCGCTCTTGAGTGAACGGCCGTCGACGCCCACCGCCGTCGTCATTCGCAGGCGGAAGACATCTAGAGCAGCTCACGGAGCGTACCGTCTGAGGACATCGACCGTAGCGTCGCCTGGCGCGACAGTCACACCAAATGAACATTGAGGTGCCACCCCGCTAAGGCAAAAACCAGAAACGATCCGTGTGTTTGGCGCTGCGGGCTCCGCGTCTGCATACCTGATGAGATACTTCCTCCACCGGAGCTTACTACCGTTCGAATAGATTGAGGTTGCGAGCGCCCGCGAAATCTACAGTGCCAATCACGTGGAGTGTCCTCGACATCTAAGATTGCCGATCTGCAGACTCCCGATGGGACGTATCTGGAAACTCCGACCTCCTCTCAAGCTCTCGAACACACTGGGTTGGCTGACAAAACCACCGCAGGAAATGTATGACCTGCGATTTACGGCGGGGGCCCCGCCGCTTTGAGCGCGGCAATAGATGGCGCTTCGGAAGACCTCAGAACGGTTCTGATGGAACGCTACACAGTATGAGGCCAAGCCGGCTCCAGCTCTAGAATCGAGAACAGATCCCGACCAGCGGCTTCGGGAACTGTTCTGATCTGAGTCACGTATCCAAGAATGACGAGTACCATTGAGGCCATCCGAAAGAGGTACAGGAGTGTCCGTGCAATATTTCTTGGCAGCGATTTGTTTGGTTCTGATTTTGAGCACGGCTAGTGTTGACGGGCAGGAAGCGCCCGCAGCGACCACGACCCAGACCCAATCGGCACCGACTATGACCACGAGAGACATTCGCGAGAGGATCGCTGCAACGCGCAAGATTGTTTCTGAACGAGGCGTGGAAGACCTCAGTGCTATCCCCGTAAATGGCATCAAGCAATGGATCTCTGTGCGTGGTCGGGATACGCGAAATCCAATTCTACTTTATCTGCATGGTGGTCCCGGGTCGCCCACGATGCCAGCCGACTACACGTTTCAAAATCCATGGGAAGACTATTTCACTGTCGTCCAGTGGGACCAGCGAGGCACCGGCAAGACCTATGCCGCGAATAACCCCAATGTCATCGCTCCTACGATGACTCTGCAACAGATGACCAGCGACGCAGAGGAAGTAGTGCGCTATCTGCAAAAGACCTACGGAAAGCGAAGAATCATCTTGCTCGGGCATTCTTGGGGTACGGTCCTGGGAGTGGCGTTAGCGCAGAAACACCCCGACTGGTTTTATGCCTACATCGGAGTTGGTCAACTCATCGACACGCAGCGGAATGAGGCTGAGGGCTACGAGTTCGCCTTGCAAAGCGCAAAGACATCTCACAATACAGAGGCCATCAAAGAGCTGGAAGCGATCGCCCCGTATCCGGGCGACGCGGGGGGCCTTACATTTGCTCGCATCGGCGTCCAACGAAAATGGCTGATGTTCTACGGCGGCCTGACGTGGGGCAGGACAGACTTCTCCTACGAGGGAAACTCCTGGGACCTATCGCCTGATTACACAGAGAAGGACCTTGACGGCGTCGACGCCGGGGGACTCTTCTCTCTGACTCATCTCCTGGGTCCTCTTGAAGCACTGAATCTGCAGAATGTGACTGCTTTCAACTGCCCGATCTTCTTGTTCGAGGGCCGGCATGATTACGCAACCTCACACACACTTGCTGAAGAGTGGTTCCGGCACCTTCGAGCACCCGAAAAGAAGTTCATATGGTTTGAAGATTCCGCACACATAGTCCCGCAGGAGCAGCCTGGACGGTTCCTCTATCACCTGATTACGGACGTACGGCCACTAGCAGTCCGAGCGGGCGATTCTGCGCCCGACGAGATCGTAGAAAGCAAGTAACGATGGCCACCGTTCTCATCAGTTGACCATGAGCAGACTTTATTGGACTGCGTTATCGTGTATTTGAGAGGTTGCCTAATGTACGGATTAGTTGTGAAATTGACCTCGGTTTCGGATCGCCGCACCGAGTTGATCGAAGTTCTCGGCGGGGATGACTCATACACGGTTGCCGGATGCCTCAGCTTCATCGTGGCCGAAGACACGTTTGACAAGGATGTTCTATGGGTTACCGAGGTCTGGACAAGTGAAGCTAGTCACAAGGCATCGCTTGAGCGTCCGCCGTCCAAGCCCGATCTACCTGCTATCGAGTCTCTTGTCGCAGGCTACGCAAGAATCGCAGTCACGAAGCCAATTGAGAAGCATAGTCATCCAATGCACGGTGAGCTTCCGATGAGTGACCGCTCTCTTTCCGATAAGTCTTGATAAACGCTCTTCCTGCCCGCTAGCGATTGCTGAAGAGAAGCCAACTTCACAGGAATAACCTGATTCTCCCGTCCTCTAGCCTTCTGATATTTCGAAGCTGGACGCTTGAGCGCTCAGCCCATTCCATAGCTTGGTTCGTCGCCGCGTGCGTTTGGCATCACACCGCGGTAAGGTACTACGTTACTGATTGGCTTTGGCCATACAGACTAACGGATGTCAGCGGGGGTAAACGTGGATCAACAAACCCATGAAGGAGCGCCCCGACCGGCGTGAAGATAGTCTCGCGCGATTGAGTATCCTGAGGACAGAGACTAAGAAGGAGTGGACGACGCATGACGATGTTCGAGTACACGTGCGATATGAGCTTTCTGCCCTTTGGTGTTCCGTGATGTCTGTTACAACTAGGGATTACTTTGAGCTGTGTCAGACTGGGAAGCTGATTGAAATGCTCGCGGGTGAGACGGATATGGTACCGGCCACGCAAGACACGCTTCTTAGAAGGAGAACGGTGACGCGGATCGCCAGGAACGTTGGACCCCAGATGACATAGATCGCAAGCAAGGCCGCGACGGGCGGGAAGTCGAAATCTCGCTTACTCCTCTGCGCTCTAATCCACCAAGGATGAACACATGGGATCGTCTTGTAGCCGCCCGGCAGATTCAATATCGAGAGCCGGCAACGGGGCAGTTTAGAAGCGACCTGTCACTATGACCTATGCCTGTACATCGGTGCCAAGCGCCGTTCGCCGCATCAGAATGCCAGCGCCGCCACACCATATGAACCAGGTAGCGAACAGAGAACGTTGCACGATTCCATAGATTGGCCGCTCGTAGACCCACAGAGGTCCGTGTGGAAACAAAGCAGAAAGGTTAGCAACGTCCGTAATAGCAACTAGGGCGTACATGATCCACGAAAACTGCGCAATGGACCGCTGAGAATCTTTGCGCCAAGTGAAACCAAGCACCGCAGGTGCCTGCAGGCCGATCAACTCGGAGAGTCCGAAGACATTGTGCAACGGATGTGGATAGGCGAAGATGCCCACACCCGCAACGCTGACTGCTGTCGCAATCACGAAGATCACACTAGCTATTGAGTGACCCCTCCGAAGGGCATTTCTCCTAAGACCAAACGCGAACAACAGCAAACTTGATGCAGTAGCAATCAGTTGTCAACGCAAAAGCCATCCGCATCGGCGACCCTATCTCTCCAATCTCGGACACTGTCTGGCGCACCGCGCTGTAATCCGGCACCAACAGACCCAAGATATAGATCCCGAACAGAAATACAAGGGTGGCTATTGGACCGAAGCCTAGAAGGGCCTTTATCGTCCACGACGAATCCTTTTTAGGCAAAGACGGACGACTCGTCGGCGCCGTAGTGAACATGTTTACGCCCTTTCCACGTCAGTATGCCGCAAGCGTTCTCTATCAAGGTTAGTTTGATTCACACTGAGAGAAGCCAAATACTCCCTCTCGCTTACATGCTCCAACCACGTTGCTCAAGTCCCTCCGTCGAAACTTCCTGGATTGCCACATGAGAAAACAGATGACCCGAGGACGACCGTGCCAGTGCTGTTCGTCCGGTGCGATATAAACCGTTTCGCCCGCGCTAATTTCCATCGGAGGCCTACCGCGCTGTTGCATTCTCCCAACTCCATGAGTTACGTAAAGGACCCGGCCAGCGGACGCGAGTGCCATGCCGTGCGGGCACCCGGCTTGAAGGTCACAACTTCCCGTATGGCCTGCGGACTGTTAGGCATCTTGCCCATCCTTAAATAACTGTTCATCGGCCGTTGCCTTGACCAATCCCTGAGCCGCTTCTTCAACATTGTCGGGTACATGTTGTTGCTTGCGAGTGAAGCGAAATCCACTCGGTCCTGGAAAGATACGGCCATCTTTCTACCATGACGAGGGGGACAGTTATCCTAGTATCACTGGTATCACTCATGGACTGATGATACCGAACACGCCTTGCTGATAGCCATCTGACTGTAGAAAGCATCTGCTATGACTGTGGACAGCTCTATCCTCGTGAGGCGGACGCGCCGTCAGGGTCTCACCGTTTTAGACTGGCATTTGCACACAAGAAGAGCTACCTTGCTCTCGCTGTAAGCGGTGGCTACAACGAGATCGGCGATCGGGGTTGCTTGAGAGTCCAAGCGGGAGACGTACTACCTCATGGTGCTCATGAAGCGCATGTTGATCGCTACCATCTCGCGGCCGGCGATATCTCAATCTACCTTTCCCCTCTGGATTCACATGCGACAGGGCTCCGACGAGAGTGCTCAATCCCGAGCAGATGTTCCGCACGGCAGAACACAATCCGCAGGAGGCGCTAAGCCGGATACTATCTACCATGCAGCCAGTAGATCGTTTCCTCGATGACTGGCCGCATCGACTGGCGTGCGCCATCTAATCTGACTTGGGACTGGAGTCAGAGTTTTCTTTTCGGAGTCGCCGATAGCGGCAACGTGAGCGTGAGACGGTTGTTCGTGACGCATCCCGTTGGCAATCCAGTATCTTCAGGGGGGATCGAACGGACCAGAGGCAGCATTTACGGATTGTGTGCGCTGGACTTCCTCTGTCTTATCATCCGCCTCCCGACCCGGCCAGGCGTACAGCGAGCACTGGAGGGGCACATCGACCGGTGCGGGCCAGCCCACGGCTCACACTCGACGATGGCACGCATGTGAATTGCCATCGGATTGAGATAAGCAATATCCCCAGATTTGAGCATCGGCCCTTGGCTTTCCTAATGGAGTCTTCTCATCTTTGCCATTGGCAACGAAACTATTCTATCGCCGCAATCTGTGTTGGTGACAGCAAGCCGACTTGTCGGTACTGATCCCGCATAATGGGATGCTCTCTTGCGGGAAAGACTTGATCTCTTAAACTACAATCAAGCAGCCGAGTGGAACGAAACCACACGATTTTGAAGTCAGCGGCAAACTTGTGTGTAAGAACCCATCGCAAACCAGGAGAACATCCCTTCTTATGAGGATCTCTTCAAACACCGCCGCCCCTCGGGTCGTCGAGAAACATGCTCGCCGCCTCGCCCTGGTGGATGTTCTTCGTGGGTTTGCCATGGTGCTCATGCCCCTCGATCACGCGCGAGAGTTCTTTACAGACTATTCCGGTAACCCTCTTGATCCGCAACATACGACATTGCTTCTTTATCTAATGCGGTGGGTAACCCACCTTTGCGCACCGATCTTCGTCTTTCTCGCTGGTACCTCCATCTTCCTCCAACAGCAGCGCAAGACAAGAGGGCAGCTCAGTGTTCATCTGTTCAAGCGAGGAATTGGGCTGGTACTCACAGAGTTGACCTTGGTGCATCTTGTCTTCAATTTCAACTGGCAGTGGGATGTTCAAATTCTAGAGGTCATCTGGGCTATCGGAATCTCGATGATCGTGATGGCCGGGCTCATCCACCTGAACATGCGGGCGAACTTTTTGATCGGCTTATGCATCGTGGTTGGGCACAATCTTTCTGATGACATCACTGCCGAGTCGCTTGGCCATCTTGGCTCGTTGTGGCATCTCCTCCACCTTCCGGGTCTCGTCCGCGGTGCATCCCTGACTCCGCCCATCGTTCTGGTTGCATATCCTTTCTTGCCATGGCTGGGTGTGATGATCTTAGGGTATTGCTCGGGGCTCTCTTTACTCCAGGGCGGTTATCAGCGAAAGACGTGGAAATGCATTCTTGGGCTTACGATGTTGCTCGCGTTTGTCTTATTGCGATGGAGCAATCTCTACGGCGACCCGGTGCGCTGGTCCCACCAAGCCGTCTGGTGGAGGACGGTTCTTTCCTTTCTGAATCTTCAGAAATATCCACCGTCGCTGCTCTTTCTCCTCATTACTCTGGGCCTCTCCGTACTCGTCGCCGCTGGAGTCGAATCGCTCGAGGAACACGATCTTTGGAAGAGTGTACGGGCAGTCTTGCAGGTCTACGGCCGTGTTCCTCTCTTCTTTTTCCTCCTCCACCTCGCAGTCATCCACCTGCTGGCTCTCGCGATCTCCGCTGCTCGTGGTGAGAATTGGCACTGGTGGACCACAGAGTTTCCGCACGGTGGCATATTGACGGGTCGCCCTCCTGGATATGGCTACGGACTGGAATTCATAGGGTGCGTCTGGCTTCTGGTGGTTACGCTTCTCTATCCTGCCTGCAAATGGTACGCAGACATAAAGAAGACCAGTCGAAATGCCATCTTGTCGTATTTCTAAGAGCGGAGATCCATCTGACCTCTGGAAACTCGTCTATCTACAAGTTTCGGCCGCTGCTCCTCAAGAACAGGTTCAGTCCCGATAAGAGCCGTTGCGGTCAGTTTTGGAAGACTAACGATAGACCGACTTCAGAAAGTTAACCGCGAATACAAACCGACGTTGTTCCAGAACGGGGCCTTGACCGACCTGATAGATGCTCTCAAGCTCACTTCGAAAGCTTGGCGCCTTCCGTCAAGTTGCATCTATACAGAGGGATGCAAATGACAGTCTGGGCGTCGCGGCCTTTCCTCCCCAAATGTGCCGCGATTGGATTCAGCATGAGCGTATCGTCCGTCCTAGATCTCTCCCTTCTACCCGCTTTGAACAGACGGCGGTGGGTCTAACTCTGCTCCTCCAAGTGGTCATTTCGTCGCGGCAAACCCCGCTCTATGTGGATTCACTCCAAGCCCTCAATCTACGTGCGATGTTCCAGGAGACCGGATGACCTGTGCTGCAACCTGGGCGCTCGAGCGCGAGATACCCGGGCAACAATAAGCGAGGTACGATATCATCGCCCGGACGAAACCACGATCTGGTCCGCAAATCCATGTCCATCCTCGAATGAAACGATGGTGGCGAGCCGTATCTCCTGGTGTTTGCGAGGACGTAAGCGCTCGCAAGGTCAGTTGCAGCAGCATTCCGCCGCCATTTTAGAAGCGAGGCAGGCTTGTATAATGCCCTGGTTCTGCATTTCGGACATCTTCTGTGCTTCAGCCGCGTTAGGCAGGTTGACTTGCTGCACTTCGCTATTAGTTGTGCTTGTTTCATCCAGCTGGCTTGCTGTTAGGGCGGAAGTGTGTCCGGGCGGCGGGGTATGCGCTGAAGGACGTGCAAGGCGTACTTCGTCACTCGCGAACAGCGACGACAACGGACGTCTATATGCAGGAGATATCGGAGAGTGTGCAGTCCACCATCAATTCGATCAACGAGGAGTTGCGTGGAAGTGTGGGTTTGAAGCGGAAGAAGCTGGCGCGAACCGGCGCTGTTGGCGCGAGTCGCCGAACGCATACTTCGCGTTGACACCAGATGACACCAAATTACTGAGAGGCAAGAGTCTCAGCTTCCGGCATATGTTGGTTTATAAGGGATTGTTTGGTGGACCTGATCGGGATCGAACCGATGACCTCTTCCATGCCATGGAAGCGCGCTCCCAGCTGCGCCACAGGCCCACTCCCACGCAGTGGACACTTTCATTCTCGCTGCAGCGACGGCGCAAGTCAAACGCGCACCGACGCGTCTCCTTAACACTCCGTCATCGCTTTATCCTCGGGAGCACGCCAGCGTCGCCGCATGCCTCGCTCCGCATCGCCACGCAGCGCGCGAATCATCGCGCAACGGGAACACTCCCTCGTCGTCCGGTGTCTAAGAAATGCAGAGTGAGCGAGCACTCGGCCACCGGTGGCGCAGTTTCACTCGCAAGTTGCCTTTCGTCTTTCCGTGGACGTACTGTAGAGGACACTTCAGCATGCAGGCAGGTGCAGCTTTGGTCAATCTCGCAAGCGCGATCGGCTACTCCGCCGAAGAGGCCGGACTCATCGCCGACCTCAAGGACGGCTCCGAAGAGGCGTTTGCCCTGCTGATCGCCCAGTATCACCAGCCACTCTTCTCGCTCATCGCCCGCAGCGTCCAGGACCCTGCCGACGCGGCTGACATCACCCAGGAAGTTTTTCTCAAGGTCTTCCGCTCTATCCGCACCTTCCATGGCGGCTCCAGCCTGCGCACCTGGCTCTACCGCATCGCACTCCGGGAGGCGTCCAACCAGCGCCGCTGGTGGCGCCGCCACAAACGCCAGGAGATCACTCTCGACACCCCCGTCGAGTCTGCCTCCGACGACGCCCCCACCCTCAGCGCCCTCCTCGCCTCACACGCCAGCTCGCCATTCGACAACGCCCAGCAGGCTGAGCTCCGCACCCGCGTCGAGGCCGCCCTCCGCGAGCTCCCCGAGAGCTTCCGCCACGTTGTCATCCTGCGCGAGATCGAGGGCCTTGGCTACGAGGAGATCGCCGACGTCCTCAATATCCAGCTCGGCACCGTGAAGAGCCGCCTCACCCGCGGCCGCCACCTCCTGCGCGCTCTGCTGCAGGCGGAGTGGAGTTCCAACCCTGCGCCGCGCCCCGCCGGCGCCGCCCGGAGACTCGCATGAAGCCGCTTGAGCCCTGCACCGGCATCCGCGCCTCGTTCTCCAGTTATCTCGACGGCGCCGTCTCGGGCCGCACCATGCAGCAGATCGCCGCTCATCTCGATCGCTGCCCCGCCTGCGCGCGCGAGTTCGCCTCCGTCCGCGGCGTTCAGCAGATCCTCGCCGCCCTCGGTCCCGTCCGCCCGCCCGCCGACCTCAGCCGCCGTCTCCGCCTCGCCATCGCGCGCGAGCAGACCCGCTCTTGGAACGCCGTGCGCGACCGCCTGCAGATGCGCTGGGAGAACAACTTCCGGCCGCTCGTCCTGCAGGCCTCCGCCGGCCTCGCCGGCGCCATCGTTCTCCTCGGCGGCATCCTCTTTCTGCTCGGCATCTTCGGCGCGTCGCCCGCCGTCATGGCCAACGATGAGCCACTCGGCAACATCACCGCACCGCGCTACCTCTACTCTGTCACCGAGCCCCTGCCCATCCGCACCGCCCAGGACCAGACCATCGTCGTCGAGGCCCGCATCAACGCCGACGGCCTCGTCTATGACTACACCATCCTCTCCGGCCCGACTGACCCGGCCGTCCGCAGCGAGGTCGCCGAACACCTCCTCACCAGCGTCTTCCAGCCCGCCAGCGTCTTCGGCGGTCCCGTCCGCGGCCGTCTCCTCATGACCTTCGCCGGCGTCTCCGTCCACGGCTAGCCCGCTGCCTCCCGTCCCCGGCGCTCACCGCTTGCCCTCGCCGTTTCCGCTCCCCTACACTCCGTAGGTGCGTCTCACCCCTACCGTGCCCGGCCTTCGCTCTCTTCCCTCGCCCCACCGCGTCCTTCCCGCGATCGCCCTCCTCGCGCTCGGTCTCCTCCTTCCGCTCGCCGCCCGCGCCCAAACCACCCCCGAGAGCTCCAGCAGCACTCCCGCCTCGGCCACACCCGACCGCTCCACCCCCAGCCCCCGCATCGCCCAGTCTGAGACCACCGGCTCCGGCGTCACCCTCGAGAACAGCGAGTCGCTCTTCGACCTCGCCGTTGCCCTCAACACCTGCGGCTACGACGCGGATCTGAGCGCCTCTGTCCCCATCCGCGCCATCGTCCGCGACCAGGTTGCGACCGCCGCCGCCGCCTCGCCCGAGATCGCCGCCCACCGCGACGCCCTCTGCACCTTTCTCCGCCAGCACACCCTCGCCGACGCCGGCCGCAACATCGCCCAGTACATCTCCCTCTCGCTCTTCCTCTCGCCCGATCTCATGCCCACCGCCGATGAGACCGAGCTCCCGCCCGACTCCGCCCAGGTCCTCGCCATCCTTCCCCTCCTGCGAACCTTTGCCGAAGACGTCCACCTGCGCGCCCTCTGGGCCGAGCACCACCAGGCCTACGAGGCCCTCAGCAGCCAGATCCACGACCCCCTCACGCAGATGATCCTTAACACCAACCTCTATCTGCGCTCCCCCGCCTCCTCGTACGACAACCGTCGCTTCCTCGTCCTGCTCGAGCCCATGCTCGCCCCCTCGACCGTCAACGCCCGCATCTACGGATCCAGCTACATCATCGTGCTCTCCCCCTCGGCCGCCGGCTCCTTCCACCTCGAGCAGATCCGCCATACCTATCTCCACTATCAGGTCGAGCCCCTCGTCTACGCCCGTGCCGCCGCCATCGGCCGCCTGCAGCCGCTGCTCAAGTCCGTCGCCAACGCCCCCATCGAGTTCACCTATAAGTCCGACATCGTCGCCCTCATCGCCGAGTGCCTCATCAAGAGCATCGAGGCGCGCACCATGGACACCGGCATCACGGCGCCCGTCAAGCCCGCCACGATCCGTCAGCGCGCGGAGATGGAGCACTACGACGCCGAGCACAGCCTCTACGAACGCCAGGTCGAGGCCGCCCGCCGCCGCACCGTCGACCTCTCCATGCACCAGGGCTGGATCCTCACCGAATACTTCTACAACCAGCTCATCTCGATGGAGCACGACGGCGTCAGCCTGAAGGACAACATCGGCCCCATGGTCTACGGCATGGACGCCGATCGCGAGCGCCACGCCACCCAGAACATCGCCTTCCTCCCCGAGGCGACCCACGAGGTCGTCCGCCGCGTCGCCCCCACCCCCACCGGCCTCCGCCTCGCCGAGCAGAAGCTCCTCCAGGGAGACGCTCACACCGCCAGCGAGATCGCCACCAAGGCCCTCGCCGACCCGGCCGCCGACCACGGCGCCGCCAACTACATCCTCGGCCGCATCGATCTGCTCGAGCGCGCCCCCGAGGACGCCGTCACCCACTTCGAGGCCGCCCTCCGCACCGGCAAAGACCCCCACACCCTCGCCTGGTCCCATATCTACCTCGGTCGCCTCTACGATGTCCAGCCCGACCGCAAGCGCGCCGTCGCCGAGTACCAGGCCGCCCTCGCCGTCAACGACCCCGCCCCCGACTCCCGCACCGCCGCCACCACCGGCATCCGCGCCCCCTTCGCCCTGCCCCGCCGCGAGGCCGTCACCCCCGCCCAGACCGACCACGACGACGAGCCCCTCGACCCCACCGGCAAAGCCGAAAAAGACAGCTACAAACCCCCGTCCCCGAAGTGATTGAGCTCCAGAGTTCACCGGCTATACCCTATGAGGAAAGCTGTTACTCCTTATTGCAGATCACTCTGCCGCCGGAAATATCGACGCAACGTCTGAATAGATCTCTTGCTCGACGCGTCTTGATTCCACTGCTGATTGTGACTCTTCTAGCCTTCGGTGAAGGTAGAGGCGCTTCGCAGTCCAGTCATCGCCTCAGTCAAATACTCGCGTGGACCGTTGGTGTACTTCTCATCTTGTACTTACCTCAAGAAGTATCTTCGGAGCCGGCGCCCTCAGCTGAAGCGATATCGCTGACACTGGCCCATGTAGCCGTGATCTATCGGTATAGGGCAAGGTTCCCATTTCACTCTGGCCTAACTGTCTTGGCCGGCATGTCTATCGAAACACTGTTACGAGGTAGTGCTTTTGTGACTTTGTGTCAGAGGTTTGACCCGAGCGAGCCATTCGGCCGAAGGCGCCTACCCAGATAGAGAGTTGGCGTAATCACATATGCCAGACCCGTAAAATAAAGTTCTAGCCCAGTTGTCAAAGCTCATCGCTGGCAACTCGCATAGATTCTCCTCAGGCGTGCCCCACGGAACCGGCAGCTCTGTCGTTGCAGGACACACCGCGCAAGGTAACCGGGGCTGCATTGAAGTCTGGACCTAAGATCAATGATCCGAAGACTTTGCGCAAGAACAAGGGGGAGGGGGGTACCTCGCCCTCAGCCACCGTCTCCGAGTAGAGTAGAGACGAGGAGCCTGAGCCATGGGCCCGAGACGATGGGCGACAGAGACCGGCAGCACCCCCCTCGAAGCGGTCCTCGACTACCGCTTCGCCGACCCCTCCCTGCTCGAGTGGGCACTCACCCACCGCTCACTCCCCTACGAGCAGGCCGCCGGAGAGGCCGTCGCCGATCCCCGCGCCGACAACGAGCAGCTTGAGTTTCTCGGCGACGCCGTGCTCGGTCTCGTCACCACCGGCCTTCTCCTCCGCCGCTTCCCTGCCTCCCGCGAGGGCGAGCTCACCCGCCTTCGCGCCTCCCTCGTCAGCCGTCGCCATCTCGCCGGGGTCGCCGCCCGCCTCGATCTCGGCGCACACCTCCGCCTTGGCCGCGGCGAGGAGCGCACCGGTGGCCGCCATAAACCGGCCCTGCTCTCGAACGCGCTCGAGGCCGTCATGGGGGCTATCTACCTCGACGCCCAGGCCGCCGGCGTCGACGCCCTCGCCGCCGTCACCTCCCTCATCGCGCGCGAGGTCGTCGACCCCGCCATGCCCGAGCTCCATGGAGCCCTCGCCGCCGGAAGCGCCTTCAGCGGCGCCATCGGCGACCACAAGTCCGCCCTGCAGGAGCACCTCCAGGCCACCGGCGCCGGCCAGCCCCGCTACGTCGTCGCCGAGGAGAGCGGTCCGGACCACCAGAAGCGCTTCCGCATCGAGGTCCACGCCCCGGCTGACGTCGGCGCCGGCCGCCTCCTCGCCTCCGCCGAGGCCCCAACCAAGAAGCAGGCACAGCAGGAGGCCGCCCGCCTCGCCCTCGCCGTGCTCGCCCGCGAAGTCGGCGACGGCGCCCCCCTCACCGGCTCGAAAGACGGGAGGCCCGCATGAGCCGGCCCGCCACCATCGCCGCCGATGCCGGCTCGCCCGAGCCCGCCGGCCCGCTCGCGGAGCCCGCACCGTCCGCCCCGCGCCCTTACCCACCGGCGCCCCACCCGCAGCAGGGTCTCCTCCCCGCCGTGCAGTCGCTGCTCTATATCATCATCGTCGCGCTCTTCATCATTAGCTTCTCCGTCCAGCCCTTCCGCATCCCGTCCGCCTCGATGGAGCCCGCCCTGCTCATCGGTGACTTCATCCTGGTCGACAAGGAGCTGCGCTCGCCCGCACCCTCGCCCCTCGCTCCCGCCACCCTCCACCGCGGCGACATCGTCGTCTTCCACTTCCCCGTCGACCCCTCGCTGCACCTCGTCAAGCGCATCGTCGCCCTCCCCGGCGAGCGCGTGCACCTGCGCGACGGCCGCGTCTACATCAACGACCGCCCCCTCACCGAGCCCTACGCCTTCTACCAGCCCACCTCGCCCGACAGCTTTCGCGACAACTTCCCCTACACCCGCTCGACCGACCCCGACGTCAACGCGCACTGGTGGATGGAGATGCAGCACCTGCTCGACCACGGCGACCTTCGCATCCCCGCCGGCCACTACTTCGTTCTTGGCGACAACCGCAATAACAGCGAAGACAGCCGCTACTGGGGCCTGGTCCCCGCGGGCGATATCGTGGGCCGCCCCATCCTGGTCTACCTCTCTCTCCGGGAGCCAGACGCCTCGGACGACGACATGAGTCCTGGCGAGTCCCGCTCCTCAAAACCCTCCGGCAGCCCGCGCGTGCTGCTCGCGCACCTCGCCCGATGGAGCCGTACCCTGCACATCGTCCGTTGAGCATAGCGATACACTGGCATCTGCCCGTTCGACCGGAGAGAGCATGAAGACCATCGTTTCCGAGCCCGCCGAGATCACCGATGAGCCCGTACGCCCCAAGTCGACGAACAGTACGATCGCCCCGGAGCCCCCCGCCGAGCCCGAGACCGAGACCGCGCTTGAAGGTCTTGCCTCGATCTGCACCGTGCTCGCCGTCGGCCTCTTCATCATGACCTTCGTCTTTCAGAACTTTGAGATCCCCTCCGCGTCCATGCAGAAGACGCTGCTCATCGGCGACCATGTGCTGGTCGACCGCATTACACTCGCCCCTCCGTCGCGCCTCGCCAGCCTCTTCATGCACTACCGCGAGGTGCATCGCGGCGACGTCATCGTCTTCTACAAGCCCAACTCCGAGACCCCCGACCTCTTCCTCGTCAAGCGCGCCATCGCCATTCCCGGCGACCGCATTCACCTGCGCAACGGCGTGGTCTACCTGAACGGGGTCGCGCAGAATGAGCCTCAGGCCGCCATGCCCGTCGACGACGGCAACCCCCAGCACAGCTACCAGCCCTATCGCGACGACTTTCCCAGCACGCCCGCGACGACGCTCGAGGGTGCCACTGCGCTCTGGGCCAACGAGCTTCCCAGCCATATCCAGGGCGACGATCTCGTCGTGCCTCCCGGCAAGGTCTTCGCCCTCGGCGACAATCGCACCGAGAGCCTGGACGGCCGCTTCTGGGGCTTTGTTCCGCGCGAAAACATCGTCGGTCGCCCGCTCTTCGTCTACTGGTCCTTCAAGACACCCGCCGACCAGATCGACAAACAGACCCTTGGCGAACGCATCGCCTTCATGGGCCATACCGCCCTTCACTTCTTTGACCAGACACGCTGGGACCGCACCTTCCACCTTGTGAAGTAGCGTTCCAGCAGCGGGGCGACCCCACCATGCAGAGCATCGAGGAGACCGACACCACCCTCTCCGCGACCAGACTTCGCGCTGCGCCGCGGCGACCCCGTCTCTGGACCTCACTGGTCATCGTCACCCTTCTCCTCCTGCTCACGCTGCTTCCACCGCTGATCAATCTGAGTCGCTACCAGCGCCGCATCGCGACCAGCATGAGCCTGAGCCTCGGGCGCCCCGTGCACCTCGATCACGTCGTCCTTAATCTCCTGCCGCTACCTGGCTTCACCCTCACCAACCTCGTCGTGGAGGAGAACCCGGCATTCGGCGACGAGCCCATCATTCGCGCGAACACAGTGCGCGCGACGCTTCGATTCAACTCGCTCTGGCGGCGGCGCGTCGAGTTCTCGCGCATCAGCTTTACTGACCCAAGCGTCAATCTTGTACTCGACACCGCTGGCCGATGGAATCTCGCCGATGTCCTGCAACAGGCAGCGCACGTCGAGGCCGCGCCCACAGCGCAGCGCCGCGCCGGCCCGTCGCCGCGCTTTCCCTACATCGAGGCAACGGGGGCGCGGCTCAACCTGAAGATCGGTCCGGAGAAGACACCGTTTTCGCTCACCGACGCGGACTTTGCCCTCTGGCTGCCTGAGCCCCAGCAGTGGCGCATGCGCCTGCGCGCACGCCCCATGCGGACGGACACAAGCGCCAGCGACACCGGCATCGTTCAGATGGAGGCGACGCTCAATCGCGCGCCGACCCCCTCTCTGGTTCCCCTGTCGGTCGAGCTTGCCTGGAGAAGTGCTCCGCTCGCGGACGTGAGCCGCCTCGTGCTCGGTCGTGACGCCGGCCTGCGCGGCACGCTCGAGCTCTCGGCCAAGGCCGCGGGCACGCCGGCAGACAGCACGCTTGCGTGGCACGTCGGTATCACGGGCCTGCACCGATCGGACTTCGTCCCGGCGAAAGCGATCGATGTGGAAGCCGAGTGCGCCGCGCACGCCCGATACAACGCGCACGCGCTCGATGGTCTGCGCTGCAGTTGGCCGGTCCCGGACAGCGACGGTGCCATCGTGGCCCTTACAGGCTCGCTGCCCGACCTGACACGTCCGCAGTCCGCGAACCTACAACTCGGCAGCGGCCATCTTCCGGCGAGCACGTTGCTCACATGGCTGCGCGTGGCCTCGTCGCGCATCCCCTCGGATCTCACGGCATCGGGCTCACTCTCGGCGAGTCTTTCGCACACGGACTCTGCCCAGCAGCCCTGGTCAGGGCAAGCTATCTTGCCCGACCCGCAGCTGACGAGCTCAGGCCTCGGCGGAGAGCCACTGGCCACCGGTCCGGTCACCCTCACCATACTTCCGACGCACGGGATGAGCCTTAATCCGGTGAAGCTACCGCTCGGCGGTCGCGAGGCAGCCGTAATCGACGGCACGATGGACAGCACCGGCTATCTCCTCCACCTCAGCGGGTCTGTCGTCCCTGCACGCCTCCTCGCTCTTGGCAGCGCGCTTCCACAACTCGGCGATGGACTCGCCGCAGCGCTGTCCCACGGCGAGGAGGCGGTTACGCCTCCCACAAATGCCACCTCTCCGAGTGCGTTGGCTGCGGCAGAAGCAACTCCTGCGGCCGACGGAGAACCGGTACACCTCGACCTGACCGCGCAGCGCTCCTGGGGCGGCGCCCAGGTCTGGATCGTCACACCGCCTCACCCTTCGCAGCTCTCAGGCCGCAGAGAACGGCGACGCTGACACTGCCGCAGCTGGCAAGCCATCCTTAGGGCCCGACCGCAACGACCCGCCGTACATGCACGCTGCTCACCAGCTCCGGTACTGTGCCGTCGTTGACCTGCACCTCATCCGGGATCCCCTGAAAGAGCACGCGCACGGAGGCCGATCCACGTCCTGCAACGCGCACACGCTCGGTAGCCGTTAGAGCACCCGCTCGGACCGTCACCGGCACCTCGGCAACGGCACCCCCCGCGTTATGCACCTCGACCGCCACCAGAGAGCCCTCCGCATCGCCTCCCCGGCCGGTGAGCGGTCGCGCCGCTACGCTTGTGATGGTGAGGTCCGGCACCCCACGGTCGTGATCCACCCAATCGGCAAAGAACCAGCCGAGCGGCTTACCGGAGGTCTGCTCGAGAGCGCGCTCAAAACCATGCGGGTCATCATCGAGCACCGCGTCGGCGCGCACACGCTGGAGAGCCTGCTTTAGAGCGTCATCACCCGTGATGGCGCGTAGCATCCACAGCACCGCCACCGCCTTGTTGCGCAGCAGGACATCGCTTCCCGTATGCAGGAGGCTCTCATCCGGCTCCCCCGCGGCACCCGTCACAATCGACTCCGCCAGCGAAAGCGCATGCGTCTGCTCACCCAGCTGTGCGAGCGCAGCCTCGCGACCGCTCGCACGCTCGAGGCCCAGCAGCGCCATCCATTGTGCGACTCCCTCGTCAAGCCAGGGCTGCCGCGAGCGGAACCACGCATGCGCGAGCGCTGTGGTCATCGCAGACTGGTCCAGCAACGCACCCGGAGGCGCGACCACGAAAGCCCCCTCAGTAAAGCTCTGCCCGCTCTGCTCGACCACCGTGAGCCGGCGAAGCGGCGACACCCCGAGCCAGTCCGTCAATAGCGGCTCCGCGGCACCCGCCGTGGTCTCCAATCGCGTCGTCTTTGCTTCGCTGGTCTCCGTCACAACGTCCAGCAACCGACCCGCCATCACCGGCCCGCGCGGCAGAACAAAGAGGCTTGGCACTTGGAAGCCGAGCGGCTCGGCTGCGAACTCCGCCGTCGCCAGCCCCGGCCCGCTGCCTGCAGACGCCTGTGCGTTCTCACTCACCGCAGAGACAGACCCTCGTCGCCCGCAGAAGTAAACCGCCTCGGGTGCCCCTGTCGCGTAGGTCGTCGTCAACCGCAGCCGCATCGTCGCGTGCTGCTGCTGCAGCTTCTGCTCACTCGCGGCCTGTGCGAGCGCCGCACCGTCGCCAAGAGAGAACGCTGGAGAGGCGGCGGGGTACCACAGCACATTGCCAAAGCCGCGCAGAAACGTCCCGTCCTCCGCGACGCGGTCCCACTCAATGTGCTCTGCATCTTCAGTCGGCGCACCAAAACTCTCCAGCCGCTCCGCCGTGCGCGCGAGGGTACCCGAGTAGAAGACGACGAAATCGGCAGTCGCCCCTGGTGCGAGCGGCCGCGGCAGTGCGGCCACCATCTCGCTCACCGCGCCGGTGTGGTCTGCATCCGTGGCCAGCCGGTGCTGCGTGAAGGCGAGCTTCGTCGATGTCTCCCCTGTACTAAACGCCGCACTCTCCCACATCAGCGATGACGAGATCTGCAAGGCCACGCGCTGGAGCGCCGCCTCACCTCCATTGCGAAGAGTCAATCGCGCCAGAGCACTCATATGAGCGCTCGCCGGGTCGAACTGCAGCGTCAGATCGTACGCCGTGAAGACAGGCGCCGACCGCTCCGAGTCGCTGACGGGCGCCGACGACTCCGGCATCTGCTTCTCTACCGTTGCCCTGGAGGGAGCAGCCTCGGGCGCCTGTGCAAACGTCCCCGTTGTGACCCACAACACACCGATCGCGAGGGCTTCAAGCGACCGCAACCGGCTATACACCGAGCCCCTTCTGCCGCCGCGGCACCGGCAGCGGAGGCGCCTTTGCTGTGGCCGTATGCACCGCCCTCCGCTGTCTGACTGCCTCGAACATCACTACCGCGCCGGCGACAGACACGTTCAGCGAGGCCACGCTGCCCGCCATCGGAATGCGCAGCAGATGGTCGCAGGTACGCTTTGTCAGGTCGTGAAGTCCCGCCCCCTCCCGGCCAAGCACCAGTATGAAGTCCGTGCAGAAGTCGAAGTCAGCGTAGTCCGGCGACCCTCGCTCATCGAGGCCGATGATCCAGAAGTTGGCTCGTTTAGCCTGCTCGAGTGATCGCACCAGGTTGGTCACGCGCGCAATCCGCACATGCTCGGAAGCACCAGCAGAGCTCTTCGCCACAACTGCCGAGAGAGGTGCCGAGCGGCGCTCCGGTAAAATCACGCCACCGCTCCCCACAGCATCCACCGTGCGCAGCAGTGCCCCGAGATTATGCGGGTCCTCCACGCCATCGAGCGCCAGCAGAAGGCGGTGGCCGCTTCCGCCCGCAGCGTCGCCGGTCGTCCGCGTTTCGGGTGCGAGCAGGTCTTCGAGCGTCAGGAGCGCGCGAGCGCGCACCATGGCGAGCACGCCCTGATGAGCGTCAGTCTTGGCCAGCCGCGTCAACTGGTCGCGGGGCTCGAGCGAGATCGGCACGCCAGCGTCACGTGCGCCTCGCACCAGCCGCTCGAGACGCTCGTCCCGGCGCTCCCGCGCCACGATCACCTGCTGTAGCCCACCGGGTCGCGAGCGGATCGCCTCCTCCACTGGGTGGAGGCCGTAAAGCACGTCCATACTCCATAGTCTACGACCTGTTGCGGGCAGTAAATGGTCGCCGGAACGCTTACACTAGCTATGCTCGTGCATCGGCGGCGCTTACACACTTTCTTTCTACGCTGCCGCTGTGACCGAGACTTTCTCGCACGAAAGAGCGTCTGACGTCTCATGAGCGCACGTTCCATCGCCGCGCCGCTTTCGATCCAGCGCACGGAGGCCGAGAACCTGGCCATCGCGCGCGGTCTGAAGCGCCAGGACACGGCTCTGCTCGACAGCCTCATCGAGCAGTATCAGCACCGGCTCCTGCGTTACCTTCTCTTTCTGACGGGTAACCGCGAGATGGCCCAGGATCTCTTTCAGGAGACGTGGATCCGCGTGCTGCTGCGCGGCGCGCAGTACAACGGCAAGGCGCGCTTCGACACATGGCTCTTTACCATCGCGCGCCACCTCGTAATCGACCTCTCGCGCAAACGCACCATGCTCAGCCTCGATGAGATGTGCGAGACGAGCGACACCGACCGTCCGCTGGAGCTGCCCGGCTCGGAGCCCTCTCCCCTGGATCAGTTTCAGACGCGCGAAGATCACGCGGAGGTCGGCGAAGCGCTACTCAGTCTGGACTCAAACTCGCGTGAGGTTCTAGTGCTTCGCTTCTACGAGGAGCTCTCGCTGGATGAGATCGCCGGGGTCACCGGCGCTCCGCTCTCCACCGTTAAGTCGAGGCTCTATCGCGGGCTCGCCTCGCTGAAGCCTGAGCTCGCCCGGCTACGCAGACTGGAGGCGCGCGCATGAAGGACCGCACCTCACTGCGTCAGTCTGAACCGCGTGATCCGCAGCACGAAGCCCGCAGTTGGCCGACCGCCGCAGCCTCAACTCTGGTCGTTAACCGCACGCACCGCGTCGTGCACCAGCGTGCCGCCGCGCTCCGGGCGAGGCGCAACCGGCTGCGATCTCTCTACCTGCCAATGTTGATCTGTGCGGCCATTCTGGTGGTCGTTGTCACCGCGGTCTGGTCGGTGCTCGATCAATATGACCTCTCTCCGTCGGGTATTCCCGATGCCAGCAGTCAGATGCTGGTGTTCTCACTGTGGCTGCTGCCGGTCTCGGCAGTTGTGCTCGCGCTCGTCTGGTTTCATCGCGCGCGAGAGAAGGAAGATCCGGCACGATGAACCTCTTCGCCACCACGTCTCGCAGACTGTCTGCAACCTCCTCCGACGGAGATCTGAATCTGATTCCCGCCTGGTCCGTCGTTCTCTCGCTGGTTGTCTTCGCCGCGGTGCAGTATCTGTTCCACGGAGTGATGCCTCATCATAAGCACGAGATGCTGCCTCTGCGGCTGCTGATGGGCTACTCCTGGGGGACTCTCTTCGCTAGCTACGTCCTGCTGGTTGGTTACGTCAGCCGCGATGTCCGGCGGCGCGGCATGCAGCCTGCGCTCTGGATGCTGATTGTCGTGCTGATGCCGGGCGGCGTCGGCGCTATCGTCTACTTCCTTCTTCGTCAGCCGATCCTGTCGCGCTGCCCGCACTGTAGTACCGAGATCGCCTCCAGCTTTCACTTCTGCCCACAGTGCCAGTTTCAGATGGCTCCAGTCTGTGGTCGCTGCTTCCGTGGCGTCCAGATCACTGACATCTACTGCACACAGTGCGGTCACGATCTGGCTGAGGATGGCGCTCCGGCGCGGCTCCGCGCGTACAGCGACTAGCGATCCGCATGGAACTCACCGCACTGATCGTCGACGACGAGCCTCTCGCGCGGCAAGAGCTCCAGTTCCTCATCGAAGATCTGGGTGGTGTTAGCGTTCTGACACAGGGCTCGAATGGTATTGAGGCCGTTGATCTTATCCTGCGGCACCGGCCCGATCTCGTCTTCCTTGATGTGCAGATGCCTGGTCTCGATGGCTTTGCCGTCATCAAGAAGCTGCTCGATCGCAAGGTGCCTCTGCCGCAGATCGTCTTTGCGACAGCGTACGACCAGTACGCCGTGCGGGCCTTTGAGGTTAATGCGGTCGATTATCTGCTAAAGCCCTTTGATAAGAAACGGGTTGCGCAGACGATCGCGAAGGCACACGCGCTGCTTGCGCCGGAGATTGAGGTGCGGGCTTCGGCGGAGACCGACAGCGGAACTGCCGCCAAACTCGATGCTCTCCTCAAACTCGTTGAGGAGAAAACACTTACGGCACGGTCCTCGCCGGTGCACGAGGGTGTTCCACGGCAGACCGGGAAGGTCATTGTGCGCACGCAGAACCGGCTGCTGCTCGTCGATCAGCGGGAGATCTGCTTTGCGACGATTGAAGAAGGGACGATCAGCGTCGTTACCGCGGCGGTGGAGGGTGTCTCTAACTGTAGGACTTTAGAGGAGTTAATGGACGTGCTTGATCCGGATACATTTTGGCGGGCGCATCGGTCGCACGTGGTGAACATTCAGCACATTCGTGAGGTGGTGCCCTGGTTCAAGTCAAGCTATCAGCTTCGCATGGATGATCCGAAGAAGACAGAGCTGCCAGTGAGCCGAGCGCAGACCAAGAGACTGCGAGAGCTCTTCAATCTGTAAGTCTTTCCATTGGTACCACTTGCAGATCTCAACCGGTGATGCAGGCGAGCTAATTTGTGCCTGCGGTAGTTACAGGAGCGTCCCGGTTGCGGCGGTGATGTTCGGGTTTGTAGTGGTGGTTGAAGTCGAAGTGGTAGACGGCACCGAGGCTAAGCACTTTGGGGTGTAAGGTACCGGGAGCAAAGGGGATATCCCAGCTCTGGTACTGGAAGTCGGCTTTCCCGGACCAGTGCTCGGTCAGGTCGACGTCGACGCCGAGGCCGGGAGAGTAGACGGTAGTTAAGCTGCGTATAAACAAGAAGTTACCGACTATGAAGCCGCCTCGCTGGTAGTCGATCTGGCCGCGGCCGATGAGGAAGTCGGCGTAGGGATGGATGCGGCCGTAGGGGTACTCTATCCTCAATCCTGCCAACACGTTACGCTGCGCGTCGATCTGACCGTCGTAGATGGGAAAGGAGCCGCGGACCTCGACGGCGGGACGCAGGTGGTAGTAGCTCTTGAAGGCGAGGTCGACGCCGGCGGTGATGTCGAGATTGCGGCCGCCAAGCAGGTTGGTGTAAGTTCCTGAGCCCGCGCCGAAGGCGGTTAACTCCAATCCCTGCACTGCGGTAGGTGAAGCCTGCGCGTGAAGCCGAGGGCTGAGAAGAGCGACGGCAAGGAGTACGAGGGGGCGGAGATAGACCTTCATTCCAGGGAGACGCCTCACTGATTAAGACTACCGTGAGGGTGAGAGAGTGGGTGGCGCGAAGTGCTCTTTAGGCGGATTAAGCGTGCACAAAGTGGACTTTAGGCTGCACGCGGAGCACATCTGCGAGGATGCAGAGCGACGGGCGAGTTTTGGCGAGGGCGAGGTACGGATGCGAACGTGGATGTGGTGGCTGGAGCGGGCGGTGCTGGGGGTGCTGGTCGCGGGTGTGCTGCTGGTCGCGGGCGACTGGGCGGCGTGGCGGGTGCGCGGATCGCCGATGGGGTCGGTGCGGGTGAGCCGGGTGGTGGTGGCGCCGTTGAAGGGGCATCGCGAGGAGTATTACCCGGACGGGACGACCGATGAGGTGTGCGCGCGATCGATGCTGCCGTGGGGCGGCGTGAGGGCTTGCTGGTGGGTGCAGCGGCAGAGGTTTGTGGAGGAGCGGTGAGCGGGTCTGTGCCCGCTCGAAACTCCTAAACGGTGCGCGGGCATCGGCGCTGACCGGCCGGCGGAGAGGGTCTGCCGGCATCCCTCTCCGGCGACCGTGCTCTTGCCAATCAGGATCGATGTGCGAAGGCGGCGGACGGACCGGTGGCGGGCTCAGCCTCGTCCCCGAGGTCCATGGCTGCGATGAGAGTGCCGTGCATTGTGAAGAGGTGGAGAACCTCGCTGTCCGAGAGCACCTCCCCGTGCAGGTTTCTGACGAGCTGGTGCACCCTGACGCGGATCTTGCCGCTGGCCTGCGCGGTGATCGCAAGCGGCTCGACGTGAGGATCGAACTCACTCCACTGCCGAGTCCAATAGGCGCGGATCTCGTCTCTTCCGACGACCTTACCGCCCTCGGACGCCTTGGGCCAGCTCACGTCGGGCGTCATGAGTTTCAGGGCACCATCGATGTCCCGCTGGTTGAAGGCGAGGTACGCCCGCTCGATCGTGGTCTTCGCGTCTGCCACTGCTCCTCCTCTTTCCGTGCTGCCCCACCCAGAGGGCGCGCGTTGCCGATCCGTCCACCTTCGGTCCTTTCACTTCCCCGCTGACCATCTTCGCAGGAACGGAACGGCGCAACGACAGCGTCCTGGATCCTCACGCCTCGTTTTTCTCATGAGGGATGCGGGAGGGCCGGTCTTGGGCACACGCGCGTGACCGATCGACCGGGTTCGGCGGCTTCACCGCGGCAGAGGTGGTGCGCGTTACGGGGTGGCGGCGAGGCGAGTGGAGGCGGGGGCTGTGGAGCGGGCCCGAGAGCGGGGCCGGAGGAGGCGGCGCGCAGGGTTCTCGATGAAGAGGAAGACGGCGATCGCGACGAGGGTAATGGCGACGAGGTAGGTGAGGACGATGGCGTGGATGTGGGGTGAGTTGGCGAGGTGGAGCACGAAGGTCATGATGGCAATCGGCATGGCGTGCAGGAGATAGAGGCTGTAGCTGGACTCACCGAGGAGGATCAGAGAGCGGGTGGCGAGGAGGCGATAGACGAGGCTGTGGGCGGGCAGGCTGGCAAAGCCAAGGATGATGAGGGCGAAGGCGGGGGCGAGCAGGCCGGAGTGCAGCATCGGGAAGGGAATGTGCTGCTGGAAGACGATGGAGACGAGGATGGCAAGGGCACCGGCGGCGATGGGCCAGGCGCGCAGCCACGCGCTGGGCGGAGCTGCGGGATCGAGGCGGCCGCTGGGGGTGGACGGGGTGGCGGGCAGAACGGCCGCGGCACGGGTCGAGGGCAGGCGAAGGAAGGCGAGGCCGACGCCCATGCCGAGGAGGAACTCGGGGAGGCGAACGATGGGGTTGAGCTTGACGACGCCGAGCCAGAAGAGCTGGTTATCGAGCGTAGTGGTGTGGGCGACGCCATCAGGGCGAAGGACGACGTAGGCGCCGGTGACGAGGAGGCTGGCGGCCCAGAAGGCGGCGATGCAGAGGCGGAGCTGGCGGTCGGTGAGGGTCTGGAGGCGGCGCAGGGCGAATGGGAAGACGAGATAGAAGAAGGCCTCGACGGAGAGGCTCCAGGCGACGGGATTCCAGAAGAGGAGGATCTTGGGGAACCAGGCCTCGAGCAGCAGGGGGTAGGCGGTGAGGACGAGCGGGACGACGTGGGCTTTACGGGCGAAGGGGAGGAACTGAAGCAAGCCCGGCAGGGTGACGAGGAGCGAGAAGAGGTAGGCGGGGTAGATACGAGCGAAGCGGGCCTGCCAAAAGCGGGACCTGGCAATCTCTTGACCGGCGTAGACGTAGACGAGGATGAAGCCGGAGAGCACGAAGAAGAAGCCGACGCCCAGGTAGCCGAGCTGGGCGAAGGCGCGGTAGGGCGCGGGTCCACCCTTCCAGAGGCCGATCTCCCGCAGGTGGAAGAAGACGACCCAAAGGGCGGCGAAGTAACGCAGCGAGGTGAGGGCGGGGATGTCGGGGCGGCGGACGAGGGTAGCCATGGGCGAGGTCTCGGCGGAGCGGGCCCGGGGGAGTGTTGTGAAGGGTACGGGTGAGTGACGGGGAGAGTCAACGGATTTCGCGCGGTCTACGCGTCGCGCTCTGCGGGAGGAGGCGGTGTTACCTAGAGGGCGGAGGTTGGGGCGACTGCCGGGCACGAGCGGACCACTGGTCGGCCTGGGCGAGGGCGGAGGAGCGTCTGGCGTCGTCGCCGCAGGCGAGGTCGGCACGGCGGCGGTAGGTGAGGCTGAGGTACTGCATAGCGTCGGTGTAGCCGGGGCGGAGGTCGACGGCGCGGGTGAGGTGGTCGAGGCCGTCCTCGATGACGCTGCCGTTGCGGGAGACGAGGGTGGCGCAGGCGGTGGCGGGGAGACTCGGGTTGCCGGCGCCGTCGTCCTTGAGGCCAGCGGCGGCGAGGACGGTGAGGGCGTTGGCGTAGCTCTGCTGCCAGTCCATGACGCCGAGGGCGTAGTGGACTTCGGGGTCGTCGGGGGTGAGCTGGAGGATCTGGAGCTCGGTGGCGCGGGCCTGGGCGAGCTGCTGGAGGTTGCGCTCGGTGCCGGCGATCAGGGCGAGGGCGTGGGTGTACTCGGGGGCGGACGCGGGGATGGAGGCGAGGTTGTCGAGGGCGTTGGCAGCGACGGCGCGGTTCTCGGGGGAGTCGAGGTTGGGGACGACCTGGGCGGCGTAGGCCTGGCCGAGGGCGAGGCGGGCCTGGGTGGAGCTGGGGTCGAAGAGGATGGCCTGGCGAAGGTGGGCGACGGCCTCGGCGGGGCGACTGGCGTTCAGGGCGGCGAGGCCGTTGGCGAGGGCTTCGGTGAAGGAGCGGTCGACGGGCTGCTGGAGGGGAACGGGAGGAGTGGAGATGGTCTGGGCGCGGAGGGGGACGACGGGTGCGAGGAGGAGGGTGAGAAGCAGGAGGACCGGCCGAGAGGGCATGGCCGGATTGTAGGTCAGGCGACGGAAGAGGAGAAATGCGGAGCGGCGAGATCCCGGATCCCCACGCATCGTGGACGGTCGAGTCGCGATGCGGGGGCGGCCGGGGGTGTGGAGACGGTGGATGGAGCGAGTTGCTCTTCGGAAGAGACGACAGATGCCACGTCACGGGCGGCTTCGGTCGAGAGCATGGCTCTGCCGGTTGAGGACCCTTGCTTAGAGATTGCGGGTGCGATTGCCGGTGACGAGGCGAAGGAGGACGGTGAGGATGACAGCTCCGAGGACGGCGATGAGGATGGTGTAGAGCAGACCGCCCTGGCCGGAGAAGCCTGCCGCGCGCATGATGAAGCCGCCGACGATGGCGCCGACGATGCCGATGACGATATCGCCGATGGCGCCGAAGCCAGAGCCCTTCATGAGCTTGCCTGTGATGAAGCCGGCGATGAGACCTACGATGATCCACCAGAGAATGAACATGGCTGCGATGCTCCTTGTGCTGCGGGCGATTACGACAGGATGGTGCCGAGTGGGGAGTCTCGAGGTTGGTGGACGGATGCTGCGTGACCGAGGCAGCCTGGCGTGCGGATCGATACCTGCGGCCAGGAGCTGCTTTTTGAAGCTCAGTGGTCAGAGGGGCGGGGGCGGCCGGGGGTTGTTTCGGCCGAGGAGTTCTTCCGGCAGGCGGCCGCGGCCGAGCACTTGAGGGCTGCCGCGAGGCGGTGGTGGTGGCTAGCGCGAGGCGACGAGGCTGGTAGTGGCGGTGTCGGCGGCGATGTGGCGGGTGTTCTCGAGGGCGGCCTGGACCTGGGTGTGGTAGGTGCCCTGGGGGTCGCGGGCAAGATAGGTCTGGAGCTGCGCGATGGCGTCCTGCCATCGGCCGGCGAGCTGGAGGGCGTTGGCACGGACGATCAAGACGTCGTTGCAGCCGGCGGGGGCGGCGGTGACGGCGAGCTCGCTCCACTGGAGGGCGGCGGGTGTGTTGTGGCGACCGGTCTCGGCGCGGGCACGCTCGAAGCGGGCCTGCCAGCTGCGGGCTTCGTCGTCGGGGAGGCGGTCGAGCTCGGCGACGGCCTCGTCGAAGCGGCGGAGTTGGGTGAGGGCGCTGGCGAGGATGGTGCCGGACCAGGGCAGCTGGGTCTGGAGCTGGCGGGCGGTGGTGATGGCGGTGACGGCGGCGTCGTATTGGCCGGTACGCAGGGCGCGGGTGGCGCGGAGGAGATAGATCTCGGCGAAGCCGGGGTAGACGGCGAGGGCGGCGGCGGCCTCCCGCTCGAAGCGCTCGGGCTGGTTGTTGAGGCTGGCGGTGCGGGCCTTGACGAAGTGCTCGCGGGCCTTTGAGGGAATGCGCAGATCGGCGGCGGAGACGGTGTGGCTGGGGGGCGGCGGGGTGGGCTGGCTGGTGCAGCTCTGGGCGGAGGCGGCAGAGAGGCTGAGGCAGAGAAGGGCGGCGGGGAGGATGATCCTGAACACTGGCGTTTTTTCCTCGCACCATGGTCGGCTGGGTGGGCGAGGGCGGGTATACCACTCCGGTGTCAGGGGAGTGGCCTTCCGGGTCAGAGCCGGTGCGGGCTGCGCGTTCGCGCGGGGACAGACTTGGTGCCTGGCTGTTTTATGATGTTGCTCTGTTTTGGGGTGCCTGATGAGAGACCGGGTGCGAAGGCGAGCAGTGCTGGCTCTGCTGGTCGCGGGAATGTGGAGGATGGCGGCGGCGGCGGACGGGCAGCGTGTGCTGCAGCGGGGGCCGGCGGGCCGGCCGACGACGGTGATGGATGAGACCGAGCAGTGGACGACGCCGACGCTGGCGGCGGGGGACCGCGATGTGGAGATCTATCTGCCGGATCTGACCAGTCCGAGCTGGCTGAAGGCGAACTATCGCGCGTACGAGGATCGGGGGCAGTACGTCATTACGATGTTCACGTTCTATCGGACGCCGGCGGCATGCCGGGTGAACCAGACAGGATGGGGGCTGGCGGACGCGGCGCACCTGAACGCGTGCGAGATGATCGGGTACCGGGTGCGGCAGGGGACGGTGGACACGGGGCAGAAGACGGTGACGCTGATCATGGCGGCGATGCTGGACCAGGACGGGACGATGGATGAGGCGTCGGTGCAGCGGCAGAGCGTGACGCGGAACTGGGTCGAGCTGGACGCGAATACGCGGAAGGCGGTCGAGGTGGCGAACGAGGTGGTTGCGCGGCAGATGAAGCTCTATGACGCGCGGGTGCAGCGGTCGCGGTGACGCGTCCGCTTGCGGATAAGACACGGGCGTGGCCGAAGGGTGTTGGGGAACGGCATTCTAGTTCTGTTTGATTTGCAACGATGTTGTGCGAGGTGACTCGTGATGGCGGGACGGATTGCTCTCTACTCGGCTGTTTTGGCGCTCAACGCAACCCTGCTGGCGGGGCAGGCAAAGCCGACACGCGTGCGTGTCTCGGGCGGCGTGATGGCGGGGCAGCTGACGAAGAAGGTCGATCCGGTGCCTTCGGCCGATCACATGATTGGCGCGGTGGTGCTGCAGGTGGTGATCGACACGGAGGGCAAGGTGGAGGAGGCGACGGCGGTCTCGGGGCCGAGCAGCTTGCGGGAGTCGGCGGTGACGGCGGTGCGGCAGTGGGTGTACCGGCCGTTTCTGTTGAATGGGGAACCGGTCGAGGTGCAGTCGACGGTCACGGTCAACTTCAAGTAAGAGTAAAGAAGATTTATTCCTTGTTGATGTCGCTGCATGACGTGAACCATGCGATCGCCTATAGTCTTATTTCTTCGCCACCCCAGAGCCGGGCATCACCATTCAAATGCGGGTATAGAACGGCACTTACCTCCAACGCTTCTACTTTGATTGCGACGTAGAAGCATCTAGCGGACCGCAGAGTTGTGCTTTAACGTCCGAGCTCAATCTGCCAGTACCGCGCTGAAAGCCTCAGACGATCTAGTTAGCGACAGACCAAAGTTGTAAGCCCGGTTTATTCAACTGTGACGCTCTTGGCCAGATTCCTCGGCTGGTCGACGTCGCAGCCTCTTCTTACGGCGATGTGGTAGGCGAGGAGTTGGAGGGGGATGGTTTCGAGGAGGGGGAGGAGGAGCTCGGGGGCGGCGGGGATGTGGATGGTGTGTTCGACGAGCTGGGTGATGGTGGTGTCGCCCTCGGTGGCGATGGCGATGACGCGGCCGGCGCGGGCGGTGACTTCCTGGATATTGCTCAGGGTTTTTTCGTACTTGAGGACGGAGGCGGGGTCGGTGGGGTCTTTGGTGGCGATGCAGACGACGGGGAGGGTTTCGTCGATGAGGGCGTTGGGGCCGTGCTTCATCTCGCCGGCGGGGTAGCCTTCGGCGTGGATGTAGGAGATCTCCTTGAGCTTGAGGGCGCCTTCGAGGGCGATGGGGTAGTGGATGCCGCGGCCGAGGAAGAGGAAGTCGCGGGAGGTGGCGAAGGCGGCGGCGAGGTTCTGGCACTGGGTGTCGAGGGAGGGGCGGGTGACGCGGCGGCGGTCGGGGGCGAGCACGGAGCGGCGGGACGAGGCGGCGGCGCTGTCGGGGTGAGCGTCCGGGTCGCCGGCGTGGAGCGAGGGGTGGGGGTCGGTGAAGCGGGGAAGGCGGATGAGGGCGCCGGTGCCTTCGCCGCCGCCGGTGGAGCCGGGGATGTTGAGGGCGAGCATCTGCTCGAGTTTGGCGGGGATCTTGCCGAGTTCGGTGACGTAGTGGAGGCTTTCGGCGTCGCTGAGGGTGTTGCGGGCCTGGGCGAGGTGGAGGGCGAGCAGGAAGAGGGCGGTGAGCTGGGCGGTGAAGGCTTTGGTGGAGGCCACGCCGATCTCGGGGCCGGCGTTGGTGGTGATGGTGCCGTTGGCGCGGCGGGTGACGGCGGCGCCGACGACGTTGCAGATGGCGAGGGTCTTCGAGCCGAGGGCGATGAGCTCGGACTGGGCGGCGATGGTGTCGGCGGTCTCGCCGGACTGGGTGATGAGGAGGCCGATGCGGCGGGGGTCGGCGATGGGGGAGCGGTAGCGGAACTCGCTGGCGTAGTCGACGTCGACGGGGAGGCGGGCGAGGCGTTCGATCATGAACTTGCCGGCGAGGCCGGCGTGCCAGGAGGTGCCGCAGGCGGCGATGGTGATCTCGGTGCAGGCGCGGAACTCTTCGGGGGAGATCTGGAGGTCGGGGAGGAAGACGCGGCCGGTGTCGAGCGAGACGCGGCCGAGGGTGGTGTCGCGGATGGAGCGGGGCTGCTCGTTGATCTCCTTGAGCATGAAGTGCTTGTAGCCGGCTTTTTCGGCCTGGATGGGGTCCCAGGTGACGCGCTGGGGGAGGAGGGTGCGGGGGGAGCCGTCGAAGTCGGTGAGGGTGATGCCGGCGGGGGTGAGGGTGGCGAGTTCGCCGTCGGCGAGGAAGTAGATGGAGCGGGTGTGGTGGAGGATGCCGGGGACGTCGGAGGCGAGGAAGAACTCGCCCTCGCCGAGGCCGAGGACGGCGGGCGGGCCGAAGCGGGCGGCGACGAGCTTGTTGGGCTCGTGGGCGGAGAGGACGCCGATGGCGAAGGCGCCGGTGAGGCGTTTGACGGCGCGGCGGACGGCCTCCTGCAAGGGAATAGGAGGCGGTGTGCCGGCGGGGGTGGAGTCGGAGATGGCGGCTTCGGACTCGTTGGCCTCGAGGGTGGTGGACGGAGCTGCCGGTCTCCCCACGGCGGCTTCGCTCCACGCGGGGTCCGATCGAGATGACGCGGTCTTGGCGGTGTCACGGGTTGGGGGGGTGGCGTGCGCGGCGGGAGCGCCGGCGAGTTCGAGCTCGTCCTGGATGACGTGGGCGATGATCTCGGTGTCGGTCTCGGAGGCGAAGGTGTGGCCCTTGGCGATGAGGGCCTTCTTGAGCTCGAGGTAGTTCTCGACGATGCCGTTATGGACGACGACGAGCGAACCGGTGCCATCGCGGTGAGGGTGGGCGTTCTCTTCGGTGGGCCGGCCGTGGGTGGCCCAGCGGGTGTGGCCGATGCCGAAGGAGCCGTGGACGGGGTCGTCGTGGAGGATGTGGGCGAGGTTGCGGAGCTTGCCGGGGGCGCGGCGAAGCTGGAGCGGGTGGATGACGCCGTCGGGGGTGGTGCCAGCGACGGCGATGCCGGCGGAGTCATAGCCGCGGTACTCGAGGCGGGCAAGGCCTTCCATGATGACGTCGACGACGGGCTTGGGGCCGATGTATCCAACGATTCCGCACATGAGGATGAGTTTAGCGGGTGCGGTCGCGAGAGGCGTGTGGGACTTTTGGGGGAGAGGCGAGTTATGAGCGGACGTGGACCGGTGACGCCGGACGGGCGGTACTTCGTGGTGCGGGGGCGGTTGTGGCGATGCTCCAATCCGGAGCTAAGCGAGGAGGAGCGGGTGCGACTGGTGGGGGAGTTGATGCGGGCGCGACGAGCGAAGGGAGTCGCGATGCGCGCGAATGACGCGGCGGCACGGGAGCGGGCGCGGCAGGCAGTCGACGCGGCGAAGCGGGCGTTGGGTGAGCGTGGCGCGGTGTGGTGGAGGGATGGCGAACGGGACTGGAACCGGGTGATGGTGGTGAACTCGCCGTATGCGGCGTGGTGGGCGGCGGTTCAAGGCGAAGAGAGGCCGTAGCGGCAGAGCCGTCAGCGGCCGGGCGGTGCGACGTGGGCTGCGGGTGTGGTGAGAAAGTCAGGCTCGAGTGAGGGCGGCCCCGATCTGGAGGATCGGAGCCGGCTGGAGACGGTTGCAGGGTGCGAGCTAAGGTCTCGCGGTTTGCTGTCGATACTAGAAGTAGAGCTTGGCGAGGAGTTGAAGCTGGCGGGGTCCGTAGAGGACGTTGGAGGTGCTGGTCGGGCTGCCGAAGGCGGCGTTGGGGGCGAGGCAACCCACGGTATCTGTGCCGGCGAAGGGGCAGGAGGAGGTGCTGGTGGCGCTGGCAGCGGTGTAGTTCACGAGGGAGTTGTTGACGGCGAGGATGTTGCGGTGGTTGACGACGTTGAAGGCCTCGGCGGCGACCTCGAGGTGCATGCCTTCGCGGAGGAAGGGGAACTGGCGGGAGACGCGGGAGTCGAGGTTGTGGATGCCAGGGCCTTTGAAGCCGTTGCGGCGGGCGATCTGGTCGGGGACGCGGGTGTTGGTGCCGGAGGTGAGGACGGCGCCGGTGACGCCGCCGTCGCCGCCACCGAGGGCGGAGGCGATGGTGCCGTTGACGAAGCCGGTGACGGGAAAGCCGGTCTGGGCGGTGAAGGTGCCGGAGAGCTGCCAGCCGTTGACGGCGTAGGCGGCGTAGCGGTTGCCGAGGGGGAGTTTGGAGGTGGCGACGAGGGAGCCGACGAAGCGGCCGCGCTGATCGAGGTCGGAGAGGGCGTACTCGGCGCCGCGGCCGGCGCGGTGGCCTTCGGCGAAGGGGATGAGGGGGGCGTCGGTGCCGTTGAAGGTGCCGTTGGTGCCGGAGGATTGGCCACCGTCGAGGTTCTTGGCCCAGGTGTAGTTGGCGAGGAGCTCGAAGTTATTCGAGAGGGGTTTGCGGACGGTGGCGGAGAAGGCGTTGTACCAGCTGTTGACGTCGGAGAAGCCGGTGAGGATGGAGCCGGTGTTGGTCGAGAGGCGGCGGGTGTAGATGGGGACGAAGATGGGGGTGGCGGCGCCGGCGGTCTGGAAGAGGTAGTCGCGATTGGTGATGGCGGAGGTGGGATCGACGTTGGTATCGACGAAGATGGGCAGGCGCATGCCGCGGGTGCCGGTGTAGGCGAGGGTGAGGGTGGAGTGCAAGGGGAGCTGCTGCTCCACGGAGAGGTCATAGGAGTGAGTAAGGGGGTTGAGGAAGCTGGGATCGGCGCCGCGGAGGTTGAGGGCGGAGGCGGGCAGGCCGGGGTTGACGGCAGGGGTAGCGGCACCGGTGACCTGGTTGATGGGCGCGGGTCCGGGAGGGGTGAAGGCGGGGATGCCGCCCTGGGGGGCGTAGGCGGGGTAGACGGCGCCGCTATTGATGTTGAACTGGCGATTGGGCGTACCGGCGGGAGCTCCGGCGATGGTGGTGTAGGTGTTGTTGGGGTTGGTGGAGGCGACGGCGCTGAACTGCTGCTGATAGACGCCGTTCTCACGGCGGAGGGTGTACCAGGTGGAGTTTGAGGTGAGGCCGAAGAAGAGGCCGTAGCCGCCGCGGACGACGGTGCCGTCCTGGGGCGTCCAGGCGAAGCCGAAGCGGGGCGCGGCGAGGTGGTAGTCGGTGTTGATGACGGAGGTGGCGTTGAGGGCGGGGGCGCTGGTGGTGTTGGGCCGGTCGGGCTGGGGGACGAGCTGGACGTCGTAGCGGGCGCCGAGCGAGAGAAGGAGGCGGGGGTGGATCTTCCAGGCGTCCTCGAGGAAGATGTCGAGATCCTTGTTCCAGAAGTCATCGGCGCCGATGCCGGTGATGGGGTCGGTGGTCTGGGAGAAGGTGCTGTAGTGGCGGCCGCCGTTGACCTGGTAGACGTCCTGGATCCAGTTGGCGAACTCGGCCTCGCTGGTGCCGGTGGTGTAGCTGAAGCTGCCGTCGCCGCCGAAGAGGTTGGCGATCTGCTCGTGAAGGAGGTTGACGTCGACGCCGAGCTTGAGGGAGTGCTTGCCGAGCTGGGTGGAGATGATGTCGGTGATCTGAATACGATGCTCGTCGGGGAAGGCACCGCGCGGAAGGGCGGAGGTCTCGCCGTAGGCGGCGATACCGCTGGTGCTGGTGCCGATGCTGATGGCGGGGCCGCCGGTGTTGGTACTGGCGGTCTCGAGGTCGCGCGCGAACTGGAAGTGGACGACGTTGGCGCTGCGGGCGGAGAGGGCGGACTCGGCGTTGACGACGAGAAAGCGCTCGTGAAAGGAGGAGGTGCCGTTCTGCGTGACGGAGCCGTTGTTGACGGTCGTGGCGCCGTTGTAGCCGTTGGGCTGATCGAAGTTCTCGAAGAGGTAGCTGGCGGAGAGGTGGGTCTTGGTGTTGAGCTGATAGTCGAGGCGGGGAAAGTAGATGTCCTGGCTGGTGTTGCGGGCGAAGGCGCCAAGGAGCTTGTTCTGGATGAAGTTCACGGCGCTGCTGCACTGGGTGGCGGTGATGCCGGTGATGGTGGTGGGGTAGACGGCGGCGCCGTCGGTGACGGAGGTCGGTCCGCCGTCGCAGAGGTGGACGAGGTTGGCGACCGAGGTGGTGCCGGTGTTGTAGGTGGAGAGATAGGTGATGGGGTTGGAGCGGCGGAAGCCGTCGTAGGTGAAGTGGTAGAAGAGCCTGTCCTGAAGGATGGGACCGCCGAGCGAGACGCCGAACTGGTGCTGAACCTTGACGGGCTGGGTGAGCAGGAGGGGGTTGCTGGTGAGGCGGCCGTTGTACTTGTTGAGGGCGTCGAGGGCGTTGAAGCCGGGGGTGCGGTAGTACTCGAAGACGTCGCCGTGGATCTGGTTGGAGCCGGACTTGGTGATGGCATTGACGATGCCACCGGCGGCCTGACCGAACTCGGCGGAGTAGCCGGTGACGGAGGACTCGAACTCCTGGATGGAGTCGAGGGGGTAGACGTAGGGGGCTCCGATGGAGCGGCCACGGGCCTCGGAGAAGAAGGCCTGCTGGTTGTTGGCGCCGTCGACGAGGTTGGTGTTGTAGAGGCCGGAGACGCCGCGATAGCTGATGAGGCCGGTGTTGCCGTCGGGGGCGACGTTAGGGGTGAGAAGGACGAAGTTATCCCAGCGTCGGCCGTTGACGGGAAGGTTGGTGACGAGCTGCTGATCGACAGTCTGTGAGGTCTCGACCTTATCGGTGTCGATGAGGGCGCCCTGGGCGGTGACGACGACGTCGGTGGTGGTGGTGGCGTTGGGCATGGTGGCGTCGACGGTGATGGTGTTACCGACGGCGAGGGGGATGTTTTTCTGGTCGATTCTGCCGAAGCCGGCGCCGGTGATGACGACCTCGTAGCCGCCGGGCTGGAGAAAGCTGGCGAGATAGTGGCCTTCGGAGTCGGTAGTGAGGGTGCGGGCGGCGCCGGTGCCGGTGTTGGTGATGGTGACCTGGGCGTTGGGGACGACGGCTCCGGAGGCGTCGCGGACGATGCCGGCGATGTTGCCGAGGGCGGCGTCCTGGGCGACGGCGAGGGGGACGGCGGCGAAGACGGCAAGGAGACAGGCGACGGCAGTGCGGACGATGAGCCGGGGCAGAGCGGGACGGGAGGTCATGGCGGAAACGGACTCCTTGGAAGGCCTGGCGCTTTCTGAGCGAGGAGGGAGGATGCGGCAGACACGGGGGATGGCGAACAAGGCGCGTGCGCGATCAAGCGCGGCCGTTTCGGTTCCCTGCTGCCCCAGTTTTTGTCGTAGTTCTAACCGTCAGGCAGGGGGATGGGTTGTGTCAACGGGAATCGGCGAAGTGGCTGTGGAACGGCCGCCGAAGTAGGGACTCTCAACGGCGTGGGGGGCGAGAGTCAACGAATGTTCATACTGCGTTCTCCGTGCGCTCACAGAGACGGAGGAGACTCGCGTCTGGCACACCACACCCTTCCCTGCCCTGTCTGTCGCCCTCGGGAGAGCTGCTCCCTGAGCGAGCGAGACCGTCCTGCTGGATCAACCTGTGACTGGAGAGTTCTGCATGAAGATCATGGATCGGGGGAGAGCGGGATGCGCCTCCCTGATGACGGCGACACTGCTTCTGCAGCCGCTGGCGATGGCGGCGCAGCAGGCGAATGGATCGACGCCGACCGGCGCGGAGCCCGAGGTGACACTGGCGCCGCGATCGAGCGCCGAGGTCAGCCGACGCATGCTGCGGGTCGAGGATGCCCCACAGCTCTCCCACGAGCAGAAGCTGGCGCTGCTGCAGAAGAAGATCAAGTACGTCTTTGTGCTGTTCCAGGAGAACCGATCATTTGACTTCTACTTCGGCAGCTATCCGGGCGCGAACAATCTGTACTCGCAGGCGCCGGACGATACGCCGGGGTTCAACCAGCCGCTGGTGGACACCAAAGGCAACGTGACGACGATTCACCCGTTCAAGATTCCGGCGACGGTGACGGACGTGAACGGCAAGGTGGTGCCGCTGTACCCGGCGGATACCGGTTCGGTCAATCACGGGCATGTGCCGATCGATATGAAGCTCGACTTCAACGCGCGGTATGTGGCGCGGAACGATCGGTACGCGGTCGTCGAGGAGGGCGTGACGCTGGACAAGACGGGCAAGCCGACGAGTGTGCCGTCGCTCGAACGCGAGCAGTTCGGCGAGCTTGTGATGTCGCACGTGGACTGCGACACGGTGCCGTTCCTGTGGAACTATGCGGACCGGTTTACGCTGTTCGACAACTTCTTCGACACGGTGATCGGACCCTCGTCGCCGAACGCGATTGCGATGATCGCGGGGCAGTCGGGGGAGACGCAGTGGGTAAACCATCCGGAGCTGGGGCTGAATAACAACACGACGGGCGCGCAGCTGCCGGTGGTGTCGGATCCGCAGCCCTTCTGGGGGTCGGCGCTCGATGTCTTCACGCCACCCGCGCAGAAGCAGCCGGTCGACGACAAGACGGACATCTCGACGAACCCGGCGTCGAACCTGACGTTTGCGACGCTGCCCCTGTCGTTCATGGGCAAGGACATCACCAACACGACGCAGCAGGATCTGAACCCGGCGTTCGATCTCGTGGACGTGCAGGAGGACATCAAGAAGATCGCCGGGGACGACAACAAGCCGGTGAACTGGGCGTGGTTCCAGGAGGGCTACGACCACGAGCCGACGGACCCGAACGGGACGGTGACGAACGCTGACTACATCGCGCACCACAACGCTCCGCAGTACTTCGGCTACATCGCCAACAACCCCGAGGAGACGGAGAATCACCTGCGCGGGTTAGGCGATTTCTTTACGACGATCAAGGAGAAGAAGCTGCCGGTGGGCGGAGTCTTCTACCTGCGCGGCGGATACGGCAATCTGGACGGCCTGGTGCCGCAGGATCCGGACGCGACGACGCGGGCCGACTACCAGGGCAATGACGATCACCCGGGATACTCGGACGCGCAGATCTCAGAGGCGTTGCTGGCCGATGAGATCAACGCGATCGCGAGCAGCCCGTACTGGGCCGAGAGCGCGATCGTGATCACCTACGACGAGACGGACGGGCTCTACGATCACACGCAGCCGCGGATCCGGTCGTTCGATGCGCTGGGCAACGCACTGGACCAGGGTCCGCGCATACCGATGATCGTGCTGTCGCCGTATGGCGTGGTGCACGCGATCTCGCATGAGCGGGCGGAGCACAGCTCGATCATCAAGTTCATCGACGAGCTCTTCAACCTGACACCGCTGGCGAACCTGCCGGACGAGGCCAAGGCACGCAAGAAGGGACAGACGGAGTTTGGGCAGGCGAACCTGGGGCCCGCGGACGCGCAGGTAGCGGGGGTCGGCGATCTGTTCTCGGCCTTTGATAATGCACGGCTGTCGGGCAAGGAGGAGCCGCTGCCGGCGGAGTACGCGATAATTCCGCAGGCGCTGGTGACATCCTTGCCGCACTTTGGCGGGAACGGCTGCCGCATTCTGCAGATCTCGCCGGCCGATGCGCTGCTGCCCAATCCGGTTCCGGCTGACTTCAATCCGCGGCCGGACATCAACCCCGGGATTCCGACCTCGGGCACGTGGAAGTACTAGCTGTTGCAGTGGAAGCGGCCGGGGGGACACCTGTCTTCCCGGCCGCTCCGTTTCGAGAGGACACGAGGGCGATGAGCGAGAGCGGACGGGTGCGGGGCGGATGGGCGTTTTGCCTTGTGCTGCTGATGGCATGGTCTGCGGGACGGCCGGCGGTGGCGCAGACTCTGGCCAAGGTGAGGGCGGCGGGGCAGCTGAGCTGCGGGTTGAATCGCGAGGAGCCGGAGTACTCGAACCTCGACGCGCATGGGAACCGGGCGCTGCTCGATGTGGACCTGTGCAAGGCGGTCGCGGTGGCGGTGCTGGGGCCGAACGCGAAGTTCACGATGACGCCATACTCGGATGAGGCGGACTCGCTGAAGGCGCTTGCGGGCGGCGCGGTGGATCTGGTGTCGACGGCGACGCCTTCGCTGACGCACAGCGCGGGCAGCGGCCTCACCTTCGGGCGGACGATGCTGTTCGACTCGCAGGCGCTGATGGTGAACACGGCTGCAGGCATCCACACGGCGCAGGAGCTGACGGGCAAGAAGGTCTGCTACCTGACGGAGACGGAGATTGAGCTGAATCTGCAGGCGTGGATGCGGCGGCAAGGGATCGCGTTTCTTCCTTTTCCGTTTCAGGAGGAGGGGGAGATGGAGGCGGCGTTCCTGACGGGCAACTGCCTGGCGATCTCGGCGGACGCGACGCAGCTGGCGTATGAACGGATCGCATTCCGGGGAAGGGGACGGAGCTACGAGATCCTGCCCGATGTGCTGAGCAAAGATCCGCTGGCGACGGCGACGCGCAGCGACGATGCGGCGTGGTCCGCGATCGTGCGCTGGGTGGACGAGGCGCTGGTGAGTGCCGAGGAGTGGGGCGTGACGCAGGGAGATGCGACGGCGATGCGCGGCGATCCGGATCCGGCGGTGCAGCGGCTGCTGGGAGTGACGGCGGGGATCGGCCGGCCGCTCGGGCTGGATGACGGCTGGGCGCTGCGCGTGGTGGAGGCTGTGGGGAACTATGGCGAGATCTTCGCGCGCGACCTGGGGCCGAATACACCGATGCGGCTGGTGCGCGGGCAGAACCGGTTGTGGACCGATGGCGGACTGATGGTGGCGGCGCCGCTGCGGTGAAGGTGCTGGCGACCAAGCGCGGGAAGGATGACGCCACGGGCGTTGAGGGCGGCTTCGACGATCGTAAGAACGCTGACGAGAAGTCTGCAGGTGAACGCCGATGTGAGGGTTGCAGGTGCGGCGAGGCCGTCTCTCATGGCGGGCACAGGCGTACTGGCGGACGCGGCCACTGCGGCCGCGCGCTGTGCCGACTGCGGAGCGATGCGCGATGATGTCTCTTCGCGTAGGCCTTGGGTACCGACGTTGACGGCGACTCGCGTCACACCGAAGTTCCGAACTCTCCGGCCTTGATGCGCTGAGCTGTTCGCCGCGACGCGACACGACCGTGCTGTGGCGATCTTGAGATCGAGCGTGGGTTGATCGGCGATACGGCAGTAGGATGGCTGGAACCAGTATGGAGACAGCAAAGGCAGTGGCGGTGGTTGGGGAGGGCGAGGTGCCCACACTTTGGGCGTCGGTGCGGGAGGCGCTGCGGGGGAGTCATCAGGACTATACGGCCGGAAGTCTGAACCGGGCGATTCTGCTGCTGGCGGTGCCGATGGTGCTCGAGATGGTGCTCGAGAGCCTGTTTGCGGTGGTGGATGTGTTTTTTGTGAGCCGTCTGGGGGCGGACGCGATTGCGACGGTGGGGCTGACAGAGTCGGTGCTGACGCTGGTGTTTGCGGTGGGCATGGGACTGGGCATGTCAACGACGGCGATGGTGGCGCGGCGGATCGGGGAGAGGGATCCGGAGGGCGCAGCGGTTGCGGCGGTGCAGGCGGTGTTTCTGGGGTTGGTGGTGTCCGTGGCGATGGGGGTGCCGTTCCTTTTGCTGGCGCCGAAGCTGCTGGGGTTGATGGGGGCGTCGCCGTCGATTGTGGCAGGCGGGGCGAACTACACGCGGATCGCGTTGGGCGGCTCGGGCGTGGTGCTGCTGCTGTTTCTCAACAACGCGATCTTTCGCGGGACGGGCGACGCAGCGCTGGCGATGCGGCTGCTGTGGGTCTCGAACATCCTGAACCTGATCCTGGACCCGTGCCTGATCTTCGGGCTGGGGCCGTTTCCGAAGATGGGGGTAACGGGGGCGGCGCTGGCGACGTTTACCGGGCGCGGGATCGGCGTGCTGTACCAGTTCTACCGGCTGGGCAAGGGGACGGAGCGGCTGTGCATTCTGCGGTGCCATGTGAGGCTGCGGGGGGCGGTGCTGTGGCGGCTGGTGCGGGTGTCGGCGACGGGCATCGTGCAGTTTCTGATCGGGCAGGCGAGCTGGATCGGACTGGTGCGGATTGTGAGCCTGTTTGGGGCGTCGGCGCTGGCGGGGTACACGATCGCGATCCGGATTGTGATCTTCGCCATTCTGCCGTCGTGGGGGCTGAGCAACGCGGCCGCGACGCTGGTGGGGCAGAACCTCGGCGCGGGTGAGCCGGGGCGGGCACGCAGTGCGGTGCTGCGGACAGGGCTGTGGAACATGCTCTTCCTGGGATCGGTGGGCGTGGTGTTTATTGCGTTCGCGCCGTGGATTATCGGGCTGTTTACGAAGGATGCGGCGGTGGTGCCGGTCGCGGTGAGCTGCCTGCGAATCTTCTCGACGGGGAATGTGGCCTATGCGTACGGGATGGTGCTGCTGCAGGCGTTCAATGGCGCGGGCGACACGTTGACGCCGACGTATGTGAATCTCTTCGGGTTCTGGATCCTGGAGATTCCGCTGGCGTGGTGGCTGGCGCGGCACACGGCGCTCGCCGTGAATGGGGTCTTTGTGTCGGTGGTGGTGGCGCAGTCGGTGATTGTGCTGATCAGTCTGGTGTTGTTTCGGCAGGGGCGGTGGGCGCGGCAGCGGATCTGAGGCCGGGTGCGGCGCGTCAGGCGGGGAGGAAGAGGCTGCGCCAGGAGGAGTCGAGGTGCAGCCAGCGAGGGCGACTGAACCAGCTGGTCGGGAGTTCGGGGACGTGCAGAAGGCCATGACCGCCGGTGCAGATGAGCTCAGTGCCGTTCCAGGAGAGGAAGTTGCGGGAGGGCTGGCCGACGCGCGCGGGGCAGGAGAGGGTGCGAAGGCAGGTGGGGCAGCGGTGGCGCTGGTCGCGCAAGGCCCAGTGCAACGCGACGAGGAGGGCGAGGAAGCTGAGGAGGAGCTGCGTTCCCTCGGCGGCGGCCGGAATGACGGCGGCGAGGTCGAGTGCGCCGAGGTACGCCATGGGCAGGATGAGGATGAGCTTGGCGGCGAGGAAGAGATGGCGGCGAAGGGCGGAGATGGGGTGCAGATGGGTGACGGGCGGAACGTCGCCCTGGGTGAGGGACGCAAGCGGGGTGAGGGCGGGCAGGGTGACGACGGCGAGGAAGAGGGTGAAGAGGAAGGAGCGCCAGGGGTGGGGGTCGGAGGCGGCGAGAGAGATGCAGTCGAAGCCGGGGTCGTCGGCTGGCGCGCCGGGGACGGCGAGGTGCCAGCGATCCTGGACGATCGCGGGAAGGGTGGCGGGATCGATCTCGGCGGCGGGGGCGAGCTGGCCGAGGGCGAAGACGAGGGTGCTCGAGGGAAGGCGGGCGGCGAGGGTGTCGGAGAGGACGATCCAGAGGTCGGGGGGCTGGCTGAAAGGAGCGCCAAGGGGGATGGCGTTGTTAGGGAGGACACCGGCGATTCTGGCGGAGGTGAGGCCGACGCGCACGGGGGCGCCGAGGACGCCGGGGCGGGCGGCGAAGTGGGTGCGCCAGGTGGTCTCGCTGAGGTAGACGACGGGTTCGGCGGTGGAGGTTTCCTGCTGCGACGCCACATATGCGGGTGAGGGCTGGCCTGGAGGCGGGGGCGGCGAGAGGAGACCGGGATCGTCGATAAGGCGGAGAAGGTCGCGGCTGGCGAGGGCGACAGTGAGTTCGGGGGTGTGATGTAGGTCGATGTGAACGGCTTTGCGAGCGGGCGCGACGAAGACAAAGCGGCTGAAGAGGTGCTGAGAGCGGCGCTGCCAGGCTTGGACGGTGGCGAGGCGGAGCGGTGACGCGGGTGAGTCCGCTGTGGCTGACGGCGAGAGTCTGACGACGCGCGGGCTGGTGTGGCGCTGTGGACCGATCAGCAGAGCGCGGGGGACAGGCGACGCGAGGGCGATGACGAACGCGGTGAGGGCAAGGGCGGCAAGGGTTGCCAGGCAGCGGGTAGGCGAGCCGGGCGGCGGGACGGTACTGACGCGGGAGAGTCGTGGGCCGGAGCGTTTTTCGAAGACCGGGACCGGTCCGAGCAGAGGTACGGGGGCGTGCGGGGAGGAGAGTGTAGCGGGAGCAGGTGGCGCGAGGCCGGGGAAGGGTGTTGGTCGGGGTGGAGGTGTGGGGGCATTCTCGAAAGCGTGGGGGTTGGAGCGGTTCCTCGCGTCTGCACGGTCTGTGTGGTCTGGGCGGTTGAGACGACGGAGGCAGTGGGCGTCGGCGAGGGCCCCGAGGCAGAAGCGGGCCACGCTTGTGTGCTGTGCAGCGCTGGAGCTGCCGGTATGGGCGGCAGTGTGAGCGGCGAACCAGAGCTCGGCGTGCCACTCGGCGAGCCAGGCGGAGCGGAGCGCGGGGGGCACGGCGCGGGAGACAGCGCGGAGGGCGAGCCGCCAAGGTCGAAGGAGATGCCGGGGCGGAGGCGAGGTCATGTGAGTTTGACCTCGGCGGCGGCGAGGATCTCGAGGAGAGGATAGCGCTTGAGCTGGCTCTGGAGGGTGGTGCGGCCGGCGGCGGTGAGCTTGTAGTACTTGCGCGGCGGGCGGAGTTCGCGGTCGGCGATGGACTGCTTCTCCCACTCGGAGCGGATGAGGACATCGCGCTCGAGGCGGCGAAGGGCGGGGTAGACGGTACCGCTGGGCAGGCCGGTGCGCTCCATGATGGAGAAGCCGTAGACGGCGCCGAGGCCGATCGACTGAAGGATGATGGCGGCGGTGTGGGAGAGTTTGATCTCGGCCGGCATGGAGATGAGTGTACCTATGTAGCAGGCTACTTGACCAGACCCAAGACAGTTTGCTACATAGGTAGTCGAGGGCTGATGCCATGCTGGTGGTCGAGGGTCTGGTGAAGCGGTACCGGGGGTTGCCGGCGGTGGACGGCGTGAGCTTTCAGGTGGGCGCAGGAGAGATTGTGGGCTACCTGGGGCCGAACGGGTCCGGCAAGTCGACGACGGTGAAGATCATCATGGGAATTCTTGCGCCGAGTGCTGGGCGGGTGCTGTTCGAGGAACGGCCGATTCGCGAGGATCTGCCGGCATTTCGCGCGGTGCTGGGGTATGTGCCGGAGGAGGCGCAGGTGTATACGCATCTCTCGGGGCTCGAGTACCTGCAGCTGGTGGGGCGGCTGCGCGGGATGGCGGAGCGGCCGCTCGAGCGGAAGGCGACCCGGCTGCTGGAGCTGCTGGGGCTGCAGAGCTGGCGGCACTCGCCGATCACGATGTACTCGAAGGGGATGAAGCAGCGGGTGCTGATTGCGGCGGCGCTGCTGCACGATCCGCGGATGCTGATCTTCGATGAGCCGCTGTCGGGGCTGGATGTGGTGTCGGCGCGGCTCTTCAAGGACCTGCTGACGGAGCTGAAGGCGCAGGGCAAGGCGGTGCTGTACATCTCGCACGTGCTGGAGGTGGTGGAGCAGGTGTGCGACCGGGTGATCGTGCTGGCAAAGGGGCGGGTGCTGGCGGATGCGCCGCCGGCGGAGCTGGTGCGGATGATGCAGTTGCCGACGCTCGAGCGGGTGTTCGCGGAGCTGGTGGAGCAGCAGGATACGCGCGCGGTGGCCAAGGAGCTGGTGCGGGCGATGGAGGTGCAGGGTGCGTAGGGTGTGGGGGCCGGGGGCCCGGGGCGAGAAGCCGGCGGTGCTGTCGCTGGCGGTGCAGGCGGGGATGGCAGGGTCGGAGCGGGTGAAGGGCCAGTTCGAGCTGCTGGTACGACACTTCTTTGACCGCATGGTGCACAACGAGGCGTTTGGCGAGGACGGTGAGGCGCGGGCGCTGCAGGCGGTGTATGCGCTGGGTCTGCCGGGGATGCTGGCGGCGCTGTTTCTCTTTGCGGCGTATCACCAGCCACCGAGGCCGTATGTGCGGGCGTACTGGTCCATGGCGGCGGACCACCTCTTCTACGTGGTGTACGCGATGGTGGTGATGGGGGTCGCGGTGGTGTTTGAGTGGGAGCTACTGTTCCCGGATCTGCTGGATGTGTACGTGCTGGCAGGGCTGCCGGTACGCGGGATGCAGCTGCTGGGGGCGCGGGTGGCGGCACTGGCGGTGTCGCTGGGGATGGTGGGGGTGGGGGCGAATGGACTGGGGGCGCTGTTTCTGCCAGGAGTATCGGACCTGCGGGTGGGCTTCTGGCGGCACTTTGCGGCGCATGTGACTGTGGTCGGGATGGCCGGCGCGTTTGCCGTGATGAGCCTAGTGACGCTACAGGCCGTGCTGGTGCTGCTGCCAGGGCGAAGGCTGCCGGAGGCGGCTTCGGCGGGGGTGCGGGCGGGCGTGATGGTGATGCTGCTGACGGTGCTGTTTCTGTTGCCGCTGACGGCGCACTCCATCCGCGAGCTGGTGCTGGCGGCGGGGGTGAGCCGGTGGTATCCGCCGTTCTGGTTTCTGGGAGTGTATGAGTGGCTGGTGTGGGGCAGGCTGGCGATGGTGGGGGCGCAGGAGCTGGCGTGGACGGGGGTGGGGGTAACGGCGGGGCTGGCGGCGACGGCTTCCCTGCTCTACCCACTGGCGTATGCGCGGAGGGTGCGGCGCGTGGTGGAGGGATCGAGCGCGGCGGCGACTGGGCCGGGGTGGTGGCGGCGGAGGGCGGAGGGCGTGCTCGGCGCGGTGCTGGTGCGGAGACCGGGGGTGCGGGCGACGTTCTACTTTGCGGCGCAGACGCTGGGGCGGATGGAACGGCTGCGCCTGTATCTGGCGATGTATGCGGGAGTGGGGCTGGCGCTGACGATCTCGGGATGCCTGGTATTTGTGCGGGTCGCGGGTGCGGGGCTGCGGCCGACGATAGCGCCGGACGGGGTGCGGCTGGCGGTGCCGGTGGTGGCGTTCTGGGCGGTGGCAGGGCTGGCGATGGCGCTGCGCACGCCGCTGGGGCGGCATGGCGGGTGGATGTTCCAGGTGACCGAGAGGGCGTCGCGGGTGGACGAGCTGCGCGGGGCGGAGCTGCTGGTGGGCCTTGTGGCGGCGACGTTAACGGTGGGGACGACGACGGCGCTGCACGCGATCTCGCAGAGCTGGGGCGGGATCGGGGCGCAGATAGCGGCAGGGTTGGGGCTGGCGGTGGTGCTAACGGACGCCTTCTTTCTGGGAACGCGAACGCTTCCCTTCTCCGCGGCGCGGGTGGCGTCAGTGCGCGCTCTGCCGATGACGCTGGTGCTCTACTTTGTGGCGTTCCCGGCGATGGCGCTGTGGATTGCGGGCATGGAGGCAGGGGCAGAGGCGTCCGGGGTACGGGCGGCGAAGATGGTAATGGGATTTGCCGTGACGCACGTGGTGTTGCGGGCGATGAGGTCTTGGGTCCTACGGCGGGAGGCTCCGACGGAGGAGATGCTCTTTACCGGGATCGGACTGCGGGAGGGCTGAGAGGGGGATGGCGGCGCGTCTATGCAGAACTCTCGCACGCGTCCTCTCATGTTTGTGCTCGACCGGCCGATAGAGCGAGTGTGGGCCTTTGCTGGGGTCAGTGGAGCTGGTCGGGAATGATGGCGTGCTGGATGAGCTGCTCGAAGGGAACGACGCGGAGGGAGTTCTCGTGGGTGGCTTCGAGGATGACGGGACAGGGAGCGCCGGCCTCCAGAGCCTGAAGCCAGCGGGCGGCGCAGACGCACCACCGGTCGCCGGGTTTGAGGCCGGGAAAGCCGTACTGGGGCATGGGGGTCGAGAGGTCGTTGCCGAGACGACGGGAGGTGGCTAGAAAGTCAGCATTGACGATGCAGCAGACGGTGTGGACGCCGAGGTCGTCCGGGCCGGTATTGCAGCAGCCGTCGCGGAAGAAGCCGGTCATGGGATCGCGGCCGCAGGCCTGGAGGGGCTGACCGAGGACGTTGCGGGCGGGCGCCTGCTCCGGAGCTGAGGATGGCATGGTTGATGGACTCCTGTGGTGCTTCGAGCAGTATTTCACCTCCGGAGCGAGGGATTGAGAAGGTCGGTCGACAGGCATCGCAATGCGGAAGGAGGGAGGGCTGGTTTGGCTGGTGCGGGATGGGCTGCGATATAGTTCGGGAACGCGTGAACCACGACCGGGTTCTGATCGCATGATGTTCAAGGTTGGAGTCCAAGCCGTCGGCGGGGGGCGTTCTCTCTGGGGAAGCGCTGGGCTGCTGCTGGGTGTGTTGCTGATTGTGGGGCAGGGCTGGGCGGCGGGTGTGCCGGCGGGACAGCCTGCGCAGGTGCAGGGTGAGGCGGCGGTGGCGGGCGATGTCGTGGATGCGACAGGGCAACCGGTGAGCGGAGCGGTGGTCACGCTCGAGGCGAAGGAGGGAGCGAAGCCGGTACGGACGCTGACGGACGCGCGTGGGCACTTTGTGGTGGATGTAGCTCCAGTAGGGGCATATACGGTGCGCGCGGAGAAGGCGGGCGTGCGTGGCCGTGCGGTGAACGCGGTTATCCCGGGGGACGCAGGGACCCAGTTGCGGGTCGTTCTTGGGGACGCGGCGGGCGCGGCGGGGAAGTCTGCCGCGGGGGCGGCGATGTCTGGAGGTGGGATCGAGTTTTCAGACAAGCCAGACTTCACGATTGCGGGTGTTACGGACTGGACGGCAGTGGGCGGGCATGGCTCGGACGCGACGCTGCGGACGAGCGAAGATCTGGCGCGGCAGACGCTGCGCTTGCGAGCGCAAGGCGCAGGCGATCCGACGAGTCACAGTGGGGTCGGTGGGGAGACTGAGAGCCAGCTTCGCCGGAGGGTCGCGGACGCGCCGCACAGCTACGCGGCGAATCATGCGTTGGGGATGTACTACCTGGAAAACGCGCGATTCGAGGAGGCGATCGCGCCACTGAAGGCGGCCTCTGACGTCGACCACGCGAAGGCGGAGGATGAGTACGAGCTGGCGCGCGCGTGTCAGGGGATCGGGGATCTCGCACGAGCGCGGGAGCACGTGGAGCGTGCGCTTGCGGAGGGGGACGCGGCGGCGTATCACCGGCTGGCTGGTGCGCTCGATGAGGCACTGGGTGACTCTCTGGACGCGGTAAAGCAGGACGAGCGGGCGACCGAGATGGAGCCGAGCGAGCAGAACTACTTTGCGTGGGGATCGGAGCTGCTGCTGCATCGCGCGATCTGGCAGGCCGCGGAGGTCTTTGCGAAGGGAGCGGCGGCCTATCCGGCGTCCGCACGCTTAAGGCTGGCGTGGGGTGCGGCACTGTTTGCCGGCGCGCGGTATGACGATGCGGCGCAGCGGTTGTGCGAGGCGTCGGATCTTGCGCCGGCGGAGGGAGAGCCGTACCGGTTTATGGGGAGGATCGTGGTCGCAGCGCCAGCGCCGCTGCCCTGTGTGCAGGGCAGGCTCAAGCGCTTTCGTGAGGCGCAGCCGCGCAGTGCGGACGCGGCTTACTTTTATGCGATGTCCCTCGCGAAAGAGGGCGGTGCGCGCGATCGTGTGGTGACACTCCTGAAGCAGGCGCTTGCTCTCGATCCGAAGTATGCGCCCGCGTCTCTGCAACTTGGGATTCTGGCGTTCGCGGAGCGGAGCTATCCCGCGGCGATCGAGTACTACCAGAGAGCGATCGAGGCTGACCCACAGGATGGGGAGGCGCACTATCGGCTGGGGGTCGCGTACGACCGCACCGGAGAGGCCGAGAGGGCACGAGCGGAGTTCCGCGTACATGACGCGCTCGAGCGGGCGCAGGCGGATGCTGTCGAGCAGCAGCGACGGCATATCAAGCAGTTCATGGTCGTGCTGCAAGGGCAGCCGACGCCGGTGGCGCAGCCCTAGCTTAGGGTGCAGACGAGACCGGCGTTCGAGGGTGAGCGGCGAGAGAGCTCTCGTCGGGTCGCAAGCGTTTCCGCGCTAGAGAGAGACGATTCCCTCCCCTTCACGAAGGGTGAGGATCTGGTTCGCCTTGATCTGCCGAAACTTCTCCGTCTTCTGCGTGGTGGGCCACTTGACTTCGATGAGGTCTACGACCGTCGCACTGCCGAGGCCGAAGTGAAGGCGCAGATCGCTCTGGGACATCACGCTGGTGCCGCTGTGCACTTCATCCATCTGCCGGTGCTTTCCGGTGGTCACGTAGACTCTTGCGCCGATGGCGGTGCGGTTGCACCTGGTCCCGATCAGCTTGAGTTTGATCCAGTTCTGCCTGTTGCCACCGAGGTTGTGAAGAAGGGATGGCGGATCATTCATGTTGAGGATGAGGACGTCGAGCGATCCGTCGTTGTCGATGTCGCCGAAGGCTGCGCCGCGACTGGAGAACTGCTCGTGAATACCGGTTCCCATGGCGGAGGAGACGTCTTTGAAGTGTCCGTCGCCGAGATTGCGGTAGACGAGCCGGGGATTCTTGAAGGTCTGGCCGAAGTGATAGCGATCGATCTCGGGGTAGACGTGGCCGTTGACCTGGAGGATATCCGACCACCCATCGTTGTCATAGTCGATGAAGCCGCAGCCCCAGGCGACGTAGCTGTTGTTGACGCTGATGCCCGCAGGAAAGGTCACGTCGGTGTAGGTACCGTCGCCGTTGTTGTGGTAGAGGTTCGAGGTGTCGTCGGCGAAGTTGGTCTTAAAGATATCGAACCAGCCGTCGCAGTCGTAGTCGGCGACGGCGACGCCCATACCGGCCTGCTCGTGGCCACCATCGTCGTAGGCGCAGCCTGCGCCGACGGCGATATCGGTGAAGGTGCCGTTGTGATTGTTCTGGAAGAGGATGCTTGGTTGAGAGTCGACGGCGACGTAGATGTCCGGCCAGCCGTCGTTGTCGAAGTCATACGAGACGGCGGTGATGGCGTAGCGGGGGCCCGGCTTGAGGATGCCTGACTTCTCTGAGACGTCGGTGAAGGTGCCGTCGCCGTTGTTATGGAAGAGGAGGTTGGTGTCAGCCGGCAGGCCGCGCGGTCCGCACAGGATGGGAACGCCCTTCCACTGGCAGAAGTGGGTGTCGCTGGCGGCTGGGATCGTTGCAGGGTCGAGGGTGAGGTAGTTGCAGACGAACAAGTCGAGGTGGCCGTCGCGGTCGTAGTCGAGGAAGGTGCAGCCAGCGCCCCAGCGGACCTGCTCCTTGTAGAGGCCGGCTTTGCGGGTGACGTCGGTGAAGGTGCCGTCTCCGTTGTTGTGGAAGAGGCGGTTGTGGCCCCACAACGTGCAGAAGAGATCGTCCCAGCCATCGTTGTTGTAGTCCCCGACACAGACGCCGGTCTGCCAGCCCGTGATGCCGAGGCCCGAGCCTTCGGTGACGTCGGTGAAGGTGCCGTCACGATTGTTCTTGTAGAGGTGCGAGGTGGGCGCCTTGCCGGCGGGCCAGTTCGCATCGAGGCGATTGCCATTGGTGAGATAGATATCGAGCCAGCCGTCGTGGTCGTAGTCGAAGAAGGCGAGGCCACTGCCCTTGGCTTCGATGATGGATCGTTTGTGATCGATGCCGCCCCAGACGTTGGGGGCGGTGAGACCGGCCTGATGCGCGACGTCGACGAACTGAACGGAGGTCGCGGGGGTAGGCGTGGTGGGGGCAACGGCGACCTGGAGGGAGGCCGGATCCCACCGCCAGAGCGGGGTCGCCAGAGCCTCTGTGAGACCACCCCCGAGTAGCAGCAGAGACGATCCGAGAAAGCGACGCCGGGGAAGGTGGATCACGCTGCGATTATAGGAGCGAGCGTATGCATGGACGTCGCCAGGGCTGGATACCTGGGGCGCCTATGGGCTGGCGTCCAGGGCCTGCAGGCCCTGTTTGCCGGTGGCGTTGTCCGGCTGGAGGCGAAGCAGGTCTTCAAGCACCTGTCGCGCCTTTGCTGTGTCGTGCTGCACGACGTAGAGACGGGCCAGATTGAGGTAGGACTGCTCGAAGGCGGGGGCGAGGCGGATGCAGGTTCTGAACTGCTGCTCGGCCCTGGCGAACTCCTGTTGGCGGATGAAGAGCACGCCGAGGTTGTTAAGAGCCTCGGGGTAGTCCGGGCGAAACTGGGCGGCTTTCTCGAGATACTCGGCGGCAGGCTGGAGCTGCCCCTGCTGAGCGTAGAACATGCCGAGGCTGTAGTTCGCCTCGGGGTCGTCCGGTTGCAGGGCAAGGGCGCGGGTAAGGCAGTCCTGCGCGTCGGCGGAGGCGCCCTGGCGACGATACACATTGCCAAGGTTCAGGAGCGCTGTGGCGTAGGTGGGTCTCTGCTCGAGGGAGTGGCGGAAGTGCTGGATGGCTTCATCGGGTTGGCCTTGCTGTGCGGCGATCAGACCGAGATTGTTCCAGGCCTCCGGGTAGTTTGGCTTGAGTTCGAGGGTCTTCTGCAGGTACTGCTTTGCCTGAGGGAGGTCCTTACGGCGGAGATTGAGTGTGCCGAGGTTGTAGTAGCCCTCGGCGTCGTCGGGCCGGGCGGCGACGACCTGCTGGAAGGAGGCGGCGGCCTCGTCGAGGTAGCCGTGCTGGAACATGGCGACGCCGTAGGTGAAGTCGTTACGGAGGAAGTCTCCGTGATAGAGCGCGCCGGTGAAGGGCAAGGCTTTGCGCACGCGCTCGGGCGCAGTCGAGGGGAGGGAGCGCGCGTCTTCGAGGAGCTGCGCGGGAGCGACGGCGTTCTGGTAGATCTTCACAATCATGCCGTCGCTGTCGAGCAGAAGCGAGGTGGGGAGAACGAGGTCGCGTCGGCGATCGAAGAGATAGCGAACGATGATGTTGTAGATCCCGGCGACCTCTTCGGTGCTGAAGAGGACGGGGAAGGAGAGGTGCTCCTGCATGGCGAGGGCGAGGGCTTTGGCGACGGTCTCGGCCGTATCCACGTTGACGGCGACGACGGTGAGTTGATGCGCGGTCATGGCGGCGTGGTGTTGCTGGAAGCCGCGAAGCTGGTCGAGGCTGGGCGGCGATGTGGTGGCCCAGAAGGTGAGGAGGGTGCAGCGGCCGCAGAGCGTATTAAGGGTCCGCGGAGTGCCGGAGAGATCGGGAAGGGAGAAGGAGGGCGCTCTCAAGGGGTCGATGAGCCAGGTCTCGACCTGCGCGGGAGGCGTGCGCTGTACGGGGGCTGGTTGGATGGCGTTCGGCACGATGGCGGCGGATGGCGGCGGGAACGGTGTGGCGATGACGGTGGGCTTGCCTTCCTCAAGGTGGATGCGGCTGTTTGGCGGCAGATTCTCGAAGTGCTGGGTCAGGCCACTCGGCCAACGGACGGTCGCGCGGAGGGCGGCAGGAGACTTGCCGAGGCCAAAGAAGAGCTCTTTCGAGTGTTGCGCGAGAAAGCCGGAGCCTGCCTGGAGATACCTGGTCTGGTGCAGGTCGCCGGCGTCGAGGGTGATGGCGGCGCCGATCGCGTCGCGATTGCTTGTGGTGCCCTGTAGACGGAAGGCGATCGAGTCGCCGAGGTCCTGCATCTGGTTGCGAACGATGCGAAGCTGTGGCCCGTTGCGGTTCTTGAGGATGATCTCGAGGCGGCCGTCGTGGTCGAGGTCGGCGAGGGCGAAGGAGCGGCCATCCTCGAGGAAGTCCAGGCCCACGGCACCGGAGACTTCAGTGAAGGTACCGTTGCGGTTGTTTGCGAGCAGGACGTTGCGCTCGTTGCCGCTCCACGAGCTGTCGGAGCGGATCAGCTCGTTGAGGGCGTTCCAGCCGTGCTCGTAGGCGAGGGACGGGGTGGCGTCGTTGGGAGATTTGGCGACGACCTGACGCCAGAAGAAGCTGCTGAGATCGGTTGTGGTCGCGGTTGGCTGCCGGTCTGCGCTGTCCTGCGCTGAGGCCGACGGCGAAGCCGGTGGAGTGCGGCCGGGCGCTGTGATGTAGCCGTTGGTGATGTAGAGGTCGGGATAGCCGTCGTGGTCGAAGTCCAAGAAGTCCGAGCACCAGGCCCAGCGGCCGACCTCGACGCCGGCCTGGTCGCCGGCGTCGTCGAAGCCGCCGTCGCCATGGTTGCGATAGAGGGCGTTGCCGCGGGCGTGGCGCTGGTAGAGGCTGCGGACGGCGTGCGGAGTTCGCTGGTGGAAGAGCGCCTGTTGCGAGACACGCTGGCCAGCGGCCGACCACATGTTGGCGGCGTAGAGGTCCTGGCGGGCGTCGTTGTTGTAGTCGCCCCAGCAGGCGCTCATACCCGCTCCAACCTCCTCGACGTGTGCCTGGGCGGAGGCGGAGCGAAAGGTGCCGTCGCCGTTGCTGCGATAGAGGTTGTTACGACCGAAGTCGTTGACGACGTAGAGATCGGGCGCACCGCCTGAGCTGGCTTCACCCCAGGCGCAGGCGAAGCTGTAGCGGTCGTTGTCCGCCATGAGGCCGGAGGCTTCGGTTCTGTCGACGAAGGTGCCATTGCCCTGGTTGTGCAGGAGGAAGTTGGGCGGCCCGTTGCGGGCGTCGAAGTAGGGCGCGGGATAGTGATATTGGTCGAGCCCGAGGTAGTAGCTGTAGAGGCAGAAGTAGATGTCGAGGCGACCGTCGCGATCGTAGTCGGCGACGGCGGCGTGAGTGAAGGTGCCCTGGGGCGGCCGGGCGAACTGGAAGGCATCGTGCTTGATGGAGAAGGTTCCGTCACCCTGATTGAGAAACAGCAGGGGACCACTGCCGCAGACGACGAGAAGGTCCTGACGACCGAGGTTGCGGAAGTCGGCGAAGAGGGCGCAGGCAGTGTTGTCGAGGACGCCGACGCCGGCCTTCTCGGTGACGTCCTCGAAGGTTCCGTCGCCGCGATTGCGGTAGAGCCGGTTAGGCAGGCCAGCAGGCTGCGAGATGTAGAGGTCGTCGAAGCCATCGTTGTCGAAGTCGCCCGCGGCGATGCCGTTGTTACCGTAGACGTCGATGCCGGAGGCGCCGTCGAGCACGGTTCGCCAGTGGTCCGAGCCGTGCAGCATCTGGGCGGTGTACGAGGGGATGGCACCGAGCGCCTGCTGAGTGACATCGACAAAGGCGGACCCGTGTGTAATGCCGCGCCGCTCTGCTTCGAAGAGCCAGCGACGGAGTTTCCAGGAGGGTGAAGGAGCCGCGGCGGTCTCGCGAATCCAGTCAGTGCGCCAGTACCCGACGCGCTGTTCGCGGCGTGTCTCTTCGCCTGCGATGACGAGGCTGTAGCGTATGCGCAGTTGCAGGGCGGCGGATGCGCCGGGGAGTTCGTCGAGGGCGGTGATCTCAAACTCGGCGGTCTCGACGTGGGCGGCGGAGCCGATCCAGAGCGTGAGCTCGTGAAGGAGGCGGTCGGCGCCGGGTACGAGGGTGGTCGAGAACTCTCGTTGCCGGGTCTCGATGCCGTTGCCGCTGCGGAGCGTGGTCTCCTTCGCCGAGGCGAGAGGGCTGGCCTCGAGGCCGGGGTGAAATGAGCTCTTGAGGTCCAGCAGCGTGCCGCGACGAAAGCTCTCGCTCCACTGCTGAAGGAGAAGGCCGATCTCGGCGGCGTCTCTCTCGGTCACGTACTCGTCCGAGCCCGGGGGGACGAGGCGCAAGACGTCCTCGAGGGGGGAGCGGACGGGGTAGCGCGGAAGTAGATGAACGTCGGAGAGGGGAAGGTCGAGAGGTGCGGGTCGCTCGGCGGCGGGGGAGAAGAGCGAGAGACCTGCGAGCGGCGAGGGGTGAAGGAGAAGAGGCGCCAAGCCCAGGTGTCGGAGGAGGTCACGCCGGTTCAGACGGAGGGAGATGTGGGTTCGAAGCGCCATTCGTCTGGTGCAAGCGCCGATGTGGCCACGAGCATTCCTGCACCACTATAAACGAGGCGTCCGGCCTGTTGCCTGACCACGCAAAGAGACCGCGGAGGCGAGCCTTCCACTGGTTTTTCAACCTCATCGCGATGGCGAAACTTTTCGATTGACACTCTCGATTCTCAGAGCCTACCCTCCTCCCCACAAAGAATGTAACGGCTTTCTTCCTTGTCTACTTGCAGTTATCGGAGCGGAGGTACTTTCGAATGTCTCGTGTGAATCGGTTCTGGCGGCGGTTTCAACAGGTCAGTTATCTACTCGCCGTCGTCTGTTGTTTCGGTCTGACCGGTAGTTCTCCCGCGTTTGGTCAGGTCGATCAGGGATCGATCACCGGCGTGGTCCAGGACTCGACCGGAGCTGTGGTTCCCGACGCGACGGTGACGCTGCTGAATACCGACCAGGGCATCACGCTCGAGACGCGGTCGACCGCGAACGGCGCGTACACCTTCTCTCCGGTCAGGATCGGGAACTACACGGTTACGGTCTCTGCGCCGGGCTTCTCGACCGTGACCCAGCAGAACCTGAATGTCTCGGTGGGACAGGAGCTGCAGGTCAACGTCTCTCTGCAGACGGGAGCTGCGTCGGAGACGATTACCGTCTCGACAGCGCCGCCGCAATTGCAGACCGATGAGTCGTCCGTCGGCCAGGTGGTGAACGAGCACTCGATCGTCAGTCTGCCGCTCAACGGGCGCAACTTTACCTTTCTTGCCCAGCTCAGCGCAGGCGTGAACGTGTCGCAGGCTGATACGCGTGGAAATGCTGCATCCGGCGCTTTTACCGCGAACGGCCTGCAGTCGGCACAGAACAACTACCTGCTGGACGGTATCGATAACAACTCGAATGCCGCCGACTTCCTGAACGGCACGAACTATGTCATCCTACCGCCGGTCGATGCGATTCAGGAGTTCAAGGTGCAGACCGCGGACTTCAGCGCTGAGCTCGGCCGCTCCGCCGGTGCGGTGTTGAACGCGACCGTCAAGTCGGGCACGAACTCGATTCATGGCGCGGTGTGGGAGTTCTTCCGGAACGACAAACTGGATGCGGCGGACTGGTTTGAGGACAATGAAGGCCTCAAGAAGGGCGAGTTGCGGCAGAACCAGTTCGGCGGTGCGATCGGTGGTCCGATCATCAAGAACAAGCTGTTCTACTTCGGCGACTATGAAGGTCTTCGCCGCGTGCAGGGAACGGTGCTGACGGGGTCGGTACCGGAGCTGGTTGAGAGGAATAGCGGTTTTACGAATCTTTCAGATCTGATCTCGGGCCAGTCTGGCCCGGCGCGCGTCGACGGCGTCGGCCGAACCATTCCCTTCGGCACGGTTCTCGACCCGGCCACGACACGAACGGTAGCGCCCGGAGCAGTCGACCCCGTGTCGGGTTTTGCCAATGGCAGCTCGAGTGTGGTCTCCATTCGCGATCCCTTCGGCACGTGTCCGGCGAGCACGGCGGTCTTTACGCTGGCGGGGTGCGGCCTGAACCAGATTCCGGCCTCGCGCCTGGATCCGAATGCGATCAAATTACTGAATCTGTATCCGGCGCCGACGAATGGCAACTTCACGACCAACTTCGCCAACAGCCCGAACCTGTATGAGCATCGCAACGCCTTCGACACGCGCATTGACTACAACATCAGCCAGAAGGATCAGATCTTCGGCCGTTTCAGCTTTGTGGACGATCCGAACTTCATCCCCGGCATCTTCGGCGGCATCGCGGATGGCGGCGGATTCCAGAATGGCGATCAGACGGCACGGTCGCAGCAAGCTGTGCTCGCCTACACCCACGTCTTTACGTCGGACATCATCAACGTAGCGCGGGTTGGCATCAACCACCTGCACACGACCCGCACAGGACCTGCGGGCAATACGAGCGGCGTACCCGCACAGTTCGGCATTCAGGGAGTGCCGCAAGGAACTTTGAACGGTGGTCTTCCTGACATCGTGATCTCCGGTTTGAACTCCCTGGGGACGGATGACTTTTTGCCATCGGACGAGGTCAGCCAGACGCTGCAGGTCGTCGATGACTTCACGAAGATCTATGGCAAGAACAGCTTCAAAGTCGGTTTCGAATATCAGGACGTTCACTTCAACACTCTGCAGCCGCCGTACTCACGAGGCGAGTTTGACTTTACCGGGAACTTTGCAGGCGTTCCGGGGCAGCCAGGAGATCAGACAGGGCGTGCGCAACTGCTGCTCACACCGACTGCGGCGACCGTGCCAAACGGCGTTAGTTTCGTCGGGGGTGCAAACCAGGTCCAAGCGTCGAACACCAGCAAGACCTATGACGTACGAAGCTACTTCGCGGGCTACATCCAGGACGACATTAAGGTCAATCCGAGACTGACCGTCAATCTGGGTCTGCGCTGGGACTACTTCAGTCCGATCGCGGAGTCGAACGGCGCGCAGGCAAACTTCGTCCAGGGCGGTCCGCCAAATGGCACCCCGACGTATCTGATTCCGGCATCCGGTAAGGCTGACAGGAGTCTGTCCTCGACGGCGAACAATCCTTCGCTGAACGGGAACGGGTTCCTCGACCTGCTGGCGAAGGATGGCATTGCACTCGACGAGACTGACCGGTACGGCAAGGGACTGACGGAGACGCAGAAGAGCAACTTTGGCCCGCGTGGCGGCTTTGCCTTTGAAGCCACTCCGAAGCTCGTCGTGCGCGGCGGCATTGGGCTCTTCTTCAACGCATTTGAAAATGCGGGGTACGGGCCGAACATCGGCAGGAACTACCCCTTTGCGTACAGCTTCAACTTCCAGGGAAATGGATCGGACGCTGCCCCCTTTAGCTCCGGCCCGAACCCTTATGGGACGTGCGCGACTGCAGGGCCGGGTGGGAGTGCGACCATCGGGTCCGGCCTGTCCTGCGCTTCGTTCACTCCACTCGCCGTCAACGCTTCGGGCCTGGGTCTCTCGGGACTGCAGTTCCAGTTCACGACGCCAAATACGCTGAGCAGCAACGTCAGTCTGCAGTACGCGGTGACGCAGAACATCTCCGCGACCGTGGCGTATGTGTACACCCACGCGAGCCATCTGCAGGTGGGGGTTGGCAATAACGACGTCTCGCAACTCATACCGGCGAACACCGCGCTGACCCGGAATAACCTGCTCCCTGACTCACCGACGAATCACAACTACGTTCCGTTTCCTGACTTCGGCCAGAACGGCAACTACCAGCAGACACTTGGAGCGAGCATCTACAACGGTCTGCAGGCCAAGCTCGAGCAACGACTGTCGAATGGTCTCTTCTATCTGCTCACCTACACCTACTCCAAGACGTTGACGGATGCAGTGGATCTCCTGAATGGGGGCAGCGTCGGCGGGTACCGTGCGCCGTACGTCCCAGGGTTTGGCATCCGGGCAGACTATGGTCTGGCGCCGTTTGACATTCGCAATGTGTTCCACTTCAGTGGCGGCTATGAGCTTCCGGTGGGTAAGGGCAAACGCTTTCTCGGCAACGGCGGTCGACTCGTGGATACGGTTGCGGGTGGTTGGAGTCTGAACTACCTCGTCACCCTGCAGGGTGGACAACCGATCACGATCACCTGTCCGACCGCGACCACCTCTGGAACAACCTGCTTTTCGTATGACGTGCCCGGTCAGAGCCAGAAGCTGGGGCTCCACACCGACTCAAACGGGAAGCTCAACTGGTTCGGTAACCCAGCCGCCTTCCAGCAGCCCTGCCTGCTTGGTTTCAATGGACCGATACCGAACTCGCCGGCTGGTTGTACGCCTGTGACGGGTGCCGGAATTCTGGGTGCTGGTCCTTCCACGACGGAGGGTCCGGGCTTCCATCGCTGGGATCTCTCTCTCTTCAAGGCATTCAAGGTCACGGAAGGAACCTCACTTCAGTTCCGGTCTGAGTTCTTCAACATCCTGAACCACCCTAACTTCAATGCTCCGGGCTTTGGGGGTAACGGTGTCACGGCGATCGGCAACTCTCTTAACTTCAACAGCTCAACCTTTGGCGAGATTGGATCGACGCGAGATGCTCCTTATGATCCTCGACAGATTCAGTTTGCCTTGAAGCTGTTCTTCTAGAACGAGCGACGACGGAAGAGACACCTGAAGCGCTCAAAGCGCTTCAGGTGTTTTGTTTTGAGGCGATACTTGTGCGAGAGGGTGACGAGGCTTCTGCCCTCTGGTCACTCGTTCGAGGTGGTGCGTGCGCAGGTCAGTTCTCTTGCGAAGTATCTTCATCTGCCTTTGCACTTGCTGTGTGATGGCAGCGGAGGCGCAGCAGTCTTCGAGCACGGCCCCGGCACAGTCCCTCGCAGGCGAGTTCCAGGTAGCAGTCGCTGCCTATCGAGCAGGCAACTTCGCAGAAGCGGCTTCGCAGTTGGAGCAACTCTCGCGACAGGTTCCAACCAGCTTTGAGGTACACGAGCTGCTAGGCCTAGCCTATGGCGCGCAGTCCCAGACGGCAAAGGCGATTGAGCAGCTACAGAGAGCCGTCGAGCTCAAGCCGGACTCGGCGGCTGCGCAAAGCAATCTGGCGACGGCACTCTTCCATGCGGGGCAAACAGGTGAGGCGGAGGCTCGAGCCAGAAAGGCGCTTGCACTCGATCCAGAGAACTATGACGCGAACCACAACCTGGCGGAGTCTTACCTGCGCCAGGAGAGGATTGCCGAGGCGCTTCCCTTTCTCAAGGCGGCCCAGAAGAGCCGCCCGGAGGCGTATGACAATGGCTATGATCTCGCTCTCGCGTACCTCATCTCGGGAGAGCCGCAGCAGGCACGGCCCCTGATCAGAGCTCTTCTCGCCAAGAAGGACACAGGAGAGCTGCATACGTTGCTTGGACGGGTCGATGAGAAAGAGGGGAAGTATCTCGAGGCGGAGAACGAGTTTGCAGCGGCCGCGCACATGGATCCGAGCGACGACAATCTATTTGTTTGGGCGAGTGAGTTGCTGCTCCACCGCACGTATGAGCCGGCGATTGTGGTCTTCCGAGAAGGAACCCGGCGCTATCCTAAGTCGCCGCGACTCTGGATTGGCCTTGGCATGAGTCTCTACTCGCATGGCGAGTACAACGAATCGATCGCAGCATTACTGGCTGCGGCCGATCTCAATCCGACCGATCCACGTTGTTACTTATTTCTTTCCAAAGCCTATCTCAGCGCTCCGAGTCATGCTGATGACGTCATCGAACGCTTTCGGAGATATGCCACCCTCAAACCGAACAATGGCACGGCGCAGTACTACTACGCACTGGGTCTATGGAAGGGTGGCAGGTTGGAGAATCCGGATATTGACTATGCGAAGGTAGCAGCGCTGCTGGAGAGGGCGATCTCTCTTGATCCCAAATTAGCCGATGCGCACTTGCAACTAGGCATTCTCTACACGGATCAGCGAGTGTATGACAAAGCTCTACCAGAGTATCAACGTGCATTAGAGCTAGAGCCAACTCTTGCAGATGCGCACTTCCGGCTGGGGCGGTACTACCTTCATGCAGGAGACAAGGTCAAGGCACAGGGTGAGTTTGAGGCTTTCAGAGCGCTGCAGGCGCAGCACCAGGCGCAGGTGGACAAGGAACGAGCAGATGTCCAGCAGTTTGTGCTCTCGACCAGCAACGCCCCTTGAAGCTTCGCAGGCGCTCGGTGGATAGGTTTACACTTCGAGGAGAGGGCGGTTCTCCTCAGGTGGACTACTCGTGAGCTTTGCATCCCGATACAACGAGGCTGGTCTTACGGGCGCGTCGCTCGCGAGTCATCTCGGTCGTACTCGCCGCGAGTTTCTGCGCGATATCTCTGGGTTGGCGCTTGGATCAACGGTCATGGTGGGCGGCAGTCCTCTCCTGCACGCGCAGACAGCGAGCAGGAAGCGCAAGGTGATCGTCGTCACATTTGGTGGAGGCGCTCGCGATCAGGAGACGTTTGCGCCCGAGGGCCAGGCGAATATTCCGCACCTGCTGGGTGAGCTGGCGCCGCAGTCCACATTCTTTACTCAGATGGTGAATCGGGGGATCCTTGGTCACTATGTGGCGACGGCGAGCTTAGCTACCGGAGTATATGAGACGTTCAATAACTTCTCGGAGATTCCGCCGGAACACCCGACCGTCTTCGAGTACTTTCGCAAAGAACTGAACCGACCCATCTCGAATACCTGGGTCGTGGCTCCAAGCAATGGCTTTAATCGCATTGGGGAGAGCAATGCGCGTTCCTATGGGCCGGGTATGGGCGCGCAGGTCATCCTGCCGAAGCACCTGCTGAATGCGGCGAACTCAGGGGGTACGGGCGACTTCGGCCACCTTCTGCGCGATAACTACGAGACGCCTCTCTACACGCCTCATCTCGGCGGTGGCGAGGTGGAGTTAGAACAGCTGAGCACAGTGTTGAAGCTACCGGTTCGCGACTTCATCGCGCATGCGCGTACGGTCTCGAGCCCGGACGAGTTGTCGATGTATATCGCGAAGCAGCTGATGCGAGAGCAGTCGCCGAGTCTTCTATGGATCACGATGCATGACATCGATGTGGCGCACTCGGGTGCTTACTCGCTCTATCTCGAAGCCATACAGCGCACGGATCGTCTCTGCGCGGAGCTGTGGAGGGCGGTGCAGAGCGATCCAGAGTACGCCGGCAACACCACATTGTTCGTTCTTCCCGATTTTGGGCGGGACGCCGATGCGGAGGCCGGCGGTAATGGCTTTCAGCATCACCGCACGGGTGATGCGGCCTCGCGCACAACGTGGATGATGGCGCTCGGCGCGGGGGTTCGTGAGGGCATCGTCTATGACCGGCCTGTCGAGTCGATCGATCTGGTGCCGACGCTGGGGTCGCTGATGGGCTTCTCAGCGAAGCTCGCGCGCGGCCGGCCGATCGCAGAGTTCTCCTAGCCATGCTCCCCGCCAGACTCAGTGCCGCGCAGTTCACCAGCTACCCGCCACAGGCGGAGCGAGTGGCCGTGGCACATCTAGCGCTGTTGCAGCAGATGCCACTTGCCTTTCTGCCAAGCCTGTTACGCGAGCTCATCGAGTACGACTACAAGTTCCCTGCAGAGCGGCTCGAACTGGACAAGGAGCTGGCTTACCTGGGGCGGCTGACGCCGGCGCAGGTTCGGGAGTGGTTCAGCGCGTTTGCTCAGCTGCGGCTCTCGGCGGCGGAGGAGAGCTTCGACTGGGTGAACCGCCCGGTGGAGTTCACCGAGCAGCTCTCGGCGTACCTCTGGAGCACGCAGCAGATCGGGGCGTTTCGCGACGCGGCGACGGCGTACGGCAGCCGGATGCGTGGCGTGGTCACGGCGGAGGCGCCACCGGTCCGCCGACTGGGGATCGCGGTGATCGGGCAAGGAGTCTCGTCGTACGACGCACCGCTGTTTCGCAATCTGCGCGCGCATGGAACGTACTTCAGCCAGGTGGACCCGAGTGGCGGTCTGCAGGTTCTGCTCTCCGCGGCGGCGGCTCGCGCGGAGGCGCACCCGGTGCCGTACGGGCACTGGTATGTCGATGGAGGGGTGCCGGCGGAGCACAGCGCTGCGCTGACCTCCGTGTCGTATGGGCGACTGGAGCCGGTACGAAGCGCGCTGCTAGATAAGATTCAGGCGGAGACGGCGAAGCCGGGGATGGGGCCGGAGGGGCTACGCGCGTACCTGATGCGGCTCTCGCCGACCGAGCTGGGGATGCGCGGGGATGCGCGGCTCGACCGCTTCCAGGTGAAGCTGTTGACGGAGGGCTCGGGCACACAAGTCTTCAGCACGACGTTTGCGCAGTGGACGGCCCGGGAGGTGCTGCGGCGGGCCGAGGCGCTGACTCTGGTGGTGCGGTTTGCGCCGCGGCAGCGACAGCGGCCGATGAACGAGCTGCTTTCAAATAGCGAGAAGAGGCTGGAGCTGGATCCGGTAGGGTCGCTGATCGACGCGGAGATGGCGGCCTACTACCAGTGGATCAATCAGCAGCGTCTTTCTGGGTCGGAGCAGGGCGCGTTTCTGGTGTGGTGGGAGGGTCAGGGGAAGGCGGTGGCGATTGGGCCTTCCCTGCCCCGGGGTGCGGAGGCGAAGTCACCCATCGACATGAAGAGGCTCCTCGGCTTGATGATGGCTTAGGGCTTGCGCGGCGCCCCCCCCTCCCCCGGCATTGTTGCGCAAAGTCTTCAAAGAGCAGCCGTTAAGTCCGGACTTCATGAGCGAGTCTCCGGGCCAGACAGGGAGGTTTGGGTGGTCCTGCGGCGTAGCCGGGCCTGCATCGGCGGCTCAAGCCGCTGGGCGGGTGCGGCGTCTGCGGCACGACGAAGGCCGTGTGCTTCGCCAAGCGGACCTCCCGACATCAAAGTGGCGCGTGAGGCGAGGCTGCTCTCTCACAGGTGGTGCTTGTGAGGTGGGTGCCTTGTCTCAAGGATAGCCAGTTCGAAGGGGTGAATGTGTCAGGTTGCGCGGTGTTTTGAGGCGACTGTGTCAGTTCTCACGAAGGAGGCGCATGGGGTCGGCCTGCGCAGCGCGGCGGGCGGGGAGGATGGAGGCGAAGACTGCGGCGGCGAGCAGAAGGAGGACGCTGGCGGTGAGGGCGGCGGGGTCCGTCGCGGAGGTCTGGTAGAAGAGGCTGCCGGCGGCGCGCGAGGCGCCAAGGGTGAGGGCGAGGCCGATGAGGAGGCCGGCGGCCAGCTGGAGCCCGGCCTCACGAAGGATGAGGCCGGCGAGGGCGGCGCGGGGAGAGCCGAGGGCCATGCGGACGCCGAACTCGCGCATGCGGAGGGAGACGGTGTAGCTGAGGACGCCGTAGAGGCCTAGTGCAGAGAGCAGGAGGGCAGCCGCGCCGAAGGCGGTGAAGAGGCCGGCCTCAAAGCGCTCGGTCGCGACGGAGTCGGAGACCTGCGCGGTGAGGGGCTGAAGCAGGGGAATGGCGACCTCGGGGTCGATCTGCCAGAGGACGCGGCGAACGGCGTCGGCGAGGGTGCTGGAGGCAGCGGTGCCGCGGACGATGAAGACGGGGCGAGAGGGCGGGTTGCTCCAGTAGGGGAGATAGAAGACGGCAGCGTCGCGTTTGAGGTCGTTGATGCGGGCGTCGGCGGCGATGCCGACGACGGTAAATGTCTGGTCGTTCTGAGTGAGGCTGCGACCGAGTGGACTGGTCTCCGGCCAAGCGGCGGCGGCAGTCGCAGCGGAGATCACGGCGGTCATGGGATGGGTGCTCCGGCGGGGGTCGAGCTCGTGCCCACTGACAAAGGGGATGCCCATCGCGGCGAAGTAGTCCGGGCTGACGATGCGCAGGTTGGCGAGATGCGCTTGGGTCTGCGCATCGGAGATGGGATGATCGGGGCGATGCACACCGGAGAGGTGAGTGTCGCCGGTCAGCGGCATGGTGTTCGTGATACCGGCGGCGGTGACGCCGGGAAGGGCCTGCAACTGTGTGAGTGCCTGGTCGATGAAGGCGGCGCGGCGTGCTGCGCCGGGGCTCGCGAGGTCGTCGCCGCTGTACTGCGGGGAGAGAAGGAGGGTCTGCGCGAGGAGGACGTGGTCGGAGGCGAAGTGGCGGTCTTCGGCAAGGACGCGGCGGAAGCTGTGGGCGGCGACGCCGCTGAGAGCGAGCAGGAGGACGCTGAGGGCGACCTCCGCGATGACGAGGAGACGGCGAAGCTTTGCGGCGCGGAGGGCGGCGGAGGAGCTGCCGAGGGCGGACTGCAGGGTGCGCTGGGGGTCAACGCGCAGGCTGGCGAGGGCGGGAAGGAGGCCGAAGAGCAGGGCGGTGCCGCCGGCGAGGGCGACGGCGGCGAGCAGAGCGGGGGCGCTCACGGCGAGCTCGTTGAGGCGTGGGAGGCTGGCAGGGGCGACGGAGCGAGCGAGGTGCACGGCGGCGAAGGCGAGCAGGAGGCCGAGGAGAGCGCCGCCGACCGCGAGCAGGAGGCTCTCGGCCCAGGCGGCCTGCATGAGGCGGAGGCGGCCGGCGCCGAGGGCGGCACGCATGGCGACCTCGCGCTCGCGGGCGACGCTGCGGGCGAGCTGCAGGTTGGCGAGATTGACGCAGGCGATGAGCAGGACGCCACCGGTCGTGGCGAGAAGCAGCCAGAGGGCGCGGCTGACGCCGGAGGTGACCTCCTCGGCGAGCGAGGTGACGACGACGCCGAGGTGGAGCGGGACGTGGTTGGCGGCGGCGTTGGACTTTTCGAGGCCGTCGAGCTCGGTCTGGGCCTGGGCGAGGGTGATGCCGGGGTGGAGGCGGGCGAGGACGACGAAGTTGAACTCGGCGACGTCGGTGGTGCGATCGCTCTCGGTCGGAACGAGGGGAAGAAGTATCTGATAGCGCTCGGTCGAGCCAGACTCGACGGTGCCGGGGATCTCGGAGAGGGGCGGGAGGCGGAAGGTCTCGGGCAGGACACCGACGACGGTGCGGGGCTGACCGCTGAGGCGAATGGTCTGTCCGATGGCGCTTGGGTCGCCGTGAAAGAGACGCTGCCAGAGAGGCCAGGCGAGGATGACCTCGGCGTCGCGGCCGGGCTGGGCCTCGGCGGGAAGGAAGGCGCGGCCGAGGGCGGGGGACACACCGAGGACGCTGAGCAGGTTGGGTGAGGTCTTGAGGGCGTTCAGGAGCTCGGGGTGGCCGTTGCCGTCGGCAGGGGCGACGGTGGCGTCGGTGTTCTGGACGATGGCGGCGCCGGCGACGGTATGGGAGCGGGAGGTGAGCTCGAGGTAGTGCTTATAGTTATCGGGGGCGATGGGCAGGGTGGTGTGGGTCTCGGCGATGGTCTCGCGCCAGACGACGAGCTTGCCGGGCTGGCGGTGGTCGTAGGGACGAAGAAGGACGACCTGGACGATGCTGAAGACGGAGACGACCGCGCCGATGCCAAGGGCGAGGGTGAGCAGGGCGGTGAGGGTGAAGCCGGGTGCGCGGTAGAGGCGGCGCAGAGCAAAGCGGAGGTCGTCCAGGAAGGTGGGCATCGCGTCCCTCTGGGGTGAAGAGAGCACGTTCCCTGCCAGAAGAAAGCGGCGTATGCGGGAGGATCGCTTGTGATTCGGCGTGGGTATCGATCGATCGTGGACAGGGGTGTCCGGATGTGGACGGCGATCTCAGTCTCCTACGCTTCCCGGGGGGCTTCCTTCGCGGCTGAGCTTCCCCTGCAAGCGATGCGAAACGGCACGTTTGGTTCGTGTGGCGGGAGGGGATGGTGGGCGCATCTTAGCGAGCGGAGGGTCTGGCGATGGCGGAGCAGCAGGTGTTGACGCGAGCGGAGCTGGCGGCGGGGACGAAGAAGACGGTTTCAGTGGGCGAGACGAAGATTCTGGTGGTGCACGCGGGGGAGGGGGAGCTGTATGCGGTCGAGGCGGAGTGTCCGCACGCGAAGGCGCCGCTTGAGCAGGGGGCGGTGTGCGAGGGGCGGCTGGTGTGTCCGTGGCACATGGGGACGTTCGAGCTGAGGACGGGCGCGTGGGTCGAGCCGCCGCCGCTGCGGGGATTGAAGACGTATGGGGTGCGATGGGAGGGAGATGCGGTGATGGTCGACCCGGAGCCGCGGAACGTGCCGACGATGGCGAGCGCGGGGTCCGGGATGCCGGTCCTTGTGAACGGGGCGGACCGGCAGGTGGTAACGATCGGTGGAGGCGCGGCGGCGGCGGCGGCGGTGTGTGCGCTGCGGCAGGGCGGATTTGCGGGGACGGTGACCGTGATCGATGCCGTGGCGGGCGAGCCGGTGGATCGGACGAACCTGAGCAAGATGACGCTCGCGGGCAAGAAGCCGGCGGAGACGCTGCCGCTGTGGCCGGCGGACGCGGTCGAGGCGCTGCACGTGGAGCGGGTTACGGCAGGGGTGGAGCGGCTGGAGAGACCGGTGCGGGCGGGGCAGCGGGGCGCGGTGCTGACGAACAAGGGGACGCGGATCGAGTTTGACTATGCGCTGATGGCAACAGGCGGGGTGCCGAAGCGGCTGGGGATCGCGGGGGAGGATGGACCGCGGGTACACACGATTCGGCATGTGGCGGATGTGGAGGCGATCGGGGCGACGATCGGGATCCGGGATCCGAGGGCGGTGCGGGCGGTGATTCTCGGAGACAGCTTTATTGCGTTTGAGGCGGCATCGGCGCTGCGGACGCGGGGGCTGCCGGTGACGGTGGTGTCGCGGGCGAAGGTGCCCTTTGCAAAGAAGTTTGGGGACAAGGTGGCGGGGACGATTCTGGGGCTGCACCGCAAGAACGGCGTGGCGCTGCGGCTGGGCGTGGAGGCGAGCGGGATCACGGAGGAGGTGGTGACGCTTGAGGGCGGAGAGGCGCTGCCAGCGGAGCTGGTGATTGTCGCGGTTGGGGTGGCGCCGGCGACGGAGTTTGCGCATGGGATGGCGCTCGAGAGAGACGGAAGTGTGGCGGTGGGGCGAGATCTGGTGGCGGCGGATCGGGTGTGGGTGGCGGGCGACATCGCGACGGTGGATGGGGTGCGTATCGAACACTGGCGGCTGGCGGAGCAGCACGGGCGGACGGCGGGGAGGGCGATGCTGGTGGCGGCGGGGGCTCCGCTGCGGACGGAGGAGACGCGGTACGACGGGGTGCCGTTCTTCTGGACGGCGCACTTTGGCAAGCGGTTCGGGTATGTGGGGCACGCGGAGGAGTGGGACGCGATCATCGTCGACGGAGACGTGGAGGAGGCGAGCTTTCTGGCGTACTACGTCAAGGACGAGACGCTGAAGGCGGTGATGGGATGCGGACGGGACACGGCGATGGCGGTGCTGGCGGAGCGGATGCGCGGCGGGCTCGAGCTGGAGGCGGCGCGGGGGGCGGTGAAAGGGTTGTGAGACCAACGAGGCCAGCTGCCGGCGTGGGTGTGAGACCTCGCGTTAGCGGAGGCGGGCGGGGTTGCCCACGACCGTAGCGCCTGCGGGGACGCTGCGGGTGACGATGGAGCCGGCGCCGATGATGGCGTCGTCGCCGACGGTGATGCCGGGCAGGAGGATGGCACCGCCGCCGATCCAGACGTTGCTGCCGATGGTGACTGGACGGCCGTTCTCGAGGCCCAGGCGGCGGACGGAGGGGTCGCGGGGGTGATCGGCGGCGTAAATCTGGACGGCAGGGCCAATCTGGCTGTTCTCGCCGATGGTGATGGGGGTGACGTCGAGCAGGACGCAGTTGAAGTTGAGGAAGGACCGGCGGCCGATCGAGATGTTGAAGCCGTACTCGAAGAAGAACGGTGCGCGCGGGGTCGCGTCCTCGCCGAGGTGGGCGAAGATCTCGCGGAGAACGGATGGCTCGTTTCCGGCGTTATAGCGGGCCATGGCGAGACGGCCGCGTTCGCGAAGGGCGACGAGCTCGGGATCCTCGGCGTGGTACAGGTCGCCGGCGATCATCTTGTCGCGTTCGGAGCGCAGGCCGGCCGGCTGGGTCATGAGCTAGGCAAGTTCGGGGTCGGCGGCAGTGAGGGTGAACTGGACGATCTTTTCGCCGAGGACGGGGTGGGTGGCGTGGAGGGTGACGGTGCCGGGCTGGTCCTGTGTGCGAAGCCAGATGGCGCCGGTGCCGCCGACGAGAGAGAAGGGGTTGTCGCCGATGAGGGTGGCGGGGCCGTCAACCTTTAGGGTGATGGGGTCATTGGCGAAGGGGCGGACGCGGCCGAACTCGTCCTCGGCGCGAAGGACGACGCGGACGGCGTCGGCGCCGTCGGCGACAAGGGTGGTCTCATCGGGGTTGAGGGTGAAGGCGTGATCGACGCCGTGGCCGGAGTAGGTCTTGGAGATGACCTGCTTGCCGCCGATGAAGCCGTCGAGGCGGAGATCGCCCCAGTTGTCGCGGATCTTGTTACCGATCTCGATCTTGAAGGGCGCGTGAGGCAGGTTGGGGTAGGTCTGCTTGTCGGGGTCGCCCTCGGCGAGCAGGATCCAGCCCTTGCCGACGTTGGGGCCGAGGATGGGGTCGATGAAGCACTTGATGTGATCGCAGTTGGAGGAGATGTAGGCGTGGGTGAAGCCGATGGACTCGTCGTTACGGGCCCAGTGGAAGGCGGGCTCGAGGACGATCTCTTCGGCGGGGTCGGCCATGGACTTGTAGAAGCCGGCGGCGGGCTTAGGGGTGCGGAAGATGTCGGTGACGCCGTGGTAGCAGATGTGGTCGCCGGAGCCGAAGTTGGCGTGAGTGTTGTAGTCGAAGGCGCACCAACCGATGCCGCCGGCGTACTGCGGACTGGAGGCGAGTGTGTCATGAACGCGGGCGTGGCGGTGGGTGTGCTCCTCGAGGCGTTCCTTGGCGTCGATGGTCTTGGTGGGATAGGTGTGGCCGACGAACTCGGTGTTGAGGTAGCGGGGGTGGTTGGGAGCTTTGAGAGGCCAGCCGAAGTCGTTCATGGTGAAGACGTCTTCGAGGAACTCGGACTCCTGGAAGTAGCGGATGCCGCCGGTCTGGCGGGTGGCGTCGAGAGCGTGGGCGAGGGTGTTGGTACGGAGGTAGAAGTCGTGATTGTCTCTGGACTCGTTGATACGGACGCCCCAGAGGATGACCGAGGGGTGGTTCCAGTCGCGGGTGATCATGCGGCGGACGTTGTCGACGGCGATGTCCTGCCAGGGGAGCGGTCCGATGTGCTGCCAGCCGGGGATCTCTTCCAGCACAAGGAGGCCGAGCTCGTCGCAGGCGTCGAGGAAGTGGCGGGACTGGGGGTAGTGCGAGGTGCGGACGAGGTTGCAGCGGAGGTCCTGGCGGAGGATGCGGGCATCCTGGCGGTTGGGACGCGCGGGCATGGCCTGGCCGACCCACGGGAAGGTCTGGTGGCGATCGAGGCCGTGGAGCTTGACGACCTTGCCGTTGAGGGAGAAGCCGTGATCGGTGAAGGACGCTTCGCGAAAGCCGATGCGGCGGGTGAGCTCGTCGACGGGCTTACCGTTCTCGAGGAGCTGGACGCGGACGGTGTAGAGGTTGGGGTGGTCGAGATCCCAGAGGGCGATGTCTTTCAGATTTGAGAGCTTGAGGGTAGCATGAGGCTTGGTGGGGAGCGCGTTGGGGTCGGTGAGGGGGAGCGCGCCCTGGGCCTGGCCGGCGTCTTTGTTGTTGAGGGCAACGGTGTGGTTAAGGCGTGAGAGGGGCTGGGTGGCAGTCGCGATCGCGAGACCGTCTACTGGATCGTGGGCGGGACGGCCAGCGCCGGAAAACTCGGGGCGCTCACCTTTGCGGAAGAGCTCGGCGCGAACTTCCAGTTTTGGGAGCTTGCCCTTGCCGGAGTGAGCGGGGACGGGGACGTCAAGGAAGACGTCGATCTCGAGGCCGGGGTTGGTGAGGACGTCGATGGTGCGGGCGTGGATGTTCTCGAGAAAGAGCTGGGGGACGATGCGGAGCTGGACCTCGCGATAGAGGCCGCCGAAGGTGAGGTAGTCGATCTCGAAGCCGAAGGGTGGGATGTCGGCGCGTTCGGTGGAGTCGACCTCGACGGCGAGGAGGTTGGGGCCGGTTGGGGCGAGGTGGTCGGTGAGCTCGAAGGAGAAGGGCGTGTAGCCGCCCTTGTAGGCGCCGATGCGGGTGCCGTTGAGGAAGACGGTGGAGGCGGTCATGGCGGCTTCGAAGTCGACGAAGACGCGCTTGCCCTTGAGGGTTGCGGCGTCGGGAAGTTTAAGTTGGCGGCGATAGAGGGAGACGAACTCATAGTCCTGGTCGGTGAAGGCGTGCCAGGGCAGGCGGACGTTGGTGTGGGGGATGGTGACCTGGTCGAAGGCGCTGTCGTCGAAGCCGGTGGTGCGGGCGGCTTCGGAGGGCTTGGGGGTGTAGCGCCAGCCGCGGTTGATGGGCAGGACCTGGCGGGGGCTGGCGACGGAGGTGGCAGGTGACTGCGCGAGGGCGGCGGGCGCGAGTCTGGCGGCGGCGGCGAGGGTGGAGGAGGTCTGGAGGAAGCGGCGGCGATTCATGGCTTGGGTGTCCCTGGCGACGGTGTCTGAAAGCGGTTCCAATAGTAGCGCGCGCGGGTGGCGGTTGGCTTGTGGCGGGTAGCCGGGGCCGCTTACGTTGGACGCGTCACATATCGCTGTGATGGTTTCGGGACACGGGCGATTGTGCTGCTCTGAAGAGCTGCCGAGGGCTCGATGACGCTCGGGAGGACACGCCCTAGCTGAGGGCGAGGGTGAAGCGATAGTGCCAGTTGCCGGAGGCCCACTGGGGGTAGTTGGTACCCCAGGCGTTGTTGAAGAGGCAGATGTGGAGGCCGTCGGCGAGGTTGGGGAGCTTCGGGGAGAAGTTAAGGGGAGAGCGATGGCCGAGGGCGACGACGGGGGCGTCGAGCGAGGTGAAGGTGAGGGCGCCGCGGGGATCGGCGTAGCGGATAGGGCCGGTGACGGCGTGCATGTTGCGGCCGCCGCCCTCGAGGACCTCGGCGGGGAGGACGGGTTCGCTGGACTTGGTGAGGAGCCAGCCGGCGGAGTCGGGTGCGATGGGGCAGAAGGTGAGCCAGAGGGCTTCGGGAAGGCGGTTGGCGGGTTTGCCTTCTACCGTGAGCGTGAGATCGAGGGAGGGGCGATCCGGCGCAAGAGCGAGGTGAAGGCGAAGCGCGTGAGGGAACGCAAGATCTGCAAGGGTGTCACGGTCCGGGCCGACGGAGCTCCCCGCGGCGGTTGGGGAGATGGCGTCCCCTGGCGATGGTTTGGCGGCAGCTTGGTTGTGTCCGAAGAAGCCGGCGGAAAGTTCAAGGGTCAGGTGATCGCTCGTGGAGGCCGCCGCTGATCGCTCGATGCGTGGCTGGTACTCGGTGGAGTGAGCGCCCAAGGGGGCGATCTCCGGCTTGCCAAAGTCCTTGGGGGCCCAGTCGGTCTTGACGGTGATGTAGCGAGCAATGAAGTCGTCGAAGTCCTCTGCGGAGAGAGTCTGGTAGGTGAGGAGCGCCAACGGGTTGGCGGGTGACGCCCACTCGCGGGTGGTGCGTTTGTCTGTCAGGGAGATGATGGTTCCGGACTCAGGATCGAGCCGCAGGCTGAGGTATCTATTTTCAAGGGTGAGGCTGGGCGGACCGGAGGCGGCAGGCGGTGCGCTGACCGATGGCATCGCAGGGGACGAGATGCGGGTAAGGCGGGTGTTGGCTTCGGTCTGGAGAGGGGTGGGCAGGGTGGCGACGGCGGCGGTGATGTTGTCGCGCTTCTCCTGCCAGGAGGTCTCCATGATGGCATAGCCGGGGAGGTGGGCGGCTTCGGCCTGGGCGAGGTCGGCGGGGCGATAGTGCTGGTAGTCGAGGTAGGACTTGGTGTCAGTACCCCAGGTGTGCTCGGCCGAGAGGAGGAGGTGCTGGAGATAGGCGCGGTCGGTGTCGTCGCCGGCGTGGAGTTTGCCCTGGGTGAGCCATTCTTCGCGCAGGCGGGTGAGCTCGAGGAAGCGGGCGACCTTGGGCGGGTCGGACGGGATGCCGTAGATCCAGGTGTCGCCGATCTCTCCGGTGATGACGGGAAGGTGGTTGCGAAAGGGGGAGATGGCCGTGGCGACCTGAGTGAGCGAGGCCGCTTGGATAACGGCGTTAGGAAACTGCTGGTGGAGTCGGGCGTGGATGGCGAGGAGCTCGTCGAGGGTGTGGGGGCCGAGGTTGTCGTTCTTGACGACGACGGAGACGGCGAGCTTGGAGCCGGGGATGGGCAGGGTGCTGCCGTAGTCGTGGCGGTGGTAGAGGACAGTGATCTCCTGGCCGGTGTGATTCTGCCAGCGGAAGACGTCGGGGACCACGGGCGGGGTGCTGGCGGCGTTGACACCGATGTCGAGCAGGGTGACGCCGGCGGCGGCGAGCGGGGCGATGAGACCGCGGGTGTGGCCGGGGACGTCGGACATCTTGGCGCCAGAGGTGTGGGTGCCGAAGCGGCGGTCGAGGATCTGCGAGAGGCTGAGGCCGCCCTCGATCATGGAGCGGGGAAGGAGCTCGGTCTGCCAGGAGAACGGGAGGGCGTGCCAGGCGATGTCGCCGTTCTGGATGGCTTGCTCCATCGTCCTGCGCTGGGTGAGGGTGGCCTGCTCGAGATAGGTGTAGAGGAGCCAAGAGCCGGTGGTCCAGGTGTAGCGGGGGCCGTCGGGGCGGCTGCGGAGCTGTGCGGCGAGGGCGATGGCGGCAGGATAGTAGACGTCATAGTACTTCTGGACGACGTTGCGCTGGGTATCGGTGAAGCCGACGTCGAGGTGGCACTTGGTGACGAGGAGGACGCGCTCAATCGCAGGGTCGGGTAACGCCGAGGCGGCGGTCGCAGAGGAGATCTGGGCGCGGGTGTGAGTGGCGAGAGCGGCGGCGGTAAGAGCGGAGGTGCGGAGGAGGTCGCGACGGTTCATCAGGAAACTGGCTCCAAGTCTCTGGATGGACTATACGTCGGCGGGCCTGTCGACGACACCTCGCGGAGTGATGCGATTGCTTGACGACTTGTCCTTGGTCAACCGGACTGCGACGGTGTCGACGACGGGCGCGGCAGGAGCGCCTCGACTCCGCTGCGCTCTGGTGAGCAGGTGGATCCCCTTGCGGGCGAGACTACGGGTTGACGCGTTCGAGGCGGACGGCGGTGGCGTCGTAGTCGCCGTGGAGATCGAACTGCAGGCCAACGCCCATGAGCTGCGAGCCGGTCATGGTGGGCAGCGGGGGCGGCAGGGGCGCCGAGCCCTCGCGCGGGAAGAAGTGTTGGGGCTCAGCGGGATTGGAGAGCTTGCCGGGGTCGAGCGGAGTGAGCTGGTAGGTGGCGGCGGGGTCGAGGCCTTCGAGGCGGAGCTGCGCGAAGGGGCGGCCGAAGTGCTGGGAGTGCAGGTAGGCGAAGACGACGGACTGGCCGCGGTCGGGGCTGACGTACTGGACGGCAGTCTGCTCGCCGTCGAGGATGCGCTCGCCACTTCCCTGCTCGTCGGGTGTAGAGCGAAGGAGGCGGTGGAGCTCGCCCTGCTGCACGAGGGGGCGTACCTGCTTGTAGAAGGCGACCATGCGGGTGGCGGTGCTGGTGTCTTCAGGAGAGAACTTGTTGAGGTCGCTGCCGACGCCGAGCGAGCCGGACATGGCGACGAGGAAGCGGAAGTCGAGGGGGATGGTGCGGCGGTCGAGGAAGTTGGGGACGTCGGTGACCCAGGCCATCATGACGCCGGGGGTGTAGGCGTGGGTGAAGCCGTCCTGAATGGTGAGGCGGTCGAGGGCGTCGGTGTTGTCAGACGGCCAGACCTCGTCGGTATGGCGGAGGATGCCGAGGTCGACGCGACCGCCACCCCCGGAGCAGGACTCGATCTCGAGTCGAGGGTGTTTGCGGCGGAGCTCGTCGAGGATGGAGTAGAGGTTCTGGACGTACTTGACGTAGATGGTCTTCTGTTCGGCGAGGGGGACGGCGTCCCAGCCGGGCTCGGACCAGTTGCGGTTGTAGTCCCACTTGAGGAAGGCGATGTCATTATCGGTGACGAGCTTGTCGAGCCACTGGAAGGTGTAGTCGCGGACGTCGGGGCGGGCGAGGTTGAGCAGGAGCTGGTTGCGAGCCTCGGTGCGGGGGCGGCCGGGAAAGTTCATGGCCCAGTCGGGGTGTTTGCGGTAGAGATCGGAGTCGGGATTGACCATCTCGGGCTCGACCCAGATACCGAAGTCCATGCCGAGGGCGTGGACGCGATTGATGAGCGGCTTGAGGCCGTGGGGGAACTTCTGCGGATTGACGTACCAGTCGCCGAGGCCGGCGTGGTCGTCCTTGCGCTGGCCGAACCAGCCGTCATCAATGACGAAGCGTTCGACGCCGAGTCTGGCGGCCTTCTCGGCGAGGGCGAGCTGACCGGGCTCATCGACAGAGAAGGTCGTGGCCTCCCAGGAGTTATAGAGGACGGGACGAAGCTTGGGGTGCGGAGACTGGGGCAGGATGGAGGCCTGCTGGAAGCGATGAAGGATGCGAGAGGCTTCGCCGTGGCCGGAGGAGGTGTAGCCGGCGTAGAAGGGCGGGGTCTCGAGTGAGGCGCCGGGGGCGAGGGGATAGGCGAAGTCGAAGGAGTTGTAGCCGCCGGTGATGCGGACGCGGTCGGCGTGGGTCTGCTCGACGTTGATGTGCCAGGAGCCGGACCAGCCGAGCTCACCGAACCAAACGGGGCCGGCCTGCTCGGTAGTCTCGCGGCTGTCCGAGACGGCGAACCAGGGATTCTGCTGATGGGAGGTGGAGCCGCGGCGGCTCTCGAGGACGCGGGAGCCGGGGTGGAGGGCCTCGGTGTGAAGCTGCCACTCTGCGCCCCAGCGGCCGGTGAGGGTGGAGAGCTGGTAGGTGGAGCGCGGCTCGAGGTTCCAGGTAGCGGAGTTGGCCTGCTCGAGGGTCACGGGGACTTTGCCGTGGTTCTCGATACGGGCGGAGCGGGCGAGGATGCCGCCGGGATCGAGATGGTAGAGGAGATGGACGGTGATGGGCGCGACGATGTCGGTGAGGGTGACGTCGAGGTCGCGATCGCCGGAGATCCTGGCATCCCCGAAGTGGAGGATGAGGGAGCGATTGCCGTCAGGAGAGGAGATCTTCAGGGCGGGCTCGTAGGGCAGACCGCCGCCCCAGCCGGAGTACTCGAGTGGAGTGGTGGAGGTGGAGTTGTCGAAGGAGGCGGCCTCGGGAAGGGCGTGGGCCTCAGAGAGGCTGGTCGTGGCGGAGAGGCGCGGTCCCCAGTAGAGGGTCTGCAGAGCCTGCTGATCGTTGACGCCGAGGACGTAGCTCATCTCGCCGGCGGAGAGGGTCCAGGTATGGTGGGCCGGGTCGGCGTGAATGGTCGGGGGTGCCGGGGCCTCGCGAGCGGTCTGGGCCATGAGCTGCGTGAGGGCGGTAAGAAGAAGGAGGGCGCCCAGGCCGAGCCAGAGCAGTGCGTGGCGGTAAGCGGGGTGGTTGGGGCGAGGCCGGCGTGGCGAGGAGGGCGTGTCGGAGCCGGCGGCGTGGTCGGAGAGAAGGTTGCCATTGCGCGCCACGAGCCGAAGTGGGTGGTGACGGAGGCGCTCGGGAAGGGCACGCGGAGTGCGCGAGCGCGCGGACGTGAGGGTTGGACGCGGCGTCTTCGTAGACATGGTGGGCCCTGCGATCTTACACAGCGGAGAGGCTTTCTGGTCTCTCTTTTCTCGCGAGGTGACGGGACGCCGCGGACTGTTGCCGCGTCTGTGCCTGCAGAGGCGCTTCGGTGAGCGAGACCGCATTTACAGCAGGGCGAAAGACGGGGACGGTGTGGCTCGACGGGTGGAAGGGACAGATGCAAGATGGGGTGGATCACCGCCATCTGTTGGATAGGCGACATTTGCTTTGTTCGCGAAAGCGGCGACAGAAACCTTTGTAGAGGCTACCGTTTAGAACAAAGGATCATCTATGCTCGACAGAACCTTTGTTGCTCAGTTTTGCACCAACCGTCGCACGAGCCATGGCGGAACTCTTTTCGTTGGAGCCGCGCCTTGCCGCATGCTGGACAGTTCAGGGAACAGATTGCACGCCTGGGTCCCTGGTTTCACAACCTTCATCTGGCGGGCGAGCAGACCGCGCCCGATCACTTTCTCGGCGACTATCCCACGGTGAAGTGGGAGGGCATTCAGACGTGCGTTCCAGCAAGTCTCGAAGGGAAGACGGTGCTGGATATCGGGTGCAACGCGGGCTTCTACTCGCTCGAGATGAAGCGGCGGGGCGCGGGGCGCGTACTTGGCATCGATGCGGACGAGCACTACTTGCGGCAGGCGCGATGGGCCGCCGAGGTGAGCGGGCTCGAGGTCGAGTTTGAGCAGATGAGTGTGTATGAGCTGGACCGGATCGAGGAGAGCTTCGATCTGGTGATCTTCATGGGTGTGTTCTATCACCTGCGATACCCGTTATATGCGCTGGACAAGGTGGTGCTGAAGGTCCGCGGCCACCTGCTCTTCCAGACGATGCTGCGGCCTTTTCCGGAGCGGGTTGAGTCGGCTCCGGTGGCGCCGGAGTATGGCTTTGAGGACAAGGACGTCTTCGCGGCGGCGGAGATGCCGCGTATGCACTTCATCGAACGGAGTTACGCGGGCGATCCCACAAACGCATGGATTCCGAATCTGGCGGGGGCGGAGGCGATGCTGCGGAGCGCAGGCATGGAGATCGTCGGGCACCCGGAGCAGGAGACATGGCTATGTGCGCCGAGAGATGTACGGCGAGGCGGCGCGAGCCGGCAGCAGTATGAGCTGAGCGGACGGGTGTGGATGAGTGCGAGCCCCGGAGAGCAGGAGGAGCACCGTGGTTGAGGCGTTTGTGCTGTGGAATGAGCCGAATAACCTATCGCACTGGAACTTCCACCTCGATCCGGAGTGGAAGCGATTTGCCGAGATGGTGAGGATGGCCGCGGGTGCCATTCGCGCCGTGAATCCGACGCTGCCGATCGTGCTGGGGGGCGTGTCGTCGTGCGACTGCGATTTTCTCCGGTTGATGCGCAGCTACGGCGTGACGGATCTGGTCGACGCGGTCGCGGTGCATGGGTTTCCGCTGGACTGGAATCACTGGTCGATTAACGAGTGGCCGGACCGGGTGGCCGAGGCGAGGGCGGTGACGGGCAAACCGATCTGGGTGACGGAGGTGGGGGCGTCGTCGTTCGGGGCCGAGGAGGTGCAGCAGTTTGGCTTCAAACGCACGGTAGAGCTGCTGCGCGGGCGTGCCGAGCGCGTGCACTGGTACAGCCTCTACGATCTGCCGCCGAGCTGGGCGGCGGAGACGCGGCACAAAGAGGCGGAGGGATCGTCGTACTATCGCCACTACTACATGGGGCTGATGAAGCATGATGGCGCGGAGAAGCTGGTGACGCCGGAGTTTCCGACGGACGGCTCGATCGGTCTGTGCCAGTGGTTTCACTTCGAAGATCACCGGCTGGAGCCGGCGGCGGCGTGGATGCGTGCGCACGGGGTGCGGCATCTGCGGACGGGGTTGAGCTGGGCGGACGCGCGGCGGCCGGGCGGTGTGGCGTGGCTGGACCGGCAGCAGGCAATGCTTGGGGAGTTCGAGACGTCGCTGACGCTTTGTTTTACGCCGGAGGATCTTGGGGTAGAGGCGCATCACACGAGTCCGCCACGAAACAACCAGGAGTTTGCCGACTTTGCGGCGTGGGCGGCGGAGCGGTACACGCTCGCGCGGTCCGGAGACGGTGCTGGACGAGAGATGACCGACACGGAGGTGGTATGCGCAAGCAGGTCTTGATCACGGGTGGTGCCGGGTTCGTCGGGTCGCACCTTGCGGACGGGCTGTTGCGGGCGGGGCACGCGGTGCGGGTGCTCGACGAGCTGCACCCGCAGGTGCATCCGGACGGGGTGCCCGACTACCTTGCGCCGGAGGTCGAGCTGATCGTCGGCGATGTGCGGCATGCGGCGGTGATGGATCGCGCGCTCGACGGGGTGGACGTGGTCTTTCACTTTGCCGCGGTGGTCGGCGTCGGGCAGTCGATGTACGAGATCAGCCGGTACATGAGCGTGAACACGCTGGGCACGGCGTCTCTGCTGCAGGCGATGCTGGACCGGACGAAGCGCGGTGAGCGGCCGGTCGAGAAGCTGGTGGTCGCGTCGTCGATGTCAATCTACGGTGAGGGCAACTACGTCTGCGGCAGCTGTGGCCAAGGGGCGGCGCCCCCGGTGCGCGCGGTCGAGCAGCTGCGGCGGGGCGAGTGGGATCTGCACTGCGATGCGTGCGGCGGCGTGCTGGTTCCGCGGCCGACGAGCGAGACGAAGCCGTCCGAGATCAACTCCATGTATGCGCTCTCGAAGCGGGACCAGGAGGAGCTGTGCCTGATCTACGGGCGAACGTATGGTCTGCCGGTGACGGCGCTGCGGTTCTTCAACATCTATGGCACACGCCAGGCGCTCTCGAATCCGTACACGGGTGTGGCGGCGATCTTTGCGTCACGGCTGATCAACGATCAACCGCCGCTGGTCTTTGAGGATGGCGAGCAGCAGCGGGACTTTGTGAGTGTGCACGATATTGTTCGGGCCAACCTGCTGGCGATGGATCCGGCGCGGGCGCGAAATGCTGTGGTCAACGTGGGCTCGGGGCAACCGGTGTCGATCCGCCGGGTCGCGGAGCTGGTCTCGCAGTCGCTTGGCAAGCGGATGGAGCCGGTGATCACCGAGAAGTATCGCGCGGGCGACATACGGCACTGCTTTGCGGATCTGACGCGGGCGAAGGAGCTGTTGGGGTATGAGCCGCAGGTCACGCACGAGGAGGGGTTCCAGGAGCTCGCGGAGTGGCTTGAGTCGCAGAAGGCGGAGGACAAGTCCGGCGCGATGCTGGAGCAGCTGAGCGCGTACGGGTTGAGCGCATGAGGGGCGCGTGGACGATGAGGGCACGCGAACGCCGCAGTGGAGAGGAGCCGGCACGATGAGCACACGAAAGGTTCTGGTGACGGGCGGGGCCGGATTTATCGGCAGCAATCTTGCGGCGCACCTGCTTCGCGAAGACGGCTGCGAGGTGCGCGTGTACGACAGCCTCTCCCGCGCAGGCACGCAGCACAATGCGGAGTGGCTGCGACGGCTGGACGCCGGTCGGGGCATGCTGCAGATGGTGCGCGGCGATGTGCGCGATGCGGCCGCGCTGGGCGAGGCGGCACACGGAGTCCATGAGATCTATCACCTTGCGGCGCAGGTCGCGGTGACGACGTCGGTCGAGGATCCGCGGTCGGACTTCGAGGTGAACGCGATGGGAACGCTGAACGTGCTCGAGGCGGCGCGACTCTCCGCAAAGCGCACGGGCACGACGCCGATGGTGCTGTTTACCTCGACAAACAAGGTCTATGGAAGCCTGGAGCGCACGCTGGTGGAGCGGCGCGGCGATCGCTACGCGGTCGCGGAGGCGAGCTTTCGCGGGGTGTCGGAGGAGATGCCGCTCGACTTCCACTCGCCGTATGGCTGCTCGAAGGGCGCGGCGGATCAATATGTGCGCGATTATGCGCGCATCTACAACCTGCCGACGGTGGTGTTTCGCATGTCCTGCATCTGCGGGCCCCGGCAGTTCGGCACGGAGGATCAGGGCTGGGTCGCGCACTTTCTCTACTCCGCGCTCTCCGGCCGGCCGGTGACGATCTACGGCGACGGCTGCCAAGTGCGGGACCTGCTGCATGTGGACGACCTGATCCGCGCGATGGACGGTGTGCGGGAGCGGATCGCGACGACGCGAGGGCGGATCTACAACGTGGGCGGCGGCGTGCGACAGGCGATGTCGATCCGGCAGCTGCTGGTGCGAATCGAGCAGCGCACCGGGCACACGGTGCACTGTCTGCGGGGTGACGTACGGCCGGGCGACCAGCCGCTGTATCTCTCCAACTGCGATCTACTGAGGGCGGACACGGGCTGGTCGCCACGACTGGGCGTCGATCGCATCCTTGCCGATCTGGAGTGCTTCTGGCGGGAGCACCAGGCACTGCTCGGGTCTCTTGGCGGCAGCTATCTGCGTGGGGTCGCGAGCGAGCCGGCGGCGCTGGTACAGGAGGTGGCGCTGTGAGGTTTGCCCTGGTCAATCCGCGATGGACCTTTGAGGGGTCGACGTACTTCGGCTGCCAGGAGCCACACTTTCCGATCGAGCTGCTAAGTGCGCAGCAGTTTCTGGAGCGCGCCGGGCACGAGGTGCTGCTAGTCGATGCGTTGATGGAGGATCTGTCACTTTCAGAGGCACAGAGACGGGTGGCTCACTTTGCCCCGGAGTTCCTGGTGATCCCGACGGCGCCGTCGTACCTCTTCTGGCGATGTCCACAGCCGGAGCTGCGTGTGCCACGGCAGTGGTTTGCTGAGCTGCAGGGCAAGCACGTGAAGGTCGCGATCGGTCCGCATGGATCGGCGACACCGGCGGCGGCGCTGCGCAAGCTGGGCGCGGACGTTCTTCTGCGCGGTGAGCCGGATGAGCTTCTGCCGGAGCTGCCGACGCGGGCGTGGGAGACGATCGCGGGCGCGTGCTGGCGGGATGAGGCAGGGCGCGTGCACCAGACGCCCGGGCTGGGACAGGTGAACATGGGGGCGATCGGAACGCTGGACTACAGCCGGTATCCAGTCGAGCGTCACGCGCACAAACACCACGTCTTTACCGAGACGCATGGTCTGGGAGCGGAGGTCGAGTTTGCGCGCGGGTGCCCGTGGTCGTGCAACTTCTGCAATAAGACCCTGTTTCGTAACAAATATCGCGAACGCGATGTGGCCGAAGTGGTGGCGGAGATCGATGCGCTGATCGCGCGAGGTGTGGGGTACATCTACTTCATCGACGAGATTTTCGGCGTTGGCAAGAATGTAAAGGTTCTGCTCGAGGCTATTGCGGAGCGGCCGATCGAGATCGGCTTCCAATCGCGCATTGATCTGTGGGACGAGGAGACGCTCGACCTGCTGGGACGCGCACACACCATCTCGGTCGAGTGTGGGATTGAATCTGTAACGGAGGCTGGTCGGGATGCGATGAACAAGAAGTGCCGGCTGACGACCGATCGCATCACCGAACTGCTGCTGTATGCGCGGCAGCGCATTCCTTGGGTGCAGGCCAACCTGATCAAGACGCCGGAGGATGATCCGGCGCTGGTGGCCAGCTTCCAAGAGAACCTCAAGCAGCATGGTGTGTGGGTGAGCGAGCCGGTGCCGATGTTTCCCTTCCCTGGCAGCCCGAAGTACGTGGAGACGTTCGGCGCGCAGCCGGACGATGAGGCATGGGAGCGGGCGCACGCGTTCTATCTTAATCTCTTTGCGGATAAAGGGTACAGCGACATCCAGGCGCAGCAGCCGCTCTCGTTGCCGGAGCTCGAATGCGTCTCGTGATGACGACCGATACGGTCGGCGGGGTGTGGACCTACAGCACCGATCTTGAACGGCAGATGCTGGCACGAGGATGGGCGGTGATGCTGGTGACAGTAGGGCCGGATCGCCCGTCGACGGCGCAGGAGGCGGTCCTTGCCGAGGCAGCAATGCAGTGGAGGGATCTCTTCTCCACGCGGCATGTGGAGGCGCCGCTCGAGTGGATGGAAGATGGAGGACACTGCTACGAGCAGACCGCGGCGCAGATGCTTGGCATCTGTAACGAGTTTGGTCCGGATGTGGTGCACAGCAACCAGTTCTGCTATGGGGCGCTGCCGGTGGGCGCGCCGAAGGTGGTGGTGGCGCACAGCGACGTGCTGAGCTGGTGGCGCGCGCGGTACGGCGAGGCGATGCCAGAGGCGGCGTGGCGCGCGCGGTATCGCGAGATCGTCCACGCGGGGCTTCGTGGCGCGAAGGCTGTCGTAGCGCCGACACGGGCGTACGCCGAGGAGCTGCGGCACGAGTTCGATCCCGGCACGCAGACGTGGGTGATTGCCAATGGGCGCGAGACGGCGAGTGCGGGGATGACTGAGCCGGAGCTGTTTGCGGGCAAGCGGATGCAGGCCGTGACGTGCGGACGGCTGTGGGATGAGGGTAAGAATGTAAGGCTGCTCGAAGACGTGAAGCCCGCGCTACCGATCTTCGTTGCGGGCGAGGCGTCGCGCGTGGGAGCGGCACCGATACGAGCGCACCGGAGCGGCAGCGCGGCAGGGGGCGTTGCGTATGTGGGCGCACTGGCTCCGGACGCACTTGAGGCGTTGCTGCGGGAGAGCGCGATCTACGTGGTGACGTCGCGCTACGAGCCGTTTGGACTGGCTCCAGTCGAGGCGGCGATGGCGGGGTGCGCGATCGTTGCAAATGACCTTGCGACACTGCGCGAGGTGTGGGGCGGAGACGCACTTTTCTTCGCGAAGAACGATGCGGAGGCGCTCGGCGCCCTACTGCGTGAGCTGGCAGGGGACCCGGGTCGGGTGCGCGACGTGGCCGCTCGATGCCGAGCACGGGCTCTGCGCTGCTTCCGCTCCGGGCGCATGGCGGACGAGTATGAGTCGATGTACCGGACACTGATCGTGGGGGAACGAGGTGCGCATGTCGCGTAGGCTGCGCATCGCGTACGTGCTGCACTCGCTGCGGTCGGACTGGAACAACGGGAACGCTCACTTTCTTCGCGGTCTGCTGCGGGCGATGACGACGATAGGTCACGAGGTGACTGCATTCGAGGAGCCGGGCAGCTGGTCAGAGACGAACCTCTTGGACGAGGCGAAGGGGCGTGCGGCACTGGCAGCCTTCACTGCGGTGTTCCCGGAGCTATCGGTGAAGACGATGCCGCAAGAGCCGGCGACTCTCGACGCGGCTCTTGCGGACATGGACGTGGTGATTGTGCATGAGTGGAACCGGCCGGAGCTGATCGATGAGGTGCTGCGGGCGCGGGATCGGCTCGGCTTCCGGGCACTGTTTCACGACACGCACCATCGCGCATCGAGCTCACCCGAGGCGATTGCATCGCTACAGGTGACGCGCTTTGACGGCGTGATCGCGTTTGGCGAGTCGCTGCGGACGATCTATCGCGAGCGCTTTAGTGTGACGCGGACGTGGACGCTGCACGAGGCGGCAGACACAACCGTCTTCTATCCGCGAGACGCCACGCGAAAGACGGATGTGGTGTGGATCGGAAACTGGGGGGAGGACGAGCGGGCGGCAGAGATCCGCACCTATCTGCTCGAGCCGGCGACAGAGCTTCGCGAGCGTGGCTTTGCGATCTACGGGGTGCGCTATCCGGAGCACGCGCTCGCAGCGCTCGGCGCGGCCGGCGTAGAGTATCGCGGGTATCTGCCGAATCTCTCCGCGCCTGAGGTGTATGCGGAGAGCGGTCTGACGGTGCACATTCCGCGGCAGCAGTACACGGCGGCGATGTGCGGGATACCGACGATTCGGGTCTTTGAGGCGCTGGCGTCGGGTGTTCCGCTGCTCTCGGCTCCATGGCGAGATGTGGAAGAGCTGTTTGCGGAGGGAGATCTTCAGATGGTGGAGAGTGGAGCGGCGATGACAGCGGCGATGCGCGAGCTGCTGGACGATCCGGTTGCGGCGCGTGCTCAGGCGGAGCGGGGTCTGCACACGGTGCTCGCGCGGCACACGTGCGGGCATCGCGCGGAGGAGTTGACGGCGATCTGCGGGGAGGTACTCGGGTGAAGATCTTCGCGATCGGATCGAGCCTGGTCTCGTCTTATTGGAATGGCGCGGCGACGTACTATCGCGGCATCTACAAGGAGCTCGCAAGGCTGGGGCACACGATCACGTTTGCCGAGCCGGATGCGTTTGGACGACAGAGTCATCGTGACGCGGAGGACTTCAGCTATGCGCGGTCGGTCGTGTACGAGCCAACGGCGGGTCTGGATGCAGTCCTCGAAGAGGCGTGTGAGGCGGACGTGGTGGTGAAGCACAGCGGCGTCGGAGTTGACGATGCGCTGCTGGAGCGGCGCGTGCTCGAGTGCAAGGGGCGGGCGAAGATCGTCTTCTGCGACGTGGACACGCCAGCGACGGTAGCGCGGATGAACGCGAACCCGGCGGACCCGTTTCCCGCGTCGCTTGCGCAGTACGATGCGGTGATCAGCTACTGCGGCGGCGAGCAGGCAGAGCTGGAGTACCGGCGCCATGGAGCGCGAAACTACTTCGTGGTGCCGAACGGACTCGACCCGGAGACGCACTTCCCTGTTGCGCCCGAGGCGGCGTATGCATGCGATCTGGTGTTTCTCGGTAACCGGCTGCCGGATCGTGAGGCGCGGGTGGAGGAGCTGTTTCTGCGGGCGGCGGCGCTGGCGCCGGAGCTGCGCTTTGTCATCGGCGGAGAGGGTTGGGGTGACAAGGCGATGCCGGCCAACGTGCGCTGGCTGGGGCATGTGCCAACGGCGCTGCACAATCAGGTGAACTGCTCGGCGAAGATGGTGCTGAACATCAATCGGGCGTCGATGGCAAGCTATGGTTACTCTCCCCCGACACGCGTGTTCGAGGTTGCAGGGGCGGGCGGGGCGCTGCTGTGCGATGCATGGCCGGGGATCGAGATGTTCTTCCGGCCAGGCGGTGACGAGTTGGAGGTGGTCGGGTCGGCGGAGGACGTCGTGGCGGCCCTGCGGCGGCAGGATGCGGCGGCAGCGCGCGCCATGGGGGACCGGCTGCTGGCGCGGGGATTGAGGGATCACACCTATGCGGAGCGTGCGGCGCGGATCCACCACGCGATGGAGCATGGCTTTGACGACGGTGCGGCGGCGGCAGCGGCGCACGCGCTCGTGGCTCAGTAGGACGGCGAGCGTGCAGCTGCTGTTTCTTGGTCTCTCGATTACCTCGTCGTGGGGGAACGGGCATGCGACGACGTACCGGTCGCTGCTGAAGGCGCTCGCGCGGCGCGGGCACAGCATCGTGTTCGTCGAGAAGAATGTGGAGTGGTACGCCGGGAATCGCGACATGCCGGAGCCGGAGTTTGCGGCGGTGCTGCTCTACGACGCGTGGGAGGAGGTGCTGCCACGCGTGCTTGAGGAGGCGGCACGGGCGGATGCGGTCGTGATCGGGTCGTTCTTCGGTGATGCGACGGAGGCACGCGAGCGCATTGCGGACGTGACGGACCGGCCACTGCTCTTCTACGACATCGACACGCCGATCACGATTGCGGCGCTGCGGGAGCGGGGAGCGACGGAGTACCTGCGGGCTGACGATGTGAGGCGGTATGACGCGTACATGAGCTTCACGGGCGGCCCCCTGCTGGACGAGATCGAGGGGCGGTTCGGGTCGCCCTGGGCGGTGCCGCTCTACTGCTCGGTCGATCCGGAGGAGCATCGGCCGATGGCGGTGCGGGCGGAGTTCGAGGCGCTGGTGAGTTACCTCGGCACGTACGCCCCGGACCGGCAGGGGAAGCTGATGGGGATGCTCGATCAGGTGGCGCGGGTGCTGCCGGAGGAGCGGTTTCTGGTGGCGGGGCCGATGTATCCGGAGGAGACGGTGTGGGCGGAGAACGTGCGACAGATGATTCATGTCTCGCCGCGGGACCATGCGGCCTTCTACTCCTCGTGCCGGTTCACGCTGAATCTGACGCGGCGGAGCATGGTCGAGGTGGGGTACTCCCCGTCGGTGCGGCTGTTCGAGGCGGCGGCGTGCGGGGCGGCGATGATCTCGGACCGGTGGACGGGGATCGAGAGCTTCTTCCGGCCGGGGGCCGAGATCCTGCTGGCGGACTCGACGGAGGAGATGCTGGCGATCCTCGGCGAGACCTCGGCGGAGGAGGCACGGGAGTTGGGGCGACGGGCGCGGGAGCGGGTGCTCGGAGAGCACACGGCGGAGCGGCGGGCGAAGGAGTTTGAACGCATCGTTCGCGAGGCGTCGGGACGGTCGCGGGGGTGAGACGCTCGCGCTAGGTGGTTGGGGTGGCGAGAAGTTCGGTCATGCTGGCGACGCACCAGGTTGGATGGTGCGGCGCGAGGTCGGCGGTGGAGAAGACGCCGGTGGCCACGGCGATGACTGGAAGGCCGTTGTGGGCGGCGGCGGTGATATCCGAGGGGGTATCGCCGACGACGCAGATGGAGGCGTCGGAGCCGTGCAGGGTGCGGGCCTGCTCGGCGGCGGCGCGGAAGACCTCGGGGCGGGTGTAGGCGTGGTTACTGAAGCCTCCGAAGCGGAAGAATCTGCGAAGGCCGGCGCGGGTTAGTTTGGCCCAGCCGATGGTCTCGAGGTTGCCGGTGGCGACGCCGAGGAGGGCGCCCCGGCTCTGGAGATAGGTGAGGACCTCGACGACGCCGGGCAGGGGGTCGGCGACGATCTGGGCCTGATCACGGGTGACCGCGTCGGCCATGCGCTGCTGCATGGCGGAAAGGTGGGGGCGCCAGACGGACTCATCGACGGCGGCCAGGCGGAGGGCGTCGGCGAGGATGCCGACGTCGGTGTTGCCGTGAACGGCGACGCCGTCGAGGTTGAGGGGGCGGCCGGCGACCCAGGAGAGAGCGTCGCAGAAGGCGAAGTAGTGAACGGCGTCGGTGCAGTTGAGGAGCGTGCCGTCGATATCAAAGAGGTAGGCGTCGAAGCCGTCCCAGGCGATGGCGGGTGTAGACGGTGGTGTGGTCTCGTCGGCGGTGGCTGGCATGGTGTGCGGTACTCCCCCATCCCCCCGGTTCTTGTGCAAAGTCTTCGAACGGCTGGGCTTAGGTCCGGACTTGAAGGGTTGGTCTGACGTAAAGTCCTTATTTTCCGAGGTATTGGACGGCAAAGTCTTCGAAACGCGTGAGTTATGGTCTTCGATTCAGGGACGGGTGCGGGGTTGTACTTTCAGGATACGTGAGGGGTGGGGGTGACTGCGCCACGGTCGGGACGATTCTGGGGGGCAGGTGCTGCTCTCCCTGTGGAGGCGGTCGTGAGATACAGGCTTGACGGGGGTGCACTTCTGTCCAGGCCGGGGTGCGCGTCGACCGACGCTGCAGGTCTCTTCCACTGTGCGGACGATGCGACGGCCCGCTCCGGTCGCGATGACACTGCGCTGCATAAAGGCGATCTAGGGGGAGGAGATCCACGCGTTGAGGTCGGCGCGGAGTCGATCAAGGACGGGTGTCCAGGCGGACTGCTGGGTGGAATCGGCCGCCGGGGCAGCGGGTTGGGTTGTGGCGTCGACCGGCTGGGTCGCGGGGTTGGCGGGTTGAGTTGCGTGATTTGCGGGCTGGGTCGTGGGCGAGGTGGGTTGGGTCGTGAGGTCGTCGGTTTGGGGGGTGGGTTGGCGGTAGAGGCGGAGGGTGGGGTACCAGGGGGAGTCGGTGCGGGTGGAGAGCCAGCGCCAGTCGGCCTCGTGCTGCAGGAGGAGGCAGGTGGGGCGGTGGAGGGTGGCGGCGAGGTGAGCGGCGAGGGTGTCGACGGTGAGGACGAGATCGAGCTCGGCGATGACGGCGGCGAGGGAGACGAGGCCCGGGCCGGCCTGGCTGGCGGTGCGGATGTGGTGTGCGGCGAGGAGGGCGGCGTTGGCGGCCTCGGCGACGGGAAGCTGCAGGCTAACAAAGGTGGCGGGGAGGGTGAAGAGAGGGGCGAGGAGAGCGAGAGGGATGGAGCGCTCGGGGTTCCACGCGGCGCTCTCCCAGGCGAGGCCGATGCGAGGGGTGGGCATGGGCGAGAGAAGCTGGCGGGCGCGGGTGCGGGCGGACTCAGGAAGGTGCAGATGGAGTGGGGGCGGGATGGTGCCGAGGGTGGTGCGGAAGAGGTAGGGAAGCTCATTGATCTCAAGCTGCAGGTCCCAGGCGGGCGGGGTGGCGGGAGCGTGCTCGCCCCAGGTGATGACGCGGTCGACGCCAGGGAGGTAGTGGGCGAGCTCGAGGAGGCCGGGGGGAACCTCGACGGTGAGCGAGGCGGCGCGCGCGCGGATGAGCGGGACGTAGCGGAGGAGCTGGATGGCGTCGCCGAGGCCGTGGAGGCAGCGGAGGATGAGGTGGCGACCGTCGATGGGGGAGCCGTTCCACATGCGGTGCGGGTCGGGCACGGCGGCGAGGCGGCGGGCGTCGTTGATCTGCCAGGCGGCCTCGAAGTCGCCGGCGAGCATGTGGTGCCACCAGAGCTGGCCGGTGGGGTCGAGGGCGGCGCTTTCGTCCGCAGTCGTAGTCTGTCGCGATGCCGGCTGTGCCATAGGTCTGCGGTCGATTAGACGCGAGATGGTTCTGGCTGTCTCGGCCCGCTCACTCGCGTCGTCCATGGCCTTGAGTCAAAACATCGGCGTTCTCGGTACCTATCTCACAATGGCCATAGATTGTGGTCCGCGGCTTACAGGAATCGACTCTCTCAGCTTGATTAGTTCAACCCGACCAGATTGAGGGTTTTGTTCACTGATCCGCCAGAGATCAATCGAGCCGCCGGCCTTTGGATCCTCGAAACGACCGAAGCTGGAAGAAGCGATGAAGCGACTCGAGTCGTCGAAGACGATAGGTTCTGGAAGAACACCGTCGAAGGCGAAATCGCCCACGCGTTCCAGCCGTCCAGAGTCAGGGTCCATGCGCACTAGTGAGATGGACGCGAAGAATTGCTGCTTGGGGTCATCTACCGGGAGCGAGCTGTCCTCAAGGTTCGCCGTGGCGACCCACCGTCCGTTCGGACTGATCGCCAAGCCCTCTGGATACCTGCCGGTCGAAGCGCGCGACACGACCACGTGTTGTGGCTCCCCCTGGCTGACCTTTCGCGCAGCGAGTTGAATGCTTGTGACCGTTCCTCGCGCATTTGCAGCTTTGTAGTCCATGGAATTTACAACGGCAAACCGGCCGTCCCCAGTGAACTTCACAAGATACGGGTTCGGCTCCACAATGACAGGGTTCCCCCAGGCCTCTAGTGTTACTGCGCCTGCTGCTTCGTGATACTGCAGCAACGAGAGTCGAGGGCGCCCTGCTCCAGGACTGCCGTCGGAGTTGTACACGAGGCCGAGCACCTCGCCTCCAGGTAAGAACTCCGCGTCCATCAGATCATCAACGGATGTGTAGCCGGGGACCCTAGGCTCGACAGGGTCAATCAATCTCCCGTTTCTCAGGTGGTAGATCACCAAGGGCACCTGCGTGTGCTTCTCTGGCGAGAAAGCTACGGCAACCAAAGTTCCCGCAGAATTGATCGCAACCGACACGGCCCGTTCATAGGATTCGATCTGCTGGATGACCGTCGGCTTATCTGGATCGACCAGATCGACGACGGTAATCTTCTTGCCGGGTGCCAAGTCCTTCATCGTTGCGTCTGGTTTGTTCGCAGGGCGCGAACCTTGGGTTTCGACCACGATCGCGAAGCGGCCATCCGGAGTAACTACCACGGCTGCAGGTGGACCCGTGACCGAGTTCGAGACCTCCACTGTTGCGACAGGAGACACCCAAGCACGGTCAAGCCGGATGATCGAGAGCACATCGGGACCAACAGCCGGTCCCAGCTTGCCGTTGGAGTACGCCGAAGCAAGCATGTCCGTATCGCAGGCAACCACCAGTAACTTCCCGCGAAAGCCCGATCGAAGCGAGGCTGGATCCTGGGCTCTCGCAGACGACGAACCGAAGGCGGAAGCGGCAAGAAGAACGAGGGCCGCTCGCACCACACCGGATCTTACGGAAGTCCGACTCATGCTCGAAGCATAGTCGCACGCGACTGGCTCAGCGCAAAGAGTCATCGCTTTCGATTCGGTCACGACAAGTCGGCTTCTCGGAATTTCTGGCTGTGGTGGCTCGCTAGGCGGCCCGGCCGTTCGATGCAGTGCGGATGTCGGGGTGGGCGATGTGATTCTGCCAGGGGTCGATGACGATCTTGGTGACGGCTTCGTCTTTCTGCTGCCAGAGCTTGTAGAACTCGGGGGCCTGGTCGATGCCGATGCGGTGGGAGATCATGAAGGTGGGATCGATCTGGCCCTGTTCGACGCGCTGCAGGAGGGGTTTGAGGTACTTCATCATGTGGGTCTGGCCCATGTTCATGTGGATGCCCTTGCCGAAGGCGGCGCCGAAGTTGACCTTGTCGAGGACGCCGCCGTAGACGCCGGGGATGGAGAGGGTGCCGCCCTTGCGGATGGCCTGGATGGCCTGGCGAAGGACGAAGGGGCGGTCGGTCTCGAGCGAGAGGGCCTGCTTGACGGTGTCGTAGGCGCCGACGAGGGTGCTGGAGTGAGCCTCCATGCCGACGGCGTCGATGCAGGAGTCTGGGCCGATGCCACCGGTGAGGTCGCGCAGAGCCTCGATGACGTTGACGCCATCCTGCTCGTAGTTGATGGTGGTGGCGCCGACACGCTGGGCGAGCTTGAGGCGCTCGGGGAAGCGGTCGATGGCGATGACGTGGCCGGCGCCGAGCATGTAGGCGCTGGCGACGGCGAAGAGGCCGACGGGGCCGCAACCCCAGACGGCGACGGTGTCGCCGGGCTGGATGTTGGCGTTCTCGGCGCCCTGGTAGCCGGTGGGGAAGATGTCGGAGAGGAAGAGGACCTTCTCGTCGGAGAGGTCGTTCTCGATCTTGATGGGGCCGACGTCGGCGAAGGGGACGCGGGCGTACTGGGCCTGGCCGCCGGCGTAGCCGCCGTAGATGTGGGAGTAGCCGAAGAGGGAGGAGCCGGAGTAGCCGTACATGGTCTCGGCGACATGGGCGTTGGGATTGGAGTTATCGCAGAGACTCCAGAGATCGCGCTTGCAGAAGAGACAGCTGCCGCAGGCGATGGTGAAGGGGATGACGACGCGGTCGCCGCGGCGGAGCTTGCGCACCTCGGGGCCGACCTCCTCGACGATGCCCATGAACTCGTGGCCGAGGATGTCCCCGGACTCCATCGAGGGGATGTAGCCGTCGTAGAGGTGGATGTCGGAGCCGCAGATGGCGGTGCGGGTGACGCGGATGATGGCGTCGTGCGGATTGATGATCTGGGGGTCCGCGACGTCGTGAACTTCGATGGAGTGCTTACCCATCCAACAGACTGCCTTCATGGTTCTCTCCTGATTCTGGTGCGGGTGTCGACGCGATTGCTTTGCCGAGGGGAGGCCGACTGCGAGCCGGGTGGGAGAGCAGGACCTTTGCTGCGCTCGAGGGACGATCGAGAGGCAGAGAGGTCATTACGAGCAGAGCTCAGTCGTCAGGGTTTGCTGGTGGACTGACCGCTCTCGTCGTTGCTGTAGGTGGGCTCGCTGGTGCCGGGCGGGGTGGGGTTGGTCTCGCCGTAGAGCCAGCGCTTGAAGCCGCCGCTGAGGCCGCGGGGGCCGTGGGGCTGGTCTTTGACGCTGGGGATCTCGCCGGTCTCGGCGAGCTGCTTAAAGTGGCGGAGATCTTCGATGACGGTCTGCTTGGGGCCGCGCTGGCCGGCGGTGGCGAGGGCGTTGCCGAGGACGCCGCCGGGAACCTTCATGGTCTGGATGAGGGTGACGCGGGTGCTGCCCTTGACGGAGCCGGGGGCGAAGTGGACCTCGCCCTTCTGATCGAGGTCGCCGGAGATGGAGCGCCAGGCGATCTTCGAGCCCGGGATGGACTCGTAGACCTCGGAGTCGAACTCGATGCGCTTGGCCTTGGGGTCGTCGCGATCGTCGGTGTCGCCCATCACCCAGTGGCTGCGGTTGGGGCCCAGGGCCGTGACCGAGATGACGCGCTCCTGCCAGAGGGGGATGGTGGAGACGTCGCTCCAGAGGGTGAAGAGGGCGTGGGAGTCGGCGAGGATGGTCTGGACGGCGTGCGCGGTGACGAAGCCGTTCTCGGTCGTATCGGGAAGGGGGACGTATGAGGCGCCGGTAGGCCGTGCGGAAAGCGCCGGGGGTGTGGCGAGAGTCTCGGTTGCGGCCATTGCTGTCTCCAGTCGTCGGCGAGCGGCATCGATGTGATCGAGGTGGCCCGGCGAGCGTAGTCCGGTGGATGGCGCGCGATGGGTGTGGGGCCGCCTGTGGCGGTGGATCCGTTTCTGCCCCGCGCGGGATGCTGTGGATGTCACGAAAGAACAGTGTGCCGGATTGTGTTTTGCGCGGCCGGGGCTTTGTCGGTACGAGGCTTCGCGTGGGCTCACGTCGTCTCTCTTGAAGGGACATACTTTGTCGGCGGCCGGCATCAGATAGACACGGGCGAGGAGGGTGGCATGAGTTCTGCATCACTGGAGGCGGAGAGGAAGAGCGCCGCGGAGGCGGAGGAGCGTGCCGCAGGCGCGGAGCCACCGGCGACGGGGGCGGCGAGCCGCGGGATCAGCCGGCGGATGTTCGTGCAGGGCGCCGGCGTGGTGGCGAGCGCGGTGAGCCTGGGCGGGGCGCTGCCGCTCTCAGCCGAGGCGCGCGAGCAGGCGCTGGCGGAGGGGCAGACGCGACGGCTGCCGCTCTCGCTGACGATCAACGGCGAGAAGAAGGAGGTGCAGGTCGACCCGCGGGTGAGCCTGCTGGATCTGCTGCGCGAGGAGCTTGGGCTGACAGGGACGAAGAAGGGCTGCGATCACGGCCAGTGCGGCGCGTGCACGGTGATCGCGAACGGGCGGCGGGTGAACAGCTGTCTCTCGCTGGCGCTGGTGTACCAGGGCGGGGAGATCACGACGATCGAGGGTGTGGCGCACGGCGACGAGCTGCACCCGGTGCAGACGGCGTTTCTTGACCATGACGGATATCAGTGCGGGTACTGCACACCGGGGCAGATTGTGTCGGCGGTGGCGCTGCTGGACGAGGTGCGCAAGGGCGAGCCGAGCGCGGTGACGGCGGATCTGCGACGGAGCGGGCCAGTGGATTTGAACGACGACGAGGTTCGTGAGCGCATGAGCGGCAACATCTGCCGTTGCGGGGCGTACCCGGGGATCGTGGCCGCGGTACAGCAGGCGTTTCGGCAGAGCTGAGGGGGAGAGATCGTGAATAGCTTTGAGTTCGAACGGGTGACACAGCCTGAGGCGGCTGTGATGGCGCTGGGCGATGGACGGCATGCGAAGCTGCTGGGCGGCGGGACGAACCTCGTCGACCTGATGAAGCAGGGGGTCGAGCGGCCGACGCGGCTGGTGGACATCAACCCGCTGCCGCTGGCGGAGATCACAGAGCTGCCGGATGGCGGGCTGCGGCTGGGGGCGCTGGCACGGAACAGCGACACGGCGGCGAATATGCTAGTGCGGACGCGATATCCGCTGGTCTCGCAGGCGATTCTGGCGGGGGCCTCGGCGCAGCTGCGCAACATGGCGACGAACGGCGGGAATCTGCTGCAGCGGACACGGTGCTACTACTTCTACGATCCGGCGAACGCGGCGTGCAACAAGCGCGAGCCGGGATCGGGCTGCGGGGCGATCCCGGGGTTCAATCGCATCCACGCGATTCTGGGGGCGAGCGACGCCTGCATTGCGACGCACCCGTCGGATCTGTGCGTCGCGCTGGCGGCGCTCGAGCCGACGGTGCGGGTGCGCGGACCGCGCGGTGAGCGGTCGATTCCGTTTGCGGAGTTTCACCGGCTGCCGGGGAAGACACCGCAGATCGAGACGACGCTGAAGGCGGATGAGCTGATCCTGTCGATCGATCTGCCGCGGTCACCGTATGCGGGCCACTCGCACTACCTGAAGGTGCGCGACCGGGCGAGCTATGCGTTCGCGCTGGTGTCAGTGGCGGCGGCGGTCGAGGTGGAGGGCGGCACGATCCGGAGCGCGCGGCTGGCGATGGGCGGTGTGGCGCACAAGCCGTGGCGGGCGGAGGAGGCCGAGCGGATGCTGATCGGCAAGCCGGCGACGGAAGAGAGCTACCGGGCGGCGGCGAAGGCGGCGGTCGCGGGGGCAAAGACGTACACGCATAACGCGTTCAAGGTGCCGATGGCACAGACGGCGATGGTGCGCGCGCTGACGATCGCGGCCGGGGAGCAGGCATGACGGCGATCGGCGATGCAGTGACGCGGCTGGACGGGCCGGCGAAGGTGACAGGCAAGGCGAAGTACGCGGCGGAGTTCGAGGTGCCGAACGTCGCCTACGCGGTGATGGTGACAAGCACGATTCCGCAGGGGCGGATCGTGCGCATGGAGACGGCGCAGGCGGAGCGGGCGCCGGGAGTGGTGAAGATCCTGACGCCGGACAATGCGCCGAAGCTGCCGCAGGGTGGCAAGACGGCGGTGCATCCGCCGGCCGGGCGTGTGCTGTCGCTGCTGCAGGACGACCAGGTGCACTACAACAACCAGCCGATCGCGGTGGTGGTGGCGGAGACGCTGAACCAGGCGATCTTCGCGGCGTCGCGGATCACGGTGCGGTACCAGGCGGCGCCGGCGAAGCTGGACTTTGCGGCGGGCTTTGCGGAGGCGCACGAGGGAAGCCATGGAAAGGACCCGGCGAGCGTCGGTGTGGGGGATGTCGAGGCCGGCCTGCGCGATGCGGAGGTGACGGTGGATGCGGTGTACACGACGCCGATGGAGAACCACAACCCGATGGAACCGCACGCGACGATCGCGGTGTGGACGGGCGAAAAGCTGACGCTGTACGACGCGACGCAGTACATCTCCGGCGTGAAGCAGACGGTGGCGAAGGCGCTGGGGATACCGGAGGACGACGTCGAGGTGCGGTGTCCGTACACGGGCGGCGGCTTCGGGTCGAAGGGATCGACGTGGTCGCACGTGGTGCTGGCGGCGATGACGGCGAAGGCGGTGGGCCGGCCGGTGAAGCTGGTGCTGGAGCGGCCGCAGATGTTCGGACCGGTGGGCGGGCGGCCGCAGACACACCAGCACCTTGTGCTGGGGGCGAAGCGCGACGGCACGCTGACGGCGATGCGGCACGATGTGTACACGCACACGTCGGTGATCGAGGACTTCACGGAGCCGTCGTCGAACCAGACACGGATGCTGTATGCGTCGGCCAACATCGCCACGTCGCAGAGGCTGGTGCCGCTGACGGTGGGAACGCCGACGTTCCAGCGGGCGCCGGGCGAGGCGACGGGGACGTTCGGTCTGGAGAGCGCGATGGACGAGCTTGCCGAGAAGCTAGGCATGGATCCGATCGCGCTGCGGCTGAAGAACTATGCGGAGGTCGATCCGACGTCGCAGAAGGCGTTTTCCAGCAAGCATCTGCGGGAGTGCTACGCGACGGGAGCGGAGCGGTTCGGATGGGCGAAGCGCAACGCGACGCCGCGGGCGAGGCGGGAGGGCCACGAGCTGATCGGGCTGGGGATGGCGACGGCGACGTATCCGGCGAATCGTTCGGCGGCGATGGCGACGGTGCGGTTTGAGGCGAACGGGCGGGTGACGGTGCTCTCGGGCTCGCAGGACCTGGGGACCGGCACGTACACGATCATGGCGCAGACGGCGGCGGCGACGCTGGCGATGTCGATCACGCAGGTGGACTCGCGGCTTGGGGAGACGACGCTGCCGAAGGCGCCGGTCTCGGGCGGGTCGCAGAGCGCGGCGAGCGTGATGCCGGCGGTGCAGGCGGCGGCCGAGCAGGCGCGGCTGAAGCTGTTCCAGATGGCGGTGGACACGGCGGCGTCTCCGCTGCACGGCGCGAGCATGGAGGAGCTGGTGCTGAAGGATGGCGGGATCGCCCGCAAGACGTCTCCGGGAGCGGTGCTGCCGGTGACGGGGCTGCTCGCGATGGCGCGGGGCGGGGCGGTCGGAGCGACGGCGACGGCGCAGCCGGACCAGGAGATCGAGGCGTACTCGACGCACTCGTTCGGGGCGGTGTTCGCGGAGGTCGCGGTCGACGAGATGCTTGGGATGCCGCGCGTGCGGCGGGTGGTGGGCGTGTACGACATCGGCACGCTGCTGAGCGGGAAGACGGGGCGGAGTCAGCTGATCGGCGGAGTGGTGTGGGGCGTAAGCCTGGCGTTGCACGAGGAGACGCACCTCGACGCGACGACGGGGCGACCGGTGAACAACAACCTGGCGGAGTATCACGTGCCGGTGAACCTGGATATCGGATCGATCGAGGTGCTGACGGTGGGGCAGCCGGATACGAAGTTCAACTCGCTGGGGGCGCGCGGCGTGGGGGAGATCGGGATCACAGGGGCGGCGGCGGCGGTGGCGAATGCGATCTACAACGCGACGGGCAAGCGGGTGCGCGAGGCGCCGATTACGCCGGACAAGCTGATGGCGTAGGGGCTGCCCATCGAGGGTTGGGGACGGCGGGCCGCCTGGCGTGCTAGGCGGGGTGGTCCGCTTTGCCGGAGAGTTCGAGGGTGCGGCTGAAGCTGGGATAGAGGAGCGGCAGAAGGTACAGGGTGAGCAGGGTCGCGGTGAGCAGGCCGCCGATGACGACGGTCGCGAGGGGGCGCTGAACCTCGGCGCCGCGAGACTGGGCGAGGGCCATGGGGATAAAGCCGAGCGAGGCGACAAGAGCGGTGATGAGCACGGGGCGGAGGCGGTCGGAGGCGCCCTGACGGACGGCGTCGGCCATCTTGCTGCCCTGCTGGCGGAGCCGATTGATGTGGCTGACCATAACGACGCCGTTGAGCACGGCGATGCCGAAGAGGGCGATGAAGCCGACCGAGGCGGAGAGGTTGAGGTTAATGCCACGCAGCCAGAGTGCGGCGATGCCGCCGACGAGGGCGAGCGGGACGATGAGCAGGATGAGAAGCATCTGCCGGACGTTGCGGAAGGTCGCGTAGAGCAGAGCGGCGATGATGAGCAGAGAGACGGGAAAGACGATGAGCAGGCGCTGCTGGGCGCGTCGCTGGTTCTCGTATTGGCCGCCCCACTCGAAGCGATAGCCGGGGGGAAGATGGAGCTTCTGCTGGATGGCGGCCTCGGCGTCTTTGACGAAGCCACCGAGGTCGCGGCCGCTGACGTTGGTCATGACGACGACGCGGCGATGGGCCTGCTCGCGGTTGATGATGATGGGACCGCGCACCTGGCGTATCTCGGCGATCTGATCGAGGCGGATGAGCTGACCCTGGAAAGTCTTGATCTGTAACGAGCGCAGGCTGTCGGGGTCGCTGCGAAGGCTGTCCGGCAGGCGGAGGGCGATGGGAGAGCGCTCTTCGCCGTCGAGCATCTCGGAGAGCTGGCGGCTGCCGTACATGGTCTCGATGATCTCCTGGACGTCGGAGACGTTGACGCCGTAGCGGGCGGCGGCGGTGCGATCGATGCGGATCTGGAGCTCCTCGGCGCCGAGGAGGAGTTCCATCTGCGTCTCGGAGGCGCCGGGGACGGCGGCGATGATGGCCTGGGCGCGGTGGCCGAGGGACTCGAGCTGGTCTAACTCCTGGCCGAAGATCTTGAGGGCGGCGTCGCCGCGGGTGCCGGTGATGGTCTCGTCCATGCGCATCTGCATGGGCTGGGTGAACTCGTAGGTGACGCCGGGAATTTTGTCGAGGGCGCGTTCCATGCGGTCGGAGAGGTCGGCGCGCTGCTGCGTGTTCTGCTTCTGAACTCTGGGGGTGAAGGAGATGTAGGAGTCGGACTCGTACTCCCCCATGGCCTCGGTGGCGAGGTCGGGCCGGCCGAGCTTGGTGACGACGCTGGCGATCTCGGGGAAGCTCTTGATGGTGCGCTCGATCTGATCCCCGATGTGGACGGACTCGGTGAGGGCGATGCCGGGGAGGCGTCTGGAGGTGATGACCATGGAGCCCTCGTCGAGGGTGGGCATGAACTCGGTGCCGATGAGCTTGAGCGAGAGGAGCGCGGCGACGATGAGGACGATGGCGGCGGCGATGATGGGGCGGCGGTGCCGCTCGCTCCAGCCGAGGGAGCGCTCGTAGCGGGTGCGGAGCCTGCTGAACCAGCCCTCCGGCGGCGAGTTCCCTTCCCTGATCTGCGTGTGCTTGCGATGGCGGAGCGCGAGAGAGCAGAGGGTGGGGACAACGAAGAGCGCAAGGAGCAGCGAGCCGGTGAGCGCGGAGACGACGGTGACGGCCATGGGGCGGAACATGCGGCCCTCGAGGCTCTGCAGGGTGAGGATGGGCAGGTAGACGGCGATGATGATGAGGACGCCGAAGACGATGGGACGGGCGACCTCGGAGGAGGCGTCGCGGATGGTCTCGAGCAAGGGCCGCTGCGCGCCGTCCTCGCTGTCGAGGCGATGCATGCAGTTCTCGACCATGACGACGGAGCCGTCGACGATGGTGCCGAAGTCGATGGCGCCGAGGCTCATGAGGTTGGCGGAGATACCGAAGAGGTCCATGCCGAGGAAGCCGAAGAGCAGCGAGAGCGGGATGGTGAGGGCGACGACGAGGGCGGCGCGCCAGTCGCCGAGAAAGAGGAGCAGGATGACGAGCACGAGGGCGGCGGCTTCGAGGAGGTTGCGCTTGACGGTGTGGGTGGTGGCGTCGATGACGTCGGACTGATCGTAGAAGGGGAGGATCTTCGCGCCGCCGGGGAGCTTGAGATCGGCGATCTTCTGCTTGACGTCCTTGATGATGCGGCCGCCGTTCTGGCCGCGCAGGATGATGACCATGCCGGAGACGGTCTCGCCCATGCCGTCCTTCATGACGGCGCCGTGACGCAGCATGGGCTCGGTGGCGATGTGGGCGATCTGGCTGAGGAGGATGGGGACGCCGTTTGAGGCGGAGACGACGATGTTGCCGAGGTCGGCGATGCTTTCGGCGCGGCCGATGCCGCGGATGGTGTATTGCTGCTCCGCATGCTCGATGTAACTGCCGCCGAAGTTGGTGTTGTTCGCGGTGACGGCGGCGACGACGTCGTGGAGGGCGAGGTTGAAGCGGCGCAGGCTCTCGGGGTCGACCTCGATGGTGTACTGCCTGGTCTCGCCGCCCCAGGAGTTGATCTCGCTGACGCCGGGGATGGCAAGCAGGGCGTAGCGGACGACCCAGTCGTGCAGCGTCTTGATCTGCATGAGCGACATGTGGGGGGCGGCGACGGTGTATTGGTAGACCTCGCCGAAGGCGGTGGCCATGGGGCCGAGCTGCGGCTGGAGGCCGGCGGGGATGCGGCCCTGGACCTGGTTGAGGCGCTCGGCGACGAGCTGACGGACGAGGTATCTGTCGACGGAGTCGTCGAAGATGACGGTGACCATCGAGAGCTCGAGCTTCGAGGTGGAGCGCACGAGCTGCAGGCGCGGCATGCCGAGCATCGAGGTCTCGATGGGGTAAGTGACGAGCTGCTCGACCTCGACGGGGCTCATGCCGGGGCACTGGACGGTGACGAGGACCTGGTTGTTGGTGAGGTCGGGGAAGGCCTCGATGGGCAGACGAAGCATGACGAAGACGCCGGCGACGAGGAGCACGAGCAGAAGCGCGGCGACGAGCCAGCGGTTGCCGAGGAGGAAGCTCATGAGGCGCTAGCCCTCTCCCATGGTGCCCTTGAGGAGCTCGGACTTCACCATGAACGCGCCGTTGACGACGATGTGGTCGCCGGGGTGGAGGCCGTCGACGATCTCGACCCGGCCTTCGGAGCGGGTGCCGAGTTTGACCGCCTGGACGCGGAAGTGTGTGCCGTCGGCGGTGACGAAGACGACGTCGCTGCCGTTGATGTTCTGGAGGGCATCGGCCGGGGCGAAGATGGCGGTGCGCGTGGCGGGCTCGTCGATCATGGCGGTGGCGAACATGCCGGGGCGAAGGCGCGTCTGCGGGTTGGGAACGACGATGCGGACGGGCACGGTGCGGGTCGTGGGATCGATGGTGTCGCCAAGCAGGGCGACGCGACCGGCGAGGACACGGTGGTCAAGGGCCTGCGAGGTGATGCGGGCGGGCTCGCCGGTGTGCACGAGGGCGAGGTCCTTCTCGTTGACCGAGGCGATGACCCAGACGGTGGCGAGATTGGAGACGACGAAGGCCTCCTGACCGAGGGTGGCGACGGTGCCGGGGGTGATGCTGCGGGCGATGACGGTGCCGTCCTGCACGGCGCGGATGGGAATGAGCTCGCGCTGGTAGAGGGTGTCGGGGGTGAGGGTCTCGGGGTTGACCTGGAGGAGCTCGGAGAGGTGCTCGCGCTCCATGTGGACGCTGGCCTGGGCGTCGGCGAGCTCGCGGTTGGCCTCGAGGACGCCCTGGTCGGAGCGCTGGGCCTCCTCGAGCGAGGCGGCGCGGATGCTGTAGAGGTGCTGATAGCGGTCGCGCGCCTGCTGGGCGAAGGTGAGGCCGCCGCGGGCGCGGTCGACGGCGGCGAAGGCCTGCAGCAGGGCGCCGACGGTCTCATGGACGGAGTGGCTGTGCTGCTCGGCGAGGACGGCGCCGCGGCGGACGACATCGCCGGGCAGGACGGCGACGGCAGTGATCGGGCCTTCGGCGACGGTGCCGATGTGCGCGGTGTGGCGCTCATCCATGGCGACCTGGCCGGCGACGACGAGCTGCTGGGGCGCGGTGCGGACCTCGACGGCGGCGACCTGAATGGCGGCGCGACGCTGGTCCTCCGGCGCGATGGTGACGGTGTCTGCGGTCGGACCGCCGGTGTCGGATCTGCCGCTGGCTCCTTGGGTCTGGGAGTTGCCTGCCGGGGCGTCGCCCTGCTGCTGGCTTTTGCCGGAGGAGTCACCGGCTTTGCTCGCAGGATCGCCGTGCCTGGAGCAGCCGGTGAGCGCGAGGGCGAGGAGGGTGAGCGCGAAGGGAGGACGCCCTAGTCTCATGGCTGCACCCCGGTGGCGAGTTCGAGGCGGAGGATGCTCTGGTGGTACTCGGCGAGGGTGCGAAGCGCGCTGACTTCGACGTCGATCTCGGTGCGCTCGGCGTCGATGTAGCGCAGGAGATCGATGCCGCCGGTGCGGTAGGCATCGTCGAGGATGGTGAGGTTTTCGCGCGCGCGGCGCTGCATTCCGGGCAGGATCTGCTGGACGACCTGCTGCTCGCGCAGAAGGTTCTCCTGGGCGGCGGCGATCTCGGCGCGGGCGGCGATCTCGAGCTGCTCGAGGGTGGCCTCGGCCTGACGGACGTTGGCCTGGGCGGTCTCAATCGCACCCTGGTTGCGGTTGCGCACGGGCAGCGGGAGCTGGACGGCGGCGTAGAGGGTGTCGAAGCCGCTGTTGCGCTTGTAGCCGATGAGGAGATCGGGGTCGGGCACGGCGTTCGCGTGCTGGAGGCGAAGGTCGGCGCGGGCGGCGTCGGCGGCCTCGCGCGCGGCGGCGAGATCGGCGCGCTGGGCGAGGGCGACGTCGGCGCTGACGGGGGCAGGCGGGTCGAGGGAGGTGATGGCATCGGCGAGATCGAGGGTCGGCGGCGCGGGGCGGCCGATCTGGCGGTAGAGGTCGATGCGGGCGAGCTCGGCATCACGACGCGCCGCGGCGAGCGCGAGAGCGACGCGGTCGCGCTCGATCTCAACGCGGAGGAGGTCGACGCCACGCATGGCGCCCGCGTCGACCCGCTCGCGATGGTAGACGACCATGCGATCGACGGCTTGGAGGTCGTCCTCGAGCAGGTGAGCGACGCGCTGGTCGACAGAGGCAGTCCAGTAGGCGGCGGCGACGCGGCCGGCGATGCCGAGGGTCTGGGCCTGGTACTCGGCTTCGGCGCGACGGAGGTTCGACCGGGCAAGCACGACGCGCCTGGTGCGTTTGCCGTCGAGCTCGATGGTCTGGCCGAGGTAGCCGTAGTCTTCGGTGTCGTTGGCGAAGGAGAAGTGATCGGCCCAGGGACGAAGGTCCTCGGACTGCAGGTAGAGGCGCGGGTTGGGGCCGAGGGCGGCCTGGCGGAGCTGCCCGCGGGTGCTGCTGACCTGCTCCTGATAGACGCGAGCCTCGGGGCTGGAGAGGGCGAGCTGGATGGCCTCATGGAGCGAGAGCGGCGGCTGCGCCACGACGCCGAGGGGTGCGAAGCCAAGGGCCGCGAGGGCGTTGACGGCGGCCAGCGCCCGGCGAAGAACGGCAGGCGCGCACCGGCGAGGGCGGCAGACGTCCTGAGAGGCGAGGAGACGCGGGCGCAAGGCAGGCATACAGTGCAATGAGCTGATGGTAGAGCATTCCGCGGGATGCCGAGTGGCACGGGATGCTGGGTGTCTCCGGCTGCGGCACCCGTTCATCGGATTCACGACGCGATGGACTGCGCGTGGCGGGTCGAATGGGCCAGACGGGCTGCGCGACCGGCGCGCGCAAGGGCGCAGACGCGTGCGGCCTTGCGGCGGATCTGAATGACTCAGGGCGGGGTTGTGCCGGGGTCAGATCGCGGCTTCGAGCTGGGGAAGGAGGCCTGCGTGGGCGCTCTGGTAGAGACCGAGCAGGCGGCCGCGCATGAGGAAGTAGGCGGCCGAGACCTCCTGGAGGTAGAACGGCGCGCGTACCCAGCCAAGGTTGGAGACGAGCGAGACCTCGATGCGGGTGACAGCGCGATTGAGGCGGACGGCGTCGCGGCGGATCATCTCCGCGATGACGGGCCCCTGCTCCTCGTTCCAGCGCTCGGCGTAGACGGCGAGCTCGAGCATGACGGCGGCATTGGCGCGGAGTCGGGCGAGACCTTCAAAGCCACCGACACTCTCCCACATGGTCGCGGGCTCGACGGAGAGCTGGTCCTTGTCCGGCTGCAGGTAACAGGCGGCGATGGCGCGGACACCGGCGAGATCGATCGGCTCAAGCCGGGCGAAGATCTCCTGCCAGGAACGGTTACTCAGACGGCGACGCCTCACGACGAAGCGCACCTGATAGGCGGCAATCATCACGAGCAGAGACGTAAGCAGGACGAGCACGATCATTTTGAGAACCGCCGGACCCGCGGGGATGTCCTTCCGGGGCTGCGCCTAGTCTAGCTGGTTCCGCAACGGGGTGAAACCTTTTATTTCATCAAAACCGGCTGGAGCAGGCCCTACCTGCTGCTCCGGCAGCCAAAGCGAGACACTCCAATAGATAAGGGAGCCGAGGTAGACGGCCATGCTGATGTGATCGAGGGTTGTGAAGTACCAACCGGTACCAAAGTACCCGTGAAGGGTATCTACGAGGAATCCAGTGAGGGCCCAGACGGTCAGGCCGTAGCCCTCGCGCATGACCAAGGTGCGCCAGCCGAGACCGAACTGCTGCGACGCGGCGACCACGGCGGTAAAGAGGAAGCAGATCAGGATGGCTGTGAACAGGTTGCCGCGGATGGTCCACACGTCGAAGCGGGTGGCGCCGAACGGCTTCACGGCGAAGGAGAGGCCAGCGGCGATGGCGACGGCGGTCGCGGCCATCGCGGTGAAGCGTCCCTTGGCGCCCTCGACCCACTGACCACTCCGCCGGAGGACGATGCGGCCCATCTCGATCACGACCGCGACTTGAAAGACGAGGTCAAGGACGGCGCCGCTCCAGTAACAGACGAAGTACGCATGGTGGGCATGGAGGCGCGTGAAGGTAAACAAAAGGATGGTGAACAGGCTGCCGAAGCCGATCCAGGCGGTGAACCAGGGGAGAACGCGATACCGCTTGCGCACGATCAGGACGAGAAGCAAGGCGGCATTACAGATGAATCCTGCCGCCCATAAGAGATTCTCGAGAGAGATCAATGTCATCGCAAGTTCCAGTGAGACTGATCTTAGCGGGAAACTCCGGCCTAGTATCCGAGTATTGCCAGAATCGATCCCATGACGCTCTGGGGACGCGGATTGGTGCCACTGACGGTCTGAGGCCGGGGGTTGGTACCACTTACGGTCTGCGGCCGGGGGTTGGTACCACTTACGGTCTGGGGGCGCGGGTTCGTGCCACTCACGGTCTGGGGACGGGGATTGGTGCCGCTCACGGTCTGTGATGAGGCCTGGGCGAAGACGGGGGCCGAGGTGAGGGCGAGGGCCGAGACGGTAAGGACGAGGCGGGCAATAGACATCATGGGGAACGGTCTCCTGAGCGCGTTTGCGCTTGCCATGAGCGTAGATCAGCTACCAGCAATCGCCAACAACACAAAAGGGTTAGAGGAACCCGATGGTCTACCGCCGAAGGGGCGGATGCTGCGTTCCCGAGGCGGTGCGTTCCGCTCGTACGTGCATTGTTTTGCGCTAAGTGAGGAAGGAGATTACTTTACGAGTCTCTGGCGCGACCTAAAGGTGGCCTGGACGGTGAGGTGGCGGTGGGGCCGGAGTCTGGCTGAAATTAACAGAGGCGAGTCGGGGAGGGTGTCGGGAGGAGCTTCGGATAGTCTTCCTGAGACGATGGATCGCCGGTTTGAAGCTCTTCGCGCAGCGCGGCACGGCCTATTTTGGGCGCTGACGCTGGCGCACGTGCTGATGGCAGCCGCGCCAGCCCAGGAGGTGCGGGCGCTGCGACACCAGGCGTGGTCGGTCGAGGAGGGCCTGCCGCAGAACAGTGTGCACGCGCTTCTGCAGAGCCGGGACGGGTATCTGTGGATCGGCACGGAGGGCGGGGTGGCGCGCTTCGATGGAGGCACGTTCCGGGTCTTCGGGCACGCGAGTGAGGCGGCGTTTTCCAGTGACGATATCTGCTGCATCGCGGAGGACGGGGCGGGCACGGTCTGGTTCGGCACGACGGCGGGTCTGGTGCGGGTGCGCGGGGGCGTCTTCCGCGGCTGGAGCGAGGGTCCGCTGGCCGCGGCGGTGCTCTCGCTGACGACGGACGAGCGCGGCGGGCTGCTGGTGCTGAACGCGGCAGGACTGGTGCGGGTCGATGCGGGGGAGCACGTGACGCCGGTTGCGACGGCGGGCGCGGGGCCGGCGCTGACAAAGGTCGTTGCGGTGGCGCGCTCGGGCGCCGGCCCGCCGCTGCTCGTGGGCGAGGGAGGGGTCTTCCGGATGGAGGGAGGAGTGGCGAAGGTGGTGGATCTTGCGCTGCCGGAGGGCTTCTCCGCAATCCAGGACGCGGCGCAGGGGCCGCGGGGTGAGCTCTGGGTGCGGTCGTCGGATGGCGTGCTGCTGCAGGCGGGTGGGAGGAGACGCGTGTGGCGGGTAGGCCGGGAGCTGCCCGGCGGACGCGTCGAGTCGCTGATGGTCGACCGGGGGGGGACGGCGTGGGTGGGGACGAATGAGGGCCTGGTCACGCTGCGCGGAGAGGAAGGCACGGTCACGCCGGTGCACGCGCTGGACGGCTTTGCCGTGCTGAGCCTGCTCGAGGATCGGGAGGGCAATCTGTGGGCGGGAACGGAGGCGGCGGGGCTGCATGCGCTGCGCCGGCTGACATTTCGCACGGAGGCGGCGCTGGCGGACCGCGCGTTGACGGCGGTGGTCGCGACGGCGGACGGCGATCTGTGGGTGGGCACACGGGAGGATGGTGTGCGGCGGCTGCGGAACGACGTCGTGGAGGAGCCCGCTCCGGTGCGCGCGCTGACGAGCCCAGTGGTACTGTCGCTCGCGGCGGCGCCGGCAGGCGGTGTGTGGGTGGGGACGCCGGACGGGCTGAACCGGGTGGGGCGCGACGGCTCTGTGCGGCAGATCACGTCGGCCGACGGTTTGCCGGACGACGATGTGCGCTCGCTCGCGGCGGAGGCGGACGGGGCGGTGTGGATCGGGACGCGGCGGGGGCTGGCGCACCTGCGCGGGACGACGATCCGCACGCTGACGCGCGCTGACGGGCTGGGCGGGGACCTGATCGGGACGCTGCTCGAGACGCGCGGAGAGGGTGCGCCGGCGGGGCTGTGGGTGGGCACGTCAGGAGGCGTGTCTCTGGTGCAGGGCGGGCGGGTGCGGACGTTTACGGAGCGGGACGGGCTACCGGGTCTGATCGCGACGGGCATGGCGCAGGACGAGACGGGCGCGCTCTGGGTGGCGACGGCGGAGGGTGGTCTCAGCCGTTTCGGCGGCGATGGGCGGTTTCACCCTGTGCCCGGTCTGGCGGCGGGCGGTGCGACGGAGGCGATTGCGGCGGACGGGCGTGGGTCTCTCTGGCTGCGGGATGCTCGCGGGGTGCGCCGCGCGTCCGTGGCGAGCCTGGTGCACTGCACGGAGGTGACCGCGGCGTGTCCGCCGAGGGTGGCGCAGTACGGGTTGGCAGACGGGCTGCCGAGTGAGGAGGCAGTCGCGGGGGCATCGCCCGCGGTGGCGCTCCGTGCGACGGGTGAGCTCTGGTTTGCGACGCGGCGCGGGCTGGCGGTCGCCGACGTGGCGCACCTGACGGTGAACGCGGTGCCGCCGCCGGTGGTGATCGAGCGCTTCGTGGTCGATGATGCCGAGCTGCCGATGGGGCCGGGCGAGCTGGCGATTCCGTTCGGACACGCGCGCTTCACGATGGAGTATGCGGGGTTGAGCTACACCGTGCCGTCGAAGACGCGATACCGGTTCCGGCTCGAGGGCTTCGATCGCGAGTGGACGAACGCGGGCGCGCGGCGCGCGGCGACGTACACGAACCTGCCGCCGGGGCGATATCGCTTTCGCGTGCAGGCGATGAACAACGATGGGGTGTGGAGCGAGCGAGACGCCGAGCTGCGCTTCCGGATCGTGCCGCCGTACTACCGGCGATGGTGGTTTGCGCTGGTGGCGCTGCTGCTGCTGGCGGCGATCGTGTCCGCGATCTACCGGCTGCGGCTGCGGAACGTGCAACGGCGGTTCGACGCCGTGCTGGGTGAGCGGAACCGCATCGCGCGGGAGATCCATGACACGCTTGCGCAGGACTTTGTAGGGGTGTCGATCCAGCTGGAGATCGTGTCGCAGCTGCTGGGGATGGAGAAGGTCGGCGCGGCACGGGAGCAGGTGGAGCGCACGCGAAGCCTGGTGCGGGACGGGCTCGCGGACGCGCGGCAGAGCATATGGGAGCTGCGCGCCAACACGGCCGAGAGCAGTCTGCCGACGCGGATCGCGCGGGTGGCGGAGCGCTACGGCAGCGGGACGACGGCTGTGCGGGTGAAGATCGGCGGGGCGTACCGGCCGCTCGAGGCGCCGGTGGAGAACGGTGTGGTGCGCATTGCCCAGGAGGCGCTCTCGAACGTGGAGCGCCATGCGGGGGCGACCGAGGTCGAGGTCGAGCTCGCGTACGGCCGGGAGACGCTGGTGCTGGCGATCACGGATAATGGACGCGGGTTTGCGACCGAGACGGCGGCGCGGATGGACGGGCACTACGGTCTGCGCGGCATGCAGGAGCGTGCGGCGGAGATGCATGGCCGGCTGGAGCTCGGGAGCGAGCCTGGGCGCGGGGCGCGGGTCGCGCTTACGATATCGATCAACACGCGAGAGAGGTAACGGAGATGGCGGATCCAATTCGAATCATGCTGGTGGAGGATCATCAGGTGGTTCGTCAGGGCCTGGTGGCGCTGCTGTCGGCGCAAGAGGAGCTGAGGGTGGTGGGGTCGGCCGGCGATGGCGCGGAGGCGGTCGCGCTGTTTCGCACGCTCGAGCCGGATGTGACGCTGATGGATCTGCAGCTGCCAACGATGGGTGGTGTGGAGGCGATCCGGCAGATTCGCAGCGGGTGGCCGGAGGCACGCATCATCGTGCTGACGACGTTTGATGGCGACGAGGATATCTTCCGGGCGCTACAGGCCGGGGCGCGCGGATACCTGCTAAAGGGGATGCCGCTCGAGGAGCTGCTGCGGACGATCCATGCCGTACACAGCGGGCGGACGCGCATTCCGTCGCCGGTGGCAGAGAAGCTGGCGGAGCGGGTGGGCGGGCAGGAGCTGACGGCACGCGAGCTGGGGGTGCTGGAGCGCATCGTCGCCGGGCGTGCGAACAAGGAGATCGCATCGGACCTGAATATCTCGGAGGCGACGGTGAAGTCGCACGTCAACAGCCTGTTGGGCAAGCTGGGGGTGGCGGACCGCACGCACGCCGCAACGGTCGCGATTCAGCGCGGCTTCGTGCATCTGCCATGAGGGCGCGACGGCGCTGGGTGCTGGGTGTGCTGGTGTTGGCGGCAGTGCTCGCGCCGGCGATGGCGGAGGTGCGCCATGCGTGGCGGGCCGCGACGCCGGCGGAGTTGGAGGCGTTTCTTCCGGCGCGGGCCACGGTCGAGAAGGAGCGGATCGAGACGGAGATGCGCACGGCGACGGGGATCATCGACGTGCACCGGCGGATGATTGCGGCGGTGGTGCTGATCACGGCGGGCTACTCGGCCGACGGCAAGTACTCGCACTACCTGCTGACGCAGTCGGAGATGCATCTGGGCGGTGATCTCGATCTGCCGCCGGGCGCCTATGTGCTGGGATGGACGCGCGTCGAGGATGGGCTGCGCGTGCGTGTGTTCGACGCGGCAAGCGGGGCGGAGCGCGGGGAGGTGACGGCACGGCCGCTGGCGCAGCCCTCGCGTGTGGAGTCGTTTCGCATCTGGGCGCCGAGCGAGCGGAAGATGATTCAGATTGGCCGCTTCATGATGCCGTACCGGGTGGACGACTAGAGCGGTCGGGCCCGCGGCGAGGACAGGTTGCGCGCGCAAAAAGACGCCCCCTTGCGGGGGCGCTGGAGGAGTGTTGCGCACGTTTCGAATCCGTTACAGCCATGACGATACGGAGCTGCGCGACAGGCGTCGTGGGCCCATGGGATGATTGTGTCTCCACCCATTGATGGATGGCGCTGGCATGAACGCGGCGTAGAGTACGGCATGGAGACGCGCGGTCATCGCGCGCCTGGAGACGCAGTACGTGACGGAGACGACTTCGACGCGGGGGACGCAGGCGACGCGAGCGGCAGGGACGACCCGACTTCGACCCGTGCTCTTTCTCGCAGTGCTTCTCCTGATGTGGCAGGTCGCTGTCCGGCATCAGCCGAATCCGCTGCTGCCCACGCCGTGGCAGGTGGTGCGCGCGCTCGGCGAGCTGCTGGTCTCCGGGCTGCTGGTGAAGTACGTGGTCGCGTCGCTCTTTCGCGTGACGTGGGGCTTTCTGCTGGCGGCAGCGCTGGCGATTCCGCTCGGGCTCGCTGCGGGGTGGTACAGCCGGGCGGGGATGGCGTTGAATCCGCTGCTGCAGCTCTTTCGCCCGATCTCGCCGCTGGCATGGATTCCGCTCGCGATTCTGTGGTTCGGTGTCGGCGACCTCTCGGCGGTCTTCCTGATCTTTATGGGCACGTTCTTTCCCCTGCTGCTGGCGGCGATGGCCTCCGTGCGCAGCATTCCTGCGGTGTATCTGGACGCGGGGCGCAACTTCGGTCTGAGTGCGCGCGCGCTACTCGGGAGTGTGATCTTCCCGGCCGTGGTCCCGCAGCTGCTGGTGAGCCTGCGCATCACGCTGGGGGTCGCATGGCTGGTGGTGGTCGCGGCGGAGATGATCGCCGTGAACTCAGGTCTTGGGTTTCTGATCGTGGACGCGCGCAATGCAGGCAATCGCTATGATCTGGTGGTTGCGGGCATGGTGCTGATCGGTGCGATCGGCCTGACGCTCGATGTCGCGATGCGATCGCTGGAGCGTGCTCCCTCGGTGCGCTGGAGTTACGTGAGTGCGTGAGCCTGTGACGGCGATGCAGGATGCCGAACGGCCCGTGGCCATCGACGGCAAGCTGCGGGTGGACCATGTGAGTGTCGCGTTCACGCGCAATGGAGAGCCGCTGCACGTGCTGAACGATGTGTGCCTCGATGTGGCGGAGGGCGAGTTTGTGTGCCTGCTGGGACCCTCGGGCTGCGGCAAATCGACACTCCTGAGTGCGATGGCGGGGTTTCTGCGGCCGGACTCCGGCGAGATCACGATCGATGCCGAGCCGGTGCGGGGGCCGGACCCACGACGCATCTTTGTCTTTCAGGAGCGCGGCGTGTTTCCCTGGCTCACGGTGGCGGGCAATATCGCGTTCGGCCTGGGCGGACTCGATCGCGACGAGCGCGCGCGACGTGTGGCGCATTATGTGAAGCTGATCGGGCTGGAGGGGTTCGAGCGGTCGTACCCGGCGGAGCTCTCGGGCGGCATGAAGCAGCGGCTCGAGGTGGCACGAGCGCTGGCGGTTCATCCCGACACGCTGTTTCTCGACGAGCCGTTCAGCGCGCTGGACTCGATGACGCGGCTGACGATGCGACAGGAGCTGGTGCGGCTGTGGCAGGCCGAGCGCAAGACCATTATTCTCGTGACCCATGACATCGACGAGGCGGTGCAGCTGGCCGATCGCGTGGTCCTGCTCAGCGCGCGGCCGGCGGCAGTGAGACACATTCTTGAGATTCCGATCGAACACCCGCGGGACACGCTCTCGGCGGCTTACGTCGAGCTGCGCGCACAGATTGCACGGCTGCTCGGAATCCCGGAGACGGTGTGAGCGCGACGGCGCGTGCCGGCAGATGGGAGCCGGTGTTCTGGCCGCTGCTCAGCGTGTTGACGCTGCTGCTGGTATGGCACGTTGCCGTGCGCTGGTCGCACACGCCGGTCTTTCCCGCGCCGCTGCGCGTGGAGCGAGGCATGGTCGAGCTTGCGCACAAGGGCATTCTGTCGAGGTACGTGGCGGACTCCCTGGAGCGGGTGGGCGCGGGGTTCGGGCTGGCGGTGGTGCTGGCGGTTCCGCTGGGCCTGGTGCTGGGATGGTCTCCCGCGCTGTCTGAGACGGTGAATCCGGCGCTCGAGCTGCTGCGGCCGATCAGTCCGCTGGCGTGGATTCCGCTGGCGATCGTCTTCTTCGGCGTGGGTGACCGGCCGGCGATCTTTCTGATCTTTCTCGGTGCCTTCTTTCCCATCGTGGTCGCGTCGGCGAACGCGGTGGCGACGGTGCCGGCGCTCTATCGCAACGCGGCGCGCAACTTCGGACTGAGTCCGGTGCAGATGCTTCTGCGCGTGGTGCTGCCGGCGTCGCTGCCGCAGATCCTGGTTGGGCTTCGGCTGGCGCTGGGGATCGCGTGGCTGGTGGTCGTGGCGGCGGAGATGGTCGCGGTGACGTCAGGGCTGGGGTATCTGGTGATCGACTCGCGCAACGCGGGCAAACGCTATGACCTGGTGGTCGCGGCGATGCTCTTGATCGGGGCGATCGGTCTGGTGCTCGATGCGGCGTTTCGCCTGCTGGAGCGGGTGGGTGTGGTGCGGTGGGGGTTTCGGCGTGAGCGTTAGAGGCAGGGTGGTGTGGCTTGTTGCGGTGTGGCTGGTGGTTGTGACCGCCGTGCACGGCTACCTCAACGTGAACTGGGCGGCGCTGCTCAACGACTATCGACCGGCGGCGAAGCGCAAGATCACCGTCGCGTACATTCCGGTGACGTGTCAGCTCGCGTGTCCCGTTACGGACTATATCGGCAAGTTCTCGCAGGGTGGGGAGCTGTTCCTGCCGCGGTTATTCCAGGGCTTTCCGGAGATCAAGGAGGCCTTGATCTCCGGCCGCGTGCAGGCGGCGTTTGTCGTTGCGCCGCTGGCGATCGCGCTGCGGGCGCAAGGGGTGCCGATCAAGGTGGTGTACCTGGGACATCGTTACGGCAGTGCGGTCGTCGTTCGGAAGGACGGTCCGATCCGGTCGGTAGCGGAGATGCGCGGGCACACCTTCGCGATTCCGAGCCGCTTCTCGGACGAGCGCCTCATGCTTCTTCGCGCGCTCAAGTCGGCGGGCATGAAGGCGAGTGACGTGAAGATGGTGGAGATGGCGCCGCCGGACGTCTCGGGCGCACTGGCCGCGAAGGCGATCGACGGCTTTGCCATGGGCGAGCCGTTTCCCTCGCAGGCGGAGATGGCCGGCTTCGGGCGCGTGCTCTTTCAGGCGCGCGATGTCTGGCCGGATTACATGTCGTGCATTCTGGTGGTGCGGCAGGACCTGATCGACACGCGTCCGGAGACGGTGCAGGCGCTGGTGGACGGTATTGCACGATCGGGTCTGTGGCTTGATGCGGGCAAGCCGCATCGCGAGGTTGCGGCGGACTTTGTCGGGCGCTACTACTACCATCAGCGTCCGGCCCTGCTCCGGTACGCGCTGACAAATCCGCTGGATCGCGTGGTCTACACGCCGCTGGCGCCGCGCAAGCCAGACTTCGACCTGGTGCGCGACCTGATGCTCGAGACGGGTGTGCTTGATCGCAAGATCGAGTTTGCGGAGTATGTGGATACGCGCTTCTCGGACGGGGCGCGATCGCAGACGGCGTGGCGCTACGAGCCGGGAATGGCGACCGCCAAGTAGACGCGGTGGCGCTCCGCTCTAGGGCAGAGCCGCTGCCTGCGCCAGCAGATGCTCCGCGGCGAGCAGACCATGAGCGTTGTCTGCGAGAGCGTGGCGCGCTCGCAGATACTCCGTGGTGTTGTAGCTCAGCCGGGTTGCGCCGTCGGCGGCCTGCCAGACGAGCGCCTTCAGAGGCAGATCAAGCGCAAGCGACGGGGCCGCCAGCATGAGCGGTGTGCCTGTCTCCGGGCTGCCGAAGATGAGCAGGACGGTGGGCCGCATCGCCATGCCGGCTCTGGCTGCCTCGCCACTGTGATCGACGCGACAGAAGAGTCGAATGCCCTTGCTGACCAGGAGCGACTCCAAGCGACTGAGCGTCTCCTCCACCGAGCCGGCGCTCGACAGATGCACCATGCCATTCTGATCTGTAACCATCCCTGGTCGCTCCTCTCGATGGGTGAATCATAGTTCAACCCAGGCGTTCCAGAGCGCGTTCGATGCCGCCGGCGACGAGGGCGATCTGCTCCGGCGTGATCCCGGTGAAGAAAGGCAGCGCCACGGTGCGCCGGCTGACGCTCTCAGTAACGGGCAGCGGATGAGGGTTTGGCCAGCCCTGGTATGCGGGCTGCTGGTGCACGGGTGCGAAGTACCGGCCGCACTGTATGCCGTCGGCGGCGAGCGCCTCCACGAGGCGATCGCGCAGACCCGGAGGCGCTGTCTCGGCCAGGCGGACGACATAGACGAACCAGCTGATGCGGGTTCCCGCCGCGGGCGGTGCGGGCGTTTCGAGATGCAGTATGGGCGCGAGCGCGCGCGTGTAGACGGCGGCGGCGGCGGCGCGGCGGTGGAGGATGTCCTCGAGGCGGCGCATCTGCGCGATGCCCAGGGCACAGTTGATCTCCGACAGGCGGTAGTTGAAGCCGAGAATGGAGTGCTGGTGCCAGGCGTCGGACTCGTAGCGTCCCTGGTTCCGCATGGCGCGCAGCTCGGTCGCGAGGCGGCTGTCGCGCGTTACAACGACGCCCCCCTCGCCGGTGGTGATCTGCTTGTTCGGATAGAAGGCAAAGACGGCCGCGTCGCCGAAGCTGCCGGCACGATCTCCGTCGATCTCTGCGCCGATTGCCTCGCACGCGTCTTCAATGACGAGCAGGCTGTGACGGCGCGCGATCTCGAGCAGCGCCGCCATCCTCGCGGGCCGGCCAAAGGTGTGAACGACCATAAGCGCGCGCGTGCGTGGCGTGATCGCCGCTTCCACGCGGGCCGGATCGAGGTTCAGCGAGTCGGCAGCAATGTCCACAAAGACCGGCGTCGCGCCCTCGTAGCGGATGACGTTGGCAGCCGCGATGAAGGTGAACGACGGGACGATGACCTCGTCTCCGGGGCCGATGCCAAGCGCGCGCACACAGAGGTGCAGGCCGGCGGTTCCCGAGCTGACGGCGACTCCGTGCGGGAGGCCGGCGGAGGCGGCCACAGCCTGCTCGAACTCGACCATCCTGGGTCCGAGGCTGAGCCGCGAGCTGCGCAGCGCCGCGGTGACTTCGGCGATGTCAGCCTCGGTGATCTCCGGTTGCGAGAGCGGGACGATCACGACTGCGGCTCCGGGGCGTGTTTCATGAGGAGAGCGTCGCGCGCCGGCAGCGTGGTCAAGACCTCGACGATGCGCTCGGAGGCGGCGCCGTCGCCGTAGGGGTTAATCATGGCGCGCAGAGAGTGCACGAACGCCTCGCTCCGTGCGACGCGCACGGCTTCGAGGATCGCGGCGGTGCGCGGCTCCGCATCGATGACGTTGGGCGGGCGCTCCCTTCCCTTCTGCCGCAGGCCTACGTTCACGGTGGGGAGCGCGAAGGAGGCCGTCTCCATGATGCCGGAGCTTGAGTTGCCGATGAGCAGCGTGGCCTCGCGCAGCAGGCTCCAGTACTGCGTCGCGGGCAGATTGACAAAGAGGCTGCCGCTGCCGCGCGAGGCAAGAAACGCCTCTGTACGGCGGACGAGAGCGCGGCTGCCCGCGTCGGCGTTCGGGTAGCAGAAGACGAGCTGGCCCTCAATAATTGCGAGAGCGGCAAAGAGGGCGTCGGCCTCGGCTGTGGTCTCGCGCAGGAGAGTAACCGGATGGTAGACGACGAGGATCGGCGGGGAGGTGAGATCGAGCGCGAGCAGGTCCTGCAGCTGGGCACGGCTGGGCAAGATGCTCTTGCGCAGGTGATCGAGCGAGGGCGCTCCGGCGCGGTGCACGCGCCACGGCTCCTCGCCCATGCTGATGACACGGTCGCGCGCGCGCGTCGTCGAGGTGAAGTGGATGTGGCTCATCTTGGTGAGCGCGTTGCGCACCGCGTCGTCGATCGCGCCCTCGCTGAGCTCGCCGCCTTCGATGTGCGCGATGGGAATGCGCAGCGCGAGCGCGACGGCCGCGGGCGCGAGCATCTCGTAGCGGTCGGCGATGAGCAGGAGCAGGTCCGGGCGCATGGCGCCGAGGGTGTCGGCGAGTGAGAGGACGCCGACGCCGATGCTCTTCGCCATGCCGACGTCGGTGTCCGAGCTGAGCAGGCACTCCAGGCGCGCGGCGATGGGCAGGCCGTCGGCCTCGATCTCGCGCACTGTGCTGCCGAACTCCGGCGAGAGATGCGAGGCGAGCACGATCAGCCTCAGATCCACATCGGGGTGAGCGGCGAGCTGCCTGAGGGGCCAGACGAGGTGGCTGTAGTCGGCCCGGGAGGTCGTGATGGCAGCGATCGTTTGTCTCATCGCGTGGTCTCGTGTGCGATCAAGGGCCGAGAGCCGACGCGTGGAGCGGGTGTGTACTCCGGCACGGCGGCCCGCAGAGCGCGTTCGAGGCCGGGGAGGTCACGCGCCTGCACGGCGCCGCGCAGGCGCTCGAGGACGTCTGTGAGCTGGGGCTCGGCGAGGGCGGGACTCTCGACCTGGACGAAGTTGCGTGCGGGGCTCTGGGGCAGCAGGGACTCCCGCGTCGAGACGATCTGCTCGTGGAGTTTGTCCCCGGGGCGAAGGCCGGTGTAGATGATCTGCGCGCTCTCGCTCGCGTTGCCGGCGCGGGCGATCATGTGTCGCGCCAGTTCATCGATCCTGTACGGCGATCCGACCACCGGCAGGAGCAGACCTCTGGTCGAGGGCGCGGCGGCCGCGATCAGCGTCGAGACGATCTCGCCGAGGGAGAGAAAGTGGCGTGTCGCGTCGCGATCGGTGACGGTTACATTCTCTCCGCGGGCGATCTGATCGGCGAAGAGCGGCGCCACGCTGCCCGAGGAGCCGAGGACGTTGACCAGGCGAACGGCTGCCGCACTCATCGCCAGGGGCTGTTCGGCACGGCTAGTGGCGAGCACGATGAGCTCCGCGATGCGCTTCGTCGCACCCATCACGTTGATCGGGTCGACGGCCTTGTCGGTCGAGAGGAGGACGAGTTGGGCCGTACCGGACGTGCGCGCCGCGCGGACCAGCATCTCTGTTCCGAGCGCGTTCGTCTCCGCCGCGGCGAAGGGATTGGTCTCCATGAGCGGCACGTGCTTGAGCGCAGCCGCGTGGAAGACGATGTGGGGGCGATGCTCGGCGAAGAGGTCCCGCAGCAGTGCCTCATCGCAGACGCTGCCGACGATTAGAGGCGTGTCGAGCGAAGCAGCCTCGCGACGAAGGTGCTGCTCAAGCTGGTAGAGGCCATACTCGGCGAGGTCGAGCAGGATCAGGCGCTCCGGCGCGGACGCGGCTAGGGCACGTACGAGGGCGGATCCGATGTAGCCGCCGGCGCCCGTGACGAGGATGCGCTGCCCGGCGAGGTGGGCCGTGCGGAGGGACGCGGGGCTCGCCGGACTCGGGAGGAATCCGTCCCACAGCTCCGGCGAAGGCGCGGCGGACATCACGCGGGCTCGATCCTGGAGGTGGGCGACACCTCACCATTGTAGAGAGTCGTCCGGCAGCCCGGTGCGACGTATGATCCGGCCATGAGCTATGCCCTGCTTTCGGCTGTCGACCAGCTGGCGCTGTTGCGGGAGAGACGCATCTCCGCAATGGAGCTAGCGGAGGAGCACATCGCGCGCATCGAGCGGCTGAACCCTGTGCTGAATGCCTTTGTGGATTTCGATCCGGAGCGGGTGCGGCGGCAGGCGGCGCAGGCGGGAGCGGGGCGGCTCTCGGGTCTGCCGGTCACGGTGAAGTCGTCGATCGAAGTGGAGGGTCACCGCTCGGAGATTGGTAGCGTGCTGCGCCGGGGCACACTCGCGGCGGGCGATGCCGAGGTGGTCGCCCGGCTGCGTCGCGAGGGCGCCGTCCTTCTTGGAACGACGAACTGCCCGGAGTTTCTGATGGCGTATGAGACGGATAATCTGCTGACGGGCGCGACGCGAAATCCGTGGGATCTGGAGCGCACGGCGGGCGGCTCAAGCGGCGGCGAATCGGCGGCGATTGCCGCGTGCCTCTCGGCGGGCGGGCTGGGCAGTGACAGCGGCGGCTCTGTCCGTGAGCCGGCGCACTTTGCTGGGATCTGCGCGCTCAAGCCAACGTCGGGCCGCATTCCCGCGATCGGCCACATGCCTCCGAACGTCGGGCCGTTCAGCAGCCTGGGCGCGATCGGGCCCATGGCACGCACGGCTGCGGATGTGGAGCTGCTCTTCAGCGTTCTCTGCGGCAGGCATGCGATCGATCCCGCGAGCGCGCCGGTTGCGTATCGGAGGGTCTCGCTGGACGAGGCGAGGCAGGTGCCTATCGGCTGGTTTGAGGACGACGCACTCACTCCGGTCACGCCGGAGACACGCGAGGCTGTGCGTGCCGCGGCGGCCGTGCTTACGGCGCAGGGATTTGACGTGCGGCCGTTCCGCCCTGAGGCGCTGGAGGCAGCGCGACGGCTGTGGCACCTGTTCTTCGTCCAGTGTGGCGCGATGTTCTATGCGTCAATAATCGAGGGTCAGCGGGATCGACTGAGTCCGATCTTTACGGAGTTCCTCGCGATAGCCGAAGCCGAGCCGCCGCTCGGTGCGGCCTCGCTGCTGCAGGCATGGGCCGATGCGGACCTGCTGCGCAGCCGATTGCTCGAGGAGATGCGCGCGTCTCCGATTCTTCTGACGCCGGTGTGCTCTGTGCCGGCGTTCCACCATGGAGAGCGCGCGTGGGTGATCGATGGGCAGCGGGTCGACTACCTCGAGGCGATGCGATTTACGCAGTGGTTCAACCTGCTTGGCTCGCCGGCTGCGGTGGTGCCGGTGGGCCGCTCGCCGGAGGGGCTCCCAATTGGGGTGCAGGTCGCAGGTGTTCCGTACAGTGACGAGCTCGTACTGCGTGTGGCGGACGTACTCGATCGCAGCTTCGGCTACCGGCGACCGCCGGTCTTCTAGGGCCCGTGACGGTGAGACGCGAGTGGGGTGAGGCACGCGTCAGGGAGCGAGGATCGGCTCGGAGTGGGCTGGCTCGTAGTCGAACTGGTAGCGCTGGCGGCGCTCTCCGGTCTCCATGCGGTCGTTCCAGTCCAGCCGGTACTGGAGTGTGTTGGCGTCGTCAGGGAAGTGCTCGCGCGCCGTGTACGGATAGGTGCTCATGCCGTGAAAGGGCATCTCCGCGACGGTGAACGGAAGGGCTTCGTAGAAGTCCATGTCCTTGACGAAGCCGTCGGCGTAGAAGAAGTAGTCACGCTTCCAACCGATGGGCAAAGGCGGCAGAGAGGCGTCACTAAACTCGGCGTCGACGTCTTCGCCGCTGCCGAAGATGACGTAGTGATTGTCCTTGCCGGTGAGCAGCGGCGTGACATCGCCGTACCGGGTGTAGCCGCCGCGCTGCCAGAGGAAGGGGCCGGTCATGCTGATGCGCTGATAGTCGTAGGTGATGTCGCCGGGGGTTGCGCCGTCGATCTGCTTGGGGTAGCCGCGGAAGGCGAGGTGGGCGGTGCGCAATGGGAGCTCGGTCTGGCGAACGGCGTCTGCAGCCGGAGGTGCGTTGTCGACGAGCACCTGATCCCAGTAGATCTGGAGGTTGGTCGCGATGCGGATGCGCTGCGCGCCGCGGGGCAGTTTGCCGGTGAGGTCGACGACGATGGTACGCGGCAGACCGGCGGGAAATCCCATGTCGTCGATGATGCGCCTCCAGGTGCCGTCGGGCATCTCGGCCTCGACGGTGGGCGCGTGCGGCGTGAGGCCGGCCTGCCATGCGGCGTACATGGAGCTCGCGCTGAAGTACTCGATGTAGCCGGAGAGGAAGAGGCGCAGCGAGTTCGCCGGCGACCAGGGGCCGAGGTCGAGCGTGAGCGTATGCTCGTTCGCGAAGCCGGCGTAGGTGAGATTGGTGAAGTCGCGCACGTAGCGGTGGTCGCGCGCGGAGAGCGCCGCGAGCACGTCATGGCCGTGGTCGTCCCATGCGCCCGCGGGCAGATGGGTGCTGCTGGAGGCGAGTACCGTCTTGCCGGTGGCGAAGGGGGGCTCGCTTAGAAAGCGCTCGTCGGGGTAGACGTCGGTGGCGGCGGGATGATCGACCGCGACGAGGCGCAGCTGGTCGATGTAGTTGATCTCCTCCATGGGCTCGCCGAAGCGCACGCTCAGATTGCCGTTGCGGGCGACGAGATCTTTGCCGTCGATCTTGGTCCACTCGTCGGCGTCGGACTGATTGCGCGCGACTGGCGAGACCCAGTGGCCGATGACTGCTGCGCCGATCACGTCCGAGACGAAGGTGTACTTGGTACCATCCCACGCGAAGAGAACGGGGCAGGAGCTACCGCGACGATCGAGCTCAGTCAGGGCTGCGGGCTTGCTGGTCGCGACGTCGAGCTCATCCTGCGGGACGCCGGTCGGCCAGAGCAGGCGGACGACGTCGGCGCGCTCGTTCTCGCCGAGGCCGGCGAGGATCTCCGTCGCGCCCTGGCTCATGTAGCCCGAAGCGCTCGCAACCTCAAACTTCTGCCAGTTGCCATCCGAGAAGACCTCGATCTTGGTGCCGATAGCGCTCTTGTTGTCGGCCAGACCGGTGAGATCGATTCGCAGCGCGTGATGTTTGCTGCCGCCAGCGTTGTGGAGGACGAGTGGGGAGCCGTCGGCCTTTGCCAAGAGCAGGTCGGCCGCGCCGTCGTGGTCGACGTCGGCGGCGATGACGGAGCGCGCACCGGCGATCTCAAGCTTGGGCAGGCCAAGCGCTTCGCTCACGTCGGTGAAGCCCTTGGTACCGCCGTTGCGCAGCACGCGCAGTTCGGTTCCCTCTGCGGTCTGAACGACGACGGCGAGGTCGATCCAGCCGTCGTTGTCGAAGTCGACCGGGGTGAGACCCCAGGCGGCGATGGCGCCGGGCAGCGTGACGGGGATGCGCTCGAAGTGGTCGCCATCGACGTTGCGCCAGAGGGTGACGCCAGGCGCACCCGCGTGGGTGACGGCGACGTCCATCCAGCCATCCTTATTGAAGTCCGCGACGGCAATGGCGCGCGCCGCAGGCAGGCTCGCGTCGGTGTAGAGCGCGACCTGCTTGAAGGCGCCCTCGCGCTGGTTCTCGTAGATCTGTGGCGCACCTTCGGTGCCGGCGACGATCAGGTCGACGGCGCGGTCGTTGTTGATGTCGGAGAGCACCGCGCCGAGGGTGCTGCCGCTGCCGCCAAGTGCGGTTGGCTTCGTCCACTCTGTGAAGGTTGAGTTCCCGTTGTTGCGCCAGAGCACGCTGCCACCGCCACCCGTGGTGGAGGCGCCGGCCACCAGCAGGTCGAGATCGCCGTCGTGATCGAAGTCGACGAAGGTCACCCCGGCGGGACGATTGACGGCGTGGATGCCGAGCGCGGCGGTCGTGTCCGCGAAGCGGCCATGGCCAAGGTTGTGAAAGAGGATCACGCGATCGGTGAGGGCGAGAGCGAGGTCGGGCAGGTTGTCGTTGTCGTAGTCACCGACGGTGCAGGAGACACCGTCGCCCTTGGCGACAAGACCGGTCTTCTCCGCTGGAAGGAGTTCGGTCGAGCCATTGGACGCGACGTGGTAGACGCGCAGCCCGTCGCCGGGAGTCGTCACGATGATGTCTTTGCTGCCATTCCCTTCGACGTCCATCACGCAGGTGCCGCCACCGGCGGGGGCCGCGGACCTGACAGGCGCGAGTGAGGCTCCGGCGACCGGCACGAAGTGCACGGGGATCATCTCACCAGCGGCGATCGGCGCCGCGAGGATGTCGGTGACGGTCGCAAATCGTCCCTGCTCGCCATAGGAAGCGCTGATCAGGGTACCGATCTTAGATTGCGTGATCTCCTGAAAGCGCTTGAGGTGCTCGCGCGACTCGTCCAGCTTGCCTTCGCGCTGGAGGGCGCGGGCGAGGCCGAAGTGGGCCGAGGCGTGAAGCGGAGCGGTGGTCAGCGCGGTCTTGAACTCGGCGACCGCGTCGTCGTAGCGCTTGAGGCTGAGATCGATGGTGCCGATGAAGTAGTGGATGTCGGCGTCGTGCGGCTCAAGGGCGAGCGCGTGCTGGAAGTCTGCGAGCGCGGCCTCCTGCTCGCCACCGCTGAAGTGCGCGAGGCCCAGGCTGTACCAGCCGCGCACGTTGGACGGGTCCATCATGGTCGCCTTCCTAAGCGACTCCTCCGCCTCGGGCAGCCGGCGCAGATAGAGGTACGAGATGCCTTCGTTGACAAGCGGCACCGCGGTGGACGCGTCGGCGTGATAGGCGTCCTCGAACTTGTGCAGCGCCTTCTCGGTCAGCTGCTGATTCATGTACGCCACACCGACGTTATTCAGCCGAGCGGACTGTTGCGTCTTCGCGCCTGTGTCGGCTGCGGGGGCGACGGCCGCGGCCGAGAGACCGGGCAGAAGCACGCACGCCGCGAGGGCCATGCGGGACGACACGTCGAGGAGCCGGAGCTTGAGCTTCGGAGAGCGAGCTACGCGGCCGGCTGAACGGGATTGGCGGTCTTGCATCATTGCACGTGCACCCACGCGAATTATAGGGGTCGGCGCCGGCTGCTGGCCCGGCTTCGACGGGGCGTTTCGCGCCGCAAACATTGGTTCTGATGTTTGTATTCCGGCACTCGTCCGAGTTCGCTCCAGAGAGGACGCGAGGCGCTAGAATCGCTCTCAGCAGAGGACGCAACGGCATCTCCGGAGCACGTCTTGAACCAGCACCCGAACGATTACATTGAACAGCTCGTTGATCTAACTGAGCCAAGCGAAAACCAGCTCTACAACCTCTCCGCCGAGGACGCGCGCGGGGTGTTGCTCGGCCGCTCCCCGGAGGCGATGGCGCAGGTGCAGGGCTCGTTTGCGATTGTCGCGCGCGACGGTAAGACGGTGCGCATGGCGCGCTCGCTGGACCGGCCGATGCGGTACTTTCTCGCGAAGCGCGCCGCGGGTCCGGTGCTCATCGTGGCTCCCCGCATCGATGCGATCTATGGGTGGCTGCGGGCGGAGGGTCTGGAGGCGCAGTTTCATCCCAGTTACACGCGCATGGTGCCGGCGCATCACGTCACGGAGATCCAGCTGGTTGGCTGTCCGGATCCCGATCCTGTGTACACGCGCTTTTTTACGCCGCCGATGGCAACGCTGCCGCCAGACCTTGACCGCATCGGGCTCGAGTACATCAGCGCCGCCGCGGCTGAGATCGCGCAGTGGCTGGAGCGGGTGTCGCCGACGGAGCCTATCGGCGTCTGCTTTTCGGGCGGCATCGACAGTGGAAGTGTCTTCCTGCTGACGTATCACGCGATGCAGCAGCGCGGCCTCAGCCTGAGCCGTCTGAAGGCTTTTACACTCGATCTCGGCAGCGGACCCGACGTGGTGCAGGCGCGCGCGTTTCTGGAGGCCGTTGGCCGCGAGCAGAGTCTCGGGCTCTTTCTCGAGACGATTGAGGCGGACCCTGCCACGCTCGATGCGCACGAGACGATCGCGCTGGTCGAAGACTACAAGTCGCTCGATGTCGAGTCGGCCACGATGGCGCTGGCGCTGGTGAAGGGCATTCGCGCGCGGTACCCCGATTGGCGCTACCTGATGGATGGCGATGGCGGCGACGAGAACCTGAAGGACTACCCGATCGAGGAGAACCCGGAGCTCACGATCCGCAGCGTCGTGAACAACCAGATGCTCTACCAGGAGGGCTGGGGGGTTGGCCGCATCAAGCACTCGCTCACCTACTCGGGCGGGCTGAGCCGCTCGTACACGCGCACCTACGCGCCGGCGAGGCGGCTCGGCTTTCACGGCTTCAGTCCGTTTACCCGACCAAGTGTGATCGCGGTGGCGGAAGCTATTCCCTTCGTCGAGCTCACGGGGATGAGCGTGCCACGGCTCTATGCGCTCAAGGGTGAGATCGTGGCGCGCGGCGTGGAAGCCGTGACCGGCCTGCGCATGACTGCGTTTGAGAAGCGGCGCTTTCAGCACGGGGCGTTGCCCAAGGGGTCGCTGCGCGAGCGCCTGCCCTTCCAGGAGGCCGAGTACCGCAGGCACTTCCTCTCCCTCTACCAGTGAGCGCGACTCCTGTGATCGCGGTCTTTCCCGACACCGCCGCCGAGCGGGATCGCTGGGTCATGGAGCGCCGCGGCGTGCGTGCAGCGGTGGATGCGGAGCGGGTCTACGCGGCTCTTGTGGAGCCGGAGCGCTTTGCGGACGGCACGGTCGGCGACGTTGCCACGCTCTTTCTGACCAACCGCGAGTGCCCATGGCGATGCACCATGTGCGACCTCTGGCGGCACACGCTGCCCGGCTCCGTGCCGGCAGGCGCCATCCCGAGACAGATACGCGACGCTCTCGACGCTCTTCCGCCAGCGCGCCAGATCAAGCTGTACAACAGTGGGAGCTTCTTCGATTCGCGCGCGATTCCACCGCGCGACTTCGGTGCGATCGCGGCGCTGGTCGGCGGCTTCGAACGAGTGATTGTGGAGTCGCACCCCGCGCTCGTCGGTGCGAGCTGCCTTGCGTTTCAGGAGCTTCTCTCCGGGCAGATGGAGGTCGCAATGGGGCTCGAGACGGCGCATCCTGAGGTGCTGGCGAGGCTCAATAAGCGCATGACGATCGCGCAGTATCGCACCGCGGCGGAGTTTCTTCGCGGCAACGACATTGACCTGCGTAGTTTCGTTCTGGTGCAGCCGCCGTTCATGAAGGTTGCAGAGTCGCTGGCGTGGGCGTGCCGCTCCATCGAGGTCGCGGTCGAGTGCGGCGCGACTGCGGTGACGCTGATTCCAACGCGGGCGGGGAACGGTGCGGTTGACGAGCTGGCGCGCGAGGGTCTCTTCACGCCGCCTCAGCTTTCTGTGGTGGAGGAGGCGCTCCGCTACGGCCTCGGGATACGGCGCGCTCGTGTCTTTGTCGACCTGTGGGACATCGAACGTATTTCCGCCTGCGACGTCTGCCGGCCGGCGCGCCTAGACCGCCTTCGGGCAGCGAATCTCTCCCAGCAGATGGGCCCGGCGGTGTCGTGTGTGGCTTGCGGAGGTGCCGCGTGACGCGCACCTGTGACATCGCGGTGATTGGCTCGGGCTTCGCCGGCTCGCTGATCGCGATGATCGCTCGGCGGCAGGGGCGCAGGGTCATCCTGCTCGAGCGCGGCGCGCATCCGCGCGTGGTGATTGGGGAATCGTCGACGCCGCTGTCCAACCTGCTATTGGAGGAGCTTGCGACGCGCTACGATCTTCCGCGGCTCGTGCCGTTGACGAAGTGGGGTCCATGGCAGCACAGCTATCCCGAGCTCGCATGCGGCCTGAAGCGCGGGTTCTCCTTCTTCCATCATGACCTTGGATCGATGGACCCGAGGCGCACGCTGCAGGACCGGCAGCTTCTGGTTGCGGCAAGTCCTCACGACGCCATCGCCGACACACACTGGTTTCGCGCGGACGTCGATCAGTGGCTCGTCGCGGAGGCGCAGGCGCTCGGGGCCGAGTACCTCGACCACACGACACTAACGGCGGCGACGCGTGCGGGGGATGGCTGGCAGCTCTCCGGCGCGCGCATGGGGGAGCCGATCACGATCTGTGCGAACCTGCTGCTCGATGCGAGCGGCCCTCGCGGTTTTCTACATCGTGCGCTCAACCTCGGCGAGCAGCCGATCCCGCAGTATCCGGAGACGGAGGCGCTCTACAGCCACTTCTCCGGCGTGGAGGAGTTTGCGGCTCACGCGACGATCGACGAGGCGGCGACGCCGTACCCGATCGATGCGGCAGCCTTGCACCATGTCTTCGATGGCGGCTGGATGTGGGTGCTGCGCTTCAATAACGGGCTCACCAGCGCGGGTGTCGCGGCGAAGAGGGACGTCGCGGGACGCTATCGGTTTGAAGACGGTGAGGCCGCGTGGCAGCGTGTGCTGGCCGCGCTCCCGTCCGTTGCGCCGCAGTTCGCGCGCGCTCGTGCCGAAAAGCCGTTCACGCACCTCCCGCAGCTTGCCTTTCGCAGCGCCACAATCGCGGGCGAGGGCTGGGCGCTGCTCCCCTCTGCCGCCGGCTTCGTCGACCCGCTGCTCTCGACTGGATTTCCAGTGGCGCTGCTTGGCGTTACGCGGCTGGCCGCGGTCCTCGAGGCAGACTGGGGCTCACCGCGGCTTACGGCCAGCATCGCGCGCTATGCGGAGCAGACGGACCGCGAGATCGTCGCGACAGCGCGCCTCATCGCAGCACTCTATCGGGCGATGAGCGACATGGATCTGTTTCGGCCGCTCTCGCTGCTCTACTTCGCCGCGGCAAGCTATGCGGAGACGGCGCGACGGTTAGGCAAGCCTGAGCTCGCCGGCTCCTTTCTGCTGGCGGATCATCCCCGCTTCGGGCCGGAGTCGGGACGCATTCTTGCACGCGTCCATGGGCCCCTTGATGCGAAGGCGAAGCGCCTGCTGGTCGCCGAGATCTATGACCTGATCGCGGCGTTCGATGTGGCCGGGCTATGCGCGCGGCCGCGCGACCACGCCTATCCGGTTCGCGCGGAGGACCTGTTCAGCGGCGCGCACACACTGGGGGCGACGCCCGAGCAGGTCAGTGCCATGCTGGAGCGCAGCGGCTTCTACGCGACAGTCGCATAGCACTTACTTCGTCGCGGCGACGACGGCAAAGACGATGGGAGTGGAGGCGATGACTCCCTTGCCCTCTTCGATCGTGATCGCCTGGTTGGCGGGGACGCTGGCGATCGTCTCCCTGCGGCCGCCCGGCCAGACGACCTCAAGGGCGACGGTCTTCTCCGGCCGCGGGCGACCAAGGCCGAAGGTCAGCGGCAGCTCGCTCTGCGAGAGATAGCTGGAGCCGCTCTTGACCATGCCGAGCAGGCGCTGTCCGCCGGGCAGCTTCACGGTCACTCTTGCGCCAACGGCGTCGCGGTTGGCACGCACACCTCGAAGACGCACGCGAAGCACGTCGTTGCTGTTGCCGTTGTCGTTGCGCAGCAGCTTCGCCGGGCCGTTCGAGGTCGTCAGCACGAGATCCGGATCGCCGTCGTTGTCGTAGTCGAGCACTGCCGCGCCGCGGCCCACCACCGGCTGGCGAAGGGCCGCGCCGACCTTGTCGGAGGTGTCTTCGAAGCGGCCGCTTCCACGGTTGTGGAAGAGCAGCGGTGGCTCCGCGTACTTCAAGGTGGGCTGCACCACGCTGATGTCGTCCGCGACGTGGCCGTTGAGCGCGAAGACGTCGGGCAATCCGTCGAGATCGTAGTCGAGGAAGAGCGTGCTGAAGGTGAGCGCCTTGGCGGAGGCAGGTCCGATGCCGGAGGCGGGTGCTCGATCGGTGAAGAGGCCGCCGCCGTCGTTGTGATAGAGCGCGATGCTCTCGTTGGTGAAGTTGCCGATCACCAGGCCCTGTCTGCCGGAGAGGTCGAAGTCGGCGGCGTCGGCGCCCATGCCAGCGCGTGCTTTGCCGGCGTCACTGAAGGCGACGCCTGCCGCAAAGGCGCTCTCGGTAAAGGTGCCGTTGTGGTTGTTGCGATAGAGCTTGTTCGGCTGCGTGTCGTTGGTCACAAGCAGGTCCAGCCAGCCGTCGTCATCGAAGTCGAGCAGGACGACGCCGAGCGCCTTGCTGGTCGGGTCGGAGAGGCCGGCCTTTCTGGTGACGTCCTCAAAGACGCCGTTGCCGCGGTTGTGAAAGAGCGTGCCGCTCTGGCCCTTATAGGCCTCAGGCGTGCAGTAGGACTTGTTCGTTCCGTCGAGCGAGCATCTCTGATCGGTGGCGACCGACCAATCGACGTAGTGCGCTACGAAGAGGTCGAGCTTGCCATCATTGTCATAGTCGAACCACACGGCGCCGGTCGAGAAGCCACCGTCCTTCACTCCAGCCTTCGACGTCACATCGGCAAATCTGCCATCGCCAAGGTTACGAAAGAGATGATTGCCATCCAAGGCCGTGATGTAGACGTCGTCCCGGCCGTCGTTATCGAAGTCGCCGACGGCGCATCCCAGACCGTACATTTCGACAGCTAAACCTGACCCGCGGGTCACATCGGTAAAAGTGCCGTCGTGGTTGTTGTGGTAGAGCGCGGCGGTCGTGCGCCCGGCCTTGTGCTCGGGCCAGTCCATCGAGTTTACGAAGAGCAGATCCTGCCAGCCATCGTCGTCGAAGTCGATGGCGCAGACGCCGCTGCCCATGGTCTCCGGCAGGTACTTCTTGCCGAACGCGCCACTGTTGTGGCGGAAGTGAATGCCTGACGCCCGAGTTACATCGGTGAAGTGAACGGGGCCGGATGGGCGCACTACCACGGACGGCTCAGCCGAGGCCGGTGATGCGCCGCTGGACGGCTCGGGCTGCGCGGCCGGCTGCGCGGAGGAGGCGATGTGCCTGACGGGTTCGGTCTTCGTGACTGCGCGACTGCAGCCCAGCGTCAGGAGGACGGAGGAGAGGATAAGGATTGCAGTGGTGATCGAGACAACTGACTTCAAGGGAGAGTCCTTCACCGTCCAGCACTGCGTGCCATGGCATCTATCGCGCCGGACCACTGAACGCAAGTGCGCTCGAGCCGGCGGGGATGCCTCGGCCGTGTCGGGAGGTCCACCAGCTCTCCAGCAGGAGCGCGGGAGGGCCAACCAGGAACAGAGCGTAGAGCGGCGCGTAGAGGTTGTTGTGCAGGCGCAGGATCATCTCCACGGCCGCGACGGCGACGGCGACGGCGCACTGCCCGCGCCACGAGCGCACGGTGGTCTTCGGGTCCGTGATCATGAAGAAGATGAAGAGCTGATACTCCGGCCCGGTGATCGGCGAGAGCTCCGAGAGCAGCGGGTCCCCCACGATCCAGGAGCGAGCGATCGCGAAGACAAGAAAGGAGACGACATAGGTGGCGCAGATGTGAAAGCGCCGCAGCCGCCAGATGATCGCCGAGCCAAGCGACCAGATGACCAGCATCGCCCACAGATTGTTTCCCCACTGGATGCTGAGGGTCGTCACCGATTCGGAGGCGAGGAAGAGCATCACGCAGATGGCGAAGTTGGACGGATTCCAGATGTGCCGATTCTTCACGCGGACGACATACTTCGACGTGATGGCGATGACGCTGCAGAGTGCGTACGGCCAGAACGCCGGCGACCGCACGAGGATGCCTACACTGATGCCGCTGATGTAGGCGCTCGCGAGATGCGGCCACTTGCCGGTGACGAGCTTGCCGAGCACGAGCTCTGTGAGGATGCTCACGCTGATTGCAAGCAGCGTCTTTTTGTAGCTCTCGAGGATGCCGAAGGAGAGATTGCCGATGAGGAGGATCGCCGTGATGAAGACCGGCGGCACAAAGCGGTTCTCCATGCTGAAGACGCGGCGCCAGCGCGACGCGGGTGCAAGCGCGGCCTGCGCCGGATCGGTGATCGTCTGCCCGCTCATGCCGGCTCCTTCACGCTGTTCAACGTCCCGATCTGCCAGCCGTTCAGCGTCTGAATCTTACCAGACGGCCAGCGCACCACGATCTGCTCAATGTGCGCGTCTCTGCCAAGACCAAAGTGCAGCCGGCGATCGTTTTGTGCCGCGAAACCACTGCCACCGGCGACCTGCTGCACCTGCTCCTGGCCGTTCCACCGGATCGTGACCTGCGCGCCGATGGCGCTCCGGTTGCTCGCCGTGCCCTCGAGCGTGAACTCGATCCACTGATTGCCAGGGTTGACGCTGTTCTTGTAGAGCAGCAGCGGTCCGCGCTGGTTGGCGACGATGACGTCGAGCGCACCGTTATTGAAGAGATCGGCCATCGCGACCGCACGGCCGTCGTAGGTGTCGCTGACGCCGACAGCCTGCGCCACGTCCACGAACTTGCCGGCTCCATCGTTGACCCACACGCGCTTCTGCTGATAGCCGGAGTGACTGCGACCGTCGATCGCCGGCCAGTGGTCCGCGTCCGAGATGATCGTCGAGTTGCCGCCAGCGACCTTTGCGAAGTCGTACCAGTAGCTCCGCTTGCGATCGGCCGAGACGTACCCGTTGGTCAGGTAGAGATCGAGCGTGCCGTCGTTGTTGAGGTCGCCGAACTGCGCGCCGAAGCTCCAGCCGCCGAGCTCGACGCCGAGCTCGCGTGCCATGTTCTCGTAGCTCATCGCGGCGTTCTGCTTGGTCTCACGCGGCACCCACAGGTTGTTGCCCTGAATGAGCACGCCATCTTCGGAGATATTAGAGACATAGACGGCGTACTTGCCCTGATTGAAGATGTCGCCGACGGCGACGTTCATGCCGCTCTTCGGCGCAAACCCGACGCCGGTCTGCGCACCGGCCTCGCGGAAGCGCTTGCCATCGTTCAGGTAGAGCTCCGCGACACCGTAGTCGTTGGCGACGAAGAGATCGGGGTGACCGGTTCCGCGCAGATCCGCGGCTGCCGAGGCGAGCGACCAGCGCCGGCTATCGATGCCGACACGGGCACTGACCTCTTCGAAGCGGCCGTTGCCGAGGTTGTGGAAGAGGTACTTGCGACCGCCGTTCTTGGCGTATTCGAAGCTCTCCGGCATGATCTTGGTCGTCTTCAGGTGCCAGAGATCGATGTTTTCGGCGTAGTAGCCGCCGACGAACAGATCGAGCAGACCATCGCCGTCGTAGTCCAGCCAAACTGCCGTGTTTGCGTTGATCCATGGCGGCAGACCGGCCTGATCGCTCACGCGCGTGAAGCCGTGCCCATGATCGTTATGGAAGAGCTCCGGTCGGCCCCACTTCATCAGAAAGAGGTCCTCGTAGCCGTCGTTATCGTAGTCGCCCCACACGGCGCCCATCGAGACGCCGGTACCCGGCTGATTGACGTCCGCGACACCCATCGTCTCCGCGACGTCCTTGAACGTGCCATCGTGCATGTTCCGGTAGAGCCGGTTCCTGGTACCGTACGCGCTGTTGGTCACGTAGAGATCGGGCCAGCCGTCGCGATCGAAGTCGACGACCGACACAGACGCGCCCATCGAGGCGACCTCCGGCATGATGCCGTTCAGCTTTGCGTCCAGCGCGGGCGCCTGGTGGACGAAGTCGATGCCGGCCGCCTGCGAGATCTCCTGCAGGTAGAAGCCGTGGCGCGCGAGTGCCGCCTCCTTGCCCAGGGCGGCCGTCGACGCGCGATGATGGAGCGCGCTCAGCCGCCTGATCGTGAGCGGCGTCATGAGCAGTCCGACAAAGAAGATGCTCAGGGCCAACCGAAGTGCCGTCGCTCGCTTCACTGGTGCGCACCTCCACTGAGGGCGTCCTGAAACTCGTGCGACGTCACGTAGCGTGTCTGGTAGGTCTGCCAGTCCTGCCGATGATGGCGGTAGACCCAGTCCTCCTCGAGCCGCGACGGAACCGCGTTGTAGTCGCGGCGGGCGTGATAGGGGTACGGCAGCACGGTCTCAGAGTGGGTCGAGTTATAGTCGCCGTCCTTGATCCAGCCGTCACCCGCGAGCACGAAGTCACGAACCCAGCCCTGCGGCGGTGCGGGAGGTGCTTTGAATTCGAGTCGCATCTCATCGCCGGCGTTCATGATGACGTAACGATCATCGGCGCTGGCAAGCAGCTCGCGAACATCACCGAAGCGCGTGTAGTAGCCCTCGAGGTCGCGCCACCGCGGCGAGGTGCCGGCGAGGTGATCGTACTCGGGCGTCTCGGGTGAGGAGGCGTTCGCCTGCCGAACCTCCGAGAAGCCGCGATAGTGCAAGTCCGCGACGGCGGGCGCCAGCCGATTGACTTTGGTGGGCACCTCCGGCGCGCCCTGCGCCCACTCGATCTGATCCCAGAAGACCTCAAGGTTGGTGCGCAGGCGCAGACGGTGCGGGATGCCGGGCGCGAAGACGCCTGCGAGGTCAAAGAGGCACGTCTTATTGCGTCCCGCAGGAAAGCCGAGGTTCGGCTGTGCGACGCGCCAGCCACCACGTCCGTCGGGCACCTCCATACTGAGCCACTTCGGCCTCTCGGCGCCGCCCTGGCTGAGGGCGACGTTGATGGAGGAGTCTGACGGATGCAGCCAGCCGCGTGCGACTAGCCACAGCGGACCGGCAGGCAGCTCCGCCGGCAACTCCACCTCGACGAAGTGATCGCGCGTGACGCCCTGATATTGGCCGCGGCCGAAGGTGTCCAGATAGAGACCGTCGAGGGCGCGAACTGTCTCCGTCACATCGGCGCCGCGGTCGTCTGTGGCGCGCACGACCGGCTGCGGCCTGCGCACGACCGTCACCGCGAGTTTGACGGGGGGCACATCAAAGCGCTCGTCCGTGACGATCTCCGTGTCCGCAGGGTGATCGACGGTCATCAGTGACAGCGCGTCGTAGAAGTATGTCTCCCACAGCTCGCCGGTCACGCGCAGATCGTAGAGCCCGTCGCGCTCCTTCAGTTGATCGCGTCCGATGGTGTACCACTCCTCGGTCGCCGCGATGTCAGCGGAGCCGAGCGCGTTAATGCGCAGTCCGATCGCCGATCCCCACGGCACGGAGTCCTTGACGAAAGACATGCGCTGGCCATTCCATGCGAAGAGGAACGGGCAGGAGCCCTTGAGTCGCTGCTCGGTCACGATCTGCTGATCGCTCTTCAGACCGAACTCCGCGCGCACGGAGCCGTTTGGCCACAGGATGCGCGCGACGTTGGTCTCTCTCTGCTCGCCCAGGCCGAAGTGCAGCTGCGGCCCGGTGATCGGCTGCCGCTCAACGAGCAGACCGGCGCGCACCTCGATCTCGCCACCGACGCCGAAAGAGTTGATCCGCTGATCGCCGGTCGCCTGCCGCGCGCGAGGGCGAATCGTCTGCCAGCGGTAGTCCTTGGTCCCGCGATTCGCGGCGACGGTGACAACTCCCGCGCGATCGACGCCGATCATCGCCAAGCGGCCATCGCCCGCAAGGTCCGCGACGGCAAAGACAGACTGCGGCAGCGTGGACCCTACTACGGACTTGAACGTACCGTCCGCGTCCTGCAGCAGCGTTGTCGCCCCGCGAGAGGTCTCAAGAGCAACCTGTGCGAGAGGTCGTCCCGCCACCGAGACGATACACAGATCGACTGCGCCGTTGTTATCCAGGTCCGCCGCGAGCAGTCGCACCGCATGCGACAGCACCGAAGAGGCCTCCGGCACGCGCGCGATCTCCACCATCGTCCAGTGCCTCCCCTCGTCCGCGGTGGCCAGTCGCACCATGGAGCCGCTCGCCCGCACGCAGATCAGGCTGAGCACGCCATTGCTGCCGATGTCCGCCGCCGCGATCGCCTCGACGACGCCAAGGTCTGCCGGTGCGGTGCTCTCGTCAAAGCTCCCCGAGCGGCGATTGAGAAACAGGTGCAGATGTCCCACTCCATCGATCATCGCGGCGTCAGGGTTGCCGTCGCCGTTCAGATCCGCCCAGACGACCTGCTGCACGCCTTGCAGACCGTGGAAGGGGCGCGCCGTCGCGAAGCTTCCATCGCCGTTGTTGCGCAGCAGCAGCGGCTCTGCGTCCAGAACCCCCAGCAGCACGTCCAGGTCGCCGTCGGCCTCGATGTCCATCGCCCATGCGCCGGTATAGCTCGCGTTGACCACCGCCGGAGGCAGCTTCGCCGCGGCGGTGATGTCAGAGAACGAGGCCGGCGAGTCCTGCCGAAAGAGTCGCACACCGGCTGAGCCGGCGAGCACGAGGTCCGTCTTGAAGTCATAGTTGACATCGAGCGCAAGCACACCCTCGGGGGAGGGCTCGCGCTCACTTGTGCGGCCGCCGGGAAAGGGCATGATCGCGCCCGAAGCCAGATGAACTTCTCTGGCGTTCGCCGCCGCAACCACAGGCGCGCCGTCGCCGCTCAGCGAGATCGCGCCCGCCCAGGTCCACGGCCCCGCACTGGCGAGTGCCTGCACCGGCTCGACGTCGAAGCGCAGGCCGAGGTCCGCCGCCGCCGGCCGCGACGACACGTTCTCGACGCGCAGAAAGCGCATCATCGGCTGCGCGCCCTCACCCGGCTGCGGCCGCAGGTCGCCGAGGCTCTCGCGGAAGGCGGGAACCCGCATCAGCACGTTGCGTAGAAAGATGGAGCGCGTCGCCGCCGCGCGCGTCTCGGGGCCTGCCGCCGCGCTCTCCAGCTGTGCGAGCTGCTCCTTGACCTCGGGCGGCCATCCCTCGCTCGCAGCCGCGATGCGTCGCACCGACGCGCGCAGCGCGGCCGTGTCACCGCGTTTTGCGGCCACCCGGCTCAACTCGAGCTCCGCTGCCAGATTGCCCGGCGCCACGACGAGCACCTGCTCCAGCAGACCCTCGAACTGTTCGTCGCTCGTCGCATCGCCCTGACGCTCGATCTCGGACGCAAGCGCGTACGTCGCCCGCAGGTTACGCGGGTTCGCCTTGACCGCCGCCTGCAGGTGCGGAATCGCAGCCGTCGAGTTGCCGCGTTCGCTCTCGAGCAAGCCCAGCAGGTACTCGATCTGGTCGTTGCCCGGCGCGAGGGCGAGCGCGTGCTGCAGTCGCGCCGCGGCCTGGTCGTAGCTTCTCTGCCGCAGGAGGAGCACACCGGCGTCGACCCACGCTGCCGGCTCGCCCGGCGCCAGGAGCGTCGCCTCGGTCAGCCCACTCTCCGCACGTACATCGTCGCCCACTTGCAGCCCCGCGAGTCCCACATAAAACGCCGACACAAACGCCTGATACCGCGCGGAGCCTGGCTTCGGCACGGAGTCCTTAGAGCGGCAGCCTGCCAGCAAGACTGTGGCGGTCGCGAGCAGCGTCCACGCGATCGACCTCGCCGCTCGACGGCGAGGTCGGTCGTGGTTGCCGCTGGCGTCCAACGCCGTCCTGCACTGTTCCAGAAGCTTCACCACTCCGTACTCTACCCGTTTCGGGGCGGGTTACGATGCATCGCACCTTACGGATGAGAACTCACGGAAGCGTAGGCCAACGAAGGGTCGCTGCGCATCCACCAAAGGGTGGAGGCGCGATCGTGCCTGCCTGCCGCTAGCTCGACGGTGCACCGCCAAAGGGCCGGTTGAAGCGCCAGTTCAGCTCCATGTACCCGTACTGGGACGCGCCGGAGACGGGATAGATCGCCTGCACGACGCTCTTGCCGAAGACATGCGCGTAGTACGCCGTGAGCGAGAGCTGCTTGTTGACGACGTAGTCCGCGCTGATGTCGTAGAGGGTTGCGAAGCTGCCATGGCTGTTTCCAGGTCGCCCCGTGTAGCCGAAGACCTTGCTGTCGTACGCTCCGCCCCCTTGATACCAGAGGTCATGCCCCGAGGTGAGCTGGAGGAAGTGCAGGTCGCTGCGCAACGTCAGCTTCTTGCCTGGGGCGTCGATCACCTGCACGAACTGATCGCTCGAGTTCATCATGTTGAAGAACGGGTCGCGCGCGTAGACACGCGGTGTGGGTAGCACCTGAAAGAAGGTGTTGTGCGTGCCGTCGTTCGGGTTGTTGTCGCCCGTCGTCCGCAGAAATCCTCCGCGCACCCACGGCCGCGTGCGCACGGTATCTGCGCGAAAGCCCACCTCACCGGCAAGACCCGCTGCGCGATGGTCGAGCACGCCCCAACTGCCGTCCTGCAGCACGCCCCAGAACAGCAGGTCGACCGTATTCCTCCCCGCAGGCAACGCCGCGATGGCGCTCGCGCCGTAGCTCCCAATGCGGATGTTTCCATGATCCGCGGTGCGCACGGCGAGCGGCCGGTTATCCGTCTTCGTGACGCCGGTGCGGCCGTCGTGATAGCCGATGGCGAACCCGCGAACGAGCAGCTTCTGATGCGCCGCATACCTGCTGTAGGCCAGGTACTGCACGTCCGTGTTGAGCTCCGGATTCGCGTTCATGTTGAAGACGCCCTGAACGGCGCGTGCACCCATGACGGTCAGGTCCCAGTTGTTGCGGCCGAGGTGCGCATCTGCGCCATCGAAGCTGCGCTGTCCGTTCGAAAAGGTGAAGTTGCCGATGAGCCGCTGTGCGATGCGGTTTGTCTGTAACCACTGCAGTGTCAGATCGCGCGGCTGCGTCTCTTGGCCTTCGAAGAACTCGAATCGCCCCAGCCGCGCCATGTTGCTGTCGCCGCGGAAGTGGTAGCGCGCAAAGCCTGACTTGAACGAAGCTGCCGCGGCCTCCGTCACATTCCCGTTCGCGGCATAGTACGTGCCGCCAAGACCGAGCTGCCCCTGCGCGGTCACCGGGGAGACCGCATCGTCCGGCAGGAAGAGCTCGGAGCTCTGCGAGAGCTCCGCCTGCCAGTCAAAGCGGCCGGTCCGCTGTGCAAGGGCGATCCGTATGAGCGAGTCCACATGACCGTAGACCTCCGCGTTCGGGGTCGCCGTGAACCACTCGGTCGCGTTGACCCGCGTGCGATCCGTGACCGTCAGGGTCACCGGTGTGGACACGGGCGCAAGCGGAGCAGCCGGCGAAGGCGTCGACGATGCGCTGGTCTGCGCGTGCGCCACCAACGCCGCACTCAGACCTGCAGCGATCACCACGGAGCGCCCGTGCGCCCGAGAAAATACACTTGTCATCATGAACTTCACATCGCTCCAAACGGCAGCTTCAGGGTTGCGTAGCAGCCTACCCTCCGCGATCCGGAGCGCGCATCCTCCGAAGGATGGAGACGCGCCTCAACCAGCCCGCTTAACGCAAGGCTTCAACGGCAACGCAGCTAGGTATAGGCTGGCACAGTGAGCGCTTCCGACACCGCAGAGCTGCTTCAGATCGACGGCCACGAGGTCCGCGTCTCGCATCCGGAGAAGCTCTACTTCTCTCGTGAGGCGCAGGTCTCAAAGCTCGACCTCGTGCGCTACTTCCTCGCCGTCGCGCCTGGGGCTCTGCAAGGGATTCAAGATCGTCCGATCGTCCTCAAGCGATTTGTCAATGGCGCCGAAGGCGAACCCTTTTACCAGAAGCGCGCGCCCGCGGACCACCCCGCGTGGCTGCGCACGGTGACCCTGTCGTTTCCCTCCGGGCGCACTGCGGAGGAGCTCGTTGTGGACGACGCCGCCGGGCTCGCCTGGATCGTGAACCTCGGCTGCATGGAGCTTCATCCGCATCCCGTGCGCTCGGCCGACCTCGATCACCCGGACGAGCTGCGCGTCGATCTCGATCCCGGGCCTGGTATCGGCTGGGACGATGTTCGCCGCGTCGCGCTCGAGGTGAAGGCGCTGCTCGCGGAGGTCGGCCTCGTGGGCTGGCCGAAGACCTCCGGCTCACGTGGAATGCACATCAACGTGCGCATCGAGCCTCGCTGGAGCTTCACGGAGGTCCGCCGCGCCGCGCTTGCGCTCTCCCGTGCGGTCGAGCATCGCGTGCCCTCGCTGGCCAGCTCGAAGTGGTGGAAGGAGGAGCGCCACGGCGTCTTCCTCGACTACAACCAGAACGCGAAGGACCGCACGACCTGCTCGGCCTATTCTGTGCGCCCACTGGCGGATGCGCGCGTCTCCGCGCCACTGACGTGGGAAGAGGTGCCGGCGAGTGAGCCCGCCGACTTCACCGTCTTCACCATGCCTGCCCGCTTTACGGCTCTGGGCAACCCCCACGCCGCGATGGACGCGAGTGTCGGCTCGCTCGAACCCCTGCTCGAGCTCGCCGCCCGCGATGAGCGCGAGGGTCTCGGCGACGCTCCGTGGCCGCCGCACTTCGCCAAAGCCGCCGGCGAGCCCAAACGCGTTCAGCCCTCAAAGGCGCGCTCGAGGACGGCGGCAGCCAAGTCCTTCGAGCACCAGTTGGGCGAGGGCTTTGGCGCGCAGCGCTTTCGCAGACGGTCCAAGGCCCTCACCGAAGTGCCAACCATCGATGCCGCAGACAGCAGCCTGCCCGACAGTACGCCGGATGATCCGTCTGGAGTCTCCGCTTCATCGACGACGCCGAGCGCAGTTACCGCCGTGCGCAAACCGCCGGCAAGGCGCACGCCCAAGTATCCACTCCTCACGGTGGCGCAGTCCTCCGACCGCGCCGCCGCCGAGGCCGGCCTCGCGCGTTGGCGTGCCGCCCACGCCGAAGCGGCGGCGCACCTCGCAGCGGACGACGTCCTGCTCGACCGCATGCGCGGCTCCGCGTACGTCTGGTATCGCATCCGCCTCAATCTTCGCCACGTTCCCGAAGAGCTTCGCCCGCCACAGGGCGTACCTGATCCTGATGATGACCCTACCCGCGCCTGGCGCGAAGCACCAGAGACGCCGGAGACGCCGTCATAGGCGACCCGCGATCACGTGAGCGGAGCCGTCGCGCTCGCGATCGAGCACAGTGCGAGCGCTCGCGTTATGTCTCCCGGTAGGGGCAGTGGCGGCAGTCCGACTTGCAGCAGTAGCCGCGCTTCAGGTGGTAGGCCGCCGTGAAGACGAAGAAGTCGCCATCCATATAGAAGTCCTCATCGGCGATCTCGCCCTGGGCGGGCACTTCGCTCGCAGGCTCCTGCTCGGGTGAGAGCGCGGCTGGCACCTTCCGCGCGTCCGCGTCGCTGCTCTCCACTTCGGCCTCCTCGCGACTCATGACAGCAGGCCCATCTGCCGGCTCTCGGGCGGTGCCGGCGACACGGGTGCGGTGGAGGCGATCTCAACGATGCCGGCGCGTCCGCCGAAGTGCTTTGCGGTGCCCCGCACCCTCGCGGCGCCCGTGACGACCCGCTGCGTGTCCGCCTCGCCTGCGCTCTGCGCCCTCTCCTCGTTGAGCATGGTAGGTGCCACACTTCCGTCGCAGAAGCTCACTGACCTCCCGGGCACGGCGACGACCCGCTCGCCTGGCACAACGACGCCGACGAGGTTCGTGGGGTCAGCCGCGGCCACTGTCACCACCTCGCCCGCGCGCTCAGCCGCGCCGCGCAGCGAGTCCGCTGCCTCCGCGAGCGCGTACTGCTCACCCGAGACCCCTGCCACGAAGCGGCCGCCGCGCACCTCGCCACGCGCCTCCAGCCGCCGCAGCATGGGAACCAGCTCACGCCACGTCGGCGCGTTCGACTCCCGTACCAGCAGATCGCGAAAGACCACGCCGTAGCGGAGCAGAAGCACCCGCGCCGCGGAGTCCATGGCAGCCTCGCGCCGTCGCGCCCGCTCGACGGCACTCAGCTCCGCCAGCGGAGCCGCATCCCCCGCCAGCAGCGACCATCGCCCGGCCGTGGCCCGCGCCGCCCCGCGCCGCCGCGTGCTGGGTGCGGCGGTCTCCGTCACCGCGGCTTTGCGCTTCGAATCCATCAGCGCGCGCAGCTGATCGAAGCCGTCCGCCGCTGCGAGACCAGCGGTCGCCAGCTCCCACAGCGCATGCTGGACCTCCTGCTTCGTCAGACCGAGTACGCGAATCAGGTCCGCGGCAAAGCAGGCTCCGCGCTCCGCGAGCTGCCGCCGCACACGCAACCCGTTCTCGCTCAGCGATCGCGCCAGCACCGGCTCTTCGACCGCGGCCTCGGCGAGCGCCCAAGGCAGCCAGTCCGCGCCCTCGCGCAGAAAGAAGGTGATCGGCGCCGCGTTGGTCGGGATCACTCGCCGCGGCGCGCCACCCTCGCCCGCGCTCCATGCCGGATGCGGCGAGACGCGGCCCCAGCCAACCGCGCCCTGCAGGCAGAGCGCATCTAGCCAGCGCGGATCGTAGTTGGCCACGCGCGCGGGGAGCAGCGTCCGCTCCCACTCGACCGCCGGTGCTTCAAATCCCTCGAGCTTCGCCAGTGCGTCGAGCACGCCCTCCTCCCCCGCCAGCTGCGCCTTCGGCGCGAGATGTTGCCAACGCAGCAACCAGCGCATGTACGCTGCGGGAGAGACCGGTTCGATGCGCTTGCGCAGCGTCGCCATCGTCAGCCGATGAATCCGCTGCAGCAGCCGGCGGTCACACCACTCTGTCTCGTGGTCTGTAACGAGAAACGGATCTTTCTTAACATCGGCCGAGCTCTGTGTGCCCTGGGCGACGCTCACGCCACCTTCAAAGACACCTCGCATAACCAAGCCCTGCATCTCTGCCGCCAACATCGCCGCCCAGACGCGTCCCGGCTCAATGCCCAGCATGCGCCCAAGCCTCTCCGACGTTACCGGCCCCAGAACCTGTAGCCATCCCTTGACCGCGGAGGCAACCGCCGACTCCGCCGAGACCTCTTCGACTCGAGCGTTCTGGTGGTCCTCCTCGAGCGGGCGCTGTGCATCGTCCTTGACGGCCCAGAGAGCAGCGGCATGCGCCAGCCGCTCCGCCGCAACCCAGAACACCTCACCGCCGGCGCCCACGACCTCGCACGCGCGCGCCGCACCGTGTAGCCGCGTGAAGAGCTCGGCCCAGCCGCGCGCCTCTGCGCGGTCCGCAAAGGTCGCCGGCATCGCGACCACGCTCAGCAGAAGATCGTGCAGCTCGTGCGCATCGCGCACGTCCGGAAAGCACTCCGCACGCACGGTGGCGATCGCCGCCGCGTCGAGCCGTCCCGCGCCGTCGGCCACATTCGCCGGCACTGTCCGCCGCAGCGAGACGGCACGCGCGCGCCGCTCTTCCGCGCCCGCCTCGTCGAGAAACGCATACGGCATGGCGTGGATCAGCTCATGCGCGAAGACAGACGGGACCGGGCTGTCCACTGCCAGGCAGCGAATCTCGCCTGTCGCGATGGCGCGCAGCACCTCATTAAGCCCGTCGATATCCATCGCCTCCGAGAGCGTGTCGCGCATCACCTCACGCACGAGCGGGTGATCGGGAATCTGAATGTCTCCTTCGATCGTCTCGAAGCAGGCCGCGGCCTGGGGGAAGACGTTCGCCAGCAGATCGTCTGATCGCGTTCGCTGGATCTGCGGCGCCACGCGCTTGCCGTTGCGCATCCGCAGCAGCTGCAAGCTTCGTCCCGCAGCCCATCGCCACCGGTTCTTGAAGAGCGGCGACGGGATCGCCGCCTGCTCCAGCAGCTCACGCGCGGTGTTCTCCGTCAGGAACTGGAAGACATCGCTCAGCGGAAAGCTGTGCTGCTCGGCGAGCGAGATGTTGATGCCGTTATCGGTCGCCGCCGCCTGTAGCTCGAAGTTGAAGCCGCGGCAGAAGCGCTTGCGCAGCGCGAGCCCCCATGCCTTGTTCAGCCTGCCGCCGAACGGCGCGTGCAGGATCAGCTGCTGCCCGCCTCCCTCATCGAAGAACCGTTCCGCGATGATGGTCGTCTGCGTCGGCACCGCGCCCAGTGCCGCGCGGCCCTCGACGATGTACCGCACCAGCTGCATGGCGCCCGCGTCGCACATGCCGCACTCGCGCTGCAACCACGCGCATGCCTCCACAACCTCCGGATGCACAGGCCCGCACACGCTTGGCGCAACCGTCGGCACACGCGCCGCAATCTCCTCGCGCAGCACACCGACGGCACGCGAGAGGACCGCAGTTCGCTGCGGCGCCTCGCCCTCCCAGAACGGCAGGCTCGGGGGCGCCCCGTGCGCGTCCTCGACAAAGACCTTGCCTGCCGTCTCGATCCGCACGATTCGCCAGCTCGTGTTTCCGAGCAGCACCACATCGCCCGGCGACGAATCCACCGCAAAGTGCTCGTCGAGCGTTGCGATCTGTATCCCTTCCGGTTGCAAGATCACCGAGAAGCTCGAGACATCCGGGATCGCGCCGCCATTCGCGATGGCCGTCATGCGCGCGCCGCGGCGCCCGTGCACGTGCCCCTGCACGCCATCGCGCATCACGTACGCGCCGTACCGCCCGCGCTCGGCGACGATGCCTTCGTGTAACAGTCCGAGGACCTCATCGAACTCCGCACGCGTCATCTCGCGGTACGGGTAGGCGCGCCGCAGTACGGTCCACAGGCACTCCTCGTCCCAGCTCTCCGCGCCGCAGCAGGCGGTGATCTGCTGCATCAGTACATCGACCGGCGCCGGCGGCACCTCCATGCGGTCGAGCTCGCCGCGGCGCATCGCCCGCACCAGCGCGGCCTGCTCCATCAGGTCATCACGTGTCGTGGCAAAGAGACGTCCCTTCGGCACCGCGCCGCGCCAGTGCCCCGCGCGGCCGACGCGCTGCATCGCCACACCCACATTGCGCGTCGTCGCCACCTGACAGACCAGGTCGATCGATCCGATGTCGATCCCGAGCTCGAGCGAGCCGGTCGCGATCAGGATCTTCAACGCGCCCGTCTTCAGCTTCTGCTCCGCCTCAAGCCGCAGCTCGCGCGAGAGTGAGCCGTGGTGCGCCCCGACGACGCCTTCTCCAAGCCGCTCCTGCAGCTCAAACGCGATCTTCTCCACGAGCCGGCGCGTGTTCACAAATACGAGCACACTGCGATGCGTCTCGGTGAGCGCGGCGAGCCGATCGAACATTTCGGCCCACATCGGCCCTGTGGTCAGACTGGAGAGCTCCTCACAGGCCGGCACCTCGAGTGCGAGATTGAGCTCGCGCCGCTGGCCGACCTGCACGATGGTGGCTCGCTCGCGCCCCGCACCGACGCCCGTCAAGAAATCCGCGACAACCTCGATCGGATTCTGCGTTGCCGAGAGCCCGATGCGCTGCGGCCCGCACGTCGCGCCCGTCAGCCACGCTCCGGCGGCCAGCCGGTTCTCTCCACAGACCAGCGCGTGCAGCCGCTCGAGTGACAGCGCGAGGTGTGTGCCTCGCTTGTTGCCCGCGACCGCGTGAATCTCGTCCACGATCACCGTGCGGACCCGGCGGAGGTTCTCGCGCGACTTTGCTGCCGTTAACAACAGGTAGAGCGACTCCGGCGTCGTCACGAGAATGTGCGGCGGGTCCTTCAGCATGCGCACGCGGTCCTTCGCGGGCGTGTCGCCGGTCCGCACTCCACACCGGATCGGCGCGCACAGATATCCGCGCTCGAGCGCAAGCTGCTGAATCTCGCGCAGCGGCAGCTCGAGGTTCTTCTGCACATCGTTGGAGAGCGCCTTCAACGGCGAGCAGTACACGACCTGTGTCGTCGCCTCGAGGCGGCCCTCGATCGACTCGCGCAGCAGCCGGTCGATTGCCACGAGAAACGCCGCCAGGGTCTTACCCGAGCCGGTCGGTGCCGAGATGAGCGTCGCCTCGCCGCGCACGATCGCCGGCCAACCCTCCACCTGCGGCTCGGTCGCGGTGCCAAAGCGGCGCACAAACCACTCCGCCACCACGGGGTGTGCCCACCCGAGCGCCTCCGGAGTCACCGGTGCTTCGCTCGTCTCTCGGAGAGCCGTTTCCATCTCCGCATTCTACCCCGCATCTTCGCAGTCTCTTCGCCAACGCCGTGACGTAGGCGGGAGAGACCGCAAAACGTCAACGGTTCCGGGCTGTTCGCCCCGCCATCGCGGTGAACTGCGCCACAATCGGCCGCGCCTCCCCGGCGCGCCAGGCTAACTCCACCGCGCTGACGACCCCTGCATCGCGCAGGGCGACACAGACCACATCGTCTCCTACAATCTGCCGCACGCATGAGGGCGCGATCGACACGCCGAGCCCCGCCCCGATCAGTCGCACGATCGTCAGCCAGTGTGTCGCCTCCTGCACCACCTGCGGTTGGAAACCATGCGCCTCGCAGAGGGAGAGCGGCAGCTCATAGGCGCGAGTTCCGGCGCTCCGCGGATAGAACACAAAGGGCTCGCCCTTGAGTTGTGCCGGTGACATGCTCAGCTGCCGTGCGCAGTGGTGGCTTGCCGGCAGCACGGCCACGAACGGCTCCTTCAGGAACGCCGCCGTCTCGATACCCTCCACCGGTCCGCTGTCGCGCAGCACGCCGACGTCGAGCGTCCCACTCTCCAGTCCCTCGATGACTCGCGAGGTGAAGGACTCATGCAGATGCAGGCGAACCTGCGGGTACGTTGCCCCGTACCGTCTCAAGACACCAGGCAACGTCGTCAGCATCGCTGACCCCACAAATCCGACGTGCAACGATCCCACCTCGCCTCGTCCCGCGCGGCGCGTCTCCTCAAAGTCCCGCTCCACGTTGCGCAGCGTGCGGCGCGCCCGCTCCAGCAGCAGCGTTCCCGCGGCGGTCAGGCTTACTGAGCGCGAGGTTCGAAGGAAGAGCGCATGGCCCAGCAGCTCTTCCAGCCGCCGGATCTGCTGCGAGAGCGGCGGCTGCGCCAGGTGCAGTCGCTCTGCCGCCCGCCCAAAGTGCAGCTCCTCCGCGACTGCCACAAAGTATCGCAGGTGTCGAAGCTCGATCTCGCGATCCATATCTGCAGCGTCCCGATGCTGCCGAACAATATATTGGACGTACCGACTGGAAACAAGGAGACTCATGCTGAGGAGGTCGCCATGAGGTCAGAGACCGCCACACCACGCAAGCAAGCCGACCAGCCTGCCAGCGTCAGCTCCCGCGAGATCGTCCCCCCATCGACCGTCGACGTTCGCCCCCTGCAGAGTGCCGACGACCGAGTCGCTTTCCGCACCCTGAATGAGGAGTGGATCACACGCTACTTCGCTCTTGAGCCGAAAGACCGCGAGACTCTCAGCGATCCGGATGGCACCATCCTCGATCGAGGCGGTCACATCCTCATGGCTTCGCTCGCGGAGCGCATCGTCGGCTGCGTCGCCCTCATTCCCACGGGGGACGGTGTCTTCGAGCTCTCCAAGATGGCCGTCGCTCCCAGTGAGCGCGGTGCCGGCATCGGCCGCCGCCTGCTCGAGGAGGCTGTCGCCCAAGCACGCGCCATGGGCGCCACGTCGTTGTTCCTCGGCAGCAACCGCAAGCTGGCCAACGCCGTTCACCTCTATGAGTCGGTCGGCTTCCGGCACGTTCCCCCGGAGCGTCTGCGGCCGCTGCCTTACACGCGCGCGGATGTCTTTATGGAGCTGCCGCTGACCACGCGAACGCCCACGACGTAGCCGCCGGTCACTGTGGTCCGCGGGTCAGCCGACGACCACGCTCGCGCGGAAGCCCATGGACTGGATAGCCGCGGCTATCGCCGCCTCCCCGGTGGCATCCGCGTCATAGACCACGCGCGCCATGCCCTCCGGGTAGGTGGCCGTCACGTGGCGCACGCCACGCTCGCGGCCAAGCAACGTCTCAAGGCCGGCCGCGCAGGTGACGCAGGTGAAACCGTTCACTCGAAACAGCACCGTACTCTCCCGGAGTTCCGAGCAGCCTGCCTCAAGCGCACACAGCCCGGCTATCCCTGCCTGCGCCACACGACCCAGAAAGTCCCTGCGAACCACATCACCCTCCCGCGACGCCAGCGTGTTGGCTGCTCGCCTGGCGCACGCCTCGTGAGCCATCCTACCTGCGCCGCGGCCTTCTGCCCTCCACCCAACGGTGGACGACCACGCCCACCGCCTGGCCGTTGCTTGGATCGCGCTGCGACGCAACGATGGAGCGGTCGCTTCGTGTCGCCACTCCAGCCGAAGCAGGAGAGTCCGCACTGTATGAAGGTCGCTTACATCCTCGCCACCTCGCTCGCCAGCACCGGCAAGCTCGCCACCATGATCCTGCCGCAGCTTGAGGCCGGCACGCACGGCGCGGAGGTCGCCGGCATCTTCTTCTTCGATGACAACCTCTTCTGTCTTCGCGCCGGCGACCCGGTCGGCGAACGCCTTGCCGCCGTCGCTGCGCAGACCGGCATGCTGCTGATGGCCTGCGACCAGTGCGCCGTCCGACGCAACCTGGCCGAGGGGACGCTGCAGCAGTGCGGCTCAGGCGAGGTTAAACCCCACGGGCTCGCGGCCGGCGTGCAGGTCGGCTGCTTTCCCCAGCTCTATGCCGCGCTCGCCGGCAGTCCTCCTGACTTCGTCATCACCCTGTAGAGCGAGTGGCCAGTCGGCAGATCGCAGGCGTCTCAGCTCTCGAGCTCTAGCGTCTGACGCTCGACGACCTCTCCCCGCTGCCCCCTTCGCCGCAGCAGGTAGACCCCGAGCGCCGCCACGTTGCTCGCCACCACGGTCCCCACGATCTTCGCCGCGAACGAGCGCCGGTCCACTCCATCGACGATCGGATACGCGGAGACGAGCAAGCTGAACAGTGTTGCCACAAAGCCCATCGCCCCGAGCCACCGCAGAGTCCGCGGAAGCACCTGCTGCACTGTCGCCGATCCGACGAGCGGGATCGCGAACATCACCAGATACGCCAGCTCGTAGTGCGTGAGGCTTGCGTTCTCGAGCAGCTGGTACGCCTCCTGTGCGTGCACGCCCGTGCTCGCCAGCGTGATCATCGCCAGCACCAGAGCCGACGTGCACAGAATGGAGTTCTTGGGCGTTCGCCACCGCGGGTCGAGCCGCGCAAACCACGCTGGCAGCAGGTGATCCCAGCCGACCGCGAGCGGCAGCCGTGTCACGCCGGTGAAGAGATAGCTGGCCGCTCCGATCAGTCGCAGCTGCAGCAACACGATCGCGGTGATGGCAAGGACGTTCCCGGCGCCGGTCGACCCGAGCGCGAGCCGCAGCGTCTGCGGGATCGGCGCGATGAAGTCGATATGTCTCGGCCGGCTGAACGCCAGCACCGATCCGGTTCCGAGGATGAACATGGCGCAGATCACCGGCGACGCGATCCACACCGAGCGGCCGATGCTGACCTCCGGCTGCCGGCTCTCGCCCGCGAGGATCGCGACGTACTCGAGGCCACAGAGCGCACCGAAGAGCATCTGCCCGAAGAGCGCCAGAGAACGTAAGGACCGCGCCGGCACTGCGACCGCGAACGGCCGCCAGTCCACCGGTGCGCCGCGCCAGATCGCCCACGCGGGCAGAAGGATCAGCACGACGAAGATCGTCAGCATGGCCATGCCGCCGATGTTGTGCACCCACCGGCCGATCTCGAGGCCGCGCACCGCCGCCCAGGTCACCGCAACCACGACCGTACCCACGATCGCGAGTGAGACGGCGTGGTTCTCCGGCAGCCACGCCCCCTTGGGCCCGATCAGGTAGGCGAGCTCGGTCGGGATCGCGTAGAGGATCGTCGCCGTCACCGCGATGCCGTACACCCAGAGATTCCACGCAGTCAGAAAGCCGCCCACATCGCCAAAGGCCCGGTGCGCCCAGGCATACAGGCCGCCCTCAAGCGGCATCGCCCGGTTGAGCGCGATGACCGAGGCGGCCATGGGCAGGTAGAACAGCACCATCGCCAAGGCCCAGAAGATCGTCTGCGCCCGACCCAGCCCCGCCGCCACCCCGACCCAGGAGCTCCCGACGACGCACAGGATCTGCGTCAGCACGAGATCGCGCGTGCTCAGCAGCCGCTTGAGCCGGTGCGACTTCTTCGCCGGTGCCAGGGCAGTCTCGGCCATGTTCCCCGATCCTCGCACACGTCTCTGCCGGCTCCGCCATCGAACCCCGCCCTAACGCAGCAGACCGTGATGCGAAACACGTGAATCCTCGAGAAAGGGCGTGACATCTATCTCTTCAACGATATATCTTTTACAAGATGTATCAATCTTACTCAGGAGAGCAATCATGTTTGACCATCACAGATTTCACCCACGACCCTTTTTCATGCACCAGGAGGACCAGGAGAGCCGGGCCGGCTCCTGCGGCTGGCGCTTCGCCGGCCGGGGCGGTCCCTTCGGACGGCATCGTGGCGGTCCCTTCGGCGGTCATGGCCGCGGACCCCGCATGTTCGACCCAGGCGCCCTGCGCATCGTCGTTCTCGGCCTTATCGCCGACGAGCCCCGGCACGGCTATGACATCATTAAGGCCCTCGAGGGCCGCTTCCAGGGGGCGTACAGCCCCAGCCCGGGCGCTATTTATCCTATGCTGCAGATGCTCGAAGAGGCAGACCTGGTCACCTCCACGACGACCGGCAACAAGCGCCTCTACAGCATCACCGCGACCGGGGAGACTTGGCTGGCGGAGAACCGTGCCGAGCTCGACAAGATCAACGCCCAGCTCGACGAGGCCTCGAGTGATGTCGGTCAGGCTGCCATCGCCGAGGAGGTGCAGGCGCTCCGCTTCAGCATCTTCAGGCGGCTTCGCCAGGGCACGTTGACCAAGGAGCAGGCGGCCAAAGCGCGCGACGCGCTCCGCATCGCCCGCGAGGCGATCGACGCGCTCTGATGCCGCCACGCCCGACCGGCAGTGAGTGGCGGGACGATCTCGAGGAACTTCTCGCTTCAGGAGGAACCTTCCCTTGCGTCCAGCCCTCCTCACCGCCGGCCGCCGCTTTCGTGTAACTCCGCGGCCCCTGGCGCGTCGTATCTCTGCAGATAAGACCTTCAGTCTGCACAGGAGTCTCCATGTTGGGCCTTTCCTCCGCCTCATCCCGCCTTCGTACCGCTGCTTCGACGCTGCTGCTGCTCGTCACCGGCGGTCTCGGCTGTAACGCGCAGGCGCGCGCGCCGCTGCCAGCGCCGACGCTCGACGCTTCCCTCGCCCACACGCCCGGGCAGCAGACCGCCATCTTCGCCGGCGGCTGCTTCTGGGGCACGCAGTCCGTCTTCGAGCGCGTGAAGGGTGTCCTCTCCACGACGGCCGGGTACGCCGGCGGCTCCGCCGCAACCGCCACCTATAGTCAGGTGACCGACGAGAACACCGGTCACGCGGAGTCGGTCAAGGTCGTCTACGACCCCTCGCGCATCACCTATGGCAAGCTGCTGCAGATCTTCTTCTCTGTCGCCCACGACCCCACCCAGCTCAACCGCCAGGGCCCGGATGTCGGCACCTCCTACCGCTCGGCGATCTTCACCACCAGTGACGAGCAGCGCAGGCTCAGCCAGGCCTACATCGCCCAGCTCGACGCCGCGCACGTCTACCCGCGCAAGATCGTCACCGAGATCACGCCGGTCACGCCGTCCAGGGGCTTCTATGACGCCGAGTCCTACCATCAGGACTACGCGCTCAACAACCCCGACAACCCCTACATCCAGGTCTGCGACCGGCCGAAGATCGAGGCTCTCAAGCAGCAGTTCCCCAACCTCTTCGTCGACTACAAGGGTCAGCAGGCCGCCTCCCGGTAGCCTGGGGCAGCGCCGTTCGCAACGTATCCGCCGACAGCGGGACCTCGGGTACGTTGCAACTACATCTTGCCGCTGCCCACATCGGCTTTAGCCGCCGCCTCGTTCGCCGGATCCAGGTACTCTTCGATCACGCGCTTGAGAGAGCCCTGCGCCGTCAGGATGTAGTCGATCGCGTCACGACCCGCCCCATGCCCGCCCGGGCACGGGGTCGTCCAGTGCGCGGCGGCCTGCACCTGCGGCCGCGCGTTGGCCGTCGCGACCGCGAAGCCGCAGACCCGCATCACCGGCAGATCGACGATGTCGTCGCCCACATACGCCACCTGCTCCATCCCGACGCCCGCCTTGGCGGCCATCTCCTCCGCCGCGGCGAGCTTGTGCGACTGCCCCTGGTAGAGGAACTCGATCTTCAGGTCCTGCGCCCGGATCGCCACCGTCTGTGACTGACGCTTGGTGATGATGCCGACCCGCAGGCCGCCCAGCCGCGCAAGCGTCATGCCCAGCCCGTCATGCGCCGAGAAGCCCTTCACCTCGACACCCCGCCCCACCGGGTCTGCCGCCGTCACCGAGCCGGGGTCCGGCACCACAATGATCTGACCATCGGTCAGCACGCCATCCACGTCGAAGATCAACAGCTTGACCGCGCGTGCCCGTTCCACCGCCGAGAGACTCATCTCTCGATCATAGCGAGCTAGCCAGGGCTGCGCCGGGCACCCGCGCCGCCGTCCTATGCCGTGTCGTCTCCGGCGCCTCTCTCTATAAGGGAGCGACAAGGGAGCGGCTACATCCAAGGAAGCGGTTCTATCTATAAGGAGCGGCCACGTTGGTTGGGGTGGCTGGACCTGCACCCATCCGCTCTGGAGGCGTCTGCTTCTGTGAGCCGACGCAGCGCCTCTTTGCGTGTGCTGAGAAAGCTCTGAGAAAAGCTCTTGCAAAGAGCCCCGAACGCGCTACACTCCCCATCACATCACCTCCAGACCATCCGCCCGCCGGTTCTCTCCGCGCACCCCCTCCCTCGCAGAGATCACCAGCGCGCCATCTCCTCCCGTCCTTGAGAGGCCGCACCTCCGTTCGCAGTCGCTTTGCGCCCGGGGCTTCGCAGCCCCCGGCCAGGCAGATCCGCTTTCAGAACCCGTTAGGAGAACAGATCCCTATGACTTGCCCGCTACCCTCCCCCTTTCCGGCCAGCCCTGACCGCCGTCTTCGCCGCGCCGGCACCTCCCTTCTCTGCCTTGCCTCGCTCGCCCTTGCCTCTCTGCCGGCCGCCGCGCAGACCGCGCGCAGTCCCCAGCTCAGCGACTCAGCGCAGAAGCAGATCGCCGGCATCCTCAGCTTCAAGACCGGCCTCTCCCCGGCCGAGCAGAAGCTGTCGACCCACCTCGTGCTCGCCTCGCGCGCCGCTCGCCACGTCGCCCTCGGCAACCTTGCCCCTTTCACGCCAAGCGCCTCCCGCAAGGCCGGCGGAGGCTTGCTCGTCGAGATCAGCGGCTCCCTGAGCCCGTCACTGATGACCAGCCCCGCCATGCATGGTGTCGAGATGACTAATGGCGCGGTCCCGGCGTCCTCCTTCGCCGCCGGCCGGGTTCGCGCCCAGGTCGCCGCTGCGGATCTGCTCACGCTCGCCTCCCACCCGGATGTCACCTCGATCCGCGAGGTCTCCGGCGCGCACACCAACGTCGGCTCCATCACCTCGCAGGGCTACATCGCGCACCAGGCTAATGTGGTCGTCAACGCCGGCATTAACGGCGCCGGGATCAACGTCGGCGTGCTCTCCGACTCCGCGACGCCCGCCGAGGTGCAGGCGCTCATCAAGACCGGCGATCTTCCCTCCAACACGGTTGTGCTGCCCGGGCAGGCCGACGATGGCTTTGGCGATGACTCCAACGAAGGGACCGCAATGATGGAGATCGTGCATGATATGGCGCCGGGTGCGAATCTCTTCTTCGCGACCGCCTTCATCAGCGAGCAGAGCTTCGCCGACAACATCCGCGCCCTTCGGTTCCAATACCACTGCGACATCATCGTCGACGACATCAGCTACTTCGACGAGCCTGCCTTCCAGGACGGCATCATCGCCCAGGCAGTCAATGACGTCACCGCCGACGGCGCTCTGTACTTCTCCTCCGCCGCCAACTCCGGCAATCTCGCCTCCGGCACCTCCGGCACCTGGGAGGGTGACTTCACCTCAGCCGGCACGGCGTCCTCGCTGATCTCCAGCGCCGAAGGCTTCCCGGTCCCGGTCAACAACTTTGGTACCGCAGCCAAGCCGCAGGCCTACGACGTGCTCACCAGCGTCGCCAGCTCCGGCGTCTACCTTCATTGGGCCGACGCCCAGGGTAAGAGCGACAATGACTACGATCTCTTCATCCTCGACGCCACAGGAACGACGGTGAAGGGCTTCAGCGCGGACTCGCAGACCGGCACCCAGGACCCGTTTGAGGCCGTGCAGCCCGATCCCAGCTGCGGAACCGCAAACCCCACCGGTTATTGCCCCGCCGTCGGCGACCAGATCGTCATCGTCAAATACCATGGCGCGGCGCGGGCCATGCACATCGACACCGAGCGCGCTACGGTCTCGATCGGCACCGATGGCGCAACCTTCGGCCACAACGCCGGAAAGAGCACCTTCTCGGTCGCCGCCACCTACTGGAACAGCGCCGGCAAGGGTGACGTTCCCTTCACGGGCTTCGCCAACCCCGTTGAGACCTTCAGCTCCGATGGCCCGCGGCGTATCTTCTTCAACCCGGACGGCACGCCCACCTCGCCCGGCCGCTATCTCTTCGCGAACGGCGGCTCCCACCTCATCAAGCCCGATGCCACCGCCGCCGACGGCGTCTTCGTGCGCACTCCTGGCTTCCAGCCCTTCTTCGGCACCTCGGCCGCAGCTCCTCACGCCGCCGCGATCGCCGCGCTCGTCAAGCAAGCCAATCCGAAGCTCTCCAACACCGACATCCGCTACATCATGACGAACAAGACCGCCCTCGACACCATGGCGCCCGGCGTTGACCCAGACGCCGGCTACGGCATCGTCGTCGCCCCCGCGGCGGTCAAGTACGCGCAGTCTGTCAAGTAGTAGCGTCGATCCGCCACCGTGGCCGAGACAGCAACGGCTTTGCCGTCTCGGCCACCGTCACCCAGGGAACATTGCAGCACGTTCGCTTGGCCGCACTCGCTCCGCTGAACCGTTCGACTCTCACCAGGAGACCCACCATGAAGCTCCGTACCCTTGTTCTGTCGTCAGCCTGCCTCGTGACCGCACTCGCCACCGCCGCCCGCGCCGAACTCATCAGCAGCTTCACCGACAGCATCACCGCGAACTCGTCCACCCAGCAGGGCCGTGCCTCGCGCAACAATGCGACACCCCAGACCTGGGCCGGCACGGAGTCCTACCCGGGTCTGCTGCCGGGCAGCCAGGCCAACACCTACCTCTATAAGACCTACACCTTCGCGCCAAGCCTCTTCGCCGGCGGGCAGTACGTCGAGGTCACCTTCTTCGACGTCTTCGACAGCACTAACATCTTCGCCTCTGCCTACAGCGGCAGCTACGACCCGGCAAACCAGTCCAAGAACTGGCTCGGCGACGAGGCGTATGGCGGCAACTACATCCCGAATGACAGCAACGCCTTCGATGTCATCCTGCCGACCGGATCCCCGCTCGTACTCGTAGTCAATACCACCTCACCCGGCCTCGGCATCGGCGATCCCTTCCAGATCACGGTGAGCGCCTATAGCGACTCAAACTACGATCCGCCAACCACCGTGACCCCGGAGCCGTCGTCTCTCGTCCTGCTCGGCTCTGGCCTGCTCGGCACCGTCAGCCTCCTTCGCCGCCGCCTCCGCTAAGCGACGGCTCCAACCCGCAGCCTCGCCGCGACTCCCAGCGGCGGGGCCTGCGCCGGACGAACGTCCGGCGCAGGCCCGCTCGCCTCGATCCACCCCGGCCAGCTCCGCCGAAGGCACGCCGCGAGGACGGAGCTCCTCCCCCACGCTTGGATCTCCTGGGTGCCGACACCCCCGCCACTCAGGCTCCGTGCGCTGCCTGCCTCTCCGGCATCCCTATCCGCAAAACGTGAGCAATCTATGGAAAGCCGTATACCAGGCTCCCCTGAGTGCGTCCCTGCAGACGTAACATACTGACCTAAAAGACGTACATCAAATTGCGTCAATGGCGGGTGAATTGCCCTACATAGAGGAAATCACCCCGAAACAAACAGTACTTCGGAGGAAATCTTTGCGACATCTGCGATCCCTGGTCCTCGGCGCGCTTATCACCGGTGCTCCCGCCGTTCTCCTCACCCTCCCCGGAACCACCCTGCACGCGCAGGACGCCGGACAGATCTCTGGCGTCGTGGTCGACACCACTGGCGCCGTCGTTCCAAATGCTCAGGTCTCTCTGCGCAACACGGAGACCAACTCTACCCGTACTGCGACCGCCAACGGACAGGGGGAGTATCAGTTCACTGGCCTCGCTCCCGCCCACTATGAGGTCACGACAGCTGCGACCGCCGGCTTCGGCGCAACAAGAAGCGCGGTCGAGGTGCTCGTCGGCGGCAAAGAGACCGTTGACATCAAGCTGGGGGGTGCCTCGAACAATACGACGATCGAGGTCACGGCTGACTCGGGCATTCAGGTCAACTCCCAGAGCCAGGAGCTCTCGCAGGTCGTCTCCGAGGCCCAGGTCTCGCAGCTTCCTTCCCTGACTCGCAACCCGTATGACTTCGTCGCGCTCTCCGGCAACGTCTCCTCGGGTGACCGGACCGCCTCGGGTGGCGACCAAAACGTCGCAAATCGCGGCGTTGGTTTCACCATCAACGGGCAGCGCTCAACCGGTACCGAGATCCTGCTCGACGGCGTTGAGAACATCGGCGTCTTCAACGATGACGTAGGTATCAAGGTTCCCCTCGACGCCGTCCACGAGTTCCGCGTCATCACGACCAACTACGAGCCTCAGTATGGCCGCGCTTCGGGGGGTATCGTCTCGGTTGCGACCAAGGCCGGCTCCAACCGCTTTCGAGGCAATCTCTGGGAGTTCAACCGCATCGCCGCCGTCACGGCCAACACCGTCACCAATGCCCAATCCGGCCAGGCGAAGGGTCAGTACACGCGGAACCAGTTCGGCTTTGACGTCGGTGGTCCTATTTTTAAGGACAAGCTCTTCTTCCAGGGCTCAACCGAGTGGACCCGGGTTCGCTCTGCCGCGACCCAGCTCGCCAGCATTCCCACTCCGCAGTTTCTTGGGCTCGCCTCGCCAAACATCCAGAGCTTCTTCTCGGCCTACGGTACGGGCGCCCCGACCAACTACCGCACCACCACCACCGCCGCCCAGATCGAGGCGGCAACGGAACAGAGTGACGCAAACGGCAATCCGATTGCAGGATCGGGCACCATCATCCCCAACATTCCCGCGAGCACGCCCGTCTTTGGTACGGTCGGATTCACTGCTCCCGGCGATGCCGGCGGCGGCCTGCCCCAGAACACCTACAACATCGTCGGTCGCTTCGACTACAACTTCAGCAACAACACCCAGGTCTTCTTCCGCTACGTCGACTACGACGAGATCGATCAGATCGGCTCCAACTTCGCTTCGCCGTACGCGCAGTACAACGTCGGCACCGCGACCGCCAATCAGGCGTACCTGCTGAATCTTACCCACGAGTTCAACGCGGCTCTTACCTCCATCACCAAGGCAAGCTTCAGCCGCTTCAACCAGTCGTACACCTACGACACAGCCCTTCAGAACGTTCCCACCCTGTTCATCTCGGCCGATGCGCGTAATCCGGTCGATAACTCTGCCATCAACCTGCCTGGCTTCTACAACTCCAACCCGGCGAACGGCGGTCTTCCCTTCGGCGGCCCGCAGAATACCGTCCAGATCAATCAGGACGTCGCCATCGTCAAGGGCCGGCACGGCATGCAGTTCGGCGGTCAGATCCTCTACATCCAGGACAACCAGGCCTATGGCGCCTACGCCCAGGCTGGTGCGCAGCTCGGCAACGGCCGTGGCCCTGGACTGCAGAACCTGCAGACCGGCAACGTCTTCCAGTTCCTGGCCGCAGTGGATCCGCGTGGCGCTCTTCCCTGCGTCGCCGACACGTATACCGGCACCCTCAGCGTTACGCCTTCATGCTCCGTCAACCTGCCTGCAAGCGCTCCGTCCTTTGCCCGCAGCGATCGTTTCCACGACTGGGCCGTCTATGGTCAGGATGCGTGGAAGGTCTCGCCTAAGCTGACGGTCAACTACGGCGCCCGTTATGAGTACTACGGCGTCCAGCACAACGACAACCAGGCGCTCGACTCCAACTTCTTCTACGGTGCCGGTACTTCGTTGCCCCAGGAGATCAGAAACGGCGTCGTCCAGACCGGCATCTCCAACAGCATCGGTCATGGGCTCTGGAAGCCTCAGTACGGCACCGTCAGTCCGCGTGTCGGCTTTGCCTATGACCTCTCGGGCGATGGCAAGATGTCCATCCGCGGCGGTTACGGTATCTCCTACGAGCGCAACTTCGGCAACGTCACCTTTAACGTCATCCAGAACCCACCCAACTACGCGGTCATCGTCGTCAACAACACGCCCTTGACCAACTCCAACGCCGGCCCACTCGGCGGAGCCAACGGCTCCGTTCCCCTGCCTCCCACATCACTGCGAAATGTGGACGAGAACATCCGCACCGCTCAGACCCAGTTCTGGGATGCCGCAATCGAGCGCCAGCTTGGTAACGGCAATGTTGTCTCAGTCCAGTACGCTGCCGCACGCGGTGTTCACCTCTATGACATCAAGAACTACAACGGCATCGGCAGCGGAAACGCGACTCTGGGCGATCCCAACGTCGATCCCCTCGGCCGCATCGACCCCCGCACCAACCTGCCCTACACCACGCTCACCCGTCTCAATCCGCAGTACTCCAACATTAATAATCGCGGCTCGAACGGCGACTCCTACTACGAGGCTCTGAACATTCAGTTCCAGAGCTCCAACTACCGCAAGTCCGGTCTCTCGCTGGTCGCCAACTACACCCTCTCTCACGCGCTCGACGATCTCTCCACCACCTTCTCCGAGTCCAACAGCGCCTTCTCTCTCGGCTACACCAACCCCTTCAACCCCGGCTTCGACCACGGCAACAGTGACCTTGATATTCGTCACCGCTTGGTGATCGCTCCCATCTACCAGACGCCGCGCTTCCGCTCGGGCCATGCCCTGCTCTCGCAGGCTCTCGGTGGCTGGCAGATCTCCGGCATCTACACCGTTCGCACCGGCACTCCGTTCACCTACTTCGACACGACCAACAACGTCTCCGGCTACAACGTCGCCCGTTACACGCCCGCAGCCGGCCAGACCATCACGCAGCGCTCGTTCACCAAGATACCGAAGGGTCAGAATGGTGGCGGTGCTAACAGCTACACCCTGGGAACGCTTCCCACGGCCAACAGCTCGGCCCTGGCGCCGGACGGAGGAGCCAGCGGTGCCAATCCTGACCTGCTGTACACCGTCAGTGACGGGAATGGTGGATATGTCAACATCCCCACCTCCGACTGGAACTACGCCCCAGCTGCTGAGACTGCCCGCAACGCCTTCCGCGGTCCCGGTGCCTGGAACGTCGACGCCTCGCTCTCGAAGACCTTTCCCATCCGCGAGAGCCTCAACCTCGAACTGCGGGCGGAAGGGTTCGACGTCTTCAACCACCACAACCTCTACGTTCTGGGCGCGAATAATGACTACGCCGCCAGCGGCGGCGACATCACCGCGCAGAAGGGCGGTATCGCCGGCACCACCGACGAGCGCCGCTTCGGCCAGTTCGCCGCCAAGATCAACTTCTAACCCATCTCGACTCGCACCTTCCGGGGGACAGGCACTATGCCTGTCCCCTTCTTCTTGTGTCCCCGCTTTCCCACTCTTCCTCAGCCATCCACACCCTTGCGCCTTGCCGCGGACCCTTGGAACGCCTACGCTTTAGACAGCGCTGCAACGCATGAACCTCACCTCCCTCAGCCTGCCCTGCTTTCCACAGCCTTGATTCCCGCGCCAAACTGACCCTCATCGCTGTAACCGTTTGGAAACACACGATCTGCATGGGCACCCCAACAGATAGTAGACTTCATCTTGACAGACCCCATGTGGGGCGCTAACGTCCTGCTTGCAGTCGCTTTCGTTTCGCGGCCTAAACCTTCCAGGTTTCACCAGAGCACACCGGCAGGCTGCCCTTCCGAGGCCCTGTTCGACCTCTCAGCACGGCATGAGGGGGCAGTACTTCTTTCACCGATCTCGCGCAGCCGCGCTGCCGTCCACTTGCCTTGAAGGAGCACGCCACGATCATGTCGACCACGCACAATCCGTTCCACACCGCCTCCGCCCAGAAGTCCGCCAGTGCCAGCCGCCGCTCCGCCACGGGCCTGCGCTTCACCCGCCGCTTCACCCGCGACGGCGTCAGCCCCTTCGACGAGATCACCTGGGAGCGTCGTGACGCTGTCATCCAGGATTTCAAGGGCAGGCTCATCTTTGAGCAGAAGGGCGTCGAGGTCCCCGCCGACTGGTCCATGACCGCGACCAACATCGTCGCCAGCAAGTATCTCCACGGCCTCAACGGCACCAAGGAGCGTGAGGATGGCGTCCGCGCCCTCGTCACCCGTGTCGCTGAGTCCATTCGCGATTGGGGCATGCGCGACGGCTTCTTCGCGACCCCCGAGGACGCTGAGGTGTTCTTCGCCGAGCTCTCGTATCTGCTGCTCAACCAGAAGGTCGCCTTCAACTCGCCGGTCTGGTTCAACGTCGGCTGCGATCGCCTCGAGCCCAACTCCGACGCGCAGAACTGGCACTGGAATAAGGAGACCGGTGAGGTCCAGTACTCCGTGACCGGCTACTCGAAGCCGCAGTGCTCGGCCTGCTTCATCAACTCCGTCCAGGACTCGCTCGACTCCATCCTCACCCTCGCCAAGACTGAGGGCATGCTCTTCAAGTGGGGCAGCGGGGCAGGCTCCAATCTGTCCGCGATCCGGGGCTCCATGGAGACGCTGAGCGGCGGCGGCACCGCCTCCGGCCCCCTGTCGTTCATGCGCGGCTTCGACGCCTTTGCCGGGGTCATCAAGTCCGGCGGCAAGACCCGCCGCGCCGCCAAGATGGTCGTCCTCAACATCGACCACCCGGACATCCTCGACTTCATCAACTGCAAGGTCGCCGAAGAGAAGAAGGCCTGGCACCTCGTGCAGGCCGGCTACGACGGCTCCGGTCCCGACTCCGAGGCCTACAGCTCCATCTTCTTCCAGAATGCCAACAACTCCGTCCGCGTCACCGACGAGTTCATGCAGGCCGTCGCCGACGATCGCCCGTTCTCGACCCGCGCCGTCAAGACCGGCCTGCCCATCCAGGAGTACCAGGCCCGCGATCTCATGAACACCCTCGCCGAAGCCACCTGGCAGTGCGGCGACCCCGGCATGCAGTACGACACCACCATCAACCGCTGGCACACCAGCAAGAACACCGCCCGCATCAACGCGTCCAACCCCTGCTCGGAGTACATGTTCCTCGACGACTCTGCCTGCAACCTCGCCAGCTTCAACCTGCTCAAATTCGTTGACGCCCGCGGCCGCTTCGACATCCCCGCCTACCGGCACGCGATCGCCATCGTCACCACCGCGATGGAGATCATCGTCGACTCCGCCGGCTACCCCACCGAGCAGATCGCAAAGAACTCGCACGACTACCGCCCCCTTGGCCTGGGCTACGCCAACCTCGGTGCGCTGTTGATGTCCTTCGGCCTGCCGTATGACTCCGACGCTGGCCGCGACTTCGCCGGCACCCTCACCGCCATCCTCTCCGGCGACGCCTACTGGCAGTCCGCCCGCATCGCCGAGAGCTGCCCCGCGCTCGGCGCCGCCACCCCGCTCACTCAGTCCGCTCAGGTCAAGGGGGGTGCCTGCCCCGGCTTCTACGTCAATCGCGAGCCCTTCCTCGACGTCATCCGCATGCACCGCGCCGAGGTCAACCACATCGGCAAGACCCGCGCCACCACCAAGGAGCCCTTCAAGGTCCCGCAGCTCGACGAGCTCATCGCCGCCAGCAAAGACTCGTGGGATAACGCGCTCGCTCACGGCGAAAAGCACGGCTACCGTAACTCGCAGGTCACCGTCCTTGCCCCCACCGGCACCATCGGCTTCATGATGGACTGCGACACCACGGGCGTCGAGCCCGACCTCGCCCTCGTCAAGTACAAGAAGCTCGTCGGCGGCGGCATGATCAAGATCGTCAACCAGACCGTCCCCTCCGCCCTCATCAAGCTCGGCTACACCGACGCCGAGATGAACGCCATCGTCAGCTACATCGACGCGACCGGCACCATCGAGGGCGCACCGCACATCAAGCCCGAGCACCTCGCCGTCTTCGACTGCTCCTTCAAGCCCGCCAAGGGCACCCGCTCCATCCACTACATGGGCCACATCAAGATGATGGCCGCCGCCCAGCCCTTCCTCTCGGGCGCCATCTCGAAGACCGTCAACCTGCCCCAGGACTGCACCGTCCAGGACATCGCCGACGCCTACATCGAGAGCTGGCGCGCTGGCATCAAGGCCGTCGCCATCTACCGCGACAACTCCAAGGGCACCCAGCCCCTCAACGTCTCCGCGCAGACCGATGACAAGAAGAAAGCCGATCCCGGCGCCAATAAGCCCGCATCCGGCCTGCCCTCGACCGCTCAGACCGACCAGTCGCTCACCCAGACCCCTATCGCCGCCGGCTCCGTCGAGGTCGCCGAGGTCACCGTCGGGGAAAAACTCGCCGCAGGCATCACCCCCGCCGAGCGCGAGCTCGCGCAGACCCGCGCCGACCACGCCACCCTGCTCAACGCCCAGACCCACCGCATCTCCGAGCTCGAGCACCAGCTGCTCACCATCCAGAACTCCCTGCTACAGAACTCCGACTCCCACGACGCCCAGGAGCCGCCGCGCGCCGTCCGTCACCGCCTTCCCGCCGAACGCGCCTCCGTCACCCACAAGTTCTCGATCGCCGGTCACGAGGGCTACATCACCGTCGGCCTCTACCCCAACGGCTGCCCCGGCGAGATCTTCATCCGCATGGCCAAAGAAGGCTCCACCGTCTCCGGCCTGATGGACTCCTTCGCCACCGCCATCTCCCTCGCTCTTCAGCACGGCGTTCCTCTGCGCGTCCTCGCCGAGAAGTTCGCCCACACCCGCTTCGAGCCCTCCGGCTGGACCG
>CAXTVA010000005.1:0-274173 GCA_964247625.1 uncultured Acidobacteriaceae bacterium
GCTTCATCAGCTCGTACTGCGGCCGATTGGTGTCCTGGTACTCGTCGATCATCAGGTACTTGTAACGGCGGTTGTACTTCTCCCGCACCTGCGCGTCGGTCTTGAGCAGACGCACGGTCTCGAGCAGGAGATCATCGAAGTCGAGGGCATTGGCCTTGGCCAGCTCCTTGCGATAGATCTCAAAGATGTGCGCGATCCGTTCCTCAAGCGGGTTTGACGAGGCGAGGAAGTACTCCTGGGGATCGATCATGTGGTTCTTGGCCCAGGAGATGCGGCCGAGGGCGACGCGCGGCTTGAGCTGCTTGTCGTCGATGGCGAGGCGTTTAAGCGCCTGTTTGACGACGGCCTGCTGATCGGTCTCGTCGTAGATAGCGAAGGTGCGAGTGAGGCCGACGCCGTTGACGCGCAGCGCGTCGATGTCGCGGCGAAGAACGCGGACGCAGAAGGAGTGGAAGGTCGCGAGCGTCGGCTGAGCGAGGGTGGAGTGACCGAGAATCTTCTCGACCCGCTCGGCCATCTCCTTGGCTGCCTTGTTCGTGAAGGTGACGGCGAGAATGGCATCCGGTGAGACGCCGCGCTGCTGGATCAGATAGGCGATACGGTGCGTGATGACGCGCGTCTTGCCGGAACCGGCGCCGGCGAGCAGGAGCACGGGTCCGTCGACAGCCGTGACGCCCTCGGCCTGCTGCGGATTCATATTGCGGGTGAGGTCGATCAAGCAATGCTCCAGCTTCGATTTTAAGCGCGCGCCGGGAGGAGTGCTCGCCGGATACGCTCAACGGCCACGCCCCCCGGAGGTGGTCTCGATCCGTGATGTGTCACGTCAAACTTTGCGGTCCTTTTACGGAACCTTCCGAGGCGATGTGCGTATCACCTCTTACGACGAGCTTCACTGAACCATGGCAGCGGACCCGTCGCAATTTGATGTCTTCGGGAGCTGTTATGAAACGTCGTTTCGTTCTTGCTGTAACGCTAAGCCTTGCCTGTGTGGGCTCGGTCGATGCTGTCTCCTCCGCACGTGCGCTCTCGCTCGCATCGCCGGTGCACGCGATGTTTTCCAAGACCAAGACGGTAAAGTTCAGCCTGCGCAACGACACAGGCGCACCGGTGAAGCTGAAGGCAGGAGCCGACAGCATGACACTCGAGAAGGGTAAAGTGCTGGAGTTGAAGCTTGCTGAGGGCACGCAGGTGACGCTGGAAGAGGCGACGGCGACGCAGCCGGCCGGTACGGTTGTGGCGCTGGTCTCGAGTACGTTGAGCGGAAATACCCTCGTCATCCACTAGGCGCCAGTGCACGATGAGGCGGCGACTGAGACAAAGTCGCCGCCTTCGGTGCGCAGGAACCTCGTGTCTCTTCTGATTGCTATGCTCGGCAGATGGGGATCACGAGTGTCGCTGTCTTCTGTGCGAGTGCAATGGGAAACGACGGTCAGTTCAGCGAGGCGGCGCGAGAGCTGGGTACAACTCTGGCGGGACGGGGTATCGGACTGATCTACGGCGGCGCGAAGGTGGGCCTGATGCGGGTCGTTGCAGAGAGCTGCCTGGCGGCGGGCGGTCATGTCGTCGGAGTTATCCCACAGGTGTTGGTAGACCTTGAGGTAGCGCACCAGGGTCTGAGTGAGCTGCATGTTGTTGACACCATGCATATGCGGAAGGCGCTGATGAGTGAGCGTGCGGACGCGTTTCTCGTGCTGCCGGGCGGCTACGGAACTCTGGAAGAGATGTTTGAGGTACTTGCATGGCAGACGCTCGGGCTGCATGCAAAGCCCGTCGTTCTGTTGAATCTGGGCAGCTTCTACGACGCACTGCTGCTGTTTCTCGACCGAGCGGTGCGCGATGGAGTGTTGCGACCGGAGAGCAGGGCGGTGCTGCTCGAGGCACGAAACGTGGGGGAGGCGCTGGCGCTCATCGGCCTCCAGTGATCCATCTCGCACGACCCCGCAAGGCAACGCAAGGGCCTGAGATTCCGTCAGAGTGTAGAGCGGTGCAGAGCGAAGAAAAGACGAATCGCAAGGCTGGAGCGCGAGGGAATCGAGGATTCATATGGCAGAGCGGACGGTAGTGATGGACACAGCCGAAGAGACGCAGCAGGCTGAGGCGTTGCAAGATGCGACGGACCGCGCGAAGAAGGCCGAAGCGGAGGTGGCGCGCCTACGGAAACTGACCGGCGCGAAGACAGCTGCGGTGGAGAGTCCGGTGTCGCCCGGTACCGCGGAAGCATCCACCGAGGCTGATACCGAGCTGAAGCAGCCACCCTCGCCAAGCAGTGCGGGTACGCAGGGGAGTGTGGGGGAGGGCGAGGCAGAGCTGCGAAATGACAGCATGATGGCGCATCTTCTGGACTCGCTCGCCGCGGGAAAGGACATCGGGCACTACGGGAGGCTGGTCTTCGCGATGGTTGCCCGTCACTTCATGTCGCATGACGAGGTTTTGTCTTGGCTCACGCGCGACCGTGACTTCAGCGACGAGGACGCACGCCTCATGCTGCGCCAGGTGGAGGGCCGTGACTACAGCCCACCGCGGCGCGATCGTATCGTCGAGTGGCATGGACAGCAGGAGTTTCCGATTCTGCCGCATCCGAGCGACCCCGACTGCGGCAACCTGTATCGGAATCTCAAGTTCCCGGAGGAGATCTACCGTCACATCGGTCACTATCAGGAGCAAAAGGCAGAAGCGGGCGAGTAGTCTCTAGGTCCGCCTGCTCTGCTGCGCAATCTGCGTGACGATGCCGTCCCAGAACGTGAGGCGCGCTTCGAGCGCGCGGGCGGCGGCATCCTCCGCCTCGTGCCAGCGCTGCTCGCTCTCTCCGCAGAGATCAGCAACCATGCGAAGCGCCAGTGGTCCGTGCTCATCGCTGTCCACCTCAATATGACGGTCGAGATACCAGCGAAAGATGCTGAGCTGCCCTGCCAGGCGCTTATCTTCCGCTTCGAGAAACGCGGTGAAGATAGCGGGAATGATGTCTTCACGACCGAAGGTGAACGCGGCCGCAACAACATGGAGCCTGCCGGACGCGATAAAGCCGAATGTCGTCCGGACAAAGTCACACGTGCTTTCGGCCGGGTGAACGTATTCCAGAGCGGACGAGACGGAATCGCCTGCACGCAGGCGGGTGAGGAACGCATCGATCGCTGTGGTGTCGGCCTCGCTCTGCCGCATAGCACGCAGGTAGAGCTCAAAGTGACTCAGGGCTTCTCCCTCGTACACATCTGACTCCTCGCCGAAGACGATCTCATTGATTAGGCGGCGCGAGAGCGGTGTGGCGCTGGGAGTCCAGGGGACGTCGACGCAGGTCAGTCCACGCTGCAACGACTTGAGCAGGCTCATAAAGTCCCACACAGCAAAGACGTGGGCTTCCATGAAGCAGCGAACGTCCTCAATGGAGCGCATGGAACGATAGAGTGGATGCGTGGCGAGCTGACGTCGCAACGGAGCGAGCCGCTCGACGAGCGTCTGCATTCTATGACTTGTGAGATCCTGCTCGCGCTCGGTAGAAATGCTTGCTACGGCAGAACTCATCGCGAAACTCCTTTGTGTCGAATCGCAGGGGTGCACTGCGCGCACTGACACACGCGACGCAGAAACTCCCACGAGTAGATCCCGCTCTCATGACCGTCGTTCCAGCGAAAACGAAGCGCGTACTTGCCGACCGGAGTCACCTCAAGCGGTCGTGCGGGCGCCTCGTACATCGCGAAGAGAGCTGCGGGGCGTGGCTTCGATTCGCCGGGAGCGCGGCCGGTCTTCTCTCGCTCCTCGTGGCAGGTTGCGCAGGGGCAGGCGTTACGCAGCCAGGCGAAGCTCCACTGGCTCTGATGGCCGTCCGACCAATCGATCTCGACGCCGCTGCCCTCAGTCTTCTTGACGCGAACCTTCGCCGGAGTGCGGGCTGCAAGCGGGACTGGGGTCTCTTCAGGAGGCGCTTCGCCATGAACGATGCGGATGCCGTCGTGACTCACAGTCTCCCCTTGACGGTTGAGCTCACACCGTGGAGTGAACGTGCATCAGCAGCTGAGGGAGCGTCGCGGAGCTCGATGCGCACAGGCGTGTTCTCGAATTCCAGCTTCAACCGACTCACACAGCTAGTGTAATGCGCGCTGCGCCCTCACTGTGCGCAGGACGGAGTTCCGTGCCAGCGCTTTACAGGGCGATCAGAGCGTGATCTCGGGCGTGGCTGCAATGAGCCTTCGCGTGTAGGTCTCGCGTGGATGCTCACAGACGTCCAGGCAGTTGCCGAGCTCGACGATGCGTCCGCGTCGCATGACGGCGACGCGATCGCACAGGTAACGCACGAGCGGCATGGAGTGCGAGATGAAGAGGAGCGTGAGGCCGCGGGCGCGCTGCAGGCTTCGGAGGAGATTGATCACCTGCGCGCCGATCGAAACATCAAGTGCGCTGACCGGTTCGTCAAGCACGAGAACTTCAGGGCTCAGAATGAGTGCGCGGGCGATGTTGATGCGCTGACGCTGCCCCCCAGAAAACTCATGGGGAAAGCGGGACAGAGCGGTGCCAGCCTCAAGACCAACCTCGGCGAGCGCAGCTTCGATCTGCACCTGACGTTCGCGGGATGACATCGTGCGCGCGTGGTGGATGAGGAGTGGCTCGGAGAGAATGTCGCGAACGCGCATGCGTGGGTTCAGCGCCGCAAAGGGGTCCTGAAAGACGATCTGCAGGTGACGCCGTGCACGGCGGAGATCGCGAGGTGACAGGGCGAGCAGGTCGGCGCCCCGGTAGCGGACCGCTCCGGAGGTGGGTTCGATGAGACGAAGAAGCATGCGGGCGACGGTCGACTTGCCAGAGCCAGACTCGCCGACAAGCCCGAGCGTCTCACCTGGGTGAAGGGCGATCGAGACCTCATCGACCACGCGCGAGGCGCCGTACTGCTTGACCAGAGTTCGCGCTTCCAGCAGAGGCTCGGCGGCTCCCCTCTCCTCCCGGGCCGTTTGCATTGAGGTCGCTCGCGTCATGCGAGAGGATCGAGTGGCGGCCGGGCTCTGTGAAAGCCAGTCTGCTGCTGATAGACGCGAGCAAACGCAGCAAGGCGAGCATCGCTGTAGAGTGCGCCGAGGAAGGTCAGGCTGACGGGTGTTCCGGGGCCGCCCTCGGTGAAGCCATCCGAACCCTCCTCCGTCTCGGCTTCGGGAGCATCGGGCCCGCGAAGGCCGTTGGGCACGATCACGGCGGGGTGTCCGGTCAGGTTCGTCGCGACGAGCTGCGCGCCGAAGCTGGGCGTGACGATGATATCGACGGTGGCGAAGAGCTCCTGCATGGCCGCGATCGCGAGCGAGCGGGCCCGCTGCGCCTGGATGTAGTCGACGGCGGAGTAGAAGCGCGCCTGGCGGAACTGGTTCGGCCAGTCGAAGTCCTTCTGGCCTGCAAGCAGGGCGTCACGACCGGAGAGCGTGAGCTCCTCGAAGGCAGCAGCAGCCTCAGCCTCGAGTAGCGGAACCTGATCGCCGAGGTGGAGATCGCGCGGCAGATCGACGGGCGTGGGATGGGCACCCATGGTGCGCAGCGCGCTGAGCGCGGCGGTGTGGAAGCGCGCGTCGTAGGTTGCGCGGCGGAAGCTGTCCTGCTGGCGCTTGCGGCGCGCGTTGAACTCGTCGAGCGCCTTAGCGCTGAGTGTCTCTTTTGGCGGTTCGAGAGCTTCGAGCTTGGGTGTGTCAAACGCTGACTTCAAGTACCCGATGCGGAGCCTGCGCCAGTCGAAGTCCGCGTCCCAGTTGCAGGCGGCGGCTTTGACGGAGCGATCCTGCCCGTCCGGGCCCGCAATGATGGAGAGCACAAGCGCGCAGTCCTCGACGGAGCGCGCGATCGGCCCAATCTTGTCCATCGTCCAGGAGAGCGCCATCGCCCCGGTGCGCGGCACGAAGCCGAAGGTGGGGCGCAGGCCGGTCACACCGCAGCGCGTCGAGGGGCTCGCGATCGACCCAAGGGTCTCCGTGCCGATGGCGAACGAGACGCAGCCGGCTGAGACTGCGCTGGCGCTGCCGGCCGAGGAGCCGCTCGAGCCCTGGTGCGTGTTCCACGGATTGCGAGTGCGTCCGCCGGACTTGCCGGAGCCGGCGGGGTAGCCCCAGAGATCGCCCTGCGCGAGTGCGCCCATGGTGAGCTTTGCGACGAGCACCGCGCCCGCGGCGTCAAGCCGTTCGACGACGGTGGCGTCGGTCGCGATCTGCTGGCGCTCGAAGCCGGCCGCGCCCCACGTAGTCGGGTAGTCCTTGACGGCGAGCAGGTCCTTCGCGCCCCACACAGTGCCGTGCAGTGGACTGCGAGTGCGACCGGCGGCGAGCTCGCGGTCGGCTGCGGCCGCCTGAGCCAGGGCTCGCTCCTCGGTCAGGTTGATCACAAAGAGCAGCTGTGGCTGATACTTCTTCAGGCGACCGAGGTAGAGCTTTGTCAGCGCCACGGAGGTCAGCTTGCGCGTGCGGAGAAGCTCCGCCTGCTCGCGCAGCGTGGCGAAGGCGAGGTCCTCCTCGCGCGTCGGGCCGGCGTTGGCTGCAATCAGCTTCTGCACGTCCGGCGGCGGCCCGAGCCGCGCGGGCACGTGGGTGGTCTCGAGCACGACGCCAGCGGGGAGAGGGTCGAAGACGAACGCGGGTGCGGTCGGGTTCTGCAGGCGCAAGCTGCGGATGGCTTCCACAGAGTCACGCTGTTCGGTGAGCCCGTCGACGAGCGTCTCGCGCTGGGCCGGCGTCAGTGCAATGCCTGCGATGGCCTCGGCCGCTTCGATCATTGCGACCGTAATCCTGGGCAGCTTCTCCTTCGCGACACCGGCAGGATGAGCTGGCGGAGGGACGGTTGGGTCCTCCGCCCTCCCGGTCTGCGCCGAGGCAAGACCGAGCAGGGCGCCAGGAAACAGGGTTCCGGCGACCCCCGCCGCCGTGCAGGCCGAGAGCAGGCGGCGACGTGCCGGGGAGAAGGCAGGCAGTGAGGGCATGCAGTCGATTATCCCTTGTCTGTGGACTGGAGCAGAGATTCTTTTGTCTCGCCGAGGCAGGGCTCGTGCTCGACAGACGGCTTCACACATGCGCGATGTCGGCGCGGCCCCGGTGGCACTCTGCTTGCTACACTCGCAGGGTTCCACGGGAGCCGGCGATGGAGGAGTTTCGGAGAGAGTTTCTACGGTTCGCTGGATTGAGCGTCGTCGGGGGCGCGACGCAGCTGGTCGCCTCGCGACCGGCACGGGCGCAGCAGGCCGGTGGTGTTGCTACCACGTCCCGGCTCTTCTACGACGTTCGCGAGTTTGGGGCGCGCGGCGATGGCGCGACGATCGACAGTCCGGCCGTGAATGCCGCGATCGACGCGGCGGCGTCGGCGGGCGGGGGCACCGTCGTGTTTCCAGCGGGTGTGTATGCCTGCTTCTCCATCCGGCTGAAGAGCCGGATCGCGCTGCTGCTGGAGCAGGGAGCGACGCTGCTGGCGGCGCCCACACCCTATGAGGGCACAACTTCTGGCGGGTACGATGCGGCAGAGCCGCAGGGCGCCTGGGAGCCGTACCAGGACTACGGTCACAACCACTGGCACAACAGCCTTATCTGGGGCGAGGACCTGCACGACATCGGCATCTTCGGCCCGGGATTGATCTGGGGCAAGGGCCTGAGCCGTGGGCACAAGGAGACGACGCTGCCGGACACGACCAAGCCGGGTGTCGGCAATAAGGCGATTGCACTGAAGCGGTGCAGAAACGTGATCCTGAGCGACTTCTCCATCCTGCAGGGCGGATGGTTCGGGGTGCTCGCGACGGGCGTCGACAACCTCACTCTCGACAACCTGAAGATCGATACCAACCGTGACGGCATCGACATCGACTGCTGCCGCAATGTACGCGTCTCCAACTGCACGGTGAACTCACCGTGGGATGACGGGATCTGTCCGAAGAGCTCGTTTGCGCTCGGCTCCGCGCGGGCGACCGAGAACGTGACGATTACCAACTGCTTCGTGACCGGCGACTACCAGCTTGGCTCGGTGCTCGACGGCACGTGGAGGCGCATGGACCCGAGCTTCCGGCACACGGCCACGGGCCGGATCAAGTGCGGGACCGAGTCGAACGGCGGGTTCCGCAATATTGCGATCTCGAACTGCGTCTTCGAGAGCTGCCGGGGACTGGCGCTCGAGACGGTCGACGGCGGTCTCTGCGAGGACATCACCTTTACCGGCGTCACCATGCGCGACGTGCGCACGTCTCCGTTCTTTCTGCGGCTCGGCTCGCGCCTGCGCGGCCCGAAGGATGTGCCAGTGGGCACACTGAAGCGCATTCTGATCAGCAATGTGACGAGCTCCGGCGCCGACCCGCTGCCGTCGAGCATCAACGGCGTCCCCGGCCACATGGTCGAAGACATCAAGATCAGCGACGTCTACCTGCAGCAAACAGGCGGCGGAGACCGCGCGATGGCCGCATTGGTGCCGCCGGAGAGGCCGGACCAGTACCCCGAGCCGACGATGTTTGGAGACCTGCCGGCGTGCGGGCTCTTTGCACGGCACGTCAGAAACCTCGAGCTCTCGAACGTCGAGATTGCCACCACGACCGCCGATGCGCGGCCGGCGATCTGGCTGGGCGACGTCGATGGCGCGGACCTCTTCCGGCTGCGCCTTCCGCGTGAGCCTCGGGAGGCGGCGATCGTGCTCAAGGGCGTGAGGGACTTTCGGGTCTTCGGCTGTCAGCACTTCGCTGACAGCACGGTGCAGCAGGCGGCAGACCGAAGCCTGTAAGCGCGGGGCAAGCAGCGTGACACAGGGGTCGATTCTGATCCGAAGTGCCGCGCGTGCCGGGTACCCCCTCCCCCCCCCGGATTTGAGCCAAAGTCTTCGAAAGAGCAGACTTAGGTCCGGACTTATCCGGACCTAAGTCTAACCAATCCTTGATGACGGAGCAGGGATTGTCTTACCTGAGCTTCTCCATCCTCTTTCCTATTGTAAAGAGGTCGCTCGAGTGATTGCGCCAGACTCAGCGAATAGGGAGCTGGCCGGAAGCTCAGGCGCGGTCGACGATCTGCCGGATGACGGTTTGAAGCTCAGTGGCGCCACGTACGGACTCTGTGCCGGGGATGCCGAAGTGTATCCAGCCGGAGTTGAAGGCCTCCATCATGGCGGCGCGGCCATCGGTCCGGTCCTCAGGCATGCCCTGCGCGACGAACTGGCCCACCCAGGCATCGCGAGGGAGCGTCTTGACCAGGACCTGGTGTCCGAGCGCGGCGGCGAAGGCCTCGGCGAGATCGTTCGGGGAGTAGTCGCGCGGTCCTGCGATCTCGAGGATGCGATGACCGGTCCAGCTCTCGGTGAGCGTGCGGGCGGCGACGGTGCCGATATCTTCGGTCGCGACAAAGGAGAAGGGCTTGTCGGCGGGTTGGAGGTAGGACTCGATCTCGCCGGAGTAGCGCGCGGACTGGAGGTCGCCGGCGGCGTTCTCCATGAACCAGCCGGCGCGCAGGAATGCTGTGGGCGCGGGGAGAGAGGCGAGCTCAGTCTCGAGGATGTTGAGCGAGGTAATCAGGCCGAGGCTGTGGGGCTGTTGCGCGCCGATGGAGGAGAGACAGACCACTTTGGGGGGACGAGCGGCCTCGAGCGCCAGGCGAAGCGCGGCGACGCTCTTACGAGCTTCGCGGAAGTCGGGGGACGGGACGTAGTTGGGAGGGAGCATGACGAAGACGCCCTCGGCGCCGCGAAAGGCGTTCGCGAGGGCGGCGCTGTCGTCGAAGTCGGCGACGGCGATCTCGGCACCGCGCTCCTTCCAGGCTGCGGCTTTGTCTGGGTTGCGCACGATCGCGCGAAGCTGCCTGCCCTGGTCGAGTAGCAATTTGGCGACCGCGCCACCGACCTGTCCGGTGATACCCATGACTGCGAACATGGAGGAGTTCTCCTGAGCGGTGCTGATTGGCTGAACGAAGACCGAGGATACTATGCAGCAGCACGGGCCACCGATGACGATGGCCCGTGCTGTGAGTTTTGCGAACGTTAGATGTCGAGGTTCTTGACGTCGAGTGCGTTCTCCTCGATGAACTTGCGCCGCGCTTCGACGTCCTCGCCCATGAGGGTGGTGAAGATCTCTTCGCAGGCGGCGATGTCTTCGAGCTTGACCTGGAGGAGGGTGCGGCGGTCGGGGTCCATGGTGGTCTCCCAGAGCTGGGGTGCGGTCATCTCGCCGAGACCCTTGTAGCGCTGGAGGTCGTAGCCCTTCTTGCCCTGTTCGATGACGTAGTCGAAGACCTCGCGGGGGGTCAGTTTCTCGACTGGATCCTGCGCTTCGCGGGCGTTGCGGCGGGTGGCCGGCTTGTCCTCGTTGACGGTACCGGGGGCGGCGGCGATGGTCTGGTTGACGCCTTCCATCTCCTCGACCTCAGCGGCCTCATCGAGCTCGGCCTGGGAAGGGGCAGCGACGGCTTCGCCGGGTTTTGGCTTGGCCGCGGTGCCGGCGTACTGGATCAGGAAGGGTCCGCGGAGTTTCTCGCCGAGCTCGGCCTGGCGGTGCAGCAGCTGGCGGTTCTCGGGGGTGGCGGCGAGCGCCCAGTCGATGGTGCGGGTGACGCCCTGCGCGTCGGTGTAGCTGACCGCGTAGAGGCCGTGCTCCTCATCGCGGGTGACGTCGGAGACGGCTTTGAACTGGAACTTGCGCTCGACGGCCTTGAGCTGCTCGCGCATGCGCTTGAGCTTCTCCGGTGACTCGAAGTCGGCGCGGCGCGCGGCGTCCTTGCCTTCGTTCGCGAAGACCTCGGCGAAGGCACGGGTGATCTCGTCGTTGCGCAGGCGCTTGCTGGCCTTTTCGAAGAAGGTGAGGTACTCGCTGAGCTGCGCCATGAAGCGGGTGAGGTCGCGGCCCTCAATGCGGGCGCCGCCCTCGCCGTAGGTGATGACCATGCCCTCGGAGGCGCGCTTGACCATAACGCGCACGAGCTCGGCGTCGTCCTTGATGAACTGCTGGAACTTGCCTTTTTTGATGCTGTAGAGCGGCGGCTGGGCGATGTAGACGTGCCCGCGCTGGATGAGCTCGGTCATGTGGCGGAAGAAGAAGGTGAGCAGCAGGGTGCGGATGTGCGAGCCGTCGACGTCGGCGTCGGTCATGAGGATGAGCTTGCCGTAGCGAAGCTTGGCGACGTCGAAGTCGTCCTTGCCGATGCCGGTGCCGAGCGCCGTGATCATCGCGCGGATCTCTTCATGGCCGAGCATCTTGTCGTAGCGGGCTTTTTCGACGTTGAGGATCTTGCCCTTGAGCGGAAGGATGGCCTGGAACTTGCGGTCGCGGCCCTGCTTGGCGGTGCCGCCGGCGGACTCACCTTCGACAAGGTAGAGCTCGCAGCGGTCGGGCTGGCGCTCGGAGCAGTCGGCGAGTTTGCCGGGGAGGCCGCCGCCGTCGAGGGCGCCTTTGCGACGGGTGAGGTCGCGGGCTTTGCGGGCGGCCTCGCGGGCGCGCGCGGCGTCGATGGCCTTGTTGATGATCTTGCGGGCGACGGGCGGATTTTGCTCGAGGAAGGCGCCGAGGCGCTCGTTGACGAAGGCCTGCACGGTGCCGGCGATGTCGGAGTTGAGCTTGCCCTTGGTCTGGCCTTCGAACTGCGGCTGCGAGAGCTTGACCGAGACGACGGCGACGAGGCCCTCGCGGACATCGTCGCCGGAGAGGTTTTCTTTTACGTCCTTGAAGAGGCCCATCTGCTGGCCGGCCCAGTTGATGGTGCGCGTAAGCGAGGTGCGGAAGCCGGAGAGGTGGGTGCCGCCGTCGACGGTATTGATGTTGTTGGCGAAGGAGAAGACGGTCTCGGAGTAGGCGTCGTTGTACTGGAGGGCGATCTCCATGGCGACGTCGTCGCGCTCGGCCTCCATGTAGATGGGCTTCTCGTGCAGGACCTGCTTGCCCTTGTTGAGGAGCTTGATGAACTCGGCGATGCCGCCGGTGTACTTGAAGGACTGGGTCTTCGCGTCACCGGTCTTGGCGTCGGAGGCGCGCTCGTCGGTGAGCGTGATCTCGATGCCCTTGTTGAGGAAGGCGAGCTGGCGGAGGCGGTTGGCGAGGGTGTCGTAGTTGTACTCGTGGACGGAGAAGATGCTGCGGTCGGGAAGAAAGTGGACCTTCGTGCCCTTGCGCGCGGAGGCGCCCATCTTGCGCAGCGGGCTGATGGGATCGCCCTTGCTGTAGTCCATCTCCCAAGCGAAGCCGTCGCGCCAGATCTCGACGTCGAACTCCTCCGAGAGCGCGTTGACGCAGGAGACGCCGACGCCGTGCAGGCCGCCCGACACCTTGTAGTTGGAGGCGTCGAACTTGCCGCCGGCGTGCAGGATGGTCAGCACGACCTGGACGGCGGGCATCGTGACGCCATTGATGGTCTTATCGTCGACCGGGATGCCGCGGCCGTCGTCGACGACGGTGATCGAGTTGTCGACGTGAATGGTGACGTCGATGCGGGTGGCGTAGCCGGCGAGGGCCTCATCGACGGAGTTGTCGACGACCTCGTAGACGAGGTGGTGCAGACCCTGATCTCCGGTTGAGCCGATGTACATGGCGGGGCGCTTGCGCACGGCCGCGAGGCCTTCGAGGACGGTGATATTTTCGGCGGAGTAGCTGTTACCCGGGGTTGGTGCGGGGGCGGTGAGCGTCTCCAGCGTGTCTTGGGTGGGCAGTGCAGTCGAGGCCATCGTGTCTCCGTGCTGGGGATGGTCCGGGCCCTCGGAGAGCACTTGGTCTCAAGCACCCTTCATGGAGCCGAACGCGCGCCAAATCAGCGTTTTATGCGTTCTCGGAGTGTCTTCAGTATAGCATCGCCTCCGGACGGAGAGCGTAGCCACGGAAGTTACAGAAAAGGCTCGCTCGCGGGCGCGGGACGACTCGGTTTTCCTGCAGTCCGGCGCTTCGTATACACTCAGAGGGTTGTCCAAATAGCACTGAATCGGATCCTGTATGCCCAAGTTGAAGACACACAGCGGCGCGGCGAAGCGCTTTTCGAAGACCGGCACCGGCAAGTTCAAGCGCGGCCAGTCCAAGATGCGCCATATCCTGACCTCGAAGATGCAGAAGACCAAGCGCAAGCTGCGCGAGGGCGTTCTGGTCTCGGTGGCGGACACGCCGAAGGTCGCACGCATGCTTCCCTACGCCTGAGGTCGGGGTGGGAGGTCATGAAGTTCGCTCTCATCGAGCCGTAACTAAGCGTTGCTACGGGCTGAACTACGCGTACTGAGCCCCTGGGCCGGTCTTCGGGCCGATCCACCGAGATGAGAGTCGCTCAAGCGAGTGAAGAGGACCCCTTTCCTCCAGCCGCTTACACGAAGGTCGCAAAAGGAGAGAACGATGCCCCGTGTCAAACGGAGTACGAAGCGCAATGACCGCCGCAAGAAGATTCTGAAGCGCGCGAGCGGATACTTTCTTACTAAGTCCAAGCTCTACCAGGCAGCGCAGGAGGCCGTCGAGCGCGGGCTGATGTTCGCCTACACCGGGCGCAAGCAGAAGAAGCGCCAGTTCCGCTCGCTTTGGATCGTGCGCATCGGCGCGGCGGCGAAGCTGAATGGAATGAGCTATTCAACGTTCATCGCCGGCCTGAAGGCGGCCGGGAATGGCCTGGACCGGAAGATTCTGGCAGATATCGCCGCAAATGACGCACCGGGTTTCGCCGCTCTGGTGGCGCAAGCGAAGTCAGCGCTGGCGGCCAAGGGTGGAGCGGCAGCGGCAGCCTGACCAACGCAGATGGAGAACGAAAGAGGGCGCGGAGCGATCCGCGCCCTCTTTATATCTACGACTTCCGTGCCGCCGACGAGCCTGGACGAGATGCCTGCGCCGTGGCAAAGGCACCACTCGGCTTCGCTGACAGACGGCTTTGTCCTGCGCGTGACAGAAGCTTCGTTCTTCCCGGTATGCAGGGCGATGCGGGGCAGATCGGGACAGGATGCGCGACGAGGCAGGACGCTGCGGTGCAGCGCGCAGCGTCGCAGGAGACCCCCGCTTTGGCCCGCGGAGTGCTAACGAGAGCACCAGTTCAGGTTGCGGGCCGGAGTAGACTACCGGCACATCGCTTCACGTCAGTTGAGAGGTGTTGCCGGTGACGATGACGGGCAGGAACCAGATTCAGGGCTGGAAAGAGATCGCCGCGTGTCTCGGGCGCGATGAGCGCACGGCGAAGCGCTGGGAGAAGCAGCGCGGGCTGCCGGTGCGGCGCATTCCCGGGGGCGGCAGAGCGAACGTGTACCTGCTGCGGTCGGAGCTGGACGCGTGGCTGGCGGGAGCAGCGGTAACGAACGGTGCGCGAGCGCCGCACGCGGACGAGAGCTCGGTGGTGCAGGATGGTGTCGCGTCCCCGGCTGCTGGCGCAGAGCAGGGGGGTGCGTCGGTCGGGCCTGCCGGGACGGAGGCGAGACGGGGTGCCGGAATCGCCGACGCAACGCAGAGCCCGTCCGCGACTCAGGCGGCCGAGCTGCCTGCGCAAACCGGTGCGAAGGTGGCCGACGCGGCGACGGTAGGCGCTGCGCCGAGCGCGCATGCGGTCGAGCGGCGCCAGGTGCGTGAGGTGGTCTTCGCGATTCTGGCGGTGGCGGCTGTGGTGTTCGTCATCGTTGAGGCGATGTTTGATCGCTCGCGCAACTGGGACGCGCCGACGCTGCAGGCGGAGCTCGCCCGGCCCGAGGCAGCGGCGCCTGCAGCCGCTGCGGGTCGCGAGGAGGAACGCGCCGCTGAGCGCAACGCGGCCGACGAGCTCACGATGGAGGGGCTCTACCTATCCGAGCAGCGGACGCCGGCGTCACTGGCCGCAGCGAAGGGTGCGTTCGAGGAGGCGATCGCGAAAGACCCCGGCTACGCTCCGGCGCACAGCGGTCTGGCGGTCACGTATCTGCTGCTGCGGGAGTACGCGACGATGCCGCACGACGAGGCGTACCGGCTGGCCGCGCAGGCTGCGGGGCGCGCGCTCGCGCTCGATCCGAACCTGGCGGGGGCGCACGCGGTGATGGGCTTCATCGACTTCTTCTCGCGCTGGCGGGCGGAGGAGGCGACGCGGGAGTTCGAGACCGCGATCCGGATCGACCCGAACAGTGCGATGGCGCACCACTGGTACGGCTCGATGCTGATGCACCAGGGACGGTCGGCGGAGGCTCTGGCGGAGCTCGATCGCGCACAGCACCTGAGTCCGACGTCGAACGCGATTCTGGCGACGAAGGCGCTGGCGCTGGGCTATGCCGGCCATCGCCGCGAGGGCGTGCGGCTGCTGGAGTCGCTGGAGCGAACGGATCCGGTGTTCGGTGCGCCGCACCGCAATCTGGCATTTCTCAGCCTGCTCGAACCGCGGGACATGCCGCGGTACCTGAGCGAGATGCGACGGTTTGCCGAGCTGCGGCGGGAGCCGGAGGAGATGCGGCTGCTGCCGGCGGCGACGGGCGCGTATCGGCGGGGCGGGGAGCCGGCGATGTGGGCGCAGACGCTCGCGACCGAGCGGGCGCTCCACCCTGACACGACCCACCCGACGCTGCTGATGGCTGAGTCCGAGACGGCGCTGGGCCAGACCGACCGGGCGATCGAGGATCTCTCGCGGCTGGCGGCGGAGCGGGCAAGCCCGATGATCGGACTGGTGACCGATCCGGTGCTGCTCCCGCTGCACAGCGATCCGCGGTTCCGGCGTATCGCGGTCTCGATCGGGCTGGCGATGCCTGCGGAGACGGAGGCGCCCGCGGACAAACGGCCAACGCCGGAGGTGCATCGTGTTGTGGCGCGGCTTCCCGCTTCAGCGCATGAGATTCCGCACAGCCGCCGTGACGCAGGAGCGTAGCAACCACGTATTCTGTAGACATGCCCGACTCTCTCTCCGCCAGGGAAGCAGAAGCACCCTGGGGCGCAGCCTCGTTCGAATCCTGGGGTCGCTACCCCAACCATCCCGCACGCGTGATCCCGCTGCACTGGCAGAGTGACTATCCGGCGGTCGCTCGCGGGCTGCACGATGGAACGCTGCCGGTGGGGATGGGCCGCTCCTACGGGGACGTGTGCCTGCTGAAAGGCGGCAACCTGCTGGTGACGACGGGTATGAACCGCCTGCTGGACTTCGATCCAACGACGGGCATCCTGACCGCCGAGGCGGGGATCACGCTCGCTCAGATTTTGGACTTTGCGGTGCCGCGCGGCTTCTTCCTGCCGGTGACGCCGGGGACCAAGTACGTGACGCTCGGCGGCGCGATCGCGAACGACATCCACGGCAAGAACCATCACATCGCGGGGACCATCGGCGCGCATGTGCCGGCGTTCGAGCTGGTGCGCTCGGACGGATCGCGGCACATCTGCTCGGCGCGGGAGAACCCGGACCTCTTCGGGGCGACGATCGGCGGCATGGGGCTGACGGGCGTGATCACGTGGGCGCAGCTGCGGCTGCGGCCGATCGTCTCGCGCAAGATCGACTATGAGGGCATTCAGTTCCACGGCGTGGACGAGTTTCTCGAGCTGACGAACCAGAGCGCGCACATCGAGTACACGGTGAGCTGGATCGACTGCACATCGACGGGCAAGAACTTTGCGCGCGGCATCTTCATGCAGGGCGATCACTCACCGGTACCCGGAGAGCTGAAGACGTCGCCGGAGCCGAAGCTGGTGTTTCCGTTCGAGGCGCCGGGCTTTGCATTAAGCTCGACGACAGTGGGCCTGTTCAACACGGCGTTCTTTCACAAGCAGATCCACAAGCGGGTGGTCGCGCTGCAGGACTACGAGCCGTTCTTCTATCCGCTGGATAAGGTGCTGCACTGGAACCGGCTGTATGGCAAGGGCGGCCTGCTGCAGTTTCAATATGCGATCCCGTGGGAGAGCGCGCGGGAGGGCACGATCGCGATTTTAGGCGAGGTGGCGAAGTCCGGGCTGGCGAGCTTCCTCGCGGTGTTGAAGGCGTTCGGCGATGTGCCGTCGCCGGGGATGATGAGCTTTCCGCGGCCCGGCATCACGCTCGCGCTCGACTTTCCCATCAAGCCGGACAAGAGCTTTCCTCTCTTTGAACGGCTGGCCGACATGACTCGGGAGTTCGGCGGACGGCTATACCCGGCGAAGGATGCTGCGATGACCGCGGCGCAGTTTCAGGCGTTCTACCCACAGTGGCAGCAGTTTGCGCGCTTTCGCGACCCGGCGATTACGTCGAGCTTCTGGGAGCGCGTGACCGGAGATGCAACGACGCTATGACCTTGAATGGACCCGCTCCAGCGATGGTGTTTTCCTCGATGAATGGCAGCTCGGCTACGGGCTCGGAGACGGTTCCGCCGGCGATTGCGGCGCTGGGCGGACCTTCCACGGCGAGGGGACCGGCGCCAGGGGTGAGCCGGAAGATTCTGGTGCTGGGGGCGACTTCGGGAATCGCCGAGGCGACGTGCCGCCTCTGGGCGCAGCAGGGCGCGAGCCTGTTCCTGGTCGGCCGAAACGCGGCGAAGCTGGAGGTCGTAGCGGCCGACCTGCGCACACGCGGCGCGGCGTTTGCGGGGACCGCGATCGCGGACCTGGACGATACGAGCAGGCATGCGGAGCTGCTGGCGCATGCGGTGAACACGCTGGCCGGGCTTGATGTCGCGTACCTGGCGCACGGCGTGCTGGGTCATCAGGGCGAGGCGGAGCAGGACTTCGCGCACGCGGCCGAGATCCTGCACACCAACCTCATCGCGCCGGTCTCGCTGCTGACGTGGCTGGCGAACTACTTCGTGCCACGGCACAGCGGAGTGCTGGCGGTGATCAGCTCGGTCGCGGGGGATCGCGGGCGGAAGTCGAACTATCTGTACGGCGCGTCGAAGGCCGGCCTGTCGGCTTTTCTGGGGGGACTGCGCAATCGCATCGACCGCGAAGGCGTGACGGTGCTGAACATCAAGCCCGGTCCGGTCAAGACGGCGATGACGGCGGGCATGAAGGGAAGCGAGAAGTTCGCCGACGTGAATAAGGTGGCGGCGGCGATCGTGAGCGCGGTCGAGAAGCGCCGCGACACGCTGTATGTGCCGTTCCAGTGGCAGCCAATCATGTTTGTCGTGCGGCACATCCCGGAGCGAGTCTTCAAAAAGCTCAATCTCTGAGGCGGCGTCCGCTGATGTCCGCCCCCTCCGGTGACACGATCGTGACCCGGCCGCGCGCAGCACTCTAACGTGCAACTATCGCGGTTCCTTCGCAAACGGGGCTGGGGAAGATGTATCTGACGCTGCCGTTTTACGGCGGGTGCGCCGTAGACGGCATCGTTACCAGACGACGCAGCGATCGGCGGCCGGGCGGACCATGGGAGAGTCTGCCCGGCAGCTGAAGGCGGTGGCGAAGGGTGGGAAGTTCGAGGTGGGACCAAGGACGCGGTACTTGGCGATGGGGTGGGGGTCGCCCTGGACCATGAGCTTCTGGGTCTCGGGACGGGTAGCGTCGCCGCGAAACTGGCCCCACGCGAGGAAGAACTGCTGGTCGGGGGTGAAGCCGTCGAGCGGCTGGCCGGAGCGAGCCTGCTGTGTCTTCTGGAAGGCGAGATAGGCGATCTTGAGGCCGCCGAGGTCGGCGACGCTCTCGCCGAGGGTGAGGCGGCCGTTGATGTGGATGTTGCCGGGGGAGTCGATGACGTAGCCGTCGAACTGATGAGCGACGCAGGAGGTTCTCGCCTGGAACTTCGAGAGGTCGGTGGGGGTCCACCAGTTCACGAGCCGGCCCTGAGCGTCAAACTGGGCGCCCTGGTCGTCGAAGCCGTGCGTGATCTCGTGGCCGATGACGACGCCGATGGCGCCGTAGTTGACGGCGTCGACGGCGTCGACGTTGAAGGCGGGCGGCTGAAGGATGCCGGCGGGAAAGGTGATCTGGTTGAGGACGGGATTGTAGGAGGCGTCGGAGGTGGGCGGCGTGAACTCCCAGCGGGTATGGTCCGCGGGCTTGCCGATCAGGGCGCGATCGTCGTCGACGTTGAAGCGAGTGGCGGCGAGGACGTCGTCGAGGTACGCCGAGCGCGTGATACGGACGGAGGTGTAGTCCTTCCAGTGATCGGGGTAGCCGACCTTGACGTAGATGGCGCCGAGCTTGGCGAGGGCGCGCTGCTTGGTCTCGGGGGTCATCCAGTCGAGGCCCTCGATGGTGTCGTGCATGGCGGCGATGATGTTGGTCACCATCTCAGTGGCACGCTGCTTGGCCTCAGGCGGGAAGTAACGGCGGACGTACTCCTGGCCGAGGGCCTCGCCGAGGAGCCTGTCGGCCTGGATGGCGCAGCGCGTGGGACGGGGCTTAAGCTCGGCGACCCCGGCGAGCTGGCGGTCGTAGAAGTTGAAGCTCGCATCGACGAAGGGGGTGGAGAGGTTTGAGGCGAAGGTGCGGAGCAGGCTCCACCGCAGGTAGGTCTTCCAATCGGCCAGTGGGGTCGATGCCATCATCTGATCGAAGGCGCTGAGGAAGGCGGGCTGGTCCACATTGAGGGCCGCAGGGGTGACGTGGGCGGAGTGATAGAAGGCGGTCCAGTCGAAGTGGGGAGAGGTCTTCTGGAGCTCGGCGAAGGAGATCACATGATCGGTCGCATGAGGGTCACGGAGGGTAACGTTGTCGAGCGAGGCCTTGGCGAGGGTGGTCTCGAGGCGCATGATGGTCGCGGCGGTGGTGTGGGCCTGGTCGGGAGTCGCGCCGGCCAGGGTGGAGACGCGATCGATGAAGGCGAGGTACTGAGTGCGCGCCTCGGCGAAGCGCGGCTCGGGCTTCACATAGTAGTCGCGGTCGGGGAGGCCGAGGCCGGCGGCGTCGACATGGGCGATGACGTTGGTAGGCGCGTGGACGTCGGGGCTGGAGTAGAAGGCGAAAGGAGCAGTGACGCCGACGTCCTGCAGGGTCGCGACGGCAGCCTGGAGCGAGGCGCGGTCGTGGATGGCGTCGATCTGGGCGAGTAGCGGGTCGAGCGGGTGCATGCCGGCCGCGTCGACGGTCTTGGTGTCGGTGCAGGCGGCGTAGAAGTCTCCGGTGAGCTGGGCGGAGGAGCCTGCGGGCTGGCCGGGGTGGGCGGAGACCTCGTCGAGGATGATGCGGAGCTGATCCTTGTTGTTCTCGCCGGCCTGCCAGCGGCGGCTCCAGCGATCCATGGAGGCGGGGATGGGGTTCTGCGCGCGCCAGGTGCCGTTGGCGAAGCGGTAGAAGTCGTCGCAGGGCTGGGCGGAGCGGTCGAGGTCCACGGTCTCGATGCCTTTGAGTGACGCCTGCTGGGCGATGGTTGTCGTGGTGAGCGTTGCGGCAAGCAGGGCGGTCGTGCATCGGCGCATAGAGAGGTCTCCGGGCAGTGCTGAGAAGAACGGGCTCCGGAGCGGATTGGTTCCCGGGCAGAGCCGTGGGGTGGACTGGGCGCCGGCTACTGCTGCTGCTGGGCGGCCATCTGCTGGCGGGTGAGGGGTGGGGGCTGTTCGGGCAGCGCGGTGGCCTTCTCGACGAGGATCGACCAGTCCTCGGGGACGGGCAGCTCCTGGTCGAGCGAGAAGGTGCCTTCGCTGGGGGTGACGCGGACGGCGACGGTGAGCTCGGAGTCAGCGCGCCCGCGGAACATGCCATGGGTGGGCGGGACGTCGGCGTAGTCGCGGCCGATGGCGGTGCGGATGTGGCGGTCGCCGGCGACGAGCCAGTTGGTGGGGTCGAAGCCGACCCAGCCGAGCTGTGGAACGAGCGCCTCGACCCAGGCGTGGGTGGCGGAGGAGACGGAGCGGTCCATGTTGCTCTCGCCATGAAAGAGATAGCCGGAGACGTAGCGGCAGGGGATGCGCAGATGAGTGCGGATGAGCGTGATCATGATGTGGGCGAAGTCCTGGCAGACGCCCTGGCGGTTGGTGAGGGCGAGGTCGATCGGGGAGTCGACCGAGGTGGAGCGGGGCTTGTAGTCGAAGTGCTCGTAGATCTGCTGGTTGAGCTGGTGCAGGACAAGGAGGGGATCGTCGCGGCGGCGCACGTTGAGGTCGTGCGCGAGCTGCTCGAGCGCGGCGGTGGGCTGGGCGAACTCGCTGGGCAGCAGCATCTCCCAGTAGTCGCCCTGCTGCACGATCTGGTCGAGGTCGGCCCAGGCGTCGGGGGCAAGGAAGGACGGGATCTGGAAGGCGGGCTGCACCTCGACGAGGGACTCGGCGACGATGACGAGCTGGGTGTGCTGGCCGGGGATGTCGAAGTGGTGTACCTGGTTGGCGAGGTGGTCGCGAAAGCTAAAGACGCGACATCGTGGACTGACGGAGAGATGGAAGGTGAGGCAGCGCTGGTTCTGATCCGAGCGCGGGTGCATGCGCGTCTCCATGATGCTCTCGCTGACGGGAGTGCTGTAGAGGAACTTGGTCAGGTGGCGGATGGAGTAGAACATGGGCTCACTGTATCGCGAACGGAGCGCGCCGGGGACGCGATCTTCGCTTCGGGGACGGGCGATCAGCGCGAGGAGGAGGAGGCGGATGACCTCGCGGTCGCGAGACGTGGTGCAGTGATCTGGTCGAGGTACGCCGTGGCGGCAGCGCCGCGAACCAGCGTCGGGTACCGCTCGCCGCCGTGATAGTTGATGGCGATGGGGAAGAGGTCAGACTCCTGGCGAACGGTGAGCTGAATGGGCGCCAGGTCTGTCCTGGCCGCGGCGACAGCCTTGCGCAGCCGGTCCGCCGTGTAGGGTGAGCCGTTGACGGTGACGAGCTTCTGCCGGGGCACGAGCGCGGCCACGTCGGCGGGACTCTGCCAGCGAACGTCGAGCACGGTTCCATCTTCGTCGACGCGGAGGCCGAGGGAGTACCAGAAGTCCTGGCCGACGTAGAGCGGGTCCTCCGGATCGGAGGCGGCCTGCTCGGCCGCGCTCGGGTGCTCGGTGTAGACCAGCGTGTAGCCGCCGCGCTCAATGCCGTCGAGATCGGCATGGGGGTTCACGTCGGTCATGCGGGCGTGCAGCAGTGTGGCCCAGTCGTACGGGACGACCTGGTTGAGGTCGCGGACCAGCTCCTCGACGTCGTACGGCACGATGTCGGGACCGGTGTTGCCGCCTCTGCCGAGAAAGATGCGCTCGAAGTCGTCGAGCGACCTGCGCCCCTGGGTGAGCTGCCGGATGCGCGTGTCGACGTCGAGCCAAAGGAGCTCACCGTCGCTGTAGAAGGCCTTTCCGCGACGCCAGTTGACCCAGGAGCCGCTGCCGCGAAGCAGGCTCACCGCGACGGCGGTGTCCTCGGTCGAACGCCACTGACGGCCGGCCTCATGATCCATATCGGCCGCGGAGAGGGCGAGCATCTCGCGATACTGCGCGGGAGTGTTGAGCCCGGAGCGCGCGGCGAGGACGTCGCCGAGGTACTGGGTCATTCCTTCGTAGACCCAAAGAAGCCTGCCTTCGACCGGCGTGGCGAAGTCCGGCGTTACGAGGCCCTGCGGGCGCCGGTACTTGCCGTTCCAGGAGTGCGTGAACTCGTGCGCGAGGAGGCTGGCTGCGGCGAGCGTATGCGCCGGGTCAATGAGGGCGGCGCGACGAATGCCGATGTCGGTCGACTGCGCGTGCTCGAGGCCGCCATCGCCACCGGCGAAGTCGGAGCGCGTGACGAGGAAGTGATACGCGTTGAAGTGATGCGCTCCGTACTCGATCTCTGCCTCGCGAACGAGATCGTCCATGGCGGTAAGCACGGCGGGTGGCAGCAACGTGTCACCCGGCTCATCGCCTGCGAGGTCGAGCAGGTGTTTTTGCGAGAGCTCAGGGGCGAGAGTGTACTCGCGAAGGTAGCGGGCGGCCAGAACGGGGGAGTCTTCGAGCTGCTGCACCGTCGTGGCGGCGTAGCTCGTCGTCGTCGATCCGGGCGGAGGAGAATGCGGTCCTTGCCCGGGTTCGATCGCCGGCGTGGCCGCGGAGGCGCCGGAGGCGGAGAGTGCGCTGGCGACGCTCCATCCCGCCAGCACCGTGACCGCGGGCTCAACGGCAATCTCGTGCACGGGCGTGTGCGCGGGGTAGAGCAGCAGCGTCTCCCACTCGAGCATCGCCATCTTGCGGGTGGCGCGTTGCGTCACGATGGCGTCGAGATGCGCGTGCAGGGTGGAGACGCCGGGCGGAATGGTGAGGTGGAACTGCGACAGGACGAGATCGTCGCGGCGCCAGGGGATGGATTTGGCCGCCCCCTCGAAGCGAACGCCTGTGATGTTGCTCAGAGGACCATTCGGCGAGTGGGACCCGGGGATCCAGACCGGGGTCGTCAGTGTGAGTGGGCCCGGCTGCACCGGCAGATCAATCTCCGCGTGGTAGAGATGGCGCGCGCTCTCGGTCAGATCTGCCGTGATCCGGATCGGCGTGTTCTGGGCCGCGACCGCCTGCCCGGAGAGGGATGCGACGACCAGGAGAGCCACAAAGAGGGAGTGTGCGACGCGATTCTTCCGAGGACGCGGGTCAGTCATGCGAGGAGCGGGAGTTACCTTCTAGCCGGCGAGTGCGGCCTGGATGGAGTAGTCGATGTAGAGCTCGTAGATGGCCTCGTGGAGGCTGCGGCACTCGGTCTTGATGGTCTTAAGGTAGCTCATGACGCCGTCGTTGAGGATGTCGTCGACCGAGGAGTAGGAGAGGGTGGCCTGGAGGCGGCCGGCGAGGCGGCGGATAGGTTCGGCGCGGGTCTTGCTGCCCTCGCCCTGAATCGCCATTAGCGCGTTCTGCAGGCTGTCGATCGAGAAGCGAAGGGAGTGGGGGAACTCCTGATCGAGCAGGAGGAACTCGAGGATGCGATCGGGCGTGAGGTCGGCGGTGTAGACCTTGCAGTAGGCCTCAAAGGCGGTGGCGGAGCGGAGCAGGCCCATCCAGTCGAGGTACTCGTTGGGCTCGGGGAGATCGTCGGGGAGATCGTCGTCGTGGAAGAGATCGGGGTAGAAGGCCTCGAGCAGCATGGCGGTGGCGGAGGCGCGCTCGATGAAGCGGCCGACCTGGATGAACTGCCAGCCTTCGCCGTGGCTCATGGTGGAGTCGGTGACGCCCTGGAACTGATGGACGGCTTCCATGACCTGCTGGAGGAACTCGGTGGGTTCGGCCTCGGGGAGCAGGGCCTCGGCGTGCATGTCGGAGTGCATCTCGGGGCGGGTGATCTGGAGGTAGAGCGAGTTGAGGCGGGCCCACATTTCGGACGAGATCTGCTCGCGGACATTGCGGGAGTTTTCGCGAGCGCAGATGAGGCAGGCGAGGATGGAGGCCTTGTTGGCGGTGTCGAAGGTGAGGGTGCGGGTGAGGTCGTAGGGGTTGCCGGACCACTTGACGTGCTTGGGTTTGCCGAGGGCGAGGAGGACGCGCTGCCAGCGGCGATCGGCGGAGGTGGGGCCTTCGTCGAGCATGAGGTTGAGGTTGACGTCGAGGATGCGGGTGGTGTGCTCGGCCCGCTCGAGATAGCGGGACATCCAGTAGAGGCTGTCGGCGACGCGGGATAGCATGGGTGGGCTCCTCTTTGGACATCGTACGGGGGATGAAGGTCTGGCGGGATGCTTTGCTGCCTTATGGCGTTTTCCTGATTTCAAGCGAGAGCGTGGTGAAGGGCTTACGTCGCTGCCGCTCCGTCGTGTGAGACCAATGCGGGGATCCTTCCGCTGCGCTCAGGATGACAATTCAAAACAGGACAACTCGCTTGAGTGTGGAGGGCTACTCGCTGAGGACCCAGGTGTCTTTGGAGCCGCCGCCCTGGGAGCTGTTGACGACGAGGGAGCCGCGTTTGAGGGCGACGCGGGTGAGGCCGCCGGGGACGATGGTGACGCGGTCGCCGTAGAGGACGTAGGGGCGGAGGTCGACGTGGCGGGGTTCCAACGAATCCCCGATTAGGCAGGGGGCGCGGGAGAAGGAGATGGTGGGCTGGGCGATGTAGTTGCGGGGGTCGGCCTCGATACGGCGGGCGAAGTCTTCGCGCTGCTCGGCGGTGGACTGGGGGCCGATGAGCATGCCGTAGCCGCCGGACTCACCGACGGCTTTGACGACGAACTGCTCGAGGTTGGAGAGAACGTGCTGGCGCTCTTTCGGACGCGTCATGAGGAAGGTCTCGACGTTTTTGAGGACGGGCTCTTCGGAGAGGTAGTACTTGATGATGTCGGGGACGTAGGCGTAGAGGGCTTTGTCGTCGGCGACGCCGGTGCCGAAGGCGTTGGCGAGGGTGACGTTGCCGGCGCGGTACGCATTGAAGAGGCCCGACACGCCGAGGATGGAGTCGCCGCGGAACGCGAGCGGGTCGATGAAGTCGTCGTCGACGCGGCGATAGATGACGTCGACGCGGCGAAGGCCGGAGGTGGTGCGCATGTAGACGACGTTGTCGTGGGTGACGAGGTCGCGGCCTTCGACGAGCTCGATGCCCATCTGGCGGGCGAGGTAGGCGTGCTCGAAGTAGGCGGAGTTGAAGACGCCGGGCGAGAGCAGGACGATGTTCGGTTCGGGCCGGCCCTCAGGTGCGAGCGAACGCAGGCTGCCGAGCAGCAGCTGGGTGTACTGCTCGATCGGGCGCACGTTGTAGGTGCGAAAGAGATGGGGGAAGATGCGCTTCATGATGCGCCGGTTGGTGAGCATGTAGCTGACGCCCGACGGCACACGCAGATTGTCTTCGAGGACGACGAACTCGCCGGTCTCGAGGCGAATGAGGTCGGTGCCGCAGACGGCGACATAGACGTTGCGCGGAACCTGCAGGCCGGCCATCTGGCGCCGGTAGTGGCGGCAGGAGTAGACGACCTCGCGGGGCACGATGCCGTCGTCGAGGATCCGGCCCTCGTTGTAGATGTCCTTGAGGAAGAGGTTGAGGGCGACGATGCGCTGGGTGAGGCCGCGCTCGATGGTCGCCCACTCCTCGGAGGTGATGATGCGGGGCAGAAGGTCGTAGGGGAAGATACGCTCGGTGCCTTCCTCGCGGCCGTAGACCGTGAAGGTGATGCCCTGGTTCAGAAAGGAGAGGTCGGCGGCCTGTTTGCGGCGCTGGAGCTCATCGGGGGGAAGCGCGGCAAAGTGGCGCAGAAGCGGCGCGTAGTGCGGGTGCAGGGCGTCGGCCGACTGGAACATCTCGTCGTAGGCGTGGTCGAGCGTGTAGTTCGCCAGCGCAGCCGTCTCGAACTGGGAGGGCACGGTTTCGGGCATGGGGAACTTGAGTATAGAGGGAGCGCTGCCGGCGGCAAGCGTCGGATATGGCAAAGAACGGGGGGGGACGCAGAGCCGGAGCCTCCAGCGAAGCGCTCGTCAGGAGAGAGCGCCTCGCCGGACGCTGATGGTCGGGCGTTAGGGCGGGCAGTGGCCTAACGTCTGTCTTTGACGGCTTTGCGGGCGGGCACGGTCTTCTTACTCGGCGTCTTCTTCAGAGCGGTCTTCTTGGGGGCGGTCTTCTTGGCAGGGGCTTTGCTCGATGTCTTCTTGGCCGCCTTCTTCGGCGCGGCCTGGTTGGCGGCGGCTTTGCCCGATGTCTTCCTGGCTGGGGCCGGGGGAGCCTTCTTCGCGGACTTGGCGGGCGTCTTCTTGGCCTGAGCCTTAATAGGAGTCGAGGACTTCTTGCCCGGCGTCTTCTTGGCGGCTTTGCTCGGGGCGGCTTTAGTGGCGGTGGATCTGGTCGACTTCGTTGTGGCGGACTTGGAGCTCTTCTTGGCCGGCGTCTTCTTCGCGGCGGCGCTCTCGGTGCTGGCGGATGGCGAGGCGTTCTCCGGGTGGATGAAGCGATTGAAGTCGCTGGGCTGGCCGTCCGCCGTCTGCTCCTGGTAGACGAGGGCGAGGCCGCTCTTATCGAACTTGTCGAAGAAGTCCTCCCATTCGATCTCCTTGAGGGCGCTGTCGTTGTGGTGGGGGGCGTTCGGGAACATGAAGCGGATGATGCCGGTCTCGCCGTCGTGCTCGGTGCTGGCGACCTCGGCGGGTTTGCCGCCGCGCGACTCTGCCCATTGCCTAATCTCGTCGTGATCCTGCGTGGTCTTGGAAAGCGCCATGGTTTGTACCCTCTCGAAGTTGACGGATGACCCTCGGACGTGCACGGGATCACGGTCCTTCCTCTCTGATGGCGCGGGCAGGGCGCGCGCTGTCCGCCTCGGCGATTGATTTCGCGGCAGATAGGGGTGAGCGCGGCGGCGCCGGTGGAGAGGCGGCTGGGGTAGACTGGTACTGACGCGCAGATCACAGTCTGTCGCCAACCCCAAGCGCACAACAGAACAGGACGAGTCCCCCGAGTGAGTCAGTCAACCTCCGCCCAGGCTATCCGCAATATCGCTATCATCGCGCACGTCGACCACGGCAAGACCACGCTGGTGGACGCCATGCTGCGGCAGTCCGGCACCTTCCGCTCGAACGAGGCGGTCGTCGAGCGCGTGATGGACTCGAACGATCTCGAGAAGGAGCGAGGGATCACGATCCTCGCGAAGAACACGGCGATTCACTACCGGGACGCGAAGATCAACATCGTCGACACGCCGGGCCACGCCGACTTCGGCGGTGAGGTCGAGCGCGCCTTGAAGATGGTGGACGGCGTGGTGCTGCTGGTCGATGCGAGCGAGGGACCGCTGCCGCAGACGCGCTATGTGCTGTCGAAGGCCCTCGAGGCCAAGCTGACGCCGATTCTGGTGATCAACAAGATCGACCGGCCGGATGCGCGGCCGCAGGAGGTCGTCAATGAGGTCTACGACCTGTTCATCGATCTCGACGCGGACGAGAGTGTGCTCGAGTTCCCGATCATCTACACCAACGGCAAGGCGGGCACGGCGACGATGGATCTGGCGGTGCCGGGGACCGATCTGCAGCCGCTCTTCGAGTTGATCGAAAAGACGATTCCGGCGGCGACGGGCGATCCAGACGGGCCGCTGCAGATCCTGGTGACGAACCTGGACTACTCCGACTACCTGGGACGGCTGGCGATCGCACGCGTCTTCAACGGCACGCTGAAGACAGGGCAGGAGGTCGCGGTCTCGAAGGTCGATGGCAGTCTGCAGAACGTAAAGATCACCAAGCTGTTTAGCTTCGACGGGCTGAAGCGAACCGACATCACCGAGACCACGACGGGCGACATCGTAGCGATCGCGGGTGTGCCAGGGATCACCATCGGAGAGAGCTTCACGTCGATCGAGGACCCGCAGCCCCTGCCGCTGATCAAGATCGACGAGCCGACGATCGCCATCAACTTCTCGGTGAACAACGGCCCGTTCGCGGGGCGCGAGGGTAAGTTCGTGACGAGCCGCAACATCAAGGAGCGGCTGGAGCGGGAGCTGCTGACGAACGTCTCGATCCGGGTCGAGGACACGGGCTCTCCGGAGACCTTCAAGGTGCTGGGGCGCGGTGAGCTGCAGCTCTCAGTGCTGATCGAGATCATGCGCCGCGAGGGCTTCGAGCTGATGGTGAGCCGGCCGACGATCGTGACCAAGCGCGTGAACGGCGATCTGATGGAGCCCTCCGAGCAGCTGTCGATCGACGTGCCGGAGAGCTTTGTCGGCACGGTGATCGAGCGCCTGGGACCGCGTAAGGGTGAGATGGTGAAGATGGCCAATCACGGATCGGGGCGCGTGCGCATGGAGTTCAAGGTGCCGTCGCGGGGGCTGATCGGTCTGCGCAACGAGATGCTGACCGAGACGCGCGGAACCATCATCATGAACTCGATTGCTGGCGAGTACATCCCGTACCAGGGTGAGATTCCGCAGCGGCCGTCGGGCGCGCTGATCTCCGATCGGCAGGGTGTAACGACGACCTATGCGCTCGATGGGGTGCAGGCGCGCGGCGTGTTGTTCATCGGTGACGGCGTCGAGGTCTACGAGGGCATGCTGGTCGGCGAGCACTCGCGCGACAACGACCTGGACGTGAATGCGGTGCGAGAGAAGAAGCTGACCAACATGCGTGCGTCGGGTTCGGACGATGCCCTGCGGCTGGTCCCGTTCAAGGTGCTGACACTCGAGCAGTCGATCGAGTTCATCGCCGAGGATGAGCTGGTCGAGGTGACGCCGAAGGCCTTGCGCATGCGCAAGAAGGTGCTGCAGGCGAACAGGCGGCCGCGCAAGGGACAGACGGCCGAGTAAGAAACAACGCAAGAACGAGAGGCCTCCAAGAAGGAGGCCTCCTGAGTTTTCAGCGGGTCTCTGATTACGACTTCTGGGCCTGGGCGAAGCGTTTATTGACCTCTTCCCAGTTCACGGTGTTCCACCAGGCGGCAAGATAGTCCGGGCGCTTGTTCTGGTACTTGAGGTAGTAGGCGTGCTCCCAGACGTCGTTGCCGAGGATGGGATACAGGCCCTGTGAGAGGGGCGAGTCCTGGTTGGGTGTGGTGAGGATCTCGAGCTTGCCTGACTTCCAGACCAGCCAGCCCCAGCCGGAGCCGAACTGCTTGGCGGTGGTCTCGTTGAACTTCTTCTTGAAGTCCTCAAAGGAGCCGAAGTCGGCCTGGATCTGACCGGCAATGTTGCCGGTGGCTTCGCCTCCGCCTTTGGGCTGCATGATCTGCCAGAACATGGTGTGGTTGACGTGGCCGCCGCCGTTGTTGCGCACGACGGTGCGGACGTCCTCGGGGACGCTGCTGAGATCCTTCAGGAGCTCCTCGGGTGACTTCTTGCCCAGCTCGGGGTACTTCTCGACCGCGCCGTTGAGGTTGGTGACGTAGGTCGCGTGATGCTTGTCGTGGTGCAGCTTCATGGTCTGTTCGTCGATGTGGGGCTCAAGGGCTGCGTAGTCGTAGGGCAGCGGGGGAAGTTCAAAGGCCACGTGTCTCTCCTTCGTCTGTTGGGGACCCACGTCGTGTGGGCGCCTCGCCCGGGAGCGGCGACGAATCGGAGCGCCTGGGCGGTGGGTAACGGGAGATAAGATGCCCCGGCCCGGGCGGGCGATGCTCTTCATCCGCTGCGGCGCGCGGCGCAAGCTCTGTCTCGCCTCTCTCGGCGGCGGAGCCGCGACGGCCTTTCGCTCCAGCGGCTTCGGTCAACGTTTGCGGGCGTGTGACGCAGCGGAGGCGTGTTTCGGGGTAGGCTGGCAGCTATGGCAGAGACTGTCTCCGCATTTCGCTGGCTCGAGCCAGACCAGGCGGCGTTCGGCGCGCCGGGCGTTGAGCCGCGCTGGACATCGAGCCGCAAGGACTGTGTCGCGACGGCCTACTCGGCGGCGAGCCGGGTGTGGTTCACGGTCTCACACGGCACGCTGAACGAGATCTACTACCCGACGATTGATCGGCCGCAGACGCGCGATATGGAGCTTCTGTTCACCGATCAGGAGACGTTCTTCTACGAGGAGAAGCGTGACTTCGCGTACGACTTCGCGTACATCGATCCGAACGCGATGGCGATCCGCATGACGGCGAAGGAGCCGGGCGGCCGATTCACCGTGACCAAAGAGCTGATCAGCGATCCGCACATCTCCGTCGTGTTGATGCACGTGACGATTACAGGCGATGACGAGGTGATCCAGCGCCTCAAGTGCTACGCGTTGCTCTCGCCGCACATGGATGGCGGTGGCGCCGGCAACTCGGCGCGATCGATTGATGTGGGCGGACACCGGTGCGTGGTGGCGTGGAAGAACGCAATGGCGCTGGCGATGGGGACCGACGGCGGATTCACGCGATCCTCGTGCGGCTATGTGGGGGCGAGTGATGGATTTCAGGATCTCTCGCGCAATGGCAGGATGACCTGGGAGTTCGGGCAGGCGCTGAATGGCAACGTGGCCATCATGGGAGAGATCGACTGCGCGCGCAAGCGGGAGTTTACGGTCGCGATCGGCTTTGGAACGGGGGTGCACGCGGCGCTGTCGCGCATGGCGCAGTCGCTCGCGGCTCCGTTCGGGCCGCTGCGGGACCGCTTCATTGAGCAGTGGAAGCGGACGGGCAGCGCGCCGGACTTCCGATCGGCGGCGATGGATGGCGGCCGTCTGGCCGACATCAGCCAGAGCGTCATCCTGGCGCACGAGGACAAGTCGAACGCGGGTGCGTTCATCGCGTCGGCGTCGATCCCCTGGGGCGCGTCGAAGGGCGACGCGGATCAGGGTGGATATCACCTGGTGTGGACGCGCGACATGGTGCAGTCGGCGACGGCGCTGCTCGCCTGCGGGCGTCCGGTGACGGCGCTGCGGGCGCTGGTGTATCTCGCGTGCACCCAGCAGGCGGACGGAGGATTTCCGCAGAACTTCTGGCTGGATGGGTCGGCGTACTGGAGCGGCATTCAGCTCGATGAGGTGGCCTTCCCCATCGTGCTGGCGTGGCGACTGTGGAAGCTGAATGCACTTGGGAACCTCGACATCTTCGCGTTCGTCCAGCGGGCGGCGGCGTTCCTGGTGCGATATGCGCCGGTGACGCAGCAGGAGCGGTGGGAGGAGAGTCCGGGGTACTCGCCGTCGACGCTCGCGGTCGTGATCAGCGGCCTGATCTGCGCGGCAGATATCGCCCGGGCGCAGGAGCACGAGGAGCTGGCGGGCTTTCTCGAGACCTACGCGGACTGGATCGAGGCGCATCTCGACGAGTGGACGACGACTGACGATGGCGTGCTGCTGCCGGAGGTGAAGCGGCACTACATGCGCATCCGGCCGCCCGCTGAGGGCGAGCCGTTCTACAACGCGCAGGCCGCGCCGGGCACAGTCCGCATCGCCAACCGCGGCCCGGGCGAGCGCTTCGAGTATGACGCTCGCGATATCATCGACGCGGGCTTCCTCGAGCTGGTGCGGTACGGCGTGCGTCGCGCGGACGACCCGCTCATTCTGGACTCGCTGAAGGTGGTGGACGCGACGCTGAAGGTTCAGACGCCGCATGGTCTATGCTGGCGGCGCTACAACCACGACGGCTACGGCCAGAAGAAGGATGGCGGCCCGTACGACGGCTGGGGTCAGGGCAGGGCATGGCCACTGCTGCTGGGCGAGCGGGCGCACCACGAGCTCGCGGCCGGCCGCGAGGTAAAGCAACTGATCGAGACCTATGAGCACTTCAGCTCGGCGGGCGGCATGCTGCCGGAGCAGATCTGGGATGCGCCGGACCTGCCGTCCGAGGGAATGTATCTCGGCCAGTCCGCGGGCTCCGCCCAGCCGCTGGTGTGGGCGCACGCGGAGTACCTGAAGCTGTTGCGCTCGGCGGCCGACGGACGGGTCTTCGACCGGATCGAACCGGTGGAGCGGCGGTACAGCCGGCCCACGGCGGAGCGGGACTTCGCCAGCACGATCGAGATCTTTCAGCAGACGCGGCCGATCGTGAGTGTGCCGGCGGGGCACACAATGCGGCTGCTGGCGCCCGAGAGCTTTCAGGCGGTGTGGTCGGCAGATGGGTGGGCGACGGTCGAGCACACGGACGCGACCACGGTCGACTTCGTCGGATCGTTTGTGGATATCCCGACCGGGCCGGAGCAGACCGGCTCCATCGTCTTCACGATCTTCTTTCCCGGCGGGAACCGCTGGCTGGGCCACAACTACGAGGTGCAGGTCACCAGCGGGGACGAGCCGCCGACCGACCCGACGCAGGTGCGCCCCGCGAATTAATCGCCGGAACGTCTCAACGCCCCAGGCGCACGCGGCGTCTCATGGGACGCGGATACACTGGTGAGACGAAAAAATCTAACGCCGCCTGTGCCCCTGCGTGTGCACGGCTTCACATCAGACGAGGACAAGCATGACCGAAGAACAGACACAGCAGGATCTGGACCAGCTCTCGATCAACACACTTCGCTTCCTGGCCGTCGACCAGGTGGAGAAGGCGAAGTCCGGCCATCCCGGGGCGCCGCTCGGATGCGCGCCGATCGCGTATCTGCTGTACACGAAGATCATGCGGCACGATCCAAGCGATCCGCTGTGGTCAGACCGTGACCGCTTTGTGCTCTCGAACGGGCACGCGTCGGCGCTGCTCTATGGCGCGCTGAACCTCTCGGGCTACGACCTTCCCATGGAGCAGCTGAAGCAGTTTCGGCAGTGGGGCTCGCACACGCCGGGCCACCCGGAGTACGGCGAGGCGCCGGGCGTCGAGGTCACCACCGGACCGCTGGGTCAGGGCTTTGCCGAGGCCGTCGGGCTGGCCATCGCGGAGAAGCACCTCGCGGCCGTCTACAACCACGAGAACCACACACCGGTCGATCACCACACCTATGTGCTGTGCGGCGACGGCGACCTGATGGAGGGCATCTCGCACGAGTCCTCGTCGCTCGCGGGCACGCTGAAGCTCGGAAAGCTGATCGTGCTCTACGACGACAACCTGATCTCGCTCGACGGACCGACGGAGCTGAGCTTCACCGAGGACGTGACGAAGCGCTTCGAGGCGTACCACTGGCATGTGCAGCACGTCGACGATGGCAATGACCTGCACGCGCTCGAGCAGGCGATTGCGGCGGCGAAGGCGGAGACGACGCGGCCATCCCTGATCCGGGTGCGAACAGTGATCGGCTACGGCAGCCCGAAGGCGGGTACGAATAAGGCGCACGGCGAGGCACTCGGGCCGGAGGCGACCAAGGAAACCAAGCGCAACCTCGGATTTCCCGAGGACAAGAGCTTCTACGTTCCTGAGGAGGCCGCCAAGAACTGGGCCAAGGTGAAGGAGAAGGGCCAGAAGGCGCACGCGGAGTGGCAGGCGAAGTTCGAGGAGTACAAGAAGGCCTACCCCGAGCTCGGCACGCAGTACGACCGGTGCACGTCGATGACGCTGGCCGAGGGCTGGGAGAAGTCGCTGCCGGTCTTTCCGACCGAGAAGCCGATCGCCACGCGCAACGCCGGACAGACGGTGATGAACGCGATCGCGAAGGTGGTGCCGGAGCTCTTTGGCGGCGCGGCCGACCTGACGACCTCAACGAAGACCATCTTTAAAGACTCACTGAACTTTCACCTCGATCCGAAGGGGCGCAACGTCTACTTCGGCGTGCGCGAGTTCGGCATGATGGCCGCGGTGAACGGCATCGCGGCGCATGGCGGGCTGATCCCGTTCGGGTCAACCTTCTTCACCTTCTCGGACTACTGCCGCAGCGCATTGCGCATGGGCGCGCTGCAGTCGAGTCACTCGCTCTACATCTTCACGCACGACTCGGTGGGCCTGGGCGAAGATGGACCAACGCACCAGCCGGTCGAGCACCTGTGGGCGCTGCGGGCCATTCCGCAGCTGACCGACTTCCGGCCGGCGGACGCAAACGAGACGGCAGCCTGCTGGCGGCTCGCGCTCGAGCGGCACTCGGCGGCCTTCATGGCGCTCTCCCGGCAGGACCTGCCCGTTTTGGACGCCGAGAAGTACAAGGTGGCCGAGGGCGTAACGAAGGGAGCGTACGCGCTCGACGCGAGCGGCAAGGACATCATCCTGATTGCCACAGGCTCCGAGGTCTCGCTCATCCTAAAGGCGGCCGAGGCGCTCAAGAAGGACGGCATCAACGCGTCGGTGGTCTCGATGCCGAGCACCAAGATCTTCGACGAGCAGGAGGACAGCTACAAGCAGCAGCTGTTTCCGCAGGGAACGCCGAAGCTGGCGGTCGAGGCCGGCGCGACGCTTGGCTGGTGGAAGTACGTCGGGCACAACGGCGGCATCATCGGCATCGATCGCTTCGGCGCCTCCGCACCGGGTGAGATCGCGCTCGACAAGCTGGGCATCAATGTCGATCATGTCGTGAGCGAGGCGAAGCGGCTGGTCAAGAAGTAGAGCTCTCCTGCAGGGTGCGGAGCGACGCAGCGGCTTCGCACCCGTTGGAAGGGATGAGATGGTGAGAACGAGACTTACCGGGCAGAGATTCGGTGAGCGCCACACCGTCTCTCGCAAGCTCTGGCGAACTACATGGCAGCGTTCAGACAGGAGGGCGAAGATGCTTGAGGAGGACCGAAGGACGCTGGTGCGGGATCTGACACCGGAGAGGCTTGCGGAGCGGTCTACCTCGCTGCAGCCAACCTATGAAGATAGCGTGCCGCCCGACGCGGATGCGGAATGGGAGCTCGATGACCGCTCGTGAACGGCTCCGGAGCGAGTGGTGGCGATGACGCAGGACGAGGCAAAGGCGCGGGTTGCGGCGCGCGCGGCGGAGTTCGTCGAGAGCGGCATGGCCGTTGGCCTGGGAACGGGAACGACCGCGACGCTCTTCATCCGCGAGCTTGGGCGCCGGGTCAGAAGCGGTCTGCACATTCGCTGTGTGGCCTCGTCGCAGGCAAGTGAGACGCTGGCGCGCTCGCTCGGCATGAATGTGGTGAGCCTGGCCGAGCTGCCGGAGCTCGATCTCTACATCGATGGTGCAGACGAGGTCGCCAGGGATCTCGCTCTGATCAAGGGGGGCGGCGGGGCGATGCTGCGGGAGAAGATCGTGGCCAGCTCGGCGAAGCAGTTCCTGGTCATCGCGGATGAGAGCAAGCTGGTCGAGCATCTAGGTCGCTTTCCGCTGCCGGTCGAGGTTATTCGCATGGCGCTTCCGCTGGTGACACGGCAGCTTGCAGCACTCGGTCTGAACCCCGCGCAGCGCAAGCGGCCGGACGGCTCGGACTACCTCACGGACGAGGGAAACTTCATCGTGGACTGCGCGTGCGGCACGATTCTCGATCCTGCGAAGACGGCCGCAGAGGTCCGCGCGATCGTCGGCGTGGTCGAGCACGGCCTCTTTCTCCACATGACCAAGCTCGCCCTGATCGCTGGCCAGGACGGCGTGACGGAACACGCGCCTGACGGCAGCATCCGGCATATCGCGTCGTCATGATCGCGGAGCGCTCGTCGCGCCCGCTGATTAATTCACAGGTCGCGGGCCGTCGTCCGCATCGCACGCGGTCCCGGCGGCATCTCTCCATGCATGCCAAAGAACACGCGCGACCAGGTCTGGTTCCTCACAGGCGCCTCCACCGGCTTCGGCCGGGAGCTGGCGACGGCGCTGCTGGAGGCGGGCGGACGCGTGGTCGCGACGGCGCGCAAACCGGAGCAGCTCGCCGCGCTTGCCGGGCAGTATGCCGGGCGGGTGCTGACCCTGCCGCTCGACGTGACCAAGCAGCGCGAGGTGGAAGCAGCGGTGAGCGCGGCGATCGAGCGCTTCGGCCGCATCGACGTGCTGGTCAACAACGCCGGCTACGGTGTCGCGGGCGCGATCGAAGAGGTCGCCGAGACCGAGTTCCTGCCGATGTTCGAGACCAATGTCTTCGGCCTGCTGCGGGTGACACGGGCGGTGCTGCCGCACTTGCGCGCACAGCGCTCAGGGACGGTGGTGAATCTGTCGTCGATCGGCGGTCTGATCGGATCGGCGGGCTTTGGTCTCTACCAGGCGACCAAGTTCGCGGTGGAGGGGATCTCGGAGGCGCTTGCGGCGGAGCTCGAGCCGCTGGGCATCCATGTTCTGGTCGTTGAGCCGGGAGCGTTTCGGACGGACTTTCTGGGCCGCTCGGCCGTGGTGGCCGAGGCACGCATCGCGGACTACGACGGCTCCGCGGCGAAGGCGAGGGAGTACGTCCGTTCGCAGTCAGGCAAGCAGAAGGGCGATCCGGTACGGGCCGCGCGTGCGATTATCACGGCGGTCACGGCGGAGACGCCGCCAAAGCATCTCGTACTCGGCGCGCTTGCGCTGGAGCGCTTTCGCAAGCATCTGGAGGTGTGGACGGCGGAGCTCAACCAATGGGAGGCGACGACACTCGGCGCGGACTTCCCTCCCGAGCCCGCGTCGAAGGATACATAAGAGGTGTAACGCAGCATCCTAACGACGTAGAACAGAGAAGACGCACGAGACAGGCGGAGCAGTCAGCCGCAGCACACGATACAGTCGAAGGCATTCCCGCGCTGGCGGTCATGTCGTAGACGGCGCCGGACTCTGCGTCCGATGCGCGCCGCACACGGACCGAGAGAGTCTGCAAAGAACGGACGAGAGCAGCACAGAGACGCAGCAAGAGGAGCATGAGCAATGGCTACGGCAACCCTGACCCCCGTTACCACGAGTGACGTTGACACCCGCAAGGGCGAGCGCGTTCCCGATCCCTGCCTGGTGGTGATCTTCGGCGCGTCCGGCGACCTGACCAAGCGCAAGCTGCTGCCGGCGCTGTTTCATCTGGAGCAGCAGGGCCTGCTTCCGGAGAACTTTTCGGTCGTCGGCGTGGCGCGGCGCGACCTGAGCAAGAGCTTCGCGCCGGATATGCAGGACGGTATTGTGGGCGGCGGCGGTGTCGAGAAGGGTGACGCGAAGCTGAAGCCCTTCATCGAGCGCGTCGAGTACTTTCAGACAAACTTCGACGACGACGCAGGCTTTGAGAGCCTGAAGGCCTTCCTGGCCGACCTTGACAAGAAGCACGGTACGCAGGGCAACCGACTCTTCTACCTCGCCGTCGCGCCGGAGTTCTTTGCCGACATCATCGAGCGTCTCGGTAAGCATGAGATGGCGTGCCCGGCGAAGGGATCGAAGAACTGGGTGCGGGTGATCATCGAGAAGCCCTTCGGCACCGACCTCGAGAGCGCGCGCAAGCTGAATAACGACATTAACGACGTGCTCTCGGAGCACCAGATCTTCCGGATCGACCACTACCTTGGCAAGGAGACGGTGCAGAACATCCTCGTCTTCCGCTTTGGGAATGGGATCTTTGAGCCGACGTGGAATCGCAACTACATCGATCGCGTCGAGATCACGGCGGCGGAGTCGATCGGCATCGAGGGACGCGGGCCGTTCTACGAGAAGGCGGGTGCGCTGCGCGATGTGCTGCAGAACCACGTCATGGAGGTGCTGTCTTTCGTCGCGATGGAGCCGCCAGACTCGTTTGACGCCGATACCGTGCGCATGGAAAAGCTGAAGGTCTGGCGAGCGATCGAGGGCATCCCGGTCGGAGACACGGTGCGCGGGCAGTACGGGCCGGGCACCGTGGGTGGCAAGGACGCGATCGGCTATCGCGAGGAGGAGCGGGTCGATCCACAGTCGACCACCGAGACCTTTGCGGCGCTGCGGCTGCACATCGAGAACTGGCGCTGGGCCGGCGTTCCGTTCTATCTGCGGGCGGGCAAACGGCTGGAGAAGCGCGTGACCGAGGTGACGGTCGTATTCAAGCAGCCGCCGATGCACCTCTTCAAATCCAACAGCTCGGAGAGCGAGATTGAGCCGAACGTGCTGACGATGCGCATTCAGCCGGATGAGGGCATCAGCCTGCGCTTCGGCGCGAAGGTCCCGGGGCCGACGACGAATGTGAAGCCGGTGGTGATGGACTTCAGCTACGCAGAGGCCTTCGGCAAGAGCTCGGCGAACGGCTACGAGCGGCTGCTGCTCGACGCGATGCTCGGCGATGGTACGCTCTTCGCGCATCGCGACGGTGTAGAGGCAACGTGGGCTCTGTTTACGCCTATCCTCGAGGCCTGGGCGAAGCAGCCGCCAACAGACTTTCCCAACTACGGGGCGGGCACGATCGGTCCAAAGGCGGCGGATGCACTGCTTGAGCGGGACGGCCGCGAGTGGCAGCCGCTCTAGGGGCAAGCAGGTGGACGGCGCGCGTCGCCGTGCGCCGTTGAACGACGGGAGGAGCACTGTGCCAACGCCTGTGACTGTGACGTACCTGACGTATGCGACGAGCGAGGCGGTGGCGCTCGCAGCGGCGCGGCTCTTTGCCGATGCTGCGGAGAGCGCGGTCGCGCGTCGCGGCGTGGCACGCATCGCGATCTCGGGCGGCTCGACGCCGAAGGCCATGTTGGCGCTGCTGGCCGACGCCTCGCAGCCCTTTCTCACGGCGCTGCCGTGGTCGAAGCTCGAGCTCTACTGGGTCGATGAGCGATGCGTGTCGCCGACCGATCGCGACTCCAACTTCCGCATGACCTCCGAGCAGATGCTCACGAAGGTGCCATTACCCGCGGAGCACGTACACCGTATGGAGGGCGAGCTTGATCCGGAAGAGGCGGCGAACCGGTACGAGACGGTGCTGCGGAACTCCATGAAGCTCGAGGGTGCGGAGCTGCCGACGTTTGATCTGGTGCTGCTGGGCATGGGCGATGATGGGCACACGGCCTCGCTGTTTCCGCACACGGCGGCGCTGCACGAGCTCGGTCGGCTCGTGGTTGCGAACCATGTGCCGCAGAAGGACACGTGGCGGATCACGCTCACGTGGCCAGTGATCAACCAGGGCCGCGAGGTGTGCTTCCTGATCGAAGGCGCGGCGAAGACGCGCGTGCTCGGCGAGGTGTTGACCGGACCGTACGACCCGGAGCGTCTACCGTCGCAGCTGATCCGGCCGGCGAGCGGCGAGCTGCGCTTGCTCCTCGATACCGTCGCCGCCGCGGCACTTCCGGCGCCCGTGAATACCTTGACCGGGCCCGATGGCTCGCATAAGGTTGGCACTCTGGAGCTTTAGGACACCGATGATTCTTGCGGGCGATGTTGGCGGCACGAAGGTTCACTTGGCGCTGTACAGCTTTGCGAGCGGCAGGCTGAACAAGCTGCGGGACCAGAAGTATCCGGCAGGAGAGTACGCGTCGTTGGACGTGGTGGTGAACGACTTCCTCGCGCAGGAGGCGACCTCACGCGAAGAGATCATGGCGGCGTGCTTTGGCTGTCCAGGGCCTGTGCGCGATGGTCGGCTCAAGCTGACGAACCTGCCGTGGGTGCTCGATATTCACGACCTCGCCGTCTCGCTGCAGATTCAGCACATCTTCCTCATCAACGATCTCGAGGCCAACGGCTACGGCATCCCGGAGCTGAGTTCGCAGAGCATCGTCACACTGCACCCGGCGGACGCCTCCGCCGTCGGCCACCGCGGTCTGATCTCGGCGGGCACGGGGCTGGGCGAGGCGCTGCTGATCTGGGATGGCAAGCACCGGCATCTGCCGATCCCGTCCGAGGGCGGCCACTGTGACTTCGCGCCGCGCAACGACCGCGAGGTCGCGCTCTTCGAGTATCTGCGGCGCACGCTCGACGGTCGCGTGAGCTTCGAGCGCGTCGTCTCCGGCCTCGGCATCAAGAATGTCTACGCCTTTCTGCGGGACGATCAGCGGATGGAGGAGCCGGCATGGCTGCGAGAGCGTCTCGAGAGCGAAGATCCGAATGCGGTGATCGGCGAGTGTGCCGAGGATGGCTCGAGCCCGATCTGCTTTGAGACGATGCAGATCTTCGTGGCCGCGTTTGGCGCGGAGGCAGGGAATCTTGCGCTCAAGGTCCTGGCTTCGGGCGGCATGTACCTGGGCGGCGGCATCGCGCCCAAGATCCTGAAGACGCTCAAGAATGGCGCCTTCAAGGAGGCCTTCCTGGATAAGGGGCGCATGCGGCCGCTGCTGGAGGCGATGCCGGTGCGGGTCATCCTGGACGATACCTGTGCCCTGCTGGGGGCGGCCGCGTACGCCGAGGCGCGCGCGTCCGAGATCTCGGGCCACTCCGAGCGCGCAGCCTCGATCGAGCACTGAAGCTCCCCGAAGCGGCGTCTCGCGGCCGCGCCCAGGGCCCGGCAGCCCGAGCGAAGGCGCATGCGCTCCGCCAGCGTCTGTTTTGATTGACAGACGCCCGGGAGCGACGTAACGTCCCACTTGAGGACACCATGAAGAGACTCTCCCTTTTGCTCACTGGCACCGCTCTCCTGTTTATGGCCACGGTCTCGCTTCATGCGCAGAACCCGGGCGGATGCGTGGACTCTCCGGAGAACCCGACGGCGGTGCTTGCTGTGGTCGGCTCGGCCGGCGCCTTCCTGTTCTCGCGCGCGAAGCTTCGCCGCTCGAAGTAGTCGACTCTGCACGTCATCGCCCGGGCGCCAACCGCCGGCTTCTCGGGGGAGCCGATGTCCACCGTACCCGCCCCTCAACCTCTCGAGAGACCGCTCGCCGCACACCTTCGGCCGAGATCCGCGACCTGGGTCGCAGGCGCGGCGGTGCTTGCCGTGCTCGGCGTCTTCAGTATCTGGCCGACGGCGCTCTTCCTGTGGGCCTTGTGGGTCACCGACCCGCTGAAGTCGATCGGCATGTTCGTCCCCGTGGTCAGCTTTCTGCTGATTCTGCGCGCATGGCGCGGCCTGGGGTGGGAGATGGACGGCTCGTGGTGGGGCCTCTTGCTCCTGCTCGCGACCGCGGCGACAGTTCGCTTCCGCGAGACGTCGGTGCTGGTGCTGGTGCTCTCGCCGCGCTGGTCGATCTTCTTTCCGCCGCACTCGCTGGTGGCGTTTGCCTACGTGGCGGGTGTGGTGCTGCTCTTCGGCGGCCGCCGGCTCTTTCGCGCGGCGCGCTTCCCCATCTGGCTGATCTGGCTGGTAAACCCGGTTCCGCACATCTTCAATGTCTTCGTGGACCTGCCGCTGCAGCGTGTCTCGGCGCACGTCGCCCGGGCATTTGCCATCGCGCTCCACCAGAAGCTGACGCCGGACCAGATGCGGCTGATGTTCACGCCGGACTTCGGCATGTTCATCGCCCCTGGCTGTAACGGCATCCGCGGTGCCGTGACGATGGGCATGATCGCGCTCATCGTTGGCTACCTCTACCGCTTTCGCCCGTCGGTGCACGTGGTCTTTGTGGCTGGAGCGGTGCTGCTGGGCTATGTGTTCAACTTCGTGCGGCTGTGCACACTGGTGCTCTACTACATCGTCGCGCTGCGCATCACGCACCTGCAGAGCCAGGCCGAGATGGGCGACTACATCATCGGCGCCTGTCTCTTCCTGGTCGGTGTGTGGCTGATGTTTGCGGTGGTGCGGCGGGCAGCGCACGACGCCCCGGACGTGCGTGAGGACTCGAGAGCACCTGCTCCGGCGGCAGTCGTAAGCCGCGGCTCCGTGCTGCGCCTTGCGGCTATGCTGCTCGTGGTGCTCTCAGGCGTAGGACGGCTCGCGCGGGCAACAGAGGCCAAGCGCGGCAGCGCGGCGGCGACACCGCCCGCGGCAGCGTTCCCCATCCGGCTGGGAGGCTACGCACTCACACGTACCTGGCCCGAGGCCATGACCGGCGGCCCGCTCCTCTTCGAGTGGGCGGACTATGCCCCGGCGGACACGAAGGCAGCGGACACGACGCACATCGCGGTGGGTGTCTCACCCGTGCTGGGATCGCACGACACCTCCATCTGCCACTCGGCGCGCGGCGAAGATCCGATCTGGCGTGAGCAGCTGACGACCACAACTGCAAGCGGTGTGCTGACCAGCTTCAACGCATCGTTCTTCAACTCTGGCGCCTCGCAGTGGCTTGAGGTCACGACAGTCTGCAACGGCGAGCGTTGCGGTGAGTACAACGCGGGCACGACGCAGCTGGGGCTGATCTATAGCAGGCCCGCGGCGCGGTCCGTCTTCTCGCAGTCGCCGGAGCGGCCGATTCCCGTCATGCTGAAGGCGGAGACGGCGGAGACGGCACTGCCTGCCGACGTCGCCCGGCAGCAGCTGTTGACGAGCATGCGGGCGTTTCTGGCTGGTGTGCGGCTCGAGGACCTCACCCTGCCGTACCGTGTGCACTGATTGCCAAACCGAAGGCCGCTGTGGTGTTCTCGAGCTCGTATGTGTGTGCAAGCCGAACGCCTGAGAGCCGTTCTCTGCAGTGCCGCCGCGGCGCTGCTGCTCGTGGGCTGCGGCGGAACCGTGGTGACGCAGGTCGGCGGTTCAAGTCCGGTCCCGCCCCCGTCTACCGGGTATGCGGGCGTTGCGTTCACAGGCAAGGTCATGGGTGGATCGACCCCGGTCGCGGGCGCCTCGGTGGAGCTGCTCAGTGCAGCGACCACAGGCAACGGCGCAGGCGGTACCGCGCTGCTCACCACCCCGGCGACGACCGATGGGGGCGGCAACTTCACCATTCCCGCGGGGTATACGTGCGCCTCGCCCGCGACGCAGCTCTATCTCGTCGCGCGTGGCGGAGGCCTCGTGCCGGGCCAGAGCGCCAACGCAGCGATCAGTCTGCTGCTCGCACTCGGGCCGTGTAGCTCGCTCGGAACGGGAGCCGGGACCGGGGTCACGGTCAACGAGGTGACAACTGTGGCCGGGGTGTGGGCGATGTCGCCGTTTCTGGGCCCGGCCGGCGCGCTTGGCAGTACGGCCACGAACACCATAGGGCTCGCCAACGCAGCACGGACTGCCGCGGCCCTCGTAAACGCCTCGCAGCAGACGGGAGGCGCGGGTGCCGCGTCGATCGCGACCTATCCCATCGCCAAGCTGAACAGCTTGGCCGATCTCCTGCACCAGTGCGTGGCCGGCGCGCCCGGGTGCGGCTCGCTGTTGTCGCTGGCCGCCTCCTCGGGAACCGCGCCGGTCGACACGCTTGAGGCGGCGCGGCAGATCGCGCTGCACGCTGGAGCGAACGTTCCGGCGCTCTTCGCGCTCCAGACCGCCGACACGGCGTTTCAACCCGCGCTCACGGCGGCCCCGGCGGACTGGACGCTGCCCGTCGTCTACCGCGGTGGCGGGATGAATGCGCCCTCCGCCCTGGGCGTCGATAGTGGCGGCACGGTGTGGGTGGCGAGCTACTTCGGCGCGCTGTCGGCCTTTTCGCCTGTTGGAGTGCCGCTCTTCGCTGGCGGCATCTCGGGCTCGGGGTTGAACCACTCGTATGGCCTCGCGATCGACGCGGCCGACGCCGTATGGGTCACCAACGAGGACAGTGCCGGCGCAACCAACGGCGGTCTTGGGACGGTGTCGAAGTTCTCGAACGCGGGGCAGCCGCTCTCGGGGGCGAACGGCTTCACCGCGGGCGGGCTGAACTTTCCCGTGGGCCTCGCCATCGATGCGAACGGCAGCGTGTGGGTGGTGAACTACGGCGACAGTCATGTGACGCTGCTGGATCTGGCCGGAGACCCGCTCTCGGGCGCGACCGGGTACGCGGTGCGGGGCGGTGCGTTTCCGGTCGTGGTGGCGCTCGACGCGGCGCACAACGGATGGATCGGCGACCAGAACGACGCTGTGGTGACGCGGCTCTCCGCCGACGGCCAGCAGGCAGCGAACTTCTCCTGCTGCAATGCGCCGGCTGGCGTGGCAACGGATCAGGCAGGCGGCGTGTGGCTTGCGAACTACGCGGGCGACAGCGTCAGCCGGATCGCGGGCACGCACACAGCGGTCTTCACTGGCGGCGGGTTGAACCATCCGCAGGGCATCGCGGTCGACGGCGCAGGCCGGGCGTGGGTGGCGAGCTTCGCCGCCGCCGCAGTGACGGAGCTTGCGGGCGCGAGCGATGCGCAGCCCGGCGCAGTCTTGTCGCCCGCGGCCGGCTGGGGAGCGGATGGGCCAGTCTCGGGAGCGTTCGCGCTGGCCATCGACGCGAGCGGCGACGTCTGGGTGACGGGGTTCAACAACGATACCCTGACTGAGTATCTAGGCATTGCAACGCCAGTGCGGACACCGCTGCTGGGCCCCGCGCAGGCGCCCTGAACGCGGCTCCATCGGCCGTCTCCTCAAGTCAGCCCCGCTAGTTGATGCGGAAGCGTTCGCGCATCAGGCGTTGGAAGCGCGGGCGCCAGATCAGGTCGTAGGCGAGCTCCTTGCCGGGAAACATGGCAAGCGCCGCGCGGCGGCTGTCCGCAATCATCTGCGAGGCGTCCTCGACGGTGAGCGAGCCGTCCTGGGCGATCACCTGCATCACCATGTTCATCATCATCTGCAGGCGGCGGATGAGCTTCTGCTCCTCGGCGCGTTCAGGCTCGGACATGGGGGCTGTGTCGGTGGTCTCGTGCTGCGTGGGGCTGTCTGCGTGCGGCTGGTCCGCTCTGCCGTTCGATGTCTCCATGCGTGCGGTTCCTCCTTGTCTCGTGCGGCGCGTGGCTCAGTTATACGCGTTCATGAGCTCGTGGACGCTGCCGTCGCGATCCAGCAAAAAGGTGGTGAGGCCGAACTGATCGGTGCGGAAGACGTGCGCGTTCGCGGCCGCTAAACGGGCGATGATCTCGGGTCGCGGGTGGCCGAAGGTGTTGCGCAGGCCGACGGAGATCACGGCGTCCCGCGGGGCGGTGGCGGCGAGGAACTCGGGTGTCGTCGAGGTGCGGCTGCCGTGATGGCCGACCTTGAGCAGCGTCACGGGCTCGAGCGTACCGGAGGCGACCATGGCTCGCTCGCTGGCAGCCTCCGCATCGCCCTCGAGCAGGACGGAGCTTCGGCCGTACTGCAGGCGCAGCACGAGGGAGTCGTCGTTGCGGGGCGCGCCGGGGTTGGCGTAGGCAGGGGCAGGGGAGAGAACGCGAACCTCGGCCGTGCCAAAGCGAAAGTGATCCCCCGCACGCAGCTGACGGACGACGATGTGGAGCTCGCGGGCCTCGTCGAGCAGGGCCGTGAAGGCGGCGGCGTGGCTGGGGGCGCCGAGCCAGAGCTCGCGCGGGCGCAGATCGCGCAGGATCGCGGGCATGCCACCCATGTGATCGCTGTGCGCGTGCGTGAGGGCGACCGCGTCGAGGCGGCGGATGCGGCGCTGCCAAAGGTAGGGTGCGACCACCTCCTCGCCCACATCGAAGACGCTGGTGGCGGCGGCTGCCTCGTCCACGCCGCCGACGGGTCCGCCGGCGTCCACGAGCAGGGTGCGGCCGTCGCCGCCAGCGACGAAGAGCGAGTCGCCCTGGCCGACATCGATCGCAGTGACCTCGAGCTTGCCCGGCACCAGCAGCGCCGGCTCCGGCCACAGGACCGCGAGCGTAAGAAGCGGCAGCAGGCCGACTGCCGCCAGCGCCCACGGCCGGCTGCGCCGCACCGCCCAGCAGCAGAACGCCCATCCCGCCAGGGCGAGCGCGATCACACCCCATGCCGGAGCGGGCACACGCACGTCCGCCGCGGCGATCGCGCTGAGATGGCCGATCGTCCGGGCGATCGCGTGCAGGAGAGCCGCGGTCAGGGCGGCGGGGAGAGCGGCGACCCATGGACTTACCAGCATGCCGACGAACGCAACGATGGCGAGTGGAACAAGGAGGGCAATCACGGGCAAGCTGACCATATTGGCGGGCAGCGCGAAGAGCGTCGCACGGTGGAAGTAGAGGCTCATGGGCAGCGCCATCACGAGCTCGGCGACGGTGCCGATCAGGGCGAGCTCCAACGCAAAGAGGGCGAAGCGAACCAGGGCTGCGGGGAGGGCGGCCGCCCAGCTGCCAAGGAGACCGGCGAGGCTGGCTGACCAGAGGCGGAGGCTGACGCGAAACTGCGCGAGGCGCGGCGGGAAGATAGCGTCGCGCCAGGAGTCGTCGAGACCACGCGCCGCCGCGGCGTAGGGGAGGAACGTCCGCTCGCCCAGGGGCATGGCGATGCCGGCGATCGCGACGACCGCGAGAAAGGTCATCTGGAAGCTGGCCTCGCCGATCGCCGCGGGCGACCAGACGAGGACACCGAGCGCCGCGGCGCCAAGCGCGTTCAGGACGCTGCTCTCGCGCGCGAGCAGGCGCGTGACGAGGAAGATGGCCGTCATGCCGAGCGCACGCTGCACCGGCGCACCGAAGCCGGTGAGCAGGGCGTAGACGGCCGTGAAGGCCAGGGTAAGCATCGTGGCGAGCCACGGCCACAGGCGAGCGCGGCGCAGCAGAAGAAAGACGCCGCCGGCGACCAGGCCGACGTGCATGCCCGAGACGACGAAGAGGTGGAAGGAGCCGGTGCGCTCGAAGCCGAGGCGAAGCCGATGAGTGAGGCCGCTGCGCTCGCCGAAGAGCATGGCGGCGAGCATCGCGGTATCGTCGGGGCGAAGCTGCAGCGGCGCGGGGAGACGCCGGTTGGCGCGCGACGCGGCATAGCGGGCGATCTGTGCCGTAGCCCACGTCTGCATGGCGGAGAGCCGGCACGGCAGCGAGGTCCGGGCCGTCCAGGATCCCTGAGACTGCATCGTGGGCGCGAGGAGCTGAAGCTTCTCGGCGTGGGCGCTGGCCTGAAAGCCGATGCCCTGCCCGAGCAGGTAGTCGGCATACTGCCACGCGCCCGGGTCGCGATAGAGCTCGGGCCGTCGCAGGCGAAGAGGAAGTTCGATGTGGTCCCCGCAGTGGAGCGTGGGGAGCGCTCCGCCAGGCTGGGCGATGAGTGTGGCGCGAACGCCGCCACTGACGGGCTGCATGGTGGAGAGATCCGGCGTGAGGAACTCGGCCGCGTCGACCGCCAGATCGAGCTGCAGGGCGGAGGCGGCGGGCGGCTCGTCATCGTCACGCTCACCCCAGGCGCCCTGGTCGGCTGTCTCCTGGTCGGTGCGCGGCGGCAGGAGACGAATACGCTCGACGCGGGCGTCTACCGTGCGGCTCAGGCCGTCGGCGAAGGAAGTGAGCGCCGTCTGCGGAGCCGGTACGGGGCGTAGCTCCGCACACCAGAGCCCCGCCGCGACCCACAGCGCGCCGGCCGGCACGAGCACGACCCGCGGCGCTCCCCGAAGCGCAACAGCGGCGAGTACGAGCAGTGCGGCGCAGGCGACGGCGAGCAGGATCGCCGGACAGTGCTGCGGTGCCAGCAGCTCGCCCCCCGCGAAGCACAGGGCTGCGGCCAGCAGAGGCATGCGGCGGAGCTGGAGAGGCTCCGCATTAAGGTTGTCCTGTGGCCAGAGTGCCGGGTCGGGGCCGGCCGGCCGGCGCTGGCGTGCCGTAATCGTCGTCTGCGGGCGTTGGTCGAGGCCGGCCTGCATGACTCCCATGATCGATCCGGCACCGTCCCCGAGGGTCTCAGCCTCGCGCGCGCTCGATCACGGCGACTGTCTCCAGATGAAAGGTCTGCGGAAACAGGTCAACCAGGTGCAGCTCGGCGAGGTTGTAGCGGGAGTCTACCATCGCGCGCAGATCGCGGGAGAGCGTTGTGGGATCACAGGAGACGTAGACGATCGTGGACGGAGCGATGCGCGTCAGCAGGCGCGTCCCCTTGAGTCCGAGCCCGGCACGCGGCGGGTCGAGGACGACGAGCTCCGGGCGATCGCGCTCGAGCGCGGCCTGCCGAAGAAAGTTCAACACGGGCGTGGCGATCGCGCGGACGCCTGCGAGCTTTACAGCCGCAAGACCGGCGACGGCGGCAGCGGAGGCCTCGACAGCGACCACCTCGGCGAACGCGGGTACCAGCGCTCGAGTGAAGAGGCCGACGCCCGCAAAGAGATCCCACGCGAGTCGGCCCTGGCGGCCGCGCACGACCAGCTGCACGAGAGTGTCAATGAGCGTCCGATTGATCTGGAAGAAGCCTCCGCGCGCGACCCAGTAGTCCCGGCCGTCGGCCCGCATCGCGAGCCCGGCCACACCCCACCGCGCAATCTCGCCGCTCTGCTGCGGGCGTCCTGGCGTGAGCGGCACAGCGCCCGCGCCGGCGAGCTCGGGGACGCGCTGCTGCAGACGCTCGCAGAGTCGGTCGAAGTGCGGAACGCGCGCGTCGCGCAGCAGCAGCGTGAGCTGAAGCCGGCTCTGGTCGTTGGTGCAGGCGAGTTCAACCTCGGCCGCCGCGCGCAGACACTGGGCCGCCTGTGCCTCTGCGGCGGCAAGCATCAGGAGGCTCTCGGCCGCTCGCCAGAGCAGTGGTGCGGCGATGGGACACTCGCGGATGGGCAGGAGCTCCGCAGAGGCGCGTCGGTTGTAGCCGAGACGCAAGGTGCCATCAACCTCCTCGACGCGCAGGCGGATGCGGTTGCGATAGCGCCACGGCTCTCCGGCGTGCAGGGTGACCGCAGGCAGGGTCGAGTGGCCGGCGCGCGTCAGTGTCTCGAGCAGGATTGCCTCCTTCATGCGGAGCTGGGCGGCGTAGCCGGCATGCTGGTAGTGGCAGCCGCCGCAGGCGCCGAAGTGCACGCAGCCAGGCGCGACGCGATCGGGCGCGGCCTCCGTGACGCTGACCAGGTCGGCCGTGAGCGGCTCGCCCCCGGAGAGCGTGGCCTCGACCGTCTCGCCAGCAAGCGTGAAGGGCACGAAGACTGCGCGGCCCTCGATCGTGTGAGCGAGCGAGCTGCCGCCGTAGACCGGCTTCTCAAGATGGAACCTCATTCGTGGCTCATGTAGAAGAGGCTGAGCCGGGCCAGGCCACGTGTCGCCATCAGGCGTTTCTCGAGAAACTGTTGCTGTACCTGGCGGATCTGCACGGCCTGCATCTTGCCGCGGTAGGGGGCCAGCTCGCGAGTCGCCTGCTCGCGCAAGCCCACCAGCTCGGCCTCGGTCGTGGCAGAGAGCACGGCGGCGATCAACTTCTGCTCGAGTGCGGTGAGCGTCATGTCGAGCGCTTCGAGAGTGGGGGCAGCCGAGCCGTGCGTCGCCACGGCGAGCTCGCGCAGGCGTGCCGCGATCTCCCGAGCCACCACGTCCACAGGCGCGGGCAGGACGGCTGCGGTGAGCGCGTCGGCATTCCTCTCGAGGAAGCGCGCGACGCGCACGCTCTCGAAGCCGCTCTCCTGCGCGGCGGCGGACGATGCGCCTGCAAAGAGGCCGGTCGCCGCCTCCTTCTGTCGCTCGGCCGCCTCCATCACACTCTGCACGCACCAGGCCAGGCCGTTGATGCGGCTGGCACGGCCCTTGGCGCGCGCGGGCTTCGCGGCGCGTCTGGCAAAGGCGTCGTCGATGCCGGCGAGCACCGCCGCGAGCGGCACCCCGGCCTCTCGCCACGTCTCAATCAGTGCCCAGTCAAGGGTGGAGAGCATGAGGAGCGTGCCGCGCCGCTGCTGAAAACGCTCCTCGATCTCGGTGAAGTAGTTGAAGTAGTTCTGCATGGAGTAAGTCTGGTCGGGAGGGCTCGCGCGCAGGAGACCGCACATGCCGGGCGGCTACGCTCCGCTTCGCCTGCGCACGATGTTGCGATCGTGAATCAGGCGAAGCCCGGTCAGCGTGAGTAGCTCGTCGTACTCGCGAATGTACTTCGATCCTTCGGCGAGCAGCCGCGCCAGGCCGCCAGTCGCGATCAGCGCCGTGCTCGCGCCGAGCTCGGCGAGCATGCGCTCGAGGATGCCATCGACCAAACCGATATAGCCGTAGTAGAGCCCGATCTGCATATTGTCGACAGTGCTGGTGCCGATGATCTTCGCCGGCTTGCGAACCTCGATGCGAGGCAGCTTCGAGGCGCGTGAGAAGAGGGCCTCGGCGGAGATGCCAAGCCCCGGCGCGATGGCCCCGCCAAGGAACTCGCCCTTGGCCGAGATGACGTCGAACTTGGTGGCTGTACCCATGTCGATGACGATCGCGGCCGTGTGAAAGCGCTCCCACGCGGCGGCGCAGTTTGCAATGCGGTCGGCACCCACCTCGGCGGGATGATCCGTCAGCACGGGGATTCCGGTCTTGATGCCCGGCTCGATGAAGAGTGCGCGGCGATGGAAGAGCCGTTCACTCATCAGCCGCAGGGCAGGGTCGAGCGGAGGTACGACCGAGGCGACCGCGACGGCATCGATCGTCGAGAGCGAGAGACCGTGAAGATCGAAGAGACTGCGTAGCAGCAGGCCGAACTCATCGGCAGTCTGCTCGGTGCGGGTCGTGACGCGCCACGTCGCGACGGGCTCCGCAACGCTCAGCCCATCGTCTCTGACCGGGTAGACGGCGCCGACGATATTGGTATTGCCGACGTCAAGTGCGAGAAGCATGAGCTGCTCTCCTGCCGTGCACGGGCATCGCGGCGGGTTGTGATTCAGGAACGTGCGGTGAGCTCGCGAACGCCGCCGGAGAGGACCGTGCGTGCCGTGCCGTCATCGGCCTCGACGCGCAGAAAGCCCTCTGCCGACAGCCCTGCGGTCGTGCCAGTATAGCCGTCGTCGACGCGCACTCGCTTGCCGCGCACCCAGGTGGAGGCCCGCGTGAAGCGAGCGAGAAGGGCCTGCTCCGGCGCAACCGTCTGTGGCCGCCCGCCCTCGCGCTCGATCTGCGTCAGCTCGTCGTCGAGCGCGTGCAGCAGAGACGCGACCAGAGCGTCGCGCGACACGACATGGCCGCACGCCAGGCGCAGTGAGGTTGCGATCGCCGCGAGCTCCGCCGGGAACGCCGCGTGATTGAGATTGATCCCGACGCCGATCACGGCGTAGCGCAGCGTCGGCTCCTGCGCGGGCTGCGCCGGCTCGGTGGCCGTCTCGACCAGGATGCCGCCGCACTTGCGACCTCCGAGCAGAAGGTCGTTGGGCCAGCGCAGGTCGGGGGCAAACCCAGTGACGTCCCGAATGGCGCGCTGCGCCGCAAGGCCCGTCGCAAGCGAGAGCCGAAGCGCGATGCGCAGCGGCAGCGCGGGTGCGACGAGCACGCTGAGATAGAGGCCGTCGCCCGGCGAGGAGTGCCAGGTGTGACCGCCGCGGCCCCGGCCCGCGGTCTGCTCGTCGGCCAGCCAGACGCCCGTGCGCGCACCGGCGGCTGCGGCCTCAAGCGCGAGCGCGTTCGTCGACTCCACCCGCGGAAGGTGGACGAGCTGACCGGCGAAGCGGGTTCCCTGGAGCGCAGACGTGGCTGCAGAAGGCGGCGCGGTCATACCGTCTCGGGAACGATGCGCATATTCAGGTCGGCGGCCGTGACGGAGTGCGTGAGCGCGCCGACGGTCACGTAGTCCACGCCTGCCTCGGCATACTCGCGCACCGTCGCAAGTGTCATACTTCCGGCCGCCTCGATCGGTACCCCGGGAAGCGCGGCGCGGATCTGCTTGACCGCCCGCTTGACTGCGCCCGGCGTCATGTTGTCGAGCAGGATAGACTCGGCGCCGCCCGCGATGGCAGCCTCAAGCTCCTCCGGCGTCCGCACCTCAATCTGCACCGTCTGGCCCGGCTTGCGCGCCGCGAGAGCACGGCTCAGCGCGGTCTCAAGGCCGCCCGCGAGCGCGATGTGATTGCCCTTGATCAGGATGCCGTCCTGCAGGTCCTGCCGATGATTGAGCCCGCCCCCGCAGCAGACGGCGTAGCGATCCAGCGCGCGCAGGCCCGGAATCGTCTTCCGTGTATCGAGAACCTTCGCTCCCGTCCCGCTGACCGCCTTCACAAACGCGTTCGTGATGGTCGCAATACCGCTCATACGCTGCAGCAGGTTCAGGATGGCGCGCTCGGTCGACAGCAGTGCGGCGGCGTTGTGCCGGATGACCGCGAGGGTCGCGCCCTTGCGCACGCGCACGCCATCGAAGATCTCAGGGTGGCTGATGACCTCGAAACGCCCCGCCGCCGCGGGATGCATGCGGGCGAAGACCTCGAGGAACCCCGGAATGGCGCCGAGACCGGCGACGACGCAGGGCTGCTTGGCAAGGATGGTGCCAGTGGCACGCGCGCGCGGGTCCACAGTCAGGCTGGTCGTAACGTCATTGCCGGCGCGGTCCTCGGCGAGGGCGCTCTCCAGCACGGCACGAATGCGCTTGCTCTTCCAGTCCATCGTGGCGCTCCCTCCCCCTGCCAGAATGCATCTTACTGCGAGCGGCTTACACGCGAGGAAAAGAGGGTGAAGTGACGCTTGAGCGACAATTAGCCTATCTGTTGCTGCTTGCGCTACCGATCGCGTGCGCCACCTGGACGGTCACGCACGAGGAGGTCTTCCGCGAACCGCGGGAGTTCTGTCAGGATCGAAGCCAGTCCTGCCGCTCGCTTCCTGTGCGCAAGTTCTTCTACTTGTTCACGTGCGAGTACTGCTTCAGCCACTACGTCACCCTGCTGATGCTGCTCATCACGCGCTTCCAGATGCTCTACGAGGGCTGGCGCGGGTACCTGATTGCGTGGTTTGCGCTGATCTGGATCGCGAACATCTACATGAGTCTCTTCAACCGGTTGCGGCTCGACATCAAGCACGAGAACGTCGACATCGCGATTGAGCAGGAGGTGCAGAGCAAGGTCAGTAGTGTAAAGCCGCCGATCGCGCGAGTGCGATAGGCAAACCTGGTCTCAGGCGCACCATCCTATCCAAACATGAGGTAAACATGGCGGACGAGAAGGCAGTAACGACAGAGAGCAAGGACGCGACGGTGCCCGAGCCGCGCGGCTTCGGAGAGCACTCCCGCGGCCTCGCCAGTGAGTACGCGCACGAGCAGGGGTGGGGTCTGAATGAAGAAGAGCGCACCGTCGTCGCCCCCGGCGCAGAGGGCGGCAACGACTACGAGTATGGGGCGCAGGACTTCGGGGACGAGGCCGTCGACACGAGCGCGGCCAAGCCAAGCGAGAAAGAAATCGAAGAGATCTTCAAAGGCTAAGCTGGGATCGCCAGCGAGCAAACACGTACAAGCTCCGAGAGGTTCGATGATGTCGCAGGAAACCAAGGGTCACGAGCAGCACGCAAGCAAAGACAGCGAGCAGGCGATGCGCGAGAACGACGCCCACGCGCTCAAGACAAACGCGCATGATGCCGTTCCAGGAGACGACACAGCGCACGCACACTCCCCGGCGGCGCACCTGCACGAGAAGTCGCATCTTCACGAGCCGCCACAAGGAAACCTGCCGCAAGGGCCGATCCCAGGCCGTGAGCGTCAGGCACCCACCGGAGTCACCCGGACGGACCGGAGCAGCCGCGAGTAGAGATTAGCCACGCGGAAGCGCGTCGAGTGCGGCCTGCGCCTTGGCGCGCAGCTGCTTGGTCTCGGCGTCCTGCTTGCGCAACCCATCCACAATGTGTTCGGGTGCTCTCGCGACAAAGGCCTCGCTGCCAAGCTGTCTCTCCGCGGCAGCGATGCCTTTATCGAGTCGCGCAATCTCCTTCAAAAGTCGCTCGCGTTCAGCGATGACGTCGATCGTTCGTTCGTAGACAACCGCGACGTCAAACTGAGCGGTCGCACGCGCGTTCGATCCGGAGAGAGGCTCGCTTGCGAGCTCGACAGAGGCGACCCGAGCCATGCGCGCGAGCACATCCTGATGCGCATCGACCAGCGCTGCCACACGATTCGCGGCGTGCACGTGGATTGGCGTCGACTCCTTCTCTGGAACGCCGAGCTCCTTCCGCAGGCCGCGCACCGTGACGATGAGCTCCTGCAGCAGCAGCATCGCCTCCTCGGCGACGGTGTCGGACGGGTAATCGGACGCCTGGGGAAAGCGCGTGAGTGCGATCGATCTCGCGGGCAGCTCGTCGCCGTGCAGTGCATGCCACAGCTCTTCGGTGAGGAACGGCATGAAGGGGCTGAGCAGGCGAAGCGCCGACTCGAAGACCGATGCGAGCGCGCCGAGCGAGAGGGCGGTAGTCTCGTTGCGGACAGCACCCTCGCCGAGATCGAGGCGCAGCTTGATCAGCTCGAGATACCAGTCACACAGCTCTCCCCAGAAGAACTGGTAGACCGCGTTCGCCGCCTCGTCGAAGCGGTAGGCGCCGAGCGCGCGGTCGACCTCAGCCGCGACCGCGTGCAGACGGGAGAAGATCCAGCGAGTCTCGAGCGGTGTGGTCTCGGGAAGTTCGGCGCGGGCGCCATCTGCCGCCCGCAGCGTCAGCGTGTACCCCATCGCGTTCGCACGATCGAGCTGCAGAAAGACGAAGCGCGCGGCGTTCCAGATCTTGTTGGCAAACGCACGATTGCCTTCGGTGCGCGCCTCACTGAAGGCGATGTCTGTGCCCGGCGACGCCATGCTGGCCAGAGTGAAGCGCACCGCATCCGTGCCGAAGCGCGCGATGATCTCGATCGGGTCGATCACATTGCCCTTCGTCTTCGACATCTTCTGCCGATCGGCGTCGCGCACCAGCGCGTGAATGTACACCTCGGTGAAGGGCACCGACTCCGCGAGAGTGCGTGGCGTCCCGTCTGCCTTCGCGGCATCAAGCATGAAGTGCGTGCCCAGCATGATCATGCGCGCGACCCAGAAGAACAGGATGTCGAAGCCGGTGACGAGCAGCTGCGTCGGATACATGCGCTCCAGATCGGCCGTCTGCCCGGGCCAGCCGAAGACGGTAAACGGCAGCAGGCCGGAGCTGAACCACGTATCCAGAACGTCGGTCTCCTGCGTGAGTGAGCCGGCTCCGGCATCGCACTGGGCACAGCGCTCCGGCGTCTCGCGCGCGACCGTGATGCCGCCGCACGCCGCGCAGTGCCACGCGGGAATGCGGTGGCCCCACCAGAGCTGTCGGCTGATGCACCAGTCGTGGATGTTCTCCATCCACTCGAAGTAGGTCTTCTCGTACATCTGCGGCGTAAAGCGAATGTGGCCCTCGCGCACGGCAGCGACGGCTCTTTCAGCCAGCGGCTGAATCCGCACAAACCACTGCAGGGAGAGCCTCGGCTCGATCACGGCGCCGCTGCGCTGACTCACTGCGACCGCGTGCGGATGCTCCTTGATGTCGACCAGAAGCCCGCGCTCGGTGAGGTCGGCGACGATGCGCTCACGCGCGGCGAAGCGGTCCAGGCCGTCGTAGGTCGAGCCGGGCAGGTGGACGCGCGCCTGCTCGTCGAGAATGGCGATCTGCGGCAGGTCATGGCGCTGGCCGACGACGAAGTCGTTCGCGTCGTGCGCGGGTGTGATCTTCACGGCTCCGGTGCCGAACTCAGGGTTGGCCCACTCGTCGGCGATGATAGGAATCTCCCGCTCCGCGTTCCCGTCGAGTGCGCTCAGCGGAAGCCGGACGGTCTGGCCCACGAGCGATCTGTAACGCGCATCGGTCGGATTCACCGCGACGGCCGCGTCCCCGAGCATCGTCTCCGGCCGCGTGGTCGCGATGACGATCTCGCCCTCGCCGCTGCTGAGCGGATAGCGAATGAAGTAGAGCTTGCCCGCACGCTCCTCGTGAACTACTTCGACATCCGAGACTGCGGTGCCGGCGCCCGGGTCCCAGTTCACGATGTACGCGCCGCGATAGATCAGCCCCTCATCGTACAGGCGAACGAAGGCCTCCTTGACCGCCGCGCTCAGGCGCTCATCCATCGTGAAGTACTCGCGGCTCCAGTCGACACTCGCCCCGAGACGCTTCATCTGCTCGAGGATGGCGTTGCCATACACGCCCTTCCACGCCCACACGCGCTCCACGAAGGCCCCGCGACCGAGCGCCTGGCGGTTCGTTCCTTCACCGGCGAGCTGTCGCTCGACCATCATCTGCGTCGCGATGCCGGCATGATCGGTGCCCGGGATCCACGTCGTGCGGTCGCCGCGCATCCGGTGCCACCGCGTGAGCACGTCCATCTCCGTCTGGTTGAGCATGTGGCCGATGTGCAGGCGGCCGGTGACGTTCGGCGGCGGCAGCAGCATGGTGAAGGCTGCGGCGTCGCCAGAGCTGTCTGTTGTCGGCGGCCCGTCAAAGATGCGTTCGCGCACCCAGAACGCGGCCCAGCGCTCTTCGATCTGACCGGGTTCATACGTCTTCGGCAGTTCACGATTCATGAGGGTTAAGCGTAGCATTCGGTAGACGGCCACACGCTTGCGCGCGCGTCACGGGCTCCCATCTCTGACCTGCCGTACGAGGTACTTTGCCGATGTCACGAACCCGCCGCCCGGTCTCGCTCCTGCTGAGCCTCATCGCGGCCGCCGCTCTGCTCGCTCTTCCGGCAACATCACTCGCGCGCAGCCATGACCACGACGGCGACAACCGCATCTCGATCTTCTCAACCATCGACGTGGGCGAGGGCGAGACGGTGGGCGACGTGGCCTGCGTCTTCTGCACCGTAAACCTGCACGGGGACGTTCAGGGCGACGTCGCGGTGCTCTTTGGCACGGTAAGCACCGACACGGACCGCACTCTCTCGGGCGATGTGGCGACGCTCTTCAGCACGCTTCGTGTCGGCGATCGCACTCACATCCACGGTGATCTCGCGGCGGCGCTCAGCACGGTGCAGCTTGGCTCCGAGGTCGTCGTCGATGGCGACCGCAAGGTGCTCGCGAGTGGCCTCGGACTCAGCATGCTGATCGCGCCGCTGCTCCTGGTCGCGGGAGTCGTCTGGCTGGTGGTCTGGATCGTGCGTCGCGTGCTCTTCCCGGCGTACGGATGAGCCTCTCCTCGCGCAGCCCTCGCAAACTCGCCCCGGATCTACGGAACCGGCCTCCAGAGTCTCGCGTACACCGCTTCATGGCTGTCACATGCTGCTCCGCTCGAGCCGATCTCTTCGCCTCACCGTCGCGCTCATCCCTGCGATCTGGCTTGTTGTCTCTTCTGCTCGCGACGCTCCTGTGCGGCTCGCACAGTGTGAGCGCGCGCGCGCAACAGCCCGCCGAGACGGGCAGCACCGCGCCGCGGCCGTCCGCGAATCGCATGTACTTCGGGCAGGACATCTACGTCGCCGCGGGCCAGCGGGTCGGCAATGCGACCTGTTTCTTCTGCTCCGTGCAGGTCGAGGGCGATGTCAGCGGCCGGGTGCTCGTGCTCTTCGGCAACCTGACCGTGGTGGGCCGCGTCGAGCATAACGCCGTCGTGATCCGGGGCAACGCCGTCGTGGATGCAGAGGCGCGGGTGGTCGGAACGACGGCTGTGCTTGGCGGTAACGTCGTCTACGAAACCGACGACTCGCTCTCGGGTGACGCCTGGGTTCTCGGTGGACACCTGTCCAACTTTGCGGGTGGCCACACGAGCGAACGTCGCCACCTCTCGCTCAGTCCATGGGCGGCCTCGCTGATCCTCCTCGCCGCCCTGCTGCTTCTGTCGCCGCTCTTTCTGGTGCGTCAGCGCGTCGTGGCTCGCGCCAAATAGCGGAAGGCGAAGCCAGAGTGACTTCGCCTTCTCCAGAGCGACTCGCCCGCACGACCGAGGGCGCGACTGGATCCTAGAGCGGATTCAGCTTGTTGAGACCCTTCTTCTTCTTGTGCTTGCTGGAGCTCTCGTCACTCTTGTCGAAGCTCGGCGCCGGCTGCTTCTTCTTATTCGGATCCGCCTTCTGCGCGGCCGGCTGCGATCCCGGAGCCACGTCGTTGACCGCATCGGGAGCCGCGCCGGCCTTCTCGATCGGAGGGAGCGCGGCCGTATTCCCTGGACCGACAGCCTTCAGGCCGCCATTTGGATCAGGCGTGCCGATCGGCGCAGGCGAGGACGTCGGGCTCAGCACCTCGGCGCCAATCGAAGCGCCGCCTGTGCCAACCGAGGTCGTTCCGGTCGAGGTCGTCGCCGGAACCGCTTCGTTCACCCCCGCCGGCGCGTTCTCCGGCGCGGCCGTACCGGCAGCCTCGGCCGAAGGAACATCGTGGAAGGCGAGCGGGGCAGGCGCGGCCGCAGGCGCCGCGGCTCCGGTGGCCTCAGCCGTGACGTCGCCGCCTGTCGCTCCATTCGCCGCGGTAGCTGCGGGCGCGGCGTTCGGGTTGACGCTCCCTTGGAAGTCGGCGACGATCTGCCTGGTGACCTGCGGCGCGAGTGTTGGCTTCGGGTCGGTCAGTGACGGGTCGCCAAGGCGCGCGGCCAGCACCACATCCGGCTGGTGGAAGACGAGCAGCTTCGCACGATCCTGGAGACGATACTGCGCCCGGCTGTTCTCGAGTGCCTGACTTGCCTGTATCTGGTCGAGCGTCGGCGTCGGAATCGGCAGGTTCATGCTGGCCAGCCGGTCGCGCGCGTCCTCGACGTGGGGTGCGGCCGAGTGCTCGAGAACGACCTTCCGGTACGCCGACGCCGCGTTCTCGTCGTAGATGCGCTCAAGCCGCGCCTTGGACGCCTCCGGCAATTGATGTTGCAGACGGACGAAGTGAGCCTCCGCCGCATAGGCGTCGCCCAGGCCGATAAGGACCTCATCCATGTGGCTGTACTGCGGATACGTGTCGACCACGGTCTGGAAGCGCGCGATGGTCGCCGGCCAGTTGAAGCGCGTGGAGTAGTACGCGCCGATGTTGGCCTCGCGCGTCGCGAGCGCCTCTTGCACCTCGCGCAGCCGCTGCTGCGCCTGCGGCACCAGCTTTGAGTCCGGGTAGTCCGTCAGCATGCGGCGGTACTCTTCCTCCGCGTGCACGGCCTTGCTGTAGTCGCGATCCGGCTTGTCCATCTGCCGGAAGTAGATATCGCCGATGCGCATCTGCGCTTCGGCCGCCTCAGGCGTATTCGGAAAGAAGACGCGGAAGTCGGAGTACTCTGCCTCCGCCTGCGTCAGCGCCGCCGTTCCTCCCTCCTTGTACCAGCTGTCGGCAAAGGCGAGCTTGGCGCGCATCTGGTACTGCGAGTCCGGGTACGTGTTCAGCAGCGTCTGCAGGTCGAGGCGCGCCACGTCGTAGCGGCCCTTCTTGATCGCGATCTGGGCCTTATCGTAGAGCGCCTTATCGGGTAGCTTGCTGTCCTGCCCGGCAAGCGGATCGACCTTCTTCTCGCGTCGCTGCGCCTGCCGTGTGTCCTTGGAGGCGATGACCTTCTCGTGCCTCTTGCCCGTCGGAGACGAGAGCGTCGCCCCGGCACTCGCGGGCGCCGTCTGGGCGGCAGGCGCCGTCTGGTCGGGCGCAGGTGCGGTCTGCTGGGCTGCAGGTGCGGTCTGCTGGGTCGCAGGTGCGGTCGCGGCCGGGTCGGCAGACTGAGCGGCGCCGCGCACCGGGGTCAGCAGCAGAGCGGCAACGGCAACACCGGCTAGAACGCCGGCACGGACACTGGGAAAGAACACGCGATTTCGGATCATCATCATGCGATTTGGGAACCCCGTCAGCGGCCGGCGCAGGCGTACGGCAGCGTGCGTTCAGTGTAATCTCCCGACCCGATCTTTGCAGCGCGGCGGGTGCTTCGTCACCCGGCAGACGCGAGGTTCGCGGGGCTGGCCGCCTCACGAGCCAGCCGAAGCAGCTCGCGGGCGTTCTCTTCTGTCTTGCCGGGACGGAAGACCGCAGATCCGGCGACCAGCATCTCCGCTCCCGCTTCGACGACCGAGCGCACCGTATCGTGAGCAACGCCGCCGTCGACCTCGATCAGAAAGTTCAGGCCCATCTTCTGCCGCAGCTCGGCAAGGTGCTCGATCTTGTCGAGCGCGAGCGGCAGAAACCTCTGCCCCCCAAAACCAGGGTTCACACTCATGATCAGCACGTGGTGCACCATGGGCAGGACCTCCACCAGCATCTCCACCGGCGTCGCGGGATTCAGCACCACGGCCGGCTTCATCCCGTGCTGCTCGATCAGCTGCAGCGTGCGGTGCAGGTGACGGCACGCCTCCTGGTGGACGCTGACCATATCTGCGCCGGCCTCGGCGAACTCCGCGATGAACTGGTCCGGGTTCTCGATCATCAGGTGGCAGTCCAGCGGCAGCTTCGTTACCGGCCGCAGCGCCTTCACCATCGGCGGCCCAAAGGTAATGTTCGGAACGAAGTGGCCGTCCATCACGTCGACGTGGACGATCGTGCCGCCGCCGCGCTCGGCCGCCGCCACCTCGTCGGCGAGGTGCGCAAAGTCCGAGGCGAGAATGGAGAAGGCCAGCTCGATCATGGGTGGTGTTCGTCCTTCAGAGGTGTGCCGGCGGTAGCCGGGAGCGAGGAGCGCGAAGCCTCAGTCTAGCAGCGGGCGTCGCGCGACGCGCCCGGCGCGCAGGCACGCTCAGGGCTGTGCCGGTGGCGTGCTGCCCGCATCCGCCCAGTAGTTGCTGCGGGCCGTCACCTTCAACTGCGGGTACTCCGGCAGCGTCAGGCCGATGGCGTGCAGGCCAGGATGCGGCGCCTGCGGATGAAAGCTGAGAACGTACTGGTTCGGCAGGTGGTTGGAGATCGCGACCAGACCACGCTCCACATCCTTCGTGTTGTTGAAGACAAGGTACTCGCCGCCGGTCTGCCGCGCGACACTCTCCGGCACGTTGCGGCGCAGGTTGTCCATCGCGAGCAGCGTCGCAATCTTCACCAGTCGCAGCGGCGGCGCAAGCAGGCTGAGGCAGTCGTACGCTTGCACAAAGCGATTGTCGCTGGTGTCGGACGCGAGGTCCTCCTCCTGCGTCTCCTGACTGAAGCAGCCGTGCGCGGGACCGGGCGGGCCGTTCAGCAGCTTGCTCGCCTCGTGCGTGCCCGCCGCGCGCGCTGAGTGGAACGCAATGCTGTAGATCGTCGTGTTCGTGTCTCCAATGGCGCGCAGGGCCGCTTCAAGCCCCACATGGCTGCCGTGATCGACCGTCTCGCTGACCAGCAGGATCGCCCGGCGATACTCGAGCGGCTGCCGGCCGAGCAGCGCGACCGAGAAGGTCAGCGCGTCGAGCGTGGCCGCGTGCTCGTCGCCGCTCTGAAGATCGTTGAACGCCGCGCCAACAGCCTCGGTATCCGCCGTAAAGTCCTGCAGCACCGCAGGCGTGCTATCGAACGTGACAATCGCGACGCGGCGCTTCACGTTTCCCACAATCGTGTCGAGCAGGACCGGCAGCTTGCGCAGATCATCAAGATGCCGCGCGCCCGCGCCCCCGGTCTGGATCAGGAGCACTAGCGCCAATGGTTGCGAGCCGGTCTCGTCGTCAAGCGTGACCTGCTGTGGAGCCGTATCGTCGGTCACATGAAAGTCGCCGGCCTTGAGGGTGAACACAGGCTCACCGGACTTGGTCGTCACCATCACGGGAACGCGCACAAGCGTCGACGTGGCGCTAAGGGTCGTTGTCTCCGGCGAGGTCTCCGGAGTGGACGCTGCCGGCGACTGCGCTCTCGCTCCGACCACGCCGAGCAGCAGGATCGCAAGCCAGCGCCTCACGGGCGCTGCTCCCGCCGTCGCCGGCTGCGAAAGCCGACTGTCTCCTCCGCCGACATCGCAACCGGGCCAGGCACCGGAACCTCGCGCTTCACACCCTCACGGCCCGCATGCAGCAGCCGCGTCTTCGCTGACCGCGCACCCTCGCGATCGGTCTCCTGCATCGTTCGCGGGTCGCCCAGGGCGGCGCGTGCCGCGCCGTTGAGAATGCGCCGGATCGGCCACGAACCATCGCCACTCGGAAAGAAGATCTCGCCGGCGCGCTGCTTCTCTGGCCGGTAGTACCAGCGGCGCAGCAGAGCGAGATGATCGCTGAACACGGTAGGGTCCGGCGACGCCGAGGCCGGTGGCGCCAGCTCCGCCAGGACAGCCGCCGCTCGCTGCTCAGGACTCTCCGCCGCGGACGATGCCGCCGCCGCCGGCCCAACCGCGTCGCCGGGGAGCGGCACCGCCCGCAGCATCAGCGGTTGGGCGAACAGGCTTGAACCGACCGCGGTCTGCTCGCGCACGGCGCGTACGCCGAGGGTGCTCAGGAGTCGCGGCCCCGTCAAGCAGCCTCGTTCGAGCAGGAACACGGCCGCCTGCTCCGGATGCTCTCCCAGGTCTGCCTCCGGCTCGTCCGCGGTCGCCCTCGTCGCATGCTGGATGACCACGGCGCGCAGTCGCGTGAGCGGCCGCACCAGCTCCGGCGCGAGCGCCGCGGCCGCCTTGACCTTCTCGTACTGCCGATGCAGCGCCGCGGCCTGCTCAAAGTCCATCGCCTCCGATGCCCGCTCCCGGTCGTGTGCGATCACCGACAGGAGGCTGTCCCCGTGCGTATCGAAGAAGCCACGCACCGCCGTCGCCTCCGCCGCATACTCGGCCGCCGTGCAGGTCGTATTGCAGGGCGCCATGCACTTCTTCATCTCGCCATAGACGCAGCCGGGGTGCTCCGGGTGCACGGCGAGGTCCTCGTGACAGCGGCGCAGGTGGAAGAGGTCGAGCGCCGCATCGCCGAACCGCTCCGCCGCGGTGCGCGAGGCAAACGGTCCGTAGGTGGTCTCGAGATGGCGCCGGCCGAGACGATTCGTCGCATACACGCGCGGGTGGGCGTGCTCCATCGTGAGTCGAAGAAAGAACGGCGTCCGCAGCTTCAGCCGCCGGCGCGCCTCATCCGCCCCGAAGAGCGCAGACGTGGCGTGATAGAGCGTGAGCAGCGACTCGAACTCGGAGCCGGTCACCGTCCAGGCGATGCGCGCAATGCGATCACGAAGGTTCAGCCGCTTCGACAACATCGGCTGGCCCCCGGTATCGAGCGTCGGCGGCGGGTCCACGAGCCGGCGCACACGCCGTCGAAGATCGGCGGCCCGCGTCAGGTAAGGCTGCGCCGACGCATCGTGACCAAAGAGCGCAACCACTCCCGGCAGCGCGGGAATCTCAAGCGTCAGCTCGCGCGCATGCGCAGGCTCGAACGTCTGCTCGTGCGCGAAGGCGAAGGATGCGCTCACAGGAGAGATTGTAGTGCGACGCATCGGCCGTCGGCCTCCTCACAGGAGGTATCGGCAGATCGCCACCAGACTTTAGTCGCCCTACGTTCCCGCGATCATCATGCCCTCAATCCGGATCGTCGGCACCGCGCTCGAACCGCGAAAGATCAGATCGTTGCCGACCGCGGTGACGTTGCGATACATCTCCTTCAGATTGCCGGCGATCGTGATCTCCTCGACCGGGTAGGCGAGCTCGCCGCCCTCGATCCACAAGCCGCTCGCGCCCTGCGAGTAGTCGCCCGTCACCAAATTCACCCCGAAGCCCATCACCTCGGTCACGTAGAGACCGTCGGGCACGCCGGCGATGATCTGCTCGGGCGTCTCCGTGCCGGGCTGGAGAAAGAAGTTGCCCGCGCCCGTACCGGGGTTCCCGGCGAGCCCGCGTGACGCATTGCCAGTCGACCGCAGGCCAAGCTTGCGCGCCGTGTAGGTGTTCATGACGTAGCTCTTCAGGATGCCGCGCTCAACGATCACCGTTCGCCGCGTGGGCAGGCCGTCGCCGTCGAAGGGCGAGGTGCCGAAGCCGCCGATTCGCAGCGTCTCGCGGCCGGGCAGGTGGTGATCGAAGACCAGCGTCCCATCGTCGACGACGGTGATGTTCTCGCCGGCGACCCGCTCGCCCAGCATGCCGTTGAACATGGACGCATTGCGGTAGATCGCGTCGCCCTCGGCCGCAGAGAAGATGCTGCCGATCAGCCCGCGCGCGATCTCCGGCGAGAAGACGAGCGGTACCTGCTGCGTCTTCACCTTGCGCGCGCCCAGCCGGCGCAGCGTGCGCTCGGCGGCGATGCGGCCAATCGTCTCCGGATCCTCGAGCACCCGCGCCGTCCGTCCGCTCGAGTACCAGTAGTTCTGCTGCATCGCGCCGTGTTCGTCGATCGCGATCGGCGCCGCGGAGAAGCCGCAGTAGCTGCGCCGGTACTCGCCCGCGAAGCCGCGCGAGTTCACCATGACCTTGTGTGAGAGCGCCGTGTCGAAGTCGCCGCCTTTGGAGTTCTGGATGCGCGTGTCGACCGCCATCGCTGCCGCCTCGACCCGCCGCGCAATCTCGATGCGCTCCGCGGGCGGTATGGCCGTGACGTCCTCAAAGAAGAGGTGCTGCGCCGCCGCGCCTCCCTCAACCTGGCCGAAGTCCGCCGCATCCGGAAGCCCGGCGAACGGATCTTCACTCGTGATCTTGGCCAGCTCGACGGCGCCATCGACCAGCCGGTCGATCGAGTCCGCCGAGAAATCCGAGGACGACGTGCTGGCCGTGCGGTGGCCGATAAAGACGCGCAGCCCCACCGCCCGCGAGCCCGACTCCTGGAGCGTCTCGATCTGGCCGAGCCGCACGAGCGCGGAGAACTCCTCGCCCTCGTACGCGACCGCCTCTGCATCCGTCGCGCCCGCCTTCAGTGCCTTGGCCAGAACGGCATCGGCGAGCTCGCGGAGGTTGGTTGTGCCTGCTGCGTGTGCCAGGGTTGCGATGGCGTCACCTCATGAGTCGAGCAACACGTCCTCCGGTCGCCTTCGCTCACCTCTCATCCTCGTCCCAAGGGCCGGCGCAAGGCAAGCGCGCGGCGCCGGCCCTTGGCCGCGGCAGAGTCCGCGCGCGGTGCGATGGTAGATTGGCAGGCATGAGGGCGATCCTGACCGACAGCGCGGTGGCGGAGAGACTGACCAACACCGCGGAACCAACAGGAGGGGATAGCCATCCACAGAAGCCATGGTCTGCGCTGCCGCTGGTCGCCGTGGCCGTGTATCTCGTCGGCTCCCTGCTGATCTTTGCCGCGATCCTGCGCCGCACGCACCACACCTTCACCTACGTGCTAGATGATCCTTATATTCACCTCGCACTCGCCGAGCAGATCGCGCACGGGCACTACGGCATCAACCCCGGGGAGACGACCTCGCCGGCCTCAAGCCTGCTCTGGCCGTTCCTTCTGGTGCCCTTTGCCGGCCGCCCCGTTCACGTCTACCTGCCTCTGCTGTGGAACCTGCTCTTCGGCGCTGCGACGGCGTGGCTGATCGGCTGGTGCGTCGCTCGGTGGACGATGCTGCGGCCGCGCAACGGCTTGCTTGGCGCGCGCCACCTCTCGCGAACCAAGCAGGGGATCACGGCGGTCCTGCTCGTCTTCATCGCCAATCTGTTTACGTTGACCTTCGTCGGCATGGAGCACTGTCTGCAGGTGCTGCTTGCGGCCGTCTGCGCCTGGGGCATCGCGGAGGCGCTCAGCGAGCGGCCCATCCCGCCGTTCGCGCTGGCCGCCGCGGCGGTGCTGCCCTCGGTGCGCTACGAGGGTCTCGGTCTTACGCTCGCCGTCGCGGTCGCTCTCTATGGGCAGCGTCGGCGACTTGCGCCGTCGCTGCTGCTGCTGGCCCTCAGCGCGGCGCCGCTGCTCGCGTTCTCCCTCTTCCTGCACGCGCACGGGCTGCCGCTGCTGCCGAACTCGGTCATGGTGAAGAGTCAGGCGGCAACCTCGAACAGCGGCGCCGTGCGCGCGATCAGGATCATGGGCGGCAACGTCGTGCGCGGTGTCTACGACCTCGAGTACTGGCCCGCCGCCATCCTCGCCGTGCTGCTGGCCCACCTGTGGTGGCACGAGCGCACTCCCGAACGCCGCTGGGCCCTTGGTGGCGCGGCGCTCGCGGTCGCGCTGCACGTCCTGGTCGGCCGCAACGGATGGTTCACACGGTATGAGGTCTACGCCGTGATCTTCGCCTCGCTCGTGCTCGTGCGCGTGCTGCTCGAGCGTCGCGCCTTCCTCTTCGGGTACTTCGCCATCGGCCTGATCCTGATCGGCACGCCCTATCTCCGGTCGACGCAGCGCATCGCCGCCGCCGCGACCGATGTGTATCACCAGCAGTATCAAATGCACCGCTTCATCACCGACTTCTACCGCGGCAACGTCGCCGTCAACGACATCGGATACGTCAGCTTCGCCCGGCCCGCGAACAGCTATGTCCTCGACCTCTGGGGCCTCGCCACCACCGAGGCCGCCACCGAGCGCCACAAAAACGCGGCGTGGCTCGCCGGCATCACGACGCGCCACCACGCCGATCTCGCCATGATCTACCCATCGTGGTACGACGGGATCCCGCAGACCTGGACCCCGCTGGGAACGCTCTGCCTCCCCAACGAACCGGAGGCGCTCGCCAAGCAATGCGTCGTCTTCTACAGCACGCGGTCCGCCGCCACCCCGGCGCTCAAGCAGGATGCCGCGCGCTTCGCAGACCAGTTGCCCAACGAGCTCGAGTTTCTCCCGGGCGTGGCCTTGAGATCAGCTCCGGACTAAACTCCCCCACACCCGGGGAGCCGCTCGCCCGGCGAGATGGCCCGTCTAGTGGACCGGCATCGCCGACATCCGGCTCGCCCGGCCGTCCGTCGCTTTTAGGAAGTGCATCCCCGCCAGGCAGTACTCGGAGTCCGTCTTCAGCTTGTGCTCGATGTGCAGGCCTGGCCCTGCCTCGGAGCGGCGCTTGACCACCTTCACCGCGCCGCCGCAGTCCTTGCAGCGAAACTCGGTGTCGTTATCGTCGAGCGCGTCGGCAATGGCCTTGATCTTCCAGAAAGGCTCGTAACCACCGGCCGCCCGTACTCTACGCCGCTTGACCTCGCACATCGTGAACATCTCGCGCTCTGTCGCCATCCGTGAAAACCTCGTCTCTCGTCTAGTGCTGCGTGGGAGGTTCTTTCCGGTATAAAGCGACCATGCAGCGCGTGAGAGTGAAACAATCACGCGGCGTAAAAGGGGATCGTCAGGCGACCGGATGATTCGACCAGCGGCTCACGCGGCCGTCGGTCGCGCGCCGAAAGCCCAGACCGCTGGGGCAGAAGTCAGCGTCCGCCGGTACCTTGTGCTCGACATAGGCGGGCGTTCCCAGCTTGCTCACCTTACCCAGCACCTTCACCTCGCCGCGGCAGTCCTTGCAGCGAAACTCCGTGTCCCCGTCGACCAGCGCGTCTGCCACCTTCTTCACCTTCCAGAAGGGCTCGTAGCCGCCGCCGTCCTTCACGCGTCGGCGTTTGACCTCGCACTCGTACATCTTCTCGCGTTCCTGAGCGGCCATGGTTCTATCGCCCCGTTCCCCCGACCGTCATCCGATCGAGTTTGACTGTGGGCATCCCGACGCCGACCGGCACGCTCTGCCCGGCCTTGCCGCAGGTGCCAATCCCCTCATCCAGTGCGAGATCGTTGCCGACCATCGACACGTACTTCAGCGCCTCGGGACCGTTGCCGACCAGCGTCGCCCCCTTCACCGGCCGCGTCACCACGCCGTCCTCGATCAGGTACGCCTCCGAGGCCGAGAAGACGAACTTGCCGTTGGTGATGTCGACCTGCCCGCCGCCGAAGTTCACCGCGTACAGACCGCGCTTCACGCTCTTGATGATGTCTTCCGGCATGTCATCGCCGTTCAGCATGTAGGTGTTGGTCATGCGCGGCATCGTGATCGCCTGGTAGCTCTCGCGTCGGCCGCTCCCCGTCGACTGCGTGCCCATCAGCCGCGCACTCATCTTGTCCGTCAGGTAGCCCTTCAAAATGCCATTCTCGATCAGCACGTTCTCCTGCGTGGGCGTGCCCTCGTCGTCGACATTGAGCGAGCCGCGGCGTCCCGGCATCGTTCCGTTGTCGACCACAGTCACCTTCGACGAGGCGACCTGCTTGCCGATCAGCCCCGCAAAGGCCGACGTCTTCTTGCGGTTGAAGTCTGCCTCGAGCCCATGGCCGACGGCCTCGTGCAGCAGCACGCCCGGCCAGCCCGGACCGAGCACAACCTCCATCTCGCCCGCCGGCGCATCCACTGCGCCCAGCTGCAGCATGGCGGTGCGGGCGGCCTCGCGCGCAAAGTGCTCCGGGCTCTTGGTCCCCTCGAAGAAGTCCAGCGCCACGCGGCCGCCGCCGCCCGAGGTACCGCGCGCCAGATTGGCGCCGTCCTTCGCGATCACAAAGACGTTCAGCCGCGCCAGGGGCTGCGTGTCGCTGGCGAAAGTCCCGTCCGAGGCGGCGATCAGGATGCGGCGCAGCTCATCGTTGAAGCCCGCGCGCACCTGCGTGATGCGCGAGTCGTACGCCCGCGCGGCCCGGTCCGCCCGTTCGATCAGCTTCAGCTTCTCGGAGATCGCCGCGTCGCTCGTCGCGCCCGCCACCGGGTAGAGCGCCGGCGTCTCGGTCGTGGTGAAGCCCTGCGAGAGCTCGCGCGCCGGTCCCGAGGCGATCAGCGCCGCCGTTCGCGCGGCCTTCAGCAGCCGCTCCGGCGAGAGATCGTCGGTATACGCAAAGCCGGTGCGCTCGCCGCTCAGCACGCGAATGCCGCAGCCCACGCTGATGCCCTGGCTGGCCGTCTTGACCAGACCTTCATCGATGCCGAGCGACGTCGACGTCACTGACTCGAAGTACAGGTCGGCGTACTCGCCGCCAGCGCTGAGCGCCTCACCCAGGCACCGCTCCATCAGCCGTTCGGACACTCCAAGTTTGTCGACAAAATACCGCTTGTGATCGGAGGCCGCACTCGTCATAGCCTCATGATAGGCCTTTCATCTGTATCTTGTCTGCCATCAAACCTCGACCCGCGCGCGCGCGTACCGTGCTATCGGCCCCCCGACGGGTCCGCGCTCGAGGAGACATTCAGGTCCAGAAACACCGCCGGCAGCTCCGGAACGGCGCAGTTGCCGTCCACCGCGTAGGTCTTCGCGCACGTCCGCGTGATCTCCGGCCGGCGCGGGCTCTGCGCGTACTGCCACACCAGCGCGCCCGGCGTCCCGCTCCGGTCGAGCGGCGGCGGCGTCAGCGAGCAGCCATTGGCCGGCGGGCAGCTGTCCTCGGCCACCCACAGCACGATCGGGTGCAGGTGCTCTGCCCGCACATGCTCCTCAATATCCTGCGCCGTCGTGATCGTGATGCGGCCGCCGCCCGGGGCCGGCCCCTCGTCCGAAGGCTGTCCGCTGCCGTAGACGCCCGGCCGATAACCCAGCTTCGCCACCGTCTCGGTCCACGTCAGCAGATAGGCCGCCTGCTCGGGCAGCATGCGGCCACCCTCCTCCTGGTCGAGAAACAGGATCGCGTCACCGGGAAATCCCTCCCGCTTCGCCGCATCCGCCGCGGCCCGGCCATCCCGCTCGCCCAGCGCACGGGCCGCGACCTCGGCACGTGTCTTGCCGGTCGTCGCGGGCATCGCGCCTGCGGTCCGCCCCGCGCGCAGCAGCTCCGCGTCCAGCCGCCCGTTCCAGAGCACCAGGAAGCCAAACCCGGCCGCGCGCAGCGTCTCGCGCTTGCCCACCCATCCGTTGCTGTGCGCCCCCGGCGGCACATTCAGCCAGTAGCCGACGTAGCGGAAGTGCTTCCGCAGCGCCGGCAGCGCCCCCTCGCCGGGGTAGGTATTGCGATCGAAGCCGACATACTCCTGCGTGCCGGCCGCCTGCGCCGCGCCGGCGATGTTCGGCACGGCACACACCCCTGCCACCCACAGCACCAGCATCGCGCTCGCCGCGACCGGCCGAAGCCCTCGCCGTATCCTCGTCCTCATGCCTTCATGCTCCCACAAAGCTCTGTGCTACCTTGCGCATCAGGAGGGTTCAAACGCCCATGCCGGCCACCGAGGTTGATGCACGCTATCCCATCGGGCCACCCGCCCTCCCACCGATCATCACCCCCGAAGATCGTCTGTTCGCCATCTCCGCCATCGCCGACCTTCCATCCCATCTGCGCAACGCCGTGCAGGGCTTCGACGCCTCGCAGCTCGACACCCCCTACCGCGACGGCGGCTGGACCGTCCGCACCCTCATCCATCACGTCGCGGACTCGCACGCCAACGCCCTCAGCCGCATCAAGCTCGCCCTCACCGAGGACACGCCCGCCGTCTTCGCCTACAACGAGCAGGCCTGGGCCGGGCTGCACGACTCCGCCGCGCCCGCAGAGTGGTCGCTCGCCCTCATCGAGGCCGTCCACGCCCGCTGGGTCATGCTCCTGCAGTCGCTCGACGACGCACAGTGGCAGCGCGCCTTTCGCCACCCCGAGCGCGGCACGCAGACCGTCGCCCAGGCCACCCTGCTCTACAGCTGGCACGGCCGCCACCACACCGCGCACATCACTCACCTGCGACAGCGCGAGGGCTGGTAGATGGCGCCGCCCGCCATCCACCTCGCCACCACGGACGCGGAGATCCTCGCCTGCCTGCCGGTCCTGCGTGAGCTTCGCCCGCACCTGACCGGCGCCGACATCCTCCCTCGCATCCGCGCGCAGCAGGCGCAGGGCTTCCTCCTGGCAAGCCTCGCCGCCGCGGGCACGATCACGACCGTCGCCGGCTTCCGCTTGCAGCACATGCTCGTCTCCGGACTAACCCTCTACGTCGACGACCTGGTCACCGCCGCCTCCGTCCGCTCGCGCGGACACGGCAGCGCCATGCTCGCCTGGCTGGCCGCGTACGGCCGCGAGCACCACTGTCAGACCCTCTCGCTCGACTCCGGCACCCACCGCCAGGACGCCCACGCCTTCTATCTGCGTGAGCGCCTCCGCATCACCAGCTTTCACTTCCAGCGCACGCTTTAAATCGCACCAGCTCCTTCCGCAGAAGTGCTACAGCCATCCGCTGCCCTCGCTGCTACCGTGCGGACTGTATGGGCACCGCAGCCGCGCCAACCTCCTCCCGGAAGTCGAACCGCCCGCAGCCAGACACGCCTGCGCCACAGACGCCCGAGGCGATCGCGGACGCCATCCGCCAGCACCTCGCCGCGCACCCGGCCAGCGTTCTGCTGGAGGACGGCGCCGTCCTCTTCGACCTCGCCACCGCCCGCTGCACCCTCGAGAGCCGCGCCGCAGCCTGCGTCCTCCATCTCTGGTCTGACGAGCGCAACCTCGTGCGCCGCATCGTCGCCGCAAACCCTCGCGGCCCCGTCCTCCGGCTCACCGCCATGCGCTTCGGCCAGGCCCGCACCCACTCCCTCGAGCTCGCACCAGCCCGCGGCGTCCGCTCGATCGGCACTCGCGAGGCACGCCGCCGCCGCTTCGTCGCCGAGATCACGCGCCTGCTGGAACGCGCCTTTCCCGACGACCGCCCCTCTGGTCTCCGCAGCGCCACAGACCTCGAGCGCTCCTTCGGCCCTGCCTTCTGCCGCGGCTCACTTGTGCACGGCCGCGAGGCCTGGGCCATCGTCGCCGTCGATGCGGAGGAGTCGCAGACCACCATCGACGGCATCCTCTCCATCGGCCTGCTGTGGCTCGAACACCTTCGCGAGCAGCACGCCGGCCGCCGGCTCTATCGCGGCCTCCGGCTGCTCCTGCCCGACGGCACCGCCGCCACCACGCTCTCGCGCCTGCGCTGGCTGCGTCGCGACGCCACTCTCTTCGAGCTCTACACCCTGAACCGCCGCACCCAGGAGCTCACCCTCTGCGACCCGGACGACGGCGGAAACCAGCAGACGCGCCTCCAGCACGCCCCCGACCTCGACGCCACCCACGACCGCCTGGGACCAGCAATCGCGAAGGTCGTCGCCCTCCTGCCACCCGGCTGCATTCTTCAGAGTGAGCCGCGCGCGCATCCTCCGCGCTCTCTCACCGGACGCGACCTCCCTGTCGCCTCCGCGCCCCTCGCCCTCACCGCCGCTCATCGCGCAAACGAGCCGCGCCCGCATCGGCCCGAGCCCCGCTGCGAGATCCGCCTCCGCTCCTCGGCCGAGATCGCCTTCCTCTGTCACGGCCTCGAGTTCGCGCGGGTCCGTTCAGGCTTCGTCCCGGGCACCTTCCGCCGATCGCTCGAGATCACCGTCGGCCACGGCACGGCGGAGACACCGCTCACCGACGCCAACGCTGACGCCCTCCGCACACTCATCGCAGAGCTCTTCGACCGAAGACAGCCTGCAGGCGATCCCGCCGACGAGCTCTTCCGCACCCAGCCCGAGCGCTGGCTCGAGAGCACGCTCCTGCACGACCTTCCCTCGCTCGACCCCGCCTTCGCGCCCGCGCCCGTCTACGCCCAGGTGCCCGCGTTCACCGGCGCCGGAGCCTCGCTCGATCGCGGCATGCTGGATCTCCTCACCGTCACCACGAGGCAGCGGCTCGCCGTCATCGAAGTCAAAGCGAACGAGGATCTCCACCTCGCCATGCAGGGCCTCGACTACTGGATCCGCGTCCGCGAGCACCACCTCAGCCGCGTCGACCCCGCCACCGGCCTCGGCAGCCTGCAGGCCCACGGCTACTTTCCCGCGACACGCCTCCAGGCCGAGCCGCCGCACCTCTACCTCGTCGCGCCCGCGCTGCGCATCCACCCCGCGACCGAGACCATCCTGCGCTACCTCGACCCCGCCGTCGAGTGGACCCTCATCGCCCTCGACGAGCGCTGGCGGACGCAGCTGCGGCCCGTCTGGCGGCGCACCGGCGGCGCATCCCGGCTCTAGTCCAGCCCCAGCCCGACCGCCTCGAGCGTCTCGCTCTGGCGATCGTCCGCACCCTCCTCGGCGCGCGTCTCGCGATCAGCTCCCGCGGCAAAGAAGCGCTCCACCTCGCCCAGCACCGCCGCGCCCGTCTTCGCCTCAAAGATCGCCCGCCGCAGCCCTGCGCCGCCCGGCACGCCGTGCGTGAACCAGCTCGCAAACTGCTTCATCTTGCCCACGCAGTCGCGTTCGACCGACTTGTTCGGCGAGGCGCCCAGCACCGACCCCGCGCCACGCTCCTCGGCCGCTGCCTCCGCCACCAGCATGCCGAAGTACGTCCGGATCATGCGGTAGCGATCCTCCGCCGTCGGCTCGTCGTACCGCCCCGTCGCCGTGTACTGCGCGATCTGGCGGAAGATCCACGGGTTCGCCGGTGCGGTCCGGCCGATCATCACCGCGTCGCACCCCGTCGCCTCGACCATCGCCGCCGCGTCCTCCGGCGAGCGCACGTCGCCGTTCCCGATCACCGGAACGCCGACGGCATCTTTGACCGCCGCAATCCACTCCCAGCGCGCCTGCCCCGTGTAGCCGTCCTCCCGCGTGCGGGCGTGCAGCGCGACCGCGTTCAGCCCGCATCGCTCCGCCATGCGCGCGAGCTCCACACAGACGATGTTGGCGTCGTTCCAGCCCATGCGAAACTTCACCGTGAAGGGAATCGTGACCGCCGCGCGAACCCGCTCGAAGATCGTGCCGATCAGCGGCAGATCCTTCAGCAGACCGCTGCCCCCGTTGCAGGCGACGACGCGCTTGGCCGGGCAGCCGAGGTTCAGATCGACGACATCGAAGCCAGCGTCCTCAACGATGCGCGCGGACTCGGCCAGCGTCTCCGGGTTCGCCCCGAAGAGCTGCGCCGAGATCGGGTGCTCGTCGTCGTAGTACGTCAGATAGCGTTTTCGCTTGGACTCCCGCATGCGCGACAGGCCGTCCGCCGACGTGAACTCGGTCATGATCAGCCCACAGCCCGATCGCTCATTCGACCGCACGCTGTCCACGTCCGCCGTCCGCACGCGCTCCCCAGCCGCTTCGACCGAGAACAGACTCGCGTTCTTGATGAACCGCCGGAAGACCGTGTCCGTGACGCCCGCCATCGGCGCCAGCACCGTCGCCGGCGCCACCGGCACCCCGCCGATCGCGAACGCCGCCGGCACCCGCGCGTGCTCCGGCATCCGGTGCGCGACCGGCGCGTCCCAGCGGTTCTGCTCGAGCGTGTAGCGCTTCTTCAACACAGCTCCTTCAAGCAAAAGACGTGGAGCAAAGAGCGTGGAGCAAAGAGAAGGCCCCCGCAAATGTCGGCGGAGGCCTGCTCTGCACAGAGTGCGGTTACTTCGCGGCAGCCGCGGCCTTGGCCGCATCGGACCGCTCGAACTTGCGGCGGAAGCGCTCCACGCGGCCCGCCGTATCGATCAGCTTCTGCTTGCCCGTAAAGAACGGGTGGCAGGTCGAGCAGATCTCGAGCACGATGTCGCCCTTGTGCGTCGAGCGCGTCTCAAAGCTCGTTCCGCAGGCGCAGCGAACGTTGGTTAGGTTGTAGTTCGGATGAACTCCCGTCTTCGGCATGGTTCCTGATCCTCTCAATCCTGGTTGCCGGATTCGGGCCGCGCCTCGCTTGCAAGCGGCAGACCCACGCTCACATCGATTCAGCTCTTGCCTGCCCGCCTGCCCGTCGATCATCAAGGGCACTCCGGCGCTCTCTTCAGTCTATGTTGGATTCTCCACCTGGGCAATCGGATTCACCCCTCGCGATCGGGCACCGCGCCCCTCTTCAGGCGCGGTGCTCCGTCGTCCACCGGTCCTCCGGCTGCCCTACGCCGCCTCGGTCACCCCCGCGGCAGCCGTGACGTACACAGCGACTCTGGGCTTCGCGATCGGTGCAGAGGTAAGCCGGGGCTTCAACCGCAGAAACCATGCCTCGTAGTAGTGGAAGCTCAGCCATGCTGCCGCCCACGTGCCGCTGAATCCGATGACGGCAGTGAGCAGAGACAGGTGATGCGGTTGGAAGAACTCACTGTTCCATCGCTGCATCAGCGGAAGCGGCAACCCGTGGAAGAAGTAAAGCCCATAGCTGATCTGTCCCACGGAGGCGAGCGAACGGCTCCGCAGCAGGCCCGAGAGCCTCGAGCTCGGGTCAAGCGCCAGCAACAGAACGCCGACACAGCCCAGCGCGATCGCCGTATAGCCATAGGTCACGAACACCGGATGGGTGCTCGTCATGGGCCAGCGGTCGCCAGCGATCAGGAAGCCCAGCAGCAGGGAGGCAAAGCTGCCCCCGAGTAGCCGGTGCGCAAGCGTGTGCAGCTCCACTTGGGAGAGCGTCCTCTCGCGAAGCCACAGCGAGAGCGCCGATCCGAGGAAGAGCGTGTCGCAGCGCGACCACGTCGAGTAGTAGAGAAAGCGCGAAGCCAGCTCCGTCGCCGAGCTCTCGACGTACACCACCGTTCGCAGCACAAGCACCGCCGCCGTCATCCCGATGCAGACCTGCATCGCGCGTCGGCGCGAGGGCATCAGCCACATCACCAGCGGCCAGATCAGATAGAACTGCTCTTCGACACACAGACTCCAGAGCGCGCCCAGGTCGATCGGCAGGTGCATCGACGGAATCCAGATTAGGAACGGATTGCCATGTCGCCCGAGCAGAAAACCCTTCACCCAGATGTTCTCGATGTACAGCACCGTCGCCCCGATCGAGTAGTCCGCCTTGAAGTGAAAGATCGGCCGAAGCAGGAGGATCGCGAGAAAGAATCCGTAGAAGAGCGGAAAGATGCGAAGCGATCGCCGGAGATAGAAGTTGCGGAAGTAGTGGGGGTCCGCCTTCGCGTCCGACAGGATCCCTGTGATCAAGAACCCGGAGAGAACAAAAAACAGATCGACGCCAATCCAAAGCGGCGGATACTGCCGCTGCCACGGAAAAAGAACCGCTCCATAGTGAAGGGCAAAGACAGACAGGAAGGCAATACCACGAAGTCCATCAAGTGAGGTGTATCGGGGAACAATCCAGGACTGGGGCGACGCGTGAAGTGCTCTGCGGTGGATCATCGCGACCTCCAAAAAGGGTGGGAGGAAGGTACCAAGCGCGTGCCACCTATTGGTAACTTTCTTTCGCCCAGGGGTAACACTAAAGTTACATAGACCGCCAGTTCCGCCCGTGTCCTCGCCGCCTCTCCCGCCAACAGCGCGTCCACGGCCTGCTCTGCGATACTGGCTGTCTCCATGCCCGATCTCTGCCCGCTATGTGATGGAAACGGTGTTCGTGTCATAGAAGCCGCCGACGGCCGGCGCTACGCCGCAGACTGCGAGTGCCGCGTCGAGCAGCGGTCGACCCGCCGCGCCCGCGAGGCCGCCATCCCCGCCCGCTACGAGCACTGCACCCTCGCCAGCTACGACGTCGACTTCGCCTCGGCCCATCGCAGCCAGCGTGAAGCCCTCTTGCAGGCAACTCACTTCGTCAAGGCCTACCCCGTCAACACCGGCGACAAGGGACTTCTGCTCACCGGCTCTATCGGCGTCGGCAAGACCCACCTCGCCGTCGGCATCCTGCGCGAGCTGATCGTCGAGCGCGGCGCCCACGGTCTCTTCGTCGACTACCGCGATCTCCTCAAGGAGGTCCAGAACAGCTACAACCGCGGCGCCGCCGAGACCGAGCTCTCCATCCTCCGGCCCGTCTTCGAGGCCGAGGTTCTCGTCCTCGACGAGCTCGGCGCGGCCAAGCCGACCGACTGGGTCTGGGACACCGTCGCTCACATCCTCAACACCCGCTACAACGACTGCCGCACCACCATCCTCACCACCAACTACATCAACCTTCCCCCATCCATATCCTCTCTCTCCGGATCTGCCAGCTTTGAGGCCAGCCGCGCCGCCCTCCGCGAGGAGACACTCGGCGACCGCATCGGCGAGCGCATGCGCTCCCGCCTGCAGGAGATGTGTGCCGTCATCGAGATACGCGGCGAAGACTTCCGCCAGGGAGTCAAGCGCGCCCGCTTCGGCTGACCCAGGTTCGCGTCGCCGGCCTCCGCTCGCCTCGCGCTAGAATCCCATCAGCATGCGCGCCGATCCCGATCCGCTGATCCGCCCCGAAGGCACCGTCCTGACCGGGCGCCCGCGCACCTCGCGCGAGTTTCCCCTGGCCGCCATCATCATCGCCGGCGCCGTCGTCCTCGCGCTGCTCGCGGCCAGCCTCTTTCTGACCAGGTCCCGGGGCGGCGCCCCCGCCGGCGCCGTCCTGCCGCTCGACCCCTACGCCGCCGACCTCTCGCTCTCGGCCCTGGCCATGAGCGAGTCCACCAGCCTCTCGGGCGGCAAGTCCACCTTTCTCGACGGCCACATCCGCAACACCGGTCAGAAGATCGTCCTCGCCGCCACCGTTCAGGTCTTCTTTCGCAACGACGAGAACCTCCAGCCCACCGTCGAGACCCTGCCCGTCACCCTCATCCGCACCCGCGAGCCCTACATCGACACCGAGCCGATCTCCGCCGAGCCCCTCAAGCCCGGTGACGACCGCGAGTTCCGCCTCATCTTCGAGACTCTTCCGGCCAACTGGAACACCCAGCTTCCCGAGGTCCACGTCGTCTCAGTCCGCCTGCAGTAGGGGAGAGCGAGGCCAAATCCTGCCCGCGTATGAGCAGAGTCAACGAGTTACCTCGGGTGTCGGTAACGGTACACCGTAGGAAGAAATCTCCAGTGACCCGGTAAAAATTACCTAGTGCTGCTTCTTCCGTGGTGCGCCTTCTATCGCAGTAAGTGCGAGTAACAGTACGGTTACAGCCACTCCGGCCTCTGGTCGTCCACGTGCATAGTCTGTTGCAGGCGAACGATTGACTCGCGTCCCGCCCGAACCTTGTTTCCCTTCGAGTGCACCTGGTTGAGGAGTAAGAAGCGATGACAACAAATCATAGAAAGCATGCACTTCCGGCGCTGATTCTTAGCAGTGCCCTCTGTACACTCCCTGCTGTTGCCCAGACCCAGAGTGGATCCAGCCAACCCGCAACTGACCCAGCCGCAGCCTCGCAGACCACTGCCACCCCGCAGCAGAGCGCGGACGACTCCAGCACCTACGCCACAGGCAAGCCGCTCGCCGGCACCTCGAAGGAAGGCTTCTGGGGCCATGTAAATCCGTTCGCCCGCAAGAAGTGGGTCAACCGGCAGATCACCCCCATCAAGGACCGCACCAACGAGCTCGATCAGCTGCAGGCCAAGAACCGTAACGACATTCATGACGTAGACAGCCGCGCCCAGGCCGGCATCTCCAAGGCGAACTCGGCTGCAGCCCTCGCCGATCAGCACGCGCAGGACGCCTCTAACCGTGCCGCCTCGGCCAACACGCTCGCCAGCAATGCGAGCACTCGTACAGACTCGCTGAACACGACCGTCACGAACCTCGACCAGTATCAGGAAGTGACCTCGACCACAATCCCGTTCGCCGCCGGCCGCACCGTCCTCGGCAAGACCGGGAAGGCCGACCTCGACGACCTCGCGACTAAGCTCGCCAATGAGAAAGGCTACATCCTCGAGGTCGAGGGCTACAGCCGCGACGGCGTGCAGACGTCGCAGGCCATGGCCGACTCCGTGGTTCGCTATCTCGTCACCGAGCACCAGGTGCCCGTCTTCCGTATCTACAAGAGCGGCCTGGGCAAGCAGACCACATCGGCTCAGACCGGCGACGTCCAGAACGCGATCCGCAACGGCGTAAAGGTCTCGCTCCTTCATAACAGCCTCGCCACCCTCGGAGGCTCTACCGCGGCCAATGCCGCACCCGCTGGCCCGACAGGCACAAGCAACCCGCCTTCGAACCAGTAACACTGACTTCCGGGCGAGAGCGGGGCAACACCCGCCGCCCAACAAGTTTGCAGGACAGCGACTGAGAGCGCGCCGGCAAAACACTCTCCTAACCAGAGAGAACCAAGGCAGATTGGCCCCTCACCTGAGGGGCCGTTTTTTGCCACCGCCAGTCTTAGCTTTCCTGCAACTCCCCCCGCATCTTGACCCGTTCAGGCCGCCTGGTACTCCGCGAGTGGCGTGATCCGCGTCGCCTTCGCGTGCCGCGAAAAACTGCGAATGTCGCGCCGCGTTCGATCCTCCGTAGAACCCTCGCCGAAGATGGCGCAGAACACCCCTCGAGTCCGGTATCCTGAAGACAGAGCAGAAGCATCTCTCGCACCGGAGTCTAGGCGAGAAACGACCTCGAATGAAGACTTTGCGAGTCACAAGTCGGAAAAATGGGACTTTTCGTCGGATGAGCCTCCCAAGTCCAGGCTTAACCTCAATCCTTCGAAGACTTTGCACAAAAAGGCGGGGGTGGGGGGTGACCCGTCGCGTCGCAGCCCTGAACCGATGCATCCAGCAAAGCTCTCCGTCCGGTCGCGACGGAACCGCGGCAGAGGTCAGGTTGTCCTCTCGACCGGGGCGAGGCTGACCTCACACCGGCCGCACCGCGTCATGGACTCGTAGCAGCTCCTCGAGAACCGGTCGGAGCTTGTCCAATCGCAGCGCGTTGGCTCCGTCGCTCTTGGCATGCGGCGGGTCGTCGTGCACCTCGAGGAAGACGCCGTCCACTCCGGCCGCCACCGCGGCGCGCGCCAGCACCGGAATGAACTCCGGCTGGCCGCCGCTGACGCCGTTTGACGCCGAAGGCGTCTGGACCGAGTGGGTGCCATCGAAGATCACCGGTGCGAACGCCCGCATTATGGGCAGCGCGCGCATGTCCACGACGAGATTGTGGTACCCGAAGCTCGCGCCGCGCTCGGTCAGCGAGACGCGTTCATTGCCGCTCTCACGGACCTTCTCGACCGCGTGCTTCATGTCCCCTGGCGCCACGAACTGGCCCTTTTTGACGTTGATCGGCCGGCCCGTGTGTGCCGCGGCAGCCAGCAGATCGGTCTGCCGGCAGAGAAACGCAGGGATCTGCAGCACGGCGTCCACCTCCGGGCCGAGTGCGTCCGAGAGCCGCTCACAGTCCTCCGGGGTGTGCACGTCCGTCAGCACTGGCAGCCCGGTCTCCCGCGCAATCGATCGCAGGATCCGCGCGCCTTCGATGAGGCCGGGACCGCGGAAGCTGTGCACCGAGGTGCGGTTCGCCTTGTCGTAGCTGGCTTTGAAGAGAGTCGGCACCCCAAGCGCATCGGTAACGGCGCTGATCGCCGCCGCCATCCGCTGCGCGTGCGCCTCGCTCTCGATCACACATGGTCCGGCGATCAGAAACAGCCTGACCCCGCCGACCTCGACGAGGCGCTCGCCCCGGCCTACCTGAAAGCGTGTCGCCACAGAGGGTATTGAACCACAGCCGGTCAGCGAACGACCCGGCCCTGGTCGTGCTCGCCGGTGCGCAGACTACGGCCTACCTCGGCGAGCAGGAAGGTCATCAGCGAGAGACCACGGCGGCTGTCCTCGCTGATCGCGCGCCGTGCCAGCGTGAAGAGGCCCGGCGCCTTCTGCTCCTGCTGGTGCAGCGTCCCCGCAGACTCGATCGCCTTCGCGAGCGCGAGCAGCACGTCCGGATCGATCGCCATCAGCAACTGGGCGACACCCATCAGGTTGCGGATGGCGGAGACGCCCTCCGGCAGCTTGGCATACTCGGCCAGCTTGCCCGCGATCACGTCCTTCGCCCCGACCAGGCCATGGATCAGGTCGAGCAAACCCTGATCGTGAGCGGTCTGCAGCAGATCCCACGCGACCAGCATCGCCTCGCCGTGCTCAACCGGGGCGGCATCCAGCCGGCGCTGCAGCTCCAGCTTCGGATCGACGGGCTTTGGTTCAAACTTCAACGGAACTGCCATGAGCTCTCCTCGCCCGCGGGCGCTGTGCAGGCGTTCAGACGGTGGTGGACTTGATCTGCACCAGCTTGTCGTCAGGCGATGTGCCGGGAAGCCGGTAGTCGCTGCGCGCCCACTTCTGCTCCACCTCGACCCCCGGCAGCGGCGTGCGGCTGCCGTAGCGGAAGTTGCGCCGGGGCAGGGGGTTCTCGCCGCCCTTCGAGAGCACGGTCATGCTGACCGAGGTCTCCTTGAAGGCGGGGGTGTGGGTCGCCCGATCCACATGGCTGCTGGTGAGCTTGTTGACAGGCTCTTCAACCGAGTTCATCGGCATGTAGAGCTGCTTTCCGGCGACACGGTCGGTGACGAGCACAGGCACGCGCACGCGGCCGTAGGCTGAGGTCAACTGCACCTCGGTACCACTCTCCAGGCCGCGTTCGAGCGCGAGCTCGTGCGAGACCTCGACGAAGTTGATGGGCGAGATCTCCCGGATGCCGGGCGAACGAAGGGTCATGGATCCCTGCTCGAAGTGCTCGAGCAGACGGCCGTTGTTGAGGTGCAGGTCGAAGGTCTCGTTCGTCTCTTCCGAGGGGGCCTGGTACTCGAGCGGGTGAAAGCGCGCCTTGCCGTCTGGAAAAGGAAACTTGTCCGTATAGCACAGGGGGGTATCGGTGCCGTCGGCGGCGACCGGCCACTGCAGGCTCTTGAAGCCCTCCAGCCGGTCGTAGGTCACGCCGGCGAGTGAGGGGGTAAGGCGTGCCACCTCGACCATGATCTCCGAGGGATGCTGGTAGTTCCACTTCGCTCCGAGCTTTTGAGCGATGAGCTGAATGATCTGCCAGTCGGGCTTGGATTGACCGAGCGGCTCCAGCGCCTTGTAGAGCCGCTGGATGCGACGCTCCGTATTGACGAAGGTGCCGTCCTTCTCGAGCGACGGGCTCGCCGGCAGGATGAGATCGGCGAAACGGCAGGTCTCGGAGAAGTTGATGTCCTGAACGATGAGAAAGTCGAGCTTGGAGAGTGCGCCACCGACGTAGTTTGCGTTCGCGTCCGAGGTGATCGTGTCCTCGCCCTTGATGTAGAGCGCCTTCAGCGTGCCCTCGTAGATCGCCTCCATCATCTCGTGGTTATCGAGACCCTTGGTGATGGGCAGCGTGCACTCCCAATCGGCCTCGAACTTCGCGCGAACTGCAGCATCATCGACGTGCTGGTAGCCGGAGTAGATGTTCGGCATCGAGCCAAAGTCACTCGCGCCCTGCACGTTGTTGTGACCACGAAGGGGGTACGCCCCGGTTCCCGGCCGCTTGTAGTTGCCCGTCGCGAGCAACAGGTTAGAGATCGCGGTCGACGTATCGGAGCCGCCGCAGTGCTGGGTGACGCCCATCGCCCACAGCACACAGACACCCTGCGGCGTCGCGTTCACGATCTCGTGTGCGACCGCACGCATCGTCTCCTGCGTGAGGCCGGTCACGCGCTCCGCGTACTCGAGCGTGTAGGGCTCGAGGGAGGCGAGAAACTCGGGCCAGTGGTTCACCCACTCCTCGATGAAGGCCTGATCGTGAAGGTTGTTGTCGATCAGGTACTTTGTAACCGCCTGAAGCCAGACCTCGTCGGTCGAAGGATAGGGGCGGAGAAAGATGTCCGAGCGCTCCGCCATCTCGTGCTTGCGAAGGTCGCTGACGATGAGGCGCTGGCCGCGGTGCTTGTGCGAGCGCTTGACGCGCGTCGCAAGCACGGGATGGCTCTCGGCGGTGTTCGATCCGATGATGATGACCAAGCCGGCAGTCTCGATGTCGGAGATCGATCCGGAGTCCGCGCCGTAGCCGACCGTTCGCTGCAGGCCCATGCTTGCCGGCGTCTGGCAGTAGCGGCTGCAGTTATCGATGTTATTCGTGCCGATCACCTGACGCGCCAGCTTCTGCATCAGGTAGCTCTCCTCGTTCGTGCACTTGGAGGAGGCGATAAACGCCAGCGCATCGGGGCCGTGCTCCTGCTTGATGGCAGTGAACCGGTCCTGCACGATCGCGAGCGCCTCGTTCCACCCAATCTCGACGAAGGTGTCGCCGACGCGTTTCAGTGGGCTGGTCAGGCGATCCGGAGAGTTGATGAAGTCCCAGGCGAACTTGCCCTTGATGCAGGTCGAGATGCCGTTAGCGGGACCCTCGGTCGGCTCGATCTTGAGAATGTGCCGATCCCGCGTCCAGACCTCGAAGGAGCAGCCGACGCCGCAGTAGGTGCAGACGGTCTTGGTACGCTTTACTCGCTGATTGCGCGCCTCCGCCTCGATCTCCGAGAGCGTGAGGATGGGGCCGTAGCCACAGTTCGGTTCGACGCCCTTAACCACGTCGATCATGTCATCAAGCACCTTGGCGGGCAGGTTTGTGAGATAGCCTGCATGGCCGATCATGGACTTCTCCATCAGTGCATTGCAGGGACACACGGTGACGCAGTGGCCGCAGCTGACGCAGGAGGACCCGGCGATCTCGTGGCCGCCGTCCCAGAGCACGCGCGGGTGCTCGCTCGTCCAATCAATCGAGAGCGTCTCGTTGACCTGCACGTTCTGGCAGCTCTCCACGCAGCGACCGCAGAGGATGCACTGGTCAGGGTCGTAGCGGTAGAAGGGGTTGGACATGTCCTTCTCGTACGGCTTGACCTTGAACTCGCGCTGCTGATGCTTCACATCGAGGTCGGCTGTGGCGTTGTGGATGGTGCAGTTCTGGTTGTTGTTGTCGCAGACGGTGCAGTAGAGCATGTGGTTCTGAAGGATGCGATCGAAGGCCTCTCGCTGTGCGATGTCGACGCGCTCACCCTCGGTGAAGACCTGCATCCTGGCAGAGACGGAGGTCGCGCAGGAGCGGACCAACTTGCCATCGACCTCGACCATGCACGTATCACAGGTCTGGATCGGCCCCATCTGCGGCAGGTAACAGACCTGAGGAATCTTCTTGCCGGCCGTCTTCTCGGCCATGCGGTTGAGCGCTTCGACCAGAAGTTCGCCGATGTGTGCCTCCGCCGGCCGGCCGTTCACGAGTATGGTGGTGTCCGGAGTGATGTCGGGAGGCGTGTTCAGCAACTTCTTCGTGGTCATAGTGAAAGGATAGATGCGCGCCGCGGAAGCGGGTGATGGCTACGTGCGACTATCGGCCCGCATGCATACGGGCGAGGATCTGTTCGGCCACACGCAAACCGGATCGCATTGCGCCATGAACCGTTCCCCAGTGGCCCGTTGTGTCGGTATGCTCGCCGGCGAAGAAGAGGGTGTCTTCAACAGGCTCGGCCATTCTCGCCGATGCATCGACGCCGCCAACGCCGACGTAGCTGTAAGCGCCGAGCGAGGCCGGGTCGGCGCTCCAATCGTGCGTGCGGCAGGCTTCAATCTGGTCGCGGAGACGCGCCTCCGGCTCGCCGAGGATACGACCGAGGGCTGTGACGGCGCGGTTGGCGAGCTGCTCCTCCGTCTCGTGGAGCAGGACCTGCGCGCGCGGTCCGCCGGCCCAACCGGTCAGCGTACGGGCGGGTTCGGGATGGCTGGTCCACCAGACTGGCGGCAGCTCGCCCGGGCTGAGGAGGAAGCTGAGCTCTTGCAACGCGCTTCCGGGCCGCTGCCAAGAGGGTTTGCGGAAGAGCACGGTGAAGCGGCTGACGTGGCCCACGCGCATCTGTGAGGCGGCGGCGAGGACCGCATGCGGCGCAGGCGTGATCGGTACGCGGCCAGCTTGTAGAACGCCGAGAGGGAGGGTCAGGACGACACGCGGGGCGACAAGCTCACCTTGCGTGGTCTCGACTGTGACATGACCTGCTCTCCATCGGACAGCCAGAACAGAGATCCCGCAGCGGATCTCGCCGCCAGCAGCGAAGACACGCTCTGCAACAAAGGCGGGCAGACGATCGTAACCCTCTGAGAGGTGCGCGATGCGGTCGCCTTCGATCGCCTCCTCGGCTAGCTGCTGCACGCCGAGTGACCGTGCGCTGATCTCATTCGCGTCGGCCGCGTTGAAGCCCTCGACGTAGCCCAGGGCCTGCGCACGCTCCTGCTCGTCAAGGCTGCTTTCGTCGCGGTGGAGGTACTGCTGGAAGCTAATATCGGCTCCAGAGAAGCCGCGAAGGCGCTCGAGTGGCCCCGAGGTGGGCCCGTCCTCATCGTCACTGCTGTGCAATCGCGTCCCGTCGAAGTGCATCTGGGTGCCGGTGCGCTCGGCGAGCGCGAGCCCGGCTTCGTCAATCAGCGCGAGCAGCTCCGGCGGGCGGCCGTGAACGAACTCCGCGCCAAGCTCGATGACCTCACCTCCGACGCGTGTGGTCAGGATGCGGCCGCCGACTCGATCATGCGTCTCGATCACGCACACGCGCAAGCCGCGATCGGCCAGAGTCCGCGCTGAGATGAGGCCGGCGATACCGGCGCCAACGATCAGGACGTCGACGGAAGAGGTTGTCACGAATGCATTGGATGCGTGAGGCTGCGTGAGCGAGCTGAGTCACCGTGGAGGTGCTCCGAATCGCTCGCGAATGAGAGCAAGTCCGGCCTCAGTCGAGGTGATCGCACCTTCGAGCTGCGCATCCTCAGCAGCCTCGAGCATGCTCTTGAACTGCGGCGATGGCCGGTAACCTGCATCGATCAGCGTGCGTCCGGTGATCAGCAACTGGGGTCGCATCTGCTCGGCAGGTGCGGCTTCGTAGCGCGATTTTGCGAAGTCGTAGAGGCCGAGCTTGCCGTGGCAGGAGGTGCAGTCCATCCAGTGAAGGGCGAGATGTTCATCGAAGTGCGGCAGGCGAAGAAAGCGCTTCAGCGTCGACTCGCGCATCTCGAGAACATCGCCGAAGCGCATGTGGTTCTTGACCAGCGCGATAATCTGAGCGGCGTCGTCGTTTGAGAAGCGAAGCCGACTCAAAATGACCTCGGTGATGCGAACACCGACCTCGACGTGCCCATTGAACTTGATGCGGGGACCGTTCGCGGTCGACGCGACCTGGAAGGTGGCAGGTTTGCCGATGTCGTGCAGGAGCGCGCCCCACGCAAGATTGGGCGAGCAGCCGGCTTCGAGCTTCTCAAGCAGCAGCATCGTGTGCGTCCAGACGTCGCCCTCGGGGTGCCAGTCAGGGGGCTGCTCGATGCCATGCATGCGCGCGGCCTCGGGCAGCACCTCGACGAGCAAGCTTGCGTCATCGAGCAGCTCAAAGGCACGACGGGCGTGACCCTCGGTGAGCATGCGCGTGAGCTCATCCCGAATGCGCTCAGGCGAGACCTGATGGATGGCCGGTACTAGTTGCTGCAACGCGCGCATCGTTTCGCCATCAACCGCAAACCCAAGTCGCGCGGCGAAGCGCACCGCGCGCAACATGCGCAACTTGTCTTCCGTGAAGCGCCGCACAGGATCGCCAACGGCGCGGACAAGGCCGCGTGCGAGATCATCGCGGCCGCCGACGAAGTCGAGAACGGATCCCGCGAGGTCGCCTGTCTCGGCGAAGGCGACAGGGTCGAGCAGCATGCCGTTGATGGTGAAGTCGCGGCGGATGACGTCTTCGCGTGGGTCAGTCGAGAACTGGACGGTATCGGGGCGCCGACCATCGGTGTAGGCCCCATCGTGGCGGAACGTCGCGACCTCGGTTGCGATCTCCTGGCTTGCATCCCCGGCCGAGGTGGAGCGGACAAGGACTACGCCGAAGTGTGCGCCGACGCTGAGTGTTCTGGGAAAGAGTCGGAGAACGACGTCGGGCGTCGCCGAAGTGGCGACATCGATGTCCGTTGCCTTACGGCCAAGCAGCAGATCACGCACGGAGCCGCCGGCGAAGAAGGCCTTGTGCCCATGCTGGCGCAAGGTGAGGACGACATCAAACGCGGCACGAAAGTGCGGACTCTGGTGAAGGCCAGCGGCCGTAGCCGTCGTCGCGCTCTCGCGCGAACGTTCTTCGAGATGTGATGCGCTGACTTTGTGCTGCTGATCGATCGGCACGGCTTGCCTCCCCTACAATGATCGGATGCCCGAAGTGCCTGAGCGGAGCGGCCTCATTCTGGGCATTGAGAGCTCGTGCGACGAGACGGCGGCGGCGGTGGTCCGGAACGGCAGTGAGGTGCTGTCGAATGTAATCGCGAGCCAGATCACGCTGCATGCCGACTTCGGTGGTGTGGTTCCGGAGCTAGCCAGCCGCGAGCACCTCAGGAATATCGTACCGGTGGTGCGGGAGGCTCTGCGTCAGGCCGGCGTGAACGCTCGTGAGCTCGCGGCGGTCGCGGTAACGCGCGGGCCAGGGCTCGCAGGGGCGCTGCTGGTTGGTATCACGTACGCGAAGGCGCTGAGCTTCGGCTTGGGTAGGCCGCTGATCGGGGTGAACCACCTCGAGGGACACATCTATGCGGTGTTGATGGAGCATGCGGCGGCGCTGAGCACGAGCGATGACGGTGGACCGCTGCTGGCACTGGTGGTTTCGGGCGGTCACACACACCTCTACCTCGCTCGACGTGATGCGGCAGGGCAGAGCGCATGGACGTACCGACTGGCCGGCCGCACGATCGACGACGCGGCGGGCGAGGCATTTGACAAGGTCGCCAAGCTGCTTGGGCTCGGGTATCCGGGTGGCCCGTGGATCGATGCCCTTGCGCCGTTTGGGAATGCGAGTGCGGTGCGCTTTCGCTTTGCGCCGCTCGCGGTGCGCGAACGTCGTGTGGAGAGTGCGGGCGAGGGTTTCGACTTCTCCTTCTCGGGGATCAAGACGGCGGTGCTGCGCTATACCCAGGCGCACGCGATGGCGGAGCGCATCGAGCGGCGCCGGGCAGGCCTTGCGGCGCTCGCGCCGGCATCGGCCGAGGTCGAGCGGCTGATGGCGCAGGGTGTTCTTGAGACGGAGACGGTATCGCTGGTGGCGAGCTTTCAGGGTGCGGTCGTGGGCAATCTGCTGCGGCAGACGTTCCGGGCGGCGGAGCGGTTTGGGGTACGAGGCGTGCTGGTCTCGGGCGGGGTGGCCAGTAACCGGGAGCTGCGGCGCAGGTTCGAGGCCGAGGCTGCCCGTTGCGGGCTGCCGGTCGCGTTCCCGTCGGCGGGGCTCGCGACCGACAACGCGGCGATGATCGCGGCGGCGGCCTGGCCTAAGTTGCTGGCGGGCGACTTTGCGGCGGATGACCTTGGAGCGACGCCGCAGCTTGGGCTCGGCTGAGGGACAGTGACAGCGAAGTGCTGCGTTGGCCTTCCTGCACCGTCCAGGCGAGTCGCAACGGGGCTTCGGCTAGAATCAGGTGACACAGCATACCTCTCGAGCAGCGCGTCCTGCGTCTGCGGTAAGGCACCCGAAGCTCCGTGGCCACACTTGATCTGTTCAACACTCTGAGCGGCACGATCCAGCCGCTACTGCCAATGGGTGCGCCTGAGCTGCGCATGTACTGCTGCGGCCCTACGGTCTATGACTACGGGCACATCGGCAACTTCCGCACGTTTCTCCACGTGGATGTGCTGCGGCGGTTCTTGCGGCAGCAGGGGCTGCGACTGCACCACGTCATGAACATCACAGATGTGGACGACAAGATCATTCGCAACGCGGCGAAGGCGGGGCTGGACATCGCGGCCTATTCCCGGGTGTACGAGACGGCGTTCTTCGAAGACATGGATGCGCTGGGGATCGAGCGGCCGGAGACGATCGCGCGGGCGACGGAGTGCATTCCGGAGATGGTCGAGCTGGTGGAGCGGCTCGGCGAGCGGGAGTTTGCGTACCAGACCGAGGATCAATCGTGGTATTTCCGGCTGGCGAAGGACAAGGAGTACGGCAAGCTCTCGAAGAAAGACCTTGAGAACATCGAGGACGGCGCCCGGGTCGACGTGGATGAGTACGAGAAAGACGCGACGCGGGACTTTGCGCTCTGGAAGGCGGTAAAGCCGCTCGCCGACGGGACGATGGAGACGTCGTGGGAGACGGCGATCGGGCGGGGGCGGCCGGGGTGGCACCTGGAGTGTTCGGCGATGGCAGCAAAGTTCCTGGGGCCGAGCTTCGACCTGCACGCGGGTGGCGAGGACCTGATGTTTCCGCACCACGAGAACGAGATCGCGCAGTCGGAGTCGGCGACGGGCGAGACCTTTGCGCGGCACTGGATGCACGTGCGCTTCCTGCTGGTCGAAGGCAAGAAGATGTCGAAGTCCGAGGGGAACTTCTTTACGCTGCGGGACTTGCTGCTGCGAGGGTACCGGGCATCGGCGATCCGGTTTCTGCTGATCAGTGTGCCGTACCGGCACCAGATGAACTTCACCTTCGATGCGCTGGAGGAGTCGACCAACGCAGTGGAGAAGCTGCGGACGGTTGCGGCGCGCATGCGCGTGGGGGCGACGACGCTGCCGGAGGGAGTCGAGCCGGTGCTGGAGGAGGCGACGCGGCAGGCGGCGGAGCTCTACACGGCGGCACTGGCGGACGACCTGAACACGGCGAGGGCGAAGGGCGCGATCTTCACCTTGGTCCGGGCGGCGAATGCGGCGGCGGATCTGGGAACGATGCGACGGGGCAACGCCGTTGAGGTCCTGGCAGTGTTGGAGCTGTTCGACGCGGTATTCGCGGTGCTTGAGGACCGGGACGCGGAGCTGACGCGGGCGGCGCTCGGGTGGGCGGAGCGCGAGGGCCGGCTGAACGAGGCCTCGACCGAGTTGCTGGCGACTTTGGCGACGCCGGACGCGGAGATCGACGCGCTGGTCGCGGAGCGGACGCTGGCCAAGAAGCAGCGTAACTTTGCGCGGGCGGACGCGATCCGGAACGAGCTGGCGGCGAAGGGGATCCTGCTCGAGGACGGCAAGGACGGGGTTCGCTGGAAGCGGAAGTAGGCGGGGTTGAGTGGTGGTTCTACGCGCTTCCCGTGCTGGCCGGCGCGCTGATGTGCGGGTACCCCCCCTTCCCCCCACTTTTTGCGCAAAGTCTTCGATTGAAACAGGTTAAGTCTGGACCTGGGACCGACCATGTCTGACTCCGGGGCAAGAGTCTCCTCCCTGGCTGGCCTGCGGCCGAGGGGGTACTACCCCGCTGCGGCCTACCTCTATTGTGGTGACGGCCAGGGAGCGATTGCGCCAATAGGCGGAGTGCGATGGTGCCTGCTGGCACGGTCACGCCGCCGGAGACGCTGCTGTGGATGCACGTGTACGGCGCGGCTGCGGCGAAGGCCGTGCCCTTCCGAGCTCACGGGTGTGCGTCAGAGCGAGTGGTGGATGAGGGCGGACGAGGAGAGCCTATGCGGTGGCGTCCTGCTCGGGGAGGAGAGCGGTGGGGGTGCGGCGGCGAACGCGGGAGAGGATGACGAGGGCGACGGCGGCGACGATGACCACCATGCCGAGGAGCTCGGCGGGGGCGAGGCGCTCGTGGAGGAGGGTGAGACCGAGGAGGACGGCGATGACGGGGTTGACAAAGGCGTAGGTGGAGACCTTGGTGACGGGCACGTGCTGCAGGAGGTAGGTGTAGCAGGTGAGACCGACGACGGAGCCGAAGACGGCGAGGTAGAGGATGGCGAGGACGCCGGAGCGGGTCCAGACGGCGGTGCGCAGGCTGCCGGTGGGGAGGGCGATGGCGAAGTTGAGCAGGCTTGCGGTGCCGAGCTGCCAGGTGGTGGCGACGAAGGTGTCGCCCTGAAAGCGGAAGCGTCGTGAGAGGACGGAGCCGATGGCGAAGGCGAGGGCGGCGACGAGCAGGATGACGAAGGCGGCGAGGTGCCGGCCGCCGGCGGGAGCTTCGTGGCGGAGCGAGGGCCAGAGAAGGGCGACCATGCCGCCGGTGCCGAGGAGGGTGCCGGCCCAGCCGCGGCGGTTGAGTGCCTCGCCGCCGGGCATCGCGGCTTCGATGACGGCGACCATGATGGGCATGGTGGCGACGACGAGCGAGGCGAGGCCGCTGGGCACGAGCCGTTCGGCCCAGGTGAGGAGGACGTTGTTGGCGGACATGAAGAGGCAACCGACGAGGGCGAGCTGCCAGGCTTCGCGGCGGGTGACGCGGAGGGAGCGGCCGCGGAGCAGGCAGACGATGCCGAGCAGGAGGGTGGAGACGAGGGTGCGGCAGGCGCCGACGAGGGGAGGGGCGAGATGCTGGCCGGCGACGGAGATGGCGGTGTAGGTGGAGCCCCAGAAGAAGTAGACGCAGGCAAAGCTAAGGAGCACGCTGACGCGGACCCCGGAGGGGACACGGGTGCTGGCGGAGGCGACCTGGGCTGAGGGCATGGGGGGTCCTTCCAGCATAGCAACGGCGGCGGGTGAGGCGAGGGAGGGGTGAGGCGGCGGTGCGGGCGATCTGGGTGCCGGTCAGCCACTCTCGTGTGGGTGGCGTACGAGAGGCGGTGAGACACGCAGGCCGTGGGGTGCTCCGGTAGACTTCGGCTGTGGTCGGTGCGGGATGTCGTGCGGCGGGTCGGGCGCTTTCGTGAGAGGAGAGCGAGTGGAGCGTGGGGTGACGGTCGCGGGGCGCGAGGGGCAAGGGGCCGGGGTGCGCGCGGTGCGGCGGATGGTGGTGAAGTTGGGAACGAACGTCATCATGCGGGCGGATGGGCGGCTAGCGCTGGGGCTGGTGTGCGGGCTGGTGGAGTCGGTGGCGGCGCTGCGGGAGCGCGGGGTCGAGGTGGTGCTGGTGAGCTCGGGGGCGGTGGGGCTGGGGGTCGAGCGGCTGGGGCTGGCGACGCGACCGACCGAGCTGGCGGCGGTGCAGGCGTGTGCGGCGGTGGGTCAGTCGCGGCTGATGAGCGTGTATGAGGAGAGCTTCGACCGCATGGGCTGCCGGATTGCGCAGGTGCTGTTGACGGAGGACGACTTTCGCGATGCGACGAGGCACGCGAACCTGAAGCGGACGTTCGAGGCGCTGCTGAAGATGGGGGTGATCCCGATCGTGAATGAGAACGACACGGTGTCGACGATGGAGCTGGAGCGGCCGGCGGCGGCGGTGGGAGCGGAGCGGCTGTTTGGGGACAACGACAAGCTGTCGGCGCTGGTGATGATGCACATCGACGCGGAGCTGCTGGTGCTGCTGTCAGATGTAGACGGGCTGTTTGACCGGAGTCCGATGGACCCGGCAGCGCGGCTGGTGCCGGTGGTGGAGGAGATGACGGCGGCGGTGCGGGCGTATGCGGCGGGCGGAAACGGGCGGGGACGGGGCGGAATGGCGTCGAAGCTGGAGGCGGCGGGGATGGCGATGGCGGCAGGGCGGATGGCGGTGATTGCGAATGGCCGGCGGGCGGCGGTGCTTGAAGGGGTGCTGGCGGGAGTTTCGGGGGCGGGGGAGTTTCGGATGGGAACGCTGTTTCTGCCGCGGGTTGATGGGGAGGCGGAGCGATGAGCGATGCAGGTGGAGGGGCGCTGGCAGGGGGGTTGCGGGAGTTCGCCGCGACCGCCGATGCAAAGACAGACGCGGGCACGGCATCTGTAACGGACCCGGTTACGGAGATGGAGGCGATGGCGCGAGCGGCGCGGGCGGCGGCGCACCGGATGGGGCCGCTCCCGGCGGAGGCGCGGAACGGGGTGCTGGAGGGGATCGCGGTGGCGCTCGAGCGGGCGGCGGAGCGGGTGCTCGCGGCGAATGCGCGGGATCTGGCGGCGGCGGACGCGCTGGTGGAGGCAGGGGAGCTCTCGGCGAGCAATCAGGCTCGGCTGCGGCTGACGGCGGGGAAGCTGGCGGAGATGGCGGCGCAGGTGCGGGCGGTGGCGGCGCTGCCTGATCCGCTGGGGCGACTGCTGGATGCGATGGAGCTGGATCGCGGGCTGGAGCTGGAGAAGCGGTCGGTGCCGCTGGGAGTGCTGCTGGTGATCTTCGAGTCGCGGCCGGATGCGGTGACACAGATTGCGGCGCTGGCGTTGAAGAGCGGCAATGCGGTGCTGCTGAAGCCGGGGCGCGAGGTGGAGCGGACGGCGGCGGTGCTGGTCGAGGTGATGCGTGGAGCGATCGCGGCGGCGGGGCTGCCGGTGGCGGCGGTGGGTCTGGTGCTGGGACGGGAGAGGGTGGCGGCGCTGCTCCACTTGACGGCGCTGGTGGACCTGGTGATTCCGAGGGGGTCGCGGGCGCTGGTGGAGCACATTCAGGCGAGTACGCGGATTCCGGTGCTGGGCCACGCGGATGGGGTGTGCCACATCTTTGTGGATCGGGCGGCGGATCAGGCGATGGCGCTGCGGGTGATCGCGGACAGCAAGACGGACTATCCGGCGGTGTGCAACGCCGTCGAGACGGTGCTGGTGGACGAGGCGATTGCGCAGGAGTTTCTGCCGCGGTTAATGGAGCGGATGACGGCGTGCGGGGTGCAGCTGCTGACGGACGCACCGACGCGGGCGCTGGTGGGTGTGGAGGCGCATGAGGGTGAGGGGGTTGGGCCGGCGGCGCAGTGGGGGACGGTAGAGGACTGGCACACGGAGTACGGGGATCTGCGGCTGGCGGTGCGGGTGGTGCGCGGGATGGAGGAGGCGGTTGCGCACATTCACGCGTTCGGGTCGGCGCACACGGAGGCGATCTGCACGACGGACGGGGAGGCGGCGGAGCGGTTTCTGCGCGAGGTGGATGCGGCGAGCGTGATGATGAATGCGAGCACGCGGTTTGCGGATGGGTTTCGGTACGGGCTGGGTGCGGAGGTGGGGGTGTCGACGAGCCGGATTCATGCGCGCGGGCCGGTGGGTCTGGAGGGGCTGACGACGACGAAGTATCTGCTGCGCGGTGAGGGGCAGGTGGTGGGAGAGTACCGAGGACCGGCGGCGCGAAGGTTTACGCATCGGCGGCGGGTGTAGGTGGAGCGATGTTGCGAAGGGGGGAGATCGGGCGTCTAACCAGAGGTTGTCTTGGAGAGCTTCGGTGCGGGTCGCGGTGCAAAGGCCGGGTGGGCGAGCGGGGTGGCCGGCGGGCGCGGGCTGGCTGGGGCTCGCGGTGATGCTGTATGGGATCATGACGGGCCTGGGTGGGGTGGCGTGTGCGCAGGCGGGCAATGGGGATGCGCGGCCGGCGCTGGCGCCTCCGGGTGCACCGACGCAGGCGGCGGGACGGCGGCGGACGCGGCTGATCCTGAAGGATGGGACGTACCAGGTCGTGACGAGCTATCAGGTGGTGGGAAAGGATGTGCACTACCGCAGTGCCGAGCGGGGCGGGGCGGAAGAGGTGATTCCGCTGAGCCTGGTGGATCTGCCGGCGACCGAGCGGTGGGAGCAGCGGCATCTGGCGCAGGATCCGGAGGCGCCGCCGGTGATCGACCCGGAGCTGGCGAAGGAGGAGGCGGACCGGCGCGCGCTAACGCCGGAGGTCGCGCCTAACCTGCGACTACCGGAGCAGGACAGCGTGCTGGCGCTCGACACCTTTCAGGGGACGCCGGAGCTGGTGCCGATGGCGCAGAGTGCGGGGGAGCTGAACCGGAACACGGCGCATAACGTGCTGAAGGGGCTGATCAATCCGCGATCGAGCCCGCACCCGGTCGTGACGCTGCGGGGAATGCGGGCGGCGGTGCAGCTGCACGTGGCGGAGCCGGAGATCTACCTTCGTGTCGGCGATGAGACGAGCACGCCGGCGAGCGGGACGGCGCTGACGGTCGACACGCATGGCGCGACCGGCGATGCGCCAAGTGCGTCGGCGGGTGGAGCAACGACGAGCCGGTACGTGATCGTACGGGTCGACGTGCGCCAGGACGCGCGGCTGGTGGCGAGCTTCGATCTGACAAGCGGGCGGCGGCAGAGCGATGTGGTCGAGATGAGGACGGAGCTGCTGCCCGGAGGGCACTGGATGAAGCTCACCTCGCCTGAGGCGCTGCTATTCGGCGAGTATGCGCTCGTCGAGGTGCTGAACGAGCGCGAGATCAACCTCGGGGTGTGGGAGTTTGGGGTGCATCCGGTGGCGCCGGAGAACCGCGATGTGTTGAAGCCGGAGGAGCGGCGCGCGGTGCAGCTGGACCGGCGGCGGCCGGAGTAGGACGAAGGTCGAGCCGGCGGGGTGGACGCGGATCTGTGCGGAGAGCGGCCGGTAGATGTGACGCTTTTGTGCTGTGGCGATGGGCTGCGGAGTCCGGTGTTCGTTGTTCCAAGTGGCGTTGTTCAAGGAACGTTCCTGACGCTGCTTACGGCGTAGTCAGGCCTGGGGAGCCTGACCGGGGGGCAGGGCCGATGGTGGAAGCGGCGTCTTGGTCTCCACCCGGCGACCGGCCACGACGCCCTGGCCGGCGATGACGACGGTGTCGCGGTCCACTTTAGCCTCGTACATCATGGTGTCTGCGGAGCGAAGGATGGCGGCGACGGTGTTGCCGTCGCTGGGATAGGTGGCGAGGCCGAAGGAGCCGGAGAGCTGGAGGGAGAGGCCGGCGCCCTCGAGGAAGCGGGTGGAGCGCAGGTCGTTGTGCAGCTTGATGGTCATGGCGGTGGCCTCCGCCTTGGCGACGCCGGGCAGGAGCACGACGAACTCGTCGCCGCCATAACGGAAGGAGGAGGTGCCGGGGCCCATGGAGCGGCGCATGAGGTCGCCGACCTCAGCGAGGAGGCGGCTGCCGACGAGATGGCCGTGGGTGTCGTTGACCTGCTTGAAGCGGTCGAGGTCGATGAAGAGAAGGCTGAAGTGCTGGTCGGGCCGGGCCTGCTGCTCAAGCATGCTATAGAGGTGGCGGGCGTTGAAGAGGCCGGTGCAGTCGTCGGTGATGGTGAGCTCCTGAATGAGGGTCACGGAGCGGTTGTTGTTGATGGCGATGGCGGCGTAGTCGCAGAGGATGCGCAGGAAGGAGATGGAGTACTCGCTGAGCAGATCGAGCTTGCTGTTGAGCAGCTGGATGACGCCGAGGGTCTTGCCATCGGAGCGGATGGGGACGCAGGCGATGGACTGAATGTTGAGCTCGGGGTGGGCCTGGGTGAAGGCCTTCCAGCGGGTGTCGAGGGAGACGTCAGGGACGACGAGGGGGTTGCCGGTGGAGGCGACCCAGCCGGCGACGCCCTCGCCCATGCGGACGCGGAGGCCCTTGAGGCTGGAGGCGTTTTCACCGACGGCGATGGCATAGTAGAGCTCCTGGGTGGCGTCGTCGACGAGCATCATTGACCAGCGCTCGGGGCCGAAGAAGCTGGCCATCTTGCTCATGATGGTGCCGAGGATCTCTTCGAGCTGGAGAGAGGCCGTGAGGGTGCGGGCGACGTCGTGGAAGACGCGCAGATGGTCCATCTGCCGGCTGTCGATGACCTCGAACTGACGCCTATCTTTCACGGGGCCCCCAAACCGCTCTGCGAGAGCGGAGCGAAATCCTGAGCGACGAGGGCGGGGGTGGTGCTACCCGCCGATGTGCACCATGCTGCGTGAGGGCTTTTCAAAGCCCGGCTCGCCGATGTGATGGCGAGCCTCCTTGTGCAGGATCACATGCCTGATGTACGTCTTCAATTCCGTGTCGGTTCCACCGCGGGCCAAACGGCCGGAGAGGTCGTGATCACTCTGCGAGAAGAGGCAGGTGCGGATCTTGCCGTCTGAGGTGAGGCGGACGCGGCTGCAGTGGCCACAGAAGGGGCGGCTGACAGGGGCGATGATGCCGATCTCGCCGAGTCCATCGTCGAAGGTGAAGCGGCGCGCGGTCTCGCCGGCGGCGTTGGGGGGAAGCTCGACGAGGGGCCGGACGCGGTTGAGGCGATCGACGATCTCATCCATGGTGACGACGGTCGCGGGGTCCCAGGAGCGGGCATTGGGGTCACTCGAGGCCTCCTCGAGGGGCATCCACTCGATGAAGCGGACGATGACGCGCTCGCGTCGGGAGAAGTCGGCGAACTGCTCGATCTGCGTGTCGTTGAAGCCGCGGAGGAGGACGCAGTTGACTTTGACGGGATCGAGACCAGCGGCCTGCGCGGCATGGATGCCGGCGAGGACGCGATCGAAGCTGCGCGGCACGCGGGTGATGCGGGTGAAGGTCTCGGCGTCGACGGCGTCCATGCTGACGGTGACGCGGTCGAGGCCAGCGCGGCGGAGCGGCTGCGCGAGGGTCTCGAGGAGGTGGCCGTTGGTGGTGAGGGCGATGTCGAGGGGCAGACCTCGGCCTGGGAGGGCGGGGCGGCCGTCGGGAAGGAAGGCGGTGCGATAGGTGCTGAGCTCCTCAATCATCTCGACCAGGCCGGCGCGGAGGAGGGGCTCGCCGCCGGTGATACGGACCTTCTCGACGCCGAGCTCGACGAAGAGACGGATCATATGGAGATAGTCGTCGATGGAGAGCTCGGCGAACTGCGCGCCCTCGTTGCCGGTGCGGCAGTAGACGCAGCGATAGTTGCAGCGATCGGTGACGGAGACGCGGAGGTCGGTGATGGCGCGCCCGAATTTGTCACGAAGGCGCGCGGTGTGGAGCAGGGGATCGAAGGCAGGTAGCAGCGGGACGCCGGAGGCGACGGGGTTCGCGATCGATACCAGGGAGGATGAGGTGCTCATAGTCGACAGCCCGCGCGCAGCTGCCGCGTGGTTTTTAGATGCACTGCAGTGAAAAGGGTTACGCGGTCAGTATAGGTACGTTGCGGAGCGGTGTGGAGTTTCGCGGATGGTGGGTTATCGGAGGCGTCTGCAGTCAGGCGGTGACGACGCGGTTGCGGCCGAGATGCTTGGCTTCGTAGAGGGCGCGGTCGGCGACGGTGACGAGCTCCATGACGGCCTCGCCGGGCTCGGGGACGAGGGAGGCGACGCCGAGGGAGACGGTCTGGATGCCGCTGGGGCTGCCCTCGTGGGGAAGGGCGCGGGCGAAGACGGCACTGCGGATCTGCTCGGCGAGGAGCTCGGCATCGGTGGCGGTCTGGCCGGGGAGGATGACGGCGAACTCCTCGCCGCCGAAGCGGGCGACGGTAGGGAGGAGATGGTGGGAGAGGCCGTTGCGAAAGGCGCACTCCGAGACGGTTTCGGAGATGGTGGCGGCGATGGCACGGAGACACTCGTCGCCGCCGAGGTGGCCGTAGAGGTCGTTGTAGGTCTTGAAGAGGTCGGCGTCGAGCAGGATGAGGGCGACGGGTGAGGCGGCGCCGGTCGCGTGATGCCACTCCTGCTCGAGGCGGAGATTGAAGGCGCGACGGTTGGAGAGGCCGGTGAGGTCGTCGGCGCTGGCGAGATAGCGATAGCGGGCTTCGCTCTCGCTGTGGGAGTGCTGGAGCTCGGCACGCTCTTCGAGCAGAGCGGCGACGGGAAACATGGTGAAGGTGGCGACGGCGAGAAAGACCTGTGCGACGACGATGCGGTGCAGGGTGGCGTGCTCACCGGGGATGAGCATGAGCGGACCGTGTCCGCTGACGGTGAGGGCGATGGAGATACAGGCCATCAGGACGATGGTGATGACGGTGCCGGGAAAGCCGAGGCGGAAGACGACCAGGAGAAGCGCCGGAAAGAGAAAGAAGATGAGCGGGTCGTGGCTGTCGAGGAAGACGAGCGTGGTGCTCGCGGCGGCGACGAGCAGCACGAGCAGGGTGTGAGGCAGGGTGCGGCCGCGAAGGATGGTAAAGAAGCCGGGTCGCTGCAGCATGAAGACGAGCGGAGCGAGCAGGGCCATGCCGAGCATATCGCCCAGCCACCAGGTGCGAACGAGCTGCCACCAGGGGCCGGCGGGGAGGAAGAGCAGCGTCCAGGAGGCGCCGAGGATGCTGCAGAGACCCGTCGCGGCGACGACGGCGATGAGCAGAAAGCCGATGAGCGGCCGGCGGCGGGCGAGATTGAGGGGCACGCCGAAGACACGGGTGAGGAGAAGGCTGGAGGTGATGACCTCGACGGAGTTGGCGACGGAGACGCCGGCGGCGAGGCGGAAGGGATCGCCGAAGAGGACGTCGGCGAGGGTGTCCGCGGTGAGGCCGATCGCGAAGTAGGCGGGCCACTGGCGCGGCGGACGGGTGATGAGCAGGCCAAAGAGGATGCCGTTCGAGAGCCAGATGGTCGCGACGCCCTCGGACTGGTGCGAGAGGACGATGCCGAGCCAGGAGCAGAGAGTGAGGATGGCGAGCGAGCCGAGCAGGCGGAGGATGGCGGGAGAGGGCCATGTCTCGCGGGCGAGTGCGCCGTGGAAGAGGCCGCTCGGGGCGGCGGTGAGGATGGGAGTGTCGGCGAGGTTGGGGAAGCGGCGCTCCTTCACGGAGGGCGCAGATGCGAAGGGCGCAGATGCGGAAGGCGCAGGCCACAGTGGGAAGCTGGCGTCCGGGTGGCCGCTCGTGTGCTCCTCGATCTCGCGGGCTGCGTGCTCGATCTCTCTCACCGCTGGCTGGCTCCCGTATGTGCAGCCAGTCTAGAGCAGATACCTGCGATGTCAGAGGGAATGTGCAGGGAGGCGCCGAGTTTGCGGCGCGATGGAGGATCGGTTTCGCGGGGGAGAGTTGTGGGCGGGGCCGCAGCGGCTCGCCGGCCTCCTGCAAAGCGCAGAGCTGAGCGATGGCGGAGGCGGCCGACCGGCGGCGGCGTGACGACGCCGGGCTTAGTAGCTAAGGAACTCGGTCGAACCACGGCGCAGGTTGATGCCGGCGACACCAAAGACGGCGGCAAGAAGGAAGAGGACGGCGTCGAGGTAGACCATGGGGTGCGCCAGGCCGGGGGAGTAGGTGGCGTCCTGGCCGGCCCAAATGGTCACGAGAGTGCCGACGATGAGGCACTGGAAGCAGATGACGAGGAAGAGCTGCCCGCGGCGACGGCGACGGTCGATGCGCTCGACCTGATCGGGGGTGAGTTCGCGCTCTTCGACGGGCAGAAGGGTGTTGGCCATGGTGTCTGATCCTCGGTTCTGGAGCGTGCGATGCGTCTCATCGAGCGCGCCGCTGCGGTCATTAAATCACAGGCGGGTGCGCGGGTGGGCGGCTGAGCCGGCGCGCGTTTGCGCTAGATGAAGGCGACGGACTGGATGCCGACGACGTCGAAGCGCTTGCGGCAGCGGACGTTCTTGCACCCGACCATGTCGTCGCGGCGAACCATATAACTCTGAGCCTTGGCGAAGCGTGCCCGGTCGCGGTCGTCGGCGCCGCGCGGCAGCTGAGCGCGCTTGCGGCGGACGAGCCAGGAGAGCTCGTACTCGTTCTGCTGTCCGCAGTGTGGGCAGCTCATGGGGTGTTTCCGCTGCTCTGGCCGCTCATCGAAGAAATCGCGCTCTTCCATCCCGTACCTCCCCTCGATTGTGACAGCCGCGAGGCGTATCGTGGTGACGGCTGCCACGGTTCAGAGTAGTGCATAATCAGCCGTGGCACCATGGCTGCCGGGGTGTGGTCCGGCGCCGGCCGTGAGCGACGGGATGGCGAAGAGCAAGAAGCGGAGCTTCTCGAAGGTGAAGGCGATCAAGGCGAACGCGCGGGCGCGGGTCGGAACGCCGCCGCCGGAGCGGGTGCTTGATGACCCGAAGCGGGAGGCAGCACGACTGCCGCGGTATCGCGAGACGCTCGGGACGCTGCTGACTACGAGGGAAGACGAGGGCGAGAACCAGTGAGAGGTTTCGGGGAGCGGGTCAGGCGAGAGCGTGGGTTTGTCTCCGGAGTGGTCGGGATCGGCCGTTCGGGTGTGTGCGCGGCGGTGCTGCTCGCGACGATGGGCGCACGTGGCCAGCAGGTGCAGGTCAATAAAGACAACCGTACGGTGGCGGTGACGGCGACCGAGCGCGTGGTGGTGATGGCGGACGTGGCGACGGTGCACGTCGGCTTTCTGGTGTACGGCAAGGACAAGGACACGGCGTATGCGACGGGGACGGAGACCTCATCGGCGATCGTGAAGGCGCTGAACGACGCGGGCGTGCCGACGGACGCGATCGAGAGCGACAGTCAGTCGATCCAGCCGGTAGAGAACTTTCAGGTGGAGCGGATGGCTCCGGGTGAGGCCGCGAACCGCCGGTTCCAGGTGCAGCAGTCGTGGCTGGTGCGCGCGGACGCGGCCTCGGCGGCGCACGTGCTGGATGTCGCGGTGATCGCAGGCGCGAACCAGTCCGGGCAGGTGGACTGGAGTTTGAAGGACGAGGGCGCGGCGACGGCGGACGCGGCGGCACGGGCGATTCAGCGGGCGCACACGGTCGCGGGACAGATGGTGCAGGGGTTTGGCGGAAAGGTAGGCGCGCTGCTCTACGCCTCCAATGAGAGCGAGTCGAGCACCGTGCGGCCGGTGGCGCTGGCGGCGATGCACCGGGCGGCGAGCGGCTCGGAGCAGCTGCAGGTGAATCCAAGGCGCATTGAACGGTCGGTGACGGTGCGGGCGATCTTCGCGATTGAGTAAGCGTCGTCGACTCTGGAGATGCGTCGTGTTTTGGGACGGCGGTCACGGTTGCGGGTTCGGCTTCCGATAGTCTGGAGAGCGATGAGCCCAATGGAGATCGTCACCGTTCTGTTCGAGTACCTGATTCTGGTGCTGTCGATCTCGATTCATGACTGTGCGCAGACGTGGGTGGCGTTCCGGCTGGGCGATCCCACGGCGCGGATGCTGGGGCGGTTCACGCTCAATCCGATGCGGCACTACGATCTGTGGGGCACGGTGATCTGGCCGGGGATCTTTTTGTTTCGCAGTCCGCTGGTGATCGGGTGGGGCAAGGACGTGCCGATCAGCACGCGGAACCTGCAGCGACCGAGCCAGGAGAATGCGATCCGGCTGGCGGGGCCGGCGGCGCAGTTTGCGACGGCGGTGGTGTGCCTGCTGCTTCTGGTGGTCTGGAAGCATGTGAGTGCGGCGGCCGCGGGGTGCATCATGGTCGCGCCCTACTTTGCACTGCGGGCGCCGCTCTCACCGGATGCGCTGCCGGGGATCTTTCCGGTCGTGCTGCTGCTCTACTTCGGGATCCTGATCAGCCTCTTCCTGTGCGTGTTCAACCTGATGCCGCTGCCGACGCTCGACGGGGGCAAGATCCTGCGCTACTACCTGCCGTACCGGGCGGCGCAGATCTACGACTCGTGGAGCCTGTACATTACGATCGGGTTTCTGCTGGTGGGCTTCCGGCTGCTGTACTTCGCGTTCGGGCCGGTGCTGGGTCTGTTTCAGCATCTGCTGGCGACGCTCTAGATGCGGGTGGCGGGGCTGGGCTGATTTACCATCGCCTGATAGCGAAATGACTGAAGTGAACTCCTCATCGCGGCCTCGTGTTCTCTCCGGCATGCGGCCTACCGGGCGGCTGCACCTGGGCAACTATGTGGGAGCGCTACGGAACTGGGTCGAGCTGCAGAACCGGCGGGACGCGGCGGGTCAGCCGGCGTTTGACTGCTACTTCTTCATCGCGGACCTGCACGCGCTGACGACGGGGTACGCGGAGACGAGCCGGATCGCGGAGCACACGCAGGAGATCGCGATCGACTTCCTGGCGGCAGGGCTCATGCCGGAGCGGACGGTGATCTTCCGGCAGTCGGATGTGCCGGCGCACGATCAGCTGAACACGCTGCTGGGGATGTTCACGCCGGTGAGCTGGCTGGAGCGGGTGCCGACGTACAAGGATCAGCAGGAGCAGCTGCGAGAGAAGGATCTGGCGACGTTTGGGTTTTTGGGGTATCCGCTGCTGCAGTCGGCCGATATCCTGCTGTACCAGCCGGAGTATGTGCCGGTGGGCGCGGACCAGGTGGCGCACGTGGAGCTGACGCGCGAGGTGGCGCGGCGGTTCAATGCGCTCTATCCGGGCGGGTTCCGTCTGGCGGCGGAGGCGGCTCCGTGGGAGATGGAGGCGATCCGGACGCGGGCGCGAAAGATCGCGGGCGACAAGACGCTCGAGCACTTCACACCGCACCAGATGCTGGCGGCGGCGCAGCAGACGAAGAAGCTCTCGGCCTACGAGATTGTGCCGGTGCTGCCGGAGCCGCAGGTGCTGCTGACACCGTCGCCGAAGCTGCCCGGGCTGGACGGGCGCAAGATGTCGAAGAGCTATGAGAACACGCTGATGCTGTCGGAGCCGCCGACGGAGATCCGGGCGAAGCTGAAGGTGATGGTGACAGATCCGGCGCGGGTGCATCGGACGGACCCGGGCGATCCTGAGGTGTGTCCGGTGTTTGATCTGCACAAGGTGTTCTCAAGCGAGGCGGTGCAGCGCGAGGCGGCAGAGGGTTGCCGGACGGCGGGGATCGGGTGTATCGAGTGCAAGGGATGGCTGGCGGATGCCGTGATCGAGCACCTGGCGCCTATTCAGGAGCGGCGGGCGGAGCTGGAGCGGACGCCAGGGCTGGTGCGAGAGATTCTTGATGACGGGGCGGCGCGCGCAGCCGCACGAGCGGGGGTGACCCTGCGCGAGGTGCACCGCGTAATGGGGCTGCGGTGACGATGAAGCGGCCAAAGGAGCAGAACGCGGCGGACGCGTTGGTACCCTCCCGTGAGGTGTCCTCGCCATCTTCGGCCGCGGCGGAGACACCCTTTCGCCTGGTGCCGTCGCCGGCGCCGGTGGCCCCGCGGGAGCCGCGCGTGCAGAAGGCGCCTGAGGAGGTGTCGCAGTCGCCGTTCTCGGTGACGGTGGGCGAGGTGTATGACGGGCCGCTCGATCTGCTGCTGGATCTGATTCGCAGACAGAACATCGACATCTACGACATTCCGATCGCGCGGATTACGGCGCAGTTTCTGGAGTACACGCAGCAGCTCAAGCAGGCGGATGTGGATGCGGCAGGGGAGTTCATCTATGTGGCGTCACTGCTGATTCACATCAAGTCGAAGATGCTGCTGCCGCGCGACCCGGCTGATGTGCTGGGTGGTCCGGATGCGGAGGATCCGCGGCGGGAGCTGGTGGAGCGGCTGCTTGAGCATGAGCGCTTCAAGGCGGCGGCGCAGATGCTGCTCGAGAAGCAGCAGATCGAGGAGGCGACGTGGACCAAACCGGGGATGGCGGAATTACTGAAGGATCTGCGTGCGCGTGCGGGAGAGCCGGCCGTAGATGGGCCGACGGGGATGGAGCGGGAGATCGCGGCGGACACGGTCGATCTGGTGCGCGTCTTCCGCGAGGTGCTGGAGCGGATGCGGGCGAGGCCGGTGCTGAATGTGGATGAGGACGCGATCACGGTGGCGCAGATGATCGACTACGTAAAGCGGCGGCTGCTGATGGAGGACCGACCGGTGAGTCTGCGGCGGCTGCTGCACGCGACGCACACGGAGCGGGCGGTGATCTCGATGTTTCTTGCGATGCTGGAGCTGGTGCGGCTGCAGGCGGTGCTGCTGTACCAGCCGGCGCCGATGGCCGACATTCTGGTCAAGAAGGCGGCGAGTTTTGATGAGGTGTTTGAACAGCGGGAGCGAACGCGAGACGACTGGCGGTAACCTTCAGCCGAGGAGATCGCGGTAGAGCTGTTCGGTCTCATGGTCGAAGCAGCAGAAGAGGACCTGGCCGACGCCGCTGGCGGGGGCGGCGATACGGACGGTGGTGACGGCGATCTCAGCGGCCTGCTGGCGGGGGAAGCGGTAGATGCCGGTCGAGATCGCGGGGAAGGCGAGGGAGCGGACGCCGTGCTCGCGGGCGAGCTCCATGGAGCGACGGTAGCAGCCGGCGAGGAGTTCGGCTTCGCCGTGGGTGCCGCCGCGCCAGACGGGACCGACGGCGTGGAAGATCCACCTCGCGGACAGGCGGAAGCCGGGAGTGGCTTTGGCGCTGCCGGTGGGGCAGCCATCGAGTTCGAGACAGGCGCGGAGGAGGTCGGGGCCGGCGGCGCGGTGGATGGCGCCATCGACGCCGCCGCCGCCGAGCAGGCTGGAGTTGGCGGCATTAACGATGGCATCGACGGCGAGGCGGGTGATGTCTCCGCGCACGACCTGGAGCTCCATATCGCGCTCTCTTCAAGTTTTTTGATGCTCGTGAGACCCGGGACAGATTGCCTCGACGTTTACCTGAGGTTCACACTCCCGTCGCATTCCGTTCGTAAGGTAGGAGGCTACCCGATTCGACATCAATTGTGAGGCGCAGAGTATGGCAACGACCGCGGTAGCACCGTCACTGCTGGAAGAGAAGCTTAAAAACTCCGGGACCGGCCGCTGGGGCGGCGCGGCGTTTCTCCTGCTGCTGGCGGGCGGCCTGGTCTACATCGTGACCAAGCTCTCGCAGGACCTCTCGTCGGTGCATCAAGCGTCGGTCTTCCCCTACATTCTGCTGGGGACGGCGCTGCTGATCGCGCTCGGCTTCGAGTTTGTGAATGGATTTCACGACACGGCCAACGCGGTGGCGACGGTGATCTATACGCACTCGCTCGAGCCGCACATCGCGGTGATGTGGTCTGGAGTCTGGAACTTTATCGGTGTGCTGACGAGCTCGGGCGCGGTCGCCTTTTCGATCGTGGCGCTGCTGCCAGTGGAGCTGATCCTCAAGGTCTCGAGCGGATCGGGCTTTGCCATGGTGTACGCGTTGCTGATGGCGGCGGTGGTGTGGAACCTGGCGACGTGGTGGCGCGGTCTGCCGGTCTCCTCCTCGCACACGATGGTGGGTTCGATCTTGGGCGTGGGCCTGGCGAATCAGTTCATCAACGGGCACAGCGGCACGTCGGGTGTGGATTGGGAGCAGGTCACCAAAGTCTTCAAGGCGCTGATCTTTTCGCCGATTATCGGCTTTGTGCTGGCTGCGATTGTCCTGATGATCTTCAAGGCCGTCGCGAAGGACCCGCGGCTTTACAAAGCGCCTGAGGGGACAGCGCCGCCGCCGTTTTACATTCGCGCGCTGCTGGTGCTGACCTGCACGGGAGTGTCGTTCGCCCACGGATCCAACGATGGGCAGAAGGGCATGGGGCTAATCATGCTGATTCTGGTGGGCACGGTACCGACTGCCTATGCGCTCAACCACACCGTCGACCGTGGCTCCGTGCAGGCCTTTGCGGCGGTCTCGACGCAGGTGGCGGGCGTGGTCGGCAAGTACGTCGAGCCAGGTACGGTGGTTGCGGACAGCGGGCAGGAGCTCGAGAAGTTTATTTCCACCCACAAGTTTGAGCCGGCCACCATGCTCGCGCTCGAGCAGATGGTGACCGACATCCGCAATGAGGCGGTCAGCTACGGTTCGCTGGGCAGCGTTCCGCAGCAGATGCAGTCGAACGTGCGCAACCAGATGTACTTGACCTCGGAGGCGATGCGTCTGATGCCGAAGTTCGGGCCGAAGATGAGCGAGGAGGACGTCAAGCCGCTGACCAACTATAAGGGCTTCCTCGACAAATCGACCAAGTACATTCCGACGTGGGTCAAGGTCGCCGTTGCGCTTGCGCTTGGGCTGGGCACGATGATCGGGTGGAAGCGGATCGTGATCACGGTCGGCGAGAAGATCGGCAAGACACACCTGACCTACGCGCAGGGCGCCTCGGCGGAGCTGGTGGCGATGTGCACGATCTTCGGCTTCGACCGGATCGGTCTGCCGGTGTCAACGACACACGTTCTTTCGTCCGGCGTGGCCGGCACGATGGTGGCGAATGGCAGTGGGCTGCAGATGGCGACGCTGCGGAATATCGCGATGGCGTGGATCTTTACACTGCCGGCGGCTGCCTTGCTGTCGGGATGTCTCTTCTGGCTGTTCAATCTGATTGCCAAGTAGGCAAGCGTCTGCGTGTTGACGAGGCGAGCCTGGCGGCTCGCCTCGTCGTTTGCCGGAGGGGAGTTTTAGGAGCGCGGCCTTGCCAGGTCGATGGCGTCGCGGATGGCGAAGAAGGCAGGCTTGACGCGGTACTGGCCGGTCTCGTCGACGAGGAAGGGCAAGGGGCGCTGGGGGCGGCTTGGGTGCTTCGGTCTCTGCTTGTCTGCCTGAAGCCAGCTCTGGCTGTCGGCGACGCCCCAGACCACGATGGCGCGGGTGGCGGGGCTCTCAAGGGTGGCATCGAGATAGCGACGGTAGATGGAGGCGATGTCACGGTCGCGCTGCAGGGTCTCGAGGTCGGGCAGGGTGTCGTCGTCGACGTCGAGCTCGGTGATGTAGGCGGCGAGGCGGAGCTTACGGAGGTCTTTGGTGAAGGTGCGAATGCCGTCGCCGAGGCGGATGGCGTCGGTGGTGGTGAGATGGGACTGGATGCCAACGGCGTCGATGGGCACGTGGGCGTCGCGCAGGCGCGTCACGAGGCTGAGGACGGCGGCGCGCTTGGCCTGCTCGGCGGGGGTGTCGTACTCGATGCCAAAGTCGTTGTAGGTGAGCAGGGCGGCGGGGTCGGCCTCGCGGGCGGTGCGGAAGGCGAGCTCGATGTAGCCGGGGCCGAGGAGGTCGAGCCAGGGTGAGGTGCGGAGGCCGTCGGGGCGGCCGTCCTGGGGGTTGATGGCCTCGTTGACGACGTCCCAGCTGTGAATGCGGCCCTTGTAGCGGCCCGCGACGGTGCGGATGTGGTCGGTGAGGACCTGGGCGGCGTTGGCGCGATTGACGGTGGTGGCGAACCAGGGGGGAAGATTCTCGTGCCAGCAGAGGTTATGGCCGCGCACCTTGATCTCGTGTTTTTCAGCGAAGGTGACGAGCTCGTCGGCCTCGGTGAAGTTAAAGGTGGCGGCGGTGGGACGGAGGGGCGCCCACTTCATGCAGTTTTCGCCCACGATGAGGTTGGACTGGGTGGAGACGGCTTGGCGGTAGGCCTCGCTCTCGCGCAGCAGGCGGCTGTTGATGGCGAAGCCGACGAGGAGGCTCTTGGCTTCGGCGCGGGTGCGGAGGGAGTCGGCGCCGAGGAGGTCCATGCCCGGCGGGGACCCGGCTGGGGGCTGGGGCGGTTTGACAGACGGGTTGGCGGTGGGGGTGGCCGACGCGCCGGGCGTGGGGGCCTGCTGAGGTTGCGTCTGAGGCTGGCTCCGGGTCTGGGCGGCGAGGCAGGCGCGTACCGGAAGGGGGACAGAGGAGGCGGCGGCGAGGGCGGCGGCGCGATGGAGCCATGCTCTGCGGGAAAGGACTTCAGCCACGACGCTCGACTCTCCGGGGAGGATCTTCGGTGCTCCCCACGATCGTAGCTGCGGTTGCTATGCTTGCGAAGAGGATACGCGGCCGGAACCGCGAAGATACACGTGCGCGGGCCGGCGGAGCCGGGCTGCGCACGACCGGAGCGTGCAGGATGCGGGGAACAGACCAGAGTCTATGAGCCTGAAGGCAAAGATCGAGGCGGTGATCTACGCGGCGGAGGAGCCGGTGACGCTCGCACAGCTGGTGGGGCTGCTGGGGCAGGAGGCGCAGGCGGAGCTGGATCGACTGCGCGAGCTGCAGGGGCGGCTGGCGCTCGAGCGGGCGACGGAGGCGGAGGGGACTTCCCGGCCGAGTGAGCCGGATCTGCCGCAGAGTCCGCAAGGCGAGGGTCCGGCGACCGATGCGGCGCTGGAGAGCGGCGCCATGCAGGGTACGGCTGCCGCGCTGGGAGAGCCACTCTCACGCGAGGGGCAGGAGGAGCGGGGGCGCCTCGAGGAGCCTGACGGTAGCGCGGAGGGCGCGATGGGTGCGGGTGAGGCGACGGCGCAGACGGACGAGCCCACGGCGGATGGGGAGACGGCTCTCGAGGAGCGGCGGGCGGCGCGGGTGACTCGCGAGCGGGACCGGGCGGTGCGGGAGCACTTCGGCAGGCTGCTGACAGAGCTGGTACGGGAGTATGCCGAGGGCGATCGTGGACTCGAGATACGGGAGGTCGCGGGCGGGTACCGCTTCTCGACCAAACCGGAGTATCACGATGCGGTGCGCGGGTTTGTGAAGGCGCTCAAGCCGCCACTGCGGCTGACGCTGCAGGCGCTCGAGACGCTGGCCGTGGTCGCGTACAAGCAGCCGGTGACGGGACCGGAGATCTCAGAGATCCGCGGGGTGGACTCGGGCGGGGTGCTTGGCTCGCTGATGGCGCGCAAGCTGATCACGACGGCGGGGCGGAAGCAGGTGATCGGGCGACCGATTCTTTACAGGACGACAAGAGACTTCCTGCTGCGCTTCGGGCTGAAGGACACGAGCGAGCTGCCGAGCATCGAAGAGTTTGAGAAGATGGCCGGCGAACTGGCGGAGCAGGAGGAGATGACGATGACACCCGAGGAAGACGCAGCTCCAGGGCCGACGGGAGCCGAGAGTCCACATACAGATCCTGAGCTGGCACGTGGCGGGACAGCATCCCCAGGCAGCGGGGTGCCGGGCGGAGATGTTGTTGGGGGTGGAGACGGGGGCGGCTCGATCGAGGAAGTGCCGGCGCGTGAGCCGGTTCCGTCGCAGGCGGACGTGACCGAGCCACAGTCCGACGGGGACAGCTCTCCGGTGAACGAGGCGTCCGTCGAAGGACGGCCTCCGGCGGCGGCGATGGACTTAGAGGAGATGGCAGCGAACTCTTCTGCGGGTGAGACGGCGACACAGGGCGATGAGCGACGCTGAGACGATGGAGAGCTATGGCTGACGATGCACTGGTACCACATGCGCGGGACCCGCGGGACTCCCCGGACAGCGCACAGACGAATGAGCCTTCCACGGTGGCAACGCCTGAGGGCGACAACGAGTATGCACCGGATCAGCCGTTGCGGCCGGCTCCCGAGGGGCTGCAGCGGACTCCGGCGATCGATACCAACAAGGTGTAGAGGGCTGCGATCGTCCTTCACCGCATGCTTCTTTTTGAGCGAGCGAGCGTCTATTCTTCAGGTGGCAGCGAGCCGTTGAGAGGCGCTGCGGAAGTGACTTATGAACAGCAATCCGATTCTGATGAATGCGCGCGGGCAGGTGATCGCACAGACGACGCCTGGGCTGTTGAGCCGCGTGCTTGGTATTACCTCGCTGGGGTTCCTGGTGACGGCGTTTGGCGTGCTGATGGCGCCGCCGATCTTCAACGGTCCCATGATGTGGGTGTGCGTGATCGCGAGCTTTGCGCTGATCCTGGGCGTGCGCGCGACGCGGGCGACACCGCTGCTCTCGCTGACGCTGTTTCTGGGCTTGAGCCTGGTGCTTGGCTTTGAGATCAGTCCCTGGATCCGCATGCTGGTGGGTGCTGGACGGGGCGATGCGGTCTTCAACGCCGCGATTACGACGGCGATGGGCATGGGCATTCTGGGTATCGGAGCGCAGTTTATGAGCTTCGACTATCGTCGCGTCGGCAACATCGCCGCGGCAGGGCTGCTGCTGCTGGTGGCCGCCGGCATTCTGTCGCTGTTCTTCCACTTCATTCAGCCGACGGTGTACTCCTGGCTGACGCTGGTGATCTTCAGCGTGCTACTGGTGGTCGACTTCATGCGTATACGGGCGGGCGGAGACGGGCAGACGGCTACGGAGCTGGCGCTCGGGATCTACCTGGACGGGCTGAATATCTTCATGGCGCTCACGCGGCTCTTCGGCGGCGGACGGCGCGACTAGGCTTTACTGGGCGCGGGGTCGACTGGGGTCGGCGTTCCTCTTATATGAGGAGCGCCGTTCCACTTTTCGGCGAAGTTTCACAGACTCTGGCCGACGTTGACCCCGTTCCGCGTGCTATCGAGAGAAGACTTGTTGCATGGAGCACGGATATGAGTGAGGCGCTGCAGCGCAAACGCGGCATAATCAAGCTATGGCCGATCTCTCAGTGAAGGCTCGTGCCGGTGACGGCGACTCTCCTTCGGGTGAGCGGCTGCAGAAGATTCTCGCGCAGGCTGGGGTCGCGTCGCGGCGGAAGGCCGAGGAGATCATCCTTGAGGGGCGGGTCGAGGTCAACGGGCAGACCGTCACCGAGCTTGGAACGCGGGCGGACGCGAGCCGTGATCACATCCGCGTGGACGGCAAGCTGCTGCAGGCGGTGCAGCTGGTGCCGCGGTGGTTCATGGTGAACAAGCCACGAGGATATGTGACGACACTGGCTGATCCGCAGAAGCGACCGACCGTCGTTGATCTGCTGGCGCAGCCCAAGCGGGGGCCACATGGCAAGCTGCCGCGGCTCTATCCTGTCGGTCGGCTGGACTACCTGAGTGAAGGTCTGCTGCTGATGACGAATGATGGCGACCTCGCGAACTCGCTTTCGAAGGCGTCGGCGGGGGTACGCAAGACGTATCTGGTGAAGGTCGCGGGCAAGCCGGCCGAAGCGGCGCTCGAGCAGCTGCGGCGGGGTGTGATGATCGATCGCGGTCGGCTGGACGAGGTGCGCTCCGGGCGGCGGGACCGTGTGGTAACGGCGCCCGCGGAGATCGAGCAGGTCCGCGGCGGAGATAATCCGTGGTTCCAGGTGACGCTGATCGAGGGGCGAAACCGGCAGCTGCGGAAGATGTTTGAGGAGATCGGCCATCACGTGGAGAAGATCCGGAGGATCGCCTACGGCGCGTTGCAGCTCGATGTGCCGCCGGGGGAGTTCCGCGAGCTGACGCCGGGTGAGGTGACGGCGCTCGACCGCGCGGCCAAGGGCAAGAAGGTCGAGCGGCGGCGCGTGCTGCCGGAGCCGGCGCAGCTGAAGAAGCCGGTGCCGCCGCGGGCGAATCGGCGGCCGGTGCGGACGCGACGATCGTCTTGACGAAGGTGCCTGCCGTGGAGAGCCAGGTATACACGCCAACGCTGGATGCAGTGCCGTTTGCGTGGGACAGGAACACACCGAAGTGCCATTGACCATGTTCCGGATGGAGGTCCAGAATGACCGCGCGTGATTCACGGAGGCGTGATCACATAGGCCTCGCACTCGCATCCAAGTTAGAGGGACTGAACAAAGGAGTGGAAGACAGTGGCGACGGAAAAGGCGACATTTGGCGCGGGATGCTTCTGGGGCGTAGAAGCTCGCTTCGGAGAGATGAGTGGTGTGTTGGATACGGCGGTCGGTTATGAGGGTGGATCGCTCGATCACCCGACCTACAAGGAGGTCTGCTCGGATCGGACAGGGCACGCTGAGGTGGTGCAGCTGACGTTTGATCCGGCGATCGTGGGTTATGAGGCGCTGCTCGATGCGTTCTTCGCGCTGCACGATCCGACACAGGTGAACCGGCAGGGGCCGGACTGGGGCACGCAGTACCGGTCGGTGGTGTTTGCGGAGAGTGAGGAGCAGGTGCGGCTGGCGAAGGCGAAGATTGCCGAGTTGAATGCGAGCGGCACCTTTCGCAAGCCGATCGCCACGCTGGTGGAGCTGGCGACGACGTTCTGGAAGGCAGAGGAGTATCACCAGAAGTACCTGGAGAAGCGCGGCATGGTCTCCTGCCACATCTAGCCGAGGGTACGCGGTAAGAAGCATTGACGCGTGTGTTGCTGATGGCGCGTCGCATTGTGTCCGGTCGAGCGGTGGTCCTGTGGGCTGCTGCTAGACTGAGGCTGCCAGTGTCCTGTGCGTGGCGCGCTCACAAGTCCGGCATGACCTATCTTCCCCCTGCTGATACGACTGAGGTCCTTCCCGGTGCGTCGCCGACGCCGTATGAGAGCCTTGCCGGCACGCCGGAGGCTCTGCCGGGCGTGGGGAGGGGTGATCGCGGCGGCGTGTGGCTGCGGCGCATTGCGGACCTGCTGGGACTTGATCGCGCAATCGTATTCACGGTGATGGCACGCGGGTGGTCGTCGCTCGCGGGGCTGTTGACGCTGGGGCTTATCGCCCGCTTTCTCTCGCCGGCAGAACAGGGCTACTACTACACGTTTTATCCCTTGGTGAATCTTCAGATCGTCTTCGAGCTGGGCTTCTCGGTGGTCATTCTGCAGATGGCGAGTCACGAGTCGGCGCACCTGGTGATTGCGCGTGACGGTACGGTGAGCGGGCCTGTCCGGCAGCAGATCCGGCTTGCCAGCGTACTGCAGCGGGCGCTGCGGTGGTATACAGTGGCCGCGCTGCTGCTGCTCGCGATCCTGATCCCGGCGGGACGGGCGTTCTTCGCCCGGCACAGCCCGCCGGGTGTGCAGGTGCACTGGATGGGGCCGTGGCTGCTGGCGGCAGTGGCGACGACTTGTACCTTCCAGATTGATCCGCTTTTTTCGTTTCTTGAGGGGTGCGGGTATGTGCCGGAGGTCGCGCGGGCGCGCCTGCTTCAGGCGATCACGGGCTCGGTGCTGGGGTGGGCGGCGTTGGTGCTGGGCCATGGTCTGTTTGCACCGGGGCTGATGATCGGCGGGCAGGCGGTTGCGGGTCTGGGATCTCTGCTGCCGCGGCGCGGGCTGTTACTCCCGTTGCTGCGGCGCCGGATTCCGGCGATCGAGCACGTGAGCTGGCGCGCGGATATCTGGCCGTTTCAGTGGCGGATGGCGATCTCGTGGATCTGCGGGTACTTCACGTTCCAGATGTTCACGCCGGTGTTGTTTGCGCGCTGGGGCGCGGTTGAGGCGGGGCGCATGGGGATGAGCTTGAGTATCGCGGGGGCGCTCTCGGCGGTGGCGATTGCGTGGATGAACACGAAGGCGGCGCCGTTTGGGCGGCTGATCGCGCGCGGCGAGTATGAGGAGCTGGATCGGCGCTTCTTCCGCTCGCTGGGTCAGGCGACAGGGATTCAGGTGCTTGGGGCGGCGACGGTGTTTGTCGTGGTGATGGTCCTTGTTGCGCGAGGAAGTCCGTTCGCCGGACGTCTGCTCGCGCCACTGCCGCTGGCGATGCTGCTGGTTGGGTCGATCGGGAACAATGTGGTGTCGAGTGAGGCGATGTACCTGCGAGCGCACAAACAGGAGCGCTTCATGGTGAACTCGATTGTGGGCGCGCTCTACACGGCGCCGATGGTGTGGCTGCTGGGACGGGCGTTCGGCGCGAGCGGAATTGCGGCGGGGTACCTGGCGGGAACACTCGTGATCGGGCTTGGCTTCGGGACGTACACGTTCCAGAAGTACCGGCGGCTGTGGCATGCCTGAGCCAGCACGGCCCCTGCTGACCTTTGCCATTCCCACGTTCAACCGGGGGAGCTATCTGGCACAGCTGCTCGAGGCGCTCGACCCACAGGTACGGGGAGAGCCGGCCATCGAGCTGCTGGTCGCCGACAACGCCTCAACGGACGGTACGGCGGAGCTGCTGGCGGAGTTCGCGGCGCGCGGGTTGCCGGTGCGGGTACTGCGCGGCGAGACGAATGTGGGGTCAGACGCTAACTTTCTACGCTGCATGGAGGAGGCGCGCGGCCGCTTTGTGTGGATCTTCGGCGACGACGATCTCGTGGCGCCGGACGCGCTCACGAGGCTGCTGCCGGTACTGCGGGCAGCGGACTCAGTGGAGGCGATCGACCTGGTGTATCTCTCGAGTGCGGGTTTCAGCAGCGACCGGCCGGCGCTCGCGGCTGGGGCGCTGCGCGACCGGCTTGGGCGCTTCGCCGAGGTGGTGACGGACGGGGCCTACCTGCTGAACAAGGTGAATGCCCTGATTGGACTGATCTCTGTGGTGATCGTGAACAGAGATCGCCTGATGCAGGTGCCGCACGCGCCGCTCGCGTCGCTCGCGGGTACGAACCTGATGCAGGCGGGGTGGATCTTTCCGCTGGTTGGGGAGCGGTGCCGGGTGCTGTACGTCTGGGAGCGGCTGGTGCTGTACCGGTCGCACAACTCCGGCGGATGGGGTATCTCGGAGGTGTTCGGGGTGCGGCTCGAACGGATTGCCAAGCAGACCTTTGCGGACCGGCCGCGGCTGGCACGGGCGCTGATGAATGGCGTGCTGCGCTACTGGATGATGGACAGCATTATGCTCGCGCGGCGAGGGCGGGAGCGGGGGATGGTGGCGGAGCCGTTTGCACGGCTGCTCCGGCCTGCATTTGGCGGCAACTGGAGATTCTGGGTCTTCTGCTGGCCGGTGGCGACGTGGCCCCTGCTGCTGGCGCGGGGGACGCACGGGGTGCTGCGGCGGGTGAACCGGTTATGGCGGGTGGTTGAGGGAGTGGCGCGGCATCTGCTGCGGCGAGGGGATCTGGTGCTGCCCGCGGCGCGGGTGGAGGTAACCCGGCGCGAGGGGGAAGTTGCGCGCAACGGCGTTCGCTAGCACGGGTTTACCTATCCGTAGCAAGGAGGACGATATGACGACACGGAGCGCAGTGACGAAGGTGGCGATGATGGGTGTGCTGGCCGGGGTGGTGGCGGTGGTGACGCCGCAGAAGGCGGAGGCGCAGGGGTTTGCCGTGGGGGTCCAGATCGGGCATCCCGTCTACCCCGTCTACGGGTATGGCTATGAGGATCGCCGGGCGTTCTATGAGCATGAGCGCTGGGAGCGGGAGCGGCTAGAGACGGCGCGGGCGGCGGAGATCGCGCGGCAGCGGGCGTACTTTGCGCACGAGCGTCATGACGCGTGGGAGCACGAGCGCTTCCATGACCACTACGGCTACTACGGGCGCTGAGAGTCGCTCGGAGCGAAGGTGAGGATCGAGGTTCCGGGACTGTCTGGCCTGCTGCCGGGCGGTCCCGATGTCTTTGGGGATCAGCGTGCGACGCCCGGTGCTATGAACGCGAGGTGAGGGGCTGGTAGTAGCGGGCGGCGGGATCGGCACAGCCGCGGCAGAGGGGTTTGTCGTCCACCAGCTGGAAGCGATCGAAGTTGATGCCCTCGCCGCAGGCGGAGCAGGAGACGCGGGCACCGCGATAGCCGGGGAACTCGCTTGGCGGGAGGGCGACGGAGACCCACTGCTCGGCGAAGAGGTCTTCGTCGGGCAGCTCGCGGTAGGCGTGCATCTGCTGCTGGTTCTTATCGGTGATCTCGGGGAAGAGCTCGCGGGCGCGGTCTTTGGAGCTCTCTCGGGCGACGATGCGAAGAGCCTCGTAGTGGTCGGCCCGGGCGGGCAGGGGCCGTGCGAGGTCAAGGAAGGTGGCGGCCATCTTGCCCCAGTCGCGAAGCTTGAGGGCGCGCTTGCCGACGCGGCAGCCGGTGACGACAGCGATGGCGTCGGTGGCGCAGCGGTCGATCTCGACGAAGGTGACGAGACGTTTGCGGTCGGGGCTCTGGCGGCTGCGAGGGTCGTGGACGCCGAGGCGCGCGCAGGCGAGCATGGCCATGCGGACGCCAAGGATCTGGCCGGCGCAGAGGTGGCCGTGGGCGAGCTCGGCGTCGCGGAGGAGATCCGTCAGCACAGCGGGCGCGGGAAGGAGCGTGGCGGTGTTCATGGACGTATGCTATCGCGCCGCGGCCTGGCGGACGCGCGACGGGTCTCAGTCTTCGTGTTAGTGGCGTTGTTCCGGGGAAGCGTAGTGCTCGGCGATCTCCGCGGGAGTGAGATCGATGGCGCTTGCCTCATGAATGATGGAGGCGATCTCCTGGTCGGTCTTGCCGCGCTTACGCAAGGCTTCGATCTCATCGCTGATCATGCCGACGAAGGCATGGACAGGAAACATCTCGGGGCCGAGGCCAGCGGCGGCGCGCAGGGCCCTTTGCGCTTTGAGGGCTTCTTCTACGGGATACAGCTTCAACTCGGTCATGGGATGCCTCTCGTCACTGACTGATGTTCAGAGGATTCGGACGCGGCGCGGGCGTTTGGGTGGCGCCGGATCACTCGTCGTTGTCGGCCTCTTCGATGAGGGAGGTGGTACCCACGATGTCGAAGGTGATGGGGTCGCCGCCTGTGGGCTCGAGGGTGGCGCGCATGGGGAGGCGCTGCCAGGTGGCGGGTTTGCAGGCGGGGATGGGGCGGTCGCTGGTGGGCCACTTGCCAACGGGGCGGGTGGCGACGGCCCTGCGGGCGCCGGCCTGGGCAACGACAGCGACGAGACCGGAGGTTCTGGCCGTGGAGCTGATGCCGCAGTAGGCGGCGTAGTCGCGGAACCAGACGGCGTTCGAGACGGAGGGGTCGAAGTCGGGCAGGTGCAGCGGTGTGATGTGGCCGGTGACGCGGTCGACGAGCAGCCAGGGGCCGGGCTGCCAGACCCAGTGCTCGCCAGGGTCGTTGGGGAGGGCATCGTTGACGTGGAGGGCGCGGCGGATGGCGAAGGAGCGGTCGGTAACGGCGTGCTGCTCGCCGAGGGTCCACTCTTTCTGGCGGTCGTCGACGAAGAGGGCGCGGATGCGAAGCGTGGTGCTCTCCTCGTCCTTGGAGTCGGCGGTGGCGTAGGCGGGGGTGTAGGGGACGCGGCGCATGGGGCCGAGGACGACGGTGTGGACCTTGGGGCCGACGGATTTGGCCAGGGCGAGGGGCGTGAGGCTGCTGACGAGGAGGAGGGTAAGGGTGAGGGGGTAGCGGAGGAGGGTCATGCGCGAGGGCCTCTGGGCGCGGAGATGGTGCTGCGCGTGAGGCGCAGGCAGGTGCGCTTTGAGCGTAGTGGTCGAGAGCTCGTAACAGGATGGCGCTTTTGGGGGACGCGGGGACAGCTGCCGGGCGTTCGGGGGAGTGCTTCGACGCGGAGTGGGTGCTGAGTGCCTGGGCGGTTGGCGTCGCGGGGGCGGGCACTGGAGGAGATGTGGAGCGGAAGCGACGGCGCTGCGGCAGAGGCGCCACTGCTGCAAGTCTCCGCGAGGAAGCAACAAAGTTGGGCGTTCAGGGTCTATTGGCTTCGGGATGTACCACCCGCGACGAGGACGTACATGAAGAGACTGATGGAAGTTGGAGTACTTTCACTGCCGTTGCTGCTGGCCGGATGCTCGCATCCGCGGCCGGTCGCGTACTATCCGCCACCACCGCCGGCGGTCGACACGGTTGCGCGGCAGGGGTTTCATGATGGCTTTGAGGCGGCGCGCCACGACGTGGCAACGGGTCAGCCGCCGATCTTCGATCATCATCCGCGCTTTCGAAATCCGCCGGTGCCGCCGCCGGCGATCGGGGAGTACCGCGAGAGCTTTCGCGAGGGCTATGACCGGTTCCTGCATCCGGGGCCACCCCCTCCGGGAAGCTAACCAGGCTGACCGCAGGGCTCTCCAGGCTGGCTGGCCTAGGGAGCGGCTGCGCCGGGGATGATCGGTGCTGCTGTGCGGTTCGAGACGGGGTGTCGAATTGCACAGCAGTTTGTTTTTGCGAGGGTGGGGAGGAAGCGGTCCCGGTAGTATCGTGTAGAGAAAGCGGCCCGCATGCGGGTTGAGCGACGACGCCCGTTTTGATCGAAGCGACACGAGACCAGCAAGCGAGGAAAGGAATCAAGCGACCATGTGGAAACCGAATCAGCCCGGTACCGGCGGTACAACACCAGCAACTCCCGAGCCGAGCCGGCCGGTGACGACCCCCGGCACCTTTGAGACCAATGCAGCACGACCGGCAGCGCCGGTGAGCGCGAGCCCGGCGGCGGCGCCGGCGACAGGCGAGCAGGCGACGATCGGCAAGAGCCTGATTGTGAAGGGCGAGCTGACGGGTTCGGAGTCGCTCTATATCGACGGCAAGGTCGAGGGCGCGATCAATCTGCCGGGCAATCGCGTGACGGTGGGGCGGAACGGCCAGGTGGCGGCGAACATCGTGGCGCGCGAGGTCGTGGTGCTCGGCAAGGTGCGCGGCAACTGCCAGGCGAGCGATCGTGTGGACATCCGGAGCGAGGGCTCGCTGACAGGCGATGTGATCGCAGCGCGGATCTCGATCGAGGATGGTGCGTTCTTCAAGGGCGGCATTGACATTCGCAAGCCTGGGTCGGCGGACGCGAAGCCGGCCGAGGTGAAGGCGAGCACGCCGGAGCCGGTTCCGGTCAACGCATAGAGTACCTGCACTCTGCGGGGTGCAATGAGACCCCGGTCCGTGGCGATGCTGCCCTGGGCCGGGGTTTCGTCGTCTGTGAAGGACGTCTAGAGCAGGTTTCGGCCGATACCGAAGAGGACGGTGACGGTGGCCAGGCTCCAGAGTAGCGGCCGGGAGTTAGCGAGGCGGGCTGCAGGGGAGGGATGGCCTTGCGCGGTGGCGGCGAGGTCGACCAGGAGAAGGACGACGGCGGCGGGCAGAAGGACGGTAAGCAGGGCGTTGCTGTGCCAGGCGGAGGTCAGGTGGCCGTGCAGCAGGGCGATGAGGCAGTGGGTGCCTCCGCAGCCGGGGCAGCGCAGGCCGGTGAGGGCGTAGATGGGGCAGGTCGGGAGAATATCGCGCCTCTCGTGAGATACGCAGGAGCAGCTACTCCTTGAAACAACGGCACCGACCGATATCACTGAGAAGTGGCCATCACCGGGGGAGGACGCCGTAGGCCTGAAGGCGCTTGACTTCGTTGATGTGGTTGAGGATGGACTGGAGATAGATGCCGCCGAAGAAGAAGGTCAGAACGGGGTTGATGCGGAGGCCGATGGGGTCGACGGTGTTGTAGTGGAGCTCGAGCTCGGAGCGGAAGTTGAAGCGGGCGACGAGGCGGGTGATCCAGGTGATGAAAACGATCAGGCCGAAGGAGGCGGCGGTGCCGGTGAAGAAGCGCATGTTGTAGGGCGCGTTATAGATCGAGCCGTGGCGACCGCCGGACATGAGGCCGAGAGCCTGCTGGGTGATGCTCTGGATGACGAGCAGGACGGCAGAGGCGATGTAGAGCCAGAGGGTCTTGCTGGGGGGAGCGACGCGGCGGAACCAGGCGCCCATGATGATGTTCCAGACCAGCTGAAAGATGGAGCAGGTGAGGACGTCGAAGAGCAGGACGAGGCCCCAGTGAAGGTTGGGTGGCGCCTGTGGGCCGCCGGGTGCATAGAGGTTTGTAGAGGGGGGGCCGGGAGTGTAGGCCGCGGCGCCATAGCCGGAGGTGGGGGTGGCGGGAGGACGCCCGGCGGTGTGGAGGACTTCGGCGACCGGGCGCCAGCTTGTGTCGTCGTCGCTACGGCAGAGATCGGTCAGAAGGACATGGCCGGAGGCGACGTATCGCTCGAGATCGTCGAGGGTGTAAGGGCCGTAGTTCTGTCCGTTGCGGGAGATGTGGTAGGGCATCGACGGCTCCTCAGGTCCCTCGCGGGAGGAAGGTGGTGCACGGAAATCTCTCCGATGTAAACACGGTCACGGTCAGGGCACAATGAGAATCTCTGGCGTGGCTGGCCTCGGGAGGAGAGGAAGATGCTGCTCGGGAGCGACAAACACGGCAGATGCGGAGTCCTTTGGGAATTTACCACCAACGAGCAAGGGTCAAGGCCCTGCGGGAGTGATCCGAGGGGTGAGGAACGGGACTGGGTGTCAGGACTGGGTGTCAGGACCGGCTGTCAGGACTTGGGGAGGTTGGCGACGTTCCAGCCGCCGCCGAGGGCTTTGACGAGGAGGACGCTTGCGTCCATGCGGCGGCGCATAATGTCGATCTCGTTACGCTCGTTGTTGAGGGCGGCGGTCTGCGCCGTGATGACCTGGAGGTAGGTGTCGACGCCGCCGACGTAGCGGTTGTTGAAGATGCGCTCGGACTCCTCGGCGGCGAGGGTGGCCTGGTGCTGCTGGTCGGCTTCGGTGGAGAGGACGCGGAGGGCGACGAGGGAGTCCTCGACCTGCTGGTAGGCGGTGAGGACGGTCTGGCGGTAGGTGGCGGTGGTGCTGTTATAGCCGGCGATGGCCTGCTCGGAGACGCCGCGGCGCTGGCCGAAGTCGACGATGGTCTGCGACAGGGTGGGACCGACGGAGTAGATGAAGGAGGAGCTGTTGAAGATGGTGTTGGGGGCGGAGCCCTCGAAGCCGATGGAGCTGCCGATGGAGAGCGAGGGAAAGTAGGCGGCGCGGGCGATGCCGAGCTGCTGATTGGCCTCGGCGGTGCGGCGCTCGGCGGCGGCGATATCGGGTCGTCGCTCGAGGAGTTCGGAGGGCAGGCCTGGCGGAAGAACGGGTGGGGTGGCGGCGAGGGGCGCAGGCGAAACAGAGAAGGTTGCGGGCGGCTGGCCGACGAGGACGGCGATGGCGTGCTCGAACTGGGCGCGGGCGACGTCGATGTCGGAGGCGAGGACTTTGGCGGCCTGGAGCTGGGTCTCGGCCTGGGTGAGGTCGGACTTGGCGGAGACGCCGCCGACGAAGCGGTTGTTGGTAACGCGGACGGCGTCCTGGTACTGGGCGACGGTGTCGTTAAGGAGCTTCTTCTGGGCGTCGGCGGCGCGCAGCTCGAAGTAGTCGGTGGCGAGCTCGGCCTGGATGGAGAGCTGGAGGTTTGCGAGGTCGGCGCTGGTGGCGGCGGTCTCCTCACGGGCGATGTTGACGGTGCGGCGGATGCGGCCGAAGAGATCGATCTCCCAGTTCAGGTCGACAGGCAGGATGAAGTCGCCGCTGCCGTTGCCGATGGTGTTATCGGCGACCGGGCTCGAGGGAAAGGGGCGGTTGGCGGAGATGCGCGAGACGCCGGCGAAGGGCGAGACGCCGATGTTGGGGTAGAGGGCGGAGCGGTTGATGCGGATCTGAGCGCGGGCGCGCTCGAGGTTGGCGTCGGCGACGCGGAGATTCTGGTTGGCGGACCGGATCTGAGGCTCGAGGGTGTTGAGGGTGGGGTCGTTGAAGACGAGCCACCAGTCTCCCTTGTTGAGGAGATCGGCGGGCTGGGCGGTGTGCCAGGGTCCGTCTTCCTTATAGGCGGCTGGGGTCTCCTTGAAGTCGGGGGCGGTGGGGACAGAGGGACGGACGTACTTCGGGCCGACGAGGCAGCCGGCCAGGGAGAGAAGGGTGAGGGAGGCGAGCAGGCGGCGCGCGCGATGGAGCGCGTTGGTGAGGGTCATCGCTGAGCTCCGGCGCTCGTGCTGCCCTGGCCGGTGCCGGTTGCCCCGGAGTTGGGGCCGGAGGAGGTGGCGATGTGAACCTCCTGTCCGTCGCTGATGGAGTCAGAGGGATCGAGGATGATGCTGTCGGTGGGGGTGAGGCCGCCCTGGATCTCGACCGTCGCGCCGTTGTCGTGGGCGATGCGGATGGGCACGAGATGGACGTGGTTGTCGCGCACAAGGCCGACCTGAAGGCCCTCGCTGCGGAAGAGCATGGTGTTTGCCGGGATGGTGAGGGTGTTGGGGTTGGAGGGGACGTCGAAGTGAACGAAGACGTAGGCACCGGGCAGGAGCAGTCCCTTGAGGTTGGGGACGTCGATCTCGACGTTGAGGGTGCGGGAGTTCGGATCGATGGCGTTTGAGTTGCGGGTGACGCGGCCCTCGAAGCGCTGGTTGGGATACTCGTCGAGGGTGAGATAGGCACGGCCGCCGTCGACGATGTCGGTCGAATAGACCTCGGGCACGGCGGCGAAGACGCGGATCTGGTTGATGGCGGCGAGGCGGAAGAGATCGGTCGGGGCGGAGCCGCCGGAGGAGCCGGCGTTGATGAGGTTGCCGATGTCGGTGTTGCGGGCGGTGACGATGCCGTCGTAGGGAGCGTAGATGCGCTCGAAGGACTGCAGCTGCTGGAGGCGGCGGACGGTCGCTTCGGCGGCCTCGACGGAGGCGCGTGTGGCGAGGGCGTTGCTGGTGGCCTGATCGGTCTCCTGCTTGGAGACGGAGTCGAGCTTGAGCAGGTCCTGGTAGCGCTTGGCGGTGGTGTTGGCGAGCGAGAGGTTGGCCTGGGCGCTTTTGAGATCGGCCTGGGCGACTTGGAGCTGCTGGTCGACCTCAGGGGTCTCGATGGTGGCCATGAGCTGTCCCTTCTTGACGCGGGCGCCGATGTCGAAGAACCACTGCCTGAGATAGCCGTTAGTGCGCGCGTAGATGGGGGTGTCGACGAAGGCCTGGGTGTTGCCGGGAAGGGCGAGGTCTGGGCTGAGGTGGGAGGTGGTGGCGTGGGTGATGGCGACGGTGGGGATGGCGGACTCGTCGGTGTGCGTGCGCAGGCGATGCTCGGCGGCGGCGCGGCTGAGGATGCCGGCGACGATCACGGCGATGATACCGAGTGCAAGGAGCGTAGCGAGGACCCACGCGATGCGGGGCAGGCCGGGCCGCGCGGACCGGCTCGGGTCGGCGGGGTGCGTGCGCGGGTCGGGCAGGCCGAGATGGGGGTCGTGCTGGCCGGGCGTCGTCGAGGCGGCCTGACGGTTATCTGGGCGAGTCGGGTCCGGGGCGGTGGTCGGGGTGTCGAAGGCAGGGGTCATGGGTCTCCTACTGGAGCGGGGAGAGCGTGAGGGCGTGGGCGGCGCGCGGCTCGCCCTCGCGGGTGGTGACGGGGCGCGGCTCCTGTGCGGGTTCGGTGCTTCCGGCCCTGCGGCGGCCGTGAATGAAGGCGAAGACGGCGGGCACGAAGAGCAGGGTCGCGAGAGTCGCGAGAAGCAGGCCTCCGATGACGGCGCGGCCGAGCGGAGCGTTCTGCTCGCCGCCCTCCCCCGCGCCGAGGGCCATGGGGATCATGCCGATGATCATGGCGAGGGCGGTCATCATGACGGGGCGGAAGCGGGTCTCGCCGGCCTCGAGCGCGGCGCGGATGGCGTCGTGTGTCTCTTCGAGTCGCTGCTTGGCGAAGGAGACGACGAGGATGGAGTTGGCAGTGGCCACGCCCATGCACATGATGGCGCCCATGAGCGCGGGGACAGAGAGCGTGGTGTGGGTGGTGAAGAGGAAGAGCACGATGCCGGCGAGGGCGGCGGGAAGGGCCGTGATGATGATGAAGGGGTCGATCCAGGACTGGAAGTTGACGACGATGAGCAGATAGACGAGGACGATGGCGAAGGCGAGGCCGCTGAGCAGGCCGATGTAGGACTGCTGCATGGTCTGGATCTGGCCGCGGACGCGGACGAAGCTGCCGCGCGGGAGCTGCTTCTGGCCGTCGGCGGCGATGCGCGCGATCTCTTTGGCAACGGCGCCGAGGTCGCGGTCCTGAACGTTGCCGTAGAGGTCAAGGGTGGTGCGGATGTTGTAGTCGGTGACGACGGCGTCCTCGTGGGAGCGCGTGATATCGGCGACGTCGGCGAGGATCTCGGGGGAGCGGGCGGCGGTCGAGGTGATGGGAATATTGCGCAGGTCGTTGAGGGACTGGATGAGGTACTGCGGGGTCTGGGCGACGATATTGTAGGTCGTACCGTTGCGCGGGTTGAGGTAGAACTGCGGGTTGAGCTGGGTCGAGCCGGAGAGGATGTTGAGCAGGCTTGAGCCGACGTCGCGCTCGGTGTACCCGCCCTGCGCGGCGCGGGTGCGGTCGACGGCTACGTCGAGGACGGGGTAGTCGTTGGGCTGCTGGATGCGGAGATCGGTGAGGCCGGGGACGCGGCGGAGCTGGTCGAGCATGCGATCGGCGATGACACGGTTGCCGGCGAGGTCGGCACCCTCAATCTGCACATCGATGGGGGCGGGCAGGCCGAAGTTGAGGATCTGGGTGACGATGTCGGACGGCAGAAAGTAGAAGGTGGTCCCGGGGAACTCGCGGGCGAGCTTGATGCGGAGCTGGCGGACGTAGTCGGCGGTGGGGTGGTGATCTTCCCTGAGCGAGACAAGGATGTCGGCGTCGCCGGCGCCGATGATGCCGGAGGTCGCGTGCTGCAGGTTGAGGGTGGAGTAGGGCAGGCCGATGTTGTCGAGGATGTTGTCCATCTCACCGGCGGGGACGGTGCGGCGGATGGACTGCTCGACGAGATCGCAGAGGCGGGCGGTCTCCTCGATGCGGGTGCCGGACTTCGCGCGGAGATGGAGTGTGAAGGAGCCGTTGTCGGTCGCGGGAAAGAAGTTGCGGCCGAGAAAGGGGACGAGCAGGAAGGCGGAGAGGCAGAGCAGGAGAAAGACGGGGATGAAGACGCGACGGGTGTCGATGAGGCGCTCGAGCAGGCTCTGGTAGGCGGCGCGGACGCGCTCAAAGCCGCGCTCGAAGGCGCGCTGGAAGCGGGCGAGGGGACTGCGCGAAGGGATGGCGGTGTGGTCGTGCGCCTTGAGCAGGTACATGGCAAGGGTGGGCACAAGGGTTCGCGAGAGGACGTAGGAGGCGAGCATGGCGAAGACGACCGCCTCGGCAAGGGGCACGAAGAGGTAGCGTGAGACGCCGGACAGAAAGAACATTGGAAGGAAGACGATGCAGATGCAGAGGGTGGAGACGAGAGCGGGGACCGAGATCTGGGCGGCGCCCTCGAGGATGGCCTCCTCGAGCGGGTGACCGTCTTCGAGGTAGCGCTCGATGTTTTCGATGGTGACGGTGGCGTCGTCGACGAGGATGCCGACGGCGAGGGCGAGGCCGCCGAGCGTCATGATGTTGATGGTCTGGCCGAGAGAGCCGAGCAGGATGATCGAGGTCAGGATGGAGAGCGGGATCGAGATGGCGATGATGATGGTCGATCGCCAGGAGCCGAGGAAGAGCAGGATCATGAGGCCGGTGAGGACGGCGGCGATGACGGCCTCGCGGATGACGCCCTGGACGGAGCCGCGGACGAAGACGGACTGATCGCTGATGGGGGTGATGCGAAGGTTGGGTGGAGCGGTGAGGAGGACGCGGGGGAGGAGTTTGCGGATGCCGGCGACGACGTCGAGGGTGGAGGCGGTGCCGCTCTTGAGCACAGTGACGAGAACGCCGCGCTTGCCGTCCTGGCGGACGATGTTGGTCTGCGGGATGGCACCGTCGGAGACGGAGGCGACGTCCTTGATGTAGATGGTGGCGCCGTTGACCTGTTTGACGGGCAGGTTGGAGAGGCCCTCGACGGTGAGCGGCGACGAGTTGATGTGCACGTCATACTCGTTGATGCCGATCTTGGCGGTGCCACCGGGCTGAACGACGTTCTGCTGAGCGAGGGCGTTGAGGACGTCGGTGGGGGAGAGGCCCTTCGACTGCAGCAGGTTGGGATCGAGGTTGACCATGATGGACCGCTGCTTGCCGCCATAGACGTTGGGGATGACGGCGCCGGGGACGGTGATGAGCTGAGGCCGGACGAGGTTGGCGCCGAGATCGTTGAGCTGCTGCTCAGAGAGGCCGCTGCCGGAGAGTCCGAGCTGGACGATGGGCACGCTCGAGGCGGAGAAGTTGATGATCTGCGGGGGCAGGATGCCGGGCGGAAGAGAGCGGAGCTGGTACTCGGAGGCGGCCGAGACCTGGGAGTTGGCGGTGTCGAGTGAGGCGCCGGGCTGGAGATAGATCTTGATGACGACCTGGCCGGCCACCGTGGTCGATTCGATGTGCTCGACGTTATCAACGAGGACGGTAAGGGCCTTCTCATAGGGGACAGTGAGGCGGCCGGCGAGTTCGGTGGGGTTGAGGCCGGTGTACTGCCAGGCGACCGAGATCACGGGAATGTTGATGTTAGGGAAGATGTCGGTGGGCGTTTGATTGATGACGACGGGTGCCGCGATGAGGATGAGGATCGCCAGGACAATGAAGGTGTAGGGCCGGGTCAGGGCGATCTTGACGATCCACATGGCTGGTTACCTCGGGGAAGAGACGACGGCTCTGTCTAGTATGAGACATCCTGATGACGCTTTGGGTTTCGCAGTTTGTTCCGGGTGTCTGCTTCGGTTTGACCGATAGTTCTCGGTAGGCCAGGATGAGACGAGAGGTATGAGATGGAGCTGCGGCATCTGCGGTACTTCTGCGCGGTGGCGGATGGACAGAGCTTCACCGAAGCGAGCCGGCAGATGCACATCTCGCAGTCGACGATCTCCGAGCAGATCAACGATCTCGAGGCGGAGGTGGGTGGAGCTCTGCTGGACCGGAGCTCGCGGCGGATCCGGCTAACACCGCAGGGGCTGATCTTTCTCGCGGAGGCGCGCAAGACGCTGATCGCGGCGGACCGGGCGGTCGACATGACGCAGCGATCGCTTGCAGGCAAGGTGGGAACGCTCTCGATCGGGTTCTTTCTCTGGGGCGCAGGTGGGTTCTTTCCGCGGATCATTCGGGAGTACCGGAGGCTGCACCCGGAGGTGCGGCTGAGCCTAAGCGAGATGGACACGCCGGCGCAGATGGAGGCGCTCGAGAGCGGAAAGCTCGATGCGGGGTTTACGCGGCCGCTGCAGCCGCCGTTCGACCGGGTGCTGCACTCGGAGCTGTTGTACCAGGACCCGATCGTGGCCGTGCTGCCGCGGGATCATCCGCTGGTGGGACGAACGATCGATGTACGGGAGCTGGCGGCGGAGCGGTTTGTGCTGTGCGAGCGGCGAGTAACGCCGTCGCTGTTCGACAACATCCTTGGGCTGTGCACGGGCGCGGGGTTCTCGCCGGAGATCGTGAACACGTCGACGACGTGGGCGGGAGTGCTGACGCTGGTCGAGTCGGGAGAGGGAGTGAGCCTGGTGCCGGCGGGGGTGCGGCACCTGCGGACGCGCGGCGTGGTCTTCCGGCGTCTGCGGCCGGAGACGGTGCGGGTGGGGCTGAGCGTCGCGTGGCACCCGGAGCGGGCAGGGGTGATTCTGCGGGACTTCCTGGAGCTGCTGCGGGAGAATAAGGAGCGCATCGGGCGATCGGGCGGGAACTAGACGTGTGACCGGCTGTTTAGCAGGCGCTGCGCTCACCGTTCTTCCGTGATCTTTCACAGCGAAGGAGCGTGCGGAGGTGGGCCGTCGGAGGCTGCTCTTTCTGTTGGAGAGCTGCGCGATGCGCGTGACGGTATCTCGCCAGTCTTCTTATATCCGTCTCGCGTCCAGCCTTGCTGTTGCCGTCGGCGGCTAGGCCGCACTCGTCTGCCGGGGCAGCCTGTCGAAGCTGGTTTGCAGATCGAGGAGGACGCCTTCGCCGGCTTCGAGAGTCAGGGGGCCGGAGACCTTGGCGCTGGTGCAGTCGAGGAGGGTGGTGAGGAGGATGGTGCCGGCGGTGGAGGGAATGGTGCGCTCCTGGCCGGTGAGGTTGAGGAGAACTTCAAGGTGTTCGGGCGGGTGGGGAGCTTCGCTGGTGCGGGTGTAGCGGAGGACGCCGTTCTCGGCGGAGATGGAGTGGATGGCGCCGGCGTGCAGGGCGGGATAGCGGCGGCGAAGGTTGAGAAGCTGGCGGTAGAGGGCGAGGATGGAGCGGGAATCGTGCCATTGGGTGCGAACGTTGCGGGTGGTGTGATCGGGGTTGAGGGGAAGCCAGGGCTGGCCGGTGGTGAAGCCGGCAAGGGGAGTGGCGTCCCAGGGCATGGGGGTGCGTTCAGGGTCGCGACCCATACCGATGCCGGGCTGGTTGCGCTCGGCGGGATCTTGGATCTGGCTGGGGAGGACAGGAACGTCCGCGAGGCCGAGCTCGTCGGCGTAGTAGAGGGTGGGGGTGCCACGAAGGGTGAGTAGAAGCAGGGCCGCGGCGCGGGCCTGGGCGGGGCCGATGCGGGTTGCGAGGCGGGGCTTATCGTGGTTGCCCACAACCCAGTTGGGCCACGCGCCCGGAGGCAGAAGACGCTCGTAGTCGCGAATGAGGGCGGCGATGGTCTCGGCGTTCCAGGCCGAGAGGATGAGGTGGAAGTTGAAGGGAAGGTGGGCGCCGGAGAGGGTCGGCGTCGCCGTGGCGACGGAAGCAGGTTGGGCGCTGGTGTCGGTCTGGGGATATAGGATGGTCGACGTTGCGGGCGGGGCTAACGTTTTAGGTTCGGTGGCCGATAGAGGAGGTGTGGGCTGGCTGAGGGCATCCGAGGGCGCGGCAGGCTGGCCGTAGTAGGTGACGAGTTCGGGAAGAGGGAGGTAGATCTCGCCGATGAGGAGGCGGTCGCCGGGGTAGGTGTCGAGGAGCGCGCGCATCTCGCGGACGATCAGGTGGGTCTCGGGCTGGTTCTCGGTATGGACGGGAAGGAGGCTACCGTAGCTGGGCGAGCCGGGGGTCCAGTCGGGGTTGGGCGGGTTGTCGCGGAGCTGGTCGTCTTTGATGAGGAGCCAGAGGACGTCCATGCGGAAGCCGTCGATGCCGCGGTCGAGCCAGGTGCGGAGGGCCGCGAAGATGGCAGCTTTGACCGCGGGGTTTCGCCAGTTGAGGTCGGGCTGCTCGGGGAGGAAGGAGTGGAGGTAGAACTGGCCGGTGGCTTCATCAAAGGTCCAGGCGGAGCCGCCGAAGTGGCTGAGCCAGTTGTTGGGCGGGAGGCCGTGCGGTGCGTCGGCCGTGGCTGGGCCGCTCGGGTCGCGCCAGAGATACCAGTCGCGTTTGGGATTCGCGAAGGAGGAGCGGCTCTCGAGGAACCACGGGTGTTGACTGGAGGTGTGGTTCGGAACGAAGTCGAGGATGAGTTTGAGGCCGCGGTCATGGATGGCCATGATGAGGCGCTCGAGGTCAGCCAGGGTGCCGAAGAGCGGGTCCACGCCGGTGTAGTCGGCGACGTCGTAACCGAAGTCGGCCATGGGTGAGGGGTAGACGGGGGAGATCCAGAGGGCGTCGATGCCGAGGTGGACGAAGTAGTCGAGGCGGGCGAGGATGCCCGGGAGGTCGCCGATGCCGTCGCCGTTCGAGTCCTGGAGGGAGCGGGGGTAGATCTGGTAGATGACGGCGGTCTGCCACCAGGGGCGGATCTGGCTCATGCCAGCTGAGATGCGAGTTTGGCGGCGGCTATGGACGGAGCTATGGCGTAGAGAGGAAGTGCAGGATCGTCCGCATCAGCGATGGACCGGCGGGCGTGCTGAAGAGAGACTGTGCATGAGCCGAGCCGTCGAGGAGGAGAAGCTGCTTCGGCTGCGGGGCTCTGGCGAAGGCTGCTTCGATCCCGGGAAGGCGCGGACCGGAGGCGCTGCGGTCGTTGCGGGCGACGATGAAGAGCTTTCGTCCCAGCAGGCGCTCCGGAGTCTCGCCGGCGGAGGAGGCGAGCAGGACGATGCGGTCGATCTCGCCTGGCCGGGACTGTGCGTCCGCATCCGCGACGGCGTCGCCGCCGAGGCTGCTACCGATAGCGGAGACGGTCTTCGCACCGACGCGGTGGCAGTACGCGACGGCGGCAAGGACGTCGGCTGCGTTCTCCTTTGCCGAGCCGGTGCTGCTTGAGCTGCCGTCCAGGTTGTGGCTGTCGCCCGTGTACTGGATGGCGAGGACGAGAAAGCCGGCCTTGGCAATCGTTCTGGCCTGCTCGCTCCAGCTCGCCTTATCGAAGCGGCCGCCGTGCGCGAGGACGACGGCACGGTCGCCTCGGCCGTAGAGGTCCGCCTGAAGAGCTGCAGTCTGCCCCGGGACCGGGATCGATACGGTCTGCTGGGCCGAGACCAGGGCCGGAAGGAGAGCGACGATCGCCGAGAGCAGAGGTCTCATGCGCCATGTTCCTTCGTCAGCCGGCCGCCAGGGGTGTTCTGCGGCCGGAGGCATGCCGTGGTCTCCTGCTACTCCTCAGTCGCGCCAGGGTGGCCGGCGAGGGTCTCGGGCATGTCAGCGAGGACGTAGGTCATGACGGCCATGCTGGCGACGTTTTTGCGGAAGTCGGTGGGGTCGACTTTGTCGAGGGTGTCGGCTTCCGTGTGATGCCAGTCAAAGTAGTGTGCGCCGGTGGTCATCTCGCCGAGTCCGGGAACGCCGGCGGTCATGAGGGGTTCGATATCGGAGCCGCCGCCGCCGGGGGTGATCTTGCTGGCGCCGACGGGCTCGAGAAGGGCGCCGATCTGCTGAAGGAGATCGAGCGAGTGCTGTTCGGCGGGGCTGAGGCCGGGCGCGGCGGCGGGCGGGGCCGTGGTGCGAGTGGCACGGGTAAAGGCGGAGACGCCGCCTCGGCCGGAGACGCCGTAGCCGAAGCCGACGGGAGTCTCAGCGCCGCCATCCATCTCGATGGCGGCGACGTGATTCTTCCAGTCGATGCCGAGGGCCTTGCGATAGGCCTCGCCGCCACGGCCGCCGTTCTCTTCGTTGACCCAGAAGACCACGCGGATGGTGCGGCGGGGAACGAGGCCCAGCCGGTGGATGACGTTGACGGCGGCGAGCGCGCCCATGATGCCGGAGCCGTCATCCTGCGCGCCCTGGCCGACGTCCCAGGAGTCGATGTGGCCGCCGACAGCGACGATCTGCTCGGGGTGTTCGCGGCCGGGGATCTCGCCGAAGACGTTGGCGGAGGACGCGTCGGCCTCCATGTGGGCCTGCATCGCGAGATGAACGGTGACGGGGGCGGACTCGTGGGAGAGACGGTCGAGCAGCAGCGCGTCTTCAATGGAGACGGCCGCGGCGGGGATCTGGGGAAGAGCCTTGTCGTAGATGAGGGTGCCAGTGTGCGGGGTCTGCATGGCGAGCGGGGTGATCGAGCGGACGAGGACGGCGACGGCGCCGTAGGCCGCGGCACGGGACGCGCCGAAGACGCGGTACTGGACGGTCCTGCCGTAGCCGACGTACGGCGCGTTGTAGACGACGATCTTGCCGGCGATGCCGGCGCGGCCGAGCTTGTCGAGCGCCGCGAAGTCTGGCACAACGACGACTGGGGCGGTGAGACCGTCGGGCGGGGTGCCGGCGCTCATACCGAGGCCGAGCATGTGCAGCGGCTTGCTGACGGGAGCGATGATGGAGCCGGATTCGGCGCCGCGGACCCAGTGCGGGACCATGACGGGCTGAACGGTGACGTTCTGCAGGCCGAGGCGGCGCATCGTGTCGGCCGACCAGACGACGGCGCGCTCGAGGGGTTCGGAGCCGGAGATGCGTTTGCCGATGTGATCGCAGAGGAAGGTGAGGTCGGCGTAGCCCTCCTGATCGGCGAGTGAGGCGGCGATCAGCTTGTCGGCCGCGGGCTTATAGGTGATCGAGAGGGAGGTCTGTGCGGAGAGCGTGGCGGCGGGGGCGAGGAGCAGCAGAGCGAGGGCGAGGCGAGTCGTCACGGGCGGGCGAACCTCCGGAGGCATTCGGGACTTAGGGTCTGCTTAGTGTACTGGCCGAGGACACGACACGTTCAGGCGGGTGTGTGAGGTGGTGGTGCATGATAGGGCGGCGATCTCGCGCGAGAGCGGCCGCCCCGAGTCCCGACGAGCTAGTTCTTAGGCGTGGACGCAGGTGCCGGGGTGGAGTTGTTGAGCGAAGGCGCCGTGCGGCTCGGGGCGGCCGTGGTGGAGGACGGACTTGCCGCCGGGGCGGAGGCCTGGGCCTGCTTCACAAAGTCCTGGACGGCCTGGCGAAGCTGGGGCTGAATGGCGGCCATGCGCTGGCGTGCGATCTCCTGCGACTTCTGGGAGAGCTCGGGCGCCTTGGCGAGCATGCTCTGGCCGACGGGCGACTTATAGAAGCTGAGAATGCCGTCGATCTCAGGCTCGGTGTAGGTGTCGGAGTAGAGCTTGACGAAGTCGGGCTCCATCACCTTCCAGCCCACGTTGTCGCCGACAAGGGTCGAGATCTTGGTCTGGAAGTCGGCGACCTGCTTCTGCTGGTCGGGGGTTGGGTTGGGGCCGAACTGGCGCTGGGAGAGTGTCTGCGTCTGGTTCTTGACGTCACCGAGGATCTGATCGGGCAGCGCGTTCAGCTTCATGATGGTGAGGAGCTGCTCGACCTTAGTGCGCTTGGAGGCGTCGTCGGCGTGGGCCGGGAGAGCGAGACCGGAGATGCCGGCGAGGAGAGCGAGAGAGGCTGTAGCGCGCAGAAGAGTCGTCATTGTGGTTAGTATGCTCGTTTTGGCGGGGTTTTGGCGACTCGGGGCCGGTTCGGGACGACATTTGCGGAGCTTTTTCTGCGGGCTGGCGCGGTGCCTGGGAGACGGTTCCGCGCCGGCTCAGGCGGTCGTGTGGAGGTGAGGACGGACGTCGACAGCGCGCATGGCGGCGGCGTGGGCGGCGGCGAGGCCTTCGTCGGTGTCTTCCAGCACGACGCAGTCCGCGGGTGGGGTGTTAAGGAGGCGCGCGGCCTCGAGGAAGACGTCGGGTGCGGGCTTGCCGTGGGCGACGTCGTCCGCGCTGACGACGTGGTCGAAGAGGGGCAGCAGACCGGTCGCGCGGAGGCTGCTCTCGACGTTGCGACGGTAGCCGTTCGAGGCAACGGCCATGGGGACGCGGCCACGCCAGGCGCGCGCGACGGCGGCGACGGCGGCGACTTCCTCAAGCAGGTGAAGACTGGCGAGGTAGAGCTGGTTGTAGACGGCGTCGTAGGCGGCGCGGTCCAGGGGCGTGTGGGGAGGAGCGCCGGGCGGGGTCTCGTCGCGCAGACGCGCCTCGTGGGCGTCGAGAAGATCGCGCGGGGTGAGGCCGGCGCGGGCCATATACCAAGCGCGGTCCATGGTGTGGTTCTGCAGGGCAAAGGCCTGACGGAGCGCGTTGAAGTGCGCGGGCGCGGTCTCGATGAGGGTGCCATCGCAGTCGAAGATGAGGGCGCGAAAGGGCTCCGGAAGGGCGAGGGGCATGCGACTATCTTCGCCGATGTGGTCTGCGTGACGCTTGGACAAGGCAGGACGCGGACAGCGCGATGCACACTGCTTCGCGGGCTAGGGCTGGGCAAAGAAGCCCTTGCGGGCCTGGACGGTCAGCTTGTGATCCTTCGTCTTTAGCTCGAGCTTGTGGAAGGTGTTGGGCTGGGTGTCGACGGGCGGTGTGTAGCCGAGCTCGTACTCGAGGCGCAGGTCCTGGCTGATGGCGGCGTAGATCTCGCGCAGGCTGGTCGTGCGGGAGACGGTGAAGACGCGGCCGCCAGTACTCTCCGAGAGCTTCTGCAGGGTCTGCATGCCCGGGTCCGGCGTGGGATGCATTGGGCTGGGGTTGCCGAGGCCGTCGCGCAGGCTATAGAGGATGGAGTAGATCTGCACGTCGGCGCGCTGTGCCTGCTCGATGGCTTCGGCGAGCGATCGGCGGCTTCCATTGTCGCCGCCGTCGGTGAGCAGAACGATGGCCTTGCGTCCGGTCTCTTTCGCCAGAGAGTCCTGCGAGACGGCGAAGATCGCGTCGTCGAGCAGCGTGCCGTTGATGGCCGAGGCATGAGCGCTGAGTCCCTGCAGGGCCAGGTGCAGTGCGTCGGCGGAGCTGGTGAGGCCCTTGAGGAGCAGGACGCGGGTGTCGAACTCGACCAGCATGGCGCGGTCGTCCGGGCGATGCAGCATGGATTCGAAGAAGACGTCACTCGCGAGCGACTCGTCGCTGATGAAGGTGCGCTGGCTGCCGCTGGTGTCAACCAGCAGCGCGATCGTCAAGGGGAGGTCGGAGCCGAGAGAGAAGTAGTGGATTGGCTCTTCCCTGCCGTCCTGTTTGAGCTGGAAGTCGTCCTTGGTAAGGCCGCCACGAGGGGCGCCATCCTTACCTTTGACAACGGCGGAGATCTCGACGACACGCGTCTGCACGCGGAGAGTCGTGATGGGCTGGGTGGAGCCGGCGTCCTGCGGAGCGGCGGTCGGAGCCTGTCCCCAAGCGGTGTTCAGGAGCAGCAAGAGGCTTGCGGCTTGGATGTGCTTTCCCACGAGCTACTCGTCCCTCCCAGCAAGACCGATGGTCGACGCCGGGCCTGCGCCGGGCCGCAATGCGATCTAGGATGCGGGCTGGAGATGGCTCCGTCAAGGAGAGATGTTGACGATCCGTGGTTAGTACCCGCGGACGAGGGTCAGTGCGCGCTGGACGAGTTCGGGACGCACACGGATCGCCGCGGCGATGGTGATGCAGGCGAGTTGAACGGCGGAGAACCAAGGTAGGGAGGTGGAGCGAGCGGCAGAGGGAGGCATGACGTCCTTTGGGCAGCGTGGCAGTCTTTCTGCTTGAGGGAGAGCAGGTCGAGGGCCAAACGCAAATACCGCAAAAAGCTGCACTCATGGCCTTGGCGGCGCGATGGGGGGAAGGGATCTTCCCACGCAAGGGGAATGTGCTTTCTGAATGGTGCTCTGGGCAAGGAGCGCGCGCCGGTGTCCGGAGGACGCAGCTAGAAGGGCGCATGCGGGGCACCGTCCCTTGCTGGGTGCGGTCTGTGGCCACGTCTACTCTGCGAGGTTCAGAGTCAAGCGCAGCTCGCCGAGGTGGTGACAATGAGCCATCGCGGTCTCCGTGGTGATGCGCCTGGCTTTGACGAGCTCCGCCAGGGACTGATCCATCGTCATCATGCCATCCGCGCGCCCCATCGTGATCGCTGAGCGGATCTGATGATCCTGACCGGTACGGAGAAGGTGCCGGATGGCCATCGTCGCTATCATGATCTCCGTGGCGGGGTACAGGCCGGTTCCATCGGCGGCGGGCACCAGTTGCTGCGCGACGATGGCGAGCAGCGCCAAGGACAGCTGCTGTCTCATCTGCGGTTGATTGTGTGTCGGGAAGCTGTCGAGGATACGCGCTCATGGTCTGAGCAGCATCGTTGGTATGGAGGGAGGACAGCACCAAGTGACCTGTCTCCGCCGCAGTCAGGGCGGCGCTGACGGTTTCGGGATCGCGCATCTCGCCGATCAGGATGACTTCGGGATCTTGGCGCAGAACCGCTCGGATGGCATGAGCAAAGCTCGGCGTATCGTGGCCAACCTCGATCTGCTCCACGATGGACTGCCGATTGGCATGCTGGTACTCGATCGGATCTTCGATGGTGATGATGTGGGCACGTCGCCGTGCATTGAGGAGATCGATCAGAGCAGCCAGGGTGGACGTCTTGCCGGAGCCTGTCGGACCTGTGACCAGAACCAGCCCCTGTTTGCGCTCCATCATCTGGGACAGGATGGCGGGGAGATGCAGGGTCTCTGGGGTGGGCACCTGGGCGGGCAGGACACGTATGCTTGCGGCGAGTGTTCCGCGTTGGAAGTGGATGTTAGTCCGAAACCTTCCTGAGGCGGCCCGGACGAAGGAGAAGTCCACGTATCGCTTGCTCTTCAGCTCACTCTCCTGCGCAGGGTTGAGCAGAGGGATCAGCATCTCGCTGATCGCCTCTGCCGACTGAACCTCGCCCGGTACGGCGAGGAGCGATCCTTTGACGCGCAGGGTGGGGACGCAACCTGCGACAAGGATCAGGTCGGAGGCACGCTGCTCGACAGCATGGGACAGGAGGCGATCCAGCGAGACCTTTCCCCCGGAGCGGACTTTGGAGCGGGAATCATTGAGTTCGTAGACCAGTCTTGTCAGCTCATCCGCCTCGGGCACCATCAGATCTCCTTGTCTGTGTTGTTCTCCGCGAGGGGTCTGCGGGCGAAGTAGTAGAGGGAGAACGCGAGGGCGGCGAAGGCGAGGACGGAGATCCAGTCGTGGTGGAAGGGGTTGGTCTCGGGGAAGCGGGGGGCGGTGTGGTCGGTGGCGGCCTCGTAGAGCTTGATGACGACGCCGAGCAGGCCCATGATGCCGCCTGCCGCGATCAGACCAGACGCGTAGAGCGAGCCGGGGGAGACCTCGGACTCGGCGTCCAGGGCGGGGGTGACGGCGGTGGGGACGGGGAGACCGGTGGCGGGGTCGAGGTGGTCGGGGTTGGTGGCGTCGAAGCCGGGGTTCCGGGCGAGCCAGGCGGTGCGGTCCGCGTGCCAGAGGACGATAGAGGCGATGTGACCGGCGGCGTGCTGGCGGGCGGCGTGCTGGAGCATGGCGCGATCGACCATCCAGCGCATGACGCCACCGACGAAGATGGCGAGGGTGGTCGCGATCGAGAGATAGGCACCGACGGCGAAGGTAAGCGAGCGGATGCCGAGCAGCTCGACGGCGATGACCAGCGAGACTCCGAGCAGGACGAGCGACCAGGGAAGTCTGCGGGAGAGGATGCCGTTGATGACGGTGGCCATGAGACGACCCTGGGGGGCGGCGGCCTTTTCGCTGCCGATGCCCTGAATCCACTGGACATCGATGGTTCCAGTGGCGGGGTTGAAGAGGTACTTGCCATCCTCAAGGGTGGAGGAGCCGATGGCATTGAGCAGGATGTAGCTGGTGGTGCCGGGGAGCTCTTCGCGGGTGGGTACGGAGGCCGTGCCGGCGGGGGCGATGAGGGCGGCGGACCTGGGGGCGCCGGGACTGGTAACGCGGGGCGCTTCGGTGGTGACAGCGCCGGAGGTGCTGGCCGGGGCGGGCGTGGCGACGGTCGGGGCGGGGGTGCTGGGGGTGTGGGGCCGGGTGGGATTGGTGAGGGTGATGTGATCGCGCTTGAAGTGGCCAGTGTTCTGGACGCCATCGGGGAGGTGGTCGAGGGCGAGCGGGACGGGGTGAGGGAGGCGCTGAAAGGTCTCGAGGCCGGTGTTCATGGCGTTGAGGGTGGCGCCAATGGAGATGACGGAGATGATGACGCCGATCATGATGGCGAGCTGCTGCTTCCACGGGGTGGCGCCGATGAGATAGCCGGTCTTGAGGTCCTGTGCGGTATCGCCCGCGTTCGAGGCGGCGATGCAGACGATGCCGCCAATGGTGATGGCGAGGGCGCCGAAGGCGGGGGCGGTCCAGCCCTTGACGAGGAAGATGGCGGCGGTGGCCATCAGAGTGGCGATCGTCATGCCGGAGACGGGGCTGGCGGAGGAGCCGACGATGCCGACGATGCGCGCCGAGACGGTGACGAAGAGGAAGCCGAAGAGCACCACGAGAAAGCTGGCGGCGAGGTTGGCGAGCGCGCCGACCTGGGCGCCAGGGACGGGATGAAACTCGAGAAAGAGCCAGAGCAGGGCGACGAGCAGGAGCGAGCCGCCATAGACGACGGCGGGGGGCAGGTCGTGCTCGGTCCTGGCAGGACGGGCGGAGGCTTGGCGTGGCTGTCGGGAGGGTTCACTGGAAGAGTCCACCGGTGACGGTGAGGCGGTCAGGATTGGTGCACCCGCTTCGCGGAGCTGTCCTGAGGCGGATCGGGTGGAGTTGCTCTTGCGGAGGTTGCGCAGACCTTCGGCGAGGGCGGCGGCGATGGTGGGCAGGGTGCGGAGGAGGGTGATGAGGCCGGCGGCGGCGACGGCGCCCGCGCCCATCGGCCGGACGTAGGTCTTCCAGAGGTCGGAGGGGCTCATGTCGCGGATGAGGGTGGTGCCGGGGTAGAGGGGCGTGGTGAGGTGCGAGCCGAAGAAGACGATGGCCGGCATGAGGACGAGCCAGGAGAAGGCGCCGCCGGCGAGCATGACCGCGGCAACGCGGATGCCGATGATGTAGCCGACGCCAAGGTACTCCGGGGTGACGTCGGCGCGGATGGCGGCGCCGCGGAGGAGGTGTTGCGGTCCCAGGTTGGGCTCGTAGTTGGGGGTGGAGGGGAAGAGGCCGAAGAGATTTTCGTTCTGGAAGAGAGTGTAGAGGCCGCCGAGGCCGAGGCCGAGAAAGACGCGCGAGGCGAAGGAGCCGCCGCGCTCGCCGGCTTCAAGGACGTCGGCGCACGCGGTGCCTTCGGGATATTTAAGAGTGTCGTGCTCGTCGACGATGAGCTGGCGGCGCAGCGGAATCATGAAGAGAACGCCCAGCCAGCCACCGAAGAGGGCGAGAGCGAAGATTCTCGTGGACTCCAGGTCAAAGCCGAGAAAGATGAGCGCGGGCAGGGTGAAGATGACGCCGGAGGCGATGGACTGGCCGGCGTTGCCGGTGGTCTGAACGATGTTGTTTTCGAGGATCGATGCCTTGCCGAAGGCGCGCAGGATGGAGATGGACAGGACGGAGATGGGGATGGAGGCGGCGACCGTGAGGCCGGCACGGAGGCCGACGTAGACCGTGACGGCGCCGAAGAGGATGCCGAAGACGGCGCCGAGGAGGAGCGCGCGCACGCTGAGCTCGGGACGGGTCTCGGTGGCAGGAACGAAGGGCTTGAAGACGGGTTTCGAGGGTGTTGCGGTCGCCACGAGGTCGGTTCTCCGGCTGGGGTGGAATGGTGGCGAGTGTATCAGTGGGCTTGCGCTGCTGTGGGCAGCCTCGCCATAAGATGGTGCGATGGCTGAGGCGAGTGAGGATCCGAGGACGTACTTTGCGGCGGAGCGGACGTTTCTGGCGTGGATTCGGACGGGTCTCGGTCTGATGGGCGTGGGCTTTGCGGTGGCGCGGTTCGGACTCTTTCTGCGGGAGATGCAGGCGAGCCAGACGCACGTGCCGGTGCACGCGACGGGCGCTTCGGTGTACTCGGGCGTGGCCCTGGTGGCACTTGGGGTGGTGGTGAACCTTGGCGCGGTGACACATCACATCCGCACGGTGCGCGAGCTGCGCACGGGGTCGTGGAGAGCGGGGCGGGTGAGCACGAATGCGGTGGTGCTGGCGATGGTGCTTGCGTTGATGGGCCTCGGGATGGGGTTTTATCTTCTGGTCCTGCGCTGAGCGGTTGAGTGCACCGAGGACGCGGGAGATCGAGGGAGAGGTATGACGCACTGGAAGACGCGGCTGCTGCACGCGGCGGATGTGGGTGATGGCGGGTTCCGATCGCTGGCGGTGCCGGTGTACCGCGGGGCGACGGTGGTGTTTCCCGACGCGGCGTCGGTGCGGGAGGGGACGCGGCCGGAGCGGGACGGCTACACGTACGGGCTCTACGGGACGCCGACGACGGTGGCGCTCGCGGAGCGGGTGCGGATGCTCGAGGGCGGGGCGGGGACGTGCCTGGTGCCGAGCGGGCAGGCGGCGATTGCATTGGTGAACCTGTCCCTGCTGCGTGCGGGGGATCATGTGCTGCTGCCGGCGAGTGTGTATGGGCCGAGCCGGCGTCTGGCGGGTGGGCTGATGCGACGGCTGGGGATTGAGGCGGAGTTTTACGATCCGCTGCGGGTGGAGGAGGTGCGGGCGCGGCTGCGGGCGGCGACGCGGCTGGTGTGGTGCGAGAGCCCGGGTTCGATCACGATGGAGGTGCAGGATGTGCCGGCGATCGCGGAGGTCGCCCACGCTCAGGGAGCGCTGGTCGCGTGTGATAACACGTGGGCCGCGGGGGTGCTGTTCGACGCGCTCGGGCACGGGGCGGATGTGACGATGCAGGCGTTGACGAAGTATGTCGCGGGGCACAGCGACGTGCTGCTGGGGTCGGTGACGGCGGCGACCGACGAGCTGGCGGACCGGATCGCGGCGACGCGCGGGGCGTTGGGTATCGGGGTGTCGCCGGACGACTGCAGCCTGGCGCTGCGCGGGCTGCAGACGATGGCGGTGCGGCTGGAGGCGGTAGAGCGATCGGCGATGGAGGTGGCGACGTGGCTGGCCGGGCGGCCGGAGGTGGAGCGAGTGCTGCACCCGGCGATGACGAGCTGTCCGGGGCACGAGGTCTGGAAGCGGGACTTCACGGGATCCTCGGGGCTGTTCTCGTTTGTGCTGCGGCGTGGGGTGTCCTTTGCGGGTTCGCGGGCGCTGGTAGACGCGCTGACGCTGTTCAAGCAGGGGTATAGCTGGGGCGGGGTGGAGAGTCTGGCGTTGAACTATGATCTGCGGAGCTCCGCAGAGGAGACGAATCTGCGGCGTGCGGAGGGGCGACCGGCGTATGACTGGCGGCTGATCCGGCTGCAGATCGGGTTAGAGGCGGTGGCGGATCTGATTGCGGATCTGGAGCAGGCGTTGGCTCGGGTGTGAGGGCAGCCGTTCTGCAGATGCGGGAGATTCGATGCGGTCTGCTGCGAGAACGACAACAGAGTGGCGACGGCGCAGCGGCGGAGCGGCAGGTGCGCGATGCGTGACGGCGGGAACGCCTTTTCCTAGGACGACGGCAAAGGCGGAGAGAAGGTGCTGCGATTGTGGTGCTGGCGCTTGGCGCGGTCTGCGCCTATACTTCGCCTAACGGTGCGGTCCGACGGGCCTGGGGCACTGTGCGAGTGGGGTGCGTCTTCAGCGAAAGCCTGAACGACATGTCGCTCGGGAGGCCGGAGGTCGGCCGACCTGCAGATGAGGGTAGGGGTGCTGGTTGGCGTTCGGTCGGGGGTGAGCCGATCGAGCGGGGCGACGGTGGCTCTTGGGATGATTCGAGTGATCGAGCGCGGCACGGTGGTGCTGCGTCGCAGAGCAGCAGCGTTGGGGGATCCGCGTCAGGGGCAGGGCACGGGAAGCTGGGTGCGCTTCGATCGATCGCGCGCGGGTTGGTGGACGATGCGGCGGCAATGCTGTTTCCAGGCGACTGCCGGGTGTGCGGGCTGCCCCTGATCCGTGCGGGTGCGACGCCGGTGTGCAGGGACTGTCTCGCGCGGCCGGAGCCGCAGGAGGGCGGTCTGTGCGCGCAGTGCGGCGAGGCGCTAGGCATGGAGAGCGAGCGCTTTGTGCGGGGCCTGGGTGGCGAGGCGCTGCTGTGCACGCCATGCCGAAGGCTTCCGCCGCCGTTCCGGCGAGCGGTCGCGTATGGCGTCTATGAGGGCGATCTACGAGAGCTGCTGCACCTGTTCAAGTACGAGCGCATGGAGGGTCTGGCGCGGCCACTGGGGGCGATGCTGGCGAAGGCGATCCTGCAGCTTGAGCCGGAGCTAGGAGCCGCTACGGCGGGTGGGAGCATGTGGCTGATGGCTCCGGTGCCGCTGTTTCGGGCGAAGGCGCGTGAGCGCGGCTTCAATCAGTCGGCGCTGCTGGCGGAGGGTGCGCTGCGGGCGCTCGGGGCGCATGAGCTGGGCGGACGGCTGGGTCTGCGGCCGGGTCTGCTGCAACGGGTACGCGCGACGGACAGTCAGTTCGGCCTGACACCGCATGCGCGGCGGAGAAATCTGCGCGGTGCCTTTGCCGTCGCGGAGAAGGCCGCCGTCGCGGGGCGGCGGGTGCTGCTGATTGACGACATCTACACCACCGGGGCGACGGCGCGGGTGTGCGCGGAGGTGCTGCAGCGCGCGGGTGCCTCCGCGGTGCTGGTGGCAACGCTGGCACGGGCGCAGCCGGAGACGGTGGCGCTATGGACGGGAACGGCCGCGCTCGAGACGGCGTGGCCGGACGGGGACTGAGCGATGGAACGGGGAGGTCAGGGGACGATGCAATCGGGAAAGACACGCAAGCAGAGGCTGAGCCGGCACGCGGGGCATGCACGCCATGTGGCCGCGGGGCCGGTGACCGAGGCGGAGGTGCGCGCGGGCGTCTTTCGCCAGCCGGCGATGCAGACGCCGGTGCTGGTGCTGAACGCAAGCTATGAGCCGATCAATATTTGCGGCGCGCGGCGGGCCTTGGTGCTGGTGCTGAAGGGCGTGGCACGGACCGAGGAGGAGCAGGGCGCGACGCTGCACGCACAGAAGGTTGCGGTGCGCATGCCGAGCGTGATCCGGCTGCTCGAGTACCGGAGGATTCCGCACCAGACACGGGCGCTGAGCCGGAAGAACATCCTTCTGCGCGACCGCAACTGCTGCCAGTACTGCCAAGTGGTGCTGACGGCGGGCGAGCTGACGCTCGACCACGTCATTCCGCGCTCGCGCGGGGGGCTGTCGACGTGGGAGAACCTGGTCGCGTGCTGCCATGCCTGCAACCGGCGCAAGGGCAATCAGATGCTGCATGAGCTGACCGAGATGCGCCTCCTGCGGGAGCCGCGGCCGTTCAGCCTGCACACGAGCCGGCACATCATGCGCATGATCGGCTCCGCGGACGCGGCGTGGCGCAAGTATCTATACTTCGAGGCTGAGCCGGCGGCGTGAGGTTTGGGGCGCGGGCGGGTGCGAAGCGGAGGTCGTCTGTGGCGTGGAGGTCGATGTGTGGCGCGGTGGCGCTGGTGGCGCTGGGAAGCGTCTTCACCAACGGCGCGGGCGGGGTGGAGCAAGGGTCCAAGGACGATCACGGCACGGTCACCGCGGCTTCAGCGAGCGCCGCTCCGGGCGAGCGTGAGGCAGACGGCAAGCCGGGGCCGCACATCTCCGGCTGCCCGGTCTTTCCGGCGGACAATGTGTGGAATACGACGGTTGAGAAGCTGCCTCGCGCGGCGCGCTCGGATGACTACGTGGCGCGGATCGGGCCGGAGAAGCAGCTGCACCCGGACTTCGGCACGGCGAACGGGATGCCCTTCTCGGTGATCCGCGAGACAGCGGTGAAGCGAGTCAGGGTGAACTTCGACTATCACGATGACAGCGACTTGGGGAACTACCCGATTCCGCCGAATGCGACGGTTGAGGGCGGGCGGGACTCGGACGGCGACCGGCATGTGGTGCTGATCGACCGGGAGCGCTGCGTGCTGTTCGAGCTCTTCAGTGCACGGCCCAAGCCGGACGGAACCTGGGATGCGGCGGCGGGGGTGAAGATTGATCTGACCGGCAACGCGCTGCGCGGGGACGGCAAGACCTCGGGCGACGCAGCGGGACTGCCGATCTTTCCTGGTCTGATCCGGTATGAGGAGGTCGAGGCAGGGGAGATTCGGCACGCGATCCGGTTTACGGCTCCGAAGACGCAGAAGGCGTATGTCTGGCCGGCGCGACATCAGGCGTCGAGGATCACGGACACGGCCTTTCCGCCTCTGGGACAGCGGTTCCGGCTGCGGGCAGACTTTGACATCTCGGGATACTCGAAGGAGAACCGGGTGATCTTGACGGCGTTGAAGCGGTACGGAATGCTGCTCGCGGATAACGGCGGGCCGTGGTTCCTGACCGGGGCGCCGGATGCGCGGTGGAGTGTGGACGACCTGAACAAGCTGAAGCAGGTGAAGGGTTCAGACTTCGAGGCAGTCGACGAGAGCGCACTGCAGATGCTGGTGGACTCGGGACGGGTTGACCCGCTCGAGCTGCGGTAGCGGGTCGTTCGTGTGTCACCGTAGTGCTACTTGGGCTGCGGGTTCTGGGCTGCTGGTGGCTGGCCGTTCGGGGTGGACTTGTCCCCCTTGTCGGTGATGTCTTCGCCGTTGTAGATGATGCGGCTGGTGGCGCGGAACTGCTTGTAGTCGGTGTACTTGACGATTGTCTTCAGGTGGACGGTCTGGCTCAGATATCCCTGGCCGCCGGAGAAGTGCAAGTCGCCCTCGGCTTTCGTGTAGGTGGGAAACCAGTACTTGCCGTCGACCTGCTCGTAGTAGGTGGTGTAGGGCGGCGAGAGGTCTTCCTGGCCCTTCTTCTTGTTGTCGGGGACGTTCTTGCCGTTGACCAGGACGATCTGCAGGTCTTGCTGGTCGACCCAGACTTTGCCATCGAAGTAGCGACGATTCTTCTCGATGACCTTTGGTGCGGCGCGGAAGACGTAGGTCTCGAGGTCGTCGACCTTCTGCTTGCCGAGGTAGGTAACGTTGTACTCGGGCAGGTCGGTGGTGGTGAGGATAAAGGGAAGTCGATGCTCGATGTCTTCGAAGTCGGCCGGAGACATCGAGACGCGTTCGAGGGTGTTCTGGGGGGCAAAGACGACGTGCTCCTCGCGTTTGCCGGCCTGGTTGAAGGTAATGTCGGTGACCTGCTGGTACTCGCCGTCGGGCTTGCCGGTGTCGTCGGAGATGGTGTCGACACGAACGGTCTGACGGAAGGTGTAGTTCTGCCGGGCGGCGGCGAAGGCGGCCTCGCGCTCGCCGAACTTGCGGGTGATCTCGTCGGGAGTGATGCCGGTCGGGAGCGCAGGATCGAGGGGGCCGAAGCCGGCGATGGTGCTCGCGGCCTGCTCCTCTTGGGGTATTGCGGCGAAGATGTGTGCGGGCGAGGCTAAAGTCTGCGCCGCGCCTGCCGATAGAGCTGGTAGTGAGGCGAAGAACAGGACGGCGGCAGCGGGGCGGAACAGCGGCATAGGTTCGGGCTCCAGCGGTAGGGCGGCGGCGTGGGCGAGAGTGCCTTGAGGCACGATCGGCTCACGATGGCGTTCCCTGCTCCCTTCAAGGGTAGACGCTTGCCGTTCCTCGATAGACGCGCCCGCGGGAGGAACGGTGTATGTGGCTGGAACAGATGACGCATCTGGGCGCGCTAGTAACCGAGCCGGCGACGCTGGTGACGGCGCTGGCCGGAGCGATGGGCGTGGTGCTGCGGCAGAGGCGGCGATTCCATAGCGAGCGGGTGCGAGCGGTGCGGGTGCAGGAGGAGCTGATGGCATACCTGCTGCTGGACGACTGGCAGACCGGTGATGCGCGGGCGATGGGACGGCGGATCTGCCGGGCAATCGGACGGCATAGCGCGTTCGGCGCGTCGGCGCTGCTGATCGCAGACGAGCAGGGGCGGCTGCGGGTGATGGCGAGCACGCGCACAGATGAGCTGACGGTGCGGGCGCTCGAGCGCTGGGCGGAGGCGCAGCAGGTCTACGGACAGGAGGCAATCGCGCGGGCGGATGAGGATCTGGCCGATACGGGACGAGCAGCACGGCGGTCGCGCCTGGTGCGGCTGGAGCGGCGGTCGGGCTACGAGCCCGGCAACCCGGCGGCGCTGGCGTGGTGCACGGCCCTGATTGTTCCTATGGCAACCGACCGCGGTGAGGTCTCGGGCGCGATTGCAGTCTGCGCGGATCGCTTTCACGCGCGGCCGGCGGAGGCGATCGCGGCGGCGCTGCGGCCGCTCGAGCTGCTCGCGGCACGATTTGCCGCAGGAGCGGCGGGGCTGCGGGCAAAGGAGAACGGCGAGGAGCTTGACACTAGTGAACCGGTGAACGAGGTGTCTGCAGATGAGAACACCTGGTCCGGCGGGCGCGGAAGACGTATGGAAGGCGCCGTGGTCGAGATGCCGGCGCGACTGGTTGGGAACCGGGAGGAGGCGCACTCGATGCACGTGCACTAGGCGGCCCCGGCGGAGGATAGACTGGCGCGAGCATGCCGCAGTTGAGTCCGGGCACGAGTCTCTTCGAGGGTTGTCATGGCGTTTGCTAGGCCGAAGAGGCGGGAGCCTCTGGGCGAAGACGGCTTATTCGAGTACGCGGTGGGGTCGCTCGCGCGGCGGATGCGGTCCGTGCGTGATCTCAAGCGGTTGATGCGGATGCGGGCCGAGGACGGTGAGGCGGGCGAGCGGGCGATGGAGGCCGTGGTGAAGCGCCTGGAGGAGCTGCGCTATCTCTCTGACGAGCGGTTTGCCGCGGACTATACGCGGCTGCGAAAGGAGGGGCAGAGCTTCGGTCGACGGCGGGTGCAACAGGATCTTGCGGGAAAGGGAGTGGCCAAGGAGCTGGTGGCGGCGACGCTCGAGCGGGCGTATGAGGACACCGACGAGGTGGCGCTGGCACGGCAGTACTGTGAGCGGAAGCGCATGTCACCGCCGACGAACGAAAAGGAGACCGCACGGGTGATGGGACGGCTGCTGCGGGCGGGATTCAGCTCGACGGCGATCTGGAAGGTGCTGCGGGGGTGGAAGATCGCGGTCGAGGAGGTGGATCTCGGCGAGACCGAGGAGAGCGACGGTACGGGGGAGAGCTAGATGGCGCGAAGGAGACGCGCTGGAAGGAAGAGGAGAGCACCGACGAGTTCAAGAACGCCATCGACGGCGATACCGACGATGCGAAATGGCAGAAGGATCAACCAGACGAAGGGGTAGAGCACAAGCGCCAGCAGGGCGAGCGGCCAGCAGCAGAGGAAGAGAACACACCAAAGAAGAAACGTGAGCATTGGTCGACTCCGTCAAGACAGTTGAAGCGCGTCGAAGCGCTTGTCGCGCGTGGGGGGGCGCTTCGATCCCCTGACGCGTATACGAGGGCAGGGCCGGGATGGTTCCGGAGTGCAGACTGGCCGGTACTTCTGGCTGCGCGAATGCTGCAAGCCGACAGTATGGGTCCTCGCGAACGAGCCGGGGGGGCGCTGCGGTGCAGGCGTCAACGAAGCTCGGTTCGGGAGCAGGCGCGGCGGCGGTGCACAGGTTTGTGCGCGGGCGATCAATCCGGGCGTCCGTGGCGCACGCGCTCGTGTAGCAATGGAGTTGCGGGGGTGCTCGGGTCGAGTGCAGCGGTGTACTTGGCCGAGGCGAATGAGACGGCAATGGTGGAACGACTTTCGCGACCTGAGGCGACCGGAGCGGCGTTATGGCCGGCGGAGTTCGACGAGGCGCGCCTGGATGATGGCTTCGACGCGGCTGCGGAGAGCTTCGAGGACGGCGTTGGCGGCGTGGGTTGTGGGTGCGTCGATCTGGACGACGGCAAGGGCCTGGCCCTCAGGGATACGCTGCGGGCGGCCGCTTGCGACCGAGCCGGCGCGGCCGAGGGCGAAGTTGGCGATGTTGAGGCCGTGTTCGCCGAGGATGGTGCCGATGCGACCGATGACGCCGGGCACATCGTGGTTGCGAATGACGACGAGGGTGCCGTTGAGTGGCGCCTCGATATCGATGCCATCGAGGGTGAGCAGGCGGGGCGAGTTGCCGTGGAGCACGGTCGCGGATGCGCTCGCGTCACCGTCGGCGGAGTGCAAGGTGAGTTTGAGGACGGAGCCGGCGCCTCCTGACGCGGTGGTCTTTCGATCTTCCTGGATGCGGATGCCGCGTTCTGCGGCGACGGCAGCGGCGTTGATACGGTTGGTGGTCTCGGAGGCGGCGAGGACGCCGTTGAGGGCGGCGTTGCGGATGAGGTCGGTCTGGCTCGGGCTCTGTCCCTGCGCGATGCGGCCGGAGTAGGTGAGCTCTATATTTTCGAGGTTGCCGGGAACGCTATGGGCGAGGAACTGTCCGAGCCGCTCGGCCATCTCGATGTACGGCGCGATCTCGACATACTCCTCGTGCGAGAGCGAGGGGACGTTGACGGCGTTCTGGACGACGCCGAGTTTGAGGTAGTCGCGGACCTGGCTGGCGAGCTGCACGCCGATGGCCTCCTGCGCCTCATCGGTGGCGCCGGCGATGTGGGGACTGAGCAGGACCTGCGGGAGATCGAAGAAAGGCGACGTCTTGAGCGGCTCCTCGTGGAAGACATCGAGCGCGGCGCCGGCGACCTTGCCGTCACGAATCGCCTCGGCGAGGGCCTCCTCGTTGATGAGCTCGCCGCGAGCACAGTTGATGATGCGACTGCCGGTCTTCATGATGGCGAGCGACTGCCGGTTGATGAGGCCCTCGGTCTGAGGTGTGAGACCGACGTGCAGGGTGAGAAAGTCGGAGTCGGCGAAGATGTCCTGGATGGGGACGAGGGTGACGTCGTTTTCGCGCGCGATCACAGGGGCGATGAAGGGGTCGTAGCCGATGAGCTCCATGCCGAAGGCGCGGGCGCGGCGGGCGACCTCGAGGCCGATGCGGCCGAGGCCGACGATGCCGAGGGTCTTCGCGCGGAGCTCTGTGCCCTGAAGCGATTTCTTGTCCCACTTGGCGGCGTGCAGGCCAGCGTTGGCGGCGGGGATCTTGCGCGCCATGGCGATCATGAGACCCAAGGTGAGCTCGGCGACGGCGACGGCGTTGGCGCCAGGGGTATTCATGACGACGATGCCGCGACGGGTGGCGGCGTCGGTGTCGATGTTGTCGACACCGACGCCTGCGCGACCGATGACGCGGAGCTTCGGCGCGTTCTCAAGCAGGGCGGCGTCGACCTGAACGGCGGAGCGAACGATAAGGGCGTCGGCCTCGATCAGCTCGGCGGCAAGGCCACCGGGGTTCTTCGCGGCCTGGTCGGCGGTGACGACCTGCCAGCCGGGCTCCTGCTGCAGGACGGCGAGGGTGGAGGGAGAGACCTTTTCGGCGAGGACGATCTTCATGGATTCCTTTAATCTAACCGTTTGGCTCGCTGTTGCCGGCCTACAAAGCTACTGCTGAGCCGCACGCCAAAGAACCTTGCCACTGCGCACGGTCGCCTGGACCTCCGTAAAGGCGTTCACGTCAGCGGCGGGGTCGCCGGCGAGCAGGACGAAGTCGGCGAGCTTGCCGGGTTCGAGCGTTCCCTTGTCGGAGCTGACGCCAAAGCGGCTGGCAGGTGCTGTGGTGAGCATGCGAAGGATGTCCATCGGGGTGAGACCGCACCGCGTGAGCGCGCGGAACTCGTCGCCGGTGCTGTAGTCGGTCATGTACCCAACGTCTGTGCCGAAGAGCAGGGTACCGCCGGCGGCGTGAAAGCGGCGGACGACGTTGTCAATCGGGTCGAGGTAGGAGGGCTTGGTGGTCACGGTAGTCGCAAACATTTTGAGGGTTGGGATCATGGACATGCGCTGCGCCATGGTGGAGATGAGGGCGTCGTCGATGCCGTCGGTCGTGTCGGGTGCGTGCGCGAGGACGTCGACGCCGCTGGTAAGAGCGACGGTCACGCCCTCAAGGTTGGACTCGTGGGCGAAGGCGAGTTGATGATGCTGGTGCGCGACGGCGACGGCGGCGCGGGCGATCTCCTTGCGCATCGGTTTGACGTGCCCGCGCTCCACGTAGGAGCCGGTGAAAAGTTTAAGAATGTCCGCGCCCTGGGCGATGCCGCGTTGGACGTCGCGGGCAGCCTCTGCGGGGGTGGCGGGCTCGGGAAGGAGCTTGAGGATGTACCTGGGCAGGGTGTCGCGAAGATAGTAGGGGGTTCCGTTCTCCGGGTAGATGGCGGAGCCTGCGGTGTAGATGAAGGGGCCGTCGAGGCCGCCGGTCTCGATGCGCCGGCGGAGGCTGACGGTCTCACGCAGATCGGAGCCGGTGTCGACGACGGTGGTGAAGCCGCGGCTGGTCAGCATGTCGGCGAGCTGGGCGTTGAGCTTAGGACTTCGCTGCCAGGCGGAGCCGAGCCACTTGGACTGGGTGAAGTGGATGTGCGTGTTCCAGAAGCCGGCGGTGATGACGCAGTGGTCGCATGGGAGCAGCTGGGCATCGGCGGGTGGGGCAACCCCGCTGCCGACGGCAATGATGCGGCCATCGCGGGCGACGAGGGTGGCGTTCTGGAGCGGTGGGGCATCCGGGGAGAGATAGATAGTGGCGCCGCGCACGGCGATAGCGCCGTGCGGCAGACGAAGGGCAGGGTGACGGTCGCGCAGAGGCCAGGCGAGAAGAGCGTAGCCGACAACGACGACAGCCAGTAGGAGGGCGAAGAGGATCTTGAGGAGCGTCTTCACGCGGCCAGTGTCGCACGGGTGCAGGCGTTGACGCTGTCTCTTTTCCAGGCTGGCGAGCGCGATGCCGTGCTCGCCAGACCCCAGGGGGCTACTTCAGGCGGACAGGGTGGGCGTCGACGCGGAGGCGAAAGAGCTGGTACGGCTTCTGACGAAGGTCCTTGCCGTTATGCATGGAGGGCTGCTGGTTGAGCTGGTTGCTGGTGAAGTAGAGATAGCCATCACCGGCGAGAGACATGGTGTCTGGCCAGAGGATGCGGGGGTCGTGGGCGAGTGTCTCGGTGAGGCCGGTCTTCGGGTCCCAACGGTGGATGGAGTCGGTGACAGGATCGGTCATGTAGACGCGGCCCTCGGCGTCGGACTCGAGGCCGTCGGAGGGCATCTTGCCGGTGACGACGCGCACGGTGGCGGCGACCTGTGCGTCGGACTTCGACCGGTCGCGCAGCGCGGCGGTGGAGACGGCGTAGAGTTTCGTCGCGTTGATGGGGCAGTAGTAGAGGGTCTCGCCGTCGTTGGCGATGGCGATGCCGTCGGCGGCGAAGTTGACGGCCTTGGGCGGGTAGCCGGGGGTGGTCTGGTAGACGGGTTGACCCTGGGCGAACATGAGGAACTGGTCTTCCGAGAGGACGCTTGAATGCTGGTTGAGGCGGCGCATGCTTTTACCGGTGGCGAGGTCGACGAGGATGAGCGAGTTGGGACCCTCGGAGGAGCTGTCGGTGATGTAGGCGGTGCCGTGGATGTCGCTGGACTTCGCGGGGGCGAGGGAACCGCCAAACGCCGTGCGGTCGGCGTCGGGGTGCATGGGGTCATGAGGTGGGACGTTGGGATTAGGAGTGGCCCTGCTGCCGACCATGGTGCCCGGGTCCTGCTGGCCGGAGTCTCCGACGCGAAGATCGAAGCGGACATCGTTTAGGTAGCAGTTGGTGCCGCAGCTCTCGGGCGGCAGAAGGATGGTGCGAACGACCGTGTTGGTGGCGAGGTCGATAGCGACGAGCTTGGGGCCGCCGGGGACAGTGTTCCTGAGCAGCGGCGCGCCGGTATCGAGCACCCAGAGCGTGTCGGAGGGATCGACGACGACGGACTGGACGGAGACGAAGTGGGTCTGGTCGGCGGTCTCCTGGTCGGTCGTGTGACCGAAGGCGCTGGGATTGGGTAGGGTGCGCCCGGGCCAGTTGTTGATCTCGGCATTGGGGTAAGCGACAGCTTTGCCGTTCACGATCTCGGCGACGGTGAACGGAATGTCGTCGCCCCAGCGGGCAAAGTTGACGAAGATGCGGTTCGTCTGTGAGACGGTGACGCCTTCGGGCATGGGTCCGGAGAAGGTTGCGACGGTCTCGAGGAGGCCGACCGGCTGATCGGTCGGAGCGGGAGAGGACGGCGGCTGCTGGGCGAGCGCGGGGAGAGTAAGCAGGGCTACGGCGATGGGAGAGAGGAACGGCGCTCGGTGGGTCATGCGGAGCTTGGATGCATAAGCGCCCAAGAACTCTCGATGGCGGGTCTTCAGGTTCAGATCGGGCGCTGCGGTCGCGTTCCTCGGCGAGGCGTCGAGAGACCTGTCCTGATCGGTCTCGTGCCGGAGTCATGGCGGCGGTGTGTTCAGGGCGACGACCGCAGCGCTGGCGGGACGGAGCGGAGTCGCCTTGGAACGGAGCAGTGGGCGAAGGGTACGGATCTCTCCTGCAGCGTCAGTGATGAGCCATGGGCTCGACGGCGCGGGCGTCGAGGACGACGATGCCGACCCCTTCTGCAAAGGCGGAGACCTGCGCACTCTGATCCTGCCCGGGCACGTCGTGCTGCAGCCAGACGACGCGTCCGCGGTGCAGCACGCCCTGGCTGGCGTGGGTGGCTGTCGTGTGCTGCTCGTGATTGCGATAGGGCACATCCATCGCGAGGACGTAGGTGCGGCGATAGTCGCTGGGCTTGGTCACGGGAGAGCTCCTGGGGGTCTCTGAGCCGCGGCGAAGCTGCGGGGCGCGGCTCAAAGCTAGCCTAGGCTGCTCGTCGAGCTCGTCCTATCCCCTGTCCGGGGGAGATGACGTCTTGTCAGGACGGAAGAATGCCTGCGTTGCTCGGTCGTCGGCAGGTTGCCCTTCAAGGTTTGTGCGGCTCGTCCACCTCGGAGAAGAGGAGGAGTTTGTGGTCCCTGCGCTTGTCCCACCTCACATTTGTGGACAGAGACACAGCCATCGCAATGAGCGACGTTCTGCGGGCAACAACAGGCACGAAGAAGGCCTCAGAGACGACTGGGGTACATGCTATGGGAGCTCTTGTTGCGGTGTTTGCGGCGCTATTGCTTGTAGGCGCGGCTTTGCTTGGGTTGTGGCAGATCAACCGACATAAGGGAGCTACGGACTCCGGGCGAGGCCGTGGTGGACCGCGAAAGGGATCACGCGGCAAGCCCGGTGTCTAAGCGTGACGATCTTGGTGTGAACGCAGCCGAGACTAGACCCCGGCTGCCGTATGCTCTGTGCGTGGATCGAGGGTGTCCGCGGTGACACTGTCCTGTTCAGTGGCGGTGCCGAAGGCGTGGTTCTGCAGGGAGCAGCAGCGGTCGGTGCGGCCGCAGAGGCAGCTGCGCTGCTCGGTCCTGGGGTGGGTCGCTTCGACGAAGGTCTGCTGCGCGGCGATAAGGCCGTCGCCGAACTGCACGGGACGGGAGCCATCTCTACCTGGGTGCTGCGCCTGCGGGGTGGACCGAAGGACGACCTGCTCCAGCGCGCCAATGAGGGCGATGGTGTCCATGTAGTCGAAGTAGCCGAGGTGGGCGATGCGGAAGATGTGGCCCTTCATCTCGCCTTGGCCATTGGTGATGATGGCGCCGAAGCGGCTTTTGAGTTCTTTGACGATAAGGCCGGAGTCGACGCCTGAAGGCGGAATGACGGCCGTGGCAGCGGCAGACGGGGCGTCTGGGGCGAAGAGGGTCATGCCAAGTGCGACGACAGCGGCGCGGGTCATGGCGGCGATGGTTTCGGCGTTGTCGACGAGCTTTCTGCGGCCTTCGACGAGGTTTCCGGCGGGGTTCTCGGGGGTGGCGCTCTGCTGGGCGATCCAGGCTAACGATGCGTCAAGACCCGCAATCAGGGAGACGGACGGGGTGTAGGCAGACTCGCCGGCGCGGGCGTTCTTGCGCTCTTTGCGGAGGTCGAAGTAGTAGCGCGGGTTGTAGGTGGCCTCCATGCGATCCCATGCGTTTGGGCTGATGGCGAGAAAGGCGAGGCCAGGCGGGATCATCACAGCCTTTTGCGAGCCGCCGATGAGGACGTCGACGCCCCAAGCGTCCATATCGAGATGGGTGGTGCCGAGGCCGGTGATGGCGTCGACGACGAGCAGGGCGTCGTGCCCGAGGTCCTTGAGAAGTTTGGCGACGGCGGGCGTGCAGTGGCGGACGCCGGTGGAGGTCTCGGTCGCCTGCATGAAGACGACGCGGGTCTCCAGCTTGATTGCGGCCTTGACCTGATCGAGGGAGAAGGTCTGGCCGTAGGGGGCGCTGACGACGTCGACCGCGCAGCCAAAGGCTTTCGCGAGTGCGGTCCAGCGCTCGCCGAACTTGCCGGCGGAGAGGACGAGAACGCGGTCGCCGGGGCAGGTGAGATTTGTCATGGCGGCTTCCATGGCGCCGGTACCAGAGGCGGAGAGGAGGATGACGTCGTTGGTGGTACCGACGAAGTCCTTGAGCTGCGCGAGGACGCGCGTGTAGAGGGCGCGGAACTCGGGTGTGCGATGGTGCAGATCGGCGGCAGCCATGGCGAACTGCGCGGCAGGAAGCAGGGGCGTGGGGCCAGGGGTAAAGAGGCGGGTTTTGCGGAGCATGCCGTTATTGTAGCGAGCGTGCCGGCTCGTCAGCGCAGTCGCGCGAAGAGGCGACGTCTTTCGCAGGAAGCGCGCTCGCGCGAACACCATCAGGGTTCTAACGGCCGGCGTCTCTCGCGCGGGGGGACGAGCAGGACTTATGCTCCAGCCCGTGCATGGTGAACGGCGTGAGTGTTGGGATCAACAGATCAGATCTCTTCGAAGCTGTTCCCGGTATCGGCGCCCTATGCTTGATGCGGAGGCGTAAGCCAAGAAGAAGTAGAGGATAAGCAGACGAGTCTCACGGTCATCGAAGAGATCGTCACGAGGGCTTGACCAACGGCGAAAGCCATCGAGGCGATCTATGATGGACCGCGAGGCAGGTGAGCGATGGCGGCGATTGGCGAGCGGATCGAGGCAGACATCATCATGGCGATGAAGGCGCATGAAGAGTTGAAGGTGACGACGCTGCGCATGGCGAAGTCGGCGCTCAAGAACAAGCAGATTGAGAAGCGGGAGCCGCTGTCGGATGCTGAGGAGCAGGCGGTATTGAACACGATGATCAAGCAGCGGCGGGACTCGATCGAGCAGTTCAATAAGGGTGGGCGGCCGGAGCTGGCGGACAAGGAAGAGGCCGAGATCGGGATGATCGAGGTGTATCTGCCGCAGGCGGCGGGTGAGGAGGAGATTCGCACCATCGTGCAGGGGGCGATCGAGCACCTGGCGAAGGATGCGGGCGGGGCGCGGCCGGGGCCGAAGGACATCGGGCCGGCGATGCGTGTCGTGCGGCAGCGGCTGCTGGCAAGCGGAGTGCGTGCGGACGGGACACTCGTGAACGAGATCGTGAAAGCGGAGCTGGCGAAGTAGCGATGGTGACCGGTGCGTGTTCTGCCGGTGCGTGGGGGCCGTGGCAGGTGTTGGATGTGGGCAGCATCTGGATGCGGGAGTTCGCCTCCGCGCTGAGCGGGCAGGTGGATGCGGTGGCGTGGTGGCCGGAGATGGTGCGGGTTGCGCCGCTGGGCGCCGAGCGGGAGGAGCGGATGGAGGCTCCTCCGCTGGTGATGCGGCGATACCCGCTGCAGCGGGGGTATGCGCGGGTGCCGATCCGGTGGCTGATGCCGTTCGCACCGGGGGTCTTGCGGCGTCTGCGACGGGTCTGTGCGGAGCGGGATATGGCAGCGGAGTGCAGTCCACTGATCTGCTCGACACCGTTCTATGCGCCGGTCGCGGAGCGGTGGCCGGGGCCGGTGGTCTACTACGTGACCGACATGACGGCGCAGTATGAAGGACTGAATCACGAGCAGGTGATGAAGCTGGACAGGCGAATGGCGCGGGTGGCGCGGGCGGTGTGTCCGAACTCGCGGCGGATCGCGGAGTACTTGGTGCGCGACGCGGGCTGTGCGCCCGAGAAGATCACGGTGGTGCCGAATGCGACGCGGGAGAGCAACGTAGCGAGGGAGCCGCTGATGGAGCCAGGGCCGCTGCCCCCCGATCTCGCGGAGCTTGAGGCGGGTGCAGGCAGGCAGCGACCGATTGCGGGTGTTGTGGGAGACCTCTCAGGAAATATGGATTGGGAGCTGATCGAGGCCGCGGTCGAGCGTACGACGGCGTGGCTGGAGTGGGTGTTTGTAGGGCCGACGACGCGGGCCATCGTGGATCCAGTGCAGCGGGCGGCGCGGGCGCGAGTGATGGCGAGCGGATCACGGTTTGTCGGGGCGAAGCCATATGGAGAGCTGCAGAGCTACGCCCGATGCTTCGACGTGGCCGTACTGCCGTATCGCAAGAAGGAGCCGACGTACTCGGGAAGCTCGACGCGCTTCTACGAGCACCTGGCGGCGGGACGGCCGATGGTGGCCACCCGCGGGTTTGCGGAGCTGCTCGAGAAGCCTCCGCTGCTGGTGCTGGTGGATACGGCGGAGGAGATGGAGGCGGCGCTGGTCCGTCTCCGTGCGCAGCGCTTCCGCGATGGGCAGGAGCGGGCGCGGTGGGAGGCGAGCCGGGCCGGAACGTGGGAGCAGCGGGCACGCACGCTGCGCGCGACCATCGGCGAGTAGACGCAGCGCGAATTTCTCGCAGCAGTCATGCAGTGCGGCGGGGAGGAGGCGGCATCGAAGCCTAGAGTGGCTGATGCTACAGGGCCCGGTACGGCGGCCGTCGAGAGGCCGCGGAGAGGTGGTAGGACATGGGAATTATGGATTCGATTAAAGAGGTGATCGGCGGCGACGCTGGTGGCCCGGGTCTTGGCGATAACGCGAAGGTTGCTGGCGGGTTTCTGGATACCGTTCGAGAGCAGCCGGGCGGCATTGCCGGTGTGTTTCAGTCCTTTCAGCAGAACGGTATGGGCGGCGCGGTGCAGCAGTGGGCCGGTGGCAACACGCAGCCGACCTCACCGGATCAGGTGCAGCAGGGGCTCGGCGGCACTGGGATTATTGAGAAGGTCTCGGAGCGGACAGGACTCTCGCCGACGATGGTGAAGGGCGCGATGGCAGTCATGGTGCCGATGGTGATCCATCACTTCGTTGCCAATGGCCACGTCACTCCGGATGGCCAGCCGACGGGCACGCCGATGCCGGAGCAGGGCGGCATGCTGCAGTCGATTCTCAGCCGCATGGCGTAACGCTGGCGGGGCGGTGCTCCCGGAGTTGGGGACTCTCCGGGAGCGTGCAGGCTTGCAAGCGCAGACAACGACGAAGTGAGACAGGAGAGTCGCATGGCGGATGTGGAGCAGTTGAAGCAGAAGTATGCGCCCGTACTGGAGATCATGAGCAAGCTGGCGCCGTACGGGGCGAAGATTGACGCGGTCGATCAGGACCCGGACGGAAAGCTGCACCTAAAGGGTGAGGTGCCGAGCAAGGTGGCCGCGAATCGAGTGTGGGACGTGATTAAGAAGGTCGATCCGTCCTATGGCGATCTTCACCACGAGATCGCGACGACGGGAGCGGACGAGCAGGCGGTAACGATCAAGTCCGGCGACACGCTGAGCGCGATCTGCCTGCTCTTCTACGGGAATGCCAACAAGTACCCCGAGGTGGCCAAGGCAAACGGGATTGACGCAAACACGATCGGCGTGGGAAAGACCTTGCAGCTACCCGTGCTGTCCTAACTACTCAGGAATGATCTTGACGAAGCGACCGTCGGGCAACGGATTCGGGCCGAGGATGTGGACGACGCCGTCGCGGGTGAAGCCTCGAAGCATAGAGGGAGACATCTGAGACTGCGGCTGATCGGTAGGCGACGATGAGGGCCGGGTGACCAGCCCGTTGCCAGCTCGAACGATGGGCACGGGCGGAGGCGGTGCGGGATCCAGGCGGGCGGGCGGAGCGGGCGCGGTGCCGGACTGGGGATAGGGTGTCGCGCGGAGTGGCGGAGGCGCCGGCATGCCGGGGGTGTGCGGGCGCTTGGTGCCGCGGTCCATGGCATCATTGGCGAGGCGGTCGGCGGCTTTGTTCTTATGACGCAGGGCGTGGGCGATCTCAAAGCGGGGAAGCTTTGCGATGCGGGTGCGCGCCTCGGTCCACAGGGGCTTAAGGTCAGGGGAGCTGACTTTGTACTTGCCCTGGATCTGCTTGACCATGAGCAGCGAGTCGGAGACGACACGGAGCGACGGGGCGCCGTGATCGAGGGCGTACTGCAGGCAGGCAAGCAGGCCGGCGTACTCGGCAAAGTTGTTGGTACGGACACCAAGAAACTCAGAGAGTTCGGCAACGACCATGCCGTCGGCATCGCGCACTTCAGCGCCGTAGCCGGCCGGTCCAGGGTTGCCGCGGGCGCCGCCGTCACAGTGCGCGTTGAGTGCGAAGCCGCCGGGTGCGGAGGCGGCGGAAGGTCGATTGGGCTTTGCGGGCGGGGCGGGCTGGCCGGCGAAGAGATCTCCGCTATCGGAAGGCATAGGGTGAGTCTACTGCGGCGCGATCCTGGCCACGCTGTCCGGAGTGGCGCAGCCACAAGAGGCCTGCGCCGTCGGAGGCAGGGTTTCTCGTTTCGCACCCTGTTGTGGCGGGGAGCGGGTCCTCGCTCACCTTTGTGGGGGAGCGCAGTCTATCGGGTGTGATCGATTCCTCACTCCGGAGTGAGAGCTGATGGGCACTGATGTGGTTGGGATGAGTGTTGCGGGCGGGTGGGCGGCGCGCGCGAGTATGGGCCGGGGTGTGTTGGCGGTAGAATCGGTGCCAGCGATGCCCAAGGCGGCGGCACAGACGGGTGGCCGGGCGAAGCTGACGCCGGCGCAGATGGAGGCTCGGGCGCAGCAGCGCGCGGAGGACGACGAGCTGATCCGCGAGGCGCAGCGCGGGCAGCGGGGCTCGTTCGACACGCTGGTGCGGCGGTACGACCAGAGTGTGCTGCGCCTGGCCTTGCACATGCTGGGCAATGAGCAGGATGCGCAGGATGTTCACCAGGAGGCCTTTATCAAGGCCTACAGACATCTGGGGAACTTTCGGTTTGAGTGCTCGTTCTACACCTGGCTCTACCGGATCGTGACCAATCTGTGCCTAGATCAGATGCGGCGGCGGAAGAGCCGGCGCGAGGACCCGGCGACGGTGGTCGATGGCGGTGGTGAGGAGATGGACCTGCTCGCGAATGTGCGGGATGATCGGGCGATGGCGAATCCAGGCCGTGAGCTCGACCGCAAGGTGATGGCGGACCGAATCAGCCAGGCACTCGACAAGCTGACGCCGCGCGAACGCATGGTCTTTGAGCTCAAGCACTACCAGGGGCTGAAGCTGCGGACGATCGGCGAGATGCTGAGCACGACCGAGGAGACGGCGAAGAACACCTTGTTTCGCGCCACGCGCAAGCTGCGCGCGAATCTAGCGGAGTTGAGGGTCTGAGGCTGGGACCCAGTTGACGAAGAACGGACGTACAGATGTGCGGTAACGACAGCAGGGCAGAGCGGACCAAGAGCCGCAGAGGCAGCAGCAGGGCAAGTTTGGAGAGGCTGGTCTGGAGCGAACGCAGATGACGTGTGACGTAGCACAGGAACAGATCGTGTTGTTGCGGTACAGCGAGCTGGAGGACGAGCTCGGGATCGCGCTCGAGCGGCACATGGCTGAGTGCGTAACCTGCCGGGGCGAGATGAGCGCGCTCGAGGCGATGGACGTGGATCTCGCGCTGCTGCCGGTCGTGGAGCCTTCGCCGAATCTGCTGACACAGAGCCGCATGCGGCTCGACGACGCGCTCGATGCCGAAGGGCCGCACGGCTTTGGGACGCGGCTGCGGGCGAACTTCTTTCGCTGGGCGGGATTTGTGCAGAGTGCGCCGGCGCTGGCGGTATTGCTGGTCGGGGTTGGGTTCCTCGCCGGTGACTTCACCTTCCGCTATCGATTAGCGCATGCGCCGCGGCCGCCGCAGGCGGTGGTGCTGACCACGCCGACGCAGGGCGCGATCGCGAATGTGAGCTCCATCACTCAGACACCGGGCTCGGAGCTGGTCCAGGTGAAGTACAACCGCGTTGTGCCTGAGACGATGGAGGCCTCGCTCGATGATCCGCAGCTGCGGCAGCTGCTGCTGGTAGGAATGCGGGCGGGGACGAGTGAGGGTGTGCGGACGGACTCAGTCTCGCTGCTGGCGAATGAGTGCAAGGTCGGGCACGGGTGCGGGGCGACTGACGATGGCAAGGGTCTGCGGAGCGCGCTTCTGGTGAGCCTGCGCTACGATCACGATCCCAGGGTTCGGCTGAAAGCGCTCGAGGGCCTCGAGCGATACATTGATCAAGATCAGCATGTGCGCGATGCGGTGCTCGAGTCGCTGATGCGTGACACAAGCGCGACGGTGCGGCGGGCGGCGATCGGAATGCTCGAGCCGGTGCAGTCGGATGCGAGCGTGCGGCAGGTCTTGCGCACGGTGTCGACACAGGACGACAATGCGCTCATCCGGACGGCGAGCTATCAGGCACTGCAGGGCACGGCGGATCTGCAGTAGGGCGGGTTGCGGATGGCTCCGGCTAAGACACAGGCGCATCAATCAACCGGCATTCGGGCAGCAAACCCGGGGTCCAGACCAACCGCAGGCACGGCGAGACGCAAGCCAGCTCTCGACGATAGCGCCGGGGCAAGCAGACAGACAGATCACCGGAGAGGCACGGATCCGATGCGTGAAGGCAAGAGCACAACGAGGGAGAGCAGAGGAGCGTTGTGGCGAGCTGGAGCACGGCGCGGCGCGACGATCTTACTGCTGACAGGGGTAATTGCCGTACCCGTGCTGCTGGTGGGCTGCCGCACGGCCTGGGCACTGAATCCGCCGCGCGGCTCCCAGGGCTATCTCGGCGTCGATATCCGCGACGTGAGCGACGATCAGGTAAGCGTGCTGAAGCTGAAGGAGGCGCGCGGCGCGGAGGTGATCCGGGTGGATCACGATGGTCCTGCGGGCAAGATGGGGCTGCGCGAACACGATGTGATTCTGGAGATGAACGGCGAGGCCGTCGAGGGGGAGGAGCAGCTGCGGCGCATGCTGCACGAGACGCCCGCGGGACGAGCGGTGACGCTGTTGATCAGCCACGACGGCCAGCAGCAGACGCTGAAGACGCAGATGGCCAATCGCGAGGAGGTGGAGCGGCTCGCGTGGCAGCAGCACCTGACGGTGCCTGAGCCAAGCGACGCGCAAAGCGGCACGGAGACGGCTCCGATCGAGCCAGGCGGTAGGGTTGGTGGTCCGGCGGCCGGACTGGGATTCCTGCACGAGGGGGCTCCCGGGCACACACACGGATTTTTGGGAATTATTGGGTCGCCCTACACGGGCGCGCTGGTGGAGCCGATGGGACCGCAGCTGGCGGAGTTCTTCGGGGTGAAGGATGGCTCGGGGCTGCTGGTGCGGAGTGTCGAGGCGAACAGCCCGGCGGCGACGGCAGGTCTGCGAGCGGGTGACGTTGTTACACGAGCAAACCAAACACCTCTGAGCACGCCTGGCGACTGGGCGAAGACGATGCATGAGAACCGAGGTAAGGCGGTCGCGATCACGGTGATGCGCGAGAAGCATGAGCAGACAGTGACGCTGACACCGGATGCGAAGCGGCGGTCGTCTGTGGAGCTGCCGGCCGGCCCGGGGTTTGCGGAGCTTGCGGGCCCGAAGGCGGATCAGACCGTGGCAAGCCCGGCAGAGACAGTCTAAGCAGTCAGCTTGGACGGTACGGATCGCCGTGAATGTGGTGCATCCGGCCACGGCGAGCAGCCGCTTGACGAGATGGTTTGGACGCTCGCTCAGGGTTGCTTGACTGATCGCAATCCGAAGCTGCGTGGCGCCGTTGCGGCTTGAGTCAAGCCGCCGATCCCGGCTATTTGGACGAGGGGACAGCCTGAATCAGGCTGGTGAGCGAGTCGAGGAAGGTGAAGCGAATGATGGCGGAGGGTTTGCGCGCGGCCTCGACGAGAGAGAGGTTGCGGCTCTTCCACTCGGCGGGCGCAGCGGTGCCTGAGGTCAGGAAGGAGACTGCCTCGAGGCCGGCCTGGGTGAGGCCGGGCAGCTGCTGCGTGCGAACGGAGACGGCTGCCAGGCGGGGCTGGCGCGCAATGATCTGTCGGATCTCGGGGACGGAGCCGCCGGTACCGCCAAAGAAGCTATTAAGGGTAGTGCGGGCGGTTGCAACCTCGGGGGTGTTGGCGCGCGGAGCTGAGAGTAGGGTGCGAGTGGCGAGCTCGATGGAGTGGCGCGAGGGTGGGTCAGGGCGGAGGGCGTCGACGAAGCCGGTCAGTGCGGTGAGCTGTGAGGTGTGCTGCTCCTCATACCGGTCGGAGAAGCTGACGGGCTCGAAGGCACGGGCGAAGTTGCGCAGCGCATCAAGCTCATCGATCTGCTCTGTCTGCGCGAGATCACGCAGGCCGACCTCCTCCTGGCTGAGGTGGTGAAGATTGAGGGTCTCAAGCTCGATCGAGATCGGCTCGAGGCGGCGGTACATGTCATCGACGTCGCGCGTAGCCTGCGGCGACCAGAATCGTTCGGCCATGGCGGCAGAACGGGGCCACAGGCGTGAGTCGATGGTGCGAGCGTTGATCTGCTCGGCCCACATGCAGATCTCGCCGCCGAGAATGAGCTTCTGCTGATCGGGGGTGAGTTTCGTGTCGGCGGGGATGGGATCGGCGAGGTAGTGGATGCCGGCGGGCTTCATGGCATCGAGATAGTACGGGGCGGAGAGCACGCCTTGGTAGCCCTCCTCGGCACCCCTGGCGAGGGACTCTTCCCCGCGCCAGGACTGGATGACGACATCTTTCGGTAGCGCGGGGTTGAGGATCTCGTCCCAGCCAAGCATGCGTTTGTGTAACCGGATGAGGATCTTATTAACGCGCTGGTTGAAGTACGCCTGAAGCGCGTCGTTGTTCGTGAGCTGGTGCTGCTTCATGAAGGCGAGGATCTTGGGATTCTTCTTCCAGTCGGGCGCTGGCGTCTCGTCGCCGCCGATATGGACGTAGACGTCGGGAAAGATGCCGGCCATCTCGGTGAGGAGATGATCGATGAAGGTGTAGGTGGCGTCGCGGGTGGGGTCAAGGGCGGGGTCGGAGATGCCGAACTCCTGGCGGATACCATCCGGCCGGGTTCCGCTTGCGAGCTCGGGGTAGGCGACGAGCCAGGCGGCGGAGTGGCCGGGCATCTCAAACTCGGGCACGACGCGGATACCGCGGGCCTCGGCGTAGCGGACGAGCTCTCTCGCGTCCGCCTGGGTGTAAGAGAAGCCGTCGGAGCCGACCTCAGTCAGCTTGGGGTAGACGCGCGACTCGATGCGGAAGCCCTGGTCATCGGTGAGGTGCCAGTGGAAGACGTTCAGCTTCACAGCGGCCATGGCGTCGATGTTCCGCTTCAGTACGTCCATCGGCTCGAAGTGGCGGCTGCAATCGATCATCAGACCGCGCCAGCGGAAGCGGGGCGAGTCCGTAATAGTGACGGCGGGGAAGAGAAAGCCACCCGCGGAGGGCTGCACGAGCTGGATGAGGGTCTCAAGGGCGTGAAGCGCGCCCGGAACGGTGGGCGCATCGATGGTTGCGCCTACCGGAGTGATGGTGACGGTGTAGGACTCATCGGCAAGCAGAGGATCAGAGCCGACCGTGGCGCCCTCGGCGTCGACGTGAATCTTGAGCGGGGCAGTGAGGGCAGCGGGATCGAGCTGACGCGGCAGCTCCAGGCCGGTGCGATCTTCAAGACGGTGCAGCATGCGCAGCGTCGCCGCGTTGAGGCGGGGTGACTTCACGCCGGTAAGCAGGACATTGAAGTTCGCGGTGAGCGGCAGATAGCCGGAGACGGCGGTGATGTGCGCGGGCTCGGGGAGCAGCTGGTTGCGGAACAGGCTGGGACCGAGCGCGGCGGCGGGTGTCTGCGCGTCGGCCGCTGCGGGCGTCTGTTGCTGGCTGCGCGTGCTGGCGAGGACGATCATGGAGGCGGTGATGGCGCGGATGAGCCAAGCAGACGAGGTCATCAAGGGTTACTCCAATGGATGTTGCTCATTGTACGGTGCCGCTGCAGCCGATCGGAGCCGAAGAGAGGGCTGCCTCTATACTGAGGATGCCTATGAGTAATGAGACGAGAGCCACCGCGGGATCTGCGCCGGCGGTGCGCCGGCGGATGCGGGCCGTAACGCGGAAGCTGCGGGAGCTGGGGTCGATCGGATCGGCGCTGCTCTCAACGGGCCACCCCTACATGGCGCATATCGTGCCCATGCGGCGATGCAATCTGGCCTGCACCTACTGCAATGAGTACGACGATGTGTCAGCGCCGGTTGCAATTGACGAGATGGAGCGGCGGATCGACCATCTGGGCCGGCTGGGCACAAGTGTGATCACGATCTCCGGCGGCGAGCCGCTGCTGCACCCGGAGCTGGACAGGGTGATCGCGCGCATTCGCAAGACGGGCGCCATCGCGGGCATGATCACGAACGGCTATCTGCTGATGCCGGAGCGGATTGAGCGGCTGAACCGCGCGGGTCTCGATCACATGCAGATCTCGATCGATAACGTGATGCCGGACGCGGTCTCAAAGAAGAGCCTGAAGGTCTTGGACGCGAAGCTGAAGATGCTGGCTGCGCACGCCGCGTTTCACGTGAACATCAACTCGGTGGTTGGCGGCGGCGTCGCGCATCCCGAGGACGCCTACACGATCTCGGAGCGGGCGCTGGGGTTGGGTTTCTCCTCGACGATCGGGATCATTCACGACGGCAGCGGCCAGCTGAAGCCGCTGGGCGCCGAAGAGCGCGCCGTGTGGGATCGTGTACGGCGACTGACGCGACGGAGCTACTCGCGCTTCAATGGATTCCAGGAGCAGATCGCGAATGGCGAGCCGAACCACTGGCGGTGCCGGGCGGGCGGGCGATACCTCTACATCTGCGAGAACGGTCTGGTGCACTACTGCTCGCAGCAGCGTGGTCACCCGGGCGTGCCGCTGGCGGACTACACGACGGCCGATGTGCGGCGCGAGTTCCTGACGGAGAAGGGGTGTGCGCCGAACTGCACCATCTCCTGCGTACATCAGGTGAGCTATATCGACCACTGGCGCGCGCCACAGCACGCGGAGGCGGCAGGGCCGCCGCCGGTAGCGGGTGGGCATGGCAGGGGTACGGAGCTGGTGCAGATTCAGTAGCGCTCGCGCCGTGGGTCGTAGCCCGTTCTGCCGTTCGGTGAGGGGAGAGTTCCAGCGGATCAAGGTATGGTGGAATGCCGTTACCTTTCCGTGTTCGCCGCACTCTAACAGGCATGATGTTCTCCTCCGAACGACTTCGCCGTGGCGTCTCCGTGGTTCTCGCTCTCGCACTGGTCGGCTTTGCCGGGCAGTTCTTTGGCCGGCCCGCCCTCCATGTTGCGGCGCAGCAGACGCAGCGGCCGACGAGCCAACCGTATAAGGGCGATCTGAGCATCTTCGACTACCCGGATCGCGACAAGAAGCTGCAGATTGATCGTGTGATGGACATCCTGGGTATCGGGCCGAACAAGATCGTCGCGGACATCGGCGCCGGCTCGGGGTGGTTCACGGAGAGAGCGGCGAGGCGTGTGGGACGCGGCGGACGGGTCTTCGCCGAAGATATCAATCCGAAGTCGATTGACACGATCGCGGAGCGCATGAAGAAGGCGGAGATCGACAACGTGCGCGCGGTCCTCGGGACGCCGGAGGATCCACGACTGCCGGAGGGCTCGATCGATGCGGTGCTGCTGTTGAAGGTCTATCACGAGATCGCGCAGCCGGTGGCGTTCATGAAGACAGTGCGGCGGTCACTTCACCCCGGAGCGAAGATCGGCATCATCGATCGCAACGGGAACGGCGCAGATCACGGGCTGAATCAGGACGTCGTCGTACACGAGATGGATGAGGCAGGCTTCCGGCTGGCGGAGCACTATGACTTCACGAAGGCAGATGGCCAGGACTACTTTCTCGTGTTCGTGGCGAAGTAGTTCCTGACTAGTGCTGGGCAGCACCTGCCTGTGGAAAGGCATCGACGAGCGACAGAACCTTCAGGCTGGATCGCACGGTGTCGGCGGACGCCGTCGTCTTCACGATGACGTCTACGGGCTCATTGGGCAGCAGGGTGAAGAAGTCATCGGAGAGCGTGTCCGGGTCACCCAGATTGGGGCGCGAGGTTGTGGGCAGGTTGAGCTCCAGATGAACGGCGCGGGCGAGGACGGTCGAGGTGAGGCGAATGCGGAGGCCGCCCTCAGTGGGCGTGATCTCGCTGGCGACGGTGGTGGTGGGCAGGTGAACGTTCTTCGTGGGCACGAGATAGATGGCGTTTGAGCTCAGGGGCTTGCCGGCGGAAGTGAGCTCGGCCACGGCGATGATCTGGCTGAGGTCGGTGCCGTCGGGCACCATGCCGGTGATGGCGAGGTGCTGGGCCACGGTGCTCGAAAGAGGGGCGATGGTGAGCTGATGCTTCTCCTCGCGGAGCACCTTACCCGAGAAGTCCATCAGGCGCAGGCGGAGCTCGGCGGCCGTGGGTGTGGTCTGGTCGGAGACGACATAGACGGCAAGTGCGCCGTCCTCGACATGCGGGCTGACGAGGATGGGCGCGTAGAAGCGGCGAGCGTAGAACTGCAGCGCCTTCCATCGGCCGAAGTAGTCGATCGACGACCACGAGGCGACGGGCCAGCAGTCGTTCAGCTGCCAGAAGATGCCGCCCATGTTCTCGGGCTTGATGCGGCGGAGGTGCTCGGCGCCGATCTTGATGCCCTCGGCCTGCAGGACCTGGCTCGCGTAGAGCAGCGACGGAAAGTCTTTGGGCTCGACGTAGTCCTTCAGCATGTAGTTGTGGATGATGTCGTTGCCCTCATCGTTCTTCTGGTGCGCCAGCATGACGGGCGTGAAGATGCTGGTGCGGTCGGCGGGATCGGTGAAGGCCTCAACCGTGCGCAGCTCGGGGAAGCTCTGAAAGCCGTACTCGGAGACGAAGCGCTCGTGGTGGGTCTCGTAGGTGGAGAAGGGGACCCGGCCGTGCCAGACGTCCCAGTTGTGACTGTCGCCGGTGTGTTGCCCCGCGGCGAGGTCGTCCTCGTAATTGGCGGAGGGCGAGCTGGGCCAGTAGGGGGTGGCCGAGTCGAGGCGCTCGACGACGCGCGGCAGGATGGACGAGAAGAGCAGCAGATAGTCCTGCCAGATGCGGACCTGGCCCGCAGTGTCGAGGGTCTTGGCGACCGCATTCTTGGCCCAGCCGAGTGACTCCTCCGTCTCGTTGTTGCCGCACCACAGAATGATCGAGGGGTGGTTGCGAAGACGGGTGACCTGGTACTCGGCCTCGCGCGTGACCTCCTCGCGGAAGCTGGTGGTGCCGGGCTGCCAGTCGTTGCCGAACATGAAGTCCTGCCAGACCATGATGCCAAGCTCGTCGGCGACGCGGTAGAAGGTGTCGGACTCGTAAAGACCGCCGCCCCAGTGCCGCACGATGTTCATGTTCGCGTCCTTCGCGGATTGGAGGATGTGGCGATACTGCGGCTCGGTCACGCGCGAGTTGAAGCTGTCGAAGGGGATGACGTCGGCGCCCTTGGCGTAGACGGGGATGCCGTTCACGACGAACTCGAAGGAGCGGCCGAACTTGTCGTACTCGCGGCGGAGCACGACGGAGCGGAGACCAGTCTCGGCGGTGCGGGTGTCCTGCTCCTTTCCGGCGACGATGAGCGTGGCCTTCCACGCATAGAGTGGCTGGGCGCCGTAGCCGTTGGGGTACCAGAGGGCGGGCGTGGGGATCTCAACCGGCAGGGTGAGGTGGTTCTCCCCGGAGACGAGGTCGACGGTCTGGGTGATCTCGTGGTGCTGGCCGTTGAGGCTCCACTCGAGCGTGACTGTAGCGTGTGCTGCAGCACCGGCGGTCGCGGTGAGTTCGGCCTCGACGCGGGCGAGGGCGGGGGTGATCTCACGCTGATGAAGGTAGAGGTCGTCGAGGCGGGCGTCGTCCCAGGCCTCGATGCGGGCAGGCTTCCAGATACCGCTGGTGACGAAGGTAGGACCCCAGTCCCAGCCATACTCATAGGCGGCCTTGCGAAGATAGCTCTTGTCCGGGGCCGGCGTCTTGCCGTGGTAGCGATCGAGGAGCGCGACGCGGGCGCCGGTCTTGAGCGGCGAGGCGAAGGTGATGAGGAGCTCGTTCGACCCCGAGTGCAGGGCGGCCTTGGCGTCTACCCGGAAGGCGCGAAACATGTTGGCCGCGGTGAGCAGGTGTTGACCGTTGACGGAGACCTCTGCCTCACTGTCGAGTCCCTCAAAGACGAGATCGACGTGGTCGCGGCGGAGCAGCGCGGCGTCCGCATGAATGATGGTGCGGTACTGCCAAGACGCGTCCGAGATCCACTGCAGCTTGCTCTCATTGTCGCGCGCGAAGGGTTCTGGGATGAGCTTGTTCGCGAGCAGGTCGAGGTGAACGTCGCCAGGCACGGTGGCAGGGTGCCAGCCGGCAGCAGTGGTGGCCGCAGGCTCCGGGGAGTTCTGGCGGAACTCCCAGCCGGTGTTGAGATCGATGCGGGTGAGCGGGGCGGCGTGGGCCATGGCGACGATCAAGACGGGCAGGAGCGGTAGGAGGCGCCGGAGAAGCGGGGCGGAGCTGGGCACGTAGAGAGACCTCGGTCGCGGGTGTGCGTTTCGATGCGGAAGAGCGTTCAGCAGGACTCGGCCATTCTACGTAAGACGAAGGTGGGATCAGGCAAGCAGAAGCTGAAAGGCGGTGAGGCGCTGCGTCATCGGCTACACGCGACCGCTCTCAAGTTGTAACGGTACCAACAAAGATTACCGACGTGTGCTGGTGCGAGGGGAAAGAGCTACGGACGCGTGCGAAACCCTGCATCTTTGTACCTACGGTACGTTTCCATTTGATTCCGTTAGAGCAGCACCATCACGACAACACATGATGGCCACACTCTGATCCAGCCTTATCGCGGTGCTTATTCCGCGAGCCCCGGCGCTCTGTGTCTCTTGTCTCGCAGGATGCGCTCAGGAAGAGATGCGCGACCCACACGGTGTGTGCGGCTGACGTCATGATCTGTTGCTCGCTGTCCCGCTCTCGCTCCCACCGCCGTTCGCGCGTGCCGACGCGTACTTCGTCGCGCTGCACGCGCCCTCGGTCAAGAAGTCAGCTGCCTTCCTAACCTCCTGGAGTGTGTGATGTCGAAATCGATGTTGTCTGAAGCAATCGGCGCGGCGACCAATCGCCGCAGTTTCCTCAAGAAGATCGGCATTGCAACCGCCGCGGTCAGCGCTGTGTCAGTCGGTGGCGCTCTGCCTGCCGAAGCGCAGACCTCGACCGAGGTCGAAGTGCTGAACTTCGCTCTCAACCTCGAGTATCTCGAGTCGGAGTTCTACACCTATGCGCTTACGGGTCAAGGCATCGAGGCGCTTGGCATCGGCGTCGATGGCGAGGCAAACGGCGGGAACCCACCCTCGGGTGGCAAGACGACGGGCGGCGCGCTGGTGAGCTTTACCGATAGCACCATTCACTCGCACGACATCGCCGAGCAGATCGCGCGGGACGAGCGTGCGCACGTGGTCCTGCTCCGCGACCTGCTCGGAAGCGCAAAGATCGCGAAGCCGAACCTGAATCTGAATGCACTTGGCTTCGGCTTTGGCAGTCAGAGCGAGTTCCTGAAGCTCTCGCGCATCTTTGAGGACATCGGTGTGAGCGCGTATGCGGGCGCAGCGCCGCTGCTCAAGACGCCGATCGTGATCGGCTATGCGGCGCGCATCCTTGCGGTCGAGGCAGAGCACGTATCGAGCATTCGCACGCAGATTGCGTACTACGGGATCCCGACGGCTCCTCGTTTGGACGCGGTCGACATTCTGCCGCCGCCGAGCGGACGTGTGGACCAGTATCTTTCGGTCAGCACGAGCGGCCTGCCGAACACGCGTACGCCGGGTGAGGTGCTGTATCTCGCCTTTGGCGACAAGGACAATGCGACAACGGGGGGTTTCTTCCCCACTGGCGTCAACGGTGCGATCACGACGAGCACCGGCGCGGCGTAAGCAGCTGCGGTGCCGGTACGGACCGCGCTCTGTGAGAACAGAAACGGCCGGACAGCGATTGCTGTCCGGCCGTTTCTGCTGATATGCATCAGGCTCTTGGCGAGGAGTTCACGCCGACTATCGTTGGACGGTCGAGCTGCGGCGAAGCTTGGAGTTGGCGGTGGTGACGGGGGCCGGCGTCTCGGCCAGCATCGTGTCGATCGTTGCGTAGAGCTGGCTCGTGTCGGTGACCTGCACCCAGCTCTTTCCATTGGTGACGAAGATGGTCGGGGTGTGGACGAGTCCCATGTGAACGCCGAGATCGTAGTCGGCCTGCACCTCCTTGGCGAAGACCCCCTGTGGATCGACGACGAAGGGCATCGTGCGGCCGTGTTTCTGGAAGTACTGCTGCGTGAAGCTTTGCAGGTCTTCCTTACTGTTGATCGAGGTCTGGTTGGCGAAGACGGCCCGGCGGTACTCCTCTGCGGCCTCAGGCGAGATCTTGTCCTGAATGTAGCGAGCATTGATCGCGGCGTCTCGGCTCCAGATGTGCATCTGCAGCGGGAAGTCGTGGCGGACGAGTGGAATCTTGTAGTGGTCAACGGCGGCGTGCACGATAGGAAAGGCGTGCGAGCAGGCGGGGCACTCGAGATCTTCAAAGTCGTAGATGGCAACACGCGCGCCGGCTGGCGGCTTGACCATGGAGGTGTCTTTGAAGGCATCGCCGGAGTTGAGTGGGACGGCGGTCTGCGCCTGCGTGACGGGCAGGGCGAGCAGAAGGAGGCAGGCGGCCAGAGCGACGGGCGAGAGGGCAGGCTTCATAGATGTAAGACGATTCGAACGTCTATCCGTATTTTAGAGCAGTTTTGCATGGTCGAGCGTGAAAACGGCCGGGTGCGGGGCAAGCCGCGGTGGTGGCGCCCATCTCTGGCCGAGTCAGATTTCGCAACCTCGCCGGTGCCGTGGCACTCTAACAGGAGTGTTTTCTTCCCTCAGACGCTCTTTGAGCGAGTGTCCCGCATACCGGCGGGCGCTGGTGACCGTGCTGCTGGCCGGCGGCGCCGCGTGTGCGCAGACGCCGTCTGTAAACAATCAGCCGCCACCGGTGACGGATCTGCCGCAGGCACCGGTGCCGACGCTCGCCGTGATCCAGCGCAGCGTGACGATCCAACGATATGAGAACGCACTTCCTCTCGGGCTCAAGTTCGAGGAGGACACGGGCGCGTCGGTTCCGCTGTCGCTCGACGACGCCGTGCAGCGTGGCCTCGACCACAATCTTCAGGTGGTGTTGAGCCGAGGCAACGAACTGCGGGTGAAGGGGCTGCAGTCCACAGTCGCGAACGCGCTTCTGCCGTCTCTGACGGCGCAGGCTCAATCGAACGCGCAGGAGATCGATCTCCAGGCGTTAGGCTTCAACGTGCAGTCGTTCGCCGCGCTCGGTCCGCAGTTCAGCGCACTCGGTGCAATCTCCCCGATCGTCAAGGTGGACGTCACGAGCGCGCAGCTGAACGTAAACCAGCAGCTCTTCAACGTACCGGCGTACTTTCTCTATCGAGCCTCGCAGCGCGCAGGTGATGTGGCAACTCTGTCAACGCGCAACGTGCGCGGTGGCGTGGCACTCGCCGTCAGCTCGCAATATCTGCTGCTGCTCTCGGAGGCGGCGCAGATTGAGACGGCGCGGGCTCTGCTCGAGGCAGATCAAGTTCAGCTGCGGCAGGCGAGGGACCGTCACGATGCCGGGGTGGGGACGAACCTCGACGTATTGCGGGCGCAGGTGCAGTTTCAGGCCGAGCAGCAGACGCTGATCAGCGACGAGGGACAGTACAGCAAAGATAAGATCCAGCTGAACCGGCTGATGGGTGCGCCGGCGGGGCAGGAGTTCACGTTGACAGACACCGTGCCCTACCACGAGCTGATGGAGATGCCGCTCGCGGACACGGTTGCGCTGGCTTTTACCAAGCGCAAGGACCTGCTCGTGCTCGAGTCGCAGCTGGAGGTCGCCGCGAAGACGGCCAAGGCGGTGCGTTACGAGCGACTGCCGACACTCGCGTTAACCGGCTACTACGGTGTGATTGGCGAGACGACAGGGCTCTACCACGGCGACTTTCTGGCCCAGGGAAGCCTGAGCGTTCCGATCTTTAAAGAGGCGCAGTTCCGCGGCGAGCGTGAGGTGGCCACGGCGCAGCAGGCGGGACTGGATCAGCAGATTCGTAGTCTGCGGGTCACGATCGAGCAGCAGATACGGGCGAGCCTGCTCGATGTCGAAAGCACGAGCGAGCTGGTAAAGGTGGCACGCTCGAATGTGGAGCTTTCGCGTTCGTTGCTGAACGATGCGGAGCAGCGGTTCGCGGCGGGCGTGGATGACAACCTGCCGGTCGTGCAGGCCCAGGCTGCGCTCGCTCAGGCGGAGAGCCGTTTGATCGACACGCTGTATCAGTTCAACACGGCGAAGCTTGGGCTCGCGCGGAACGTAGGCGTCACGGAGACGCAGTATCGGACGTATTTGGGGCCGTAGCGAGGGCGACATCTCTCGTTGGGCTAAGCGTCGTACACGCGTCCGTGCGGAATGTGAAAGCATATGCTCATGGCGGATGGGCAGGGGACCGTGCTGGCAGAGACAAGGCCGACACCGGTCGAAGCAAAGCCGAGAGTAGAGGAGCCATCGCGGGCGGCTGCTTTTCTGTCGCGCGACTTTCGTCTCTATCAGTCGGCGCGCCTGTTTGTGATCCTCGGGGCAGAGGCACAGTCGGTCGCGGTGGCGTGGCAGGTGTACCAGATCACCCACTCGGCGTTGGATCTGGGGTACACCGGGCTGGCGCTGTTTCTTCCGGGGCTGTTCTTCGTGCTGGCGGCGGGGCACGTGGCAGACCGTTACGATCGCCGGCGCATCATCATGCTGTGCTACGGATTGCAGGCACTGTGTACCGTCTTCCTGCTCGTCTTCGCGCTGCGCGGGACGGGTGCGCCGGGGCGCATCTGGCCGATCTATGCGGTGTTGCTGGGCATCGGTCTGGGACGGGCGTTCAGCGGGCCGGCGGCGAGCGCGTTCCTGCCGAGCCTGGTGCCAAAAGACCACTTCGTCAACGCGATCACCTGGGGAGCGACGATCTACCAGATCGCCAATATGGCGGGACCGGCGGTGGGTGGACTGCTGTTTACGCTGTCGCTCACGGGAGCACTCGCCCGGTGGAACGGCGCAGGGGTGGTCTACCTGTTCACGCTTGTGATGCTTGTGAGTTTTCTGGTGCTGGTGGGGATGATCCGGACCAAGCCGGAGAACGTGGAGAAGAAAGCTTTTAGCATGGCGACGGTGCTGGCGGGACTCGAGTATGTCTGGCGAACGAAGCTGCTGCTGGGATCGATCTCGCTTGACCTCTTCGCGGTGCTGTTGGGCGGAGCGGTTGCGCTGCTGCCGATCTTTGCGCACGACATCCTCCACGCCGGGCCGCGAGGTCTGGGACTGCTGCGCGCGATGCCCAGCCTGGGCGCGCTCGCAGTCTCGCTGGTGCTGACGGTGTTTCCAATTCGCCGGCGCGCAGGCTGGCTGATGCTGAGCTGTGTCGCGGCGTTCGGCTGCGCGACGATCGTCTTCGGGCTATCGCGCTCGTTGCTGGTGAGTCTGGGGGCGCTCGTGATTGTGGGGGCGAGCGACATGGTCAGCGTCGTGATCCGGTCGAGCATCCTGCAGCTAGCGACGCCTCCCGAGATGCGCGGTCGGGTGAGCGCGGTGAACTGGCTCTTCATCGGAGCGTCCAACGAGTTTGGCGAGTTCGAGAGCGGCCTGACGGCGCACTGGTGGGGAGCTGTGCGCGCCGTGGTGGTGGGCGGAATCGGCAGCGTCCTGGTGACGGCCAGCGCTACGGGCTTGTTTCCCACGCTGCGCAACGCGAACGCTCTCACCACTGAGAGTCTGCGAGCGGCAGAGGCGGAGATTGCGGATGCGGAGCCGGTCGACTAGGCGAGCCCTCGTGAGTACTGTCCGTAGCGCCCGTTGGCGAAGTCGAGGACGTTCTGCGAACCGGCAGCGTCTTGAAGACGAGCTCGAGGATACGGTGGCCCCTTTGACCACGACCAGATCGACGCTCCTCTTAGCGGCGGTCGCCTTTTCTCCAGGCCAAGGTAGATGGCGCCGTTAAGGCTGGCAGTGCGGAGACATTGGCATGCCGGTCCTCTCGGATGAGGCTCATGATGCGCTCTCCGCCATGGGAGCGTGCACCGGCTAGAGCTTTTTCGGAGGGCAGTTTAGATTCGGACCTGTGAGTGACGGAGGTGGCGCGGTGGAGAGCGGCAAGAAGGCAGCCCTGGCAGGATCGGTACTTCTGGTGCTCGTCGTTGCAGTGCGGGTGGGGATGATCTATCACGAGCGGAACGCGCCGGTAAAAGAGGCTGCGCCGGTGGCCCAGCAGAAGCTGCCGGACGATGCGTATGTCTTTCTCAAGAAGAAGCGTCCGTCGTCGATGGGTGATCTGAAGGAGCTGAACGGGCAGACGCTCTGGGTGAGCGCCGGCGGCCAGATGGACTTCTACCCGGTGACGGGGCAGCGGGCGGACTACGCGCACAAGGCAGGCACGCTGCTGGGAGCGACGCCGCTGGTGGTGAAGCGCGCCATCGAGCAGGTCGCCCCGAAAGCTGCGACGTTTCGGATTCCGGGCGGCGATCGGCAGGTCTTGCTGGTATTCACGCTACCGCCGAGCGCGCAGGGACCGGGTGAGGGAGCGAAGGAGTTCGCGGTGCCGGTAGGCTATCGGGAGAATGGGCAGTACACGTTCCAGACCGACGAGATCTTCTTCTACGACGACCCGCACGTGCTCTACAAGCACTGGGGGCCGAAGGTGTGGGACGCGGTCGACCACCACCAGGCGATTCTGGGAATGAGCGAGTCGCAGGTGCAGATGGCGCTCGGGCAGGTCTCTGACAGCGTCAGCGAGGAGTACGGGAACCGGCGCGTCGTGTACAGCAATCTCGGCCACCGCATGGACGTGATCTTTGTGAAGAACAAGGCAACGGCGATCATGCCGCACCAGTAGCTCTGTTGACGCCGACTACAGTTCAACCGGTGTTTCGCAGACCGGCGGAGATGCCGTTGATCGTCGCTGTGATGGCGCGGTTGAGACCTTCCAACGCGGGGTCGTCGGCGGCGAGGGCGCGCTTACGGCGGAGCAGCTCGACTTGCAAGAGAGACAGCGGGTCGACGTAAGGGTTGCGGAGGCGGATGGACTGGAGAAGGACCGGGTTGGTTTCGAGCAGCTCGCGCTGGCCGGTGACGTCGAGGATCATGCGGCGGGTGAGCTCAAACTCGTGCTCCAGGCGAGTGAAGACGCGATCGCGCAGGGTGTTGTCCGGCACCAGCGCGCTGTAGAGGCGGGCGATGCCGAAGTCAGCCTTGCTGAGGGCGAGCTCGACGTTGCGGACGACGTCGAGGAAGAGCGGGAAGTCGCGGGTCATGGTGCGCAGCAGAGCGAGGTTGTCCGCGCTCGCGGCGACGAAGCTCGAGAGCGCGTGGCCGACGCCGAAGTAGCCGGGGACGAGGTGGCGGGACTGCATCCAGCCAAAGACCCAGGGAATGGCGCGGAGGTCGGCGATGGAGCGCTGGTTGGTGGCGCTCGCGTCCTTGCGCTTGGCAGGGCGGGAGCCGATGCGGGCATGCTCGAGCTCGGCGACCGGCGTGGCCTGCTCGAAGTAGGTGAAGGTCTCGGCATTGTCGGCAATCTCCTCCTTGTAGAAGCGGAAGGAGGTAGCGGAGAGCTCATCGAGTGCGGCCTCCCACGCGGGCAGGATCTCGCCGGTGAGGTGCGGGGCGGCGCCGGGCTGCGCACGCTGGTCGAGCAGCACGTCGGGACGTGCGAGGGCGTCGAGCGAGGCGGCGATCATCAGCTCGAGGTTACGTTCGGCCAGGATGACGTCGGCGTACTTCCAGTTGAGGACCTCGCCCTGTTCCGTGAGACGAAGCTCACCGGAGAAGCTGTCAAGAGGCTGCGCGAAGATGCTGCGGTGCGTCGGCCCGCCACCGCGGCCAACGGTTCCGCCGCGCCCGTGGAAGAGCCGCAGGGTAATGCCGCACTCCTGAGCAACGGTGTGAAGCGCGCGATGCGCCTTCCAGATCTCCCATGTGCTGGTGATCATACCGCCGTCCTTGTTGGAGTCCGAGTAGCCGAGCATGACCTCCTGACGCCGGCCCCAGCTCTCGAGCAGCGGCTGGTAGCTCGAGCTCTGCCAGAGCTCCCTGCAGATGGCGGGTGCGTTCTGCAGGTCTTCGATCGACTCGAAGAGCGGCACGGGTTGCAGGCCAGGGTCGGCGGCGTGCGTCTCAGTCGCGGGGGAGCTCTCCATCTGCACGCCGCCGAGGCGGGCGAGACGAAGGACGTTGAGCGAGTCCTCGGCGGAGGCGGCGCCTGAGATGACGTAGTGGCGGATGGTCTCGGGCGGGAAGCTCTGCTTGAGCTCGGCGATGGCAGCAAAGGTGGCCAGGACCTCGGCCGTGGCCGGAGTCAGCGGCGCAGGCGGAGGTGCGCCGGAGTCGGCGAGCGCGGCAAGCTCGTCCAGGGCAGCCCGATGGACACGGGCGTGCTGGCGGATGTCAAGGGTCTGCAGATGCAGCCCGTAGGTGCGCACGTCGAGCAGGACAGGATCGATGAGAAGCTCGGCGAGGCGGATGCCGCTGTGTGCGAGCAGGGAGTCGCGAAGCGTCGTAAGGTCAGCAAGGAAGTCCTCGGCGCGGCGATACGGGGGCAGGCTGGGCGTCAGAGCCGCAAGCGCGGTCGACTGCGGAGCGAAGCCAAGACGCGCCATGATGAGCGTGAGCAGGAGCCGCAGGCGCTCGTGGTGAAAGCGCTCCGAGAATGCCTTCGAGGAGGGCCGGTCGCCCTGTGCGGCCGTCCCGGCGCCGATATCCAGTGCCTCAAGATACCGCGCGATGAGCGCCTCGACGGCATCGGTGACCGGGATCTGCTGGGTGGAGCTGCCGAGTTGATCGAAGAGGACCTGCAGGCGGCGGCGATAGTGCGCGAAGAGCAGATTGCGCGCCATGGTGAGGGCATCGCGCGTGGCGGCCGCATCCACAAAGGGATTGCCGTCCCGGTCGCCGCCGATCCAGGAGCCGAACTCGACGAGCCTGGGAACGGCGGCGAGGTCAATCGCGGCAGGCTCTGCGGGGCTGGTTGCGGTGGTCGGAAATGTGGTCTCGAGCGCGGTGGCGATCTCCTCATAGAGCACGGGGAGCGTGCGGAAGAGCGAGGCCTCGTAGTAGTCGAGCGCCATGCGGACCTCGTCGCGCACGGTGGGGCGCGCGGTGCGGACGTCATCGGTCTGCCAGAGGGCGGTGATCTCTGCCAGCAAGTCGCGTTCGAACGACTCAAGCTGGACGGCGCCGACGGGAATGCGGTCGAGCTGTTCGAGCAGATCGGAGATGCGCCGGCGCTTGAACATCACCGAGCGGCGCGCGACCTCGGTCGGGTGCGCGGTGAAGACAGCGGTGACGGAGACGCGGTCGAGCAGGTCGAGGACGGCGGTGCGGTCAAGGCCGGCCTGGCTGAGAGCGGCGAAGGTCCCGCGGAGGCTGCCGCGCTGCGGGGGCGCGTCTGCACGAAGGCTCGCGGCTAGCCGACGACGCTTGCGGTGGTTCGTCTCGGCAAGATTGATCAGCTCGAAGTAGAAGGAGAAGGCGCGCGCGAGACGGTAGGCGCGATCAGGATCCGCTGTGAGCTGGTGGACGCTGAAGAGCGCCTGCTGCAGATGCGAGCGGGACTCGGCAACGGAATCATTGGCGGCCGAGTTCTCCGCCTCGCGGCGTGCAATGGCCGTACGTCGAAGGCTCTCGACGGCGTCGAAGAGCGCATCCCCAGCCTGCTCGCGGAGTACGGTGCCGAGCAGGATGCCGAGCGAGCGGACGTCGCGGCGCAGCGGCGCTGTCTTGAGGTCCGGCGCCTGCGCCTCGAGTTCGGCAAGTCGTTCCGACCAGGTCGCGGGGCTCCAGAGGGACGGCATAGCTGATTATGCTATGCCGTACGCGTGTGGTGCATGGCAGAACGGACTCGGCGATCCAGTCTAGGTGTGGGCCGGCCGCGCCTTACATCACGAGCGCGAGTTTGCCGAGCTCCTCCTGCATGCGCTCGAGGTTGCAGCCCACTGACTCGATGCGAGACGCAGCGCTGCGCGCGTCGTGGTGGGAGACGCCGTAGCCGCGGGTAACGAGGAAGGCGCTGATAAGCTCGGCAGCCTGCCAGCAGTCCAGGCCCGACTGCCGCAGTTCATCGCGCAAGGTGGTGAGATCGGTCGTGGCGAACAGTTCAGGTCCGGTCTGCATACATCCTCCTGGAGTTCCCTGGAGCTGCGCTCGACTTCGCGCCCATGACGTTCCTTGCACAGTAGACGAGCCAGAACGCCGACCGGTTTTGGTCGAAGTTTGACATTGAAGTGCCGAGGAAGATACGGAGGAGTTCCGTGCGCTGGATGCAAAATAGCCGGGTGCAGCCATGTATCGGTTCAGAGAGGGAGGGAAGGAGCAGGCGCACGTGGTCGCGCTCGCCGCCAAATGGGCGCGCGATAGCATGGAGGCATGAGCGAGAGAACGATGGCTCTCCCCCGGGTGCTGGACGGTGTCGCGATCGCGGCGGAGATCAAAGCCGAGGTTGCGGCCGAGGTCGAGGCGCTTCGCACGCAGGGCATTACTCCCGGGTTGGCGGTGGTTCTGGTGGGTGACGTCCCTGCGTCGGCCATTTACGTGCGCTCCAAGGTCAAGACCTGCGGCGAGCTGGGCATCTACAGCGAGATGCTGACGCCCCCCGAGACGATCACGACCGAGGAGATGCTGGCCATCATCGCTGGCCTGAATGCTCGGGAGGAGATCGACGGCATCTTGGTCCAGCTGCCGCTGCCGAAGCATGTGGAGACGAAGCGACTGCTCGAGGCAGTCTCGCCGGAGAAGGACGTGGACGGCTTCCATCCGGTCAATGCGGGTCGTCTGCAGGCGGGCCGGCCGGCTCTGGCGCCTTGTACGCCCGCAGGCATTCTGGAGGTCTTGCGTCGCAGTGGCATCGCCGTTGCGGGGCGGGAGGCGGTCGTGGTTGGGCGCAGCGACATCGTGGGCAAGCCGGCGGCCATGATGCTGCTGAACGCCTCGGCGACGGTGACGGTCTGCCATAGTCGGACGGCCGACCTGGCGGCGCACACGCGGCGTGCGGAGATCCTGGTTGCGGCGATCGGGCGAGCCGGCTTCATCACGCCGGAGATGGTGACGCCGGGCGCGACGCTTATCGATGTCGGCATCAATCGTGTGACGGACGCGGCCGAGGTCGAGCGCTTCTTTCCCGGCGACAGCAGCCGGATGGCAGGCTTTGCCAAGCGTGGATCGACTGTGGTCGGCGATATTGATCCTGCGGCGTTTGCGCATGCGGGTGCCTACACGCCCGTGCCAGGCGGTGTGGGGGCGCTGACGATCGCCATGCTGATGCAAAACACAGTCACCGCGGCGCGGCTGCGGCGCAGGCTGAGCGCGAGCGCGCTCGCGTAGGCGGCACACGTGCTGCGGGTGGGACTGACGGGCGGCTTGGGCAGCGGGAAATCGACCGTGGCAGCGATGCTGGCCGGTCACGGCGCGCACGTCCTGCTCGCCGACGAGATCGGACGCGAGCTGATGCAGCCTGGCCAGGCCGTCTACGACGCGATCGTTCAGGCCTTCGGCGAGGGCGTGGTGCTGGAACATGGCTCGCTCGACCGGCGGGAGCTGGCGCGCCTCGCCTTTACGGATGGCCGGATCGAGGAGTTGAACGCGATCGTGCATCCGGCCGTCATCGCCGAGCAGGCGCGGCGCACGGAGGCGATCGCGGCCGGCGATCCGGAGGGTGTCGTCGTCGTCGAGTCGGCGCTGATTCTTGCGACGAAACACGGCGATCAGGGCGGTGTCCTTCCACCCGAGCCGTGGCGGGTACGGTTTGACTGGCTCGTGCTGGTGACTGCTGACGAGTCGCGCAAGATCGAGCGATTCGTCAAGCGAAGCGCGGCCGGACGCACCCAGGACGCGGAAGCCATGGCCGGCTTCGCCGACGAGGCGCGCCGACGCCTCGCGCGACAGATGACGGACGAGCAGAAGGCCGCCACGGCAGATGCGGTGCTGCCCAATAACGGCTCGCTCGAGGAGCTTGCCGGACAGGTCGATGCACTCTGGACGGCTCTGCGCTCCACTGCGCGGCGAGCACAGGGGGCCAGAGGGCGATAGGCGAGTGATGGCTGCCTCCAGAGGGCGCTGCGAGTGCTTCCGGCTGCATGCGGCTGCACGGACCAGCGCCTTACCGAGGTGTTTTCCGTAGGGGTCGCCGCGACATCTGGCGGGGAGACCGGTTCTATACTAAGGTGTCTGCCTGGTGGTGCTGCCGAGAGCCGGTGTAGCAACGATCGCACGAGCTCTACCGTGCGGCCGGTCTCAGACGGCGACTGCGAAGGATCCTTCTCTGATGAAACTGCGTCCCGTACTGCTTGTTTTGCTTCTTCTCTCCGGCTTTTACTACGTCACGACGCATCTCTCGCTCAACGGAGAGCGGCCGTGGGTCGACCGCGTGCTGCCCGCCGATGCCACGACCACGCTGCAGACGGCGCGTGCGCCTTCGGGGACCTTCGATTTGACCGAGGCCTCCGCCGCGCCGGCGTTCGATACCGAGGAGCAGCAGAATATTGCCGTCTACAAGAAGGCGCTACCGTCAGTCGTGAACATCACGTCGACCGCGGTGCAGTTCGACTTCTTCTACGGGCCCGTGCCGCAGCAGGGGCAGGGCTCGGGTTTCATCCTGGACAAGCAGGGTCTCATTCTGACCAACAATCACGTCATCGACAATGCGCAGCGAATCGAAGTCACGTTGAGCGACAAGCACAAGTACAAGGCCGAGCGGATCGGGGTGGATAAGAACCATGACCTTGCGCTGATTAAGATCAATGCGCCAAACCTTGTGCCGGCGGTGCTCTCGGATTCAAACGGCCTGATCGTTGGTCAGCGGGTGTATGCTATCGGCAATCCCTTTGGCTTGAACGGAACGATGACGCGCGGCATCATCTCGTCGATCCGATCGATACGCGGGCCGCAGAACAATCCCATCGAGGACGCGATCCAGACAGATGCTGCGGTGAACCCGGGCAACTCGGGCGGACCGCTGCTGAACTCGCGCGGAGAGGTGATCGGTATCACGACGCTGATCGCGTCAAACCCGAACGGTGGCGCGGACCAGTCCGCGGGCATCGGCTTCGCCATCCCCATCAACACGGCGAAGGCGGTGCTTGACGACTTTGCCAAGTACGGCCGCGCTCGGCGGCCGTCGCTTGATCTCGGGCCGTTGCTATCGATCAGTCCGGAGATCGCGCAGGAGATTGGGTTGCCCTCCGACTATGGGCTGCTGATCCAGCGTGTTCTGCCGGGCGGCGTCGCCGAGCATGCCGGGCTGCGCGGTGGCAACCAGCGCATGTACGAGGGCAACACACCGGTCATGCTCGGCGGAGACCTGATCGTTGGCATCGACGGACAGGAGATCGCGACGGCGCAGGACCTCTCGGCGGTGATGAACCAGCACCGCGCGGGCGACACGGTGACGCTGACGATCTTCCGGGGACGGCGGCGGCTGGACGTTAAGATACAGCTCGGCGACGCCAAAGACGCGCAGCAGATCTAGCGCTCCGCAGCCGTCTGAGAGCGCATCCGGGGCGGGCGGGAGTTCGGTGCTGCGATGAAAGCGGCGGCGCGCCGCCCCTGTGTCGCGGGCCTAAAAGTCTCTAGAATAGAGACGGTATGGAGCCTGTTGCACTGCCGCCTGATCCCCTCCCAATCTACAACTGTCCACGCTGCAGGTACTATCTGCCGCAGGGCACGCTGCTCTGCCCAGAGTGCGGCATGCTGGTTTATAGCGAGCACATTGCTGGGCTGGCGGCAGCGGCGCAGCGCCTGGAGCAGGAGCGCCGCTGGCCCGAGGCTCGTGCCGCCTGGAGTACGGTGCTGATGTGGCTGCCGCCTGGTACGCCGCAGGCCTCCGCACTCGCGCAGCGCATCGCCACAATCGACGCGCAGGGAAAGGCGGCCAAGGAGAAGTCGGCGCGCTGGGCGAAGCGGCTGGGTCCGCTGGCCCCCGTCCTTCTGCTGCTCAGCAAGTTGAAGGGCGCGCTCTTTCTGCTGTTCAAGATGAAGTTCCTGTTCTCCTTCTTCGCCTTTTTTGGGCTGTACTGGGCACTCTTTGGATGGAAGTTTGCGCTGGGTTTCACGCTCTCGATCCTGGTGCACGAGATGGGGCACTTCTGGGCGGTGAAGCGGCGCGGCCTGAAGGCGGACCTGCCGGTCTTCCTTCCCGGGCTGGGCGCGTATGTGCGCTGGTATTCGATGGGCATCCCGCTCGATGGGCTGGCGGATATCGCGCTTGCCGGACCGCTCTTCGGGTTGGGTGCGGCACTGGTCTGCCTTGGGCTTTACCAAGGGACACGGCAGCCGGTCTTCGTGGCCCTGGCGCACACGGGCGCGTTCATTAACCTGATCAATCTGGTTCCCGTGCTCGGTTTGGACGGCGCGCAGGCGACGTACGCGCTCAACCAGCTGCAGCGTATCCTGCTGTGCGCGACCTGTGTGGTGCTCTTCGGGCTGATGCACGAAGGCGTCTTTCTCTTCCTCGCCGCCGGCATGGGGTGGCGCATCTTCACCAAGGATCTGCCGACCGAGGCAAGTAATCGCACGATGATCTACTACCTGTTGCTGCTGTTCACGCTGGGTGCCTTCCTCTTCATCGTGCCGCCGGGAACCATCGCGGGGCGAACCAGCAGCTTCTAACGGCGCGGTCATCAGGACCGAGTAGAGTCGGGCAGCTCTTGACGCAGATAGCGGCGACCGTCGATGGCGTATACCCCGCTTACGACGCGGGCGATAGCCTCCGGGTACGCGATGTGCTCTTCTACGAGAATGCGCGCGGCGAGGCTCTCAGCGGTGTCTGCGTCCGCCACCTCGACGGCGCGCTGCAGGATGATGGCGCCGTGATCGAGCTCCTCGTCGACGAAGTGCACCGTGCAGCCGGCGAGCTTGGCGCCGTACGCCAGCGCCTGCGCCTGGGCGTCGAGCCCTGGAAAGGCTGGCAGCAGCGATGGATGGATGTTCAGGATGCGATGCGGGAATGCGGCAACGAAGCCGGGGCTGAGCAGGCGCATGTAGCCGGCAAGACAGACGAGGTCGACACGATGCTGGCGAAGTCGCGCGACCATCTCCGCATCATGCTCGGCGCGTTTGCGGCCGGCGGACGGTACAGCGAAGGCCGGCAGGCCGCGGTCGCGCGCCGCGTCGAGACCTGGAGCGTCCTCGCGATTGGAGAGCACGACGGCGATCTCAACGCTCGGCAGATGGTGGTGATCAATCGCATCGGCGATGGCGATGAAGTTTGAACCGCGGCCGGAGAGGAGGATGCCGAGTCGGGTCGTCGAAGAGACAGGCTGGGACGTGGCGCTCAGTTGTAGGTCACCTTGCGGTCGCCGCGGACGATGCGGCCGATGATGTGATGACGTTCGTTCGCTCGGTTCAACACAGCTTTCGCCTTCTTCACCTTCTCGGCAGGCACAACGCAGACGAGCCCAATGCCCATATTGAAGGTGCGGTACATCTCCTCCTGCTCGACCGCGCCAAGCTGCTGGAGATGTTCAAAGAGCGGCGGCAGCTGCCAGCTTGCGAGCTCGACGACAGCTGCCGTGCCCCGCGGCAGAATGCGCGGCAGATTGTCAGTGATGCCGCCCCCCGTGATGTGCGCCATGCCGGCGACAAGGTCCGAGCTGGTGAGCTTGCGGATAATCGCGAGATAGCTGCGGTGCGTGCGCATGAGCGCGGCGCCGGTCTTATCCTTCAGCTCGTTGACGTACTGGTCGGCGCCATACCGCGCGACCTCAAAGAGCAGCTTGCGTGCGAGCGAATAGCCATTGGTGTGCAGGCCGTTCGAGGGCAGGCCGATGAGCACATCGCCGATCTGAATCCCGGCGCCTGTGATGATGCGATCGCGAGAGACTGCGCCGACGATGGTTCCGGCAAGGTCGTACTCGCCGTCGGCGTAGAAGCCCGGCATCTGCGCCGTCTCGCCGCCGATCAGCGCGCAGCCGTTGGCTTTACAGGCGTCTGAGAGACCTTGCACGACGGTCTCAATGGTCTGTCCATCGAGCTTGCCCGTCGCAAGGTAGTCGAGAAAGAAGAGCGGCGTCGCGCCCTGGACGGCGATGTCGTTAACGCAGTGATTGACGAGATCCTGACCAACGGTGTGATGGATACCGAGCTCGAAGGCGACCTTAAGCTTGGTGCCAACGCCATCGGCCGAGGAGACCAGCACGGGGTTGGGGAACTTCTCGAGGTCGAGCGCGAAGAGGCCACCGAAGCCGCCGATCTCGCTCAGAACTTGCTTGTTGAAGGTCTTGCGCGCAAGCATCTTGATGCGGTGCTTGGTGCGGTCGCCGGAGGAGATGTCGACGCCGGCGTCGGCGTAGGTGACGGAGCGGCGCGCTGGAGAGGACAGCCTGCGTGAGTTCCGATCCGGAGCGGCGGCCGGTTGCGGTACGGCCGTCTCCGCGGCCTCAACGGGAGTGTTGTCGGGGAGCATCTCGGGCGACAAGCGGTGGCACCATCCTCAAGAGCGGCAGCGGAATGCGTTCAAGTCTAGCAGGGGGTTATGTGCAGCTCTGTGAATCACGAACGGCCGCGTCGCACCCGAGACCCATGCCGGCCACCTATACTTTTTGCATGCCCTCTTCTGCGGTCTCCCTTCGATCGATGCAACGCTCCCGTGCGCTTCAGCAGCGCGCCGAGGCCCTGCTGCCGGGCGGGGTGGACTCTCCCGTGCGAGCCTTTCGCGCAGTGGGCGGTGATCCGCCGTTCGTGGCGCGGGCCGAGGGCGCCGCCCTGTGGGACGTGGATGGCAACCGCTACGTCGACTTCTTCGGCTCGTGGGGGCCGATGATCCTCGGGCACGCGCATCCGGCGGTGATCGAAGCGGTACGCGAGGCTGCAGGGCGCGGCACCAGCTTCGGCGCCTCGACCGAAGCCGAGAGCGAGCTGGCGGAGCTCGCAATGCGCTGCTTTCCCTCGATCGAGCGGCTGCGCTTCACGAGCTCGGGTACAGAGGCGTGCATGTCCGCAGTGCGGCTGGCGCGTGGATTCACCGGGCGCGACCTGGTCATCAAGTTTGAGGGCTGCTACCACGGCCACTCGGACGCCATGCTGGTGAAGGCCGGCTCCGGCATAGCGACGCTCGGCATTCCCGGCTCAGCCGGCGTCCCGGCCGATACGGCGCGGACCACGCTGGCGCTGCCCTACAACGACATCACTGCGGTCGAAGAGGCCTTTCGCGAGCACCCGGATGAGATCGCCTGCATCATCGTCGAGCCGGTCGTCGGCAATGCCGGCACGCTCGTGCCAAAGCCAGGTTATCTCGAGGCGCTTCGCAGGCTCACGGCGCAGCACGGCGCGTTATTGATCCTTGACGAGGTGATGACGGGCTTCCGGCTGTCGCTCGGCGGCGCGCAGGAGCGCTTCGGCATCCGTCCCGATCTGACCACGCTGGGTAAGATCTTGGGCGGCGGCCTGCCTTGCGGAGCGTTCGGGGGGCGTGCGGAGGTGATGGCGTCGCTCGCGCCACTCGGCCCCGTCTACCAGGCGGGCACACTCAGTGGCAATCCGTTGGCGATGGCGGCGGGGATTGCGACGCTGCGGGAGCTGCTCACGCGGGGCGACGATCTCTACGCGCAGCTCGAGCGCACCTCATCTGCCATCGCGGAGGGCGTGACCGAACTGGCGCGCGAGGCCGGGGTCGCGGTCACCTTGAATCGTGTCGGGTCGATGTTTACCTGGTTCTTCACCGACCGACCGGTCGAGGACTTCACCGACGCCGCTACGAGCGATACCGCGCGCTTCGGACGATTTCACCGCGCGATGATGGACGCGGGCGTGTGGCTGCCCCCCAGCCAGTTCGAAGCGGCGTTCGTCTCCGCAGTGCACGGGGACACGGAGATCGAGCAGACGTTGCGGGCAGCGCGCGAGGCGCTCACGGCCTAGGCGGCGGGCGGCGCCGCGATCGTTTGCCTCGGCTCCATCCACAGGCGCCCGGCTCCGACGAGCACCGCCAGCAGTGCGGCGCACACGGCAAAGACATGCCGGACACCGATGCGATCTGCGAGCACACCGCTGAGGATGAGCCCGGCAATCTGTGCCGAGAAGATAACCGACATGACTGTCGATCCGACGCGGCCCATCAGCTCGGGCGGCGTCTCCTGCTGAATCATCGTCTGCGATGGAATGACGATGCCCGAGACCGCAAGGCCGATGATCAGCGTGCCCAGCATCGTCGACCAGACGTGCGTGAGCACGGTGAGAACGACGAGACCGGCTGCGATGCCGCCAAGGCCGGCGTAGACCAGTACATTGTTCGGGACGCGCTTGCCCGCGAAGGTGAGCAGGTTAATGCCGGCGAACATGCCAACGCCGATCAGCGCACTGGCGAAGCCGAAGATGCGCGTCGAGGCGTGCACGCTGTCTCGCACATAGACGGCGATGAGCGGGCCGAAGCAACCAAGCACAAACATGCCCGCAGCGAGTGCCAGGATGACGAAGAGCAAAGCTGCGTGGTGGACGATAAAGCGAAAGCCCTGACGCATGTCGGAGAGGATGCGGCCGATCGGCGACAGAACGGCAGCGCTGCTCTCAGACGGTGGAGCCGGTGTGGGCGCCGTGCTGGCGAGAAGGGGCGTACCAAGCCTCACGCTGGCGATGAGCAGGGCCGACCCGGCAAAGCTAGCGGAGTCCGCGAGGTAGCAGCTGCGCGCACCGAAGGCGCCCACGAGAAAGGCCGCGATCGCGGGGCCGATGATGCGCATGCCGAACATCACCTGCTGCATCAGAGCGTTCGCCGCACGCAGGCCATGCAGTGGAACGGCGGAGCGGATCGCCACTCCCTGTGCCGGCCCGAAGAAGCTGGAGACAACGCTGATTGCAGCAAGAATTGCATAGAAGTGCCAGAGACGGCTCGCGAGCAGGAGCAGGAGAACGAGCCCGCAGCGAAGGCTGTCGCTCGCGACCAGCGTCGGTTTGAGCGGCCAGCGATCGACAAAGACACCGGCGATCACCCCGAGAACAGCGATCGGCAGAAGATAGGAGATCTGGATGCCGATAACCTGTTGCGGCGACGCGTGCAGGCTGAAGGTGAGCACGCCGATCACGGCGAAGAGCGCGAGGAAGTCGCCAAAGACGGAGATCAGCTGGGCGAACCATAGCCGGCGCATGACCGGAATCCGCAGGACGGCGCCCATCGAGAGTGGGTCGGGCGCTGCGGTCGCGGCGGACGTGGGCGAGGCGGTCGCCATCGTGCCTTCATCGTAGCTGCGAAGAGCCTGGCTCAGGAAGGATTTTCTCCCCTGCTCCGGACGAAGGCTGCATCGCGCGATGCTGCAGGAGCCACCCGTTCGGAGCTAACCAGCGATCCAGCGTGACAAAGCACGTGTCGCGCGGTAGGCTCACGCTCGCCCCATCCTGCGTGTGCAGGCCGAGCAGTGACTGTGTCGCCGCTACACTGCGCCGCCGGTCTGCCGTCGCTGTCGTTTGGCTGCCGTCGTGGAGCACGATGTTGGCGGCATAGCCTCGCCGTTGTTGGTGGGCGGCATGCGTCGCGACGCGCGCTGCAATGGCGCCCGCTGTGGGCAGGCGCCAGTCATTGCCGATCACGTTCCAGGTCACAGTCGTGAGCCCGAGCTCCTGGGCCGTGCGGAGCACCCGCGGAGTGCGATACCCGTGAGGCGGCCGGAACAGCCGAACAGCAGCTCCGGCGAGATCTTCAATGGCATGCTGGGCGTCCGCGAGCTCGCCTGCAACGCGCCGGCGGGAGCAGAGAGGCAGCCGCGGGTGCGTCATGGTGTGGTTGCCGAGTGAGTGGCCCTCAGCCACAATGCGCCGTGTGAGTGCGGCCTCCGCGAGTGCGTATCGTCCGATCAGGAAAAACGTGGCTCGAACGCCGCACTCGGCGAGCACATCGAGGAGCTGCGGTGTCGCACAAGGGTTGGGTCCGTCATCGAAGGTGAGGGCGATCTCGCGCGGGCGACACGGCGCCACCAGAACCGGCCCGAAGATCTGCGACGAGGGCGCGACAGTGGCAAAGCTGAGCGCGGCTGCCGCGGTAATCGAAGCCGCAGCAAGGAGCACGCCCGAGCGCGACGTGCCGGTGTTAACCGGCGCGATGCTGCTGCACATAGCCGAGCACCTCATCGGCGTGGCCTTCCGGTTTGACCTTCTCGAAGATGTGCAGGATGCGCTGCTTGCCGCTCGCGTCCGCGGGTCCAATCAGAAAGGTGGTGCGCTCGACGCCCTTGACCAGCTTGCCATACATGTTCTTGGGCTTAATGACATCAAACTGGTTACAGACACGCTCATCAGCATCAGCCAGCAGCGGATAGTTGAGGTCATACTTCTCGGCGAACTTCTTCTGCGCCTTCACGGTATCGCGTGAGATGCCAAGCACAATGACACCGGCCGCCTGCAACCTCTCGAAGCTGTCACGGAAGCCGCACGCTTCAATCGTGCAGCCGGGCGTATCGGCCCGCGGGTAGAAGAAGAGCACGACGGGAGTCGTGGCGAAGTCCGAGAGCGAGACCTCGTGGCCGTCCTGGTCTTCGAGGGTGAAGTTATCGACGACGTCGTTGGTCTGCATACAGCTCCGATCGGTGGTTGGGCGTGAGGCGAAAACTCAGGCAGGCGTAGTGAGAGCGGCGACGGTCTTTTCGAGCGACGGAATGTCTTCCACGTTGAGAGAGACCTGTGTGCGATCGATCTGCCGCAGCAGTCCGGACAGCACGCGACCGGGACCAATCTCAATGAAGGGCGTTGCGCCCTCCTGGATGAGCCGCTCGATGCACTCGACCCATCGCACGGGTGCAGTCACCTGGCGAATGAGGCAGTCGCGCGCGTCGGCTGGTCGCGTGATCGCGCGGGCGTCCACATTGGTAATGACGGGAAAGCGTGGATCATGAAAGGCGATGCTCTCGAGGTCGCTCGAGAGCCGCTCCTGCGCAGGCTTCATCAGCGAGCAGTGAAACGGCGCCGAGACCTGCAGCATGATCGTGCGCTTGGCGCCGGCCGCCTTGCAGAGCTCGACAGCCCGCGTGACGGCGGCGGTAGCCCCCGAGATGACGGTCTGGTCAGGAGAGTTCAAGTTTGCCGGCGAGACGATCGAGCCGGCGCTCGTTGCTGCGTGCGCTACGCTCGCGGGCGTGTTGGTCGCGTCCGAGAAGACACTCTGCGAGCTGGCCGACCCGGCAAGAGGAGCGTCGCTGTGCGTCTCGGCCGGGTTTGAACTTCCGGGCGCGCCGATGTCCGTCGTGATCTCGTGGCAGAGCTCGTCGCTGGCTTGACTGCACAGATCGTTGATCTGGTCGGCGGCAAGGCCGAGGATAGCCGCCATCGCCCCTTCACCCTGCGGGACAGCCTCCTGCATGTAACGACCGCGGTTACGAACTGTGCGGACCGCGTCAGCAAACGGAAATGTGCCCGCGACCACGTGCGCACTGTACTCGCCTAGAGAGTGGCCGGCAGCGAAGGCGGGATCAAGACCGGAGGCGGCGAGCCGCTCAGCAAGCACGCGTGCCGCAGCCACTGAGGCCGTCAGGATGGCAGGCTGCGTGTGTTCCGTGCGCTTCAGCTCATCATCCGGTCCATCAAAGATCAGCTTCGAGAGCGCAAATCCCAGAGCCTCATCCGCCTCGTCAAAGGTGGCTCGGGCGACGGCGTAGCCATCGTACAGATCGCGGCCCATGCCGACGAACTGCGAGCCTTGGCCGGGGAAGAGAAAGACTAACTTCGCGGTGCTCATCGAGCTCGATGGTACCGCAGGTCAAAAGGATGTGTAGCGCGCGGCGGCCTGCGTGGGCACCGCGCCTCCACAAACGCCCGACAAGCGACAAAGAAAGCCGGTGTTTTCCGCCAGGCGAAACTCTACTCACGCATCAAGAGGCCTGCCCCCGAAGCCGCTCTAGATGCCGACGCCAAACTCCACGTCCGAAACGGGGTCGCCGGCGTGTGCGTAGAAGTCATACGGCGTGCGCCGGTTGAACTTATACCGCTGACGCAGCTCACGACCGATGACCAGGCCGAGCGTCAGCGCTCCCGCCCCGGCCGCTCCCCAGCCAAGCGAGCGCAGAATCAGCGACGGGCGGCTTCGGAAAGGGACGCGATCGGTGATCTGTGCTGGAACCTCGTCGAGCCTCCTGCCAAAGACGCGCGCGTTGCGAAGAGACCACATGCGCCGATGATAGCGCAGGTGGGAAGGGCTTGGCAGACCGGCCTGTGGAGGCTGCAGCCGCCTCCTGCGACCAGGCGCAACAAGCGCTTAGTTCACCTCAACCTGATGGAAGCCGAACGAGAATAGCAGCGTAGTCACGGTCGCGCGGGCGTTCCTGCGGGCAGCGTCGAGGATGCCGTCATCGAGCGCGGCCTTCGTCAGCTGAGCCTCGGCCCGGGCGCGGGTATCAGTCTCGAGATTCTGGTCGGCCGGCACCAGCAGACCGGTTGAGCGGGCGTAGACACGCGTGTGCTGGTTGTCCAGTGACGTGCTGAAGACCTGCGAGGCAGGGAGTGTCACATGGATCGACTGACCATCAATGCGGAGGTCCTCTGGCCGCAGCAGGGCGAGATCGATACCCGCGATGGATTGTCCGTGCACGATCATCAGAATGCGATCGCCAGCGAGCAGGTCGGGCAGTACCGGGCTCGAGCGCGCGCCTTCAACAACCGTATCGAGCGAGTAAACGACGGTCTCCAGGCGGTTCAGGCGCCGAATCTTCGCCACGACGGCAGGCACGGACGTGTCGTAGCTGCTGGTCCGACCCGTCATGTACGTGGCAAACCTGGCCGGCAATCCGGAGGTTGCTCGGCGCAAAAAGACGACCACGGCCGCTGCGCCGAGCACGATCGCGAGCAGGATCGCGAAGAAAGGTCCGGAGGAAGGCGCCCCGGACCGGTACTGGGTCGTCATCGCCTAGACCGTCGCCGAGCGTAGTCCTGTTGCGCGCGCCTGCTCGGCGGAGGCCGAGTCGACGCGATGCTGATAACTCGCGCCAACGAACTCGCGGAATAATGGATGCGGCTCAAGCGGCTTGGACTTAAACTCCGGGTGAAACTGGCAGCCGAGGAAGAACGGGTGCGAGGGGATCTCGACGATCTCAACGTAGGTCGCATCCGGTGTCGTGCCCGTTAGGCGAAGACCGGCGCCGGTGAGGATCGCCTCGTACTCGCGATTGAACTCATAGCGATGACGATGCCGCTCGGAGACCTCGTGAACGCCGTACGCCTCCGCCGCGAGGGAGCCTGCCTCGAGCACGCAGTCCCACGCGCCCAACCGCATGGTGCCACCCATCTCCTCGACGCCGGTCAACTCGCGCAACTTGTAAATCACGCGGTACGGTGTAGCCGGGTCGAACTCGCTCGAGTTCGCCTTGTGCAGACCGCAGACATTGCGCGCGTACTCAATACACGCGGTCTGCATACCGAGGCAGATCCCGAAGTAAGGTGTCCCGGTCTCGCGCGCGTAGCGGATGGCGTTGAGCATGCCCTCAATGCCGCGCTTACCGAAGCCGCCAGGAACGAGGATGCCGTCAAAGCCCTCAAGCTGCGTGCGAAAGGCCTCCGTCACGCGGCCCTCGGCGTCGTGCGTCTCCAGGCCCTCGGCCTCGATCCATGTCACGCGTAGCTTAAGATTGTGCGCGAGCGCTCCGTGCACCAGAGCCTCTTTAAGCGACTTGTAGCTGTCCTCGTACTCGACGTACTTGCCGACAATGCCGATCGAGACCTCGTCACGCGGGTTATAAGCGCGGCGGACCACGTCCTCCCACCGCGCGAGGTTCGGCTCCTTCGCCTCCAGGCGCAGATACTTCAGCACCAGCGTGTCCACGTGCTCAGCGGCGAAGTTGAGCGGCACCTCATAGATCGAGTCAACGTCCTTGGCAGCGATCACGGCCGGCTCCTCGACGTTGCAGAAGGCGGCGATCTTTGCGCGCATCTCACGTGGCACCGCGCGATCTGTCCGGCAGAGCAGGATGTCCGGCTGGATCCCGATCGACAGCATCTCCTTCACCGAGTGCTGCGTCGGCTTCGTCTTAAGCTCCTGCGCCGCCGCGATCCAGGGGATCAGCGTGACATGTACGAAGACGGTGTTGTCACGGCCGAGATCCTGGCGCATCTGCCGGATGGCCTCAAGGAAGGGAAGCGACTCGATGTCGCCCACCGTTCCGCCGATCTCGACGATGGCGACCTCGCAGTCCTGCGCGACCTTGCGCATCGCGTTCTTGATCTCGTTGGTCACATGCGGAATCACCTGCACGGTCTTGCCGAGATAATCGCCGCGTCGCTCCTTGGTGATGATCTGCTCGTAGATACGGCCAGTGGTCAGGTTGTTGTCGCGGCTCAGGCGCGCATGGGTAAATCGTTCATAGTGGCCGAGGTCGAGATCGGTCTCTGCGCCATCATCGGTGACAAAGACCTCGCCGTGCTGGAAGGGACTCATCGTGCCCGGATCGACATTCAGGTACGGGTCGAACTTCATCAGGTTCACGCGCAGCCCGCGCGCCTCGAGCAGGCAGCCGATCGAGGCTGCAGCCAGGCCCTTGCCGAGCGACGACACAACACCGCCCGTCACAAAGATGTACTTTGCTGACATCTCCGCCTCCGCCTGTTCTGTTGTTTGATTTGGCTGTGCGTGGTGGGCACATCTGAGTATCGCAGGCGAGATGCCGGGAGGCAACCGCTTTCACACTTGGTCGCCAGAGCTGCCTATGGAAGTCGTCTTGGCTCCGCTACTTGCAGCAAACCACCAACCCTGTCCTGAAGCCGTCGCAGCAGCCGTTTGAGCCCGCGAAACAGAGCGCGCGCTGCGAGAATCGCCGCCCCAAGAAAGAGCAGCGCTGCGCCAGCCGCGGCGATAGGATGGTGTGTCGCCAGCCACGTCAGGCCGACCGCCGCCGCGTCCTCGGTGGTGCTGAGGGCAATGTTCGAGAGCGGCTCCGGGCTCGGCGTCACTGCGGCCCGGATCGCCGTCTTCGAGCCATGCGCGGCCAGCGCAATGCCCGCGCCCAGCGTCGTCGCGAGCAGCTGCATGGCCGGCGAGAGCTGCGAACTCGCGTGGTACGCCACCAGCGCCGCAATGGGAACACGAACGAAGGTGTGCAGCGCGTTCCAGACCAGGTCCAGCGCCGGGATCTTATCGGCGACAAACTCCACCGCAAACAACACACCGCACGCAGCCAGCACCCACGTGTGGCCCAGTGAGTCCAGCCCCGGCGGTAACGCAACCCACCGCGTGCGCGCCAGCACGCCTAACGTGAGCACCGTCGCGTAGATGTTTAGACCCGCGGCGAAGCTGGCCGCGATCACGAGCGCGGTGATGTTCATGGGCGAGAAGAGCACGGTGGTGGGATTCTACGCCGCTCGGCGCGACCGCACAGACAAAGAGCACGCTCCGTCCTGAGGCGCAGTCCCCGAAGTGGGGGAGCGCGCTGAGATCGGACCTGCGCAATACTGGTGCGGACGATGCCCACCGCCCTCTCCGGACCGCGCCGCCTCCTCCTCGGTTTGCACTGCTGGTCGCTGCGGCACCTCGACCGGCTCGCCGCCAGCATCGGCCCTGCGCGTCTCCGGCCGGCGCATCTGCGCACCGGCGAGCACGGCGAACGTGAGGCGCTCTTCGCGCTGCGTCGCCGCGGGTCCGTCGTCGTCGCGCGGCGATGGCAGAGCAATCGAGTTCGCGGTGACGTTGATCTGATCGCCTGGGAGGACGACGTGCTCTGCTTCGTCGAGGTCAAGACCCGCACCGAACGCAACCCGCTCGACCCTGCCGAGGCCGCGGTCGACCGCGACAAGCAACGGCAGCTTCGGCGCCTCGCCGGCGCCTACCTGCGCAGCTTTCCTGAGAGCCGCCGCGACCGTATTCGGGTCCGCTTCGACGTTGCTGCGGTCTACCTTCGCGCCAACGGCTCCAAGCCTCACGCAGGCAGCCCACGAAGGCTGCACATCAGTACGCCAGAGATCGACTACCTTCCCAACGCGTTCAGTCGTCGCTAGACGTTGTCCCAAGCACGGCTGCTGGTCCGCAGACAAACCTCATCTCTCCGGGACCTAAGCCGCACGGGGAGACCCTGGCCGATCATGCGACGTTGCCTGAGGTCCTAGAGGAGCTCGTCTTCGTGCTCCTAGTCTCGCGATGCTGTTCTGAGAGCGTCAGGGCACTATGATCGGTACGCCTGCGGTGTCTACAATACAGGGCGACGCCCGCTCTGCCTCAAAGCACCGTCGACGATCTGCCCGGAGTCCAACTCCGCCATCGCCGGACCCGCGTCTTCACGGAGAGATCTGCCATGACACTGCTGAACGCGCCGACCTACGACAGCCGCAAGGAGACCCGCAAGCTTGGCCTGCTCATCGGCAGCGGTGTCCTGCTCGCGCTCATTGCTATCCTCGGCGTCGGTGGCTTTATCGCGGGCCACGGCTGGTTCTTCTCCAACCTCAATGCCGAGCACCATGTGGATCAGTTCCTCACGGCGCTCGAGGCTAAGGACTACAACAAGGCCTACGCGATCTGGTTGAACGATCCCCATTGGGAGCAGCACCCGCAGAAGTACGACTACACCCTCAAGCGTTTCACCGAAGACTGGACGACCGCCAGCGATGTCGGACCAATCACCTCGCACCACGTTGATATCTCGAAGACCGACGGCACCGGCAACTTCGGCACGGGCATCATCGTTGCCGTCCGCGTCAACGGCGATCACAAGCTCTTCATGTGGTACCAGCGCAGCGACGGTACCCTCACCTACCCCGCCCCTCACCAGCTGGAGTACTGATCTGCTGGACCGCAACTCTGACGAAGGCACGCTCGAGCGAGGTGTCTGGTCTTCAGCGTCCAAGGCATGGCCAGCGGGCAGCTGACCTCCCCGGCGTGTCTGGCCCGGGTCCATCCCCCGTTCGCGCCACAGCTTCGCTTCTGGCCTGCGATACCATGAGCGTTGCCGGATAGCCTATGGGATTCTTTCTCACGCTGCTCTATATTCTGACGGCTTATCTGAGCCCCGGCCTCCTCTACGGCGATCTCGCGCAGTACCACCTCGAGATCATCATTGCCGTGCTCGCGCTGCTCTCGACGGTGCCGTCCGTCTCCAGTTCGGGTATCCTGCGGGCGCCCCAGACGGTTGCCATCCTTGGCATGTGCTTTGCCGTCTCGGTCTCCCTCATCGCGACCGGCTACTTCGGGGGCGCGCCCGCCGCTCTCTATGAGTTTCTGCCCGACAGCTTCGCCTTCTTCCTGGTCGCGATCAACTGCCGCACGCGTCGCCGCCTGCAGTTGGTCGTTCTGACCCTCGTCTCGGCGAGCGCCTTCGTCATCGTGCAGGGCGCGCTCGCGCTCAATGCCGGCGAGACTGTCAGTCCGTGGCTCTACGACCAAGGCTACGAGGGCACGCACGTTCTACGCCTGCGCGGCCTCTCCATCATCAACGATCCCAATGACCTCGCGCAGGTTCTCGTCAGTCTGTTGCCGTGCCTCTTCCTCTTCTGGCGGCCAAAGCGCTTCGTCTGGAACGGCTTCACCGTGCTTGTGCCCTGCGCCTTCCTCCTCGTCGGCGTCTTCCTCACCCACTCCCGGGGCGCGTTGCTCGCCCTCATCGCCGTCATCGCGCTGGGGGTTTACCGCAAGCTGGGTGCGATACCGGCAGCCATCATGGGGGGAGCCACCTTCGCCGTGTCAACCGCGCTTAGCTGGTCCGGTGGCCGCGAGATCAACGCCGAGGCCGGCGAAGATCGCATGGAGGCGTGGTCGACAGGCTTCGAGCTCATCAAGTCGCACCCGCTCTTTGGCGTCGGCTACCGCCTCTTTACCGACTACAACAACATCACCGCACACAACACGATCGTCGTCTGCGCCGCCGAGCTCGGCTTCGTCGGCTTCTTTTTCTGGGTGCTCTTCGTGGTCTCCTGCATGCGTGAGGGCATCATCCTGCGCTCGCGCAAACAGAGTCGGCTAACCGACGAGCCCGCCTCGGGTCTCCACTACGTCTCCGCGGGAGCGCCCCTGATCATGCCGTACAGCGCACCCTCAGCGGCGCTCTCACACCCGTTCGCCATGGCCCCGAATCCGTATCAATCGAGATTCGATGTGCCCGTCTCCGTCCCGGGTCCGGAAGTCGTCGGCAAAGAGGCGTCGACCCCGCAGGAGAGCGAAGCCGACATTCGCCAGATGGCGTGGACCATGGTCATCTGTCTCACCGGGTTCCTCGTCGCCGGCTGGTTTCTCTCCCGCGCATACGTCATGTGGCTCTTCATCTTCGGCGGCATGATGCAGGCGATCTGGCATATGGCAGAGGTCCGCGGCATGACTCCGCCTCCGATGCCGCTCTGGCGACTCTGGCGCCTTACGCTCGTTGTCTCGATCGCTCTGCTGCTTGTGGTCTATGTCATCTTGCGCACACGGCACTTCTTCCCCAGCACCTGACCCTCCAGGCAGTCTCCTACGGGATCGCCTCTGCTTCAGTGCAGCGCAGCCTGCGCTCTGGCCCCCATCGCCGCTCGCGGTGCTACTCTACGCCGGAGCTTATTCATGAACGCAACCGACCTTGGACCGCCAGCGCTCGCCCATGGCCACTGCATCATCGTCGTTCCCTGCTATAACGAAGCGGCGCGGCTGCCCGCCGAGGACTTCCGCCGCTTCGCCGAGCTCGACAGAAGCGTGCACTTTCTCTTTGTCAACGACGGCAGCCGCGACGCCACACTCGCCATGCTGGAGGCCCTCTGCGCCGGCCGTGAGCCCGCCTTGCAGCTGCTGCACAAACCCAGAAACGCCGGAAAGGCCGAAGCAGTGCGCGACGGCATGCTGGCCGCCATGCACCTCGCCCAGCTGCGCCCGGAGTACGTCGGCTTCTGGGACGCTGACCTCGCCACGCCCCTCGATGCCATCCCGCATCTACTCGCAAAGCTGCGCCGCGATCAGCACTTGCAGATGATCTTCGGCTCGCGCATCCGCCTCCTCGGCCGCGCGATTCACCGCCGCGGCGTCCGGCACTACCTCGGTCGGCTCTTTGCGACCTGTGCCTCCGTGACACTCGGTCTGCCCATCTATGACACGCAGTGTGGCGCCAAGATCTTTCGCGTCTCCGACATCTTTGAAGATGCACTCGCCGAGCCGTTCGTCTCTCGCTGGATCTTCGACGTCGAGATCGTCGCTCGCTTCATCCGGCTCCGCGGCCGAGTGTTCTGCCTCGAGACGATCTACGAGTACCCATTGCACGCGTGGCGTGACGTAGGCGGCTCTAAGGTTCGGCCCATTGACTTCTTTCGCGCCATCGGCGATCTGCTCCACATACGGCAGCGGTACCTCTCACGGTAGGCGCACCGCCCTTCATGCAGTTCAGGTTGCGCACGGGCGCGGGAGGCCGGAATCCGGCGCAGCCCACGCCCGGCAGCTCTCACGGCTGCGCTGGGGCCAGCGGACGCATCGTCCACGACCGCACGCGCGCCGCGCTCACCGTGACCACACTTGGCGCACTCGTCACGGCTCCGCATACTGCGGCGATACTGCTCGATCCCGGCGTCACCGCGCTAAGCAGGCCGGAGCTGTTCACCGTTGCCACACTCAGCGAACTGCTCGACCACTGTGTCGGCGTGCAAGCCTTCACCGATCCGTCTGAATACGTCGCCGTCGCGAGCAGCTGCTGCGAGTTCCCGGTGACCAGAGCGCTCGATGCGGGCGACAGCGCGACCGTTGTAATCGTCGGCGTTGAGGTGGTGGGGGGCGTTGGCGTGGTCGGAGGAGTCGGTGGCGGAACCGTCGCCGGCGCCATCACCGCAATGACATCCGCCGTGCTGGTCACGCCGCTGCAGACGGCAACGACATTCGTCGTTCCCGCCCCCAGCGCCGTCACAAGGCCCGAGCTGCTGACGGTCGCAATCGAGGGAGCACTGCTGCTCCACGCGCTCGGCGTGCACGCCTTGGTCGAGCCGTCCGAGAGGGTAGCCGTCACCTGCAGCTGCTCCGTCGCGCCCGCAGTCAGGGAGGCGCTCACCGGAGAGATCTGCACCGAGCTCACCGTGGGTGTTGTGCTCGGCGGCGTTGGCGGAGTCGGATTCACCGCGCCGTTGACCGAGAACGCCATCGCCGGGCTGCTCACGCCATTCAACGTCGCCGTCATCACGCCGTACCCAGTGCTGCTGGGCAGCAGCACACTCCCATTCAAAAGGTTGACTGCCTTGCTGGTCGTCGAAAGCACCGCCGCCGGCCCGCAGTCCGTTGTCACCCCATCCGAGTAGGTGCATGCTAGCGGGAGCGAGATCGGCGTATACCAGGGTGTCGTGAGCGTGCTCAGCAGGGCCACCGTCTGTGGTGTAGCCGCGATCGAGACCAGCGTCGGTTGCGATCCCGTGTCCACCGCGCCAATCGTCGTCAACGATGTTCGCGCGATCACCGACGCCTTCTCGACGCTGTACTGCGAGCGCACCGGCAGCAGCGATGCCCACGGATCGGTGATCGGCGTCGCCGCGCCGATCGCACCGCCGTTCGCCGTCGGCGCGAAGGTTACGGGATTGTAGGGCTGCTGGTTGGTCGCCGGCGTCGTCAAGAAGTTTGCCGCCGTCAAGCCGGTCTGGTGCGTGTCAATCGGAATGTCGAGCGGATATTGCCACTGATCCGTGTAGCTGTCCCATCCGTTGACCGGCGAGACACTCGTCGATGGCATACCCATCAGCGGAGTCGCAATCGTAAACGTTCCCGCATTCATCAGGTTCGTCTGCCACACACCCACAAAGCTGGCGTTGCGGGTGAAAGCAAAGATGTTCGGACTCTGCTGCGTTTTGTACAGAATGTTATTTGCAGCAACGACCGTCGGCTTCATAAACTGCTGCTCCGGAACGTCAGAGCCGTTATTTGTGCCGTAAAGCGTGGCAAATACGGAGAGCCCTGGTTGGTCATCCGTGTTGTTATAGAAGTAAAGTCGTCCCTGGTGATCTCCCATCATCGTCGAGTTCGCGTACGGCGCATTCTGCCCGCCTGTGTCGCCATACTGAATATCAGCAAGGAACGGGGATCGTGCCGAGAAGATATTGCCGTAGACGAAATCCTTCTCGAGCTGCTCCTGAAACGCCGCCAGGTGGTCTGCATCAAGAGTGCTGTCGTGATCGCAGTAGATCCCGTTGCATGCCGTGAGACCGGCGGCTCCGAGATACGGCTCGAACGCCACATAGGGCTGTGAGTCAGTCTCGGACTGGAAGTTGATCTGCTGGTCTGCGATCTGTGCCTTGAAGAGGTTGTACCGGATGATGCTCTCGATGCCACGATCCTTGAGAGCATCGCCGAAGGCGCCCGGCACCAGGCTCTCGAAACGATTGTTCTCGACCAGCGTGTACCAGCTCTGGATGTATGCGTCATGCGTTCCGTAGGCGCCCGCACTGCTGGAGTTGCGTATCCGGTTGCCGCGCACCACCAGATATCGCGTCACCTGCGAGAAGCCCGTGTCCACGGCATTATTTGCGACGAACATGCCGTCGGTGCAAAGGTTCATATCGTTGCCGGCGATCATCAGGTGCGTGCCGGACCGGATGTTCACACACGCCGCGCCATCCAGATATGGCGTCGACGCTCCTCCGCTGAGCGAGACGAAGTTGTAGTTCGGGCCCGCGTGCGCGATCGCCAGCCCGGAGACCGTGACGTAGTCCGGCCCTGCGGAACCGTTCGCGTATGGGGAGTTGTAGATACCACCGCCCCAGATCGACACGACGCCATAGGGCTGCGCTCCCGAGTTCGAGAACGCCGGGGCCTGCGCATTCACGCCATCGAGGATGGGCATATTGCCCGCCGCGTCTGGAACGCCGCACACAATCAAGGGCTGCTGCGGTGTTCCGTTACCCAGAATGCGCATCGATTCGTGGTACGTCGTCGGGTTCGAGCCTGTGGTGTCCACATTGTGAACGCGCATCATCGATCCCGCCGTCCATGTGTTCGTCGGCACACTGCGCACCGTCGTGTACGCCAGCCCGGGCCCGACCTCGTAGACCTTGCCCGCCAGCGCCGGATCGGGGTAGCACTCCATCGGCTGTGTCAGACTCGTCGTCGCCGTGTAGCCAGGCATCGCGTTCGGCGAGACGTACACCGTTGCCGTCGCCGACTTGCCGGTGGGCGTCGTGTACTGCATCACGTACCGCCCCGTCACCGTCGCCGAAAACAACAGGTCGCGACGGCTCGCATCCGGATACGTTGGATCTCCGCCGGAGGGCTTCGAGACTACGCTCCATGTGCCTGACTCATCCGTGTTGCCGGTCACCCAGCTCTGGATCTCGACCTTCTGTCCCTTGTAGGCCTGCTGGTACGCGGGCATGATGTCCACGCTCGTCGTATTCGCACACACGTTGAAGAGAAACGTCGCCGTCTGAGACGGGTCGTCGACCGACTGTGCCTGCACCGTGACCGTCGCCGGCGATGTCACCTTGTAGTTGCCGATCCCGCCACTGATCGAGCACGAGCCCTGCGCCGGCCCGATCGTCACATTCGTCACGCCGATCGTATTGGCTCCCCGATCCAGCGTCGCCGAGGCGCCGCCAGTCGTCCCCGCCACACTCCAGCTGATCTTGTTGGTCTTGCCGCCGGTCAGCTTTACGCTGATCTGTCGCTGCGACCCGGCCAGCACCTGGAAGTTGTACTGCGGCGCATTTGCCGTCAGCACCACCTGTGCCGGCGCGACCGCGCACGCCGTAAACATCAACAGCAATCCTGAGAGTTGTCGCATCACCTGTCCTGGTCTCATCCGCATCGTCAAAGTCCTACCTGTCACATGCAAGGTGAAGGTGGCCGGCAACCCGGCCACCGAGGTTAGCGCTGCATCAATCCAACCGACGGAGACACCGCATTCGGGCTCAGATCGATCTGCACGAAGCGATTTGGCGAGAGCGAGTAGAGCACCGACGTGCCCATACTGAACCGCCCAGCCACTGCGTCCGTCAATGAGTAAGCGTTCGTCTGGCTCGCCCCCGTGCCAAGCAGGCCCTGGCTCGTCAAGCCGGTGTCCAGTGTGAACACAGCGGATCCGCTGCCGTTCGCGAGAGCGACGCCCGAGCTGCCAACGCTCACCGCGCTCGACGGCGCTCCCGTGCCGAAGCGATACGTCCCACTCAACGAAGCGCCGCTGAAGGGAGCCCCTGCCTGCGGTTCGAAGCTGCCCAGTGCCGCATAGCCTGTCTCAAGGAAGTATCCGCGATTCGGCGCAATCAGATAGAACACACGCGGTGCCCCCGCCGACGTCGTCAACCCAGTCGCGCCCAGGGCGCCCGTGACCGTACTGCTGGGCGTGGGCGCCGTCAGAACACCGCGCCCGTTCGCCGCAACCGCACAGCTCGCCGCGCCCGTCGACTGCTTGGCCCCGAGCAGAGCCGTGATCCCATCGCCGTTCACACCTGCCGCCGTCACCGCTGAGACCAGGCTTGCGCCGCCGGCCACGTCCGCATTTGTCACGCTGCAGTTGCCGTCCGCCGTTGCCGTCGTTCGGAAGACTGTCGCGACCGGTGCCGTGTTCACTGCCGCCAGCGACACGCCGAGCATTCCAGGATCGACCGCCGCGTTCTCGTAGCCGACCACAGCTCCGCTCATCGAGGCGTTGGAGAAGCTGCTCTGCGTCTGCACCTGGGCAGTGCCGGAGAGCAGGACGTGCGTCGCATGGCTGTCCGTCGAGAGCAGCAGCGCCTCGTTGCCGTTGACCACGTACGCCGCATAGCTCGTTGGATAAACTCCCGCGGGAGTGTTCGCCGTGTTCAACGTCAGCTGCAGGCGGCCGCTTGCGTCGGCACTGCCGTAGCTGCCCGTCAGGGCCGCATTGGCATTCACCACCGCGCCGAGGTTGCTGTCCGCAACACCGCCCGTGATCGCTCCTGCCTTCGCGGTGAACTCGCCAACCTCAGCAACAGGACCGCCGGTGATGCCAACCACGCACGTCGTCAGGCAGGGTGTGTCCCCCTTCATCCCGAAGGCGTAGCTGCCCGTCAGCCCCTGCGCGAACGCCGCTGTATCTTGCAGCAGCAGCACACCGGGCGCACCCGCGGCCTGCATGGGGCTTCCACCACTCGCGGCCACGTCCGCCGGATTCGTGCTTCCATTCGCGGGAGCCTCTCCTGCCGCCGCGATCTCATAGGTGATCGTCGCTCCTGTGCTGCCGTCACTCTGCAACGTCGTGAGCGTGACCAGACCGCGATCATCCGCGCCCACCTCGTAGGTGCCGATGAGGTGCTGTGGAACCGCCGCCCCACTGCCAGCCGTCGAGCTCTGGTGATTCGCGTCCATCTCGCCACTCGTCACGAGCCCGTTGCCGTCAGCGACGAAGCTGCCCGCCGTTGCCGTCTGATACGGCAGGTCGCTACCCTGCGCCGCGTCATATCCCTGCACCAGGAAGGCATAGGATCCACTCAGCTGAGCATTGTTTGCGCCCGTGGCATACACCACCATCGGTGCGAACTGGCGGCTTACCGTCTGTGGTGAAGTCTCACTGTCCGTCACGCCAACCACAAAGCTGCTCGCGCCTGCTGCCGTAGGCGTTCCACTCACCACACCATTGGCCGCTAGCGAGAGACCGTGAGGCAGCGCGCCACTCGCGATGGAAAAACTATACGGCGCCTGTCCGCCCGTCACCTGAATAGCCTGCGTGTAGACCTGACCCAGAACCGGATTCGCGACGCTTGCCGTCGTGACACTCATCGCGCCTGCTGTCACACTCAGCTGTAGCGTGATCGTTGCGCTGTCGGCCACGGGCGTGTTGGTGTCCGTCACCATCACGGCGACCGTGTTCGTTCCCGCCGCAGTCGGCGTTCCGGCAATCGTGCATGTCGCCGCATTCATCTGCAGACCGGCAGGCAGAGCACCGCTCGTCAGCTTGCAGCTGTCCGCCCCCACGCCTCCCGTCACGTGCAGAGCCGCGCTGTAAGCCGTATTGATCAGACCAGGCGGCAGCTGTGTCGGTGTGATCGTCAAAGGCTGCGCGTTCACGGCCAAGGTGATCGCGCCGCTGGCATTCTGCGTTGGCGTCCCCGAGTCTGTAACCCGAATTGTCACAGATGAACCGCCCGCCGTCGTTGCCGTCCCCGCGAGAGCGCATCCGCTCAGCATCATTCCGCTCGGCAGGGCACCCGTGAGGAGGCTGCAGCTGTACGGTGCCGTTCCCCCCGTGATCTTCAGCGCTGCGTTGTATACCTGACCCACCGTAGCCGCGGGCAGCGCGCCCGTGCCAAGCGAGAGAGCCGGTGCCGTCGCCGTGATCACAAAGATATGCGTCGCCGAGATCTGAGGCGAGCCCGAGTCCACCACCTTCGCTGTAAAGCTGGCGCTTCCCGCGACAGTCGCGACGCCGCTCACGGCTCCGTTCGCGCCGAGAGAGAGGCCGGTGGGCAGTGCGCCACCCACCACACTGTACTGATACGGAGCCGTTCCTCCGCTCGCGCTCAACGAACCCGCATACGGTTGGCCGTCAATCGCATTCGGCAGGACCGCGTCGCCCAGCGTCAGCACCGAAGGCGCGATAGTAAGGTTCACCGGTCCGGAGACCACGCTCGCCGGTTCAGACGCGTCATGTGCCTCGACGGTGATTGTCACAGCTCCCGCGGTCGTCGGTGTACCCAACACGGTGCAGTAGTCCAGCTTCATACCGGCAGGAAGCGTACCGCCGGTCAGACTGCAGGTGTATGGCTTGACTCCTCCGGAGAGCGTGAAGCCGCTCTTGTAAAAGACACCCGCCGTCCCGTTTGGAAGCGAGTTCTTCGCGAGCGCCAGTGCTGCCGGAGCAACACTCCAGCTCACCACGCCGGTGGTCGAGACCGCCGGAGACTCCGCATCTGTAACACGTAAAGTGATAGAACCGCTTCCTGCAACCCGAGGCGTACCGTCAACCGAACATCCACTCAGCGTGACCCCCGAGGGGAGTGTCCCTGCCGTGATCGAGCAGGAGTAAGGAGCTGTCCCCCCCTGGATGCCGATGCTTCCGCTGTAACTTGTCCCCACGACTCCACCAGGAAGCGACCCGCTCACGAGCGTAAGAGCCGCCACTGGCGCCGCCGCAACTGACCATCGCACGCTTCCGGCCGTCGCCATCGCCGGCGAGCCTGCATCCGCCACGCGTATGGTCGCCGCTCCCGAACCCGCCGTGGACGGCGTGCCCACAACGAGGCATCCACTGAGCGCTAAGCCCGCCGGCAAGGCCCCGCCGGTGATGCTGCAGTTATAGGGCGCAGTTCCGCCCGCCACATTGAGCGGTGCGCCGTAGAGCGCACCCACGATCCCTGCGGGAAGGTTTGAGGTGGCCATGGAGAGTGCGCTGGGCGCCGCGGCAGCGATCGTCCATGCCGCACTGTTCGAGACACTATTTCCTGGCGAACTGCTATCTGTAACGGTGAATGTCACAGACCCGCTGCCCGCGTTGACGGGCACACCACTGACAGCGCATGCGCTCAGGGAGAACCCGGCTGGCAGAGCGCCGCCACTCACGTGGCATGTGTACGGAGCCGTGCCGCCCAGCACTGAGAGGCGATCCGTGTACGAGACCCCGACACGGCCGGCTGCAAGCGCTCCGGTCAGCAGCTGTAGCGGCGGCCCGATCAGACCTATCTTGAGACTGCCGCTCACCGTCTGTGCCGGCGCGCTCGAGTCACTTACGCGAATCGTAAACGCGCCCGCCGAGGCCGATAGGTAGCGTCCGTCAATCGAGCAACTCCCCAGCGTCAGGCCAACAGGAAGTGCTCCGCTTGCGAGGCTGCACGCATAGGGCGCCACACCGCCGGTGACGGCGATGGCAGCGTGGTAATTAAGCCCAACCGTCGCGCTCGGCAGCGTCGTCGTTGCCAGCTGCAGACCTTGTGGCGCCACCTTGATCTTCACCGTTCCCACGGCAGAGGCGTTCCCCAGTCCTTCATCTATAACGTGAATCGTCACAGAGGCGTCGGTGGCGGCAACAGGAGTCCCCCAGACAGCGCAACCGGTTGTCGTCAGTCCGGCGGGCAACGACCCTCCGGCGACGCTGCAGCTGTAAGGCCCGACGCCGCCACTGACTGCGACGGTGCTCTTATAGGTGACGCCAACCGTTGCGTCCGGCAGCGTCGTGGAGAGCGACAGATCCACCGCAGGCGCGACCGACACAGAGTACGTTGCCTGCACCGGCGTCCTGTTCGCGCTCGCATCGGTCATCTGAACCGCGAAGCTATAGCTTCCGCTCTGTTTGGGCGAGCCCGACAACGTGCCGCTTGCCGGATCGAGCGCCAGCCCCGCCGGAAGTGAGCCGCTTGCGACACTCCATTGAAATGGCGCCGTTCCGCCAGCAACCGTCAGGGCCGCGCTATAGCTCGCGCCAGCAACCGTCGCCGGAAGTGTCACGCCCGTCAGCAGCGGATGCGGGCTCAGGCTGATCACAGCTTTGCTCGCAACCACTCCAGGAGCGCCCGCAACCATCGCGTTAAGCGCGATGCTCTGCGCCTTGGACACCGCAGCCGGCGCCGTGTACACCACCGTGCTGCCCGCTGCGTTCGAGAGCGTTCCGCAGCCCGCGCCAGTGCAGTCGGCGCCAGAGAGCGCCCACGCCACTGCCGGAGCACCCTCCGTCGTCACGTTGAAGGTGTACGACTGCCCCGCGTCAAGCGACACCGCCATCGCCGAGAGCCCCTTGATCCCCTCGCCGATCGATCCCGCGCCGCAGCCAGAGACTGCCGAGAGCGAAACCAGCATCGCGGCCGCACTGACTCCCGCGATCGCGCCACCACGTCTCTTGGTCGATCGGCTCTCTCCGGCGCTCACCCGCCCGGATCCAAAGCCAACAAGGACACAACTCCTCTTCATCATCCACGTCAGGAACATCAAGCCTCCGAAAGCAAATCGTGCAAATGGCTCAGTGGACTCGCATCAATCAATCGCCTGTACGAGTGCCCACAGAAAGCGTGGAGTGCCGTCAACGAAGCCGAGTCTAGGTCGGTCGTTGCCCGTCGCCGATACCACCTCTCGCGCGTCCGCTAACACTTTCGCGTAAGCGAGCGCTCACCCACAGCGCTCTGCTCACGTCGCAGCTCAACGACAAAGCTTCCAGTGACAACACTTAGCCGTAAGGGACGTCCTCGAAGACTGCCCCGAAACGGAACAAGAAAAACCTAAGTTCCTAAGCGAATTCACACGCATGGAGCACGAACCGGAGCCATCGCACCGTGATTCGCCCACCTATCGCCACCTGGACAACAGTCGAAGACGCCCCTCGGCGAACCCTCATGATCGGCATGTCTCGCGCACCACCCCTGCGCGATCCGGAGGCCCGCTCACCCACCAAACCACCTACTTAAAGTGTGCCTGATCTGCCGTACAAATCACGCCAACTTCCGGTAGAAATCCTTCAAATTCCACGCCTTCGGCTCTCACATTCAACCCTTGGATCGCGCACGTTCTGCTGGGCGAATTTCCAGCCTGACCCTGCCGCATCAGAGCTGCATTCGCGGCCGATTACAAGAAGATAGTTGGTGGGCCCACCAGGACTTGAACCTGGAACCAAAGCATTATGAGTGCTCTGCTCTGACCAATTGAGCTATAGGCCCACGCATGCGTCGCCGACCACGCCGCACGGAACATCCCACCAAGGCGACGGTGCAGACTCACCTCGTCCTGCCTCGCTGATCGATTGTAACGGCGAGGCTGGGTCAGCAGCATGCTTGACAGTTCACAGGGAGCATAGGCGAAGATAAGGCGAAGTAAGAACGCCTCGCTCCGTACCAGTCTCCTGCGACGCGGCCACAGCCGAGGGGGTAGTGATCTGTCCAAAAAACCGCTCCGCATCGCTTGGATCATCGTGGCCGTCCAGTGGACGACCCTCGTTCCGAAACGCCGCCGATCGACCGCGACAACGAGAGAACGGGCACCCACCAAAGAGCTGCAGGACAAGCCCGGCTGTCGCACCCGTAAACCCATCGAGGAATGACGCGATCTCTGCCTCGTAGACGAGCAATCATCGTCTACTTCTCTGCCGTGCTTCCGGGCGTCACGTTCGCATCCTCAGGTGCGGATGGGTTGAGGTGACCCATCTTGTTCTCCGGCGTCGCCGAGTTCACCGCCGTCTGCCCTGGGCCAGCAGTCGACGGATTGTCTCCGCGGTATCCCGAGGGCTGCGCCTTCGCCTGTCCCGGCGCAACCGGCGTCTCTGAAGCCTCGCTCCGCGGCTCCTCTGCTTTGCTCTGCACACGCTGCTCCCGATCGGCGCTGCTCGCCTGCTGTTGGCTGTCCTCCATCAAACGTCTCTGCTCCGCCATGCTTGTGATCCTCTGCGCGTTGGACCCCCGTTTGTCACCCACCGTTGCCTACGCAAGCCCCCGCACGGGCGAACGTTGCAGGAAAGTTCGCTAGACTGTCACAGACTCACTGCGCCTCCGCCCTTGCGGCAGCGATCAGGTGTCCCAGGAACCCTCAACACGTGAACGTGGCATTCAGCAGCTTGGCCGATCTCAGCACGCACGGCACTCAGACGATCGCATCCCTCTCGCGCCGTGCCGCGCACAGCCTGCGCCGTGGGCTCGTACCCATCCTCACGCTAATCGTCGTAGCCCCCGCCGCAGTCCTCGCGGAGGCTCAGGTGCTGAACCCCTTTGGCGCACTCGCGCCGTTCCAGAACCAATCCCAAAACCAGAGCCAGTCGCAGCCAAACCAGACCTATCCCGGTGTCGATCCAGCCCGCGGCACCTCTGGGGCGGGCCTTCCACTCAACGGTCAGACCGACCCCGGCCGCCAGCAGCAGGGAAGCGACCCCACCCGCCGCGGCCCGACGGGTCCCTTCGACCGCCCATCGCCTCCGCCCGATCGCCCGACAGAGTTCCAGCAGCTCGTGGCGCTCAGTACCGGCCGGCAGCTTCCCATCTTCGGCTCCTCGCTCTTTCGCGAGGCACCCTCCACCTTCGCTCCTGTCGACAACATTCCGGTCACCCCGGACTACGTCCTTGGCCCCGGCGACGAGCTCCGCCTCCAGGTCTGGGGCCAGGTAAATCAGCAGGGCTCTTTCATCATCGATCGCACCGGCTCCATCGCCGTCCCGCAGCTCGGCACCGTGCACGTCGCCGGTCTCCGTTTCGCGGACGCCACGCCCTTCCTTCGTGGTCAGTTCGGCCGCGTCTTTCGCAACTTCGACCTCAACGTCAACCTCGGCCAGCTGCGTTCCATTCAGGTCTTTGTCGTCGGCCAGGCGCGCCAGCCCGGCAGCTACACCATCGGCTCGCTCAGCACCCTCGTCAACGCGCTCTTCGCCTCCGGCGGTCCGTTGCCGCAGGGCAGCCTGCGCGATATCCAGGTCCGCCGCGGCAACACCACCATCACCCACTTCGACCTCTACGACCTCCTGCTACGCGGCGACAAGAGCAGCGATATCCCGCTCGCGCCCGGCGACGTGATCTTCATCCCGACCGCCGGTCCACAGGTCGCCGTCACTGGCAGCATCAGCAACCCCGCCATCTACGAGCTGCGCGGCGAGACTCGCCTCGACCAGCTCCTCGATCTCGCCGGCGGCCGCACCAGCACCGCTGCTGGCTCCTCCGTGCGCATCGAGCGCATCGTCGATCGCTCCGCCCGCAGCGTGCTCGAGGTCGACCTCAGCGCGCATCCCGAACTCCCCCTTACGAGCGGCGACATCCTCACCGTCAACTCCATCGTCGACCGGTTCCAGAACGCCGTCACCCTGCGCGGCAACGTCGCCAACCCAGGTCGGTATCGCTGGCATCCAGGCATGCGCGTGACCGACCTGCTGCCCGATCGCGATGCCCTCGTCACCCGCAACTACTGGATCAGGCGCAGCCAGCTCGGCCTCGCCTCCGCCGACCTTGTGCCCGCGCCCGTCACGCTCTCCGGAACGCAGCAGCCCGGCACCGAGCAGCCCGGCCCGCAGCAGGCCGCCGTCCAGTCCCTTCCCCAATCCACAGGCCAGCCCGGCGTCCAGCAGCCTTCGCCCGAGGGCACCGTCTCGCTCTCCCCGGGCTCGACCCTCCCCGCCACAGGCCAGTCCGGCACCACCCCCTCGCGAGCCGCAGCCTCTGCCAACGGCGGTGGCAACGCGGTGGCCGCCGCCGCGCTCGCCGGCACCGACTCCACCTTTCAGCCCCGCAATGACGTCGTCCTCAGCGCGCCCGACATCGACTGGAGCTACGCCGTCATCGAGCGTCAGGACAGCCGCGACCTCAAGACCGTCCTGCTCCCCTTCAACCTCGGTCGCGCCGTGCTCGACGGAGACGCCACTCAGAACCTCGAGCTGCAGCCCAACGACGTCGTCACCATCTTCTCCACCGCCGACATCCGTGTCCCCTCCACCCAGCAGACCCGCTTCGTCCGCCTCGAGGGCGAGTTCGCCTCGGCCGGCGTCTACAGCGTGCAGCCCGGTGAGACCCTCCGCCAGCTGCTCACCCGTGCCGGCGGCTTCACCCCGGACGCCTACCTCTACGCCTCCGAGTTCACCCGCCAGTCCACCCGCCGCGTGGAACGCCAGCGGCTTGACGACTACGCCAACCAGCTCGAAGCTCAGGTCTCCGCGGCGACCTCCGGCAACGCCGCTCGTGCCATCAGCGACCGCGACGCCGCCGCAGCGCAGGACTCCGCTTCAAGCGCCCGCACTGCCATCTCGCGCCTCCGCCAGCTGGAGCCTGTTGGTCGCATCGTCCTCCAGCTCAAGCCCGACAGCCGCGGCATCGAGAGCGTGCCCGATCTCGCCCTCGAGGACGGGGATCGCTTCATCGTTCCCAAGGTACCGTCAAACGTCTACGTCGAAGGAGAGGTCTACAGCGCGAATGCCTTCGTCTTCGAGCGCGGCCAGCACTCCGTGCGCTATCTTCGTCTCGCCGGCGGCCCCAACCGCGAAGCTGACCGCCGCCGCTCCTTCATCCTGCGCGCCGACGGCTCTGTCTTTAGCCGCCAGTACGGCTCCATCGAGCACGCCACCATCTTTCCCGGCGACACCATCGTCGTCCCTCCCATCATCAATAAGCGCGCGATCCTGCGCGACCTCGTCGACATCTCCAACATCATCGGCGGCTTCGGCGTCGGTGTCGCCGCGATCGAAGTTCTGAAGTAGCAAGGGGTGCCATGATCCAGCCGCAGACAACAGGCCCGGCCCCAGCCCCCGTGCCGCCCTCGACCCTCGTCTCCCTGGCACCGCCCCGGCGGATCGGCGATGAGATCTCCATCAGCCTCTTTGCCATCGTCCACCGCCTCATCAGCGGACGATGGTTGATCGCCGCCTGCGCCCTGCTTGGCCTTGTCATCGGCCTCGTCCTCGCCTTCACGACGCCGCCCTACTTTGTCGCGCAGGCCGTCTTCCTTCCCCCGGTTCCGACCGAACCGACGCTCTCGCCAACCGCCCTCTTCTTTCCCCGCGAAGATCCAACCGACATGTACCTCTCCCTGCTCGCAAGCCGCTCCGTCCAGGACGACGTCATCGGACACCTGGGTCTGATGAGCCGCTTTAAGACCACCTCGCCCACCGACGCCCGTGGCACCCTCCAGTCGATGAGCCGCTTCGCCGTGAGCCGCAACCAGCTCATCACCGTCGCAGTCGTGTCCAGAGATCCCAGCCTCGCCGCCGAGATCAGCAACGCCTACCTCGACGCGCTCTACCGGCTTAACGGCTCCATGGTCAGCTCCGCCTCCTCTCACCGCGAGCACTTTTTCGACCAGCAGCTGCGCGAGCAGAAGGAGGCCCTCGCCCAGGCGGAGACCGGCCTCCGCGAGACCGAGGAGAAGACCGGCGTGCTCCTGCCCCAGGGAGAGGCCGAGGCCGGCATCTCCGCGACCGCACAGCTGCAGAGCCAGATCAACAGCGCCGAGACCAGGCTCTCCGGCCTGCTCACGGGCGCGACCGAGCAGAACCCGGAGGTCGTCCAGGCCCGGCGGGAGCTCGCCTCCCTCCGCGCCCAGCTCGCCAGCCAGCAGGCCAGCACCCACCCGCACCGCTCCGCCGGCGGCCTCGCCTCCACCGCCGAGCTGCCCAGCCTCACCCTCGAGTACAGCCGTCGCGCGCGTGACCTCAAGCAGCGCGAGACCGTCTACGACACCCTCGTGCAGCAGTACGAGCGCGCGCGTCTCGCCAGTATCGATCCCGGCCCGCAGCTTCAGATCGTCGACCGTGCGATTCGGCCGGAGCGCAAGGCCGGCCCCCGCAAGCGCAACTTCTGCATCGCCGGCATCGCCCTCGGCCTCGCCGTAGCGTGTGCCTGGCTCCTCCTCGCCGCGCCCGTCCGCAAGCTCTACCGCGACTACAAGAGCCACACCCTCTCAGCAAGCTAAGCGATGGCCTCGTCCCCCCCACTCCCGTCGGCTGCTCCGTTCGAGCTCGGCAATCCCCCGTGGCAGCGATGGTTCCTCATCCTCACCGCCGCGCTCTCCTCCACCATTCTGCTCAAGCTCGGCCAGATCCAGTACCTCGAACTCCTCTACGCGCTGCAGATCGGTCTCCTGCTCCGCGCGTTCGCGCGCGAGCAGTACCGCACGACGATCCTCCCGCAGATGCTTCTGCTCGGCGGCCTTTATAGCGTGTTCATCGTCGTCGGCCTTCTCTTTGCCGTCCTTGACTCCTCGCAGGACTTCTACATCCCACCCGGCGTCTCCGCCCTGCACCTGCCCATCACCATCGCCGTCCTGCGCGCCGCGGAGCTCTTTGCCTCCGTCGCCATCATGCTCTACCTCACCCACATTCTCGCTCGTAGCCAGGCCAAGCTCCGCCTCGCCCTCCGCGTCTTCTTCTGGGTGGGTGTCGCCAGCGCCGCCTGGTCGCTGCTCACGCTGCCCCTCCAGATGCTAGGTTTGGGGTCCTGGGGAACGTACAGCTACGTCTATCGCTGGCGCGGCTTCTATAACGAGGGCGGCCCTTACGGCCTCTATCTCATGAGCGTCTTCCTCGTCGCCTTTGCTCTGCTCGCCCTCGGCTGGGAGCACCGCACCCGCACGCGCGCCGCCCTCGTCCTGCTCGCCGTCGCCTTCCTCGGCAGTCAGTCCAAAGCCGCCTTTGTGGCGATCGTCGCGCTCTTCCTGGTCAACGCCCTGCTTTTGCAGTCCGGAACCCGTCGCCTCGTCACGCTCGCTGCCCTCGCCGGCTCGCTCCTGGTCATCAACCAGTTCGTCGACCTGCAGACCGCCCTGCGTCTCTATCGGCAAGGTGCGGGCGCCTACGAGCGGCTCTCCCGCCGCCATACGGGCGACATCAACTTCGTTCAGGGCCGCGTCGCCGGCACCTTCATCGTCCCGCGCATGATCGCTCAGCACCCCATCCTCGGCGTCGGCTGGGGTAACTATGGCCTGGTTCGCAACGCGCCTGAGTATCGCGGGGCCGCCGCCTGGGCCGACTTCGCCGATGAGCCCAGCCTCGGCCTCTTCGGCCAGGCTGCGGAGCTTGGCCTGCCACTCTCGGCCCTCCTTCTTCTCTGCCTCTTTCTCCCGTACCTCTCTCTGCGGCGCATGCGTGCGCCGGGCTTTGTGCTCAACCTCGCGTTGTTGCAACCAACCGTCCACCTCTTCGGCGCGCAGCTCAACCTCACCTATCCCTGGGTCGTCACCGCCTTCGCCCTCGGGGCCGGCTATGCCCTGCGCCGATCCACCGCGTCCCCCTCGACCCCACCGGTACACTAGGACCGGCGACCGCAGACAGCCACGCGGATCGATCCAGGGAGCCGTCTTGGCAGAGCGGGCAGACTTGAACCACGGCACGGCAGAGTGCATCCTCGTCACCGGCGGCGCTGGCTTCATCGGCTCCAACTTCATCTTCGACTGGCTCGAGACCGGCGGCGGTCCCGTTGTCAACCTCGACAAGCTCACCTACGCCGGCAACCCCCACAACCTCGCTGCCCTCGACGGCCGCCGCGACTACACGCTCGTTCACGGCGACATCTGCGACGCCGAACTCGTCGTGGATCTGCTTCGCACCCATCGCCCGCGCGCCATCGTCCACTTTGCCGCCGAAAGTCACGTCGATCGCTCCATCCTCGGCCCGGACGCCTTCCTGCGCACCAACATCGACGGCACCTTCACCCTGCTCCAGGCCAGCCGCACCTTCCTCGCCAGTCTGGAGGGCGAGACCCGCAATCGCTTCCGCTTCCTCCACGTCTCGACCGACGAGGTCTACGGCACCCTGGAGCCCGGTGACCCCGCCTTCACCGAGCAGACCGCCTACGCCCCGCGCTCGCCCTACGCCGCCAGTAAGGCAGCCAGCGACCATCTCGCGCGCGCCTGGGCCCACACCTACGGCCTCCCCGTGCTCGTCACCAACTGCTCGAACAACTACGGCCCCAACCAGTTTCCCGAAAAACTCATTCCCCTTGTCATCACGCATGCCCTCAATGGCAAGTCGCTGCCCATCTATGGCGACGGCCTGCAGGTCCGCGACTGGCTCTTCGTCCGCGACCACGCCTCCGCCCTTCGCGCCGTCCTCGAGCGAGGCCGCATCGGCGAGACCTATAACATCGGTGGCAATAACCAGCGCAGCAACCTCGAGGTCGTCACCACGCTCTGCGCCCTGCTCGACGAGCTCGCGCCCCACTCCCCCTTCCGCCCCCATAAGCAGCTCATGACTTACGTGCAGGACCGCCCCGGCCACGACCGCCGCTACGCTATCGACGCGCGCAAGCTCTTGAGTGAGATCGGCTGGCAGCCTGCCGAGACCTTCGAGACCGGCCTGCGCAAAACCGTCCAGTGGTACCTCGCCAACACCGCTTGGCTCGACGACGTCACCTCCGGCGCCTACCAGGACTGGGTCCGCACCAACTACGCCGGCCGCGAAGTCTCCCCAGAGTCCTCCCCGGATCCAGCCGCAGGAGCGCCCGGCATCGCCCGGTCCACCACGCTCTCGGGCGAGGGCGCCCGATGAAGGGCATCATCCTCGCCGGCGGCTCCGGCACCCGCCTCCACCCCGTCACCCAGGCCGTCTCCAAGCAGCTCCTGCCGGTCTACGACAAGCCGATGATCTACTACCCTCTCTCGGCTCTCATGCTCGCGGGGCTTCGCGAGATCCTCATCATCTCGACCCCCGACGATACCCCGCGCTTCCAGCAGCTGCTCGGCACCGGCGAACAGTGGGGCCTCTCCCTTCACTACGCCGTCCAGCCCTCGCCCGACGGCCTCGCCCAGGCCTTCCTGATCGGCAGAGACTTTCTCGCCGGCGAGGGCTGCTGCCTCGTGCTCGGCGACAATATCTTCTACGGCCACGATCTGCAGAAGACTCTCCGCGCGGCCGCCAGTCGCACCTCTGGCGCCACCGTCTTTGCCTATCCCGTGCTCGACCCCGAGCGCTACGGCGTCGTCGAGTTCGACGCCGACCGCCGCGCCGTCTCCATCGAGGAGAAGCCAGCCAAGCCGCGCAGCCGCTATGCCGTCACCGGAATCTACTTCTACGACGCACAGGTCGTCGCCATCGCCGAGTCGCTCAAGCCCTCGCCCCGCGGCGAGCTTGAGATCACCGACGTCAACCGCTGGTACCTCGAGCGCGGCGAGCTTCGCACCGAGGTCCTCGGCCGCGGCATGGCCTGGCTCGACACCGGCACCCACGACTCACTCCTCGAGGCCTCGACCTTCATTCACACCATCGAGCAGCGCCAGGGCCTCAAGGTCGCCTGCCCGGAGGAGATCAGCTACCGCCTCGGGTACATCTCCGCGGATCAGCTTCTCGCCCTCGCCTCCCGCATCGGCAAGAGCACCTACGGCCAGTACCTCAAGCGCCTTCTCGAGGAGACCGTCTACTGATGCCCGCAGACTCCTCGCCCATCCTGCTCACCGGCAGCACCGGCCAGGTAGGCTCTGCGCTCCTGCCCCTCCTCGGGGAGCTCGGTCCGGTCGTCGCCCCCTCTCGTGCCAAGCTCGACCTCGCCCATCCCGAGCCCATCCGCGGCTTCGTCCGCTCCCTCCGGCCCCGCTGGATCATCAACCCCGCCGCCTATACCGCCGTCGACCGGGCCGAGAGCGAGCCTGCCCTCGCCCACGCCATCAACGCCGACGCGGTTCGCGTCCTCGGCGAAGAGGCCCACGCCCTCAACATTCCCGTCGTCCACCTCTCGACCGACTACGTCTTCTCCGGCGAGGGCGATCAGCCCTGGCGCGAGACCGATTCCACCGGCCCGCTCGGCGTCTATGGCGCCTCAAAGCTCGCCGGCGAGCAGGCCCTCGCCGCGACCGGCGCTGCGCACCTCACCCTTCGCACCAGCTGGGTCTACGCCGCCATCGGCCAGAACTTCCTCCGCACCATGCTCCGCCTCGGCCGCGAGCGACCCGTCCTCCGCGTCGTGGATGACCAGTACGGCACACCCACCGCCGCCGCCGACCTCGCCACCCTCATCGCCGCCCTCGTCGGGCGCACGGAGCATGCCGCACGCGAGCGAGCCGTCACCCCTGCCGCCATCGTTCGCGAGCAGGGAGGCCTCTTCCATGCGGCCGGCTCCGGCCAGCCCACCACTTGGTGCCGCTTCGCCCGCGCCATCTTCGCCCACGCCGCCACCGCCGATCCAACTGCCTCCTTTGCCACGGTCGAGCCCATCCCGACCTCCGCCTACCCCACACCCGCCCGCCGTCCCGCCAACTCCCGCCTCAACTGCGATCTCCTGCACACCCGCTTTGCCCTCGCGCTTCCGCCCTGGCAGGACGCACTCGCCCGCGTCATGGCCGAGGTCCACGCCTCCGCCGCCGCGCCGCCCACGTCGGCAGTCCACCAGCCCGCAGACGCCTCGTGACCCCGCTCCGCTTCGATCACATCGGCATCGTCGTCCCGGACCTCGCCCCTGGCCGCGACTTCTTCAACACAGCCTTTCCCATCACCCGCTGGACCGCCTCCGTCGACGACCCAGGCCTCGGCGTCTCCGTCCAGTTCGCCCTTGACGCCAGCGGCCTCGTCTACGAGCTCATCGCCCCTCTCGGCCCCGCGAGCCCCGTCGCCGGTGCACTCAGCTCCGGTCGCAACCTCCTCAACCACATCGCCTACCGCACCACCGACCTCGTGCACGCCGCCGCCCACCTCGCCTCCACCGGCTGCCGCGAGACCGCCCCCGCCCGCCCCGCCCTGGCGTACGGCAACGCACCCGTGCAGTTCTTCCTCTCCCCCCTGCGCTTTATCATCGAGCTCATCGAAGCTCCCGCCCACGAGCATCGCTGGCAGCCCTTCGACACCCTTACCTCAGCAGCCTGAAACCCACGCCGCAGCCCATCCTCATGCCTCACACGCCAGCCTCCGAGCCCCCCCGAGCCGCCTCGCCTACCGACCTCGTCTGGCTCCCGTTGAACCCGCACTGGCGCGCTGAGCTCAACGCCCTCCGCACCAACCCTCAGCCCGGGCTCACCGACCTCCTCCACCTCGCAACCGCCCGCCTCGACACCCTCCAGACCCTGCAGCTCGACCGCGCCCTCACCCGCTTCCTGCACGCCAGCTCCGGCCCCACACCACCTCCCACCGTTCGCGTCGCCCTGCTCGGCTCGTCCACCCTCCGCCACCTGCTTCCGTCCCTTCGCATTGCCGGCCTCCGCCGCGGCCTCCTCCTCGAGCTCTACGAGACCGCCTACGGCCAGTACATGCAGGAGCTCCTCGACCCCGCCTCCCCCCTCGCTGCCTTCCGCCCCGACCTCGTCCTCCTCGCGCTCGACGCCCGCCACCTCGGCCGCCTCACCGCCACCGAGACCGTCGCCGGCACCCTTCGCCACCTCGCCGAGTGCTGGCGCCTGGCTCGCGAGCACCTCGGCGCCACCGTCATCCAGCAGACCTGCCTCCCCGTCTTCCCAGACCTCCTCGGTTCGAACGAGCACCGCCTCCCCACCAGCCCCGCCGCGGAGATCGCCGCCCTCAACGCCGCCCTCCGCCCCGCCGCCGACGAGGCTGGCGTCACGCTCCTCGCCCTCGACGCCTTCGTGCGCTGGGGTGGCATCGACGCCTGGTCGAGCCCGAACCTCTGGAACCACGCCAAGCAGGAGATCCACCCTGCCGCCGCCCCGCTCTGGGGTGACCTCGCCGCCCGCGTCATCGCCGCCCTGCGCGGCCGCTCCGCCAAGTGCCTCGTCCTCGACCTCGACAACACCCTTTGGGGCGGTGTCGTCGGCGACGATGGTCCAGCCGCCCTCGCCATCGGCCAGGGCTCCGCCGCTGGCGAGGCGCACCTCGCTCTCCAGCAGCTCGCGCTCGACCTCCGCCGCCGCGGCATCCTTCTGGCCATTTGCTCGAAGAACGACGACGCCGTCGTCCGCGCCGCCTTCGCCGAACGCCCGGAGATGCCCCTCGCCCTCACCGACTTCGCCAGCATTCGCGCCAACTGGAGTGACAAAGCCAGCAATCTCCGCTCCATCGCCAGCGAGCTTCGCCTCTCGCTCGACGCCCTCGTCTTCCTCGACGACAACCCCGCCGAACGCGCCCTCATCCGGCAGGAGCTCCCCGAGGTCCACGTCCCCGAGCTTCCCCCCGATCCCGCCCTCTTCGCCGAGACCCTCAGCCGCGCGGGCTACTTCGAGTCCATCGCCCTCACCGGCGCTGACCTCGCCCGCGCCGGCCAGTACACCGCTGAAGCCGCCCGCACCCAGGCCCGCGCCGCCACCACCGACATGGCCGGCTACCTCGCCAGTCTCGCCATGCGCATGCGCGTCCGTCCCTTCGACGAGGCCAACCTGCCACGCATCGTTCAACTTGCCAACAAGACCAACCAGTTCAACCTCACCACTCATCGCCTCTCCGAGCCCGAGGTTCGCCGCTGGCTCGCCGACCCCGGCCGCCGCACCTGGCAAGTCGAGCTCTCGGATCGATTCGGCGACTACGGCACCGTCGCCCTTCTCGCCGGCACTCTCGCCGCCGCGCACGAACTCACCCCCCGTCAGTTCACCTTGGACCTCTGGCTCATGAGCTGCCGCGTCCTCGGCCGTGAGGTCGAAGACACCTGCCTCAACATCGTCGCCGCTGCACTCCAGCAGGAACGCATCGCCCGCCTCACCGCCCTCTATCGCCCCAGCGGCCGCAACCAGCTCGTCGCAGGCCTCTACGATCGCCTGGGGTTCACACGCTCTACTGATGACGGCTCAACCAACTCTTCCGCTGCCGTGGCGAGACCCGACTCTCCCGCGGAGCGCTGGCATCTCGACCTCACTCACGTGACCCGGCGCGCCTCCGCCATCACCATCGATCTCGCCTGAGGCCGCCGTCACCGACACCTCATCTATTCTGGTCCAGATGAGACCCCGCTCGGAGACCTCGGTGTGATCGCTGCCTGCACCATCGTCTCTCCTAACTACCTCGCCTTCGCGCGCGTCCTCGCCGCCTCCTATCTCGTCCATCACCCGGATCATCGCGTCTTCGTCCTCATCGTCGCCGATACCGCAGACTCCGCCCCCTTCACCGGCCAGGCCTTTACCCCCGTCCTGTTGCATGAGCTCGGCCTCGCGGACCTCCGCGGCGAAGCCATGAAGTACGACATCCTCGAGCTCAACACCAACGTCAAACCTGCCTTCATGGCTCACCTCCTCGCGCGTTATGACCTCGACCGCCTCGTCTACCTCGACCCCGACATCCTCGTCACCAGCCCGCTCACGCCCGTCTTCGCCGCACTCGACGCCAGCGCCGACGCCGTCCTCACCCCGCACATCACCGCGCCCATCCACGACGACCGCTCCCCCTCCGAGCAGGACCACCTCTACAACGGCACCTACAACCTCGGCTTCATCGCCGTCCGCCGCTCGCCTGAGACCACCCGCCTGCTCCAGTGGTGGAGCGACCGCTGCCTTGCTCTCGGCTTCAGTGAGGGCCGTACCGGCCTCTTCGTCGACCAGAAGTGGATGAACCTCGCCCCAGCCCTCTTCGCCGGCGTCCATACCCTCCGCGACCCCGGCTGCAACATGGCCTACTGGAACCTGCAGGAACGTACCCTCCGAAAGCGCCCAAGCCAAGACCGCGCTACCCAGGACCGCACCCTCGAGGTCCACACCCTCACCCCCGAAGACGCCGGCTACTGCGTCCACACCGCCTCCGGCACCATCGCCCCGCTCTGCTTCTTTCACTTCAGCGGCATCGACCCGGACGACCCGGCGCAGCTCTCCCGCAACACCGACCGCTTCACCCTCGCCGGTCGCCCCGATCTTCAGCCGCTCTTCGCCTTCTACCGGAGCGCCCTCGGCAGCGCGCACGATCCCGTCGCCGAGGCCGTCCCTTACGGCTTCGACCGCCTCTCCGACGGCACCGTCGTCACCCGCCTCGCGCGTCGCATCTACAGCCGCCATCAAGCCCGCTGGCGGGGAGCCGACCCCTTCGACGCGGCGGGACCCTTCGCCCGCTTCGCTCGCCGCCACCGCCTCCTCGCCGGCAAGACACCCCCTGCCCAGAACACCTGGCGCCAGTTCAACCGGCAGGACCGCCGCGTGCTTGCCCTGCACCGTGTCCTCCGCGCCACCCTTCGCCTGCTCGGCCCCAATCGCTACGAGCTCCTCATGCGGTATCTCGCGCACATCGCGGTCCTCCGCAACCAGAGCATCTTCCTCGACGATCCGGGCACGCCGCGCGGCGCGGGAGACGCCGAAGCCCCATGACGCTCGCGCCCCCCGTCCGCGTCCTCATCGTGAAGCTCGGCGCCATCGGCGACGTCATCATGGCCATCGCCGCGGTCGACGCCCTCCGTCGCAGCCTCGCCCCCGCATCGGTTGCGGTCGACTGGATCGCCGCTCGCCCGCTCGTTCCGCTGCTCACCGGCTACTCCTGGCTCCGCGTCATCCCCGCCGACGAGCAAGCCATCCTGCACGGCAGCCCTGCCGCTCGCCTTCGCGCCCTCGCCCCCGTCTGGCGCGAGCTGCGCGGCGGCTACGACCTCGCCGCCACCCTCTACTACGACCCGCGCTACCGCCTGCTCAGCCTGCCCGCCCGCGCTCGCCGCCGCATCACCCTCTCCCGCACCGATCGCGCCTTCACCCTGCTCTCCGGCCGCCACCACACGGACGAGTTCGCCCGCATCCTCCTCAACGCGCCCGACTCCTGCTCCCCCACCAGCCTCCCACCGCTTCGCCCCGACCACCTGCCACCCTCACCCCTTCCTGCACCTGCGCTTGACCGCACCCGGATCGCCCTCGTCCCCGGCGGCGCCGCCAACACCCTCCGCCAGCAGACCCTTCGTCGCTGGCCGCTCGAGAGCTACGTCGCCCTCGCCTCTGTCCTTCTTGAGCGCGGCCACGAGCTCGTCCTCCTCGGCGGTCCCGACGACCGCTGGACCGCCGACGCCTTCGCCCACCTCCGCTCCCCGCGCCTGCTCGATACCATCGGCAGCCTCTCCCTTCCCGAGGTCATCGCCACCGCCGACACCTGCCGCCTCGTCGTCACCCACGACACCGGCCCGCTCCACCTCGCCGCGCTCAGCACCGCCGCCATCGTCGCCCTCTTCGGCCCCACCGATCCCGGCAGCTTCCTCCCCCGCCGCCCCGGCGTCTTCAGCATCTGGGGCGGCGAAGGCTTCAGCTGTCGACCCTGCTACGACGGCGTCAACTTTGCCCCCTGCGCCAGTAACGGCTGCATGCAGCAGATCTCGCCCGCTATGGTCCTCGATGGCATCGACCGCGCCCTTGCCTTCCAGGGCTCGACCGACTCCCCTCTCGATCCCGTCCCAGCCGCCGCAGTCTGGCCTGTTCGCCTTGTCCCCTCCCAGCTCGCCCCTGCCGCGCCAACCCCGGAGTCACCCCAGCCATGAGTCACACCCCGCCCCTGCATCGCGCCCTCTTCCTCGACCGCGACGGCGTCATCAATGAGGAGGTCGGATACCTCTACCGCTCCGCCGACGTTCGCTTTGTCCCGGGCATCTTTCCCCTCTGCCGCACCGCGCACCAGCTCGGCTACCGGCTCATCGTCGTCACTAACCAGTCCGGCATCGCGCGCGGCCTCTACTCCACCGCCGACTTCGACCAGCTCATGCACTGGATCTCCGCCCGCTTCGCCGACGAGCACGCCCCTCTCACCGCCGTCTACCACTGTCCCTTCCACCCCGAGCAGGGCATCGGCGACCTCCGCCGCGAGCACCCCGACCGCAAGCCTAGCCCCGGCATGCTCCTGCGCGCCGCCCGCGATCACGCCCTCGACCTTCCGCGCTCCCTCATGATCGGCGACCGCTGCTCCGATATCGCCGCCGCCAACGCCGCCGGGCTCGCCAGCGCGTTTCTGATCGCAGGCACCGAAGCCGATCCCTGCCCCGGCTATCATCACCCCATCCACTCCCTCGCCGAGGTCGAGACCCACCTCCGCACCCTCGGCTAGACGCCCATCTCCGGCAGCTCCGCCGCCGCCAGCTCAGCCCCGACCGCGTCCTTCGCGCTCACCGCCGGCGTCACTCCCTGCAGCATCTCAAGCGGCCACGCGATTCCCAGCGCCGAATCATCCCACCGGATCGTCCGCTCCCCCTGCGGATAGTAGAAGTCCGTCGTCTTGTACAGCACCTCCGCCGTCTCCGAGAGCACCAGAAACCCGTGCGCAAACCCCTCCGGAATCCAGACCAGCTCCAGCTCCCCCGCCTCATTGAACGGCCGCAGATGAAATCCCGTCCACTGTCCGAACTGGGTCGAGCCCCGCCGCACATCCACCGCCACGTCCCAGATATGCCCGTGCAGCACCCGCACCAGCTTGCCCTGCGGCCTTCCCAGCTGGTAGTGCAGCCCCCGCAGCACACCTCGTCGCGACATCGACTGGTTATCCTGCACAAACTGCTCCGGCAGCCCCATCGCTTTGAAGGCTTGCGCGTTGAAGACCTCGGCAAAATATCCCCGCTCATCGCCAAATCGCTTCGGCTGCAGCAACTTCACATCGCGTAGTGGTGTCTCGACAACCAGCATTCCTCAAGTTTACCGGTACACCACTCCACCAGAGGAAGCAGTATGCTCACGCGGTACAGGCGTCGTGGTATACCGGTGTCAATCCTGGAGTCTCTTTTGATCTCCGACCGCAGCTGCCAGCTCGAACCGGTACACTACTCCCATTCGCTCAGGTCGTTGCACCTCCTGCAGTCCTCTCTTTGCCTTACGTTGCACCAGCGAAGGAAACCGTCACGCAGAGTTCCCGTATCCGAGTGCAACGCTTTGCAATAAGGTAGTGGTTGCTTGCAGGCAATGGACTCCCGCGCGCCTCTCGGGAGCAAATGACAGGCCGGGCCCCGGACAGCGCCGCATCACCGGACAGCCCCGCTCGTCCGGAGACAGGACTGGATGCACCAAGACGAGCACGCAACATCGTCGCGAGCCCTGGCGATCGAAGGCCCATTCTCCTTTCCCGGCGAGGAGGGACGCGCCCGCACCCGCACCGCCGCCGACCGCAAGCCGGCCGAACTCCCCCTCTATCGGGTCGTCAAGCGGTCGCTTGACGTCCTCCTCATCCTGCTCTCGATCCCTCTGCTCCTTCTGCTCATCGGTATCATCTCCGCCGTGGTCATGCTCAGCTCGCCTGGCCCCGTCTTCTACTCGCATCGCCGCATCCGTCAGAACGGCGCCTTCTTCTCCATGTGGAAGTTCCGCACCATGTGCATCAACTCCGCCGAGGTGCTCGACGACCACCTCGCCCGCCACCCCGCCGCCCGCGCCGAGTGGAACCGTACCCATAAGCTTCGCGCCGACCCCCGGGTCACCCCCGTCGGCCTCTTCCTCCGCCGCTACTCCCTCGACGAGCTTCCCCAGGTCTGGAACGTCTTTGTCGGCCAGATGACCCTCGTCGGCCCCCGTCCCATCGTCGCCGCCGAGGTCGAAAAGTATGGCGAGGGCTTCCGCTACTACTGTCGCGTCAAGCCCGGCATGACCGGCCTCTGGCAGGTCTCTGGCCGCAGCCAGCTCACCTACCCCCAGCGCGTCGCGCTCGACTGTGACTACGTCGCCCGCTGGTCGCTGCGCCGTGACTTCGTCATCCTCGGCCGCACCTTCTTCTCTGTTACCAACTCCGACGGCGCCTACTGACCTCGCCGCAGGGAGCCTCCGTTCGAAGCACACGGCTTCAGCCCCAGGAGACCTCGCTGCCGTCCTCCCTCGCCGAAGTGCCTCAGCTGTGCCCTGCGACGCCAGAATCCAACTCTTCGGGCCCGGGATGGGCTTCGCGTAACCAAAGAAACGTCCCCGCTCTCGCCCCAGCCCGCAGGGAGACCCTCGATCCAAGGCGCGCGCCCAAGCCCCCCTGTACTCTTCGAAGCGTGCGCGTCGCCATCGTCCATCACTGGTTCGTCACCCGCGGCGGTGGCGAGCGCGTCGCCGAGTCCATCGCCGCGCTCTTTCCGGCCGCCGAGATCTTCACCCTCGTCTCGCATCCCGACGCCATACCACCGAGCCTGCGCGCGCGCCCCCTCCACCACTCCTTTCTCCAGCGACTTCCGCTCGCCCGCCGCGCCCACCGCCACATGCTCCCGCTCTATCCCGCCGCCGTCCGCAGCCTCGATCTCCGCGGCTTCGACCTCGTCCTCTCCTCCGACAGCGGCCCCGTCAAAGGCGTTCGCGTCGACCCCGGCGCCGTCCACCTCTGCTACTGCCACTCGCCCATGCGCTACCTCTACGACGGCTACGCGAGCTATCGCGCCCAGATGAGCCCCCTCACCCGCGCCCTCTTCACCGCCACCGCAGGCCGCGTACGCCAGTGGGACACCGCCGCCGCCCGTCTCGTCACGGCCTTCGCCGCCAACTCGCGCTATGTCGCCGACCGTATCCGTCGCTGCTACGGCCGCGACAGTACCGTCATCCACCCCCCCATCGACGTCGAGCGTGGCCTTCCCAACACAGCATCGGCAGCTGCACCGCCGCCCGGCCCCCACTACCTCGCCGCCGGCCGCCTCGTCGGCTACAAACACACCGAGCTCCTCATCGAGGCCTGTGTCTCCCTCAACCGCTCCCTGCGTATCGTCGGCGCCGGCCCCGAAGAAGCCCGCCTTCGCGCCCTCCGCGCCCCCAACGTCACCTTCCTCGGTGAACTGCCCACCGCCGCCCTCTGGCAGGAGTACCGCCGCTGCCGCGCCCTTCTCTTCGCCGCCGACGAGGACTTCGGCATGGTCCCGCTCGAAGCCCAGAGCTGCGGCCGTCCCGTCATCGCCCTCGGCGTCGGCGGCTCGCTCGAGACCGTTCGCACCTCAGGCCCCCACCCCACTGGCGTCTACTTCGACCAGCAGACGGCCGCGTCCCTCGCCTCCGCCATCCGCCGCTTCGAAAACGAAGACGCCGCCGGCCGCTTCGAACCCACCCACATCCGCTCCTGGGCCGCGACCTTTCGCCCGCAGCGCTTCCTCGCCGACTTCCGCACCTTCGTCCTCGCCCACGCCCCCGCCGCCACCGCCGTTATGACTCCGCCGCCCAGCCCATGAACCACCACCAGCTCATGGCCGGCCGCCTGGCCTATGCTCCCCTCGCCTCTCCCAGGAGACTCACCTCCTGCCTGGCGTCAGACCCGCCGAAGTGTCCCTCCTCAGGCGTGCGCAGCCTCAGCCGAAGATCTGCCCCTGACCGACACCTGCCAAACCCGGCATCGATCAACACCTCGAACCTGCGACCACGTGGCACAATCACCCACCCCGATGACCTAAACTGAAGAGGAGATATCACGGCCCCGCCACCTAGGGGGGTGCATCCGTAGCGTCTACAGGCACACCTGAGGTCCAGACCTAACTCCAACCCTCGGAATACTTTGCGCAAGATCAGGGAGAGGGGGGGTACCTGCACGGGGAAGGAGGCGAATCGATGGACGGCATGCGCGACCTTCTCCGCACCTCACTCGGCCGAGCCCTCCGTGAGTTCGATCCCGTCGACCGCCTCGCCGCCGCCTGGCCCGTCGCCGCCGGCAGCCGAGCCCTCGCCGCCCATGGCACCGTCGTCGCCTACATCCCGGCCTCCGCCACGGTGCGCATCGAGGTCGACGACCCGGTCTGGCTCGACCACCTGCGCTCCCTTCGGTCGCAGCTCGCGCCCACACTCGGCCGTATCGCGAACGTTCCCGTCCGGGAGATACACTTTGAGGACGCCGCCGGCCGCGCCCGCCGGCTCGCCACCGAAGGGAGACTCGCCGTGCCACCTTCACCCCGCCGCCCCACCTCGCGAGGCCGCCGCCCATGAGCTCTACCCCGTCGCTCCGTATCACGGACCAGAACGCCGCCGCAGACCAGGTCACCGTTGAGATCGTCCGCCACGTCGCCGCCCTCGCCAACCTCGAGCTGACCCCCGCCGAGGAGCCCGGCCTCGCCCGTGACCTCAACGCCATCCTCGCCTATATCGCCCAGCTCAACGAACTCGACACCACCGGCGTCGAGCCTATGGCGCAGGTCGCCGAACTCCTCTCCCACCGTGACGCGACCACCGATGGCAGCCGCCTCGAGCTCCGCGAAGACCGCATCGCCCCCTCCGTCGACCGGGCCGCCGTCCTCCGCGAGGCTCCAGAGACTGACGGCCGATTCTTCAAAGTCCCCCGCGTCCTCGATCGCTAAAGACCCTTCGCCCACCTCACGCGCGACACACCCTGACCTTGGAGCTCCGGTTTGATCGGCACCATAGCTACTGACACCCTCACCATCGCCGGCGTCCGCCAGGCCCTGCTGGACCGCACCGTCACCGCCACCGAGCTTGCCGAGCGGCACCTCGCCCGCATCGCCGCCGAGGACGGTCCCGAGGGCAAGGACATCCACAGCGTCCTCGCCCTCACCCGCGACCGCGCCCTGGCCCGCGCCGACGCCATCGACCGCCTCCTTCGCGCCGGCGACGACCTGCCCGCCCTCGCCGGTGTCCCAGTCGGCATCAAGGACGTCCTCGCCGTTCAGGGCGCCCCCGCTACCGCTGGCTCCCGCATCCTCGCCGGCTACCACCCCCCGTACGACGCCACCGCCGTCACCCGCCTCGAGCAGGCCGGCGCCGTCCTGCTTGCAAAGCTCAACTGCGACGAGTTCGCGATGGGCTCCTCCAACGAGAACTCTGCCTTCGGCTCCGTCCGCAACCCGCGTGCCCTCGACCGCGTGCCAGGCGGCTCCTCGGGCGGCTCGGCCGCTGCCGTCGCCGCGGGCCTCTGCGTGGCGTCCCTCGGCACCGATACCGGCGGCTCCATCCGCCAGCCGGCCGCCTTCTGCGGCGTCGTCGGTCTCCTGCCAACCTACGGCCGCGTCAGCCGCTACGGCCTGATTGCCTTCGCCTCGTCGCTCGATCGGGTCGGCCCGCTCGCCCGCTCGGTCGAGGACGCCGCCGCCCTCCTTGGTGTCCTCAGCGGACCCGACCCGCGCGACGCGACGGCTGCCGCCGAGCCCGTGCCCGACTTCAGCGCCGCCCTCGCCCAGCCCGTCGCCGGCATGCGCATCGGTGTGCCGTCCGAGTACTTTGGCGACGGGCTCGACCCCGAGATCCGCGCCGCCGTCGAGCGCTCCATCGCCGCGCTCGAGGCCGCCGGCTGCACCGTCCATCCCATCACCTTGCCCCACACCCGCTACGCGATCCCCGCCTATTACGTGCTCGCCACCGCCGAGGCCAGCTCCAACCTCTCGCGTTTTGATGGCGTCCGCTTCGGCCTGCGGGATCGCTCTGCCGGCACCCTCGCCGGCATGTATCGCGAGACCCGCGACGAGGGCTTCGGCCCCGAGGTCAAGCGCCGCATCCTGCTCGGCACCTACGCCCTCTCTGCCGGCTACTACGACGCCTTCTACCGCAAGGCGCAGCAGGTCCGCGCTCTCATCGCCCGCGACTTCCTCGCCGCCTTCGAGACCGTCGACGTCATCGTCGGCCCCATGACCCCTACCCCCGCCTTCCGCCTCGGCGAGAAGACGGATGACCCGGTAAGCATGTACCTCGCCGACATCTACTCCGTTGCCGCCTCGCTCGCCGGCATCTGCGGCATCAGCGTTCCGTGTGGTGAGACCCGGAGTGGTCTGCCGATTGGCCTGCAGCTGATGGCCGCGCACTTCCAGGAGGCCACGCTGCTCCGTGTCGCTCATGCCGCGGAGAAGGCGGTCGAGTCCGCCGCTTCCTCCGCAACAAGACCGTCGGCGTGACCCAGGCGGCATCGACATCGAGCCGCCGCGTGAGATCGTTCATGGTATGCTGGGTCTGTCGTTGAGCTCGTGTCAGTCACCGGCGGCACCGCAGGCAAAGACGCTCCTGCCGCTCTGAAGAGTCTCGCTAAACCGGGCGAGTCGCAGCAGGGGAGGTCTGGCCAGAGACTGCGGTCGTCCCACCTTCCGTACCCCCTTCCCAAACGGTGAAGGTCCGGCTGGTTGCTCTGGCTGGAAGGCTCGTCAACGGACGATCGCCTCGCCACGCAGCAGCAGCGCTTCGCTTACGACGAGAGCCTTGCTGATCGAAGCTTCAGTCACCGGCGCACTCACGTGCCCCTGCACCACACCCCCGCTTCACCGATCCCTCAAAGGACATCCCTTGTCGAACGCAACACTCGAACTGCAGGCCACCGGCCTCGTTCCGCCTACCCATACTCCGACCGAAGCTGCCCCCAAGACCCTCGTCACCGACCTTCGCTTCAACGAGTTCGCACTCTCCGATTCGCTCAAGCAGCGTCTCGCCGCCGCCAACTTTGTCACGCCCACGCCCGTCCAGGCCAAGGCCATCCCGCCCGCGCTCGAGCTGCGGGACGTCCTCGCCACCGCCGCTACTGGCACCGGAAAGACGCTCTCGTTCCTTGTGCCCATGATCGAGCGCCTCGATAGCACGTCGCAGCCCTCCACGCGCGCCAAGCGCAATCCCATCCGCGCCCTCATCCTGCTACCCACCCGCGAGCTCGCCATGCAGGTGCTCGAGGTCTATGCCAAGCTCACGCCCAGCGCCCGGCACGATAGCGTGCTCGTCTGCGGTGGCTTGTCTGAGAACACGCAGCTCGACAACCTCGACCGCGGCCCGCGTCTCGTGGTCGCCACCCCCGGTCGCCTCGAGGACTACCTGCGCCGTCGCGAGATCGATCTTCGCAGCGTCGACATGCTCGTCCTCGACGAGGTCGATCGCATGCTCGACATGGGCTTCCTACCCGCGATCAAGCGCATCGTCGGCGCTCTGCCCAAGACGCGGCAGACCATGTGCTACTCCGCGACCCTCGACGCCAACATCACCGAGATCGTCAAGGACTATGTTCGCAACCCCGTTCGCATTGAGATCGGGACCACCTCCAAGCCGAGCGATCGCGTCGAGCTCGTCGCCTATCACGTTATGCAGGACCAGAAACTCGGTCTGCTGGACAAGATGCTGAAGGAGCACGAGGGCACCTTCCTCGTCTTCTCGCGCACCAAGCACGGCGCCGATCGCATCGCCAAAAAGCTCGAGCGCCTCGGCCACGATGCCGATGCCATTCATGGCGATCGCTCGCAGTCCCAGCGCTCCGCGGCCCTCAAGGGCTTCGCGACGGGCAAGCACCGGATCCTCGTCGCCACCGATGTCGCCGCGCGCGGCATCGACGTTCAGAACATCGCGCATGTTGTCAACTACGACCTGCCGAATGCCTCTGACGACTTCATCCACCGCATCGGCCGCACCGGCCGGGCCGGCGCCAAGGGCATCGCGACTACCTTCGTCATGCCCCAGGAGCGATCGGACGCGCGCAAGTTCGAGCGTGAGCTGAAGGTCAAGTTTGAGTGGCGCGAGGCTGACAAGAACATCGAGAAAGAAGAGCGCAACAAGCCCGTCGACCTCTCGAGCACAGCCTCGAACGGCGACTTCAACGCGCTGCTCGCTCTCGAGACCCGCTCGTGGAAGAGCGGCGACGCGGCGCCCTCCGCCAGTCCGGGCGCACCCCGTCCCAGCTTCCGCGGTCGTCGTCCCGGCGCTGGCGGCGGCGGCTCCCGCAGCTCCTTCGGCGGCGGCTCCAGCGCAGGCCGCAGTAGCTCGCACCCACGTGGCGGCAACGCTGGCAATCGTCCGACACGTGGCAACCGCGGCCGCTAAGGCATCATTACTCTGAAGCCGACCTGCCTGGCCCTGCTTCTCCTCGCGCAAGTTCGCGGCGTGGAGAAGCGCAGGCCGGTGGCGCTCCGCAGGGGATCACCTCTGATCCGGAGGGCGGGCCGGCGTACGCGTCCTAATGCGAGCGGTGGGGGCAAGCCAAGTCGAGCCGGCGAGAGAGAGATTGGCCTCACGCTCGCCTGCTCGCCGTGCGGCTACGTTAGACCACAGGACCAAGGTTCGCTGGTCCCTTCACCATCCTGTCTGCTGTGATCCGTATGTACGGGCTGCCGATCCTTCACTCCCGATAAAATAGGGGAAAACCTATGATCTCTGTCTCCAACGTCACCATGCGCTACGGCTCGAAGCTCCTCTTTGAGGACGTCTCGGTCACCTTCACCACCGGCCGCCGCTACGGCCTCACCGGCCCCAACGGCGCCGGCAAGTCGACCTTCATGAAGGTGCTGACGGGCGAGATTGACGCCCAGAAGGGCACCGTCGTCCGCCCGCGCAAGATCGGCGTCCTCAAGCAGAACCAGTACGAGTTCGACGCCTACCGCGTCATCGATACGGTCATCATGGGCAACGCCGCGCTCTGGGCCGCGCTTGAAGAGCGCGATCGCCTCTATGAGAAAGCCGAGCTGACCGACGAGGACGGCTCCCGTCTTGGCGAGCTTGAGGGCATCGTCGGGGACGAAGACGGCTACGAGGCCGAGGCGAACGCCGCTGTGCTGCTCCAGGGGCTCGACATCCCCGACGAAGTGCACGAGCGCAAGATGAGTGAGCTCCAGGGCGGTCAGAAGGTCCGCGTCCTGCTCGCACAGGCCCTCTTTGGCAACCCCGAAGCGCTGTTGCTGGACGAGCCCACGAACTACCTTGACCTCGAGTCCGTGCACTGGCTCGAGGACTTCCTCACCCGCTACAACGGCACGGTCATCACCATCTCGCACGATCGCTACTTCCTCAACGCGATCTGCACCAACATCGCCGACATCGACTACGAGACGATCATCACCTACAACGGCGGCTACGACGACATGGTGTTGCAAAAGACCTCCGTCCGCAGCCGTATCGAGAGCCAGAACGAGCAGCGCGAAAAGAAGATAGCCCAGCTCAACGACTTCATTGCGCGCTTCTCCGCCGGCACCCGCTCCAGCCAGGTGAACTCGCGCAAGAAGGAGGTCGAGCGGCTCGCCACGACCGAGCTCGCTCGCTCCAACATCCAGCGCCCCTTCATTCGCTTCGATATGCTGCGCCCCTCCGGCAAGCACGTCCTTGAGTTCGAGCGCGTCAACAAGAGCTATCCGCAGCCGGATGGCTCGACCGAGCACGTCCTGCGCGACTTCTCCGCCGCTGTCCTGCGCGGCGATAAGGTCGTCCTTGTCGGTCGCAACGGTCAGGGCAAGACCACGCTGCTCAAGGCTCTGCTCGCCAACGGCCCAAGCATCGAAGAGACCGACGTCTCCATCGACTCCGGCACCGTCAGGTGGGGGCACGAGGCGCAGATCGGCTACTTTGCCCAGGATCACACCCAGTCCATTCCGCACGGCACCACTGTCGCCGAGTGGCTGCACACCTTCGATCCTCAAGCCACGAAAGAAGACATCCGTGGCATCCTCGGCCAGATGCTCTTCCGCGGGGAGGAAGGCAACAAGAAGACGGAGGCGCTCTCTGGCGGCGAGGCCGCCCGCCTGCTCTTCTGCAAGATCATGCTGCAGAAGCCCAACATTCTCGTCCTCGACGAACCCACCAACCACCTTGACCTCGAGAGCATCAACGCGCTCAACCAGGCGCTGCAGAAGTACGAGGGCACGGTGTTCCTCGTCACCCACGATCAGGATCTGATTGAGGAGGTCGGGACGCGCGTCTGGCACTTCGAGGGTGGTCCCGCGGACTTCCACATCACCGATCACAAGGGTCCGTACGCCGAGTACCAGCAGCAGATCGCACTCACGGCCAAATAGCCGAGCCGGGCGCAGGTGCCTCCTGGGCGTGCAGATTTCACCTCGGCAAGCGGTACTCTCGGGAGAGCAAGAGTCGCAACAGAGGGAGGCGGCGTGTGGCCAAGCTCGACCAGATCGATCTGCACATCCTCGAAGAGCTGCAGCGGGACGGCCGCGTCCCCTTTGCCGAGCTGGGTCGCCGCGTCGGTCTCTCCACACCCGCGGTCATCGAGCGCGTGCGCAAGCTCGAGGACAGCAAGGTCATCCTTGGCTATCACGCAGAGGTCGCCCCCGGTCGCGTCGGTCTGCCGCTGCAAGCCTTCATCAAAGTCACCATCGCTGGCGACAAGCTCGAGCAGTTTGCAGCCGTCGTGCGTGCCGTTCCCGAGGTTCGGCAGGCCCACCGCGTGACCGGCTCTGAGAGCTACATCGTCCAGGTCGCCGCACGCGACATCGCCCATCTCGAGCAGATCATCGACTCGCTCGCACCGTACGTCGCCACGCAGACCTCGCTCGTGCTCGCCTCCACGATCTCCTGGAACGCAGTTCCGCCGGTCTTCGATGAGGCGAAACGCCCGGAGTAGCTGCTAAGTCGAGCAAAAGTCGAGCGCTTGACTCGCGCGCGACAACCTTTTCCCCTTAAATCCCACCCAACCGAGTATGAAACTTATTCAAGTGCTCGCCTCCGCAGTCGTGGTCTCCGCTCTGTCGCTGCCCTCCATCGCGATGGCCCAGACCGCAGGTCAGGATGCTCAGAACGCCGGAACGGACACCAAGAACGCCGCGACCGATACAGGTCATGCCGTTAAGAAGACGACCAAGCACACCTATCACAAGTCCCAACACGCGACGAAGAAGGCCACCGCCAGCACGAAGAGCGGAACGGCGAAGGTCGCCGACAAGACAAAGGAAGGTACGACCGTCGCCGCCAACAAGACGAAGGAGACGTCTGTAAAGGCCTACGATCGGTCAAAAGAGGGTGTTCAGAAGGTCGTAGATCCAGGCGCCGCCAAGAAGAGCAAGGTGACGGACAAGGTGCGAGAGACGAAGATCGACAGCAAGGATCAGGCAACACAGGACAAGCAGAAAGTACAGGACCAGACACCCAAGTAGGTCTTAGGATCGAATCCCGAGACACTCTGAACGCCTTCTTTTCCTCGTAAGGTGAGATAGAAATTGGTGCGCTTCTTGTTCGGCGCATGTGGCAAGAAAGCTTAACAACGTCATTCCGCTTCGCCTTCCACCATAGCTATCGTTGAACGTGTGTCCGGCTTGGCCGGGCAGGGGTTCACGGTTGCTTAGGACAACATCACCGCTTGCATCATCCTCGATTCTGGCCGGGCCGGTCGCTCGCCAGCTCGACCATCTCGTCCATGCGATTGGAAATACGCCGTTGCTGGCGGTGGATGTCCTATTTCGCGGGCGTCGGCGCGTGGTGTATGCGAAGTGGGAGGGCATGAACCTCACGGGCAGTATCAAGGACCGAATGGTGCTCGAAGTCCTTCGTGATGCGTATCTTACAGGCGCTTTGCGGGACGGGGACACGATCGCGGAGGCGACGAGCGGAAATGCCGGGATCTCGTGCGCGGCGATCGGGCGGGCACTCGGGCACCCGGTCACGATCTTCATGCCGGACTGGATGAGCCAGGAGCGCATGCAGCTGCTGCGCTGCTATGGTGCTGATGTTGTGCCAGTTACGCGCGCGGAGGGAGGCTTCCTCGGCAGCATACGGCGGACGGAAGAGATGGAGACGCGGGGTGGAGTGTTTCTGCCGCGGCAGTTCTCGAACCAGGCAAATGTGCGCGCGCATGAGCGTGGGACGGGGCCGGAGATTCTCTCGCAGCTGGCCGCCATGTCTCTCATTCTAGACGCTTTTGTGGCGGGCGTGGGAACGGGTGGAACGGTGATGGGGGTGGGACGGTGTCTCAAGGCGGCGGTGCCGGGAGTGAAGGTGCATCCGGTCGAGCCGGCGGAGTCGCCCACGCTCTCGACGGGAACGAAGGTTGGAAGTCATAGGATTCAGGGCATTTCTGATGATTTCATACCGGCAATTGTGCGCTTTGAGGAGCTGGACGAGGTGCTGGCGGTGTCGGACGGGGACTCGATTCTGATGGCGCAACGGATGGGGTCGGAGCTTGGGCTGGGAGTTGGTATCTCTTCTGGATGCAATCTTTTAGCGGCACTGATCGCACAGGAACGGATCGGTCCGCAGGCGGTGGTGGCGACGGTGTTCTGCGACGACAACAAGAAGTACCTGAGCACGGACCTGCTGCGGACGGAGCCGGTTAAGTCCAACTACATCAGTCCGGAGGTCGAGTTGCTCGGTCTGCGAAGCTTTCGGCGGTGCCACTAACGCGGGTAGCACGAAGTGGCTTTTAAGCGCGTTAAGCGGTCACGAAGGTGCGTTTTGGCACGCACGGACGCCACGGATCCTGCACGGCCCGGTCTCTCCTGAGTCTGCCAGGTTTGATAGGCTCGAGGCGCGATGCGACTCTCCCTTCTGCTTCTCCTCCTGCTGCTCCCGATGGAGCAGACACCCCTTTTGGGGGGCAACGACGACCCGACGGTTCCGAAGGGAGCCGTACAGGTGGTGCGAACGGTGGCGGGAAGCGGGGTGCAGCGCTATCGCTGCAGCGGATCGGCCTGGATGCTGGTGGGGCCGGAGGCGAAGCTGACCGATCTGGACACCCATGAGGAGCTGGGGCGGCACAGCGCGGGGCCGACGTGGACGTGGGTGGACGGAAGCGCGGTGAAGGGACATGTGGTGGCAACGGTCGCGTCGCCCGAGGCGGGGAGCCTGCCGTGGCTGCTGCTCGCGGCGGAGCCGGTGCCGGGCAGGCGAGGGGTGCTCTCGGAGGTAACGATGATCCGGCGATGGCAGACGCATGGCGGGGTGGCGCCGGCGACGGGGTGCGATGCGGCGCACAGCGGGACGACGACGCGGGTGCCGTATACGGCGACGTACGTCTTCTTCTCCGGAAGGTAGGACGGTCCCGCGTTCAGGAGGGACAGTCCTGTGCGGCTCCGGGCAGAGCTGCAGCCAGTCGCAGCCTCCATCGCCATCGTCGGGGAGGCAGCGATGAGCGGTCCACCGGCCTTCCACAAGGCCTCTGTCCTGGTTTCGATCGCGTTCCGGTGGATGCGGCCGGTCGCCGGGGGAGATCCCCGATCTCTCCAGAGACGGGTGCGGGGCGCGAGCCGTGGTTACTAGAGGGCAACTCCATTTCGCCGCCCTGGTCGCTGGACCACGGCTCAGCGGGCTGCTTCAGTTGGTGTTCTGCGCGGAGGCGGTGCCGCGGCCGGTGAGCTGGCGGATGAGGTCGACCTCGCGCTGGCGGTAGGGGGTGTCGTCCTGGCGAAAGACCTCATGGAACCAGACGGTGGGGGGCGTAAGGACGTAGGGCTTCTGCCAGGAGTCCCAGGGGAGGTAGGTCTGGGTCTTGCCGGCGACGAGGCCCCAGTTGATGGCGGCGACGTTGTACTTCTTGGCGACGGGGAGCGAGCCGTCGAAGGTGGAGCCGGCGCCGCGGGCCATGTACTCGGTGCAGAGGATGGGGCGATGGTTGATCTGGAGCTCCTTGATGCGGGCCTCGAACTCCTCCGGCCAGCTGTAGTTGTGGAAGCTGATGACGTCGGACTCGCTGAGCTGGATCCTGGTGGTGGCGGACTCCTTGGCGGGGTCGGACCAGTTGCCGGTCCAGACGCCGGAGGTGAGGGGCTGGATGGGGTGGGCGGAGCGGGCCCAGGCGAAGACCTGGGGGAGGAGCTGATCGACGCGGGCGACCTTGGCGGGCTCGTCGGCGGCGAGGTCTCCGCCGCGGTTATCGGGCTCGTTCCAGACGTCCCAGCCGAGGATGCGGTCGTCGTTCGCGAAGGCGCCGACGACGCCGGTGACGTAGGCCTTGAGGAGGGGCTCGGTGGCGGGGTCGAGCAGGCGGACCTTGCCGGGGCTCTGGACCCAGCCGGAGTTGTGGATGCCGGGGATGGGCGGGTGCTGCGGGCCGAGGTGCGGGTTGGCCTCCCAGCAGGAGTCGAAGAGGACGAGCAGGGGGCGGATGTGGTGCTTCGCGGCGATCGTGAGGAAGTCGTTGAGGCGGTGCTTGAAGCCGTCGGGGTCCTGCTCCCAGAGCTGGTCCTGGAGGAAGACGCGGGCGGTGTTCATGCCGATGGACTCGGCGAGGCCAAGCTCGCGGTCGTTGATGGCGGGATCGAAGGTGGCGGCCTGGAACATCTCGAGCTCGTTGATGGCATTTGAGGGGATGTAGTTGGCGCCGACGAGCCAGGGCTGCTGGGCGTACCAGGCGTTGGCCTTCTGCTCGGACCAGCGGGTGGGGGCGGTCTGGGTCGAGGTCTGGGTCGAGGTTTGGGCGATGGTGGGCAGGGCGGCGAGGGCGGCGATGACGGCGAAGGCGAGGTGGACGGAGCAGCGAGGGGTGGAGTGCACGGAGGACCTCTTCTTCGGATCGAAAGGACGGCGACGTGCACCACCTTACAACATGCGGGGTGGGAGCGGGTGGCGCGGCGACCGGCGGTGGAGCACGACGGGATGGGCGGCTTTCGGCGGACGGATCGCGGGCTTCTGTGTGGGCAAAGCTTGCAGCGGCAAACGGTGATGGAGGAAACGCTGGCGACTTCCGGCGGGCATGCTTGCGAGAACCTGCTGTAAAACTGGAGGGATGGCTACCCTGAACGTTTCTGTGCTGCCGGCTGCGCGTGCAGAGGCACTGACGCGTACGCGACGGGCGAAGATGGCCGAGTCGGCGCATCGGTACGTGCGTGGCAGCACGCGCCAGTTCTACCAGTGGCTGGAGGCCAACTCCGGCAGCAATATTCCGGTTGGGCCGCCGGTGTGGATCTGCGGCGACTGCCATGTGGGCAACATCGGGCCGCTGGCGGACCGGGAGGGGCGGGTCGAGATCCAGATTCGCGATCTGGATCAGACGTGCCTCGGGAACCCGGCGCACGACCTGATCCGGCTGGGCCTCTCGCTGGCGACGGCCTCGCGCGGCTCTGACCTGCCGGGGGTCACGGTCGCGAAGATTCTGGAGTCGATGATCGAGGGCTACGAGCACGCGCTTGCGGCGCCGAGGCGGGCGGCCAAGGTGGAGGGCGACGATCTTGGCCCGATCCGGTCGGTGCTCCAGCAGTCCCGGGCGCGCGCCTGGCATCACCTCGCCCATGAGCGGATCAAGGACGTGACGCCGCGGATTCCACTGGGGAGGAAGTTCTGGACGCTGACCGAGGAGGAGCGGAAGGAGATCGCGGCGCTGTTCACGGAGTACGCGGTGCGCTCGAAGATCACGGCGTTCAAGGGAGTGGACGCGGAGACCCGCATCAAGGTCTTCGACGCGGCGTACTGGATGAAGGGCTGCAGCTCGCTCGGGCGGCTGCGCTACGCCGTTCTGCTGGGCCTGGGCAGGCGCAGGGAGCGGCAGTACTGCCTGATCGATCTGAAGGAGGCAACGGGGGTCGAGGCGCCGCGAGTCCAGGATGAGGCGGTGCAGAACCACGCGGAGCGCGTGGTGACCGGCGCGTGCAATCTCTCGCCGAACCTGGGGCAGCGCATGCTGGCGGTGACGCTCGCGCGCAGGCCGGTGGTGCTGCGTGAGCTGATGCCGCAGGACCTGAAGTTCGATCTGGACCACCTGTCGCAGGAGGAGGCGATCGCCGCGGCGGGCTATCTGGCGGGGGTGGTCGGCAAGGCACATGGCCGACAGATGGATCAGAGGACGCGCTCGGGGTGGCGGGCCGAGCTGCAGAAGCAGCACACGAAGAGTCTGGACGCGCCGAGCTGGCTGTGGACCAGTGTGGTCGCGCTGATTGCGGAGCACGAGGTCGCGTATCTGGAGCATTGCAGGCGGGTCGCGGCCAGCTAGGCGTGTGCGGGCCTCGAGCGGCGGCGGGGTGCGGCGCGGCCAGCGTCTGACGGTCGCGGCGCGGTGGGTCGCAAACAACTTCAGCAGGTGGAAGCGGTGTGTGGCGGGTCGTACAGCGATCGAGCCGTGTCTGACTTCTTATCGACTATGTCTCCCACACTGAAGCCCCTCTCCCAGCAGACGATTGTGATTACCGGCGCGACCAGCGGCATCGGTCTTGCCACGGCCAAGCTAGCCGCCAGCCGCGGCGCGAATCTGGTGCTGGCCGCGCGCAACGAAGAGATCCTCGACCAGGTCGCCCGCGAGCTTGAGGCCACGGGTGCGAAGGTGCTGACGGTCGTCACGGATGTGAGCGATCACGGGCAGATCGACGATCTGGCGCAGCAGGCGATCGCGCGCTTCGGCGGCTTCGATACCTGGGTCAACAATGCCGGGCAGGGGCTCTGGGGCAAGCTCGAGGAGGTCTCGGACGAGGACCACCGGCGGCTCTTCGACACGAACTTCTGGAGCGTGGTCTACGGGTCGGTGACGGCGCTGCGGCAGCTGAAGCAGAGCGGAGGCGCGCTGATCAACCTGGGCAGCGTGGCATCGGACTTTGCGTTTCCGATCCAGGGCATGTATTCGACGACCAAGCATGCCATCAAGGGCTTTACCGACGCGCTGCGACGCGAGCTGAAGGCGGAGGGCGCGCCTGTCTCGGTGACGCTGATCCAGCCGGCGGCGATCGGAACGCCGTTCGCGCTGCACGCGAAGAACTACACGGAGGGTGAGGCGAAGCTGCCGCCGCCGCTGTATGCGCCGGAGAGTGTGGCGGAGACGATTCTGTTTGCCGCCGAGCACCCGCGACGGGCGCTGCACGTGGGCGGCGCGGGCAAGGTGATGGGGCTGTTCAGCCGACTCACGCCGGGCCTGGTGGATCTGGCGTCGGGGGCGATGATCAAGTCGCAGCTCAAGAGCGAGCCGAAGGAGCCACGTCCGGACAGCTTATGGCAGGCGGGTGAGGACGGCGAGGTGCGAGGCGGGCAGAAGGGAATTCGCCCCAGCGTGTATACGGCAGGGATCGTGCATCCGACGGCGACGGCGTTGCTCGCCGGTGTGGTGGGCGTAGGTGTGGGGTTTGCGTTGTGGCGGCGAGGACAGTAACGCGGTCGCGGTCGCTTGGGTGAACTTCCGGGCTGTCTCTCGAGGCGAGAGGCAGCCCGGAGAGGCTATGTGGCGGGACGTGGTCACTCTCTCGGCTAGAGGCGCAGAACGCCTGGAGAGAGAGGCGCTGGTCCCCTGACCCCATTTTTCCGGGTGAGTGCCCTCATCCAGGCTATGGAGTTGTGGCCTGTGTGCGGGCGGGGCCGGTGGAGCGGCGGTCGACGAGGGTGGGCTGGATGATGTGTTTATGGCCGACGGCGGGGGGCGCGCCGTTCTGCTTGCTGCTGTGAAAGAGGGTGCGGAAGGCGGTGGCGGCGATGTCGGTGCGGGAGATGGCGAGGGTGGTGAGGCCGGGGCGAGTGTAGGCGCTGAGCAGGATGTTGTCGTAGCCGATGACGGAGATGTCGTCGGGGACCTGCATACCGACCTCGTCGATGGCACCCATGGCGCCGATGGCGGTGAGGTCGTTGGAGGCGACGATGGCGGTAGGGCGGGCGCCGGAGGCGAGGATCTGCTGCATGGCGGTGTGGCCGCCGTCGACGCGGTGATCGCCTTCGACGAGGGTGCGGGGATCGACGGTGAGGCCGTGACGATGGAGGCCCTCGGTGAAGGCCTTGTGGCGGGTGCGGGCGGAGGCGAGCCAGAGCGGGCCGCTGATGAAGCCAATCTGGACGTGACCGAGGGCGGTGAGGTGCTCGATGGCGAGCGTGACGCCGGCGGCGTAGTCGACCTGGATGGTGTGGACGCCGGGGCGGCTGTTCGCGGTATCGAGGAAGACGAGGGGGACGTGGCGCCGGCTGAAGACCTCGATGAGCCGGTCGTCCATCTCGGAGGTCATGATGGCGACGCCATCGACCTTGCGCTGGAGCATCCGGATCACGCAGTGCTCCATGCGCTCGGGATCGTAGTTGGTGTTGGCGATCAGGACCTCTTGCTTGTGCTCGACGGCGATGTCTTCGAAGGCCTTGACGAGCTCGGGGAAGAAGGGGTTGGTGATGTCGGAGATGATGAGGCCGTAGAGAGAGGAGCGGCCGGAGCCGAGGGCGCGGGCGTTGGTATTGGGGTAGAAGTTGAGGGCTTCGATGGCGCGGCGGACGCGCTCGGCCGTCTTGGGGCTGACGTTGGCGGAGCCGTTGATGGTGCGCGAGACTGTTGCCGTCGAGACCCGGGCCCTGCGCGCGACGGCGGTGATATTCATAGAGGTCGGCAGACTCACAGCGGCAGAGTAGAGATCGAGCGGCAGGCGCAAGACCGCCGTCAGTGTCTCAGAGTGTAAGGGGAGGTGGGGAGGGTGGCAATCCCATCTCGCGGGGCCAGTTCCAATTTGGGTCGCGCAGGCGATGCGGGTGGTGGGCGGCGCGCGGTGCCGGTGCGCGCGACGGGCCTGGCGCGCGACGCCTTGGATGTGCCGGTGCGGGCGTACCATCAGGCGCATGCCTCGCCGCACCCCCGACGGTCTCGACGCGAACCACCACAAGCCGGTCAGTATTAAGGTTCTGGCCGAGTACCTGAGTCTTTCGCCGGCGACGATCTCGCTGGTGCTGAACGATGCGCCGGCGGGCAAGAGCATTCCGGAGCCGACGCGGCAGCGGGTGCGCGAGGGCGCGCGCAAGCTGGGGTATCGGCCGAGCCTGCTGGCGCGGTCGCTACGACGGCAGAAGAGCTACACGGTCGGCGTGATGCTGCCGGAGATCAACGACCCGTACTCGACGCTGATCATGACGGGGCTGGATGACGTGCTGCAGGAGGAGGGGTATCTCTCGTTCGCGATCTCGCACCGGAGGAAGCCGGACCTGATCGAGGAGTACCCGCGAATTCTCCTGGACCGGTCGATCGAGGGGATGATCGTGATCGACACGCCGCTGCCCTCGGCGCTGCCGATTCCGACGGTGTCGATCGGAGGGCTGCGGCTGGCGGGGTCGGACACGCAGGTGTCGCTCGACCACCACCTGGCGGCGCGGCTGGTGCTGCGGCACCTGCACAAGCTGGGGCATCGCGAGATCGCGTACATCCGCGGACCGGCGCACGCGAGCGATGCGGGCCCGCGCTTCGAGGAGCTGCAGCTGATCGCGAAGGAGCTCGGGCTTGAGACGCGCGCGGAGCTGATTGAGCAGCTACTGAGCGACTCGCACTCGCCGGTGATCGGATACCCGGTGGTGGCGCGCTTTCTGCAGGCGCGGGTGCCGTTTACGGCGATCGTGTGCTTCAACGACTTCGCGGCGATTGGCGTGACGCGCGCGCTGGTGGACGCCGGGCTGCGCGTGCCGGAGGATGTGTCGGTGACGGGCTTCGATGACATTCAGCCCGCGGCGTTTCACAATCCGTCGATCACCACCATTCGGCAGCCGCTGCGTGAGATGGGGCGGCAGGCGGCGCGGGCGCTGCTGAACCGGATTCGCGGCTGCGAGCCGGCGGGCGAGGACATTACGGTGCTGCCGGAGATGGTGATCCGGGAGTCGACGGCGCAGGCACGGGTGCGGCAGCCGCTCACCAGCTGAGGGTGATCGCCTTCTCGATCCAAGTGCCGGCAGATCCTGCGAAGGGGATTGTCAGCTGGTCGTGGGTGAGAGTGGCGCCGGTGACGTTGGGGGTGGGGGTTGGAATGTTGCGGCGGAGGGTGAGGTGGCCTTCGGTTCCGGCGAGGCCTTCGAGGCGCAGGGTGAGCTGGTGGGGCTCGGTGTGTTGGGCGAGGACCTTCATCTGTGAGGTGGAGGCGCCGGGTTCGGGCGGGGCCAGGTCGGTGAGGGCGACCTCGAGGGCGGGAAGTGAAAGGTGGAGGCGGTGGTGCAGCGCGGGCTGCGCCTTGCACTCGCGGTCGGCGAAGAAGTCCGCGGTGCTGACGAGACAGAGGCCGGTGGGAGACGAAGAGACGGCGTCGATGTCGAGGGCGGCGGCGTGGCGATCCATGGCGACGGTATAGCGATCTGAACCGACGGTGACGTTCTGGAGCGAGATGTGGTCCCAGGTCGCGGGGAGCTGCGGGTCGACGCGGAGAACGTGGCGGAGGGCGTCGGGCTCGAGGCCGAAGAGGCCGCGGATGGCGGGGGTGAGGGTCATGGCGGAGGACCAGAGCTGGTGCGAGGAGGAGCGGCCGAGCGGCTGGTAGAACTCGCCGGAGAGGACCTCGGTGACGGCTCCGGGGTCCTGGAACCAGGTCAGTTGCATATTGTCGCGGAGGCTGCTGTAGGCGCTCAGCGGGCGGCCGGTGCGGTACTGGGCGAGGGCGGTCCAGCCGGTGTAGAGGGGCCAGACGGAGCCGTGGTGGTAGCTGATGGGGTCGTAGAGGGGCTCGCCGGGCGGGACGGAGCGGAGGCCCCAATCGGTGGCGAAGCAGTGGCTGGCCCAGGCGGCGAGGGTGGGTTCGGCGTCGGGCAGGGCGAGGCGGCCGGTCCACCAGGCGACGGCGGGGAAGATGGAGCGCACGGCTTCGAGCTGGCCGTCTGCCCTGCGACTAAAGGCGTAGGTGCCGTCGGGGGCGCGGAAGGCGGGGAGCTTCGCGCGGATGTCGGCGGCGACGCGGGTGGCCTCGGCGGCGAGAGCGTCGTCACCCATGAGGCGGGCGAGGCGGACGATGGACTCGCTGGACTGCTGGTCGAGAGCTGCGAGATATGTCTCTTGATGAGGGAGGCCGGGGGGCCACTCCTCGACCCAGCCGGTGCCCTGGGAGTTGTCGTAGATGCCGTCGGTGGTGTGGGCGCGGGTAAAGCGCCAGGCGCGCTGGACCTGCCCCCAGTGCTGTTTGAGGTAGGCGGTGTCGCCCGAGGCGCGGACGTAGTCCTCCATCTGCATGATAAAGAGCGGGGTGGAGTCGGCGGCGGCGTAGAGGTAGGGGAGCGCGGGCCAGTCGACGGCCTCGGCCTCCTGCGAGACCTCGTGCATCATCTTGCCGTCGGCGCGCTGGCGGGCGAGGAGGAAGTCGATGGCCTGACGGGTGAGGGCGAAGTCGCCGTAGCTGTTGACGGCGTAGAGGCTCCACAGGGTGTCGCGGCCGAAGAACCAGCCGAAGCCGGGACGGGCGGAGTCGCCGGAGGTGAACCAGCCGCCGGCGAGACCGGTGCCGGCGGGGGCGGAGACCTTGGCCTGCTCGATGGCGACCTCGGCCCAGCGGAGGGCGTCGTTGACGCGCGGGTCGGGGGTCTCGGCGGTGAGGCGGGTATCGAAGAAGTGCGCGAAGAAGGTGGCGGTGGCCTGGTAGCGCTCGGGCAGGCGGGCGTCTTCGGCGAGCAGCAGATCGAGCAGGGCGCGGTGCGCGGCGGCGGCCTCAGGGCCTGGCATGGGCGGTCGGGTGGTGGTGTCGGCGATGGCGCAGAGCAGGGGGAAGAGGCTGTGGTCGTCGCGCGCGGGGTCATAGCGGATGCGGAAGGTCATGGGCGTGTTGAGGGGGCGCTCCTGGTAGGGGCGGAGCTCCCCGGGCTGGGCGCCGGGCATGGCGACGATGCCGAAGAGGTTTGGGGTGTCGGTCTCGAGGGTGTAGGCGCCGCCGGTGCCGACGGCGGTCCAGCCACCGCCAGGGCGGCCGAAGTTGGGTGCGGGCCACATGCGCTCCATCGCGGGCTCGAAGGTCAGGGTGAGCTCGGCGGCGTGGATGGCGTGGATCTCGAAGAGGACGACGGCGCTGGCGACGCCCTGCTGGGCGTCGCGCGGGACGAACATGTGCTGGCGGACGGTGATGGCGGCGTGCGCGTAGGTGATGGTCGTGTGGTCGGGGCGGACGTCGATGGTGGCGGCTTCGCGGTTGAGCTCGATGGGCGCGTCGTAGCCGTCGATGCGGGCGGTGAGCCGGGCGTGCGCGAGAACTTTGACGGGCAGGCACCAGAGCTCGAAGGTGCCGTCCTGCTGGCCGAGGATGGCGCCGCGCTCGCCGACGACGGAGAAGGGGTGCGCCGGCTGGGCGGGGGCGAGGATGTGGAGGGGGTTGGTGTCGAGGGCAAAGGCGGGTGTGGGCTGGAACGCGGTCTGGGGTCGCGCGACGGAGGTGAGGGCGAGAATGCTCAGGAGAGTGCGACGGCGCACGGCGGACGAGGCTCTCGCGATGCGGGTCGCGGGCTCATGCGGCGGTAAGGGGTGAGGGACGGGTCGCACGCTTGTCGGGTCTCCGGGTGCCGAGGCCAGCGTACCTCAGCGGCAGAGGCGTGTGATCGTTGAAGGCGGCGGAGAGAAGGATGAAGTGCTTCGAGCGCGCGTTCGCGGCCGGGGCCGCGCTGCTTCACGGCGCTCACGGCAGGGCTGAGGCCGGGTGCTTGCGGGGAGGGCAGCAGCCTCGCGACGGCGGTACACTGGGCTGGCGTGAATTCGACCGGTTCGAGCTGTGCCTGAGATGACGAAGCTGTTCCCTCGATGGAGGCTGTTGACGCTGGGTGTCGCGATCGCTGGGCTGAGCCTGAGCGCGGTGTGTGTGGCGCAGGCAACCGCGGGGCCGCCTGGAGACTTCGTGGAGACGACGGCGAAGCTGGGGGTGAGCTTTACGGCAGTCGCGCAGCACACGTCGCACAAGTATCTGATCGAGACGATGGGGTCCGGGGTGGCGGCGTTCGACTTTGATAACGATGGGCGGCTCGATCTCTTCTTCGTGAACGGGGCACCGATCACGGACACGATGGCGAAGGGCGCGGTGCCGAAGAAGGCAGGACCGGCGGATTGGGACCGGCTCTATCACCAGAAGAAGGACGGCACGTTCGAGGATGTGACGGAGCGGTCGGGGCTGAAGGGGATCGGGTACGGGATGGGAGTCGCGGTGGGCGACTTCGATAATGACGGCTTTGAAGACCTCTACGTGACGGCGTATGGAGGCAACCGGCTGTACCACAACAACGGCAATGGGACGTTCACGGACGTCACGGAGAGCTCGGGGACGGGCGGGCCGACGACGCCGGGCGAGACGTGGTCGACCTCAGCGGCGTGGGTGGATCTCGATAACGACGGGATGCTGGATCTGGTGGTGCTGCGGTACGTGAAGTGGGACTGGGATGACGAGTTCTGCGGCGAGCATCGCGAGGGATACCGCGCGTACTGCCATCCGGACATCTTTCCCGCGATCCGGCCGCTGGTGTATCACAACGATGGCAAGGGACACTTTACCGAGGTCGGCGAGAGGATCGGCCTGAACACGCCGGGCAAGGGACTGGGGATCGCGATCGCGGACTTCGACCGCGACGGCAAGGTGGATGTGGCGATCGCGAACGACTCGATGCTCGAGCACCTGTATCGCAACAAGGGCCACGGGATGTTCGAGGAGACGGGGCTGGCGGCGGAGGTGGCGGTCGATGGGGATGGGCGGACGTACGCCGGGATGGGGATCGACTTTGCGGACTACAACAACGACGGGCTGCCGGACCTGGTGATCACGAATCTGGCGAACCAGAAGTATGCGCTCTACCGGAACAACGGCGACGGCTCGTTCACCTACGATACGTACGTGTCGGGCCTGGCGCGCATGACGCTGCTGCACTCGGGGTGGGGCATACGATTTCTGGACTACGACAACGATGGGCTGAAGGACCTGCTGATCGCGCAGGGGCACGATCTGGATACGGTCGAGCTGACGTATCCGCAGCTGCATTACAAGGAGCCGATGCTGCTGGCGCGCAACACGGGTAAAGGGTTTGTGGATGTCTCGGCGCAATCGGGCGCGGTCTTCCAGCAGCCGTGGGTGAGCCGTGGGCTGGCGGTGGGCGATCTGGACAACGACGGGCGGGTGGATGCGGTGGTGACGACGAACGGCGGCGCGGCGCACATTCTGCACAACGAGACGAAGACGGGGAATCACTGGCTGACGTTGAATCTGGTAGGACACAAGAGCAATCGGGATGGAATCGGGGCGGAGGTGAAGCTGGTGACGAGTCATGGGGCGCAGTACCAGACAGTGTCGACGGCGGGGAGTTATCTCTCGTCCAACGACAAGCGGGTGAGCTTCGGGTTGGGGGCGGACACGAGCGCAGCGGCGATCGAGATTCACTGGCCGAGCGGCATCGTGCAGCGGATGGAGCATGTGGCGGGCGATCAGGTGTTGCGGGTGGAGGAGACAGGGGAGGGTGGCGGCCGATGAGGACTGGATGGCGTGTGCTGCGGCGGTGTTCTTTTGTGGTGCTGGCGCTCTCGCCGGTGATCTCTGCGACGGCGCAGCTGACGTCGTCAGCGCCGCCGTCGGACGCGCCGGTGCATCTGCGGGTGACGCGGCCGGCGCAGCCGACGGTGATCCCGGCCTCGGTCTTCGGCAGCTTTCTTGAGCCGATCGGGCATTCGACCTACGGCGGCCTGTGGGCGGATGTGGTCGAGAACCCGTCGTTCGAGGAGGGTCTATGGTCGGCGGGGCGTATCAGCGACATGCTGCGGGAGCGGCCGGAGCTCAGGCGCGCCTCCGAGCTGGGGCTGCCGACGCCGTGGGAGCCGCTGCACGTGGCGGACGGCTCGCGCTACCTGCCGGTGCGCGGGGACAGCGCGAACTCGGCACAGTCGGTGCTGCTGATGAGCCTGCCGGGCAGGGAGATCGGGGTTCGCGAGCGCGTGTATCTGCCGGCGGCGCGTGAGCTGCGCTATGAGGGCAGTCTCTATGTGAAGCATGTGCGCGGTGGCGCCGCGGTGCGGGTCTCGCTGCGGCGGCACGGGCATCCGGAGGAGGTGCTGGCGACGGCAACGCTCGAGGCTGGGGCGGAGAGCTGGACGAAGTATCCTTTCTCGCTCGAGCTCAAGCGGGGGCAGGTGGCGGCACTCGAGCCGGTGGACCTGGCCATCTCAGTGGCCGACGATGCGCGGGCGATGGTGGACGAGGTTGCGCTCGAGCCGGCAGACAACGTGGACGGGATGGATCCGGAGATGATCGCGCTGCTGCGCGATCTGCACTCACCGCTTGTGCGGTTCGGCGGCAACTTCACCTCGGCGTACGACTGGCGCGACGGCGTGGGACCGCGGGACAAGCGGGTCTCCAAGCTGAACTTCTCGTGGGGCATTCCGGAGTACAACACCTTCGGGACCGATGAGTTCCTGCGCTTCTGTGAGCTGATCCACGCGGAGCCGCAGATCGCGCTGAATCTGGGGACAGGAGCCCCTGCCGACGCAGGCGAGTGGGTGCGCTATGTGGACGCGCACTGGGGCGATCACAAGGGCGGTCTGCTGTGGGAGCTGGGCAACGAGCTGTGGGGAGACTTCCAGATCGGGTATCCAAGCGAGGAGCGCGTGGCGGCGGTGACGCGAGCAACGAGTGAGGCAGTGCACAAGGTCGACCCGCGGGCACGACTGATCGCGACGGGCGCGGACGAGGACCACTTCACCAGCTGGAATGCGGCGCAGCTGACGAACCCGCCAGGCACCTTCAACTATCTCTCGACGCACTTTGTCGTGGGCGCGACTGTGGAACTGCGCCAGGCTCCGCCGGACTTCGCTGCGATGGCGTCTCTGGCGTTGCCGATCGGGCTCGACCGGCAGCTGCACGCGATGCACGACCAGATCGAGGCAAGCGCGCACAAGGGTCTGGTGACGACGGCCTTCACCGAGTGGCTGATGATCAGCCGCAATGGGAGCGCGCCCAACTACACGAACATGGGTGGGGCGGTATTTACCGGAGGTTTTCTCAATACGATTCTGCGCGACGCGGCGATCGTGCCCATCTCGGACATGACGGGCATCGTGGAGTTCGGCGGGGTGTGGAAGAAGCGCGGACAGGTATATCCGGCACCGGCGTACTGGGTGCTGCGCGCGTATGCGACGGCGGCACCGCGGACGCTGCTCGAGGTGCAGTCGGACGGTCCGACGTACTCCATCGCGAAGGGGGTCGAGCGGCTGCCCGAGATCAAGGACGTTCCCTATCTCGACGTGACGGCGGCGAGCTCGGCGGATGGAAGGAAGCTGCTGCTGTTTTGCGTGAACCGGAGCCTGACGACGGGGAGTCATGCCGTGGTCGATATGAGCGGGCTGGGGGTTCGCGCGGGCGCGGTGCGGGTGACGACGCTCGCGTCGGAGGATGGCATCATGGCAGAGAATACGGAGGAGGAGACGGAGGCGGTGCGGCCGGAGACGCGATCCGAGACGACGGCTGCGGATCACTTCGAGCACACGTTTCCGGCAGCGAGTGTGACGGTGGTCGAGCTGCCGCTGAGCTAGAAGGACGGGCTAAGGTCACAAAGATGGCAGGGGCGCTGCGTGTCTCGCCGGCGAGTACCTCGAGACCGGCTGCCGGCGCGACCGCGAGTAGATCGCCGGCGAGCGGCGCGGGCGGAAGGTAGGCACGTGCAGGGGTGCAGGGCCGCGGTGGCTGCTCGCCCGATGGTTCATGCAGCAGGAGAGCGCCTGGATCTTCCTAGGTCCTGCGCCGATCGCGACGAGCATCGGTGAAGGGCTGTCGCGCCGGTCCGCGGGCGTCGTTTCCCAGGCGCCGTGGTGAGCCGCTAGGATGGTGTACCAGCCATGTTGCTCTCTGTGTGCGTCTCCCGCCTCCTTGCATATCGTTTGCCTCTCTCGCGATCCTGGCGGAGTCTCTCTCTTCCCCTCGCAGCCGCGATGCTGCTGTTGCCCCTCTCCCTCGGAGCTCAGAGCGCGCAGACGGCGCCTCACACGACCGAGGATGCGCCGCAGCAGCCGGGCGCGATGGGTGTGAACACGGGCACGCCGCACGCGGCGGTGCTCGATGAGGAGCATCGGCCGATCACCGCTGGCGGCTTTGTGAAGACAGGGCCGGTGATCTTCGCCGATGAGACGGTGAAGGCGGGGCTGGCGGGATGGCGGCACCGGATGGGATCGCCCTCGAAGTCGCTGATCCTCGAGACGGTGGGCTCGGGCGTCGCGCTTCTGGACTACGACCATGACGGCTGGCTGGACATCTATCTCGTCAACGGCTCCACGTGGGAGGCGGAGGAGGGTACGGCGGCGGCGCCGCACGCTGCACTCTTCCACAACAACCACGACGGAACGTTTACGGATGTGACGGCGAAGGCCGGCGTCGCGAACGATCGGTGGGGCTTCGGCGCTGTGGTGGGGGACTACGACAACGATGGCTGGCCGGACATCTTCGTCTCGAACTACGGGAAGAGCCGGCTCTTCCACAACAACCACGATGGCACGTTTACCGATGTGGCGGAGAAGGCGGGCGTCACGTTCGACGGATGGGCGACCGGCGCGACGTGGGGCGACTATGACGGGGACGGGCGGCTCGATCTCTTCGTGCCGGGCTATGTGCACTTCAACATGGAGGACCGGCCGGGGCACGGAAACTCCGCCGCGCTCGGAGACTGCCAGTTTCGCGGGACGAAGGTGATGTGTGGGCCGCGCGGGCTGAAGGGCGAGGGCGACAAGCTCTACCACAACAACGGCGACGGCACGTTCACCGACGTGACGGCGAAGGCGGGTGTCGTGGACGCGCACGGCTACTACGGACTCGCGTCGCTGTTCATCGATCTGAACGGGGACGGGCGAGCGGACCTGCTGGTGGCGGACGACTCGACGCCGAACTACCTCTACCTGAACAAGGGCAACGGAACCTTTGAGGACGCGTCGTTCGCCTCCGGCTATGCGCTGAACGAGAGCGGTCGCGAGACGGCGAGCATGGGGATCGCGGCAGGCGATTTCAGCCATAACGGGCTGATCGACCTGTACAACACGACGTTCTCGGACGACTACAAGCCGCTCTATCGAAACGATGGCGACGCGAACTTCACCGACATCAGCTACCAGGCGGGCATCGCGGAGCCGACGATTCCGTTTCTCGGCTGGGGGACGGCGTTCTTCGACTACGACAACGATGGATGGCTCGACCTGCTGACGGTGAACGGGCATGTGTATCCCGCGGTCGACAAGGAGAACTGGGGCACAAGCTTCGCGCAGCGGGCGTTTCTGATGCGCAACAACCGCGGTAAGTTCGAGTTTGTGCCGCCGGTCGAGGGCACGGGTCTGGCGAAGGTGGCGGTTGCACGCGGGCTTGCGTATGGCGATCTCTTCAATGATGGACGCGTGGACGTGGTGATCAACAACATGGACTCCGCCCCGTCGCTGTTCCGCAACGTGACGGAGGAGCACAACCACTGGATCGCGTTTGAGCTGACGGGCGGCGCGGCGGCGGGCCCGGGCGGACGGCGATCGCCGCGCGATGCTGTGGGCGCGAGCATCTACGTGACGGCGAACGGATTCCGGCAGCGGCAGGACGTGATCGCGGGTGGCTCGTTCGCCTCGAGCCCGGACCAGCGGCCGCACTTCGGTCTGGGCACGGCGACGCGGGTGGAGAAGATCGAGATTCACTGGCCGAGTGGCGTGGTGCAGGAGGTGCCGCCACCGGCAAAGGTGGATGCGTTCTACCGCATCACCGAGGGAAAGGCTGCGGAGATGGTGAAGTAGCCACCCCTCGCAATGGCATGGGTTGCTCTCCCGTTGAAGAGAGGGAGAGTGGACGTCCCTCGGGCCGCGGCTTAGTCGACCTGCGAGGAGGTTCTTGCACGAGAGAGGCTCTGGCCGTATGCGCTCGCGATCAGTAACTTCGACGGTGCCTTTCGTGCATCACCGACGTGTGCTTCTCCGCGGCCATGGAAAAATCCACGCCGCCGATGACGGCGTCACCCCTGTATTGACCTACAAACCTTCGCGTTTGCGCCGACCCTCCCCTCGGCGCGTGCGACAGACTGAAACCGATGTTCAAAAAAGGGGAGACTCGCGTGCCAACCAATGATCTTCAGCATGATTTCTCAGCGATTGCCCATTCGCGCCTTGGACGGCGCGTCTTCATGCGCTCTGCCGGTGTGCTCGGCCTGGGTGCTGCCGCCAGCCTGACGCTGAGCCGCGGTGTACGCGCAGAGGACAACAGCCACCCGGGCGAGGCGCTCGAACATCGGGAGCAGGCGCTGGATTCGGTGAAGGATATCTTTACGGCGGCGCTGATCGCCGAGGATCTGGCGACGACCTTCTACTTCAATGCACTGACGGGCCCGGTGATCCAGGATGTGAATCTGTCCGGCCCTGGCGGCACCGCGACGAAGGTGACGAGCGCCGGGAACTTCGGCAACGTGGCTTACATTCGCGCGGCTCTGACCGAGGAGATCCAGCACGCAAACCTGTTTCGCAGTGTGCTCGGCATCGCGGATGCGAGCGGTGACCCGGTGCAGACGTTCTACTTCCCGAGCGGCTCCTTCGACACGCTTAGCGCGTTTACGGGGCTGCTGGATGCGCTCGAGAACGCCTTCATCGGGGCCTACCTGAATGCGATCCAGGAGTTCGGCACCAAAGCGGCCCAGGGTGGGTATAACGGCACCTACACGGACATCGATGGCGCCAAGTACACGTCGCAGGACCTGGTCTACTACGCGAAGATCGCAGCCTCCATCCTGGGCGTGGAGTCCGAGCATCGCACGCTTGGTCGTGTGATCAGCAACTCGAACCCGGCCAACAACCGGAACTACGAGACGACCGACAACCTGAACGCGGTCTACAGCGGTCCACACTCGGCGGTGGCGGCGCTGACGCCGTTTCTCACCTCGAGCACGGGTCCGGCGGCGTCGTTCGCGTACGCCTATGCGAATGAGGCGACCGTCTCCGAGAAGGTCGCGGGCACTCCTCCGGCGGAGTAGTTGCGGTGATGTGATCACCAGAGGCGGCCCCGGAGAGTGCCTGGGGCCGCCTTCTCGACGGGTCTGGCGGTGCACACGATGGGCCCATGGTGAAACTCCCGAGTGCGGGCCCGGAACGAGGATCAGCCCGCACGCGAGATGACGGCTACTTTGCGGGAATCTCGAGGACTTGAATCGCGTACGGCGGGATCGTGTGACTGAAGGTCGCGCCCGTGCCCTTGAGCGGCGTGCGCACGGGAACGATGCGGGTGGGATTGGCGGCGGTGTTGGTCTCGGCCGTGCTGCTGCCTGCGAGTGTTGTCAGCGTGGCTTCGCGGCCGATGCTGCCGCCTCCGCTGAGGTTGATGCTGACGGGCTGCGGCGCGGAGGAGGCGTTGACCAGCTTGAGATAGAGCATGCCTTTGGCGGGGTCCTCGGTCGCGGAGTAGAAGAAGCGCTGGCCACCGCCGGAGACGGTGGATGCGGGGACGTCGGTGCCGAGCGAGGCGGCGAAGATCGCCTGCGCGTAGTAGCTGGGCGAGCCGTAGCTCTCAAGCGCGGTGTAGCCGATCAGGTCGGACTCCCACTGCATACCGCCGGGGTTGACGTTGACCAGCAGCGGTGCGTATGAGGCGAGCAGAATGAGGTCGCTGTTGCGCTCCATGCCGGTCATCCAGGCGGCGTCGCCGAGCGCGGCGCCCATGTTGGTGGTCGGGCCGCCCTCGCGGGTGGCCCACTCGCCGACGAAGATCTTGGGGCCGTTGCGGTCGGCGTTGTCGTAGTGGTGCACGTCATCGAAGAACTCGTCCGCGCGCTTGTAGTAGTGGTCGTCGAGGACATCGGGCTTCATCTGCTTGAGCGGCGCGGTCGCGATGAGTTGGTACTGCGGGTATCTGGCCTTAATCGCTTTGTAGAACTGCGCGTAGCGTCCCTCGTAGCTGCCGGACTTGTCGAACCAGTCCTCGTTGCCAATCTCGACGTAGCGGAGGGGGAAGGGCGCGGGATGGCCGAGCTTCGCGCGCACGGCGCCCCATCGGGTGCTGGTATCGCCGGCGGTGAATTCGAGCTCATCCAGGGCTTCGTTGACGAAGGGCTGGAGCGCCGTGCCGGGCGGGATGTGATGGCCCTTGAGCGAGTAGCCGGCGTAGACGGCGAGCACGGGCTGGATCTTCAGGTCTTCGCACCACTCGAGGAACTCGAGCAAACCGAGACCGTCCGTGCTCTGGTAGTTCCAGGGGCTGCGATGGCCGGGACGATCGACGAGCGGGCCGATGGTGCTCTTCCAATCGAAGCGTTCGTCGACCTCGTCTCCCTCGAGGTAGTTGCCCCCGGGCAGGCGAAGGAAGCTCGGATGCATGGCAGCGAGCTTCTCCATCAGATCGATGCGATTGCCGTTGGCGCGATCATGGTAGGTCGGCGGGAAGAGCGACACGAGTGAGAGCCAGACCTTCCCGGGATGAGCGACGGTCAGCAGCAGCTGCGTCTCGGTCGAGGTCGCGACACTGGCGCCAGTGGTGAAGGTGAAGTCGAAGCGCGTCCACGCAGTAGTCAGTGGAGTGGAGGTCGCGGTGGCGAGTGCCTTGCCGGTGTTGTCGCTGACCAGCGCCGCGGTGACGGCGCCCACGTCGGCCGAGTCGGCCTTGGCATAGAAGGAGCCCTTGTAGGTGGTGCTTGGACGCGCGGCGATGCCCCAGTATCCCTCGTTGCGCACGCCGGCCGGACTGGCGGCGTCGGCACGCGTGACGTCAAGACGCAGGCTCTCCGGGATGGAGGTGCTGGGGCCGGTGGTCTGGTCGATCTGCATCACGGCTTCAGAGTCGCCGCGATGCTCGAGGTACCAGTGCGCGATGCCGCCGAAGCCGTGCTCCTGAAAGATGCGGTTGCGCACGAGCTCGGCGTAGAGACCGCCGTCGTAGGAGTAGTTGATCTCCTCCGTCATCAGGCCGTAGAGGGTTGGGCTGACGGGGTGCACCGCGCTGCCCACCTGAATGGTGAGCGTGGCCGGGGGCGCCTGCTGCGCATCGGCTCTGGTAGGACTGGTCAGGCTGGCGAGGGCCAGGCAAGCTGTCGCCAACACGGCCACGGGTCTCTGTTGCATCGTCTCTGTCTCCTGATCCTGCCGTGCGCTGCGTGCGGGTCTGCTCTGTGGTGTAACCGATTTCTCCGGCAGATCATTATGCCCGAAGCGGAGCGGGCCGAGCGATGCGGGGACACGGCCATCTCGGGAGCGGCCGTTCCCTGTATGCTGGACCTCGCTGCACGACCGAAACTCGCCGTCGCGCTGACCGTCTAACGCCGTAGATCTTGAACTCGACACACTTGTGCCCACGCATCGGCTGCGCGGACTCTGGAGGACTGTTTGGACGCCCTTGTCTCATTCCACGCGCCTGCTCCGTCGGCCATGCGCATCGGCATCGATCTCGGCGGCACGAAGATTGAGGCGATCGTGATGGATGGCGACGGACACGTCCGGGCGCGGCACCGCGTCCCGACGCCACGAAACGATTATGAGGGTACGCTGGCTGCGCTGGTCGGCATCGTGCGCCGACTGGAGGCGGAGGTCGGCGTGACGGCGTCGGTCGGCCTCGGCATTCCGGGCAGCATCGTCGCGTCGACCGGCCTGGTGAAGAACGCGAACTCCATCTGGCTGAACGGCCGGCCGCTCGAGCGGGACTTCGGCCACGCCCTGGGGCGGGCGGTGCGCTGTGCCAACGACGCCAACTGCTTCGTTGTCTCGGAGGCGAGCGATGGCGCGGCGGCGGGCTTCCGGGTCGTCTTCGGCGTCATCGTGGGCACCGGCTGTGGCGGCGGTCTGGTCTTGAATGGACACTCTCACTCCGGGCCGCACGGGCTTGCGGGCGAGTGGGGCCACAACCCGCTGCCCTGGGCGTCGGCCGATGAGCTGCCGGGACCGCCGTGCTACTGCGGCAAGAACGGCTGCATCGAGACGTGGATCTCAGGCACGGGGCTGATGCGCGACTTCTACGCGCACACTGGCCGCGCACTCGACGGGGCAACGATCGTGGCCGGCAGTGAGGCGGGCGCGCCCGAGGAGTCGGCGGCGCTCGACCGCCTTGAAGACCGCATGGCGCGATGCCTGGCCGAGGTGGTCAACATCCTTGATCCGGACGTGATCGTCTTTGGCGGCGGCTTGTCCAAGGTGGACCGGCTCTATCGCAGTCTGCCGATCAAGATTCAGGCGTATACCTTTGGACCCGCGGCGGAGATCCGCATCGTCAAGCCGATGCACGGCGATGCGAGCGGCGTGCGCGGCGCGGCGTGGCTCTGGAACAGCTGACGGCGCATGCTGCTCGCGATCTAAAAAGGCCAGATCCAGTTACGGATCTCCTCGCGGTCGATGCCGTTCTCATGCGAGTAGGCGACGCTGTCGATGATGCGGTCGCGAAGCCACTCCTTCAGGTGTGATGCGGTGGCCTGCAGCTTGGGGACGCGGTCGATGACGGCGATGGCCAGGTGGAAGCGGTCGACCTCGTTCTCAATCGCGAGCTCGAGCGGAGTGTTGATGTTTCCTTTCTCGATGTAGCCATGGACGTGCATGTTGGAGTGGTTGGTACGGTTGTAGGTCAGCTTGTGAATGAGCCACGGATAGGCGTGGAAGTTGAAGATGACGGGCTTGTCGATGGTGAAGAGAGAGTCGAAGTCGCGATCGGAGAGACCATGCGGATGCTGCGTCTCCGGCAGGAGCTTGAAGAGGTCGACGACATTGATGAAGCGGATGCGGAGGTCGGGGCAGTGCTCGCGCAGGATGGCGACCGCGGCGAGGGACTCCGAGGTGGGGATGTCGCCCGCGCAGGCCATCACGACGTCGGGCTCGCCGCCGTCGGTGTCGCTGCTGGCGAAGCTCCAGATGCCGATGCCCTTGGTGCAATGGAGCACGGCCTCGTCCATGGTGAGGAACTGCAGGTGCTCCTGCTTGTCGGCGACGATGACGTTGACGTAGTCCGTCGAGCGCAGGCAGTGGTCGACCGTGCTCAACAGGCAGTTGGCGTCGGGCGGCAGATAGATGCGCGTGATCTCCGGGCTCTTGTTCGTCACCAGGTCGAGAAAGCCGGGATCCTGGTGGGTGAAGCCGTTATGATCCTGCCGCCAGACGAGCGATGTGATGAGCAGGTTGATCGACGAGACGGGCGCGCGCCACTTGAGCTGCTTGCTCTTCTCGAGCCACTTGGCGTGCTGGTTGTACATGGAGTCGATGATGTGGACGAAGGATTCGTAGGTGGAGAAGAAGCCGTGCCTGCCGGTGAGCACGTAGCCCTCGAACCAGCCCTCAAGCGTGGTCTCACTGAGCATCTCCATCACGCGGCCGTCGCGCTGGAGATCGGTGCCGTCGGTGTCCTCGGGCAGCTCGGCCTCGAGCCACAGCTTCTTGCTGGCCTCGTAGATGGGTGTGAGCTTGTTGCTCGCGGTCTCATCGGGGCCGAAGACGCGGAAGTTGGTCATGTTCTGGCGCATGACGTCCCGCAGCAGCTTCGCGGCCGTCTCAGTGGGTGAGACGGACGTCTTTCCCGGCTGTTCGACGGCGATGGCGTAGTCGCGAAAGTCTGGCATGCGCAGCGGCACACGCACCAGACCGCCATTGGCGTGCGGATTGGCGGAGACGCGGCGCGTGCCCTCGGGGGCCAGTGCCGCGAGCTCTTCGATCAGCCGGCCCTCCGCGTCGAACAGCTGCTCCGGGTGATAGCTGCGCATCCACATCTCGAGCTGTTTGAGGTGTTCGGGATTGGTACGCGGGCTCATCAGCGGGATCTGGTGCGCGCGCCAGAAGCCCTCGACCTTGTGACCGTCGACGAACTTCGGCCCGGTCCATCCCTTGGGGCTGCGAAGCACGATCATCGGCCACTTCGCGCGCTCGACGTTGGCTGCGCCGGCGGCACGGGCGGCGTGCTGGATCGCGCCGATGTCTTCGATGCAGCGATCCATCGTGGCTGCCATGAGCTGGTGCATCGTGTCGGGATCATCGCCTGCGACGAAGTGCGGCTCCCAGCCGTAGCCGCGAAAGAGCATGGCGAGCTCCTCTTCGGGTATGCGCGCGGGGATCGTCGGGTTCGCGATCTTGTACCCATTCAGGTGCATCACGGGAAGCACGGCGCCGTCGCGCGCGGCGTTGAGGAACTTGTTCGAGTGCCAGCTGGTCGCGAGCGGACCGGTCTCCGATTCGCCGTCGCCGACCATCACGGTGACGATGAGGTCGGGATTGTCGAAGGCCGCGCCGAAGCCGTGGACGATGCTGTACCCGAGCTCGCCGCCCTCGTGGATCGAGCCCGGAGTCTCCGGTGTGCAGTGACTGCCGATGCCGCCCGGAAATGAGAACTGTTTGAAGAAACGCTGCATGCCGGCGAGGTCACGGCTCATCTCCGGGTAGATCTCAGAGTAGACACCCTCGAGGTAGCTGTTGGAGAGAGTCGCCGGCGCGCCGTGCCCGGGGCCCGCGATGTACATCATGTTCAGGTCATACTTGCGGATCACGCGGTTCATGTGGACCCACAGAAACGTCTGGCCGGGATCGGATCCCCAGTGGCCAAGCAGCCGCTGCTTGATGTGCTCCGGTTTGAGCGGCTCGCGCAAGAGCGGGTTCTCGAGCAGGTAGAGCATGCCGGCGCAGAGGTAGTTCGCCGCGCTCCAATAGCGATTCATGCGGCTGAGCTCGTCTGGTTGCAGGATCGCGTCCGGGCTGGTCTTCCTCGGTTCGGTGCCGCTCTTTGTCTCTGTCGCCATGGTCTGTCTCCTTCGTACGTGATCGGTCCCGGTTACAAAGCTTGTTTGGCGGCGTCGCGCTGCAGCATCATGCGCGCAACGTGTGTCGCGATCATACGGTCTTCGTCGGCACGCACGACCAGGATCTGCTGCGCGGCACGCGGCGGGGAGAGCCATCGCAGCGCCTCTTCCGCAGCCCCGTCCTGAGCTGGTTCGAGCACGAGTCCGAAGGCGTCGAGACCCGCGCAGATGTCCACTCGCGACTGCGTGTCGTGCTCGCCGATGCCGCCGGTGAAGACGAGGCAGTCCACGCCGCCGAGCAGCGCGATGTAACTGCCGATCTGTTTGCGCACGCTGCGTGTGAAGACACGGATGGCGAGCTCGGCCGCGGCGTCGCCGGTGGCGGCGGCCCTGCGCACAGCACGCATATCGTTCGGCAGCTGCGAGAGCGCGTGGATGCCGGATTCGCGATTGAGCATCTGCTCGGTCGCGGTGATCTGCGCGTCCTCAGTCGCGCCTGCGTTGCTGGCCTGCTGGCGCAGCAGGTAAAGGACGACTCCGGGATCGAGATCACCGGGGCGGGTGCCCATCACGATCCCGCCATCGGGCGTGAGGCCCATCGAGGTGTCGATACTGACGCCATCAAGGATGGCGGTGACACTGCAGCCGCTGCCGAGATGGGCGACGATGAGACGCCGCGGCAGGGTGCGGTCCGCGCGCGCGCTGAGACGGGCGACGACGTTCTCGCACGAGAGCCCGTGGAAGCCGTAGCGGTGCAGCCCCTCGGCGCGCACGGCCACGGGCAGAGCATATGCTGAGGCCTCCTCCGGCATCGTCTGGTGGAAGATGGTGTCGAAGCAGCCGAAGGCAGGAGTGCCAGGAAGGTGCCGGCCCATGGACTCAATCAGACGCAGTGCCGCGGGCTGGTGCAGCGGTGCAAACTTCGTCGCCGCCCTCAGCTCCTCAAGGACACCGGGCGTCAGCGGCGCGTGATCGCGCAGATGTGGCCCCGGATGGACGATGCGGAAGCCGATGGCGTCGGCTTGGGCGGCCGAGGACTGCCCGACCAGACCTGCGATCGCCTCGCCAGCCTCATCCGGACCATCGCCAGGGTGCAGCACCGGCGCCTCCGCCTTGTCGCCCTGCAGCGTAAGTGCGGCGTCTTCGGTACCGAGGCCGCTCGCCTCACCCTCCAGCAGCGTTCGCGTCTCGCTGTCCCAGGCGAAGAGCGAGAACTTAATCGACGAGGAGCCGCTGTTCAGGACGAGAATGTTCATGGGCAGAGTTCGTACTCCTGCAGGTCGCAGTGACCCAGCCCTGCGATCGCTGGATTGCGGGAGGCAGTTGGCTCGGGTGTCAGCGGAGTTGCTGATGGTGTGATTCCGGAATCAGCCTTCGCAGTCAGCATCGGACGGAGAATTTACGTGACCGTCGCCAAAAGCGGCGGATACACGGCAGACGCGCTCGCCGCACCGGGTGTTCGCGTAGTGGGCCGCCTTCGAGTACAGGCCCGGCTTTCGCGTAAGAAGGCCGATCCTATATGTTGTCGAAAGATGTGCATCGCACGCAGTTCCACCGAGGTTTCGATGATCGCTGCCCGCCCGTTCCTGATCGTTCGCACGGCCGCCGTCCTGGCGCTCACGGTGCTCGCTGGCTGTCACTCCGCGTCGGAGCCGTCGCCGGTGAACTTCACCAAGGGTCTCGTCAAGTACCTGGCCGAGCATCCGGATTGTCTATACAAGCAGGCACTGCGCTTTCCGTATGAGACCTCGGACGCGACCGAGATCAAGCAGTTGGACTCGCTGGTCGGCGTGAAGCTTCTGGAGCGAGGTACCGAGACGGCGATCCACGTGACGCGATACACCGTGTCGACCTACGGCGAGAAGTCCGCGCCACGCTTCTGCTACGGCTTTCGCAGGGTGACCGGCATCGAGAGCTATACGCCACCGGCAAAGGCGGCGAACGGCTTCAACGAATCCCAGGTGCGCTACACCTACACACTTGAGGACGTCCCTGTCTGGGCACAGACGCCTGCCGTGCAGCAGAGCTACCCCGAGATGGCGAAGGCGCTCGCAGAGCCGGCGCCGGTCACGATCACCATGGCGCAGACTGGTGTTGGCTGGCAGGTACCCGACTGAGCGGAGGTGGGCTGGAGCTTTGCCGGGCGGGTCAACGTGCTCCCACCTTTAGGGAGTGTTCGCAGCAGCGAACGAGTGCGTATGCTCGGCTGCGCTATGGAAATCGAAGCGCACACCGCACCCACGCCGACCGATCCCGATCTGATCACCCGCGCCTGCCCTACGCCGGAGGACGTTCCGTTCTTCAACCACTGCATGACGCTCGCCCGGGAGCAGGGCATGAGCTGGGACGAAGGACTGCGGTACACGATTCGACAGCGCGAGGAGCGCGGATAAGATCGTGTCGGCCGCGCTACTCCTGGGTGAAGGTGACGATCATCGCCTTGGCGCTCTGCTCACCGGAGCAGGTGTACTGGCGCGAGGTGCGGCCATCGATCCAGGCGACATCGCCCCCGTCCAGCTGCTGCCGTTCATTCGGTGTCGCCAGACAGAGCGAGCCATTGAGCACGTAGACGAACTCCATCCCCTGGAAGATCTTTGGAGTAAAGTCGCACGGCTGATCGCCGGGAAAGAACTCCGCCAAGCAGGGAACCATGTGTCGGTCCGGGATGAGCGCGCTCAGATTTTCGGAGACAAAGCGAGAGCCGTCCTTTCCGTTGCGAGAGAGGCGAACGCGATCGCTCCTGCGCGAAGAGCGAAAGGCGACGGGACGCTCCTGCCGAAAGAAGTATGCGAGATCCTTCTCAAAGACCAGAGCCACTTTGGCCAGGTTTCGGATCGTGGGAATGACGCGGCCGGTCTCCAGCTGCGAGAGAAAGCTGGCCGAGAGCCCGGTTCGCTGGCCGAGCTCGACCAACCCCATCGAGCGTTTCAGCCGAAGACGACGGATTCGCTCGCCAATCAGCTTGTCATCGATTGACTGCTCGACCTTGCTCGTCTCAACGACGTCAACGTCTTGTATCGGGGCCACGGACTTCGGCATAAAACAACGCTCCGGCATCGGCCGCGATGCTCGCCAGCGGCCATGGGTGGGGGTGATCGAACGGAAGCCGTACACGGCGTCCCGTCACTTCAGTGAGATGCAAGGCGAGAGCCAGCGCTTGCTCTTCCAGACTGCTTTCGTTCTGGTCCGGGCGGTCCGTTCGCCCGGGTTTCCAGTCCAGTCAAATCCAGACCCGACGTGATTTCCATCCGGTGCATCTGCGTTGCGGCTGCTCGACCGGAGCTGCAAGGTTTACACCTCGGGCAAAGCCTGCGGCGGCGGACGTCTACCAAAGATGGCTGTGCCGACGCGGACACAGGTCGAGCCCTCCGCGATGGCGACGCCGAAGTCGTTCGACATGCCCATCGAGAGCTCAACCAGGCCAGCTCCGCGCCCGCCGAGCTGGTCGCGCAGCTCGCGCAAGCGGTGAAAGTAGGGCCGCGCCACCTCCGGGTCCTCTGACCAGGGCGGGACCGTCATCAGGCCGCGCACTGTGATGCCGGAGAGGTCATTGATCTCCTCGAGCAGCGCACCGAGCTCCGCCGGATCAACGCCATGCTTCGATTCCTCGGGGGAGAGCTTGACCTCGAGCAGAACCGGCATTGCGGTCGCCTCCGAAGTCTCTGCTCTCGCGGCCGCCAGACGCCGCGCCGTCTTCGCCGAGTCGAGCGTGTCGACGGCGTCAAACAGCGCCGCGGCGCGGCTGGTCTTATTGTTCTGCAGCGGACCGATGAGGTGGATGGCGGCCTCGCCGAGCGCGCGCACCTCGGCGGCTTTGGCGTCGAACTCCTGCACCCGGTTCTCGCCGAAGAGCCGTTGGCCCGCGCGGTAGGCCTCGACCATGAACTCGACCGGGTGCACCTTGCTGACGGCCATGAGGGCGACCTCCTCGACAGGCCGGCCCGCCTGCCGGCATGCCGCCGCGATCTCCTCACGCACACGGTCGAGATTCTCAGCGATCGTCGGCATGGTTCCCAGTCTACGGTCCCTCGCGTAACGCGATGCCGTATGGTGAGATCGTGCCATGGTCTGATCAACAACCCCCGTCTCCTCTGCGGCCGAGCCGCCGAGCTCTGCTTCGCACGGCCGCTCTCCTCGGTGCAGGCGGCCTCCTCGAGCGCCGGTCTGTCTTTGCGAGCGCCGCTTCCTTCTCAGGAGCTTCGGCGAAGTCTGCCGAGGCTGCTTCCGGCATCGCCGGCGACGCAGCCTCGAGCGCACTCGTCACGGTCACGGAGGGTCGCCTTCAGGGCGAGCTGCTGGCGGGCGGTGTGCGGGTCTTTCGCGGCATTCCCTTCGCTGCGCCTCCGGTGGGGCCGCTGCGCTTTCGGCCGCCGGCGCCCATGGTCCCGTGGAGCGGCGTCCGCGACGCAACGCACTTCGCCGCGCAGGCCATGCAGCCGGCCGAGGGAGGCGTGGACCGCAGCGAGGACTGCCTCTACCTGAACGTCTGGACGCCGCCCGGCGCCGGCCCTTACCCGGTCTTTGTCTGGATTCACGGCGGCGGCTACACGGGCGGTCGCAGCTTCGCGCCGCTCTTCGACGGCACGCGCTTCGCGCAGGACGGCATCGTCTGTGTCACGGTCGCCTACCGCCTCGGCGTCTTCGGATTTCTCGATCTGGGCCCTCTGCTCGGAGCGGAGTTCAGCGGCAGCGGGAACAACGGCACGCGAGACCTGGTCGCCTCGCTCGAGTGGGTGCAGCGCAACATCGCCGGCTTCGGCGGGGACCCCGCCCGCGTCACCGTCGGCGGAGAGTCCGCGGGGGCAAAGGCGACCGCGGCCCTGATGGGTCTGCCGGAGGCACAGCCGCTCTTTCAGTCGGCCATCTCCGAGAGTGGCGGCGGTGAGCGCGTGCTGACGCTCGAGCAGGCGACCGAGGTGGCCCACGGCTTCGCCGCCGAGTGGCAGCGTGGGTCGGCGAGCGCCGCCGCGGCGGATCTCCGCACGGCTCCGGCCGCGGATCTCATCGCCGCGCAGGAGCGCCTCATCGCCAGAACGGCGCTGCACTTTCCCTTTCGATCCGAGATTGACGGGCACTATCTCGTGAAGCGGCCCGTGGATCTCGTTGCGGAGGGCTCGGCGCGCGGCAAGCGCCTGCTCGCGGGAACGAACCGCGATGAGAGCGCCCTCTTCCTCGGAGCGCATCCCGTCGCCGACCCCACTGCGCACGACCTCGGAAACCTCTCCCTCGCGCGCTTCAACGATGTCTTCCGGCAGTACGCGACACTCTACCCGGGCATGTCCGCCTCGCAGCGCCGCATTCGCGCCGTGACGGCCGAGGAGTACTGGGTGCCCACCGTCCGGCTTGCGGAGGCGCACTTGCGGGCGGGTGGCGGCCCGGCGTGGATCTACCGGCTCGACCTGACGGAGAGCCACGGCCGCCTGGCGGGGGAGGCGTATCACACGCTTGATCTTGGGCTGATGTGGGACAAGGTCTCGGCGGAGGACGCCGCCGCCGACGAGGCGCTCGCCCAGCAGGTCCACACCGCGTGGTGTGCCTTCATCCGCGGCGAGGACCCGGCCGCGCCCGGTCTGCCGGTGTGGCCTCGCTACCGTGCGGACGACCGGCCGACGATGCTGCTCGATCGCGTGAGCCGCGTCGAGCTTCGCCCGGCAGAGGCCGAACTGCGGCTCTGGGACGGCGTGCTCTGACCACGACGAGACGTTCTATACGAGCAAACGCGTGCGCGCAACTGAGGGCAGAGAAAGAGGGCGGGGGTCTGCGCTGATGTGCAGAACGCCCGCCCTGTCTTTTTACTGAACGAGTCAGACTCGCGACGTTACTGTGTCACGCCGTAGCTCGCGGGTCGCAGCTCGAAGTTGACGCCGCGATCGCGGTTCGCGGCCACGGTTGCCGCATAGTCGAGCTGCTCGAGCGGCAGCACGACCGGTGCGCCGTTCGTCGCGGTGTAGCGGATCCGGCCTCGGTTGTCGAACCAATAGTTGGTCGCGATCATGCCGTACCCGTTGCGCATCACCAGCACCGTCGCCGGAGCCTGGTTTTCCGCGATCGGCACGGGCTGCGGAGGCGTTGGCGCAGCCTCGTAGCTCATCGGCCGCGGCGAGAGGTCCACGTTCGGGACCGGAGCTCGCTGAGAGAAGCCCTCGTTAGCTGCCTGCTGCTGTTGTGGCAGCGGCACGCCGAGGTCGTCCATGATCTTGAGCGTCAGGCGCGTCTCCGCCTTCAGCGTCGGCCGCGGACCGCGCCGTGGAAGATTCAGCAGGTCGATTGGCCAAAGAATCGGAATGGACCACTCCACGATGTCGCGCACCGGGTGACCGTTGCCGTGAATGCGACCCTCCTTGTCCACGTTGTACTTGGGCACGCTGACCACCTTGGCGGCGAGCGGGATGACGGTGTCCGGCGGCAGCACCAGGCGATCAAACTTCAGCTCCATCCATCCCTTGCCCACCAGATGGCCTGGATCCTTGTAGTCTTCGAAGCGGCCGACGAGGTAGCTGCCGTACGGAAAGACCGAGCGGCCGTAGAGCTCGACATGGCTGACGCGGCAGAGGACCGGGTCGCCGACGTCGGCGGTCTTCGACGAGAGCTTGGGTTCTGAGACCGTGCACTGGACGATGGAGCCAGCTGGGATCAGCTGTTCGGCGGCGTACCCGGTGAGTGGTGCGGTGAGGAGAAGAAGAGAGAGAGCGTACGCCTTGCCGTTCATGCGGCCTCCAGGGGTGAGGAGGCTCCTTGCGGGAGCCGGACCATGCGGGTGACTGAGTTGCCGAGGTCAAAACAGAGCCTGGTCTGGCCGCGGGTGCACCCATCATGCAGCTTGGCGCCGAGGTCGTCAATGAGAGAACGTTGCGTTTAAGACCGTTGTGATGGGAGCGAAATCAGCTTCGACACGAGAACCATGAAGACGGATTCGGCCCGCAACTTTGCTGCGGAGACCGGGTTGTCCCATGGTCGGCGCAAATGGCGGTACACCCTCCGCGGCCAGCAGGCGTGCCGGCACTCCGAGACACTTCGTCCCGGCCTGTCGCTCACGCGCTGCAGAGCGCTCTAGCGCCCGTGCGTCTCCAGGTACTTCTCCACCTCAAGCGCGGCCATGCAGCCGGAGCCAGCCGCTGTGATCGCCTGACGATAGCGGCGATCCTGGATGTCGCCGCACGCGTAGACGCCCGGAAGGACCTCGCCGTTAAGCGTGCAGTAGACGTCGTCGCGGGTAAGGATGTAACCGTCCTCATCAAGGTCGACCAGACCGGTGAAGGCCTTCGCATTGGGAATGTGCCCGATGCCGAGGAACATGAAGGAGACCGGCAGCGTGGACTCCTCGCCCGTGGCACGGTTCTTCAGCCGCAGACCCTTCACATCCTTCTCCTCGACGCCGAGCACCTCTTCGACGACAGTGTTTGAGAGAAAACGGATCTGGGGGTGGGCGGCGGCGCGTTCGAGCATGATCGGCGAGGCGCGGAACTTCTCCGTGCGATTGATCAGCGTCACCTTGCTCGCGAAGCGGGTCAGGAAGAGCGCCTCCTCCATCGCCGAGTCGCCGCCACCGATCACGGCAATCTCCTTGCCGGAGGCAAAGAAGCCGTCGCAGGTGGCGCAGGAGCTGACGCCGTGTCCGATCAGCGCCTGCTCGCTCGGCAGATCCAGCCAGCGCGCACTCGCGCCGGAGGCGATGATCAGCGTGCGGGTCTGCACCGTCTCCTTGCCGATGCGCAGACGAAACGGGCGCTGGGTCAGATCGATGGCATCGAGGTGGCCCATGTGCAGCTCGGCCCCGAAGCGCGTCGCCTGCTTCTTCATGTTTTCAATCAGTTCCGGCCCCTGGATGCCCTCCGGCCAGCCGGGAAAGTTCTCGACCAGCGTCGTGATCGAGAGCTGGCCGCCCGGCTCATGGCCCTCAAGCACCAGCGGCTTCAGGTTGGAGCGGGCAGCGTAGATGGCTGCGGTAAGTCCGGAGCAGCCGGAGCCGAGGATGACCGTGTCGCGAACTGTCTCATTGAGCATAAGTGGCCTACGTAGTGTAAATGCGATGCTTGCGGAAACGATTCAGCCCAGGTCGACGACACGTCGGATCGGGGTCGCCGGATCAATCGTCGCCGGGGTGAAACAATGACGGCATGGCAAATCTCACCCTGGTCTATGGAATGCGTCTGCTGCCTGCTGACGAACTTGAAGCCGTGAGCGACGCCCCGCTCAAGCTGCGCAACGGCAACAGCGCAAGCGTCACCATGCACCTGCTCGAGGGCAGCCGCGAGCAGATCGAGGCACAACTGAAGCTCTCGCTCGACGCCTTCTTCGACTTTTACCCGGAGATCTAGGGCCGCTCGACGAGCCCTGCGCGCCACGGATAGCTCGCCCGAGCCGGCTGTGTTTGTGTGCTCGGTGCCAGAGGACGCCCGCGGTGCCTTGAAGAAGAGCAAGCTGCTCCGGTTTGTTCCGCTCATCGCTGCGGCACTGTTTCAGAGTTCGACCCACTGTTCTAAATCAGGACACTCCCAATGTTTTCTCCTCTCCTGCCGAAGAAGTCTTTGGCAGCTCGGAGACGACGGCGATGCAGTGGAGTCTGGCAAGAGTTTGGGTCCTGGCGCTGGGGATGGTGATGGCGCCCATCGCGGCGGTCGCGCAGGCAACACCGCCCGCGTCGGCCGAGGATGTGCTGCACAGCCTCTCCGATCGGGCTGGCGTGATCTTCGTCGGATCCGTGGCGTCGATTCACCGGATCTCTGGCGACGGCACCTCTTCGGGCGTGGTTGAGGTCACCTTTCAGGTCGAGCAGGCGGTTCGTGGCGCGGCGGCAGGCGGCACCTATACCGTCCGCGAGTGGGCCGGGCTGTGGATGGCCAACGATCAACGCTACCACGTGGGCCAGCGGCTCCTCATGCTGTTGAATGCCGCCGGAGCCAGCGGGCTGAGCTCGCCGGTGGGCGGCATGGACGGTGCGATTCCGGTGCGCGGCACGCTTGCGGCGGCGGGTAGCTCGACCGCGCCGGCGGCCGTGGCCGATCTCAGCTGGCTGGCCACGCGTATCGCCCGGCCAGTAGTCTACGCACCCGCTGTGCTCACGGGAGTCCACGGAGCCCCCGTGCACGGTGTCTCAGCCCGGGTTCAGGGCGGCGGCTCGGCGACAGTGGTAGCCCCCGCTCAAGCAGCAGCGTCCACCCCGGGCGCCCCTCAGATCTCAGTCTCAACCGCGGTCGGCCTGCTGGCCTCCTGGAGCAACCATGCGCGCTAACCGTCTCGCCGTCCTCCTCTCCCGTCTCCTGCTTGTGGTGCTCTTACCGGTTGCGGCGCTGGCCAGTGGTCCTCGCTGGGTCAGCGGTCCCCCGTACTTCGTGCCGACCGGGTACGCGATCAGCTGGTACACGACCTCGCCGCAGTACTTCACCGACGCCGGCGATCTCAGCCCATGGGTCAACCACGCGGCGGCGGACGCTCTGGTCGCCAACGCCGCGGCCGTGTGGAACACGCCGAATGTGTCACTGGTGCTCGCGCAAGGCGGCTCGCTCGCCGAGCATGTGAGCGCGGCGACCATCGCGGTCACGGCCTCCGGTCTGGTCTTCCCCAGCGATGTGCAGGCGGCGAACTATCAGAACAAGCAGATCGCCGTCATCTATGACACGGACGGCTCGGTCACCGACCTGATGCTCGGCGCGGGCGCGAGCGACCCGAGCGGCTGCCTGCAGAACGGTGTCACCGAGAGCGTCGACAGCTTCTCGCAGAGCTCGCAGATCCTCCACGCGGTACTGGTATTGAACGGCCGCTGCACCGGTCCTGCAGCCGCGCAGCAGCTCCAGATGCAGTACCAGCTCATGCGCGCCTTTGGCCGTGTCCTTGGTCTTGCGTGGTCACAGGCGAACGACAATGTCTTCACGCACAGCACCGTTCCGACACAGGATCAGGCCCTGAACTGGCCGATCATGCACCCGATTGACATCGTCTGCGGCGCGTACACGTACCAGTGCCTCCCCGAGCCGTTCGTTCTGCGGCCGGATGACTTGGCGTCGCTCGCCCTGCTCTATCCCATCGCTCAAGGCCAGGCACCCGCGGGAAAGCAGGACACGCTGGCCAACGCCAGCTCGCTCGACGGCTATGTCCTGTTTCCGAACGGCCAAGGGATGGAGGGCGTCAATGTCACCGTGCGCCGGCACAAGATGTTCAGCGACTACATCGAGCCCTGGGATGCGGCCTCCGCGGTCTCCGGGTACTCGTTTCGCGGACAGAACAGTACGATTCTCACGTCACAGGACGGCACGCCGCTGGAGAGTATGGGCAGGACGGACGCCTCGCTCGAGGGCTATTGGTTTGTCGCTGCGGTGCAGATCCCGACCAGTGATGCGTGGGAGACGCTGGTGGTCTCGACCGAGCCGGTTAATCCGCTCTACACGGGCCCGTACGCGATCAGTCCGCTGGTCGCTGGAGCGGTTGCTCCGTCGGGCACGACGGCGACGGCCGAGAGCGACATCGCCGGCCGGTACTACAACTTCAACCGCGAGACCCTCGCACCGGCAGGAGCCTCAAGCCAGTGCGGGACGGGCACGGACGGAGCGGCGGGCACGCCGGCGCCGATGGCAACGACGGGATGGTGGACTGGCCTGCTCTGCGGCTACGGCCACGCGGCATGGACATCGCTCAGCGTTCGCGGCGGCCGCAGCTTCACAGTGGAGACGACGGCATTGGACGAGCAGGGCAATGTGACCGAGCGCAAAGCGATGCCTGTTATCGGCGTCTGGCAGAGCGGCGCGGAGCCCGGCAGCGCGCCGACTGTGGCCTCCGCCCCCGCCGCCTTCAACAGCATCGCCGCCGGCGTGACCACCCTGACGGTGAGCAGCCCGGCAGCGAGCACGCTGCAGCTTGCGACCGCGGATCAGCGCGGCGCCGGTCGACCGGACTTCGCGTACGGCGAGCGCGTGCTCTACGCCGATACGATTCTGCCGGCCGATGTCCCGGCGACAGGCGGCACCGTCACCATCACTGGGCTCGGCTTCCGCCCCGGCATGCAGGTTCTGGTCCGCGGCGTGGCGGCGACGGTCACCAGCGTCACCGCAAACACGATCACCGCCACGGTCCCGTCGCTGCTCGGCCTTGGTCTCACCCACCCGGTCGTCGCCGACGTCACCGTCTCTGACCCCGCAACGGGCGGTCTCAGCGTCATGACGAGCGCGCTCGGGTACGCGTCCACCGCGGAGCGACTGCAGGTCTTGAGCGTGCCCTCCGGCAACGTGAATGTCGGCAGCCCGGCCACCACCGCCTTCTCGGCGCAGGTGGTCGGCAGTGACGGTGTGACGCCGGTGGCGGGAGAGAGCGTCACCTTCGCCGTGATGAGCGGCGCGGCCACCCTGACCGCCTGTGGCGGACCGGCGTGCACCGCACTGACGGATGCGCATGGCTTCGCCTCGACCCCGGTGACGCCGACCGTTGCGGGGCCGGTCACGCTCTCGGTGGCGACGCCCTCGGTAAGCCTCTCTCCATTCCGGTTTACCGCGGTTGCGCTACCCGATGTGCTGCACCTGGTCAGCGCACCAGCCGGTGTGCTCACGACCGGAAGCGCGGCCGCGGTCACCTTTGCGGTGCGGCTGCTCTCGGGTGACGGCTCGACGCCGCGCGCGGGCCAGGCCATCACCTTTACGGCAAGCGGCGCGGCATCCAGCTTCGGCCCCTGCGGCTTGGCCAGCTGCACCGTCCTGACGGACGCGACAGGGACGGCGCAGAGTGTCGTCACCATCAACGCTGCGGGAACATCGGTGCTGACAGCGACTGCAACGGCCGGTTCAGTCAGCACAACGGTCCAGGCGGCGCCCGCGACGATACAGCTGGTCAGCACGCCCGCGAGTCTTGTCACGGTCGGCCTTGCAGCATCGTCCAGCTTTGCCGTCAAGGTCGTCGGCGGCGACGGCGTCACCCCGATTCCGGGCGAGGCCATCGCCTTTATGAGTCAGGGAGGAGGCATCCACTTCAGCCCCTGCGGCACGGCCGTCTGCACCGTTGTGTCGGACGTGCATGGCATGGCCGGCGTCTCCGTCACGCCAACCCTGGCTGGTCCGGTCACACTCTCGGCCGCGTCGCGCGAGGGCTCGGTGTCTACGACGATCGCTGCCGCTCCGCCGACTCTGCGACTGATCAGCGCACCTGGCGGCCAGGCGCCGGTCGACACGCAGAGTGCGACTGCCTTCCGCGTCGAGGCGGTTCAGGCCGACGGCACAAGCCCGCTTGCAGGCGCGGCGGTCAGCGTCGCCGTCATGGCCGGCGCGGGACAGGTCTCCGGCTGCCCGGGCACTCTGTGCACGCTGGTGACCGATGGACTCGGAATGATCTCTGCGCTGCTGACCCCGACCACGACGGGGACCTTCACCGTAACCGCAAGCATCGGTGCTAGCGCGCAGAGCGCGTCTGTGCTCGGGATCGCGGCGCATCGCACGCTGACGGCGACACGGCCTGTGGTCTATGTCGCCGAGGGAACGCCGTTCTCCTGGGCCAGCCAGGTCGCACTCACCGACGACTCCGGCTCAACGGACGGCGTTCGGGTCGCCTGGTCGGGCACGTCGGGGCTGGTCTTCGCCGGCCAGAGCTCTCCCGCCGTCAGCGGATCCGCAATGATGGCTGTGACGACCGGAGCGCTGGGAGCAGGTGTGACGGCAGGCGGAAGCGCGTGCGCCTGGGGCAATGTGTGTGCTGCAATCTCCGCGATCGGCGTGAGTGCGGCGGAGTACAGAGCGGTGATCACGGACGGGGCCTCGCAGGCAGTCTCCGTGGGCGCGGCCTTCGTTCCGGTGCGGATTCAGGTGCTCAACGCCGCCGGCACTCCCGTCGCCGGCGTGCCTGTCTTCCTTCGCGAGACGGTCTCAGTGTGGGAGGAGGCCTGTGCGGTCCACGGCCGCTGCGGCGCAGCGAGCGTGCTCAGCACGTCGGAGCGCACGGTAAGCACGGATGTGAATGGCTACGCGAGCGTTCCCGTCGATGGTGACCCGAACACCTCCTCGACGATCGCAGTCGCGGTCTCGGCAGGAACCCAGAGCGCCGCCAGCACGACGCTGGAGCGTCATCCGTAGCGTGATCGGAGGGGCACGGAACTTCAATGCCGTGAACGCAAAAGCGGGCCGCGCGGCGAAGGATGTGGCAATTCGCGACGCTGCTGCATCCAATTCAAAGACAACGCAGAGAGTGCAAAGGAGCTTTAAGTATGCCCAACGGCCTTGCCCAAGCCAGCGTACGGCAGCGTGTTGTGATCCTCGGCGGAGGTTTTGCAGGCATTCGCGCCGCCAATGAGCTTGGCGGAATGGCAGTGGATGTCACGCTGGTCGACCGCAAAAATCACCACACGTTTCAGCCGCTGCTCTACCAGGTGGCGCTCGCCGTGCTGAGTCCGGGCGATATCGCACAGCCGATTCGATCGATCGTGCGCGACGACAAGAATGTCGAGGTGCTGATGGACGAGGCGACCGGCTTCGACGTGGCGAGGCGCCGTGTCGACCTCAAGTCCGGCTCCCAGCTCGAGTACGACTACCTGATCCTCGCGACGGGCTCGACACACTCGTACTTCGGCCACGATGAGTGGTCGAAGCTGGCGCCGGGATTGAAGACCATCGAAGATGCGACCGAGATCCGCCGGCGCGTTCTGCTCGCCTTCGAGCTGGCGGAGCGGCAGATGGTCGAGACCGGCTCGCACCCGCCTCTTAACTTCGTCATCATCGGCGGGGGACCGACCGGGGTAGAGCTGGCCGGCGCCATCTCCGATATCGCGAAGCTTTATATGGCGAAGGACTTCCGCCATATCGACCCGCGCAAGGCCATGGTGCTTATCCTTGAAGGCTCGCCCAAGATCCTGGCGGCGTACCCCGATGATCTGCAGCAGAGCGCGCGCAAGCAGCTGGAGAACCTTGGCGTGATGGTCCGCACCGGCGCGCACGTCACCGACATCCAGCCCGGCTATGTCATGGTCGACGACGAGCGGATCGATGCGGTTGTGACCCTTTGGGGGGCGGGCGTGCAGGCGTCGCCGCTCGGCAAGATGCTGGGCGTGCCCACGGACAAGAAGGGAGCGGTGCTGGTCGACGAGCACCTCAATCCGGAGGGCCACCCGGAGATCTTCGTCTGTGGCGACCTGGCTCACTTTGAGCAGGACGGCAAACCGGTTCCGGGCGTGGCGCAGCCGGCGATGCAGATGGGCGTCTATGCGGCCAAGCGCATCGGTCGCCTCATGGCCGGCGACACGAGCAAAGATCATGGCTTCCACTACTTCGACAAGGGCGACATGGCGACCATCGGCCGCAAGGCGGCGGTCGCGAACATCCGCTGGCCCTTCAAGGCGCACTGGAGCGGGTTTATGGCCTGGGCCACGTGGCTGGTCGTACACATCTTCTTTCTCATCGGCTTTCGCAACCGGTTCGCAGTCTTTCGCCAGTGGGGTTGGACGTACCTCACCTTCAATGACGGCGTGCGGCTGATTACAGGAAGTCAAGATCTGCCGGGATGGGAGTCTGCCGCAGGAACAGACGGACCTGCGATCGAACCCCGGCCGCTCGACCTGAGCTCACAGGCGACGCGGTAGAGCGAAGTCGTGCGATACAGCTTTGTGAGAGGCCGCACCAGTGTTGATGTCGTTCAATCAATTTGCTTCCCGCTGCGCAGCCCAGACTCCCGCGTGCATCCCGATCGGGATCAGCAGGCGTCTGGCATGAGGAACGACGAACAGGAGCAGTGATGGCAGTGATGGCAGTGAAGGTTGATGGATCAACGAAGGTGCGATACGCCGTCGTCGGGCTGGGCTGGATCTCGCAGGCGGCGTTCATGCCGGGAGTCGCACATACCGGCAACAGTGAGATGGTCGCACTCGTCTCCGGTCATGAGGAGAAGGCGCAGAAGGTCGGCGAGAAGTACGGTATCGAGAAGCACCTCAGCTACGACGAGTACGACGATCTGCTGCGGTCAGGCACGATCGACGCGGTCTATCTGGCGACACCGAACTTCGATCATGTCAATCTCGCGGTGCGCACACTCGATGCCGGCATCCACCTGCTGCTCGAAAAGCCTATGGCGGTCTCGGTCGAGGAGTGCGAACGCATCATCGCGGCCTCCGAGCGCAGCGGGGCCAAGCTGATGGTTGCTTACCGGCTGCATCATGAGCCGGGAACTCTGGCGGCGATCCAGGCCCTGCGTGAGCACCGCGTCGGTCCGGTGCGCTTCTTCAACTCGAGCTTCTCGCAGCAGATCTCTGGTCAGAATCACCGAGCGAAACACGGCTTCTGGGCTGGCCCAGTGCCGGACATGGGCCCGTACCCGATCAACGCGGTTCGCAACCTCTTTGGCGCGGAGCCGATCGAGGTCTTCGCGGCCGGTGTGCGAACAGATGAGCGCTTCAACTTCGACGACACCGTCGCGGTGACGTTGAAGTTTGAGAGTGCTCGCATGGCCTCGTTCGTGCTCAGCTACAACGGCGGCGACGTTGACGACTTCCGTGTCGTCGGGTCGAAGGGTGACCTCTTCAGCGAGCCGGCCTACCAGGTCGGCATGGCCATGAAGCACGAGCTCACGGTCGAGAAGAAGACCACCTCGAAGAGCTTCGAGAAGACGGATCACTTCGGCGGTGAGCTCAAGTACTTCTCTGACTGCATCCGCGAGAACAGGCGGCCGGAGGCGGACGGCGAGGAGGGCATGCTGGATGTGCGCGTGCTGGCGGCCATCGAGCAATCGCTTGCGACCGGCGCCGTGCAGACGCTCGCGCCGTACTATCGCAAGCGCCGGCCCACCACCGATCAGGTCGAAACGCTCAGCGCGGTGAAGGAGCCAGAGCTCGTCGGCGCGCATAAACCGAGCGAGGGGCAATAAGTCTCCGCTGCAAGAAGTGTTCCCCCCAACCCAATAAAGCCGCGCAACACTCGAACGCGCGGCAAGAGAGCCCGGCGACTCCGGGCTCTCTTCGTCTGTTCTCGCGCTTTGATCTCCGCGTCAACATCTCGCGGCTGCTAAAGCCGCGAGACCCGTCCCTGTCTCAGGCAAGGACAGGCTCGCTGGCAGAGACCTTCACCGGCGTCAGCCAGCTATGCCGGTCGGAACGGGTGCCGTGCACGATGCCAAAGAACTCATCGTGTAGGGCGCGGGTGACTGGGCCCATGCTGCCGTCGCCGATCGTGATGCGATCGACCGAGCGCAGGTGTGTCACCTCCGCGGCGGTGCCGGTAAAGAAGGCCTCGTCGGCGATGTAGAGCAGCTCGCGCGGCAGTGCCTGTTCAACGATGGGGATGCCGAGCTCGCGCGCGAGGGTCAGGATGGAGTTGCGCGTGATGCCGTTGAGCACCGAGTTCGCGAGCGGCGTGGTGTAGAGGACGCCGCCGCGCACCAGGAACAGGTTCTCGCCTGAGCCTTCGGAGAGATAGCCGTTCACGTCGAGCGCGATACCCTCGACGTAACCATTAATCTCCGCCTCCATGCGGATCAGCTGCGAGTTCATGTAGTTCGCGCCGGCCTTGGCGAGCGAGGGCATCGTATTCGGCGCGAGACGCGACCAGGAGGAGATGCAGACATCCGCGCCGGTGTTCGCGCCCTCGTGCCCAGGGACGTACTTGCCCCAGGGAAAGTTGGCAATGAAGATCTCGACCGGACTGCGCAGCGGGTTGACGCCCATCTCGCCGTAGCCGCGGAAGGCGACCGGCCGAATGTAACAGGGGACGACCGCGTTGGCCTCCACCGTCTCCACCACGGCGGCCGAGAGCTGATCGGCCGTGAAGCTCAGCGGCATGCGATAGATCTTGGCCGAGTCATGGAAGCGCGCCATGTGCTCTGACAGCCGAAAGATGGCCGCGCCGGTGTCGGCACCGCCGGCGTCCTGCTGGGTGTAGCAGCGGATGCCCTCGAAGATGGAGGAGCCGTAGTGGACGACGTGGCTCATGACGTGAATCTGCGCCTTCTCCCAGGGGATGAGGTCGCCGTTGTGCCAGATGTGCTTGGTGGTTTCGAGGGGCATGGTCGCGGAGCTCCTGACGATCCTGATTCTAGCAAGCGACGGCCCAGGTTGAGCGCGAAGATGAGTGGGAGGTCGGTTCGGGCGTGCCATTGCCTCGCAGGTTGAGGTCAGGAGCTCTCCTGAGTGGTGGACACACGCCCTGTCTCTCGGTCTGGCGTCACGAAGCGCATGGGAGAATGACTCCGTGACGTTTGAACCACATCTCGCGAGCCTGGCGGCCGTGGGCAACTCGGTCTACGTGCGGTTTTCGCTGCTCGCGCTGAGCTCGATCTTCTTCCTCGTCGATCCGTTCGCCGCGCTGCCGACGTTCCTCGCCGTGACGGCGGGCTCGGACGCGGTGCGGCGCAAGTCGCAGGCGCTGAAGGCGAGTCTGACGGCGTTTGTCGTCCTCAGCGCGTTCTCGATCGCGGGCCAGTACCTGTTCCGCATCTTCGGCATTGGCCTGCCGGCGTTCGAGATCGCCGGCGGTGTCATTCTCCTGCTCATCGGCCTGGACATGCTCGAGGCCAAGCGCTCGGCGACGCAGGAGTCAGGCGAGGAGGCGGCCGAGGCAGCCGAGAAGGAGGACGCGGGCATCGTTCCGCTCGGCGTCCCCATGCTGGCCGGGCCGGGATCGATCACGAGCGTGATGGTGCTGGTCGGGCAGGTGCAGCGCTGGTGGCAGATGGCCGCGATCCTCGGCGCGATCGCGCTGACGGCCTTGATCTGCTATCTCGTGCTGGGCAACTCGGACAAGGTCGCGCGCGGGCTGGGCGAGACCGGCATTCGGATTCTCGTGCGTGTAATGGGTCTGCTCCTGGTCGCGCTCGCGTGCCAATACTTTGTGAACGGGCTGGCGGACCTGGGTGTGATCGCAAAGCCGATGGGATAGCCCGTCGGTGTGGGCTACAGTGGGTGCGTCGGATGCTCTTTGGGTCTGCCGAATCGGCGATCGGGAGGCGCTCCGACGCGAGAGACGCGGCGCGAGGCAGGAGAGGAACTGTGGAACTTCGTTTGCGGATCGGCATGGTGGTGCTCGCGCTTCTGACGCCGGCGGCTGCCTGGGCGCGCTTCGAGCCGGTCACCTGCAACAACTCCTTTACGGTCGAGCAGGAGATCGCCGAGGGCAACAAGGTGGCGGCGCAGGTCTATCGCCAGATGCCGGTGCTGCCGGATAGCGATCCGGTCTCACGCTACGTGCAGAACCTGGGAGCGCGCATTGTGCAGTTTGCGCCGCCCTCACCGGGCACGGGCACGCGCTGGCCGTATAACTTCCACGTGGTCGCGAGCGAGGAGATCAACGCCTTCGCGCTGCCGGGCGGCTCGATGTTCGTCAACCTCGGAACGCTGCAGGCGGCCGAGACGGAGGCGCAGCTTGCGGGCGTGATGGCGCACGAGATCTCGCACGTCGTCATGCGGCACTCGACGTGCAATCTCTCGCGGCAGCAGAAGCGCAGCGTGCTCTACGGCATCGGGGCGATCGGGTCAGCGATCCTGCTCGGGGGCGCCGCCGGGCAGCTGGCGCAGACAGGGATCGGCGCGGCGCAGGGACTCGACTTCCTCCATATGTCGCGCGACTACGAGAGACAGGCCGATCTGCTGGGCGTCAACATTCTTTACGACGCCGGCTACGACCCGCGCGGGCTTCCGCAGTTCTTTGAGACGATCTCGGCCAAGTACGGGCAGGGCGGCGCACAGCTGCTGAGTGACCATCCGAACCCGGGCAACCGGACGGAGTACGTGAATGCGGAGATCGCCACGCTGCCGCCGCAGCCCGACCAGACCGTCACCTCGGCGACGTTCAAAGCAGCCAAAGCGACGGCTGAGACGGAGAGGACCTACACGGCCAAGGAGGTGCAGGCGGGAGTCTGGCGGCAGACAGGGCTCTACACTGCGGGTCCGGGAAGGCCGGCGAGCGTGATCGCTGCAAGCGGGAGCGCGTCCGCCGGGGCAGCGACGCCAGCACCGGCTGGTCCCGCCCCCGTTCTGAGCCAGGCGGTGCTCGCCGTTGATGGGCCGACGACCGTGCTGCAGGCGAGCCGGTTTCGCCTGCGCTACCCGCAGGCTTGGCAGCAGACGACCGACGTGAAAGGCAACGTAACGCTCGCTCCCGAGGGCGGTGCTGGCTCCTTCGGGGTCGGCTATGGTGCGCTCGTCAACCTGGCGCCGATGAACGGCGGCGGGGTTAGCGGCGGCGCATCCCTGATGCAGGCGACGGCAGGGCTGGTGAAGCAGTTAAGCCAGGGAACCCCCGGCCTCGAGCAGGCCGGCGAGATCACGGCGACGCGGGTCAACGGCCACGCCGCCAGCGCCGTTAATCTGCGCGGCCCGTCGCCGGTAGTCGATGGAGCGACGCCGCTGATGGAGCGTGACTGGCTGGTGGCGGTGGCACGGCCGGATGGCGACCTGAGCTACATCGTCTTCGTGGCTCCGGAGCGCGACTTTGTCGCCATGAAGCCCGCCTTCGACGCGATGCTGGCGAGCTTCGAGCCGCAATAGCAACGCTCCGTCTCGAACCTTTCGTCGCCTCAGCACCCCAACAGCCACGCCGAGCGAAGCCTGCTCCGCACACGACAGGTACGATCGCCGACGGAGCTCCGAGGGCACATCACTGATGCCAAACGCACCTTTGCCACAGTTCGGGCACCGCTCTCTTCCGCGTCCCCTCAGTCTCTTTCTCTGGGTCTTTGTCGTCTATAGCGCGATCACCTGGATCTCGTGCCTGATCCACCTCCGGCACGGCGACAGCAAGGCCTACACCAGCCCCTTCCTCCACCAGGCCCGGGACCCGTTCACGGACCTTCGTACCTACCGAGCTCGCTTCGATCGGTACTTTCATCATGAGGAGTTCTTCCGTCACTTCCCCGAGGGCAATCTGCCGTACTTCTCCTACCCGGCAGCAGGCGCGACGCTGTACGAGGCCTTGTATCGCACCAGCCATCCGACGATCGTCTACCTGACGCTCGCGGTCACCTGGGCGTCTCTGCTTGCGTGGGGCCTCTTCCGCCTGCTGCGACAGCTTGACGTCGCCCCACCGTCGGCCGCCGGCGTCGCGCTTGTGATGCTTGTGGGGGCCTTTCCCTTTGACTTCATGGTGGAGCGCGGAAATGTCGAGCTGGTGGTCTGGATCCTCGTCTTCTTGGGGCTGCTTCTCTACCTTCGCCGCCGCGCTTATGCGGCCGCGGTCCTGCTGGGCGTCGCGGCCTCGCTCAAGATCTTTCCCGTCATCTTCTGTGGTCTTCTGCTGCATCGCCGGCAGTATCGTGCTTTGGCGCTCGGTCTGCTGACGGCGGTTGCCTGTGATGGCCTTGCGATCTGGTACGCCGGGCCGAGCGTCCGGGCCGCCTTTCACGGCTTCAACCAGACGGTGACCAACTATCAGCAGAGCTACTCGGTTCCAGCACGCGTCGCTGATGTGGGCATGGATCACTCCTTCTTCGCTCTGGTCAAGGTCCTCGCAGCGCAGTGCGGGCTGCCGTACCAGAACTGGCTCAGGCCGTACTACCTGCTGGCCGGCGTCGTCGCGGTCGCGCTCTTCTTTGGTCGTTCGCTGCGTCTGCCGTTTACCAACCAGCTGTTATTTGTGACCGTGATGGCGGTCGGCCTGCCCCCCAACTCCTTCGCCTACACACTGGTCTATCTCTACGCCGCCTGGGTGCTCCTCTGCATGGCGAGCTTTGGGGCCAGAGATACAGGCGCACGCGGGGCGGGGCTGCCTGTGCTGCTGCTCTGCTTCGTCCCGCTCTTCGCGCCCTTCAGTCTGTTTGTCACACACGGAGTCCGCTTCGGCGGCCAGGTCCAGAGCCTCTCTCTGGTGGTCTTGCTGGTGCTTTGCCTTACGCTCCCCATCGATGACGCACTCTGGAACGGCATAGGGGCGTAGGAGAGCGCTTGGCCGCGAGCTGCTGGACGATCGATCTTTGACGAGGACTATCCAAATCAGGTGAAGAGCTTCAACAAGATTTGCACAAACAAAGGTTGCGCGCTGCTCTTGACGCTGATATGGTTGGGAAGTCGCGGTTGGCCACAAGCGCTGTGACGATGGATGTCTCACTCGCGGGCTGAATCGCCTTGAGTTGTGAAGTGAGAGCAGTAGAGTTGGCATGCGGGTTTACCCGCTCCAGACCAGATCACACTGCGGCAGAGGCCCTTGACAGAAGTAAGCGTCATGGGTAGGCTTAGAAAGTTCGCTTACAGGCGAACAAGACGATCTCAATGAGATCTCACAAGTTCGGGGACACACGATTTGCCTCTGGCAGTCGGGTCCTTGATCCAAAGCTGACCGCTTAGGCGGATCCAGTCCGGATCTTTGACAACATAGTTGAACGTGCCAGTCGTGAGATGGAATGAACTTCGGTTTAGTCATTCTCACAAGTTACAAGCTGCAGCTCTTTCGAGCAGCTGCAGCCGCTCGGTCGGCCGGGGACCCCTGTCCTTTGGCGCGAGCAAACCAAGATTAAACGAGAGTTTGATCCTGGCTCAGAATCAACGCTGGCGGCG
>CAXTVA010000006.1:0-225438 GCA_964247625.1 uncultured Acidobacteriaceae bacterium
GTACCAGCAGAACACGCTGCAGATGGAGTGGTGCCTGAACTGCCATCGCAACCCGGCGGTGAATCTGCGGCCGACCAGCGAGATCTACAACATGGCGTGGGCGGGCCCGTCGACCGACAAGCCGGTGTGGTGCACGGAGACCAACACCCATGGCGCTGGATACGGCGTGGCGACGGCGCAGCAGGTGAGCTGCACGACGAAGAATCCGACGGGCGCGGCGCCGGAGCTGGCGCAGCTCGAGAAGCCGACGCCGCTCGGACAGCCCGCGCAGCACTCGGGAACGAATCTGCAGCCGCATCCGACGACCGGCGACGGCCAGACGGTGAGCGATGTGCCGGTACAGGGCGGCATCACGATGCCGGTCAGCTACAAGAAGTTCACCAGCCAGGTCGATCTGGGCCGGTATCTGACAAGTGAGTACCACATACGAGGCGCCAACGAGATTTCGAGTTGCGAGACATGCCACCGATGATGACGAGACAGCAAGGGACCGAGACGATGGCTGAGACAGAGGCTCCGGCGAGCACGGCGGCGCAGGTGGTGACGGCGATCGCGCCGGCGAAGCTGACCCTGGCCGAGGTGCGGACGAAGCTGGACGGCAAGACCGGCCGCCGCTACTGGAAGAGCCTGGACGAGCTGGCGGACACGCCGGCGTTCCAGCAGCTGATGGAGGAGGAGTTTCCGCGGCAGGCGTCGGGCGTGGGGGAGTGGGTCGATCCGGTGAGCCGGCGCGGCTTCATGAAGGTCATGGGCGCGTCGATGGCGCTGGCCGGGCTGGTGGGCTGCACCAAGCAGCCGGACGAGCCGATCTATCCCTATATCCGGCAGCCGGAGGACCTGATCCTGGGTGTGCCGATGTTCTTCGCGACGGCGCATCCCTTCCCGACGGGCGCGATCCCGGTGCTGGTGAAGTCGGACGCGTTCCGGCCGATCAAGCTTGAGGGCAACCCGGAGCACCCGGTGACGCGGGGCAAGTCGGACGCGATGACGCAGGCGACGCTGCTCGAGCTCTACGATCCGGACCGGTCGCAGCATGCGCTGCTGCGCGGCGAGAACAGCTCGTGGGCGGAGTTCCAGAACGCCTTCGGCAGCGCGGTGCGCAAGACGGGCACAGGCCAGGGCATCTACTTCCTCTCTGAGACGATCACCTCGCCAACGCTCGCGGCGCAGTGGACGCAGGTGCAGGCGGCGTTTCCGCAGGCACGCATGGTGCAGTGGGAGCCGGTGAATCAGGACAGCTCGCGCGCGGCGTCGAAGGCGGCCTTCGGACAGTACACGGACGCGCAGTATCGGCTGGAAGAGGCCGATGTCATCCTGTCGCTCGACGCGGACTTCCTTGGCGGCATCCACCACCCCGGGTTTCTTCCGCTCTCGCGCGGCTATGCCGAGCGGCACCGTTACGAAGAAGACAAGCCGATGAACCGGATGTACGTCGTCGAGAGCATGCCGACGGTGACGGGGTTCAAGGCGGATCACCGGCTGGCGCTGAAGCCGAGCGAGATCGTAAGCTTTGCGCAGGCGCTCGCGGGGGGATCGGCGCCGGCGTTGACGAGCCCGGAGCAGCAGAAGTTCTTTGCGGTGCTGCAGGACGACCTCAAGCGCAACTCCGGCCGGGTGGTGGTCATCCCCGGCGAGCAGGCGCCGGCGGCGGTGCACGCGGCGGCATACGCGCTTAACGCGAGCCTGGGCGCGGTGGGTAAGACGGTCGTCTACACCGAGACGGTGAACCCGATGCCGAGCGAGCAGGGCGCCGGTCTGCGGTCGCTGGTGGCGGACATGAACGCGGGCAAGGTCGAGTGGCTGGTGGTGCTCGGGACCAACCCGGTCTACTCGGCCCCGGCGGACACCGACTTCAAGGCGGCGTTCAACCGGGTGCCGACGACGGTGCACCTGGGTCAGCACGTGGACGAGACGGGCGGCCTTTCGACCTGGCACATCAACAAGACGCACTTTCTCGAGAGCTGGTCGGATGCGCGCGCGTACGACGGCACGGTGTCGATCGTGCAGCCGATGATCGATCCGCTCTACGGCGGCAAGAGCGCGCACGACATTCTGCAGACGCTGCTCGCGGACCCGCAGGGATCGGCGTTCACGGCGGTGCAGACGGTGGCGCGCACGTACATAAAGGGCGACTTTGCCGCGGGCTGGCGCAAGGCGCTGCACGATGGCTGGGTCGAGGGTACGGCGTTCACACCGCGCGGCGGAGCTCCGGCGAGGGTTTCCGCGGCGGCTCCGGCGGCGGCGACGGGCGGCAGCGGCACCTACGAGGTCAGCTTCCGTCCAGATCCGTCGCTCTACGACGGCCGGTTTGCGAACGTGGGATGGCTGCAGGAGCTGCCCAAGCAGGTCACGAACCTGAGCTGGGACAACGCGGCGCTGATGAGTCTGGGCACGATGGAGACGCTTAAGGTGGAGCAGTCCGATATCGTCTCGATCGAGGTGAACGGACGCACGCTGCAGGCGCCGACGCTGCTGGCACCGGGCCATCCGGACGGCGTGGTGACGCTGCACCTCGGGTTCGGACGGGATGCGGCGGCGGGCCGGGTGGCGGGAGGCGTCGGCTTCACGGCGTACCCGCTGCGCACGCTTGATACGCCGCTCTATGCGACGGGCGCGAAGCTGACGAAGGTCGCGGGCACGTGGGACCTGTGCGTGACGAAGGTGCAGAACATCGAGCACCGTGGCGCGTTCGCGCAGCACGATCTCGAGCACCCGCTCTCGGACAAGGAGGGCACGTACTCGCTCGCCGGCCACGAGGCGCAGGAGCGGTCGATCATCCGCTATACGACGGTCGCGGGGGCGAAGAAGAACCCGGACTTCGCGCACGAGGGCGACCAGCACACGCTGGTGAACAAGGTCGGGTACGGGCCGCAGGGAGAGGCGCCCAAGCGCGAAGAGAGCATGTTCCCGAACGCGTGGCGGTACGACCATCAGGATCCGTCGTCGAAGAAGCTGCAGAACGCGTGGGGCATGGCGATCGATATGAACTCCTGCACGGGCTGCAACGCGTGCATCGTCGCCTGCTATGCGGAGAACAACATTGCGGTGGTCGGGCGGGAGCAGGTGAAGATCGGCCGCAACATGCAGTGGATCCGCATTGACACGTACTTCGAGGGTGACCTGCACGCGCCCCGGGCGCACTTCCAGCCGATGAACTGCCAGCACTGCGAGAACGCGGGCTGCGAGCTGGTATGCCCGGTAGGCGCGACGGTGCACACGCCCGAGGGCCTGAACACGATGGTCTACAACCGGTGTGTGGGCACGCGCTACTGCTCGAACAACTGCGCGTACAAGGTGCGCCGCTTTAACTTCCTGCTGTACTCGGACTACGACACGGAGAGCCTGAAGTTCATGCGCAATCCGGACGTGACGGTGCGCTCGCGCGGGGTGATGGAGAAGTGCACGTACTGCATTCAGCGCATTGAGGAGGCCAAGATCACCGCCGACAAGGAGAATCGCGCGATCCGCGACGGCGAGGTGGTGGTGGCGTGCCAGCAGGCGTGCCCGACCGAGGCGATCCTCTTCGGCAACATCAACGACCCGTCGAGCCGGGTGGCGAAGCGCAAGGCCGACGAGCGGAACTATCAGGTACTGGCTGATCTGAACTACCGGCCGCGCACGACGTATGTGGCCGGCGTCATCAATCCGAACTCTGAGCTGGAGCTGGCGTAGATGGCAACCAAACCGATTCCCGATCCAGGCAGGACCAATGTGGTCGATCCGATGATCGACCCACGCACGGGCGAGTACGCGGTCATCGCGCCCGGGCACAACTTCCGATCGGTGACGCAGAAGATCGCGGGCATCGTGCTGACCTCGAACACGCCGCTGGGCTGGTTCTTCGGCCTGATCGTCGCTCTCGGCGTGGCGCAGGGCGTGGTGATCGGCATCACGTGGCTGTTCCTTAAAGGCGTCGGCATCTGGGGTGTGACGATCCCGGGCGCGTGGGGCTTCGCCATCATCAACTTCGTGTGGTGGATCGGTATCGGCCACGCGGGCACGCTGATCTCGGCGATTCTGCTACTTTTCAAGCAGACGTGGCGCAACTCGATCAACCGCTTCGCCGAGGCGATGACGATCTTTGCGGTGGTCTGTGCGGGCACGTTCCCGCTGATCCACGTCGGCCGGCCATGGCTTGCGTACTGGCTGTTTCCGTACCCGAACACGATGAACCTGTGGCCGCAGTTCCGCAGCCCACTCGCGTGGGACGTCTTCGCGGTGTCGACGTACGCGACGATCTCGATCGTCTTCTGGTACATCGGCATGATTCCGGACTTCGGCACGCTGCGCGACCGGGCGACGATGCCACTCGCGAAGTACTTCTACGGGATGCTGTCGCTTGGCTGGCGGGGATCGACGAGGCACTGGATCCGGTACGAGTCGGCCTCGCTGCTGCTCGCCGGTCTCTCGACGCCGCTGGTGCTCTCGGTGCACACCGTGATCAGCTTCGACTTTGCGGTGGCGGCGCTGGCGGGCTGGCACACGACGATCTTCCCGCCCTACTTCGTGGCGGGCGCGGTGTACTCGGGCTTTGCAATGGTGCTGACACTGGCGATTCCGCTGCGCAAGTTCTATCACCTGGAAGACCTGGTCACGCTACGCCACCTGGACAACATGGCCAAGGTGATGCTGGCGACGGGATCGATTGTGGCCTACGGGTACGGCATGGAGGTCTTCATGAGCTGGTATGCGGCCAGCCACTGGGAGTTCTTCATGATGTGGAACCGCATGTTCGGACCGATGGGATGGGCGTACTGGATGCTGATCCTGACCAACATCGCGATTCCGCTGACCACGCTGTGGAGCCGCAAGCTGCGCGTCAACGTGGCGTTTCTCTTCGTGCTGTCGCTGATTGTGAATACGGGCATGTGGTTTGAGCGCTTCGTCATCGTGGTGACGAGCCTCTACCGCGACTACCTGCCGTCAAGCTGGGGCACGTACCGCGCGACCAAGTGGGACTACATGATCTATGTGGGAACGATGGGGCTGTTCACGACCCTGTTCTTCCTGTTTGTGCGCTTCCTGCCGATGATTCCGATGTCGGAGATCCGCATGATGCTGCCGCAGACGAAGATCCGACGCGACGGCGCCCCTGCTGAAGTTGTCTCCAACGAGGTGGTCTAGATGGCTCCGCCGCGCGAAGGACCGTACGGTCTGCTTGCCGAGTTCAACACACCGAGTGATCTGGTACTCGCGACCGAGCAGGCGCGCGAGGCCGGCTATCGCCGGATGGAGTGCTACACACCCTATCCGGTCGAAGAGGCGGCGGCCGCACTGCACTTTCACACGACGCGGGTGCCGCTGCTCTGCCTGCTGGGCGGCATCGTCGGGGTCTCGACCGCGTATCTGATGCAGACCTGGATCAATGTGTGGAGCTATCCGCTCAACATCGCCGGGCGGCCGCTGTTCTCGTGGCCGGCGTTCATCATCCCGGCGTATGAGTGGACGATCCTGTTCGCGGGGCTGTCGGCGGCGTTCGGCATGATCGCGCTGAACGGGATGCCGCAGCTCTATCATCCGCTCTTCAACGCGCCGAACTTCCGCAACGGCGCGACCACGGACAAGTTCTTTCTGTGTCTCGAGGCGAGCGACCCCAAGTTCACGCCAGGCGGCACGCGGGCGTTCCTCGAGCAGTTCCCGGCGGTCTCCGTCGTGGAGGTCGATCACTAATGACGCTGATGACGCACCATGGAACGACTCCCGGCCGGCGCTGGGGGATGGCGGCCGGCCTGGCCGCGATGAGCCTGCTCGCGGGCTGCCGGCAGGACATGCACAACCAGCCAAAGTTTTACCCGCAGCGCGGCTCGGACTTCTACGCGGACGGCCGGTCGGTACGACCGCAGGTGACCAATACCGTCGGGCGCAGCCAGCTGCACCAGGACGTGTACTTCTACACCGGATTTGTGAACGGCAAGGAGGGCGACGGTATGCCCTTCCCCGTGAGCCTGCAGGTGCTCGAGCGCGGGCAGGAGCGGTACAACGTCTTCTGCACGCCGTGCCACTCGCGCGTGGGCAACGGCGGCGGCATGATCGTGCAGCGCGGCTACGCGAAGGCGGGGAACTTCCACACCGACCGGCTGCGACAGGCGCCGCTTGGACACTTCTTTAATGTCATCTCGAACGGCTACGGCGCGATGCCGGACTACTCGGCGCAGCTGACCGAGGCGGAGCGCTGGTCGGTGGTCGCCTATGTGCGCGCGCTGCAGCTGAGCCAGAAGGCGTCGCAGGCGGATGTGGGCAACGGGGAGCACGCGGAGCCGCTTGACCAGATCGCCGAGCGCGAGGGTCTGCCGCCGGGCTTTGCACAGGATTGGGTGCTGCCGCCGACGGCCGTGCAGGGCACCTCGACCGGCAAGGACTACAACATTCCGCTCGCGACCGATGTGAATCCGGCACGGATGGGCGGCAACGGCAACGGCAACACGGGCGAGCAGAGCGGGACGCTGAGCAACGCAAGCGCGGGCACGGCGGGGCCGGGGACGGGGCAGCCGGCGACGGCGGGCCACGCGATCACGTCTCCTGCCGGCGGCATTGGCCCGACGGCAGGCAAACCCTAACCCGGACGACTCCGGCTTGAGCGAGAGACCGCATGGCATCGACCTACGAACAACACGGCCACCACGCCCACGCGCACGATGAGCCGCGCGTTCTGCCGGCAAACCTGAACGCGCCACCGGTGGTGGCGGCATGGCGCACGCGCATGCTGCTGCTCTCGGCGGTGGCGACGGTGATCTCATTGGTTGCGTTCGTGTGGACGCACGAGGGGCGCAACCACCTGCTGCGCGCTTATTTGATGGGCTACATGACGTGCTTCAACTTAGCCGCGGGCGGCTTGGTGGTGCTGATGCTGCAGTACGTCTCCGGCGGCAAGTGGGGTCTGCTGCTGCGGCGGCCGCTCGAGGCGATGACGCGCACGCTGCCGCTGGTCGCGGTGATGCTGCTGCCGGTGCTGCTGCTGGGCAAGCACCTTTACCAGTGGATGGCGTTTCCGACGAAGGCCGCGGTCGCCGATGCGCTCGCGCAGGGACGGGTGACGCTCGAGCAGTCCCTGACGCTGAACGCGAAGCGGTCGATGCTGAGCCCGGGGCCGGCGTGGATCCAGAGCGTGATCATCTTTGCGTTTCTGCTGACGCTGATGTTCCTGCTGAATCGCTGGTCGATCGAGCGCGACGCCGATCCGGCGCGGGGCACGGAGCGCAGCTGGAACCGCTGGCAGATCAGGTTTGAGAACCTCTGCGGCATCTGCATTTTGGTGTATGTGATCCTGCTCACCGACGGAGCGATCGTCTGGATCAAGTCGCTGGACGTCACCTGGTACTCGTCGATCTACGGGTTGCAGTTCCTGGTGGCGCAGGGTTACGGGGTGATGGCGCTCGGCATTCTGACCTCGATCCTGCTCTCGCGGTACGAGCCCTTCAAGACACTGCTGCGGGTGACCGAGCAGCACGATCTGGGCAAGTTCGCCTTTGCCTTCGTGATGCTGAACATCTACCTGACCTTTGCCGAGTTCCTGATCATCTGGTCGGGCAACGTGCCGGACGAGATCCCGTGGTATCTGAACCGCATCCACGGCGGCTGGTGGACGATCTGCTCGCTCGACTTCATCTGCCACTGGGTGATTCCGTTCTGCCTGCTGCTGTCGCGGGACCTGAAGCGCAACAAGCAAAAGATGATCTGGCTGACGTCCTTCATGATCTTCGCGCGCCTGGTCGATATGTTCTGGCTCATCGAGCCGAACTTCAAGGACGCGGCCGGCAACCTGCATCTTGCGGGAAATACCGGCATCCTTGCCTATATCACTGTTCCGGTCGCCGTCTTGAGCCTCTGGGCCTGGTACTACCTGGGCCAGCTGCAGGCACGGCCGCTGGTGAACGTCAACGATCCTCACCTTGAGGAGATGCTGGAGCCCGAACATGCCCACTAACGATCCCCACTCTGACAGCGGCGACTTCTACCACGACAAGCCCACCCCCTCGACGGAGCGCCGCGAGCCGAGCCCCGGCTATGAGACCACCGACGTCAACGTGGGCGGCGTCATCGTCTTTCTCTCCGGCCTGGCCGGCTTTCTGCTGATCTTCTTTGTCTTCTGCTTTGTGATGGGCAAGGTGATCAACTCGGCGTTCCTGAAGCAGGACGGACCGGCGACGAAGTGGAACAAGGGCTACACCGTTGCGGGCGGCAAGACGAGCGAGGCGGGCAAGCGCGAGGACCTGGCCAACAACCCGGAGATGCAGCAGCGTGAGCTGGCGCACATGAGCTCGGCGTTCCCGAGTCCGCGGCTGCAGATGGATGACGGCAACCAGGACACGGCCGACCTGCACGCGCGCGAGGACCTGCTGCTCGACCATGCCAGCGTGGATGCGACGGCTGACGGTCTGGTGAGGATCCCTATCACGCGCGCCATGCAACTGGTGGCCGAGCGTGGGTTGCCAGTCGCGTCGGGTCCGGGTACGGGCGCGCCGGTGATGCTGGGCGACGCCAACGAGGCGATCACGGCGCCGATTACGAACGGCTTTGCACGTACCAGCTACGAACTCGACACCATCGAAGCGCGGGCGCAGAAGATGAGCTACGGCAAAGCGAGTGGGGCTGAGCACGCCGAGCTGAAGCCCGCGCCGGGCGCACAGGCGACAACAAGGCCTTAACATAGAGTTATGAGCACGGGGCGGAGCGGGGTTGAGATGAGGGCAGCGGCGAGACATCACGGGTGGTGGCTTCGGGCGGCACTTGCGTCCGCCCTGTTGACCAGCTCCGCTGTCGCGCAGGTTGCGTCGTACGGGGACAAGCAGAACGGCGAAAACGCCGGCGACCAGCTGCCGCAGGTGCTGCAGCGCGTCGCGGTAACGCAGCGGCTCAATCAGCAGTTGCCGCTGGATGCGACGTTTGTCGACGACACGGGCAAGACGGTCGCGCTGGGCAGCTACTTCGGCAAGCATCCGGCGCTCGTGACGCTCGTGTACTACAACTGCCCGATGCTGTGCTCGGAGGAGCTGGACGGGTTGACGGGCGCGCTCGAGATGGTGCACCTGACGCCGGGCAAGGACTTTGACGTGGTGGTCATCTCGATCGATCCGAGCGAGACGCCGGCGCTTGCGGCCTCGACCAAGGCGCGCTACGTGAAGCGCTACGGCCGGCCGGAGACGGCGGCGGGCTGGCACTTCCTCACGGGACAGAAGCCGGCGATCGATGCTGTGACGACGGCGGTCGGTTTTGGATATGTGCGGGTTCCGGGGCCGGACGGCAAGCTGGACCAGTTCGCGCACGCGAGCTCGATCGAGGTGGCAACGACCGACGGCAAGCTAGCGCAGTACTATCTCGGCGTTGAGTACTCGCCGAAGGACGTGCTGCTGGGGTTGATCGACGCCTCGGGCAACAAGATCGGCTCACCGGTCGCCAACATTCTGACGTACTGCTATCACTATGATCCGCAGACGAACAAGCACTCGCTGATCGTGGCGCGGGTGGTGCAGTTCGGGGGCATGGTGACGATGGCCGGTCTGGGCGGCTTCATGTTCCTGATGTTCCGGCGCGATCTCAAGCTTGGGCGCGAGCACGACCTGACGACGAACGAGAACGGCTAAAAGGGTAACGATGCATATCAGTCCAGTCCTATGGCAGTTTCTGGTGAAGTGGCTCAACGCCTCCGCGCTCTTTCCGCGCGAAGCGTCGACGATCGCGCCCTACACCGACGCGCTTTACTTCTTTCTCCTGCTGATCACGGTTGTCGGTATTCTTCTGGTCGGCGCGCTTGTCTTTGGCTTCTCGATCCGCTATCGCCGCGAGAAGAACCCGGTGGCGACGCAGGTAGAAGGGTCGACGCTGCTCGAAGCGACGTGGACCATCATTCCCCTGGCGCTGTTCCTGATTGTGTTTGTCTGGGGCGCGCTGCTCTATTTCCGCATCTACACGCCGCCGACGAACTCGATGAATATCTACGTGGTGGGCAAGCAGTGGATGTGGAAGGCAGAGCATCCGGGCGGCCAGCACGAGATCAACGCGCTGCATGTGCCGATTGGACGGCCGGTGCAGCTGACGATGATCTCGCAGGATGTCTTTCACAGCTTCTCGATCCCGGACTTTCGTGTGAAGCGCGAGGTCATCCCGGGCCGCTATTCGACGGTCTGGTTCCAGGCGACGACGCCGGGCACCTACCATCTGTTCTGTACACAGTACTGCGGCACACTGCACTCCGGCATGGTTGGCCAGATCACGGCACTGACGCCTGAGGACTACCAGAAGTGGACGCAGCAGTCGACGAGCGGCATGTCGCTGGCGCAGAACGGGGAGCGGCTCTTCAACAGCCTGGGCTGCAACGCCTGCCACAACGGCACGGCGGCGGCGCGGGGGCCGAGTCTCGCCGGCGTCTACGGCGCGCGGCTGCAGCTGGCGAACGGCTCCGAGGTACAGGTGAACGAGGCTTATCTGCGGGATTCGATCCTGAACCCGTCGCAGCATGTCACGGCAGGGTACGCGCCCATCATGCCCACCTATCAGGGTCAGGTGAGCGAAGAGGGTTTGATCGATCTCGTTGAATACATCAAGACGCTGCAGACGAACTTCCGTCCGCAGCAGACGTTGACCACAGCGCAGTCAAGTCAGTGAGCGCCACGGCGCAGGACGGTAACTTATGAGCACAGTCGGTTCCACCATCGTCAGTCTTCCCGACCAGAGCACGGCCACGCTCCCGAGACGCAACTATCTCAACAACGAGCACGGTCTGCTGAGCTGGCTGCTTACGGGCGACCACAAACGCATCGCGGTGCTCTACCTCATCTCGATCACCTTCTTCTTCTTTATTGGCGGCTTCTTTGCCGGCATGATCCGTCTCGAGCTGCTGACGCCGCAGCCGGACCTGGTCGCGTCGGATACCTACAACAAGATGTTCTCGCTGCACGGCATCATCATGATCTTCCTGTTTCTGGTGCCGTCGGTGCCGGCAACGCTGGGGAACTTCCTGATCCCGATCATGATCGGCGCGAAGGACCTGGCCTTCCCGAAGATCAATCTCCTGAGCTGGTACCTCTACATCATTGGCGGCACGCTGACGCTCGCGGCCCTGGTGCTGGGCGGTGTCGACACGGGATGGACGTTTACCACGCCGCTCTCGACGCACTATCTGAACACGCACGTGATCACGGCGGCGACGGCGATCTTCATCGCCGGCTTCTCGTCGATCTTTACCGGGCTGAACTTCATCGTCACGATCCATCGCATGCGCGCGCCGGGGATGACATGGTTCCGCATGCCGCTGTTTGTCTGGTCGCACTACGCCGCATCTCTGCTGATGGTGCTGGGCACGCCGGTGCTGGCGATCGCGCTGGTGCTCGTGGCGCTTGAGCGGACGATTGGTATCGGCGTCTTCGACCCGACTAAAGGTGGCGATCCGCTGCTCTTCCAGCATCTCTTCTGGTTCTACTCGCACCCCGCCGTGTACATCATGATTTTGCCGGGCATGGGCGTGATCAGCGAGGTGATCTCAACCTTCAGCCGCAAGCGTGTCTTCGGCTATACGGCCGTGGCGTTCTCGTCGGTGGCGATCGCGCTCTTCGGCTTCTTCGTGTGGGCGCACCACATGTTCATCATGGGTGTGTCGAACTACTCGGCGCTGGTCTTCTCGCTGCTCACGATGCTGGTCGCGGTGCCCTCGGCGATCAAGATCTTCAACTGGTCGTTCACGCTGCAGAAGGGCTCCATTACCTTCGAGACGCCGATGCTGTACGCCTTCGGCTTCCTCGGGCTGTTCACGATCGGCGGCATGACGGGTGTCTTTCTGGGCGCGCTCGGCATGGACATTCACCTGACCGAGACGTACTTCATCGTCGCGCACTTCCACTTCGTGATGGTGGGCGGCATGCTGATGGCGTTCCTTGCGGGCGTGCACTTCTGGTGGCCGAAGATCACAGGCCGCATGTATCCGGAGTCGCTCTCGAAGCTCGCCGCAGTTACGACCTTCATCGGGTTCAACCTGACGTTCCTGCCGCAGTTCATCCTCGGCTACCTTGGCATGCCGCGCCGGTATCACGCGTATCCGCCGGAGTTCCAGGTGCTGAATGTGCTCTCGACGGCAGGTGCGACCGTGCTGGGCGTTGGGTACATGCTGCCGCTGCTTTACCTTGGCTGGTCATTGAAGTATGGTGCGATTGCGGGAAACAATCCGTGGCAGGCGACGGGGCTTGAGTGGCAGATTCAATCGCCGCCGCTGACGGAGAACTTCATCGAGACTCCCGTGGTCAACCACGAGGCGTACGACTACGAGTGGCTCGCACATAAGCAGGCTCAAGAGGTGACGACCGTTGGATAACACGATCACAGCCATTCACCCGCACACGCATGAGACGGCGGTGCACGCGGAGCACGTTCACAGCGTGCTTCCGCAGCACCGCCATCACTTCGAGACCGAGCAGCAGCAGCGGGAGGCGGGCACGTTCGGCATGTGGTTGTTTCTGCTGACGGAGATCATGTTCTTCGGCGGCATGTTCTTTGCGTACCTGCTCTATCGCAACTGGTACTACCCGGCGTTCGCGGCTGCGTCGAACCAGCTGAACGTGACCGAAGGCGCGATCAATACGGCGGTGCTGATCACCTCTGGCTTCTGCATGGCGCTTGGAGTCTGGGCGGCTGAGGTTCGCAAGCGGGGCTTCCTGGTGGTGATGCTCCTGCTCACGATGCTCTTCGGCATTGTCTTCCTTGGCATCAAGTACGACGAGTACCACGAGAAGTGGGAGAAGCACCACATTCCGGGTGCGCACTTCGACATCTCGGAGTTCGTGAATCCGCCGATCGACGCGAAGACGGGGAAGCCGACGGAGCAGCCACTCGCGCCGGATATGGCGCAGCGCACGCAGGTCTTCTTCTCGCTCTACTTCGCGATGACCGGGATGCACGCGCTGCACATGATCATCGGCATCGGCATCCTGGTGTGGCTCACGGTGCGCGCGTACTGGGGACGGTTCAGCACGGGATATGTCGCGCCGATTGAGAACTTCGGGCTTTATTGGCACTTCGTCGATATCGTCTGGCTGTTTCTGTTTCCGCTGCTCTATCTCATTAACCGCCACCCGCTGCACTAGACCGGCCGAGACGCCCGCGAGGAACCTGGATCATGTCCGACACACACGACCCTGCGAATATTACGAACCCCGAGCATTCGGAGCATCACATCGTTACGCCGTTCCAGTACACGCTCGTGTTCGCGACGCTACTGGTCGGCACGGCGCTGACGGTGATCGCGGCCTACTTCGACATGGGCCCGCTGAATCCGATCCTGGCGCTCGGTATCGCGAGCTTCAAGGCAGTCGTCGTCATTCTCTTCTTCATGCATGTGAAGTTTCAGTCGCGGCTGATCAAGATGACGGTGGGAGCGGGCTTCTTCACCTTTCTGGTGTTGATCACGATGACGCTGAGCGACTACATCAGCCGTGCGTGGGGACGCTGGTAGCGCCGGTCGCGGAGTACAGATAGGCGGCCTTCGGGTCGCCTTTTCTTTGGCCGGGCCGTGGTCGGCTAGAGCGTGCGGCCGAGCACAAAGTCGTCGCACACCAGCGTGCCGACGGTGAACTGACGTGTGCCGACCTGGCGAAACCCATTCCGCTCGTAGAAGCGCAGCGCGCGCCAGTTCTTTGCGTAGACGCCGAGGAGTAAGCGCTCCGCTCCGCCGACGCGTGCCGCAGTGAGAGCGACGTCCATGAGCTGCTGGCCGGCGCCGCTGCCCTGAAAGCGGGAGAGCAGATAGATGCGGCGGAGCTCCAGGTCGCGCGGGCCGAGGTCGTCGAGCGGCAGGTCGGGAGCCGTCAGCATGCTGTAGCCGACGGCTGCACCACCCTCGGCCGCGACTGCCAACCACGCTTTTGTCGTGGGCTGCGCGAGGTAGTACACGAAGCGCTCCGGCGTGTTGTGGCGTGCACAGTGCTGGACGATGGCGTCACCGGGAAGGATGCCGGCAAAGGCGTCGAGACAGGTTGCGGCGGCCACCAAGGCCAGCATCTCCGCGTCGGCAGCCGAGCCCTCGCGCAGTACGACGTCATCAACACGGCTTAAAAGCGTTTCCATCGCGGCTCCCCGGGCGGCGTTCCATCCACTAACGTAGCACCATGAGCGCGGCAAAGAAGCGGGGGATTCCCGCAGCAGACGAGGCAGATCAGGCAGGCAGTGAGACGATGGCGGCACAGGATTCATCGAGCGCGAAGAAGACTGCGCGCTCGACGAAGAGGGTGGTGACGGCGGAGTCGAAGGGTACAGGTCGTGCGGCGGCCTCGCCCAGCACTCCTGGTGACGAGCGGGAGGGGTCGGCCCTGCCAGCCTCTCTCCGCAAGCTGCTGGAGAGCCCGCGGGTGACGGTGCGGCGGCCCGGCGCTCCAAATGCCCGAGGGAAGTGCGTTCTCTACTGGATGCAGCGGGCCGAGCGCGGACGTGACAATCACGCGGTCGATGTGGCGGTTGCGGTCGCGAACGAGCTGAAGCTGCCGGTGGTGGTGTACTTTGCCGGCATCGCCAATTTTCCGCACGCGAATCTGCGGCACTACGCGTTTCTCAACCAGGGTCTGCCGGACATCGAAGAGGACCTTGCAGCGCGCAACATTACCTTCGTCTTCCGGCGTGCACCGAACGAGTCGCACCTGAGGCTCGTCGCTGACGTCGAGCCCGCACTGATCGTTGGCGACGAGAACCCGATGCGTGTGCCGGAGCAGTGGCGGCAGGAGCTCGCAAAGCAGGTCACGGTGCCGTTCTGGACGGTCGATACGGACGTGATCGTGCCGTCGAAGCTCTTTGCGCAGCAGTATGCGGCCTACACCATGCGGCCGCGCCTGATGAAGCTCGTGCCCGAGTACCTGACCCCCTATGAGAACCCGCACGCGGAGCACGCATGGCAGCGACCGAAGGGCTTCGCCGCTGATTCCGTGCACGAGGACATGACGCAGGGCTGGAAGGACTTCGACCGCAGCGTTCCGCCGGTGCCGGAGTGGAAGGGCGGCGCGCACGCGGCGAATGAGCGCCTGCGGCTGTTCACGGCCGAGATCCTGCCGCGCTACGCGGAGACGCGCAACGAGCCGGAGCTCGATGGGACGAGCCGGCTCTCGCCCTACCTGCACTATGGACACATCGGCCCGCAGACGATCGCGCTGGCGGTGAACGCGGCCGTCGCCAAAAACCCGAAGCTGGCCGAGACGCGCGACAGCTACTTCAACGAGCTGATTACCTGGCGCGAGCTGACGATCAACTTCGTCAAGTACCAGGCGGACTACGACAACGAAGCCTGCGCGGAGAACTGGGCGAAGACGACGATCGCCGAGCACGCGCGCGACGAGCGGGAGCGCATCTACACGACCGAGCAGATGGAGCGGGCCGAGACCTACGACGAGCTATGGAATGCGGCGCAGCTACAGATGGTGCGCTTCGGCTGGATGCACAACTACATGCGCATGTACTGGGCGAAGAAGATTCTGGAGTGGACGCCGGACGTGACGACGGCGATGCGGACGTGCGTCTACCTGAACGACAAGTACTTCCTGGATGGTCGCGATCCGGGCGGCTACGGCGGCATCGCGTGGGCGATCCTGGGCAAGTTCGACCGGCCGTGGGGGTCACGGCCCGTCTTCGGCAAACGGCGTTACATGTCGGGTGCATCGACCGGCCGGAAGTTCAACTCCAAGGCGTACATCCATGCGATGCGCATGCTTCCGGAGGAGCCTCGGACGGCAGGCCGCTGATAGTCTGATGACTTGCCGACCTATCTTGTCACCGGAGCCGCCGGCTTCATCGGATCGCATCTCGCGCACGCGTTGGTGGCGCGCGGCGAGGAGGTGCGGGCGTTTGACAGCTTCGAGACGGGGCATCGGCGGAACCTGGCTGGGATCGCCGACCGGATCACGCTGATCGAGGGAGATCTGCGCGAGGCGGAGGCGGTGCGCGTTGCGTGCGAGGGAGTGGACTTCGTGCTGCATCAGGCGGCGCTGCCGAGCGTCCCGCGCTCCGTCGAGGAGCCACGGCCGAGCCACACCATCAACATCGACGGGACGTTCAACCTGCTGGAGGCGGCGCGCGCGGCGGGGGTGAGACGAGTCGTGTACGCCGCGTCGTCGTCGGCGTATGGCGACCAGCCAGGCTTTCCGCGGGTGGAGACGATGGCGCCCGAGCCAATCTCGCCCTACGCGGTGCAGAAGCTCACCGGCGAGCTCTACATGCAGAGCTACTGGCGGGTGTTTGGACTGGAGACGGTGTCGCTGCGCTACTTTAATATCTTTGGTCCGCGGCAGGATCCGCAGTCGCCGTACTCCGGCGTGATGGCGCGGTTTGCTCTACAGCTGCTGCGTGGTGAGCGGCCGACGATCTTCGGCGACGGCGAGCAGGGCCGCGACTTCACCTATGTCGACAACGTTGTTTCGGCGAACCTGCTGGCGCTTGCCGCGCCGGCGGAGCGGGTGGCGGGAAGGGTCTTCAACGTGGCCTGTGGCGAGCGGCACAGCTTGAATGAGACCTATACGCGGCTCGCGCATCTGTTGGAAGTGAACGAAGCACCGCAGTACGGACCGGCGCGCGACGGGGATGTACGTGACTCCCTGGCGAGTATCACGGCGGCGCGCGACGCCTTCGGATACAGCGTGCAGGTCGGCTTCGAGGAAGGTCTGCGCCGCACCATCGCCTGGTATAAGGACGCGTGGTCCACGGATGACACGGGCGGAGCGGCAGGGGGACGATAGCGTGCAGCAGCGACATCGAGCAGTGCAGGAAGGTGATCCGCGGCAGGCGGGCACAGTGTCGGCGGAGTTCGACCTGACGGGTTGGATCGCGCGCGTGGAGGATCGAACGGCGCGTGTCGGCATCGTCGGTCTGGGCTATGTCGGTCTGCCGTTGACGCTGCTCTTCAGCGAGCAGGGGCTGCGTGTGACCGGCTTTGACGTGGATGCAGCGAAGGTCAGCACGCTGAACGGCGGCGGCTCCTACATCCATCGCATCGAGCCGGAGCACATCGCGGCGGCGCAGCGGAAGGGCTTTCGCGCGACGACGGACTTCGCGGAGGTAGGTGCGCTCGACGCGGTGCTGATCTGCGTGCCGACGCCGCTGCACAAGGATCACACGCCCGACATGAGCTACGTCGTGGCGACGATCGAGGCGTTGGCGCCGCACCTGCGCGCCGGGCAGCTGGTGGTGCTCGAGAGCACGACCTATCCGGGGACGACCGAGGAGATCATCGCGGCGACGATCGACCGCGTGGGTGCGGCGCACGGGCTCGCGGTACTGCGGACGGCGGCTTTGGATCGCGTCGTGAAGGAAGGCGCACCGGAGACGTCGCTGGACGGCGTGATGGTCGCGTTCTCGCCCGAACGTGAGGACCCCGGAAACCTGACCACGCCGCGGCGCGAGATCCCGAAGGTGATTGGCGGGATGGAGGCTCGCGCGACGGCCGCGGCGACTGCTCTCTACAGCAGCATCTTCTATCGCACGGTGCCCATGTCCACGCCGGCAGCGGCCGAGATGACGAAGCTGCTCGAGAACATCTATCGCTGCGTGAATATCGCGCTGGTCAACGAGCTCAAGCAGTTGTGCGTCGCGATGGGGATCGACCTCTGGGAGGTGATTGATGCGGCGGCGACGAAGCCCTTCGGCTTCCAGGCGTTCTACCCGGGGCCGGGCGTGGGGGGGCACTGCATCCCGGTCGACCCGTTCTATCTCACATGGAAGGCGAAGGAGTTTGGCTTTCCGACGCGCTTCATCGAGCTGGCGGGCGAGGTCAACGAGGGCATGCCGGCCTATGTGGTCCAGAGTGCGGCGCGTGCGCTCGAGCGCGACGGCACGGCGCTCGCCGGGGCCAAGGTGATGGTGCTTGGCGTGGCGTACAAGCGGGATGTGGATGATCTGCGCGAGTCGCCGGCGCTGACCATCATCCAGATGCTGCAGCGCGCGGGGGCGCTGGTGAGCTACAACGATCCTTTCTTTCCGACGGTGGGCAGCGGCCGCAAGTACGATCTGCGGATGCACTCGGCGGAGCTGGACGATCTTGCGCAGTATGCTTGCGTGCTCATCCTCACCGATCACTCGGTCTACAACTTTCAGAACATTGTTGCCGGGTCACGGCTGGTCATAGATTCGAGGAACGCGACGCGTGGGATCGAGTCGCCGAAGATCGTCCGCTGCTGACGAGTCGGAGGCGGTCTGGTCCCGGTCTCCGGAAACAGCCGCCTTCGATACAGTTCGTGCGTGATCTCGCTGTACGCGCTGTGAGGGTGGGCTGTACGGGGCAGCGCTGCCGCGGCCGGCTCCCTCATGATGCGCGTCACCCGCAGAGCACCTCCGCATCGATCGCTTCCACATGGCCGCCAGTGGCTCATCAGCCTGACGGCAGCGTGTGCGCTCCTGCTGTCGCGTTCGTCAACGGCTCAGGAGTTGATCCGGACACCGGTACCATCGGTGCGTGCGCCGGCGCAGAGCACGGCAGCGACCGCTCCGCAGAGTCCCTCTTCCGCACGCGCGCAACTCTTTCTACGCGGTCGTTCGCTCACCGGGGCGACGAACGCAGCGGCGGCGGTGACCGCGTCTCGCGCCGAGCACGCCGCGCTGGTGACCGCGCAGCGTGCACGCCTGCAGGCACACCCGGAGATCACCTCACTGGGTGCGGCATGGCAGCCGCTCGGGCCGGCACAGGTGCGCAGCCTGAGCTACGGAACGCTGAGCGGGCGGATCACCAGCATCGCGATCGATCCAGGCGATGCGAGCGGGAGCACGGTCTACCTCGGCGCCGCGGGCGGCGGGGTCTGGAAGTCGACCAACGCCGCGGCCTCGCCGGGAGTCGTGCAGTTCACCGCGCTGACGGACTCGCTGGCTGTCTTCAGCGGCAACGCGGACAGCGCGGCGACGGCCTCGCTCAGCATCGGCGCGCTCAGTGCCCAGACGGGCGGCATCGTGCTGGCCGGGACGGGCGACCCGAACGACTCGTCGGACTCCTACTACGGCTCGGGTATTCTGCGCTCTGCCGATGGCGGGCAGACCTGGGCGCTGATTCCGGGCTCGCGCGATGGTCTCTACGGAAATCACTCCTTCGTCGGTCTCGGCTTCGCCGGGTTTGCCTGGAGCACGGCGACGCCGGGGCTGGTGGTGGCCGCGGTGAGCCAGTCGGTCGAGGGATCGCTGGTGAATGCGCCCGACACAACGAACAGCGTCATGGGACTTTACGTCTCGACGGATGCCGGCGTGACGTGGCAGATGGCGACGATCGCGGACGGCAGTCAGATCCTTCAGTCGCCGCTGCCCAATGGCGGCAACAACGGCGGACACGCGGTGACGGCCGTTGTATGGAACCCCGTGCGCCAGCGCTTCTATGCCGCTGTGCGCTACCACGGCTACTACGAGTCGGCAGACGGCGTGAGCTGGACGCGGCTCGCGACGCAGCCCTCCGCGAGCCTGAGCACAACGGCGTGTCCGCCGGCGATCGGGCTTGCCGGCGATGCGTCGTGCCCTATCTTTCGTGGTGCGCTCGCGGTCGATCCGGTGACGGGCGATACGTTCGCGCTGACGGTCGATGCGCAGAATCGGGACCTCGGGATCGCGCGGGACGTCTGCGGGCTGAATCGCGGATCGCACTGCCAGACGGCCGAGCCGGCTTTCACGGACGCGATCGTCAGTACGGCACTGGAGACGACGGACGGCAGCGGGACGGTCGATCAGGGCGACTACAACCTCGTGCTCGCGGCCGTGCCTGACGCAGGCGACACGGTGCTTTTCGCCGGCACGCACGATCTCTTCCGCTGCTCGGTCGCGGCAGGGTGCGTGCTGCGTAACACGACCAACACGGCCGACGGCTGTAACGCGCCCGCCCACGTCGCGCCCGCGCAACATGCCATCGCGGCCTCGAACGCAAGTGGGAGCGCGCTGCCGATGGTCTTCTTCGGCAACGACGGCGGGCTCTGGCGATCGACGGATCTCGTTGGTCAGCAGGCGTCCATCTGCTCGGCCGATGATGCGGCGCACTTCCAGAACTTGAACGGCTCGCTCGGATCGCTCGCGGAGGTCATCAGCTTTGCGCAGGATCCCGTGAGCCCGTCCGCGCTGCTGGCGGGGCTTGGTGCCGCCGGAACTGCGGCCGAGGAGAGCGGCGGCTGGCTGCAGCTCTCGAGTGGCGAAGGGGGGACGGTCGCGATCGACCCGGTACACCCCTCGCTGTGGTATCTGTCGACCGCCGCGGGCATCAGCATCCTGCAGTGCGCGGATGGCGACGCGTGCTCTCCCGCAGATGCAGCGGGCGCGCCGACCATAGGATCGCAGACGGTCGGACTTGATGACGCGCGACTGGACGCACCGTGGCTGCTCGACCCGGACGACCCGACCGAGCTGCTGGCGGGCACGTGTCGTGTGTGGCGCGGACCGGCGGGAGATGGCGCCGGCTGGGTGGCAGGAGATGCGATCAGCAGTTTCTTTGCCGGCCCGACGGGAGGCGCCTGTGACGTGACTGCGAATCCGCTCGTGCGCTCGCTCGCGGCCGGCGGCACGGCGGTCACGTCAACCGTCGCGCCGGTCGTCTACGCCGGCATCTCCGGCCTGCTGAGCGGCGGCGGAACGATTGCGGGCCACATCTTCCGCACTCTCGACGCGGCGGACGCGACCTCCGCCACGGTATGGACCGATCTGGCTGCGAGCCCGGTCACGAACGACGCCTCGAACCAGCAGCGCTTCAATCCTGGCGGCTTCGATATCTCATCGATCACCGTCGATTCGCACGACAGGACCGGCCAGACGGTCTACGCGACGGTGATGGGCTTTGCCGGGAACGGGGTCTCGTCGCCGCACCTCTACCGCTCGATCGATGGCGGCGCGCATTGGTTGAATGTGAGCGGTAATCTGCCGAACGCGCCAGCCAACAGCGTCGCTGTGGACCCGAACGACGCGAACACGGTCTATGTGGCACTCGACACCGGCGTCTATGTAACGCAGACGATCGGCACGTGCGCGGCGGCGAACTGCTGGACCGTACTCGGGACCGCTCTGCCCAACGCACCGGTCATCCAGCTTGCCGCCGCGCCGCAGATGCCGACTGGGGACGGCCGGCTGGGTGAGCTACGCGCCTCCACCGCGGGACGCGGCATTTGGCAGATTCCACTGCTCACGGCGCTCACGCCGGTGCAGCCGGCGATCTCGCTCAACGCGGATGCACTCGTCTTCCCTGCGCAGGCTGTCGGGACGCTGAGTGCAACCGAATCTATTTCACTTACAAACTCCGGGAGCGCGGCGCTGGTTGTCTCGAGTGTGAGTGCAACGGGCGACTTCCAGGCGGCGAGCGACTGCACCGGCAGTGGTGTGGCGCCTGGCGCGAGCTGCGTCGTCCAGGCGCAGTTTCTGCCGAGCACGACGGGCGCGCGCTCCGGCGTGCTGACGATCTTCGCGAATGTGTCGGGCGGCCAGGCGACGATCGCGCTCTCCGGAGCTGCGACTGCGGCGGCCCCGGTGGTGCTCAACCCGGTCGTGCTTCCCTTTCCGAGCACACCGGTGAGCGGTGCGAGCGCGGCGGAGAACATCACGGTCTCGAATACGGGGACCGCTTCGACGACGCTTGGCGCGCCCTCCGTCAGCGGCGACTTCCTGATCGCGGCAAACACCTGCGGAGCGACGCTGGGAGCGGGCACAGGGTGCACGGTGAGTCTCGTCTTTGCGCCGCAGGCGACCGGCTCACGGACGGGGCTGTTCCGCATTGCGGCCGGCGCGACCATACTCTCGGCCGCTCTGAGCGGCTCGGCGACCTCACCACCGACCGATGCGCTCTCCGCGACGCAGCTCAGCTTCGGGAGCGAGGCCTCCGGCAGCGCGAGTGCGCCGCAGACGGTCCTGCTGACCAATGCCGGCGATGTCCCACTCACGCTCATCAGCGCCAGCATCACTGCGGGCGACTTCTCGGTCAGCAACAGCTGTGGCAACTCCCTGAGTGGTCATGCAAGCTGCGCGGTCTCCGTGGTCTTTGCGCCCACACGCACCGGCGCGCAGACCGGGAGCATGGTCGTTGCGGACGAGTTCCGCTCCCAGACCGTGCTGCTCAGCGGCACTGGCATCGCGCCCACGGGAGTGTCGCTCTCGCCACAGAACTCACTCTCCTTTCCAGCAACCGCGGTTGGTGCGACCTCAGCTGTGCAGACGGTGACGCTGACCAACCATGGCGGTGGGCCGCTCAGCCTCTCCGGCGTCTCGGTGACGGGCGACTTCGCGCTTGCCGCAGGATCCAGCTGCAGCGGCGTGGTGGCGGCCGGCACGACCTGCAGTGTCTCGCTTCTGTTTGCGCCGGCCACAACCGGCACGCGGACGGGCACGCTCACAATTGCGGACGACGCGGCGAACAGCCCGCAGGTGCTGGTCCTGAGCGGAAGCGGCGTGGACTTTGCCGTGAGCGCCGATGGCCAGAGTGCGGCCACGATCGCCAGCGGAGCCAGCGCCGCCTTTCCCATGCTGGTGACCGCAGGCGCAGGCGTCTCGGGGACGGCGTCGATTACATGCAGCGGCGCACCGGCAAACAGCAGCTGCAACCTCTCGCCGGCGAGCGTCTCCCTTGCGGGCACGCAGCTGGTTGTGGCCACGGTCAGCACAGGGGTGGCGCCCGCGGCGTCGGCCTCGATGCTCGCGGGACGGCATCTCGTCTGGACGGCGTTTGGCTTGCCTCTTGTGCTGCTTGGCTGGCGGAGACGGATTGGATTGCCACGGCGGCTGCTGGTGTGGTTTGCGCTGTTCGGCGGAGTTGCAGGGAGTCTGAGCGGCTGTGCCGTAAGCCGTGACACGCCGTCTTCTGGCGTCGGTGGGGACAGCTCGTCAGGCGCAGCCGCGACAACGCCGCCCGGGACCTACACGATCCAGGTTACGGTTGCGAGTGCGGGCGTCTCACGCCAGATCAACTTCACGCTCACGGTCCAGTAGCGCCGGTCTGCGGCTATGTCTCGCGTCAGACGCTCCGTCCGGCTGCGGCTCCGGAGGCCCACGCCCACTGAAAGTTGTAGCCGCCCAGCCATCCTGTCACATCGACGACCTCGCCGATGAAGATGAGGCCGGGCACGCGGCGGCTCTCCATCGTGCGCGCATCCAGCTCCGCCGTGCTGACGCCGCCCGCGGTCACCTCGGCTTTCGCGAAGCCCTCGGTGCCGCTCGGGACGATCTGCCAGCGGTGCAGGCCAGCCTCCCACTGCGTGAGGCCGGCGTTGGTCCAGCGGTCCGGCGCGCGGTGCTGCATCCAGCGCTCCGCCAGGCGCGCGGGTAGCGCGGACCGGAGAGCGGCGGAGGCGGTCGCGGGGCCTCGCTGGGAGGCACTGCGGAGGAGCGGCGCCGCGATCTCCGCACCGGGCGCAAGATCGATCGCGACGGTGTGGCCGGGCCGCCAATAGGAAGACGCCTGCAGGACAGCCGGGCCGCTGAGTCCGCGATGCGTGATGAGCAGCTTCTCGCGGAAGACCGGCGCGGCATGGCTGCGGCTTCGCGCACCCTCCAGACCGGCGTTGATCGTGACCTCCGTCGAGAGGCCGGCGAGGTCGCACCACTGCTGCTGGTCCTCCGCGCTGAGGACGAGGGGAACGAGGGCGGGGCGCGGCGGGACGAGGCGGAGCTCGAAGCGCTCTGCGAGCTCATAGCCGAAGCCGGTCGCGCCCATCTTCGGGATGGACGGACCGCCGGTGGCGACGACGAGCTTTGCCGCACGCACCACGCCCGCGCTCGTCTCGACGCGAAAGCTGGTGTCGCGTGTGATCGAGAGCACGCGCGTGGCGAGCTGCCACGTGACGCCCGCCTGCGCGCACTCCCGCTCCAGCATGGAGACGATCGCCTGCGCGGAGCCGTCGCAGAAGAGCTGGCCGAGCGTCTTCTCGTGGTACGGGATGCCGTGTGCCTCGACCAGCGCGATGAAGTCAGCTGGCGTGTAGCGGGCGAGCGCCGAGCGGGCGAAGTGCGGGTTCTCCGAGAGGAAGTTGTCGGGCGTGCAGTGGAGGTTGGTGAAGTTGGCACGACCGCCGCCTGAGATGAGAATCTTTCGCCCGGCGCGCTCGGCGTGGTCGAGCAGAAGCACGCGGCGACCGCGGCGGCCGGCCTCGATTGCGCAGAGCAGGCCGGCGGCGCCGGCGCCCAGGATGAGGACATCGGTGGTGCGATCGGGCGGAATGGAGGTCCTCGTCGAAGCCTTCGCGAGCGTCTCGCCACGTGTGCTTCCGTCGTGGCGGGGTTGATGTGACCTCTTCAGGGTAGCGCGACGGCGGGCGGCATGACGACTTGCTGTGCGACGATGATCGGATGGCGACGGGCGGCGAAGAGGGCTCTGCAACGACCGCGGTGATCCGCGTCACACGACGTGCCGCGGACCGGCTGCGCGGCGGCCATCTTTGGGTCTATCGCACGGATCTCGAGGGAGACTCTTCGAGTTTGGCTCCGGGCGCGCTCGTGACCGTGACGGACACGCGCGGGATCGCACTTGGCTCCGGCACGTACAGCACAGCGTCGACGATCGCGGTACGAATCGTCTCCTCGCAGCCGGGGCTCGCGCGCGATGGCCTTCTACGCACGCTGCGGGAGCGTGTCGAGGCAGCGCTCGCGCGGCGCGAGACGCTCGCCCCGCTCTCTCCCGCGACTGATGCGCGGCGACTGTTGTTCAGCGAGGCGGACGGCGTGCCGGGGATTGTCGCCGATCAGTACGGCAACGTCGTGATCGTGCAGCTGCTCACGCAAGGCACGGCCGCGGCCGACGTGCGCGCTCTGCTCGCTGAGCTGCTGCCGCGCGCGTGCGCGTCTCGTGCCGGTGAGCCGGTTACGGTATGGGAGCGGACGGACGCGCGCATGCGGGAGCTTGAAGAGCTGCCGCAGCCGCCCGCGGAGCCGCTCTTCAGCACGCCGGGGATGGAGTCCGTCGCGGCGACCGTCTTCCATCTGCACGGGCTCGGCTTTCACTACGACGTCGCCGCCGGCCAGAAGACGGGCGCGTTCCTCGACCAGCGATTCAACTATGCCGCGGCTGCCGGCTACGCGCATGGCCGCGCGCTGGACGTTTGCACCTACCATGGCGGCTTCGCACTGCACCTGGCGCGGCGCTGTGAGCGTATCACCGGCGTCGACGCGAGCCGGTCGGCGCTCGAGGTCGCCGACCGCAATCTGGAGCTGAACCAAGCCTCGCTCACGGCCGAGGTGGACTGGATTGAGGCCGATGCCTTTGACCTGCTGCGCGCGTGGGATCAGGCCGGAGAGCGGTTCGACACGATTGTGCTCGATCCGCCGGCGTTTGCGAAGTCGCGCCGAGCCACCGAGGGGGCGCTGCGCGGCTACAAGGAGCTGAATCTGCGGGCGCTTCGCATGCTGCGCTCTGGCGGCATACTGGTCACGTGCTCCTGCTCTCACCATGTTCCGCTCGCTGACTTCACGGCGATGCTCGCATCGGCCACGACGGACAGCCGCCGGCATGTGCAGCTGCTCGAAACCCGCGGCGCCGCGCCTGATCACCCCGCCATCCTCACGCTGCCCGAGACGACTTACCTGAAGTGCCTGATCTGCCGCGTCGACTGACCGTGCCGAGGCTCTCCATCGGGCACGGTGCTGCAAGGAACTTTCCCGCGCGCTGTCGCGTATTCCGTCTCTACAATGCCAACACAGTCGTCTGTGATGCCCCACCGCCGAGGAATCGCCTGCATGCGTCGAGCTCTGCTGCTGTCTGCCCTCCTTGTCTCTGTTCTGCGAGTTCCCGCACAGACACCGCACATCCTGCGCGCGCCTGCCTTGAGCGCCAATCGCATCGCCTTCGTCTACGCGGACGACATCTGGACCGTGCCGCGGGAGGGCGGCGAGGCCCGGCGGGTGACCTCGACCAGAAACATTCGATCCGGGCCGTACTTCTCTCCGGATGGCAGCATGATCGCCTTCAGTGCGAGCGTTGCGGGCAACAAGAGTGTGTACCTGATCCCGGCCGAGGGCGGGACCGCACGACAGCTGACCTTCCACCCGGACGGCGACGACGCCATCGGATGGACGCCGGACGGCCGCTACGTGATGACGAACAGCGACCGCACGAGCTTCAACGACTTCACGCGCATGTTCCTGGTCTCCGCCGACGGCAAGGGCTTGCCGGAGCCTGTGAAGCTGCCGTCGGTGGATGAGGCGAGCTACTCTCCCGATGGCAGCCACATCGCGTACACGCCGGTGAACCAGTGGCAGCGCGCCTCCTGGAAGCGATATCGCGGCGGCCAGACGGAGCCGATCTGGATCGTCGACGCGAAGACGCTCGATCTGGTGAAGGTGCCGCGCGAGAACTCAAACGACTACAGCCCTGCATGGTCCAGCGACTCTGTGTACTTCCTCTCCGATCGCAACGGCCCGGTCTCGCTCTTTCGCTACGACACGCGCTCGGAAAAGGTTGAGCAGGTGGTTGAAAACCACGGCCTCGATCTGAAGTCCGTTACAGCCGGGCCGGGCGGCCTGGTCTACGAGCAGTTCGGCAGCCTGCACCTCTACGACACGGCCGCGAAGGCCGATCACGTCGTCAACGTGACGCTCGCAGGCGATCTGCCGGAGCTGGCGCCGTCGATCCAGCCGGTGCGGCCGGACGAGGTTCAGAACGTCGCGCTCTCGCCGACCGGGGCGCGCGCGGTCTTCGAGGCACATGGCGACATCTTCACCGTGCCGGCAGAGAAGGGGGATGTTCGCGACCTGACCGACACCTCAAACGCCGCCGAGCGCGAGCCCGCATGGTCGCCCGACGGCAAGCGCATCGCGTACTTTAGCGACGCCTCAGGTGAGTACCAGCTCTATGTGCGCGAGCAGGACGGCATCGCGCCGCCGAGGGTGATCGATCTCGGCCCCGACCCGACCTACTTCTACGCGCCGCACTGGTCTCCGGACTCGAAGCGCATCCTCTTCGGCGACAAGCGACTTAATCTCTGGGTGGTCGATGTCGAGGGCAGCGGGCGGCCGCTCAAGGTCGACACCGACCTGTATGAGGGCTTCTCCGCGCCGTCGCTCAACGCGAGCTTCTCGCCTGACGCGCAGTGGGTCCTGTACACAAAGTCGCTGCACAACCTGGAACACGCGGCGTACCTCTACTCCCTCACGACGCATAAGAGCACGCAGATCACGGACGGCATGAGCGACGTCTCCAATCCGCTCTTCGATCCCAGCGGCAAGTACGTCTACTTCACGGCCAGTACGGATCTCGGTCCGGCGATCGACGGCTTCAATCTCTCGAGCCTGAACCGCACGACGACGTCGAGCGTCTACGTGGCTGTGCTCTCGAAGGATCTGCCGTCGCCCATCCCGCCCGAGAGCGACGATGAGAAGTCCACGAACGACGAGAAGAAGGCCGACGCGGACAAGCGCAAGGCAGAGGAGACGAAGGCCGCTGACAGCAAGGCGGACGGCAAGAAGGAGGACGCGGCAAAGACGCCGAAGCTGCCCGAGATGAAGGTGGATCTCGACGGCATCGAGCGCCGGACGGTCGCGCTGCCGATCCCGGCACGCAACTACGTCGCGCTCGCGGTCGGCAAGGAGGGCGTGCTGCTGCTCGGCGAGGGCAGTGCGGCGGCCAACAGCGCCGACGACGGCTCGCGCGGCGGCTTCCGGTCGCTCTGGAAGTTCACGCTCGAGAAGCGGCAGACCGAAGATGTGCTGCACAACATCAGCGGCTTCGTGACCTCCTTCAACGGGGAGAAGATGCTCTACAACCGGGGCGACAGTTTTGCGATCACACCGATTGAGGATCTCAAGCCGGGCGGTGGAGACGGTGCTCCCGGCAAGCCGCTGCGCGTCGGCGAGATGCAGGCGCACATCGATCCGCGCGCAGAGTGGCGGCAGATCTATCGCGAGACGTGGCGCATCGAGCGCGAGTTCCTTTACGATCCGCATGCGCATGGGCTCGACCTGAAGAAGGCGGAGGCGAAGTACGCCGTCTACCTCGACGGCCTTGGCGCGCGAAGCGAGCTGACCGCACTGCAGGAGGAGATGCTGGGCGAGATCACCATCGGCCACATGTTCATACGGGCGCCGCGATCCCCGGAGCATGGCCCAAAGACCGGGCTGCTCGGCGCGGACTACGCGATCGACCATAACCGTTACAGGTTCGCGCACGTGCTCACCGGCGGCAACTGGAATCCATCGCTGCGCGCGCCACTCAGCCAGCCGGGCGTTGCGGTGCATGAGGGCGAGTACCTGCTCGCCGTCAACGGCCGGCCACTCTTCGCGACCGACAACGTCGACGCGTTCCTGCAAGGCATGGCGGGGCGGCAGGTCGTGCTCGAGATCGGCCCCAGCCCGGATGGCTCCGGCTCTCGCCGCGTCACCGTGGTTCCGGTCGACTCGGAGCACCGCATGCGCGGTCTCGAGTGGATCGAGGACAACATCCGCAAAGTCGACGCGATGAGCGGCGGCAAGGTGGCCTACGTCTACCTGCCGAACACGGCGGGTGCGGGCTTCAGTAACTTCAACCGTTACTTTTTCGCGCAGACGGAGAAGAAGGCGGTCGTCGTCGACGAGCGCTACAACGAGGGCGGCCTGATCGCCGACTACGTGATCGACGTGCTGCGTCGCGTGCCCATGGCGAACTATGAGACACGCGAGGGCGAGCGAGTCACCGAGCCATCGGGCGCCATCTTCGGCCCAAAGGCGATGATCATCAATCAGAGCGCGGGCTCGGGCGGCGACGCCATGCCGTGGTACTTCCGCAAGGCGGGGCTCGGTCCGCTGGTCGGAACGCGCACCTGGGGCGGTCTGGTGGGCATCGGCGGCTATCCCACGCTGCTCGACGGCGGCGGGGTAACGGCACCGCGCACCGCGATCTACGGACTCAAAGGCGAGTTCGAGGTGGAGAACCACGGTATTCCGCCGGATGTCGAGGTCGAGTCTCTGCCGAAGGAGGTCGCCGCCGGGCACGATCCGCAGCTCGAGCGCGCCGTCGCTCTCGTCCTCGAGCAGCTGAAAGAGCACCCGCCCGCGAACTTCGCCGTGCCGCCGTACCCCAACTACCACAAGGATGACGGGCTCGGCCGTAGCCAGTAGCGACGCACGCGCCACAGCAGGCCGTGGCAGCCCGCGCTTGCGGCTGCCGCGGAGATCCTCGCTATACTGCAGCTACACGCTGTCTTCCTAGAGCGCAGTTCCTTGGAGAGTGGATTCTTGATGACGATGGGGCGGATGTGTGCCGGTGTGACGGCGTGCGCGATGGTCGGGGCGTCGCTGCTGTCGAGTGCAGAGGCACAGGACAGAAGAGATCGCAGGGACGAGAAGGTCGTGGTGCAGGGCACACCCGAGCAGCCGGCGGCCGGCGTGCCAGCGGACTCCGTCACCGAGGGCGTCGTGCACGCCTCCGGCCAGACGATCGCCTACACGGCGCACGCCGGCATCCTCACCGTTGGCGCTACCGATCCGTACGACGCGATGCTCGGCTTCGACGGCAAGCTGCTGCCGGACAGCGGCGTGCACACGCCGGACAAGGACAAGCCAGAGGACGCGCCGCCGGTCGCGCACATGTTCTACACCGCGTACTTCAAGAAGGCCGCGGCCGGCGAGATCCGGCCCGTAACCTTCCTCTATAACGGCGGTCCGGGCTCCGCGACCATGTACCTGCACATGGGCTCGTTCGGCCCCAAGCGCATCCTCACCACCGACGGGCAGCACGACGAGGGGGCACCCTACCGCATCATCGAAAACCAGTACAGCCTGCTCGATGTCTCCGACCTCGTCTTCATCGACGCGCCTGGTACCGGCTTCAGCCGCGTCGTCGGCAAGGATGCGAACAAGGCCTTCTACGGCGTCGATGAGGACGTGCATGCGTTCGATCGGTTCATCCGCCGGTTTTTAAGCAAATACGACCGCTGGAACTCACCCAAGTTCCTCTTCGGCGAGAGCTACGGCACGCCGCGCTCGGCGGCGCTCAGCGCCGCGCTGCAGAGCGTCGACCTGAATGGCGTCATTCTGCTCTCGCAGATCCTCAGCTATAACGACAGCCCGGATAGCGCGCACAGCCAGCCCGGCATGGAGCAGGGCTTCTTCCTCGCGCTGCCCTCCTTTGCCGCAACCGCGTGGTACCACCATCGCGTGCCCAGCCAGCCCGCAGAGCTTGAGCCCTTCCTGCACGAGGTCGAGCAGTACGCCATTGGCGAGTACGCGTCTGCCCTTCTGCTCGGCGCCGATCTGCCGCAGGCACGCAAAGAGGCGGTCGCGGAGAAGCTGCACAGCTACACCGGCGTGCCTGCGGCGTACTGGCTCAAAGCCAACCTGCGCGTCGCCGGCGGCGAGTTCTCAAAGGAGTTGCAGTCCGAGATGGGCATCACCACCGGTCGCCTTGATACGCGCTACCAGGGGCCCGATGTCGACCCGCTGAGCTCAAGCGCCGACTACGACCCGTTCACCCAGTCCATCGATTCGCTCTTCACCACGGCCATCAACGCCTATGCACGCAATGACCTGAAGTTTGGCGAGCAGATGACCTACAAGCCGAGCGCGCGGGAGCCCGGCTGGCGATGGAACTCTGAGCACCGCGGCCCCGGAGACGAGCGCGCGAGTAGCCCGCTCAACGTGATCGGCGACCTGGCCTACACGATGAAGCTCAACCCGAAGATGAAGGTGCTGCTGATGGGCGGCTACTTCGACCTTGGAACGACGTACTTCGGCGCGACCTACGAGATGAAGCACCTGCCCATGCCGGTGAGTCTGCAGAGCAATATCAGCTATCACTTTTTCCACACCGGGCACATGGTCTACATCAATGAGGAGTCATTGCGGCAGCTGCACGAGACGACCGCGGCCTTCATCACGGCCAACCAGAGTGGCCGCTGACCCGCGCGTCTCACAGGCGTCTGCAGGCTAGGCCCGCTTGCTGTCTTTCTCATACGGCGGGGGTTTGACGGTCGGGGTGGCGGCGCCCATCATCTCGGTGACGGAGTTGCCGGTGGAGATCGAGCAGGGTTGAGAAGCGAGACGCTCTTTGCCCGGCTCGTCGTCCTCTCTGCAAAAGAGTAGGGTGCGCGTCGACGACCGGCTGCGGTCCACGCCGCGTCGGCCGTCGTCACCGGTGCTCAGCCCGGTGCCGTGCCGGACTCGGGTGCTGACCATGGCCCAGCTCCCCGTTTTAGTTGTGCTGTCGAGCAGCTGCCCAGGCGGCGCGACTCCGGAGCCAGGAGAGAACCGCTGAAGCAGAGCTCCGTCAGTGATTGCCCGGCGAAGAGAGTCTTCCCCTACGGTGGGTGTGCGACGCCGCAGGTCAGGGGTCTTATAGATAATGCTTTCAGGGACTCATACGGCCTGCTACGAGAGACGCCGAGGATCGCGGCTCTTGGCTGAGGCGTGCATCTCTCTCGAGCCGAGCAGGAGTATGAGTGCGCTGCTATCATATTATCTGCTACCAAGATCGTGGAAGCGCATCCAATGCAGGAGAGGAGCTCTGGGCAGTGCCCGCTCTAAGGGAGTCTGTTATGGCAATCAAGTGGGATAAGCTGACGGTCAAGAGCCAGGAGGCGATCGCCGCCGCGCAGGGCGTTGCGGCGGAGAACGGCAACCCCGAGGTCCTGCCGATGCACGTACTTGCGGTGCTGCTCGAGGACCGCGACGGGGTCGTGCTGCCGGTGCTCGGACGCATCGGTGTACCGGTCGAGCAGCTGCTCTCGGGGATCAACACTGCCGTCGCCAAGCTGCCGAAGGTGCAGGGCGGCGCCCAGCCGAATCTCAGCCAGGCCAGCCAGCGAGTACTGGAGCAGGCCTTCAAAGAGGCCGAGAACTTCAAGGACGAGTACGTCTCCACCGAGCACCTGCTGCTCGCGCTTGCCGACGCCAAGAAGGATCCGGCTCAGCTCGCGTTGCAGTCCTATGGTGCGACGCACGAGGCCATCCTCAAGGCGCTGAGTGCCGTTCGCGGCTCGCAGCGGGTGACCGACCAGAACCCTGAAGGTAAGTTCCAGGCGCTCGAGAAGTACGCCAAGGACCTCACCGAACTCGCGCGTCGGGGCAAGCTGGACCCGGTCATCGGCCGCGACGAGGAGATCCGCCGCGTCGTTCAGGTGCTGAGCCGCCGCACGAAGAACAACCCGGTTCTGATCGGCGAACCGGGCGTTGGGAAGACCGCTATCGTGGAGGGTCTTGCGCGCCGCATCTTCATGGGCGATGTGCCGGAGATCCTGCGCAACAAGCGCGTCTGCTCGCTCGACCTCGGATCGATGATCGCCGGCGCGAAGTTTCGCGGCGAGTTCGAGGACCGCCTCAAGGCGGTGCTGAAGGAGATCGAGGAGTCGAACGGCGAGATCATTCTGTTCATCGACGAGCTTCACACGCTGGTCGGCGCCGGTGCGGCGGAGGGGGCGATGGATGCGAGCAACATGCTGAAGCCGGCGCTCGCCCGTGGCGCCCTGCGTGCCATCGGTGCGACCACGCTGAACGAGTATCGCAAGTACATCGAGAAGGACACTGCGCTCGAGCGCCGCTTCCAGATCGTCTACGTCGGCGAGCCGAATGTCGAAGACACGGTCGCGATCCTGCGCGGACTGAAGGAGCGCTACGAGTCGCACCACAAGGTGCGCATCAAGGACGCGGCGATCGTCGCCGCCGCCACGCTCTCGCACCGTTACATCTCGGACCGCTTCCTGCCCGATAAGGCGATCGACCTAGTCGATGAGGCGGCCGCCGCACTCGCCATCCAGATCGGCTCCGTGCCGGTCGAGATCGACGACCTGGAGCGCGAGGCGACGTCACTCGAGATTGAACGCGCGGCGCTCCAGCGCGAGACTGACGCTCACTCGCAGGAGCGCCTTGGCGTTGTCGAGCGCGAGCTCGCCGAGCTGAAGGAGAAGGTTGCGGGCCTGCGCGCGCGCTGGCAGCAGGAGCGCGGCGCGATCGGACGCATCGCGGAGCTCAAGGAGCAGCTCGAGGCACTGCGCTTTCAACAGATCGAGGAGACGCGCAACGGCAATCTGCAGCGCGCCGCCGAGCTGCAGTATGGTGAGGTTCCCAAGGCCGAGGCTGAGTTGCGCGAGCTGACCGCAATCCAGGAGGCCGCCGTTGCCGAGGACGCCGAGGACGCCGCCAAAGGCTCTGCGAAGCGGCCCCAGCGCATGCTCAAGGAGGAGGTCGACGAGGAGGACATCGCGGCAATCGTCTCGAAGTGGACCGGCATTCCTGTCTCGAAGATGCTTGAAGGGGAGATGCAGAAGCTGGTGCAAATGGAGGATCGCCTGCGTGAGCGCGTGGTCGGCCAGGACGAGGCGCTGAGCGCCGTCGCGAACGCGATTCGCCGCTCGCGCGCGGGTCTCTCAGATCCTAAACGTCCCATCGGCAGCTTCATCTTTCTCGGACCGACGGGCGTCGGTAAGACCGAGACGGCACGCGCGCTCGCTGCCTTTCTCTTCGATGACGAGGCGGCGATGGTTCGCATCGACATGAGCGAGTACATGGAGAAGCACGCCGTCTCCCGGCTGATCGGCGCGCCTCCAGGCTACGTCGGCTACGACGAGGGCGGCCAGCTTACGGAGGCCGTGCGCCGGCGGCCCTACTCCGTCGTGCTCTTCGACGAGATCGAGAAGGCGCACGCGGATGTCTTCAACGTGTTGCTGCAGGTGCTCGATGACGGCCGGCTGACTGACTCGAAAGGCCGCACCGTCGACTTCAAGAACACCGTGCTCATCATGACGTCGAACGTCGGCGCGGCGGCGCTCTCGACTGCGTGGGCTGAGGGTGAGGACGGCTTCGAGGAGGCCAAGGTGCGCGTAATGGACTCGTTGCGGCAGCACTTCCGGCCGGAGTTCCTCAACCGCGTCGACGACATTGTCGTCTTCCACCCGCTCGCTGAGGCGCAGCTCACGCACATTGTGGATCTGAGGCTCAAGGATCTTCAGGTTCTGTTATCAGACCGGCGCATCACGCTGCAGCTGACCGCCGCGGCGCGGCACGCCATCTTCAAGGCGGGCTACGACCGCGCGTACGGCGCGCGGCCGCTGAAGCGTGCCATTCAGCGCATGGTGCAGGACAAGCTCGCGGTGCGCATCCTGGACGGCTCAGTGTTGCATGGCGATCACGTCGTCATCGACCAGGGTTCCGCAGGTGTACTGACCTTCGACGTGGGACAGCGGGTGGCCGCGTAGGCGGCCACTTGCTTGTCGTCCGTCGTCGAGTTCGATCGGTGGCGATCTGGAAGGGTGGTCACTGCTAACGCGACTCCCACGCGATCGTGTCTTCGATGCCCTGCTCCTTGCTCATCGCCGGCGACCACTGCGCGAGCTGCAGTGCCTTGCGGTTATCGGCGACGAAGTACTTCTGGTCGTTGGATCGCCACGGCAGCTTTCTGTACTCCAGGGCGACCCCGAGGCGTCGTTCGAGGTGCAGCAGCAGCTCCAGCAGACTCATACTGTTCTCGACGCCACCGCCAATGTTGAAGGCCTGCCCGCGTGTCGCGTCGATGTGCTCATATGCGGCCAGATAGCAGGTTACCGCGTCCGAGACATGGAGCAGGTCGCGCACCTGCTTGCCGTCACCCGAGATCGTGAAGGGCGCACGCGTTGGCTCGCGCACGGTCTCGAGCGCCTGTCGCACAAACCAGCCGACCCAGCCCTGATCGAAGGTCGCAAACTGGCGGCCGCCGTAGATGGTCGAGTGGCGAAAGACGACCGTCCTCAGACCGAAGCCGCGGGCGTAGTCAAGCATGTACTGGTCCGCGGCGCCCTTCGAGCAGCCGTAGGGCGTGTGGAACTCGATCGCCGTGCCCTCGTCGACGCCGCCCGAGGTCGCGCCAGTCCCGCCCGGCTCATACGCGCGCGGCTGATAGCGCGTCTCTCGCTCGACGAGATCGAGGTGCTGCAGGTTGCCGTAGACCTTGTTCGAACTCGCGTAGACGATCGCCGTCTCGGGCGTGTAGAGCCGCACCGCCTCGAGCACGTTCACCGAGCCGAGCACGTTGATCTCGAAGTCTCGTCGCGGGCTCTCCATCGAGGTCGTCATGGCGACCTGCCCCGCGAGATGGAAGATCGCCTCCGGCATCACACGTCGGACCGTCTGCTCCACATCGAAGGCGTTGCGGATGTCGCCATGTGTGAACGTGAGTGAACCGCCGTGCGTCGGCAACGATCGCAGCCACGCCAGATTCTCCGCCGCGCCGTGCCGCGCGAGCGAGTCAAATAGGTGCACCTCGGCACCCTTCGCCAGCAGGTGCGCCGCGACGTTGGAGCCCACAAAGCCAGCTCCACCCGTGATCAAAACCTTCATCCTTCCGCTCCATTCATCACTGGTTTGCCTGCATCTCGCGTCGCGCGTCTGCCTGAAATCTGCGTAGTTTGCGGAGCGTCGTGAGATAGCCGAACGCAAACTGCGCCAGCTTGCGCTTGGACTCACCCGCCTTTCGCCGTGCAAAGGTCACCGGCACCTCGCCGATGCGGGCCGGCGGCTGGTGTGTGACTGCTTTGATCAGCAGCTCCTCGAGAATGTCGAAGTCGTTCGACTCGAGCTTGATCGATGCGATGCCGTGGCGACGGTACAGCCGAAAGCTGTTGGTGACATCCTTCGCGTGAATCGAGAACGCTACGCGGAAGGTAAGGTTCACGATGTACGACATCCAGATCAGGATCACAGGATTCTCGGTGTGGCCGCCCGGAGCGTAGCGAGATCCAATCACGATATCGAAGCGCTCCCGCTCGGCCCACATCCGCTCGAAGTACACGGGACTGTGCGAGCCATCCGCGTCCATGCAGAGCAGGTACGTCCCTCGCGCCTCCGCGATGCCGGTGCGAATCGCGTCACCATACTGGTTTCCGCCGTATCGGTTGATGTGGCGGACATCGTTGCGCGCGCACACAGCGCGCGTATCGTCCATGTCCTGCTCGGTGTCGATGATCAGCACTTCATAGCGCGGTGTTAGCGCGCTCGCCGCTGCCTTGATCGCCGGCAGCAGCTCGGGCAGATTTGCACCCTCAAGGTATGCGGGGATCATGATGCTGAGGTCGATCGTCGCACTGCGCTCGATCCTGGTCGGCGGTGTGCTCATAAGAACTGCTCCGGTTCCTGTACCTCGAGTTGAGGAAACTCTGTTTGCGCCAGCTGCCACACGGCGTAGGCAAGATTGGTGCGCGGCTGCCAGCCGAGTGTGCGCATGCGGTCGATGTCGGCCACCAGATGCATCGGCTCCTGCGGGTGGAACGGCAGCTCGCCGAAGCGCAGATCGACCTGCAGTCCCAGCTGCTGGACCACACGGGTGACAATCTCGCGCAGCGTCACCGACTGTCCACTGCCGATGTTGAAGATCGCATAGTTCGCGTCGGGCCCGGGCCCGGTTCCACGTTCGAGGATCATGGACACCGCCTCCGCCACATCCTGCACTGCGCAGAAGTCACGCATCTGGGTACCGGGGGACATGCTGAACGGGGTTCCGTTAAGCGCGTGCCGCAGCAACGAGGGAAACAGCCGGTCGCCACCGTCGTGCAATCCGGTAAAGGAGAAGGGCCGCACCACTGTAAGATGCCGCTGCAGTCGCTTGGCGCCTGCGCGCAGCAGGCAGTCCGCCGCAGCCTTGGTGGCTCCATAGGGGTGCAGCGTGTCGATCGGATCACCCTCGTGGCACGGCCGGTCTTGGGAGTCATACACGAGGCCGGTACTGATCTGGATAAAGTGACAGTCCTCGATCTCGCACGCCGCGCGGAACAGCTGCACCGTGGCGGCAACGTTGCGGTCGATCACATCAAACCAGTCCGTGCGCGAAGGCCGCACACCGCTCGCCGCGCAGTGAATGATCGCCGTGGGATGGAAGTCGAGCGCCGCCTCGCAGAAGCGGCCAATCTCGGCCATGTCCACCTTCTGCTGGCCCACGTTTGAGAGATCGCCGAAAAGGTGCGGGTCCGGCCGTCGCAGCAGCACCTGCACCCGTGTTCGCGGATGCGCCGTCGCCAGATGACGCACGATGTTGTAGCCCAGGGTGCCGGAGGCGCCAGTGATCAGCACACGAGCAAGATGGATCGGCAGAGTCAACCGGCAGGGCACTCCATGCTTCCGCCGTAGCGGCGATGTACCGTGATCAGGACAGGGCAGCGAGCTGGATCGAGAGGCAGAGACCGTTGAGCAATCACCCCAACAGTGTAAGCGCTCAGCTCGCGCAGCCAGTAAGGCAGACGCGGTGCTCGTCCGGCAACGGAGGCGCTCATGTCTTCGAGAGACGTTCTTTGAGTCTGAGGAATGGCGCTTCGTAGAAGCGGAAGCTGATGTAGGCCAGAAGGGTAGTCAGAAGCAGCCCCGCCAGAGCTGTCAAGTGGACCTGCAGCCTCGGCTGGCGCGGCAGCAGGAGCGTGCCGACATGCAGAAGGAGCGGGTGGAATATGTCGTGGAAGACGTAAAAGCCATAGCTGATCTGCCCGAGCCACCGCAGCCACGCAAGATTGAAGAACCTAAAGAGTGGACCCCGCGGTTCCAGAAGGCACACGATTAAGGACGCGGCGAAGAGGTCGAGCAGGCTGAAGCCGATCGTCGACATGACCGGCTCTGCAGGGCGCGGCTGAAAGGCGGTGTGCCGGGGAGAGAGCAGAGGGTACAGACCTTCGAAGACGGCAAACCCGGCCGCCAAAGAGACGAGAACGGGAAGGGCGAAACGCCGAACCCTCGCTGCCTCCGATCCGCGCAGGCAGAGAGCGACACAGCCGCCGAGCAGCAGAGCGTCGACCCGCAGAGGCGTCGCGCGGTAGAGCAACTCCAGGTTGAGATACAGCTGCGGCACGCGGAAGACACACACCACACGCGCGGCAAGGGAGACGCCAAGCATCAGCAGACATAGCGTACGCAGCCGCTCCCGGCTACGAATCGTGAAGACCACTACTGGCCACACCAGGTAGAACTGCTCTTCAACTGCAAGCGACCAGAAGTGTCCGACGTAGAATATCGCCGGATGTGGAAACGGTGGATTTGCTCGGAGGTGTTCCAGGGCCCCGACCGCCAGGCGAGGGTCATGTGCGTACAGGAACCGCACATAGTTACCCAGGTAGAGAGCCCACATCAACCATGCCCTGTTCCAGGCAAAGTGAAAGACTGGCGTGAGCAGAAGGGCGACAGCAAAGACCGCATAGTAGAGCGGAAAGATGCGCAGTGTTCGCCGGATATAGAAGTTACGAAAGCGATGCGCTGTGTCTCGCGTATCATAGAGGATGCCGGTGATGAGAAAGCCCGACAGCACAAAGAACCAGTCGACGCCAACCCATCCCCAATTGAGCCTGGGATGGAATCCGAGCTCATAGTGCTCTAAGAAGACCATCAGTACAGCGATCGCGCGAAGACCGTCCAGCGCCGGGTAAAAACGTCTGTTCTCCGTCGGCGGCAGATCTCCGACGATCTCGTCTCCTGGCCGGGCGTCACCCTTAACTGACACTGTCTGCTTCAAGAGAAGCGCTCTCTCCTTGACCTATCGTCCGTTCTCGAGTCTATCGTTGCCTTCACAGTACAAGAGCTTCGGAGGAGTCTCTCCTCTCAAACTTCGCAGAATCGAACTCTGAGGGAAGGCGATACCAGAGCGCAAATGCTAAGAGCGAAAGCAGAACAGCCGCCTTGATCTGTCCACCGAAACGCTCCCCATGATAGATGAACTCTGATTGAGAGCTAAGAAGAATGGTGAGACACACGAATATCTGAGTCAGGCCTCCTATCCTCACTCTCTCGTTTGGCCAAGAGCTAAGAACAAGCAGCACGAGCATGGCCCAGGGAAGATAGAGATGCAAAAGCGTGTAATCGTAAGACGTTGGTGGTAAGAGAATACACGCAACAGTAAGGCATAGCACCTGGTTGATGAGTGGCAGCTTTCGGATGCGCCCAACAAATAGCATGACGCCACCGAGAGCTCCAAGGAGGAGATAGATTCTCACTTGACGCGCAAAGACTAAGGGGGGCGGCATGTACGTGTACATACGCTTTGCGACACCAACGAGTGAGTGATCAAAGCCGATCTCGCCGTAGCGGCGGTGAAGGGTGTACCTCGTCGCGAACTCTGTTAACCCGCTCTGGATACCCTTCCATGCCACTTCCATATGTGGCGTAATCGCCCACAGAGAGACGACATTCGCGAGCAAGAAGATGGCAATACCGAAGAGGAACTGGCGAGTCTGCCTTCGGGAAAAGAACAGCCCAAGGTAGATAAGCGGATAGAGCTTTAATCCTCCTGCAAGAGCAAACAGTGCAGCCGCCATCCACGACCTCTCCGTGCAAAAGGCCCAGAGACCAGCGCCTGCCGTCAGCCACACGAGAACCTCGACATTTCCGCGGTTGAGATCGAAGTAGAGGGGATACGAACAAGTCACAGCAACCAACACAAAAGCCGCGGCGGGAACTACCTTGATGCCGCGTCGTCTTATCGCGCGGTAGAACAAGATAGCGGCAGTAAGGACAAGAACTATGGTAACCGCCAGAAAGGCTCGCAGGCTGTGGGCTCCACCTACGAGATAGATGAGCTTGTAAAAAGAGGCCGCCTCTGCCGGGTATAAGAAGTGCCCACCAATTCCGGGGTCAAAGAAGCGATCGCTATGGAAGTAAGCAAACCGCGGGTAGGAGTAGAGCATGTCTCCATAGTCAGTGCTGTGCGGCATTATGTACGTGCCGTACGGAAACTCTGGAAGCTTGGACAGATGGCGGCAGGCATATTCAATCGCGAGACATACCAGCATCAGCAGAAGGTTGCCTATTGAAGATCGAATGAGAATCGGGGGAAGTACCGGAGAGGAGCGAATGCGAGCTATGCTGTTTGTCCTTGGGACCAAGTTCGTTGCTCTCCATCTCTGTAGTAGAACAAGCAGGTGAAACGCGGCCACCAGGTCAAGGCCGCCGTTCGTCGTCACACGGACAGCGCGGCGCTGGCGCTCACCAGTCGATATGCGTGCACTCCCCTTCGGCCGGACCCACACGAGTATAGCGGCTTGGCCGCGGCCAGCGTCGTTCTGATGACGCTTCGATTCGATACCGCAGCCGAATACGCTTAGACTCGAGACAGAGCATGAAGAGCACCGAGAGAACGGATCAACTTGCCTAGGCGCGCTATCATCATCGGCGCAGGTCCTGCCGGGCTGACGGCTGCGCTCGAGCTGCTGCGTCGGACCGATGTCGTGCCCATTGTGCTTGAGGCGAGCGACAGCATCGGCGGTATCTCGCGCACCATCCGTTACAAGGGCAACCGCATGGATATCGGCGGGCACCGCTTCTTCTCGAAGAGCGACCGCGTGATGCAGTGGTGGATGGATCTCATGCCGCCCGAGGACGCGGCCGAGATCAGCTACCAGGGCCGCACCACCGCTGTCGTCCCTCCGTCGCGTTCCGCCGACAACGCGACGGTCACGCCCGGCAGCCTGACCGTCGAGCCCACGCAGACATCTGGCCCACACACGCCCGTTATGCAATCCAGTGCGGGCCAAACGAGTCACTCTGGAGGCAATCACGCCCTGACCAGCCACTCCTGGCGAGGCGGCCTGCACTCCGTCGCCGAGTCTGCTCCGGGCGCAACGGTCGCTCTGCTCACCGAGACTTTTGAAGAAGAGGTCACCGGGAACGTCGCCGATGCCGCTCACACGAGCACGGCCGTCACCCCGCCGTGCCCCGGCTCCGACCTCGTCATGCTGGTGCGCCCGCGCAAGAGCCGTATCTACTACCTGCGTCGCTTCTTCGACTACCCCATCCGCCTCACCGGTGCGACCCTCGCGGCACTCGGCCCCTTGCGCACCGTGCGTGTCGGCCTCAGCTATCTCTGGTCACGCGTGCACAAGATTCAGCCTGAGCGCAGTCTCGAAGACTTTCTCATCAATCGCTTCGGCCGCGAGCTCTACCTCACCTTCTTCAAGAGCTACACCGAAAAGGTTTGGGGCACGCCGTGCAAGAGCATCTCGGCCGAGTGGGGCGCGCAGCGCATTAAGGGCCTCTCGCTTACCACCGCCGTCAAACACTTTGTTCGTCAGTCCCTCTCGCGCCGCGGCCGGTCCGCCCCTCCGGCGGCCGGCGCCGCTATCTCCGGGCTCGCGCAAAAGGACACTGACACCAGTCTTATCGAGCGCTTCCTGTATCCAAAGTTCGGCCCCGGTCAGCTTTGGGAGCACGTCGCTGACCTCGTCCGCGCGCGCGGCGGCGAGGTCCACACCGGCTGGTCGGTCGACTGCGTTCACTGCGTGGGCGATCGTGCCGCCTCGGTCGATGCCGTGCACACGAGTGGCACCCGCCGTAGCTTTGACGGCGACTTCTTCTTTTCGACCATGCCCGTCAAAGAGCTCGTCCGTGCCCTTGACGCGCCCGTTCCGCCAGCCGTGCGCGAGGTCAGTGAGGGCCTTGAGTACCGCGACTTCATCACGGTCGGGCTGCTTGCAGACCGGCTCCGTGTTCATGAGCCCGACGGCACGCTGCTTCGCGATACCTGGATCTACGTCCAGGAGCCCGATGTGAAACTAGGGCGGTTACAGATCTTCAACAACTGGAGTCCGCACCTTGTCGCCGATCCCGATAAGGTCTGGCTCGGGCTCGAGTACTTCTGCTACGAGACCGACGCGCTCTGGAAGATGACCGACGCCGAGATTCAGCAATTCGCCATCGCCGAGATCGAAAAGATCGGCATCCTGCACGCCGCCGACGTTCGCGACGCCCACGTGGTCCGCGTGCCCAAGACCTACCCGGCGTACTTCGGGACCTACAGCCGCTTCGACGAGCTCCGCACCTGGACGGACCGCTTCGAGAACCTCTTTCTTATCGGCCGCAACGGCATGCACAAGTACAACAACCAGGACCACAGTATGCTCACCGCCATGACCGCCGTCGACGGCATCGTCGCCGGCCACGTCAGCAAGTCCGCGCTCTGGAGTATCAACACCGAGCAGGAGTACCACGAGGAGAAGAGGTCCTGACGTGCGCAAGCTGCTGCTTCTGGCCACCGTCGTCTTCGTCGTTCTCGTCATCCTCTACCGCGACCGCCTCTACCTTCGCGATCCCCTCGGCACGATCGAGCGCAACGGCGTGGCCGTGCCCGATGCGCGCCTGTTCATCAACTACTCTAACGACGTGCTCGTGCAGGAGAACCACGGCACGGAGATGTTTGTTGTGCAGAACTGGAGCCGCCGCGCCGCGACGCCATCCCGCCTGACCTGCGTACAGGGCATGCTCTGTATCACGCCCGCCGATCGCATCGTCGATGCCCAGGCCGCCGACAGCTCCCAGATGAACTCCGCCGACTCAGAGGGCAAAGCGGAGATGTCCAGTCGCGCGGTCTCCTTTACTGACGCAGCCGGTTCGCACATCCACATCACTCTGCGCTGAGACTGCCTTCAGAACCGCCCATCCAGATGCTCCGCCCGCGCGACTGCATCGATCTCCGCCTGGGTTCGCGGAAAGACGTGCGCGCGGTTTGACCGAGCGAAGTAGCGAATCGTGATCTCGCGCTCCTCGACCGCGTCCTCCTTGCCGTCGTGGAAGGGATAGCCGAGATGTTGTAAGAGCGCCAGGGAGCCCTCCGCGCCGCTCGCGTTGCCGTCGTCGCCGACGATCGCCCACACTGTGCGCCCGGTGCGCCGGCTGTACACCGCAGCGAGGTCGCCCAGCCGCACGCCGTGCCGCATGCCGAAGCGTCCCAGCACCACGTAGCTCACGAGGCGCGCGTCCAGGTACTTGCGCGTGTCCCGGTCGCTGTCGAGGCGTTCGTCGCGCAGGCTCGTCGTCGAGATGTAGTACCCCGGAAACGGATCGTGCGGGCCCTGCCGAAGTGGTGTGCGGCCGTCCCTCTCCGTGAGATATCCGACCGTCTTGCCGGAGATGCGGCCGCCGCTGTGCGCGTTACGCTCGTAGTCGAGTGTCGGCCGCCCGGGCGGCCCATACGCGTTGGGTGCGCCGTCCACATCCACATTCATCCGTGGCACCTGTAACTCCACAGCACTTTGCGCGTCAGACCGGCACGCGGCTCCGGTGAGCACGGCTCCGCAGATGACGCTGCACAACAGCGCCGGAAGAGATTTGGAACGAGATGGCCCGAGATGGCGTATGCCTGATTGGACGGAGCAAAGCCGCACCCGGACGCAGCCTGTTGCGGCCCGGCACACAACCAGCCGACGCGCCACCCACCCCGGGCGGCACCACAGGGAAGTCATCGACGGACTACATATGAGAAAGCCACATGACTATGCACGCAGCAGAGCCTGACGCGACCTCCGCGGGTACGGCCAGCATCCGCCTTGAGCCCAAGCACCCGCTCGCCATTCGGTGGATGCACTGGATCAACTTTCCCGTCCTTTTCATCATGATCTGGAGCGGCCTCTACATCTACTGGAACGACTCCGATAACGCCTACCAGCATCCGCACGCTGTGTATCGCGTCGGCATCGGCAGGTTCACGCTCTTTCGCTTCTTTCCGGACTGGTTCTACAACCTCCTGCACACCCCGTACCACGTCACACAGGGCCTCGGGAATCACTTCTTCTGGATGTGGGTCTTCGGCATCAACGGTCTCGTCTACGTCCTCTACACCTGGCTCTCGGGCGAGTGGCGCTTCCTGCTGCCGCAGAAGCGCAGTTTAGTTGACGCGATCCAGGTGACGCTGGTTGACCTTCATCTGCGCAAGGGCCTGCCGTCCCAGACCAAGTACAACGGCGCGCAGCGAATCGCGTATACCTCGGTGATCCTGATGGGTGCGGGCTCGCTGCTCACCGGTCTGGCCATCTACAAGCCCACGCAGGCGCACTGGCTGACCACCGTGCTCGGAGGCTTCGAGATGGCGCGCTGGCTGCACTTTCTGCTCACCCTGGGCTTCTGTGGCTTCTTCCTGATCCATGTCGGACAGGTGATCCTGGCGGGCTGGAACAACTTTCGCAGCATGATCAGCGGGCTCGAGATCAAACGCGCCGAGGAGCCCTCGCTGGAAGCGGAGAGGAGGTCGTGGCGATGAGTGATACTAACGAACCGGCGAAGCAGGAGCGGAAGCCAGAAGCGCAGTCCGCTTCGCCCGAGCGCGACACCACGGCCGGAGAGGGCAGGCGGCCCGAAGATCCGAAGAGTGCCGATGAGGTGATGACTGCGCGCACGCCCGGCCACGAGGAGGCAGATGCCGCCGTCCTCGCCGAATCACGCCGCCACACTCGACGTTCCTTCGTCCTTGCTGCGGCTGGCGCTGCCGCCGGCTACGGCTTCTGGCGTTTGGTCGAGCGGCCGGAGCCGAGCGACGACGATCAGCCGGTCGCGCTTCGCGCCGCATTCGATACCAACGCCGCCATCACGCGCGAGCTCACCCGCGACCACGCCCTGGCACCCACGTATCCGCTCAGCAAGGCGGAGAACCTGCGCGTCAACGGCGTCTACGGTCTCAAGAAGATGCTCGTGATGGACACGTATCGCATGCAACTGGTCGGTGCCCGTGACGTTCACCCCAGCCACCCGCGATACTCCGCCGATGTCACTCAATGGAAGTACCGCTTCCTGGCTCCGGCGAGTGGCCAGGATCAGGGACACGACACCAAAGTCGACCCAGCCAAGGAGAAGAAGGCAGCCCCTGCGGAGGCGGCCACCGCCGACACCAAACCTGCGTCCACCGGGAACGATCAACCTGAGCCGATGCCTGGACCCTCCGGCAACACAGCCGAGAAGATGACGTCTGCCCCGAAGGTGCACGAGGCGATGAAGAAGATGGAGAGGAACGCCGACGAGGATAAGGAAGAACGCGGTCAGGAGGAGGCGGGCGAGAGCGACTCCACATTGAAGCCCGGAACACCGGGTCTCTTGCTGACGCTGGACGACGTCACCCGCTTTCCCCGCCACGAGTTCGTCACGCAATTCAAGTGCATTGAGGGCTGGAGCCAGTACGTGCACTGGGGCGGCGTCCGCATGGCGGACTTCCTCGAGGCGTATCCGCCCGCACGGATCAATGGCCGCGAGCCACGATACGTCTACATGGAGACCCCCAACGGCGACTACTACGTCGGCTTGGATATGGCGCTATGCCGGCATCCGCAGACCCTGCTCGTCACGGAGATGATGGGTAAGCCGCTCACGCAGACGCACGGCGCGCCGATCCGGGTGCACCTGCCGACCAAATATGGTTACAAACAGCTCAAATGCATCGGCCTTGTCGCCTACATGGACGAAAAGCCCGATGACTACTGGACGAAGCTGGGCTACGACTGGTACGCCGGCCTGTAAGGCAGCACGTACGGCTTGCAAAAAGAAGCGCCGCGCCGAAGATCTCGGGCGGCGCCTTCTTGCTGTCGCCAATGCGGCTACTTCGTCGCCACCGCCGCATGCTCCCGGGCCGGGTAGCTCGCCGCCACGGTCAGGATCTCGTACGGCTTGATCGGGACCGTCACCATGTCTCCGGTCACGGTCAGCGGCGTGCTGCCTGCCGCCTTCTCCATGAGGTTCACCTCGCTCGCGCCGGTGGCTCCAGAGGGGATGTGCAGCTTCACCTCGCCCGCGTCGCCACGAAACTCGAACATACGGAAGATCAGCGCGTTCGAGTCTTCGGCCTTCTTCACCGCCGTCAGCACCACGTTCGGGTTCTCGACCGACACCCACGAATGCTCCGCCGGCAGCGTGCCCGTGTGCGCCGATGTTTGCATCGCCGTCAGGGGATAGTTCATCTCCCAGCCTCGCCGCATCGTCGCCGCCTGCTTCCATGCGCCCGCGTGCGGATAGAGCGCATAGTGAAAGCTGTGGTGACCGCGGTCTGCATCCGGATCAGGCCACGTCGGCGAGCGCAGCAGCGTCAGCCGCAGCGTGTTGCCCTCCGCGTCGTAGCCGTACTTAGAGTCGTTCAGCAGCGAGAAGCCGTGTACGGCATCGCCCAGGTCGGCCCAGCGCATCGCCGGAACCTCGAACTGCGCCTTCTGCCACGAGTTCTTTCGCTCTGTCGATCGCTCGATCGAGCCGTACGGAATCTCGTACGTCGCCTTCGGTCCCGTCGCCGAGAGCGGGAAGGCCGCCTTCAGCAGCACGTGCGTCTCGTGCCAGTCGATCTCGTTGCCGACCCGAATCGTGTCTGCCATTGCCGTCAGCGAGATGTCCTGCTGGAACTTCGACTGCTGCCACGTCCGCATGACGCGTACCGCGGCCCGCAGCGGTCCACGATCTGTCACGGTGACAGAGTCGATCGCCGTGATGGGGACGGGGCTATCCAGCGTACCCGGATCGATATTCCATGCATCGTAGTCCTTCGGCGTGTCCTTGAAGGTCACCAGCTGATTGCCGCACGCGCCGGGCGCCAGCGACTCCGTGCGAGATCGCACGTCCATCAGACTCGTCATGCAGCCCGTCTTCTTATCGATCGTCACCGAAACCGCGGCGTTCGCGAGCGTAACACTGCCCACGTCCTCCACAACCTTTAGCGGCGAATCGCTCTTCTCGTTGGCGCCGGCCGGCATGGCATGCAGCACCTTGTAGCCCAGCGCCGGGACGTCGCTGACATAGGCCAGCACTTCAAAGGTGTTCGTCGCCTCGTCGCGTGAGACGACCTGCGAGGGCACGGTCCGGTTGTGGTCGTCCAGCAATGCGACGCCGTCGCTCTTGCCTGGCAGCTGTACCTTCGTCGTCACCGCCTCCGACCGCGTCCACGCGAGCGGGTTGAAGAGCAGCACTGGCGTATCGCCCTTCGCGCGCGTGTCCACTTCGGCGGCCAGCAGGTGCAGCGAGTCCTCCGCGATGTTCCGGTCCGTCGCAAAGACCTTGTCATAGTCTTGCTGCGCGTCTTTGTAGATGACCCCGATGCCCGAGCCTGCCGCAAGATCGTGGAACTGCCCGAAGGTGATCTTCTTCCAGTTCTCTGTCAGCGTCTCGCTCGGGTAACTGCTGCCGTTGAGCCACGCAAGCGACGCGAGCTTCTCCGCGTCGAGTGTCTCGACCTCGCTGCGCCGCATATTCTCCTTGTGCTTGGCCTGTGTTGTGAAGATGCCGCGGTGGTACTCGAAGTAGAGCTCGCTCTTCCACGTCGGCACGCTCATCTGCCCGACGGCCGGCGCGGGCGGCTCCGTGTAGCCGGTAGCGATCTTGTCGTAGTCCCACGTCGGCGACTCCGGATTCAGCTTCGCCTCCACCGTCGAGAAGTAGTGCTGCGCGGTGCCAAACCGCATCGTCGGCACCGCCAGCTCGTCCGCCTTCGCCTCGCCCGGCTGCGTCCCAGCGATGTAGTGGTCGGCCTCGTCGAGCATTGCGCGCGTGGGTCCGCCGCCATGGTCGCCGATGCCGTACAGGTCCATCATGTCGCTCGTCCCGGGGTTGCGCTGGGCCGACTCCACGAAGTCGTTCGAGATGCGCACCGGGTTCACATTCGAGTGCACGTAGTCCGTCGGGAAGTACGTCAGCACCTTGCTGCCGTCCGGCGACTCCCACCAGAAGAGTCGAAACGGCAGCGTGTTCGTGTCGTTCCAGTGCATCTTCTGCGTGACGAAGTAGTCCAGCCCCGCACGCTTGTAGATCTGCGGCAGCTGCCAATTGTAACCAAATGAGTCCGGGTTCCAACCGATCCGCGCGGTCACCCCGTACTCCTTGTCAAAGAACCGCTGTCCTACCAGCAGCTGACGCACCAGACTCTCGCCATCCGGCAGGTTCAGGTCCGGTTCGACCCACATCCCGCCCACGATCTCCCATCGCCCTTCCTTGATGCGCTGGCGAATCTGATCGTTCAGCTTCGGATACTTCTGCGCCATCCACTCCGAGTACTGCGCGGCCGACTGCGTGTACGTGTACCCCGGGTACTCGTTCATCAGCTGCAGCGCCGTCGTGAACGTCCGCTTCACCACGTCCACCGTCTCCGTCGCCGGCCACAGCCACGCCGCGTCGATGTGCGAGTTGCCCGTCAGCGTGATGTCTGCCGTCGTCAGCTCCGGCCGCAGCGCGTCCAGCATCGTCTGCGTGCGCCGCAGCGACGCGTCAAACGCCGCCTGCTGCCCCGCTGCCAGGGCTTTCACGTCGATCGCCGCCACCGCTGCGTCCACCTTAGGCAGCAGGTCCGGTCGAGGCTTCGCGAGGGCCGGCAGCAGCTCTGCCGCGGTCAGGCACTGCACCCGGATGTCCTCCGGATTCGGCCGCGCACTCGCATCGGTGGCCGTCGGCAGCTCGACCCGCAGCGTCGCGCCGGTGAAGCGCTTCTCGTCTACTGTCTGCAGCAGCTTCACTGCGATGTCGACCGTCTCGCCCGGCTTGGCACCGTCAAAGAGTACGATCGGCTCGAGGTCATCGCCCAGCGCAACGCGGCGCCCGTTGAAGTAGATGATCTGCGGCATCGGGCCGTTCGCGCTCGCTTCGAACTGAAACCACACTCGCGAGCCCGAGACGTCGTAGCCGTGCAGCGTCTTCGGTACCGTCACCGTGCGCCGATACCAGACGGCCTCCTTCGGTGCGTTGGCCGGCGCCGTTACTGTCGTCCAGCCCGCTCCGGTCGTCTTCTCTGACTCGCCATGGGCGAGATCACCTGCGTGAAAGTGCCACTCCCCGCTGTCGAGCGAGTTCAGCGTCCCCAGCTCCTTTAACGTCGCGAGCGACGCTGGCGAAAGACCCGGCTGTGGCCGCTCCGGTGTAAAGGACTGCGCAGGAAGCAGCCCGGTCAGGGCAAGCAAGACCACAGGAAGAAGCAGAGAAAGACGGGTTCGCATGCGCAAAAGAGTAGCAGGTCGGCGGAAGATTGGCATCGTTTCCAATCAGGCACTGGGCGGCGTTCTTTCCATCTCATCTGCGTCCACGTTGCCGGATCGCCACCATTGCGTACAGTGTTGCCATGCCGCCGAACACCGTCCCCCTCGCGTTGTGCGTCCTGCTCACACTCTCCGTACTCCCGCACATCGCCGCCGCCGGCGCGCGGCAGTCTCCCTCCACGATCACCTCGTCGGAGCAGGGCACCTTTCTCCTGCATAAGTTCGCGCGGCAGATCGGCCGCGAGACCTACACCCTCAGCCCGGCAGCGAACGGCCATCTCACACTCACCGACGACTTTCTCTTCACCGACCGCGGCACGAAAGTCCCTCTCAAGACCACCTCGAGAGCACCGCCGACCTCCGCCCCCTGCACTTCACCACCGAGGGCAACTCCTCCCGCGCCACCGAGCTGCACGACACCATCACCGTCGCCGGCGGCCGCGCCACCATGACCCGCACCGGCCAGCCCAGTGAGCTGCCTGCCCCCGCGGACGTCTTCATTACGGACGGATACGCCCCCGCCGTCATGCAGCAGCAGCTGCTGCGTTTCTGGCTTCGCCACGGCCGACCCTCCAGCGTTCCGCTGCTACCCACCGGCGCGGCCATCATCCATCCCGCCGGTCACCTCATGGTCACGCGCCCCGGTGGCGTCGCCGAGCAGCTCTCCGGCTACACCATCTCCGGCCTCATCTGGGGCGGCGAGTGCCTCTGGCTCGATGCCCAGCAGCGACTCGTCGCCCTCGTTAGCACCGACGCCGAGTTCGATCACTTCGAGGCGATCCGCGAGGACCTCGAGCCCAGCCTCGCCGTCTTCATCGCGCGCGCCGCCGAGCACAATCTGACCGCCCTTGCCCAGCTCGCCTCGACCGCTCGTCAGCCGCCCGCGCCGCGCCTCGCCATCATTGGCGCAACTCTCATCGACGGCCGGGGCGGATCACCGGTCCCGGACGCTGTCGTCCTGCTCGAGCAGGGCCGCATCGCCGCCGCCGGCCCGCGCATCGCGGTATCCGTCCCGCCCGGCACTCCCGTCCTCGATGCCCGCGGCAAGTGGCTCCTCCCCGGCCTCTGGGACATGCACGCTCACTACGAGCAGGTCGAATGGGGACCGATCTACCTCGCCAGTGGTGTCACCACCGTCCGCGACTGCGGCAACGAGTTCGACTTCATCACCGCCGTTCGCGATGCTCTACGCTCCGGCCGCGGCATCGGCCCCGAGATCCTCCTCGCCGGCCTTGTCGACGGCACCGGCCCCCGCACCCTCGGCGCCATCACCGCCGACACCCCTGACGAAGCGCGCGCCGTCATCGCCCGCTATAAAGCCGCCGGCGCCCTCCAGATCAAGATCTACAGCTCCATCAAGCCTTCCCTCGTCCCCTTCATCGCCGCGGAGACTCATCGCCTGGGCATGACCCTCACCGGCCACGTGCCCACCGGCATGAAGGCGACCGAGGCCGTCGAGGCCGGTATGGACCAGATCAGCCACGCCCATTACCCTGCCCAGGAGCTTGCCGGCCGCGAGCGTGGCAGGGGCCGCCCTGAGGCTCTTCACCTCGATCTCTCAAGCGCCCGCAGCCGCCACATTCTCGATGTCTTTCGCGAGCACCACACCGTCTTCGACCCCACGCTGGCGCTCTTTGAGCTCGAGCTGCACCCCGCGCAGACTCCCATGAGCACGCTCGACCCCGGGGTCACGCACGTCGCGCCATCCCTCCGCTTCGGTCTCGAGCACAGCGGCTCAGGTCCGCAGGAGGAAGCCTTCAACAGCAGTGTCCTCGCTGCTTTGCAGCAGACTGTCCGTACGCTTCACCAAGCCGGGCTCGCCATCGTCGCCGGTACCGACCAGGCCATCCCCGGCTACAGCCTGCACCGCGAGCTTGAGCTCTACGTTCAGGCTGGCTTCACACCCATGGAGGCGATCCAATCCGCCACCCTCGTGCCCGCCCGCGTCCTTGGCCTCGACCAGACCGTCGGCACCGTCGAGCCCGGCCGACAGGCCGACCTCCTGCTCCTCGACGCTGACCCGCTCGCCGACATCCACAACACCCGCCGCGTCTGGCGCACCATCGCCGCTGGTGCTGTCTATACCCCTGGCCCCCTCTGGCGGAGCGTCGACTTCACCCCGTAGACATCACCGCCGCCGCGCCACCACCACACGCGCGATCCCCTGCAGATCCGGCAGCACCTGCACCCCGCACCACCCTCGCAGCAGCTCCCGTATCGCGCGCTCCTGCCCGTGGCCGATCTCCATCGCCAGCAGCCCTCCCGCGACCAGCCGCTCGGCCGTCTGCGGAATCAGTCGCCGGTAGATCGCGAGCCCATCCTCTCCTGCGAAGAGCGCCCGCTCCGGCTCCCACGCGCTCACCTGCGGATGCAGGCTCTCACGCTCCATCGTCGGCACGTACGGCGGATTCGACACTACCGCCTCGAACCGCTCCTGCTCCTGGTTCGTTCCACTTAGCAGATCGCCGAAGAGGAACCGTACCCGGTCCGCGGCCCCGTGCCGCTCCGCATTCTCCTGCGCCACCCATAGCGCCGCCGGCGACACATCCACGCCGACGATCCGCGCCTTCGGCAAGCGCAGCGCCAGCGCGATCGCGATCGCGCCTGACCCCGTTCCGACATCGGCGATCCGTACCGGCACGTCGGATGGCACCCGCCCCAGCACCGCCTCAACCAGCCCCTCCGTCTCCGGTCGCGGGATCAGCACCGCCGGTCCGACCGCCAGCTCCAGCCCGAAGAACTCCGTCTTGCCCGTGATGTACTGCACTGGCTCAAAGCGCCGCCGCCGCTCGATCGCCCGCGCATACAGCGCCTGCTCGCGCGCTTTCATCAGCCGGCCCGGGTAGGCGTAGATCGTCGTCCGCGGCAGGTCGAGCGTGTCCAGCAGCAACAGCGTCGCGTCGCGGTCCGCCGTCGCCGCAAGCTCCTGCACCTCCGCGAGCTGCGCCCGCCCGGCGGTCACTGCCTGTCTCAGGGTCATGCCGGTCTCCACTGCAATCACCATGCCACCGAAAGAACCTGCAGGTCGCCCGAGAACTTCTGCATTTGCGAGCCATCCTCATCAGTCAGCTACCGATCTACGTGCAGAACTCTGCGAAGAGACCTCCCGCATCGCTCGTCCGCCGTGGCTCGGAGTGGGCGAGAGCTCCTGAAATCGCCTTACCACGCAGTGCTTTCAGTCCGGCGGTCCACTCAACTCGCGGCTGCTCTCAGGCCGCCTCCGAGCTCTCCCCTTTCATCTTCTCCGCCACATCATGCGCGATCAGTGCATCGATCGTCGGCTGCAGCTGACCTTCCATCACCATCGCCAGCTGATGGTTGGTCAGCCCGATGCGGTGGTCCGTCATCCGGTTCTGCGGGAAGTTGTACGTCCGAATCTTCTCCGACCGATCGCCCGTTCCCACCTGCGACTTCCGCTGCGCCGCCTGCAGCTGATGCTGCCGCTCCATTTCGACCTCGTACAGCCGGCTCCGCAGCACCCGCATCGCCTTCTCGCGATTCTTGATCTGCGACTTCTCGTCCTGGCAGCTCACCACGGTCTGCGTCGGAATATGGGTGATCCGCACCGCAGAGTAGGTCGTGTTGACTGATTGCCCGCCCGGTCCCGACGAGCAGAAGGTGTCCACCCGCAGGTCCTTCGCCTCGATCTTGACGTCCACCTCCTCGGCCTCCGGCAGCACCGCCACCGTGATCGCCGAGGTGTGCACGCGACCCTGCGTCTCGGTCGCCGGCACCCGCTGCACCCGGTGTACGCCGCTCTCGTACTTCATCTGCGAGTACACCCGCTCGCCCTCGAAGATCGCCGTGACGTCCTTCAGCCCGCCGACGTCACTCATCGACTCGCTCAGCACCTCGACCTTCCACCGATGCTGCTCGGCAAACCGCAGGTACATGCGAAAGACCTCCGCCACAAACAGCGACGCCTCATCGCCGCCTGTGCCCGCGCGCAGCTCGATTACGACGTTCTTCTCGTCGTTCGGGTCCTTCGGCACCAGCAGCCTCTTCAGCTCCGCGTCCAGCTCCGCCAGCCGCGGCTCCAGCACACCGAGCTCCTCGGTGGCCATCCCGCGCAGCTCCGCGTCCTCTTCAGCCAACATCGCCCTTGCGTCGGCGGTCGCCTGCTCCGTCGCCCGGTACCGCCTAAAGACCTCGACCGTCTCCTCTAGGTCCCGATGCTGCTTCGCCACCGCCTGAAACTTCTTCTGGTCGCTCAGCAGCGACGGCTCGCCCAGCTGCCGCCCAAGCTCCTCATAGCGCTGCTCCATCTGCTCCAGCCGCTCAAACATCGCTCCAACTCCCTCTGCCGATCCTGTGCCGACCTTGGGTCCGCACCGCCGGCCCCCTCGGCGCAGCGCCCTATCCTGAGCGCCGTCGAAGAGCCCTGTCTCTGTCATCGTTAGTACCCGCACGAAGCGGACCAGGACGCGAAACACAGCCGAGGCGCAGCTACAAAAAGTCGTGAAGCAGGCTCACGACGCGCACAGCAACCGAAGATGCGGCAGGATCACGCATATCCAATAGATGGTACAGCCACCGTCAAGTTGCAGCCGCCCTCATGGCAGATCGTAGAGGCTTGCCGCCGTTCCCCGCATCACCCCGCGCGCGATCGCCTCCGCCCGTGCCCGGCTCACCTCGCCATCCCGCAGCATGCCCGTCAGCGCCAGCCCCAGCGCCTCGCGCCCGGTCCGCGCCGCAATCCACGTCGTCTCTTCCCACCCCAGGCCCTCGCCCAGCGGGTATCCGTCCGTCCCGAACATCACCTTCTCCGGATACATCTCCAGCCACTCCCGCAGCCAAGCCGCCAGCGTGCGCGGCGAGAAGAGCAGCGTCTCCTGCGAGATGTCCAGATACACGTTCGGCTTCTGCAGCAGCGCTCCCGCCTCCCGCACAAACGGCCATCCCCCGTGCAGCAGCACGAACCTCGTCCCGCGCAGCCGCGGATCGTCCAGAACCGGCTCCAATAGCAGCGGATCCGCTCCCGCTACCCCGAAGAACGCGCCCCCGCCGGCCATCGTGTGCAGGTGTACCGCCATGCCCAGCCGCGCACACTCCGCCGCGATATACCGGAACAGAAAGTCCTGAAGCGCCGTGTACTCCGCCGCTGGCGCCTCCTCCCCCGTCGCAGCTTTACTTCCACCTGCGCCACCCGTAGCCGCCCCGCCCGCTCGCCGCGCCCACGACGCATAAACCCGCTCCGCCGCAGCGCGAGGTGGATCTCCAAAGTCAAACCCCCGCAGATACGCGACCTCAAACTTTGCCGCCACCGCCCCGCCCGCCCGCTGCCGCTCCAGCGTCGGCGTCACCACCTTCGCCAGATACTCTCCCAGCGTCGCCGGCACCTCCGTCAGTCCTACCGCCTGCAGGTACTCGCCCCGCAGCCGGTCCTCCAGCGCAAAGAACTGCGCCCTGTCCGGCGTCGCCGCCCCCAACCCCGCGTTGTTCAGCGGAAACAGCAGCGCGTCCACATACGGCACCCATCGGAAGCGCGGCGGCGCGACCCCCGGCCCCATCGCCACGCGGTTCGCCAGCATCGTCCCGATCCCCGCCTGATCCAGCACCCACTCGTCGTATCTCAGTCCCTCGCGCGCCTTCACCCGCGCCCGCGCCGCCCGCAGCCGCTCCATGCCTGCCGCGTCGAGCGGCAGCGTCCCCCGGAATCCCCACAGCGCCGCCCACGCCGGCGCCAGCTTCGCGTTGTCCGGCCGCCACCCCACCGGATCCGTCTGCGGCGCCATGTTGTCGACCGGCAGTGCGTCAAATCCCCGGTCCGACCCATCCCCGGGCGGCGGCAGCACCGGATGCGCATGGTCATCCACCGCCCGCACCTCCGCAATCACCCGCGCCAGACCCGTATCAATATCCCGCTCGACCGCGTCCCGCTCGGCCCCGGATGCCGTCGTCCTCTCCCGAGCCGCGCCCTGCGCCCACCCACGCCCTTCCAACACAGCCGCGCACACAACCATGCCTGCCACGAGCCGACGCATCCGCATCTCTCTCATGCGCCAACCTAGCATGGGAAGCCGCCCCTGATCGGTGAAGAGAGACGCGTTTGTGTTCCCGGAGAGTCATGATTTCAAGCACTGGACTGTGCAACTCGAACTCCGGATCACTTCCGGCGAACGGCACGCATCATGGCACCGCCATGGCATCACTGCTTAGCCGCCAGCATGGCAACGGGCGATCACGATTGACGGAACTGAAGCGAGTGATCGGTCCGTCGCTCACATCATGTGGATGGTAGCCGTTGCGACGACCTCTGCTGGCACCAGCTTCAGATACCAGCTCGTCTGCTTCATCTCTGGCTGGCTCGCTCTGGACCTTTCGCCACAGGCGAGATCACGATCTCTGCCTCCATGCTGTGCGTCTCACCCCGGGGCAGCGTGACACGATCCACTCCTGCGTTCGCCGTCTCCAAGCACAGCAGGTGGGGCCACTCGGCCTCGCCGAGGTCGGCCATCGCCTTCCACGGATTGAAGACGACCGTCGTACGCGAGCCCGCCTTATGGTTGGTGATCGCGCGCTTGCCCGGAAGGTCGTGAAGAACGCATGCAGCCTCCGTGGCGAGATACACACGGTCGGTAGCAGCCGCGAATGTAAGAGCGGTGCCCGCAGCCTCGCTCTGCTCCGAGCCCTGTGTCTTGTCGAGAAACGCCGTCGGCTCGAGACCGGTGACGGTCGTCTGACGCACATCGTCGACGGAGAAGTATGTGTGGAACGCCTCTTCGAAGATCAGCGGCTCCGCAGCCTCGTTCGCCACTGTAAGTCGCAGCCGCAGCGTCTTCCCGATGCGGAGCTCGTAGACGACGCGGAAGTGGTCGAAGCCAAGCGACACGCTCTCTTCGCCCGGCCCCAGCGTCAATGTGAGGTGCAGTTCGTCACCGGCCATTGCCGCAAAGGCGAGCTCCCACGGCTGGATTCGCGCGAAGCCGTGCGCTGGTCCGGTGCGGCCGTCGGAGCGCGTGGCGAACCATGGAAACGAGATCGGCACCCCACCTCGAATGGCCGTGCCGCGCTCAAACCTCGCCTGTTCGCTCAGGAACAGCACTGGTGCCTGTCCTATGGGCTGCCAGTGCGTCAGGTGCGCGCCCTGCAGGTACAGCGTCGCCTGGGCCGCCGGCGTGTGCACCTCTGCCCGCACAAGCTCGCCATGGGTCGTGAACCGCAGCATACCTGGGATCGAAAAGGTCTCCTGCAGCTCTGCCAGTGTCATCAGGCGTCCAGTGTAGCGTCGTCGCGGAGTCTCCGGCGGCCGAGATCCTGTGGTTCTGCCGCACCTATAAGGTTCTTCCACCTTTGCAGTCGCACGTATGCTGAGTCGTGTGAGGACTTGCATGGAATCCGCTCTGCGGGCAGGCCTGCTCGGGACGATTGTGATGGCGGCGGTGGCTCGTTCCGCTGCGGCGGTTGAGGTCCGTGTCTCCGGCGCGGCTCTCGAACGAACGGCACGCGCTCAGCTCTTCAACGGCCCGAGTGGACGCTACTACCTGCGCGGCGATCCGCACACGCCGTGCTCGGTCTATGCCGAGAGTCCGCAGATCTCGTTTCACGAGGATCGCATCGTCGTTCGCGTGCACACGACGGCGCGTCTCGGTACCGCTCTGCACGGCAGCTGTCTTGGCGTTGGACTGACGACGAACGCCATTGTCTCCCTGGTGCCTGTCGCCGAGGGCGAGTCCGTCGGCTTCCGCGACGCCCGCATCGAGCGCATGAGCGACAACCGCGAGCTCAACTTCCTGCTCGCTCCCTTCCTGAGCGGCAGAGTGCCCGCGCAGCTCAAAGTGAACGCCGCGGAGTTGATGCGCAAGCTGCTCGCCGGATCGGGTCCCAGCACGGGATACACCTTTACCCTGAGCCGGCTGAAGCTGCACTCTCTCCTGGTGGAAGGCCAGGCGCTGGTGCTCGACGCCGACGCTGCGATGAACGTCGACTAACCGCTCGTGCTCGACAGTAGCGTGCTACTTCGCAATGTCGATCTTGAGGTTGATGACGAAATCGTTCTTCGAATCAAAGGAGCTGATCGACTTGGTCGCGCTCTTCTTGCCGTTGCTCTCCGCCCAGACCTCGTAGTCGGTGTTGCCCGAGAGCTGCCCAAAGCGATAGGTGCCCTGGTCCGTCGCGATGAAGCTCTTCACCGCGAGCGTCTTCTCGTCTTTCAGGTAGACCACTGCGCCCTGCAGCGGGATATCGCCCTTGTTGGTCACCTTGCCCTCAACGACACGCGCGGCCGGGCCGCGCTGGGCAGCCGCAAAGGGCGCGGTGAGAAGAGGAGAGGCCGCCAGCATCGGCAGTCCAAGAACAACAGCGCGGAACGCAAACAGGCGGAGCGATCGGACCCGAGGCCTCATAGCTGCCAAGTATACCCGCCGCTACTCCTCTTCCTCATCCGCCACGGGCGCTGCATCCTCGTCGTCATATCCGCTCTGGTCGACCGGAGCGAGTTCGAGGGGATCGAGGGAGACGATCTCGAGGTCGACTCCGCACTCGTCACACTGCACGGTCTCGCCCTCTTCTGCATCGTCCACATCGACCGTGATGGGGTTGTCACACTCCGGACAAACGACTGCCATGTGCTGATGCCTCCTGAGCCACGGCCCGCCAGGCCAACTCTCCTACAGGTGTATCGCGAGTCGAGGCAGTGTGCGGCCCTTTCTTAGGAAAAGGTGCATATCGACCACGCGCCCCACCAAATCGGGAGAACTGCCATACGATAGCTAACGACGGCCTTCGGCTCTGTTCTATCGGCCAGGCTGGCCGCCGTCAAGCGTCTCCCCCGCTTACGGTCGGCGGAACGCTCACTCTCGTTCCGGAGCGCGCACCCTTTGAGCAGACCTCGTCTGGCAGTCTCTCTCCTTCTCAGTGCTGCCCTTCCTCTCGCGGCGCAGTCTGCCGCGCAGCCGCTCAGCGCCGCACCGGCCGACCCGGCGATCGCGGCCGCGCTGGCGCAGGTCTCGCCCGCACGGATCGAAGCGAACATCCGCCAGCTTGTCAGCTTCGGCACACGCAACACCCTCTCGAGCATGGTGACGGATCTGCCGCCCAACACTGGCATCAACGCGGCCGCCGACTGGATCGCAGCCGAGTTTGGCCGCTACTCCGCAGCCTGCGGCGGCTGCCTCGACGTCCGCCGCGATACCTTCACCGAGCCGGGAACGCCCGGCAGCCGCATCACCAGCCCGACGCAGCTGACCAACGTCTATGCGGTTCTGCGCGGCACCGACCCCGCACAGGCGGAGCGCCGCGTCCTGGTCACCGGCCACTACGACTCCCGCGCGACCGATGTCTCAGACCCGCGCGTGATCGCGCCCGGGGCGAACGACGACGCGAGTGGGGTCGCCGTCTCGCTCGAGTGTGCCCGCGTCCTCTCGCAGCTCAAGTTCCCCTCGACGATCGTCTTCGTCGCCGTCGCGGGCGAAGAGCAGGGCCTCAACGGCAGCCGTCACCTGGCCAAGCTCGCGCGCAGCGAGGGCTGGCAGCTCGAGGCCGTGCTGAACAACGACATCGTCGGCGGCGACACAACCCCCGGCGACACGCTCCAGAGCAAGACGGCCGTCCGCGTCTTCTCCGAAGGCGTGCCCGCCGGCTTGACACCCGAGCAACTACGCCGGCTGCTCGCGCTCGGCGCGGAGAGCGACTCGCCCTCGCGCGAGCTTGCACGCAGTATCGCCGAGACTGCTCGCTCCTACTTTGAGCCGACGGTCGAGCGTCCCGGCAACGCCGCTCCAGGACGGCCTCGCTCGCAGATCATTCGCCAGGTGCCAGCCTTCCAGCCTGTGCTGGAGTTTCGCCGGGACCGCTTCCTGCGCGGCGGCGACCACACCAGCTTCAACCAGGAGGGCTTCGCGGCCGTTCGGTTCACGGAGTGGCGCGAGAACTTCAACCACCAGCACCAGACGATCCGGATGGAGAACGGGACGCAGTTCGGAGATCTGCTTGCTTTCGTCGACGTGAGCTACGTCGCTAACGTCGCCCGTCTGAATGCCGCCGAGCTGGCCACACTGGCTGCAGCGCCTGGCGCCCCGCAGCAGGTGGAGATCGACACAACCGACCTCGACAACAACACCCTGCTTCGCTGGAGGGCTCCTGCCGGCGCCCCGTCGAGCGTTCACTTCGAGGTCGTCTGGCGAGAGACCGCTCAGCCCCTCTGGACCAACCAGAAGGACGCGGGCACCGCTACCGAGCTGAACCTTGAGCTCTCCAAAGACAATGTCGTCTTCGGTGTTCGATCTGTCGACGCCGCCGGTCACCGCAGCGTCGCGGTGCTGCCCCAACCCTCGAGATAAGCGCTGAGCCTGGCGCCGTTCTGCACGCTCAGACGTGCGACCGAGCGGGCGCGCTGCTCCGGGGTGGCGAAACATGCTCAAATACAGAGGCGGCCCACACCGGGCCAGGAAAGCTCTATGCCTCGTTCCAGCCCTACGACTCTGCAACTGCCGCCCTTCGGCGGCGCGACCCGCCGTCTCATTCTGCTCAACGTCGGCGTCTTCTTTCTGCTGCTGCTGCTTCAGTGGATCGCTCCTGCGGCACTTGGCCTGCTTGTAGGACACCTCATCCTCGTACCTGCGGCGGTCGTGCGCGGGGAGATCTGGCAGCTCGCCACCTACTCCGTCATCGATATCGGCCTGCTCAGCGTGCTCTTCGGCAGCATGACCCTCTGGTTCGCGGGATCACTGCTGGAAGGCAGCTATGGCAGCCGGTGGGTCGCCGAGCTCTACGTCACCTCCGTCGTTGGCGGAGCCGTTCTCGCTTCGCTCATCAGCTTCACGCACGTCTTCGGCCTCCGGCCCGATGTCGGTGGCTCGGGTGCATGGGGCGGCATCTTCGGTCTACTGATCGGCATCGCCATGCGCTTCGGCGATCAGGAGTTTCTGCTCTGGTTTGTGCTGCGTTTGAAGGCCAAGTACATGGTCGCGATCTACATCGTGATCGCGGTCGCCGTGCTGCTGAAGCAGGCCAACAGCTGGGGCGCGCTGCTTGAGCTGGCGGGGGCGTTCGCGGGCTTTCTCTACGTGCGCCTCGCCCCGCGCCGAGGACTTGCCTTCGGTGCGACGGAGCGGGTCTTCGCCGTGCGGAACGGCTTCTATCGCTGGAAACGCCGGCGCGCCGCGCGCAAGTTCGAGGTCTACATGCGCAAGCAGAATCGCGAGGTGCACTTCGACGCTGATGGACGGTACATCGACCCTGATACCGACCGCACGGCGCGCACGGAACGAGAGAAGATGCGTCACGAAAATGACAAGCGCTGGATGAATTAGCGACCTTTCTTGCGCGACGGTTACAGCACCGTGACGACTTCATGAATGTGGAACTTCTTGCGCACAAGCCGCAGGAAGTACCGATAACCTGTCCCATTTTGTTCCAGTTACACACTGCTACTCTTTGCACATAACTCATCCAGAGTTTCTAAGGTGATTCGGTGCGAAGAGCTTCTCTCCTGCTCCTGCTACCGCTTCTGCACGCCTGCGTGTGCGCGGAAGCATCCACTTCTAACTGCTCCGCCTTGAGCCTCGGCCAAGGTGCCAGCCTTGATGGTTTCGTGCCCTTTCCCGCGAGTGACCCGTGGCGGCAAGACATCTCCAACGCTCCAGTCTCGCCTCTGTCTGCGCAGACCATCTCTTATCTGACCGGCAACCATCTTCATCCAGACTTCGGCTCCGGACTCATCGGTGGCAACACCTTTGGCATGCCTTACAACGTCGTCAGCGGCGCGCCGAACGTCAACGTCACCTACACCGCCTATGGTGCCGAGAGCGATCCTGGCCCGATGCCCATTCCTGCCTCGACGCACATCGAGGGATATCCCAATCCGGGTGTTAACGGTGACCGGCACGTCCTTGTCATTGACCGGGACAACTGCTTCCTTTATGAACTCTTCGCCGCCTTTGTTCAGGGCGATGGCAGCTGGAAGGCACAGTCCGGCGCGATATGGGACCTTCTTGACAACAACAGCCGTCCCTTTGGTTGGACCTCCGCCGATGCCGCCGGCCTTCCTATCTTTCCGGGGCTCGCGCGCTACGACGAGGTAGCGACCGGCGCCATCCATCACGCACTTCGCTTTACGGTGCAGAACAGCCGCACGGGAGTAATCTCGCCTGCCGTGCATGACTCGCCAACGACCTCAAGTCCTGGCGCCTCCATCATGGGCATGCGGTTCCGCCTCAAGGCTGACTTCGACATCTCCAGCTTCGGTCCGCAGGCGCAGGTCATCCTTACCGCGCTGAAGCAATACGGGATGATCGTCGCCGATAACGGCTCGAACCTGTACATCACCGGCACCACGGACGACCGCTGGAACAACGACGATCTGGTCACGATGTCCACGGTGCCGGCAACCGCGTTCGAGGTCGTAACCTCGCCCGGTCCTACGCCACCCGCAAGTGGCCCTCAGCCACTGATCTCAAGCCTGCTTACGGATGTGTCTCAGGTGACGAGCGGCGGCGGAGCCACACTGACCTGGACCGCGCCGAATGCCTCGTACATCATCGTTACCCCGGATATCGGCCCGGTCCGCGGAAACTCGGTCGTCGTGAAACCTACGAAGACGACGACCTACACCATCTACGCCACGAACCACTACGGGCAGCAGAGCAAGACCGTCACCGTCGCTGTCGGCGACATCACGACGCCAACGCCGAAACCGACGCCAACGCCGAAGCCAACCCCAACACCCACGCCAACCCCGACACCCACGCCGAAACCCAAGCCAACACCTACGCCAAGACCTCGTCCCGTCCCGGTCGTCCCGCCGGGTACCAACGGCCCCTCCTAACCAACCTCACGTGGTGCACTGCATCCGCCCTCTGCCCGATCGAATCCAACAGGGCAGAGGGTTTATGCAGACAAGAACACTTGGCAACACTGGTATCAGCATCGTTCCACTCATGCTGGGCGGAAATGTCTTTGGCTGGACGATCGATCAGGAGCGCTCCTTTTCGATTCTGGACCGTTTCGTCGAGCGCGGCTTTGACTTCATCGACACCGCGGACGTGTACTCGCGCTGGAAGCCCGGAAACCAGGGCGGCGAGTCCGAGATCATCCTCGGTGCGTGGTTCAAGCGCTCCGGCCGTCGCAACGATGTCGTTCTCGCGACGAAGGTCGGCATGGATCTCGGGAGCGGTAAGCAGGGCCTGCGGAAGCAGTACATCCTTGAAGCCGCAGAGGCGTCCTTGCGGCGCCTGCAGACCGACACCATCGATCTCTACCAGTCGCACAAAGATGACGAGTCTATCCCGCTTGATGAGACGCTCGAGGCCTACCAGCAGCTGATCCAGCAGGGAAAGGTTCGCGCCATCGGCGCCTCCAACTACAAGGGGGCACGCCTGACCGAAGCGCTGCGTCTCGCCAGACAGCAGAACCTCCCTGCCTACGACACCCTGCAGCCGGAGTACAACCTCTACGACCGCCAGGACTACGAGACCGACCTGGCCCCCGTTGCCGAGCAGTTCGGCTTGGCCGTGATTCCGTACTTCTCACTCGCGTCCGGTTTTCTCACCGGAAAGTATCAGAGCTTTGACGACGCGAAGGGAGCCAATCGTGAGGGTCGCGTACAGAAGTACTTCGACGAACGCGGCATGAAGATCCTCAAGGCTCTTGCCGCCATCGAGAAAGAGACCGGAGCAAAGCAGGCGTCCATTGCGCTGGCGTGGCTCCTCGCGCAGCCTACGATCACCGCCCCCATCGCTAGTGCGACCTCGACCGATCAGCTCGAGAGCCTCTTCGCCGCTGTCGACCTGAAGCTCACCGCAGATCAACTCAAGACGCTGACCGACGCGAGCGCCTACTAGCCTCTCGCGACGGAGGCCGAGAGAGGCGTGCGTGTGTCGCGCACTCTTCCCGTACGTTGCCGAGAACGTGCGCGAGAGTGCGGCGTGGCGTCATGCGCGAACGACTGTTCGCAGGCTCAACTCCCGCATCTGTGATTCGCTGACCGGCGTGGGCGCGTCGACCATGAGGTCGATCGCCTTCGCCGTCTTTGGGAATGCGATCACCTCGCGCAGGCTCTGCGCTCCCGCGAGAATCATCACGATCCGATCGAGACCCAGAGCGATGCCTCCGTGCGGCGGCGTCCCGTACTCCAGCGCATCGAGGAAGAAGCCAAAGCGGGCCTTCGCCTCCTCATCGGTCATCCCGAGCGACCGAAAGATCTCAGCCTGCACGTCCTTGCGATGGATGCGGATCGATCCGGAGCCAAGTTCCGTGCCGTTCAGCACGATGTCGTACGCGAGCGCCCGCACGGCACCCTTGTCGTGCACCAGACGCCCGCTCGTGATGTCGTCCTCGTGCGGCGATGTGAACGGATGGTGCGCCGCCTGCCACGTCTTTGTCTCCTCGTCCCACTCGTACATGGGAAAGTCGGTGACCCAGAGGAACTTGTAATCCTTTTCGGTCCCTGTCTTCTCAAACAGCTTGTGCCGACCGGCGTACTTTCTCGCGAGCTCCAGCCGCAGCGCTCCAACGCGCTTCCAGATCCACTGTGGATCATCGTTCCATCGCTCCGGCGTCCCTGGCTTCGGCGTCACGACGATGGCCAGATCCTCTGTCGTGAAGTTCTCGCCGTTGAAGACGATCTGCTCTGCCGTTAGCTTGGCGGCAATGGCCTCTGCGAGGGGCTGGAAGCTCTCGTTGGTGCGCAGGCGTGCCACATCGAGGAAGTCCAGACCCGTCTCGCCGAAGAAGACACGGATCTCGTCGACCAGCTTCCGGCGCTCCGTCCCGCTCATGACTCCGGCACGCGGAACCGTGAAGCCAAGCACAGGGAGATTCGGTGCGATCTTTAGCTGCTCGCGCAGCTCCGCCGTCAGTGTCCTCGTAAGGTCAGCCACTGGCGGCAGCCGCATGTCGGGCTTGTCGATGCCGTATCGCCGAATCGCCTCGTCATAGGTCATGTGCGGGAAGGGCGTTGAGAGCGTCACACCCGTGGTTGCGAAGGCCGCTGCCAGAAAACCCTCTGCCACGCGAAAGACACGCTCCTGCGATGGAAAGCTCATCTCGAGATCGACCTGGGTGAACTCCGGCTGGCGATCCGCACGCAGATCCTCATCGCGAAAGCATCGCGCAATCTGGAAGTAGCGATCGAATCCGGAGACCATCAGGATCTGCTTGAAGATCTGCGGCGACTGCGGCAGTGCGTAGAAGCTCCCGGCATGGACCCGGCTTGGCACCAGGTAGTCGCGCGCACCCTCCGGCGTCGATCGCGTCATGAACGGCGTTTCGATCTCCAGAAAACCCGCGTCGGAGAGGTACTCGCGGATCGCTCGCGTAACGTCATGCCGCAGTTTGAAGTTGTGCTGCATCTCCTCACGTCGCAGATCGAGATAGCGATACTTGAGCCGCACCTCTTCGTTTGCGATCGAGTCCTCGGCAGGTGAGAACGGCGGCGTCTTTGCGTCGTTCAGAAGGAGCATCTCGCTGGCAACAACCTCGATCGCGCCCGTTGACATACTCGGGTTTTCGAGCCCCGCTCCCCGCTGCCGCACACGGCCCTGTACAGCGACCACGAACTCCGGCCGTGCAGCCTCACCTTTGGCATGCGCCGCCGGCGCCGCTTCTTTATCGAGGACGACCTGCGTGATGCCGGTGCGGTCGCGAAGGTCAAGAAAGATCAGGTTGCCGTGGTCGCGCCGACGGTTTACCCACCCCATCAGAACGGCAGTCTCGCCGGCCTGCTCCGGTCGCAGATCTCCACACATGACTGTTCGCTGCAACGATCCCAGAAAGTCCAAGGTCATAGGTGTCTCCAGTATGAGGGAAGTGGTCGCCCCCGCGCCCGAAGTCGCTGAGAACACCGGCGACCATTCGGTCTCGCGGCGCTGCGCGCTGGGGTGACCAGCACCCTCCGCTCGCGCGGTACTCAGTTCACCTTGACCGGAAACGGATTACGCTCCTCAAATTGAGCCTGGTGCCAGTAGGGGTACCCAAGCGGAGTCGCACTGGCCGTGTCGAGCGCCGCCACCTGCTCCGGTGTGAGCTCCCAGCCGACCGCGCCGAGGTTGCTCCGAAGTTGCTGCTCGTTCCGCGCGCCGATGATCAGGGTTGAGACGGTCGGTCGGCGCAAGAGCCAGTTGAGAGCAATCTGCGGCACCGTCCTGCCCGTCTCCTTCGCCACCTCGTCGAGTGCATCGACCACGCGATAGAGGTACTCGTCGTCCGGTCTGGGCCCATTGTCGACCACGCTCTTGGTATTGAGCCGGCTATCTTTCGGGAGCGGCTGGCCGCGGCGAATCTTCCCCGTGAGCCGCCCCCACCCAAGCGGCGACCAGACGAGTGCGCCGATGCCTTGGTCGACCGCCAGCAGCATCAGCTCCCACTCGTAGTCGCGGCCAATCAGGGAGTAGTACACCTGGTGCCCGACGTAGCGCGACCAGCCGTAGCGCTCGCTGACCGAGAGCGACTTCATCAGGTGCCAGCCCGAAAAGTTCGAGCACGCGATGTAGCGCACCTTACCTGCGCGCACCATCGTGTCAAGCGTATTCAACGTCTCCTCGACCGGTGTCGTCGCGTCGAAGGCGTGGAGGTGATAGACGTCGACGTAGTCCGTACCAAGCCGCTTGAGGCTGTGCTCGAGCGACTGCAGGAGGTGATAGCGGGAGGATCCAACGTTGTTGGGGCCCTCGCCGAAGCGAAACGTCGCTTTGGTCGAGAGCAGCACGTCCTCGCGCCGGAGATGGGCGATCGCCTTGCCCAGCATCGTCTCGCTCGCGCCGCTCGAGTAGACGTCGGCGGTGTCGAAGAAGTTCGCGCCCGCCTCCATGCAGATGTCGACGATCGCGCGCGCCTCGTCCTGCGACGTCTCACTCCACGCCTTGAAGAACTCATTACCAGCGCCGAAGGTGCCAGCACCAAAGCAGAGCTCGGGAACCTTCAGGCCGGAGCGGCCAAGCTGTCGATAGTTCATGTGCTCTCTGATGCGGACGGGAGAGATGCCGGTGGCCGGCTGCATCGATCGAGACCGGCTAGGGCTGCTCGTCCTCCGTCGGGCCGACACCTGCGGCGGGCTTGTCCACCTGGCTCTGGTAGACCTCTTCGACCCGCTCGACCGTATCGATCTCAGCGAGCGGCTTGTCGGTCCGGATGCGCAGGATGCGTGGAAAGCGAAGGGCGAAGCCGCTGGCGTGGCGGTCGGAGCGCATGATGTTGTTAAAGGCGACCTCAAGGATGATCTCGGGCTCTACGGTGCGGAAGTGGCCGAAGTCCTCGAGCGTGTGCGCCTTCAGCCACTCGGTCAACGCAACGATCTCCTGGTCGGTCACGCCGGAGTAGGCCTTTCCAACGTTGAGCAGCTCGCCCGCGGTGCCGCGCACGGCGAAGGTGTAGTCGGAGAGAAACGGCGCACGGCGGCCCGTGCCGAACTCCGCGCCGGTGATGACGACGTCGAGTGTGGCGAGTTCGCGTTTCAGTTTGACCCAGGCGAGGCCGCGCCGGCCAGGCTGATAGATCGAGTTCGCGGCCTTGAGCATCACTCCCTCGTTGGCGCGGGCGCGGGCGTCAGCGTATGCGCGGTCGATCTCCTCAGCACTCTCCACCAGGCGGGCGGAAGAGAGCAGGAGGCGGGTGACGGGGGTGTCCGCGGTGGTAGGATTGCCGCCGATCGCGGGATCCGAAGCCTGCCCGGCGACGACGGGGATTGTGTCACCCGGGAGATCACCCGCCGCCCCGTCCTGCTCCCCTCCGAAGTGGAGGGGCGCCTGCGCCGCCGAGGCACGGCTGCGGGATCTGGCAGTTGGCTTCGGCGAGGATGGTGGCGCAGCAAGCGGCGAACGGATCTGAGCGGCAATCCCTTCGAAGAGGCCCTCGAGGCGGCTGCGACGATCGCGGAGTGGTCGGTCGAGCTGAAGGGTGCCGTCGGCGTACATGAGATCGAACGCCATGAAGACGACGGGGACGGTGCGGCGGACCTCGTCGGAGATGCGCTTGCGGCCGATGCGCGGGCCGAGCACGGCGAAGGGCAGAGCACGGGCCTGGGCGAGGTCCCACCCAAGGATCTCACCGTCGAGAATTAGGCCGCTCCGCGAGGAGCCGCTGCTCGAGCCGCTGCTCGCGGGCTCGGCGCGGCTGAAGGCTTCGACGAGATCGGGGAAGCTCTCGGTGATGTCCTCGCGGTTGCGGGAGTAGATGGCGACGCGACCGGGCTGTCCGGGGTCCGCACAGTGGATCTGGGCGCGCATGCCGTCGTACTTGTCCTCAAGAAATGCCTGGATGGGGCCGGACGGTGGCGGAGTAGCACTCTCCGCTGCAAGCTGGTTCGTCTCGGCGTCCAGCGCCTCCGCCGCGGCGTCGCGAGCAATGGTGTCGAGCTCGGACGCTTCGGTAAAGGCCTCGGAGGGGTCTGGGACGGCGGCGGTGGGTTTGCGTCCTCGGGGCTTGCGCGGCTTCGGCTCGGTCGGCAGTTTGGTGGGCTTAGGGGTGAAGCGCTCGATGGCCTCCTCGGGCGTCTCGACGGGGCTGGCGAGCATGAAGCCGAGGGGGTGGAAGAGGCGCATGCGAGCCTCGGCGAGGGTGCCGGCAAAGGCGCGGCGGACGGTGCCGGCGAGGTCGGCCTCGAGCATGACGGCGTGACGGACGCGGACGACGTCGGCGCCGGCAGCGACGGCGATGGCCTCCTCCACGAGCGACTGCTTCACACCGATGCGCATGTCGCCGAGCATCAGTTTGAGCAGGTACTTGGCCTCGATCGCCTGGGTGCGTGCGAGCAGTGCCTCGACCGTGGCGGCACGCGCGGCGGTGGTTCTCGCGGTCGCCATCGCGTGGAAGCTGGCGGCGACCTCGGCGAGGGTCACCGTGGCCGCCTTCTTCGCGTCGGCGGCAAGCAGCAGGTCGGCGGCGGCGGCGCCGAGGTCGCCGTGGCGCCGGTAGGCGGCGGTGAGGGCGAGGCCGGTCGCACCGGAGACGGCGAGGACGGCCTTCGAGAGCAGGGCGCCGCCAGCAGAGAGCTTGCGCGGGTCGGCCTCGGCGAAGGGCAGCCCGGCGAGGTACTGGCAGAAGAGGCCGGCGTCGGTGAGGGCGGCGCTTCGATCCACGTCAGCGCGGGTGCGGTCTTCGGCGCCGCTCTGTTCCGGCTCGCCGGGTGGTGGGGCTTCGGCGCTCACCACGGCGGCGACGGCCTCAGCGATCGCGGCGCGCTTGGCGAGGCGGCTGGCGGTGATGCTCATGCGCTCGGCAAGAGTGGCGAGCGGGAGAAAGAGGGTCGGCACGGCGGTCGTTCTCCGGGGCGCCCGAGAGCTTCCATGAGCGCGCTCCTAGAGGGATGCCGGGAGTGATGGCGATGGGTTTACCGGGTAGAAGTTGGCTCGTCCAGACACTTCCGTGCGGGGGTGTGCCTCCCTACCGTCTGCACGCAAATTACTCGATGGACAGGGGTTAGGCTAGAACTGCCAGCTAAGTTGTTGTTCTACCTGGCTTAGACTCAAACGTTCATTCGACGCGACTTACGGGTTTCCAGGTCTCTCTCACGGCTTTGTCGATAGTTCCCAACTTCCAGTTTAGGGGATAGGAGCTGCCAAGTACGCCATTTGGGAGCCCGGCAGAGGGAGACGGGGAGGAGCGGAGGCAGGCTGCTCCCGTGACCGTCGGGATCAGCCCTCGTGCCAGGCGGCGAGGCAGTTGCCGCCGGGGTCGGTGAAGTGGAAGCGGGAGCCGCCTGGAAAGGAGAAGATGGGCTGGGTGATGATGCCGCCGGCTTCGCGGACGCGGGTGTCGGTGGCTTCGAGGTCGTCGACGAAGAGAACGACGAGCGGGCCTGAAGATGCGGGCGGGGTGGCGGAGCGAGCGAAGCCGCCGGCGGTGCCACCGGGCTCCGGGCCGGTGTGAAAGCTGGTGTAGTCGGGGCCGTAGTCGGTGAAGTGCCAGCCGAAGACGGTCTCGTAGAAGCGGCGGGTCGCTTCGAGGTCGGGGGAGGTGAACTCGATGTAGTCGATGGCGTGGTTGCGGGGTGTGGTACTTGTGTCAGGCATCATGCGTTCTCCGGTGCGGTGGGCGAGGTGGAGGCACACCGCGGCTATGGGCTCGCAGCTCCTCCATCCAGCGCTCCCTGCGAGGGGAGAACGTGGGTAGGGTCTCTTGATTGGGACGGCAGAGGCCACCGAGGTACGGGCAGATCGTATCTTGCTGCCCTATGACAGACAAGGGTCTTTTGTCGGAGTGACGCGACGGCGCCCGGCTTCATCCAACCGGAGATGATGAGGCAGAGTCGACGGCGGTTCATGGGGATGCTGGCGACAGGGCTGGCCGGAGTGAAGGCGATGGCGGAGGGACAGGGCACGACCGCGACGAAGGTCGCGGAGCCCGAGGTCTTCACGCTAGGCGGGAACGGGTGGATGCCGAACAATGCGCGGCTGCCGGTGCTGCTCTATCGTGGTGCGATGGAGACCGGGGGCGACGCGGCGGGGCGGATGGAGGCGCGCTTTACCAGGAACGGGTGGCCGCCGCAGTGGCGCAACGGGGTGTACACCTTCCACCACTACCACCCAACGGCGCACGAGGTGCTGGGGTTTGCGGCGGGTGAGGCGCGGCTGGTGCTGGGCGGCGAGGATGGGCGCGCGGTGACGGTGCGCGGCGGGGATGTGCTGGTGTTGCCGACGGGGACGGGGCACTGCGAGAGCTCGGCGTCGCAGGATTTTCTGGTGATTGGGGCGTATCCGCCGGGGCAGCAGTGGGATATCTGCCGGGCGGCGCCGGACGCAGCGGCGGTGGAGCGGATGCGTAGGCTGCCGTTTCCGGAGAGCGACCCGGTGCACGGGGCGGGTGGAACGCTGGCGAAGTTGTGGCGGCGGGAGGTGGCCTAGATGCTGATCCTGGCCTCTGCCTCCCCACGGCGCCGTGAACTGCTCACGCAGGCGGGCCTCGCGTTTGTCGTCGATGCGGCGGACGTGCCGGAGATCCCTGGTCCTGGGGAAGAGCCGGCGGCATTTGTGCTGCGGTTAGCCGAGGCGAAGGCGCAGGCGGTGTGGGCAAGGCACGTGGATCGCACCAGGGACGCCGCGGGCGATCCGCTCATCGTGCTGGGCGCGGATACTATCGTGCTGTGCCAGGGAGAGATGCTGGGCAAGCCGCGCGATCGCGTGGATGCGCGGCGCATGCTGGAGCTGCTCGAGGGGCGGACGCACCAGGTGCTGACGGGGCTGTGCGCGCTGACGCGCCGGGAGAGCTTTGCCGACGTCGAGATCACGCAGGTGACCTTCAACGTGATCCCGGAGCGCGAACTGGTCGCGTATCTCGCGACCGAGGAGCCGCTGGACAAGGCTGGGGCGTACGCGATTCAGGGATTTGCGGCGCGCTGGATACCGCGGATCGAAGGCGATTACTCAAACGTGGTCGGGCTTCCGATCGCGCGCACGGTGGCGATGATCGCCGAGGCGGGCGCGAAGGCCGACGACCGGGGCTAGATCTCGAGACGGTCGAGCAGGGCGGCAAGCAGCGCGGTTCGCGGCGCGAGGTGTTCGAGGAGCACGGACTCGTGGGCCGCATGGGCGCCGTCGCCGACCGCGCCGAGGCCATCGAGTGTGGGCACACCGAGCGCGGCCGTGAAGTTGCCATCCGAGCCGCCGCCGGTGGAGGCCTCGTCGAGCACGAAGCCAAGCTCTGCGGCAAGCGCACGCGCCTGTTCGAAGAGACGGAGGGTGGCGAGGGAGCGCTCCATCGGCGGCCGGTTGATGCCTCCAGTGAGCTCGATGCGGCAGGCAGGATCGCGCGGAGTGAGGGCGGCGAGGCGCTGCTCGATCTCCATGGCGTCCGCGGCGCGCGCGATGCGAACGTCGATCTCGGCCGAGGCGTGCTCGGCGATGACGTTGGCGCGCGTGCCACCGGAGATGACGCCGCAGTTGACGGTGAGGCCGCGCGCAAGATCGGTGAATGCGGAGACGATCTCGATCTGGTGGGCGAGCTCGCGCACGGCGGAGTGGCCGTGTTCGAAGTCGACCCCGCTGTGGGCGGCCACCCCGGTCACGCTGAGGTGGTAGTGACCAACGCCCTTGCGGGCGGTCTTGCAGGCAAGGCCCTGGGCGGGCTCGAGGACGAGCACGGCGCGGGAGGCGCGGGCGAGCCGCTCGGTGAGGGCGCGCGAGACCGGGCTGCCGACCTCCTCGTCGGGGTTGAGGAGCAGGGTGACGGGGCGTCCGGGGTACTGGCGGAGGGAGAGCGCGGTGAGCGCCATCGTGATGCCAGCCTTCATATCGAGGACGCCGGGGCCGTAGAGGCGGCCGCTGGCGTGGCGCCAGGGCATGCGGGCGAGGGTGCCGCGCGGCCAGACGGTGTCCAGGTGGCCGAGCAGGAGTAGAGGTCGTTCGGAGCCGTCGTGGCGGCCGAAGCGGAGCTCGAGCGGGTCGGCGAAGCGGATGGACTCCGAGGGCGGACTGGAGTGGCGATGGGCGGCGGCGCCGAGCTCCGCGGCCCAGCGCTCGACCTCGGCGGCGGCGGCGTTCACGCCGGCGGGGTCGTCGGTCGGCGACTCAAGGCGGACGAGCGTCTCGAGGCGGAGGTGCAGCAGGGCGAGGGTGCCGGCGGGAAGGAGCTGGTCGGTGCCGGTCATGCGGATGTTCCTCCGTGGGTACGGTGTGTCCAATCAGCCACAGTCACGCGGGTGTTCCGTGCCTGTACTTTAGCTGATGCGGGCCAGGAGTCCTCTTCGGGTGAGCGGTCACGGAGCGTTTGAACACACGATTGCAGCGGAGGTCGGCTTTGCCGGCGTTGGGCTGCACAGCGGGGCGCCAGTGGGGATGCGGCTGGTGCCGGCGCCGGCGGGCTCGGGCGTGGTGTTCCGGCGGACGGACCTTGAGGACTTCGAGATTCCGGCCAACGGGCGGAACGTTGCGAAGGTCAGCTATGCCACCAGCCTGATGCGCGGCAGTGTCCTGATCTCGACTACCGAGCACCTGCTCTCGGCGCTGGTGGGGTGCGGGGTCGACAACGTGATCATCGAGGTCGACAACCTGGAGGTGCCGATCCTCGATGGAAGCGCGCTGCCGTATGTGGAGGCGTTCGAGCGAGTGGGGCTGAAGCAGCAGCGGCGGCGGCGCGAGTATCTGCGGGTGTTGAAGCCGGTCGAGGTGCGGGACGGGTCGAAGTTTATTGGCGTGTACCCGGGGGAGGGGTACGAGATCTGCTACAAGGTCGACTTTCCGGCGCCGATCGGGGCGGGGAGCTTCGAGGGCGATCTCGAGGCGGGCGACTACGGGCGGCTGATCGCGCCGGCGAGGACGTTCGGCTTCAAGGAGGACGAAGCCATGCTGCGGAATATGGGGCTGATCCGCGGGGTGTCGGACGCGTGCGCGATCATTGTGAGCGCGCGCGGGGTGGAGAACGGCCCCCTGCGCTTCCGGGACGAGTTCGTGCGGCACAAGGTGCTGGATCTGATCGGCGATCTGGCGCTGGCGGGGCGGCGGATCATGGGCCGGGTGATCGCCGAGCGGGCCGGGCACGCGATGCACATCGCACTGGTACAGCGGCTGCTGCGCGACCGGTCGGCGTGGGAGCTGGCGCGGGTGGGCGAGCTGGCAAAGGTGCTGGCGCACGCGTAGTTTCCGCCGTTACCCCGATCCCCCCTACTTTGTGTCAAAGTCTTCAGAGGATAAGACTTAGGTCCGGACCTAAGGTCGTACTCCGGCAGAAAAGTCCCAATTTCCGTATCCCGCAGCTGCAAAGTCTCCAACACAAAAGACTTGTCCTCCGCCGAGGAAAATGGGAGGGACGGTTTGGGCGCATAGGGTGCGTGAGGGGACTGTGACTCTGTACTCTAGTCTACCTGGGTCGACACGGTGATTGCGCCACGGTGGGAGGCGGAGGATGGCGGAGCACAGGGCGGCGATTGCGCTGGGGTCGAATCTGGCGTCGGCGGTCGGGGGGCGGCGGGCGACGATCGAGGCGGCGGTGGAGCGGGTGCGCGGGCTGGGCGAGGTGATGGCGGTGTCGCGGCTGGTGGACACGGCGCCAGTGGGGGTGGCGGAGCAGCCACGATTTCTGAACGGGGCGCTGGTGCTGCAGACGGAGCTGGGGCCGGGGGCGCTGATGGAGACGTTGCTGGAGATCGAGCGGGCGCTGGGTCGGGTGCGCGCGGGGGTGGCGGCGAAGGGGCCGCGGACGATCGATCTCGACCTGCTGCTCTATGACGATGTGGTGATGACGACGGCGGCGCTGACGCTGCCGCACCCGGCGATGGCGGAGCGGCCGTTTGTGCTCGGGCCGATGGCGGAGATCGCGGGGGAGTGGCGGCATCCGGTGCTGGGGCGGACAGTTGCGGAGATGCTGGGGGAGCTGGGGTGAGTTAACTCTCTGACTGGTCTAAGCGTGCTCAGGGAATGATCAAAGCGACGAATTGTCAGGACAAACTCTGGTGGCGAGGGTCATTCCTCCTAAGATGACCTGTTCATCACCAAACGGATGCTAAGAACTGATCGCTTTCGACTGCATTCACTTCCTTGTCGACTTATGTCCCGAAGCCCTTCAAAACTGTCTCCGTTGAAGAGAAGATATGTGCAAATTGCGAGTCCGGCTGGCCCGTAGCAAGGCAAGTCTTATTACGCGTTCAAACCGTTCGTAGTATTCGATTAGGTGGTCACTGAGCTCATTGAAACTGACTTCAGAGCCATGAACGAAGGCCGAACGGTCCCTGTACATTGATAATGTGCTGCAAAATCCCGAAGTTGTTCGCATTCGGGCACCGACAGCCAGTCGCGCCAATTGTCCTTCGCAACGATCCATGCGTGTGCGCCTAGACCTTGAGTCGAACCCGCGACAATCGTTAAGCTCTCGATCCTCGAAGTAGAGTCGAGCTGAGTAGCCATTAGCGATAGTGGTAGGCCGGAGGAGTCTCGATAGGAATAACGTAATGCCGATCTTAAGATCGCTATCCCACTTGTAATAGTTCGCACTGTCTGGCCTAACTTAACGGCAAAAGGCATAGCGCATTCCGAACTGGCGAGCGGGCTTGAAGTTGAATCCGGCTGGCGAGCACGCATCGAAAACAAGCTCTGGATTTAGATTGTGAGGAAGACAACCGATCCAGAAGTCATCACCTAATCTAAATTTCCCTTTAGGTGGACGATTCTCCTGAAAGGTGTCGATGTCGGTGTGAAAGCGAAGATCTCTTCGTTCATGCCTCCACGAGAGGTAATCTCGCGTCTAGCCTAGCTAAGCCTTGTAAATCATCATTTGTCAAGATGAACTATGACTGGATGATTGGCTTATAGGTTGAGCCTTCTCGAGATAGTCAACAATAACGGCTACCTGTTGTTGCTCTTGAGGCGGTCGAGGGTGGATTTGAGGGAGTCTAGTTTCTGGCCGGCTTCGGTGAGTTTGCCGGCGGCGGTGAGGCTCTGGTAGTCGGCGAAGTCCTGGGCGGCCTGATTGATGAGGCGGTCGGTCTCGGTGGCGGGGCGGGTGGGGGCGCCGGAGGACGGAGAGGTGGGGGTCGCGGCGGCGGTGGTAAGGGTGTTGGAGGAGGTGGCGGGGGAGGGCTCGATGTTGTTGAGGGAGGAGGGTTCGCCGCCGAAGAGGGCGGCGAGGGCGGCGCGGAAGGTGGTGCCGTAGGCGAGCTTGTCCTGGAGGGCGAGGACGACGAGGCGGAGCTCGGGCATGGGGCTCTGCTGGGCCTGGAGGTAGATGGGTTCGGCGTAGAGCAGGGCGCGGCCGGAGGGGATGACGAGGAGGCTGCCGCGGACGACGTGGGAGCCTTGCTGGTTCCAGAGGGTGAGCTGGCCGGAGAGCTGGGCGTTCTGGTCGATGCGGGCCTCGATCTGCTGGGGGCCGTCGATGAGGCGGGTCTTGGGGAAGTCGTAGACGGCGGTGGTGCCGTAGTGTTCGCCGTCGGAGCGGCCGGCGATCCAGCCGATGAGGTTGTTGCGGTTGGCGGGGGTGAAGGGGAGGATCTCGACGAACTCCTCGGCAGCGCCGCCGGGGAGCTTCATGAGGACGAAGTTGGGACGCATGGGCTGGACGGCCTGCTGGCCGTTGGCGTCGACGGTGGTCTCGGTGGCGACGGACCAGAGGTCTTCACGGTTGAAGAAGACGGCCGGGTTGGTCATGTGGTAGAGGCCGTAGACCTCGGCCTGGAGGTCGAAGAGGGCCTCGGGGTAGCGGATGTGCCGGTGGAGGTCGGCGGGCATGGCGCTGGCGTCGCGGAAGAGCGAGGGAAAGATGCCGCGCCAGGCGGCGAGGACGGGGTCCTCGGGGTCGAAGACGAAGAAGGTGGTGTTGCCGTTGTAGGCGTCGACGACGATCTTGACGCTGTTGCGGAGGTAGTTGACGGGGGTGTCGCCGAGCTCGTAGTGGGTGGCGTAGGGGAAGGTGTTGGAGGAGGTGAAGGCGTCGATGATCCAGGAGAGGCGGCCGTCGTCGCCGACGACGATGTAGGGGTCGTTGTCGAGGGTGAGGAAGGGGGCGAGGCGGGCGACGCGGTCGCGGATGTTGCGGTGCATGAGCAGGCGGCTCTCGGCGCTGACGTCGTCGGAGAAGGGCAGGGTGCCGAGGTCGCCGCGATCGAGGGCGAGGATGACGCGGCGGAGGAAGCCGCCGAGGGCGATGCCGCCGGTGCCCTGGTAGGAGGTGAGGTTGTTCGACTGGCCCTGGGGGTAGTCGAACTCCTGCTGGCGCGTCTTGACGTAGACGTCGGTGTCGGTGAGCTCGCCGAAGTAGAGCTCGGGGCGGGTGACTTTGAGGCCGGGGACGCTGCTCTGGACGGGCATGTTGCTCAGCAGGAGGATGGGCAGGCCCTCCGTGGTGAAGCCGTTGACCGGGTTCATGGTGACGCCGTAGCCGTGGGTGTAGATGAGCTTCTCGTTGATCCAGTTGCGGGAGCTGGCGGGGAGCTTGGCGATGTTGAGCTCGCGCTGGGCGAGCATGACCTGGCGGGTGACGCCGTTGAGGCTGTAGCGGTCGATGTCGATGTCGGGAAAGTCGTAGTAGGTGCGGATCTCCTGGACCTGGCGGAGGGTGTCCTGGAGGGCGCGCCAGTCCCAGAGGCGGATGTTGTCGAGGGTGGGCTGGTTGTGGGCGGGGTCGGCGGCGTCGATGGTGGTGTCGGCGGGGAACTCGCTCTGGGAGAAGCGGTCGAGGCCGAAGGCGCGGCGGGTGAGCTCGATGTTGTGGGCGATAAAGGGCTCTTCGCGGACGAGCTGGTTGGGCTTGACGACGAAGGTCGAGACGTACCAGCCGATGACGCCGAGGACGACCCAGGCGACGGCGGCGGGAAGGACGGCGGCGACGATGACGCTGCCGCGGGTGCGGCGGACGGCGTTAACGGCGAGGGTGACGGCGCCAAGCACAAGGGCGGCGACGACGACGAGCAGGCCGTGGATGGTGATGTGGGCGTCGGTGTAGTTGATGCCGTCGAAGAGGGTGTGACGGTCGAGGAGCTTCGAGAAGCGGTCGACGAAGACGGTGAGGGCGAGGACGAGGAGGAGAAAGGCGCCGGTGAGCGAGAGGCCGCGCCAGGGCGCGGGGGCGAGGCGGATGCGGCGGTCCTCAAGGGTGCGGGAGCCGCTGGTGATGACGAGGAAGACGACGGCGACGGCGCAGGTGGCGATGGCGAGGGTGAGCAGCCAGCCGTTGATGAGCTGCCAGGCGGGGAGGGTGAAGAGAAAGAAGTTGAGGGGCCGGCCGAAGATGGGGTCGGTGAGCGAGCCTGTCGCGTGCGGCGCGTTCCAGAAGAGCGCGAAGGTGGGCCACTCGGCCATCATGGCGAGGCCGGTGAGCAGCGCGATGACGATGGAGACGCCGAGCGAGATCAGGCGGAGGGCGGGGGCGACGGAGATGCGAACATGCTGGCCGGCGATGACGATGGCGTGGGCGCCGGGGAGGTCGGCCTCGTGCGAGCGGCGGATGACGGAGAAGGCGCCGTAGAGCAGAAGAAAGGTGACGAGGGTGGCGACGGTGAAGACGCCGGTCTCGAAGAGGACGGTCTTCCAGAAGACGTCGCCGTCGCCGAGTGACTGAAACCAAAGCAGGTCGACCCAGGCGGAGAGGAGGTTGCGGCCGAAGAGCAGGGCGACGAGAAGGATCGCGGCGAGGATGAGGAGGCGGCGGCGCGCGGGCCGCGGGCTCCGAAGTTCGGATGAGTCGATGTAGTCGGGCAGACCGCCTCCGTGCAATCCGCGGGTCAGGGATCACCCGCGATTCTACAGGGGTGCGCGCGGGCGAGTGGCGGGGCTGCGGTGCGGGATGAACAGAAGAGGGCGGCGCCGGAAGCGCCGCCCCTGTCCGCAGCAGAGTTCGGAAGGAGCGGCAGGTCTCTCCCCTTCGCGGCCGGAACGACTGTCCGCGAAGGGGAGAGGACACTGTCATCCCGCCATGCCCTCTGCTGCTGTTTGTGCCGCCGACAGTTACGGATAGGTGACGACGGTGCTGAGGGTGCCGGTGTTGGTGGCGTTGACGGTGCCGCCGACGCCGTTGATGACGTGGGTGATCTGGCCGCTGCCGTTGAGGAAGACGGTGCCGGTGTCGTGGACGGCGACGCCGCTCACGTTCGGGACGGTACTGGCGTTGTCTTCGATGATGTTGATGCCCTGGTTGAAGAAGGAGTAGATGCCGGAGCCGTAGACCTGGTGCGTGTTGACGAGGTTGGAGACGACGTAGGAGGGATAGCCATTGGCGGCGCCATCCTTCCAGGCGGCCTGGCTGGGCGGGTCGTAGGGCAGCTCGCTCTGGTAGAAGATGGTCTCGCCGCCGTTGCCGTTCCAGAGGACCTGCTCTTTCTGGTAGTGCTCGACGGCGAGGCCGGTGGCGGTGACGCGGTCGCCGTTGATGACGAGGCCGTGGTTGGCGGTGTTGAGGGTCCAGCCGACGCCGTTGCCGTGATCGGCGCGCCAGGCCCAGATGTTGTCGAGGATGACGTCGGAGCTGTTGATCTCAAGGCTGGTGGTGGCCTCGCCGGGGGTTGCGCCGCCGATGCGGAAGTAGACGTCGTTGAGGGTGGAGGGGTCGTTGACGTGGTTGAAGAAGCCGCCGCGCGGCAGCGGGAGGCCGAAGAGGCCGAAGCCCATCTGCAGCAGCACGGGGGAGTTGACCGGGCCGGCGTCGAAGATGAGGCCGGAGATCTTGACGCCGCTGACGTCAGCGACCTCGAGGGCGGCCTTGCCGGTCTGGGGGACGAGGGTGGCGAGGCCGAGGCCGAGGACGACGGTGTCCGGACGCTCGACGACGATGGGCTCCTTGAGCGCGTAGACGCCCGGGGTCAAGATGAGGTCTTTGCCGAGCAGCAGGGCGAGGTTGATCTCGACGACGGGGGTGGAGGGGCTGGCGATGAAGAAGCGGCTGAGGGGCAGCGACTCGCCGGCGGTGGTGCCGGAGGACCAGGTGGTGCCGGTCGAGTTACGCTGCACGGCGGGCACGAAGACGCTGTACTTGCCGGTGCTGTCGACGGTGAGGAAGGGCTTCTCCCGGCTGACGGGGGTGCTGGTGAGGGTGGTGTAGGTCGGGTTGGGATAGCTTTGGGCGGGCGCGTTGACGACGCCGGCGAAGACCTGGTTCCAGACGCCGTTGCTCCAGCCGTCGATGTTGGAGTTGCGGATGAAGTACTGCTGCTGGGAGCCGTTGATGATGGTGCCGCCCTGGTACTCGGAGTCAGCGATGAAGCCGCCGCTCGCGTACTGCGGGCCGGCGCTGCAGTAGTCCTGGAGCGAGAGGTTGCCGCCGGTGAGGTTGACGCGGCGCATGGGCGAGGCCTGGGAGACGGCCCAGAAGTCCGCCGAGGCCTGGCAGCCGCTGAGGCCCTGGACGTTGATGGTGAGGTTCGAGAGCGAGCGCCAGAAGTTATCGAGGGCGGTGCAGTTGGACGGGGCGCCGGCGGCGACGGGAAAGCACTGGTTGTAGACGTCGACGTGGCCGTTGATGGTGACATCGGTGGGCGAGGCGCCGAGGCCGGCGACGTCGGTGTAGAAGCCGACGTTGATGATGAGCGGAGTGGCGGCGCTGCCGTAGACGCCGGGTTTGAAGAGCAGGGCGAAGCGCTGGGTGCCGAATTGGTTGGAGACCTGCTGGGCGGTGATGGCGTCGACCGCGGCCTGGATCTGGGCGGTGGGCATGCTGGGGTCGAAGACGAGGACGTTGGGGCCGAGGGCGGTGGTGCTCTGCGCGACGGCGACTGGGCTGAGGGCGGCCGCGGCCACGAGGAGTGCTGCGCCGAGACGAGCGATCGGCGAGCGGAGGAGGGCATTTGCTGGAGTCATGATCTCAACTTCCGGGGAGACAGGTTTTATGGTGCGCTGGGCACGGTAGGCGGTGGCTGCGAGGCTTGTCAAGAGCCGCGGCGAAATCGTTTTAGCTGGTGAGAAAGGATGGGTGAAACAAGGAGATCGGGGAGGCCGCGATGGGATGCCGCGACACGCTGTGAGAGGGTAGAGCTCTACAGGAGGAGGTGCGCGGATGAGGGCGAGTCGATGTGGGGCGCTGGTGCTGGCGATGGCGGGCGGAGTGGTGGCGGGACAGACGCCGGCGGTGAAGGTCACACCGGTCGAGCACACGTTCGTGATGCGGGCGTTCCGCACGGAGAGCGGGGTGGTGCTGCCGGAGGCGCGGATCGTCTACGGGACGTATGGAACGTTGAATGCGGCGGGGGATAACGCGATTCTGCTGCCCTCGCACTATATGGCGGACCTGCACGGGTACGAGTGGCTGATCGGGCCGGGCAAGGCGCTCGACCCGGCGAAGCTGTTGTTGGTGACGAGCGAGGAGTTCGGCAATGGGCGGTCGAGCTCGCCGTCGAACACGCCGAAGCCGCTCGATGGGCCGCGCTTTCCAGTGACGACGATCCGCGACAATGTGGAGGGCGTACACCGGCTGCTGACGGAGGAGCTGCACGTCAAGCATCTGCGGGCGGTGATTGGCTTCTCGATGGGGGCGCAGCAGGCGTTTCAGTGGGCGGTGAGTTACCCGGAGTTCATGGACCGGATCGTCGCGACGTCGGGGACGGCGAAGACGTACGGGCACGGCGTCGCGCGCAACGAGAGCGAGATTGCGGCGATCGAGGCGGACCCGGTGTTCCACGGCGGCGACTACACCGCGCAGCCGGAGAGGGGCATCGAGGCGTTCAACCTGGTGTGGACGGCGTGGCTCTACGGGCAGCAGTGGTGGCGCGAGGAGCTGTGGAAGGGAGAGTTTCCCGCGGGCACGACGCTCGAGCAGGTGCTGGCGAAGTACAAGGTGGACTTCGTTCCGCACGCGGACGCGAACAACCTGATTCTGCAGCTGCGGACGTGGGAGAAGCACGACGTGGGGACGACGCCGGGGTTTCACGGCGATCTCGCGGCGGCGCTTAAGTCGATCCGGGTGCCGGTGCTGTATATGCCGTCGGCGACGGACCTGTACTTTCCGGTGGAGGACGCGCGGTACGAGGCGCAGTTCATCGCGCACTGCACGTTGACGCCGATCCCGTCGCTGTGGGGGCATCCGGCGGGAGCGGGGGCGAGCCCGGCGGACGAGCGGTTTCTGAACGAGCACATCGCGGCGTTTCTGAGGCCGTAGAGCGAGCGACGCGCGTGCTAGACTCTGGCCATTCATCACCTATCTGCTGCTGATTGGAGCCCATCGACTGATGAGAGGTCCTGTGTGTTTGCCGATGCGTTGCCCGGGGTGCTTTGCCGGGCGCGTTCTAGGCGGTCTGATGCTGGGGGCGCTGGTGAGCGGCGCGGCGATGGGACAGGGTGCGGCGCCTGATGTGGTGATCCGGAACGCGACGGTGATGACGGCGTCGCACGGCACGATCGCGGGCGGGAGTGTGTGGCTGCACGACGGCAAGATTGCCGGTGTGGGCAAGACGGTGAACGCGCCTGCCGGGGCGGCGGTGGTGGACGGGACGGGCAAGTGGGTGACGCCGGGGATCATCGATCCGCACTCGCACTCGGCGCTGGGCTCGGACATCAACGAGGCGACGAGTCCGGTGACGCCGAGCATGATGATGATCGACGCGTTCGACAACCGCGATAAGGCGCTCTACCAGGCGCTCGCGGGCGGGGTGACGACGGAGCTGCTGCTGCACGGGTCGGCGAACATGATCGGCGGGCAGGCGGTCGTGATCAAGAACAAGTTCGGGTCGGGGCGGGACGAGATGCTGTTCCCGAATGCGCCGCGGTCGATCAAGTTCGCGAGCGGGGAGAACCCGAAGCGGGTGTATGGCGGCCGCAATCAGCTGCCGTCGACGCGCATGGGCAACTTCGAGGTGATGCGGCAGGCGTTTGAGGATGCGAAGACGTACATGCAGGAGTGGGACACCTACAACGCGAAGCTCGCGAAGGGCGGGGACGCGGCGAAGGACCTGAAGGTGCCGCACCGGGACCTGAAGCTCGAGGCGCTGAGCGACATCCTGCGGGGCAAGCTGCTGGTGCAGATCCACTGCTACCGGGCGGACGAGTTCCTAACCGAGGAGGCGATCGCGAAGGAGTACGGGTACAAGATCCGGGCGTTCCATCACGCGCTCGAGATGTACAAGGTCGGGGACAAGATCGCGGCGGATGGCACGGGCATCGCGACGTTCGCCGACTGGTGGGGCTTCAAGGACGAGGCGTGGGATGCGATCCCATGGAATGCGGTGATGAGCATGCGCGAGGGGGTGCGGGTGGCGCTCAAGAGCGACTCGAACGACAACATCCGCCGGCTGAACCAGGAGGCAGGCAAGATGGTGCACTACGGCGGCGCGACGGAGGACGAGGCGATCGCCATGGTGACGCTGAACCCGGCGTGGATCATCGGCGTGGATGACCGGACGGGGTCGCTGGACGTGGGCAAGGACGGGGACGTGGTGGTGTGGAACATGGATCCGCTCTCGACGTATGCGCGGGCGGAGAAGGTGTACATCGACGGCGATCTGTTCTTCGACGCGAGCCTGCCGGGGTATGGGACGACGCACTTCTCGGGCGCGATGCACGAGGCGGGCTTCGGCGGCGCCGACGATGATGACGAAGGGGGCAACTGATGCGGGGACTCTGGCGGGCGGCGGTGCTGGCGGGCGTGGGGGCGAGTGCGCTGGCACAGGCGCCGATGGTGGACGTGTCGAAGGCGCCGGGGGCGGTGGCGATCGTGGGGGCGAAGCTGCTGACGGTGACGCACGGGACGATCGAGAACGGCACGGTGGTGATGGAGGGCGGCAAGATCACGGCGGTGGGCGCGGCGGGGCAGGTGAAGGTGCCGCGCGGGGCGACGGTGGTCGACGGCAAGGGCAAGACGGTGTATCCGGGGCTGATCGATGCGGAGACGAACCTGGGTCTGACGGAGGTGGCGTCGAACCGGGTGAACAGCGATCTGGTGGAGCCGACGGACGAGATCTTTCCGAATATGCACGTCGCGGACGCCTTCCATGCGGAGACGGAGCGGATCCCGATCGATCGCTTCAACGGGATCACGAACGCGATCGTGGCGCCGGAGTCGACGGACACCATGCCGGGGCAGGACATCTTTATCCAGCTGGCGGGGCGGGATCGCGACGCGATGATTCTCGAGAAGGATGTCGCGCTGGCGATGAACTTCGGGCAGGATCCGAAGCGGACCGCGGGGCGAGGTGGTGGCGAGCCCAAGTTTCCGACGACGCGCATGGGCGAGATCTCGCAGATGCGGCAGGCGCTGATCGATGCGCAGGAGTACATGCGGCGGCAGAGCGAGGGCGGCAAGAGCGGCGGCGGGTCGGGGAGCGGCGGCGGGTCGGGAGCGGGGTCGTCGGCGAAGACGGATCTGAAGAGCCAGGCGCTGGTGCCGTATCTGAAGGGCGAGAGGCCGGTGGTGCTGGGAGTGTACGAGGGCTACGACGTGGAGACGGCGATGGCGCTCGCGCAGGAGTTTCACCTGAAGGTGGTGCTGAACCATGTGACGCACTCGCAGGAGGTGCTGGACCGGATCGCGGCGTACAAGGTGCCGGTGATCTTCGGGCCGATCTATGACTTTCCCGGTCCGAACGAGCGCTACGATGCGGTTTACCGGATGCCGGGCGAGCTGGCGAAGCGCGGCGTGAAGGTGACGCTGGCGAGCTATGAGGTCGAGTTCAACCGGAACCTGCCGTACTCGGCGGGGTTCGCGGTGGCGTACGGGATGCCGTACGACGAGGCGTTGAAGGCGATCACGCTGAACCCGGCGGAGGCGTTCGGGATGGGTGACAGGCTGGGGTCGCTGGACACGGGCAAGATGGGCAATGTGGTGATGGCGAACGGCGATCCGCTGGACGTGCGGACGACGGTCGAGCAGGTGTGGATTGAGGGGGTCGCGATGCCGATGGTGACGCGGCAGACCCGTCTGCGGGACGAGTACACGCGCAAGTAACAGCGTCGATTCCCGAATCGGTACCTGAGGAAGGGCGATTTCGGCGGCTTCGCTTGACAGCGCTTTCATGTTGCAACTATGTTTCGTTTCGGCTGCATGAGAGTTGCCGCCTCGCGGACAAAGGCGTGAGTCAGGACGCCGCGGGAGCGCGTCGCGCTGCAGAACTTAGAGCCGGTCAGGTCGATGAGGGACGAAGTATGCCGATGCGGGATATGACGAAAGCAGTGTTGACGGACACCCAGTTCTGGGTGCCGATGGCGGTGCTGGCCGCGGGTATCGTCCTGCTGATCTCGCTGCACTGAGAGTACGTCGGGCGGCGTGTGGTAGATTGCGGCCATGTCTCTTGAAGCCGCAGTGGACCGGCCGGGCGATCGGACGGCGGTGGTGACGATTACCGGGCCTCTGGCGCTCGGAACGAACCTGAAGATCGTGGACACGCGGTTGCAGCAGCTGGTGACGGAGGGTGTGCGGCGGCTGGTGCTCGACCTGAGCGGGTGCGCGTACTCGGACAGCGCGGGTCTTGGGGTGCTGGTGCACACGTTTGGGCTGATGCAGGAGAAGGGCGGCGCGGTGCGGCTGTGCGGGGTGGGGCCGCGGATCCTCTCGCTGCTGCAGATGACGAAGGCGGATGGATTTCTGCCGATCGACGCGAACCGGACGGCGAGTCTGGCCGTCGTGGAGCGGATGGGCGACTGAGCGGGGCCGCGGAAGGCTACGCTTCGATGGCGCCGGTCACGTCGCGAAGCAGATTACGTAGGTAGGTGCGCTTATTGAGCAGGGCGACCATGCGGTCGCGCGCGTCTGTCCTGGCAGGGTCATCCTTGCCGTCGACGGCACGATCCCATTGCAGCCAGAGGGCTTCGAGCTCGGCCTGGGTCTGCTGCATGCGGCTCTCAAAGCCGGTGCGGGCGCTCTCGAGGTCGGCGCGCAGACCGGGTTCGTCCTCGCCCATCTGGCGAGCGGCGCGCATCTCGGCGAGCTGCATGTTGAGCTCGAAGACCTCCTCGAGGAGTTCGGGGGGGATGGACTGCTTCTTCTCGGCACCGGTGGCGCGGGCCTGGTCGGTGGCGGACTTGGACTGCTCTTCGAGCTCGACGCCTTCGAGGTGGAGGAGGTACTGGGTGCGCGCGACGGGGTCGCGCAGGGTGCGATAGGCGTCGTTGAGGTGCGAGGCGGCAGCGAGGGCGGACTCCTGCTCGGCGGCGGGTCTGGCGGCGAAGCGGTCGGGGTGCAGGCGGCGGGAGAGGGCGTAGAACTGGCGCTCCAGCGCGGCGGTATCGAGGGTCAGGTGCAGGGGGAGCGCGAAGAGGTCGAAGTAGGTCGGTTCTGCCACGGGTCGGGACTCCTTTGCGGCTCGGCCGGTGGACGCGCTGCATCGTTAGAATACCGGGATGCGCCGTGTCTGCCGGGTGGTTGTGCTTTGCGTGCTGGGTGGTTGTGGAATTGGGGTCGCGCGCGGGCTGCAGGCGACGGCGGGCGCGACGACGGAGCAGGCGGCGTGGGCGAAGGCGATCGCCGCGCGGCGGCAGGAGCTGGTCGCACAGAATGGACCCGGAACCGACGCGGCGCTGCGCGCGGAGCTGCTGACGATGCGCGACCGGGATCAGGCGGCGCGTGGTCTGCCGCAGGGCGAGGCGCCGAAGGAGCGGCTGCAGATGGCGTCGAATCTGAAGGAGATCGATGCGGCGCTGACAGCGCGGCTGAAGGAGATCGTCGCGGCGAAGGGCTGGCCGACGATTGCGCTGGTGGGCATCGATGCCTCGAACGCGGCGATGCTGGTGCTGAACCACAGCGCGGACCATGGCTGGCAGCGCGAGCTTCTACCGCAGCTGGAGGCGCTGGCGGACGCGGGATCGATCGATGGGTCGAGCCTCGCGGGCGTGGTGGATAAGGAGCTGGTCTCCGAGGGCAGGGCGCAGCGGTACGGGACGCAGTTCAAGCTGGTGGACGGCGAGATGCGGATGTATGCGGTGGAGGATCCGGGCGGCCTGGATGCACTGCGCGCGCGCACGCTGCTGCCACCCATGGCGGAGTACAAGCAGCTGCTCTCCCGGCTGTACCACCTGAAGACGAGTGACAAGGTGGCGAGTGCGGCGGCGGCGGCGCCGTAGTGCAGGCGGGGGCGCCTGATCCTAGGTGGAGAAGCTGGAGCCGCAGCCGCAGCTCTTGGTGGAGTTGGGATTGATGAAGTTGAAGCCCTGGCGCATGAGGGTCTCCTCGAAGTCGAGGACCATGCCGGCGAGGTAGAGATAGCTCTTGGGGTCGACGAAGAGGCGGATGGGCTTGGCACCGGAGGGATCGTTGGGGGTCTCGACGCCGTCGCCGAAGGTAAAGGTGCGGTCGCGCTCGCGGGGCTTGGAGTCGAAGCGGATGGAGTAGGAGAGGCCGGAGCAGCCGCCGCCCTGGATGCCGACACGCAGACCGCCCTGCTCGGGCGAGACGCCCTCCTTAGCCATGGCGACGCGGATGCGCTTGAGGGCGTTGCGTGTGATCTCGATCGCCTGCTTGGCGCGCGGCGCCTGGCCCTCGGCGGTGAGCAGGGTCATGCCGGCGAGGGGGTCCTGGGGTGATGGCTTTGGGGGAGCGGAGGAGCCGGGGGTAAGTGTGACCATGGCCATAGAAGGAACCTCGGAGAGAGGGCCGTGCACCTCAACATGACGAGGGCCGGCGGCGCATGGCCACCGGCCCTGCCACGGAGACGGTTACTGGGCGACGGCGGTGTTGACGTCGGCGACGGCGATGGGTGTATCGCTCGAGAGAATGTTGGTCTCGGCACCCTCGGCGACGTGATTCTTCTTCTTCCAGTCGCCGATCGCGGCGCGGATGGCGTCTTCCGCCAGGACCGAGCAGTGAATCTTGACCGGGGGAAGTGCGAGTTCCTTGACGATGTCGGTGTTCGAGATCGTGAGGGCCTCGGCGACGGTCTTGCCCTTGACCCACTCGGTCGCGAGCGAGCTCGAGGCGATGGCGGAGCCGCAGCCAAAGGTCTTAAACTTGGCGTCTTCGATGACCTGGGTCTCGGGGTTCACCTTGATCTGCAGGCGCATCACGTCGCCGCACTCCGGGGCGCCGACGAGGCCGGTCCCGACCTCGGAGGAGCTCTTGTCCATCGAGCCGACGTTGCGGGGATTCTCGTAGTGATCGACTACCTTGTCGCTGTATGCCATGGGGGATGTCCTCGTCTGGTTAGATGATACCTCGGCCAGGTTTGGTGCGGGAAGGAGCCGATGTCGACGGAGGAAAGGAGATTCGTCCGGCGCACGAGAGTGTCTCGCCGTGGTGTCGGCTCGAGGTGGGGCAGATAACAGCTCTCGACGGCGATCGCCCGGACTCTCGAGCGCGTCATTGGCGCTGACGGGGTGCGCGCGTGACCCTGTCTTGAAGGACTGCGGCGCGGGATGGCACACAAAGCAAAGGGATAGCCGAAGCTATGCCTTTGGGTGTGCTGGGTCTGAAGCGGCTGAGTCTAATGGGCGGCCCACTCGATCTTGGTGAGGTCGATGCCTTCCTTGACCATCTCGTAAAGAGGGCTGAGTTCGCGGAGCTTGAGGACGACGTCGATCAGCTTGTCGGAGACGTAGTCGACCTCGGCTTTGGTGTTGAAGCGGCCAAGACCGAAGCGTATGGAGGAGTGGGCGACGTCGTCGCCGAGCCCCAGGGCCTTGAGGACGTAGGACGGCTCGAGCGTGGCCGAGGTGCAGGCGGAGCCGGAGCTGACGGCGATGTCGTTGATGCCCATCAGGAGGCTCTCGCCCTCGACGTAGACGAAGCTCATATTGAGGTTGCCGGGCAGGTGATGGTCCATGTTGCCGTTGACGTGGACGTAGTCGAGGGCCTTTTCGAACTTGGCCTTGAGGTAGTCGCGCAGCTCGCGTTGACGGGCGGCGTCCTTCTCCATGTCCTGGCCGGCGAGCTCGCAGGCTTTGCCCAGGCCGACGATGCCGGGGACGTTGAGGGTGCCGGAGCGCATGCCGCGCTCGTGGCCGCCACCGTCGATCTGCGCCTGGATCTGCACGCGCGGGTTGCGCCGGCGAACGTAGAGCGCGCCGCAGCCCTTGGGGCCGTAGATCTTGTGCGCGGTCATCGAAAGCACGTCGATGTTGTCGGTCTGCACGTTAACGGGGATCTTGCCGACGGCCTGCACGGCGTCGGTGTGGAAGAGCACGCCGAGCTCATGGCAGAGCTTGCCGATCTCGGCGATGGGCTGGATGACGCCGATCTCGTTGTTGGCGTACATGATCGAGACCAGGATGGTCTTATCCGGGCCGTCGGTGACGATGGCGCGGCGGAGGTCGTCGAGGCTGATGAGGCCGTCGGCCTGAACGGGCATGTAGGTGAGGCGGAAGCCCTGCTTCTCGAGGCGCTTGCAGGTGTCGAGGACGGCCTTGTGCTCGGTGACCTGGGTGATGATGTGGTTGCCGCGCTCGCGATACATCTCGGCGATGCCCTTGATGGCGAGGTTATTGGACTCGGTCGCGCCGGAGGTGAAGATGATCTCTTTGGGGGTCGCGCCGATGAGCTTCGCGATCTGCTCGCGCGCGGTCTCGACGGCCTTCTCCGCCTCCCAGCCGAAGGCGTGATTGCGGCTGGCGGCGTTGCCGAAGACGCCGCCGAAGTAGGGCAGCATGGCCTCGAGGACACGGGGGTCCATCGGGGTCGTCGCGTGGTTGTCCATGTAGATGGGCAGCTTGACGCCGGCGGGCAGGGGGGTGCTGCTCTCGGTGATGACCACGCCGTTGTTGGCCATCTCCATGCCATTTTCCTTCAGGATCTCGTTGCTCATGTGGTGGTGCTCCTCTGCGTGTCTCGCGAAACTGGTGTGAAACGGAAGCTCTGTGCTGGCCGCCTGGTGCGGGCGCGGCCGAAGGTCTGTGTGGCAGCGGGGGCGCGGTCTCTGCCGGGGTCTCGTGCGGCGCCTCTACATGGCGATCGAGACGAGACCGCCGCCGACGGCCATGGCATTTGCCTGGCTGCTCTCCTCAGGCTGCTCGATGAGGTCGGCGATGCGCAAGCTGGACAGCATCTCCTTGATGCTGTCATTGACTTTGCGCAGTGGTTCTTTGATGGTGCAGTGGCCGGCGAGGTCGCAGGTTCCGTGGATAGTGATGCAGCTGGTGATAAAAAGCGGGCCGTCGATCGCGCGAATGGCTTCAAAGGCGGTGATCTCCGCGGCGGGACGAGCGAGCGCGTAGCCGCCGTTGGTGCCGGCGTGTGAGACGAGCAGGCCGGCCTTGGCCAGCGTCTGCAGAATCTTGGCGAGCAGCTGCGGAGGGATGTGGTAGGCCTCGGCGATGTCTTTCGCGCTCTGCGCACCGGCGCCGGTGTGCTCGGCGAGGTACTTGAGGGCCATGAGACCGTAGTCCGCTTTTTTGGTCAGACGCAGCATGTGTGGGGGCCGGGAGGGGAAGTCCTGCCCATCATGAACAAGTGTAAGACCTGCACTGGCGAGGCGCAACCGCCGCGGCGGCAGATTCGCGAGGCGCGACCACGGCTGGAGGGCCGTCTGGCGGGCCCGCGGCGAGTCCTCAGAAAAGGCGGCGCAGGCGGTTGACACGGCAGCGCGGCGGCGGGAGAATCCAGAGCAATCACCCTCTCCTTCCCCCATGCCCACACCACCTTGCAAGCATCCCATCGTTCGCGTCGTCGCCCGCCAGGAGGACGCGGAGTTTGTTGAGTGCCAGAGCTGCGGCGAGGTCTTCGACTCGGTCGAGTACGAGGACATGGCGGTCGAGGCGAAGGAAGGTCTCGACCGGGAGCCGGGCGCCGAGAGCGACGTCTAGCCGCGGATGCGGCCGAGTGCTACTGCGGTGCGGCGGTGGGTGCGACGTTCATGCGGCGGATCACGATCCAGGCGTACTGGGCCGCAGAGAGCGGGGCAAGGATCGCGACCAGGTGCATGAGTCCCCAGCAGAGGCGGTCGAGGGGCAGACCCAGGTGCATCCGCGAGAGCATGACCGCGACGATGGCGACGATCTGCGTGAGAGTGTTGAGCTTGCCGAAGAGGCTGGGGCGGAAGTCGCGGAGGCTGCCGGTGACGAAGAGCAGCGTGGCGATGAGAAGGATACCGAGATCGCGACTGAAGACCAGGACGGTGACGAAGCGCGGGATGAGGCCGACGTGGGTCAGCACGACGAAGAGCGAGCTGAGCATGAGCTTGTCGGCGATGGGGTCGAGATACTGGCCGAGCCGCGTGTGCTGGTCGAGGCGGCGGGCGACGAGGCCGTCGAGGCCATCGGAGATGCCCGCGAGGACGAAGAGAGCGAAGGCGACGCGGTACTCGCCGTCCAGAATCTCGATGATCAGGAAGGGGATGATGAAGAGCCGCAGAAGCGTGAGCAGGTTGGGCGCGGCGCGAAACTGACGCAGATCGGGCAAGTTCTCTATCGTAGAGCAGTTTGCAGCCGATGGCGCGAGGGGAGTTGTGCGGCGGCGAAGATTGCCGCGCGCACGCTGAGGGCGCTGCACATCGACCGAAGACACGCCCTGCTTAGCGTCGGGCGCCGAGGAAGATGCGGCGTTCGGGATCGTACGACTCCAGCACGGTGCAAGACGCTGTCCATCGGCGCGCTTCGGCAGACGGCGGCTCGTTCTTAGTACACCCAGCTTTTGACGTCTCCGTCTTTAGGGGCGGAGGCTTTGATTCGGGCGGCCATCTGCGGCAGTACGCGCTGGGGCCAGCTGCGATTGTTTTCGGTCATGGTGTAGGCGTCCGGGCCGCCGGTGTAGCAGTGCGGAGCGCCCGCGCCGTACTGGAAGCTGGCGTCGGAGTGAGGGTTCTGCGTGTGGTCAAGCATCTGCTGCATGCGGTGGACGGCGTTGTTGAGGAAGTAGGTGTCGCCCTCGCCGGCCTGCACGTGCAGCTTGCCCTCGAGTTTGGGGCCGAGCGTGGGCCAGTCGCGCTCGAGCACGGCGGTCAGGTCCCAGTGGTCGTGCCAGTACTGGACGGTCGACTTGTCGATCGCGCCGGTCTGGTCGTTCCATATCGGCACGGGCAGGCCATCCGGCCCCTGTGGCGAGTAGACGGCCTGCCAGATGTTCCACTGCTCGGTGGAGCGGCCGTGGGTGCCCAGCACGTACTCGAACTGGACCTCATCGCCGGTCAGGGCAAGGATGGAGCCATCGGCCTTGCGATCGGCGGCGATGGGCACGGAGCCGAAGTCGCTGTGGCGGGTGAAGGCGTTGGTGTCCTCATAGAGGTTCACGTTCTGGTAGTCGTGGAAGTCGACCGGATCCGGGCAGGCGGCCCAGGTGCCGTTGTAGAAGTCGGGGTAGAAGATCTGGGAGGCGAGCGCCTCCCACCCTCCGGTCGATCCGCCGAAGGTGGCGCGCGCCCAGCCCTGGCCGATGCCACGGTACTGCTTCTCGATTAACGGGATCAGTTCGTCGGTGACGGCGGAGCCGTAGGGGCCGACGTTGGCCGAGTCCATGACGTAGGAGTCGTCGTAGTAGGGATTGGCGTTCTGGATGGAGATGACGAGCATGTGGGGTATGCGGCCGTTGGTCCAGTCCTCGAAGAACTGGAAGCCGGCTTCGGCCGACGCGCGCTCGCGGCCCTTCATCTCCGGCGTGGGCGGTGTGGTGCGCAAGAAGCGGAAGTACGGGCTGAAGTGATCCTGGTAGACGACGGTGGGGAAGTGGGCGTTCGGGTGCTCGTTGAAGCCGGGCGGCAGCAGCACCCAGGCGTCGAGGTACATGTCGCGGCCCCAGAAGGCGGAGAGCTTGGCGGAGCGCATGCGCACGTAGCGCAGATACTGCTTCGCGCCCGGGTCTTTCGCGAGCAGTTCGTCCGGCGTGGGCACCGGCGGAATGACCTTGTCGAGCGTCAGCCTGGTGCTCGTCGAGGCGGACCACTCGACCTTCACCGGTGCGTCGTAGGGGTTGCCGGGCTTGCGATTCCAGTGCTGGCCCTCACCGTGGTCGGGCGGCAGAAGGACGGTCTTGCCGCTGGCCAGGTGGAACGGCTCATACACGTTGAAGACTGACTGCACGAGGTAGCTGCCGGGCGGCAGGTCGGCAAGGTGGCGCAGAGGATAGCCCGCCGTGGTGTTGTCGATGACGACGGTGCCGCCCGGCGGGAGATCGGTCACGTCGACGCCGAAGGCTTGGGCGGAGTTGTACTGCTCCTGCACCTGGTCGCGCGGCTCCGCGTCTTCGTCACTTCGCTTGGAGAAGACGACGAGCAGATGGCCTGTCAGGGTCGTCGCGCCTTTGGGAAAGGCGGATGCCGGAACGGTGACGGTGACGGTTGGGGCGGTCTGGGCAAGCGGCAGCGCTGGCGCGAGAAGCAGCAGGAAGATGGCAACGCAGAGGGAGCGCATCTCCCAATCTATACAGGAGACACGGCCTAAGAGAGTGATGATCCCTGGCATGGCAGCGCGCGAGGGGCTGGAGACGATTGCCGTCCTCGAGGCGCAGGAACGAGGCGTGGCCGGCAGGCGAGACACGATCTTTGCTACACTCAAACCCAATGAGGCTCTCCGGAGAGATCGTCTCCGCCGTGTGCGGGCGAGATCCTGGAGAGTTGAGTTCGCCGGCTGGGAGCAGGTTTGCGGCAGCTGGTTGCACGGCACATAGGCGCGTAGCTCAGTTGGTTAGAGCGCTACCTTGACACGGTAGAGGTCGTTGGTTCGAATCCAATCGTGCCTACCATATCTTCTGGAGCGTCTACGGCAGACGGCTCGGAGGTGTGGAGTTTGAGGGCAGCCGGCCAGAGTTTCCTGATGCTCGATCTTCGGCAAAGACAGACAGGCGCAGGATCCCGCCGATCACTCTCTTGAAGCGCTCGAACGCAGCTGCTCCTGCGTTGTGGCTGTCAGCAGACGGCTGTCTCGCCGGGAGGCAACGGCTGGGCGAGGCGGCTGGGATCGCCAATGGTAAGATTGCAGCAGATGGGCGCACGGGACGCGGTCAGGTCAGCGGTTCGAGATGGATTGAGGATCGCTTCCCGCATCCGACGTCGCCCTCTCATCCCCTTCCAGCAGCTCATCGTCGCAGAGGTCAGACGCGGCGGCGCGATGCGGATGCCCATCGAGATTGGAGTTTCACCATGGCACAGAAGTGTGAACTTTGCGGTAAGGGACCACAGTTCGGCAATAACATCTCTCACGCGCACAATACGACGCGCCGGCGCTGGAATCCGAATCTGCAGTCGGTGAAGGCCAGTGTGGGCGGCGCGAGCAAGCGCATGCGCGTCTGCACCAGCTGCATCAAGACTGGCAAGATCGTCAAGGCGTAGCTCTTCCGCCGGCCAAAGAGACGGCCCCGTACCGCATCTGCGGTACGGGGCTACTGTGGCTTAAGCTGTCGCGAGCCGGCTTTTAGGAGCGCTCCCCGGTGGTGCCGCCGACGGCGCTCTCGTCTGTCTTGCTGAAGCCGAGCGAGGTGCCGTTGATGCAGTAGCGCTGGCCGGTCGGCTTGGGTCCGTCGGGGAAGACGTGTCCGAGGTGTGCGCCACAGTTGGCACAGGTGACCTCGACGCGCCGCATGCCGAAGGAGCGATCCTCATGGGCGGTGATCGCCTCAGGCGAGACGGGATTCCAGAAGCTCGGCCAGCCGCTGCCTGACTCGAATTTCTTATCCGATGTGAAGAGCGGTGCGTTGCAGGCGGCGCAGTGGTAGATCCCGTCGTCGTGGTTGTCGTTGAACGGACCGGAGAACGCGCGCTCGGTTCCCTTCTGCCGCATGATGTGGAACTGCTCCGGGGTCAGCAGCTCGCGCCACTCGGCCTCGGTCTTCTGCATCTTCGGTGCTGCTGTCTGCTCTTTGGTCGCCATCGCTTCCATCCTCTCGCTGTCTGCCGCTTTTAAGATGCGACTGCCTGGGCCGGCGACCCAGGTCGATTGCTGAAATGATCCTTGAGGCGAAGCCAACGACGCTCATAGAGATGGAAGCTGAGCACAGAGAGGACGGTCGTGGCTGCGAGAACCTCGGCAACGTAGGCGAATCCACCTAGCAGGGGAGAGTGCAGACGTCTCTGGGACCAGCCAAGCAGCGGCGCGGTCAGAGGGTTGAAGAGCATGTGGACGATGTACATGCCATAGCTGTAGCGGCCAAAGAAGCGCAGCAGCGGAAGACTGCCGATCCGGCTGAGGATCGACCGCTCGGGAAGGGCGAGCAGGATGATGGAGCTGAACAGGACAGCGAGGATGGGGTAGCCGGCCAGCGTCATCGGAAGACTGTAGAAGTCTGGGCCGGATACGGCATAGATGGCTGCGAGGGCGAGCGCGGCGGAGACCAGGGCTCTCCTCGCGATCGGAAGGATGCGCTCCATCGCCCAGGTACGAATCGCGAACGCCGCCACGGCACCGAAGAGCAGGCCGTCCATGTGGGTCGGGAGCATGGCGTAGACCCACTCATAGGCGGGTGCCCGGGGCAGCAGGATGACAAGCGTCAGCCGCAGCGCGAAGGAGAGCGCTGAGAGGCCAAGACAGACCGGGAGCAGGAGATCACGGCGACGGCGCGCGAGCAGGTAGATCACTCCAGGCCAGATCAGGTAGAACTGCTCTTCGACGGCGAGCGACCAGAGGTGCAACAGGCTTACGGCCGGAGGGACCTGGCTCAGGTGCGGGTGGATGCACTGGGCGAAGTTGCCGAGATAGAGCAGATACAAGAGGTGGCCGGGGCTCCAGCGAAGGTGCAGCACCGATGTGAGCAGGCCGAGCAGAAGGAAGACGCCGTAGTACAGGGGGAAGATGCGCAGGGCGCGACGCGCGATGAAGTTGCGGAAGTAGTGTGGCAGGCCGGCGGTGTCGAGCAGGATACCGGTGATGAGGAAGCCGGAGAGGGCGAAGAAGAGGTCGACCCCGACCCAGCCGCCCTGCCCCCAGCGCTGCAGCCACTGCACCAGCGGCGTGGTGATGTGCGAGGAGAGGCTGTAGTGACGAACGAAGACGAGTAAGAACGCGGCGCCGCGCAGGCCGTCAAGGCTGCGGATGTGACGGCTGGACGGTGTCGCCGGCGCAGCTGCGATGGAGTCACTCATGCAGAGGGGGCCGCCCGTCTCTGGGCCAAGCGTCGGGTGATGTGGCTAGAGTGAAGCAATCAGCTCGATCTCAACCAGCGCCTTGCGGGGCAGGGCGGCGACCTGCACCGTGGAGCGGGCGGGGGCGACGATGCCGTCGGGCGCCAGATAGGTCGCGTAGACCTCGTTCATGGCCCCGAAATCGCCGAGGTCCTGAAGGAAGACGGTGGTCTTGACGACCTGCGGGAAGCCGGCGCCGGCCGCGGTCAGAATCGCCTTCAGGTTCTCGAGGACGCGCACGGTCTGCTCGCGGATGCCGCCGGTGACCAGATCTCCGGTGGCGGGGTCGAGCGCGACCTGGCCGGAGGTGAAGAGCAGATTGCCCATGCGGATAGCCTGCGAGTACGGACCGATGGCGGCGGGAGCCTGGGCGGAGGAGACGGCTGACTTCGTGGTCGTGGATGCGGTCTCGGGCATGCAGTCATTGTCGGCTGGCGCGGGTCGCGGCGCAACCCGAGCCCCTCCGGCCCGCCACGCGGGCGAGCGGCACCGCCGTATCAAGTAACGTGAAGAGGAGCGAGATGATCGCTCAAGTTTTTCGGAGCTGTGCCGATGACTGTCTCTGTGGCTCTCTTCTCTCCTTCGTTCTCCGCAGGCGCTGCCGGCCTTCTCGCGGCGCTTCTCCTCCTCGGTCCGGTGACCCCGACGGTTCGAGCCCAGCCCCAGCAAGCCCCGACTGCGAGCGCGACTGCTCCGGCGGCGAAGGAGATCAGCATGCACTACCCGCCCGCGCGGAAGAGCGATCAGGTCGACACCTACTTTGGCACGGCTGTGAAGGATCCCTACCGGTGGATGGAGCAGGTCGACTCGCCCGAGGTCAAGACGTGGGTGGACGCGGAGAACGAGCTGACGCGCAGCGTGCTCGACCCGATCCCCGGCCGCGACGCCATGCGCCAGCGGTTACTGGAGCTGACGAACTTCGAGCGGTACTCAACGCCGTCTCGCGAGGGCAAGCGGTACTTCTACTCGCACAACACGGGTCTGCAGAACCAGAGTGTTGTCTTCTGGCAGGAGGGCCTGGAGGGGGAGCCGACGGTGCTGCTCGACCCGAATACCCTGGCGAAGGATGGCACGGCGGCACTCTCCGGCATGAGCGTGACCGACGACGGACGTCTCGCCGCGTACAGCATCGCGGACGCGGGGAGCGACTGGGTGACGTGGCGTGTGCGCGACGTGGGCACCGGACACGATCTGCCGGACGTGATCGAGTGGTCGAAGTTCTCGGGCGCCGCGTGGCTGAAGGATGGCTCGGGGTTCTACTACGAGGGCTACGATCCGCCGAAGGGCGAGGCCGCGCGCGCCGCGGCGCTGAAGACGGCGAACTACTTTCACAAGGTCTACTTTCACAAGCTCGGCACGCCGCAGAGCGCGGACACGGTCGCCTTTGAACGGCCGGACGACAAGGAGCTCAACGTCGGCGCGGCGGTGACCGATGACGGCCGGTATCTGCTGCTCTCCTCGACAAAGGGGACGAGCCCGAATAACGATCTCGCAATCCGCGACCTGGCGCACCCGGGGACGCCCGCGGTTCGGCTGGTCGAGCACGCGGATGCCGAGTACCAGGTGATTGCGAACGACGGCCCGCTCTTCTGGATCAAGACGACGCTCGAGGCGAAGAACGGCAGGGTGATCGCGGTCGACCTGCGCGAGCCGGAGCGCGCGCACTGGCGCACCGTCATCCCGGAGACGCGCAACAAGCTCGACGGCGCGACGATGGTGCACGATACGCTGATCGCCAACTACCTCGAGGACGCGCACAGCACGGTCGAGCTGCACACGCGCGAGGGCGCGCTGATCGAGCGGCTCCCGCTGCCGGCGATCGGGACCGTCTCCGGCTTTGCCGGGCGGCGCACGGACGTTGAGACGTTCTTCAGCTTCACCAACTTCACCATGCCGGAGACGATCTACCGGCTGGATATGCTCACGCGGCACACGAACGTGCATCGCGCGCCGCGGCTCAGCTTCGACCCTGCGGCGTACGAGACGCGGCAGGTCTTCTACACGAGCAAGGACGGGACGCGTGTGCCGATGTTCCTGACGGCGAAGAGGGGGCTGAAGCTGGACGGCTCAAACCCGACGCTGCTGTATGCGTACGGCGGCTTCAACATCTCGCTGCAGCCGATCTTCTCGGCCTCGCGCGTGCTGTGGATGGAGCGCGGCGGCGTCTACGCGCAGGCGAGTCTGCGTGGCGGCGGCGAGTACGGTGAGGCTTGGCACGAGGCCGGCACGCGGCTGCACAAGCAGAACGTCTTTGATGACTTCATTGCCGCGGCGCAGTGGCTGATCGACAACAAGTACACCTCCACCTCGAAGCTTGCGATCGAGGGCGGCAGTAACGGCGGTCTGCTCATGGGCGCGGTCGAGACGCAGCGGCCGGAGCTGTTCGGCGCGGTGCTGGCGCACGTGGGCGTGATGGACATGCTGCGCTTCGACAAGTTCACCATCGGCTGGGCGTGGAAGGACGACTACGGCTCGCCGAGCGAGCACGAGGACGAGTTTCGCGCGATTCTCAAGTACTCGCCAGTGCACAACGCGCATGCCGGCATCCGATATCCACCGACGCTCATCATGACGGCGGACCACGACGACCGCGTCTTTCCGGCGCACAGCTTCAAGTTCGCGGCGGCGTTGCAGGCGGCGCAGCCGGCGGAAGGTCCGCCGGTGCTGATCCGGGTGGAGACGCGCGCCGGGCATGGCGGCGGGATGCCGCTCTCAAAGCGCATCGACCTCGCGATCGACGCGTACAGCTTCCTCGAGCGCGAACTCGCGATGAGTCCGGCAAAGCGCGACACAGCGGTCGCAGCAGGGGCGGCCGAGGCGGTCTCTGCGGCGAGCGCTCGTGGGGAATCGACAGAGTGACGGGGCAAGTCAGGTAACCCCGGTCCGATTCGCCGCGACCTCTCCGGCGGGCGTCGGCATACTACCGGAACGTGAGAGTGCCTGTCCGGAGGCGAAGCGACGAGACCGCGAGCGTTTGAATCCGGTATGCCCCCTCGCGCGTCCAAAGAGGGCGTCAATGAGGGAGAACAGATCGTATGAACAACAAAACATGGAAGCTTGCAGCATCTGCCGTCGCGCTTAGCCTTGGACTCTTTACAGCAGGAGCGGCTTCAGCGCAGTCGCGCACGATTGCCACGCACCCCAGGACGGAGACGGTTCGTGACCGCACGCCACACGTGCGCGATCACTCGGTTCACCCGCACACGGACACGGCTGCTTCGAGCCGCTCGTAGGCTCGGTGAGCCGCCGCTGACTATTCTCTCGATGAGAACGCTGCGCGGGCCTCTCTGAAGAACCCCCGCAGCTTCTCCGGATCTTTGATCCCCGGCGCTGCCTCCACACCGCTGGCCACATCCACTCCCCAGGGCGTAAGCGCGCGGATGGCCTGCGCGACGTTGTCGGATCGAAGTCCACCCGCCACAATCAGGCGACTGTCCCCCCTGACCGGAGCGAGGACGGACGCCGCCTCTGCCCACGCGAACGGCACGCCGGTTCCGCCCGCCTTGGCGCCGGCAACGGCTGTATCCAGCAGCACGCGAGCTTCGGGTGCGCTCTGTTGCAGGGTGCGGACCTGCTCGGCCAGGCTGCGCGCGGCCTCCGGAGCGGACGAGTGCCAGTGCAGGACACGAAGGAGGGTGAAGCGGCCGTCGTTCTCGCGATCCAGGTCAGCATAGAGGTCAGGTGAGAACGCCCCGTGCAACTGAATGCCGGTCAGGCCGGCGGTCTCGGCTGCGGCGAGGATCTCGTGCGAGCTGCCGCGGTCGAAGACCCCGATGCGTTCCACCGGTTCCGGCAGCAGCGGCGTAATCGCGGCGACCTGCTCGGGCGTGACGCGGCGCCGGCTCTGCGCGAAGACGAAGCCGACCGCGTCCGCACCCAGCTCGGCGGCGAGAAGGGCGTCCGCCAGGTTCGTGTTGGCACAGATCTTGACCCACATGGCGATGTCCTCTCCGAACGGGCGCTCAGAGGCGCGACGAGAAGTTGCGGCCGAGCAGGAGGGCGAGGGCCGCGGCGGGCTCCGGCTGGCGCATCAGAGCTTCGCCGATCAGAAACGCCTCGTAGCCGCCCGCGCGCAGCTGCGCGATGTCCTCGGCGGAGCGGATGCCACTCTCCGCGACGCGCAGCACACCCGCGGGCAGCGCGCCCGCGAGTTCGAGCAGGGACTCCGAACGCACATTGAAGCTGCGCAGATCCCGGCTGTTGACGCCGATGATCGTCGCGCCGAGCTGGACCGCGCGGTCGATCTCATCGCGATTGTGAGCCTCGACCAGAACGTCGAGACCGAGGTCGGTGGCAAAGGCGTGCAGCAGCTCCAGACGCTCGTCGGTGAGTGCCGCCACGATCAGGAGGATGGCGTCTGCGCCGCAGGCCCGTGCCTCGAGGATCTGAAAGGGGTCGAGGATGAAGTCCTTGCGCAGGCAGGGAATCTGCACGGCCCGCGAGACACGCTCCAGATCGTGGAGTGAGCCCTGAAAGAACTCGCCATCGGTGAGAACGGAGAGCGCGGCGGCGCCGGCCCGTTCGAGGGATGGTGCAAGCGCCGCGGGCCGGAAGTCCGCACGGATAACGCCGCGCGAGGGCGACGCCTTCTTGATCTCCGCGATCACAGCGGGACCGCGGAGCGCGTGCTCCCGCAGCGCCGCCGCGAACCCGCGCGGCAGGTGCGCGATCGCCGCTCGCTCCAGCTCCGGCAGGTCTGCCGACGCCTTGCGCCCGGTCACCTCGAGGAGCGTGTGGGCGAGTATCTGGTCGAGTTGCGTAGACATGCTGCGGCTATTCTACGGGCGCTCGGGCGGTGCCAAGCATCCGGGCCGCAGTGGAAGGTAAACTGGCGAGGATGAATCTTCGCCGGCTCGCCCTTCCGCTCGTTCTTCTTGCACTCAGCTCCGCTGCCCACGCCCAGATCTCCGCATACGGCCTCTTTACGGCGGAGCGCTTCGACGGCATTCACTGCGTCACCGGCGGCTGTCCCGAGGCGACCGGGTCGAACTCGCCGATCGGCGGCACGGCCGGCATCACCTACGACGTTCGCACGATCGGCCGGGTGCGGCTGGGCGTAGACGTTCGCGGCACGATCGAGAAGGGCTCGAAGAATGCCAGCTCCTACTTCAGCAGCGACTACCGCGCCTACTCCGTGTTGGGCGGACTGCGCGCAAGCTTCCAGACGCGCGTTCCGCTCGTGCGTCCGTATGTGCAAGGGTCGGTCGGCCTCGGCCGCAACAACGGCCTCGGCGACAATGCCGACTTTGCCAACCGCATCCAGTATGGCGGCTTCGCCGGGGCCGATATCCGGCTGCTCCCCGTCGTTGACTTCCGTGCCATCGAGGTCGGCTACGGCTCGATCGGTGGCGCGGGGACCGGCGCGAACAACGGCTCACACTCCGTGCTCTCGATCAGCACCGGGGTGGTCTTGCACTTTCCCTATTAGAAGGGTGAGGTCTGTTTAGAGAGACTCTGGTGCCGAAGAGAGGACTCGAACCTCCACACCCTTGCGAGTACATGGACCTGAACCATGCGCGTCTGCCAATTCCGCCACTTCGGCACATCTCACACGCCAAAACTCCGGCTGGCACCGCAGCGACTGCGCGCGTGAAGCCCTAGTCTCGCAAAGCGCCGCCAGCGTGTCAAACGCTCCTGGCGGCGCTCCGCACGGTGCGGTGATCAGACGTTGAACTTGAAGAAGAGGATGTCGCCATCCTTGACGACGTACTCCTTGCCCTCCGAGCGCAGCAGACCTTTCTCACGCACGGCCTGCTCGGTGCCGAGCGCGAAGAGGTCGGAGGAGCTGTAACAGTCGGCCTTGATGAAGCCCTTCTCGAAGTCGGAGTGGATGACGCCGGCGGCTCCGGGAGCCTTGGTCCCGCGACGGATGGTCCAGGCGCGGACCTCCTGCACGCCTGCCGTGAAGTAGGTGATGAGGTCAAGCAGGCGGTACGCCGAGTGGATGAGGCGATCGAGCCCGGGCTCGTCGAGGCCCATGTCCTTGAGGAACTCCGATCGCTCCTCGGGGTCGAGCTGGGCGATCTCGCTCTCGAGCGCGCCGGAGATGCGCACGACCTGCGCGCCCTCTTCGGCCGCGCGCGTCTCGACGGCGGCGGTGTAGGCGTTGCCCGTGCCCAGGCCAGCCTCGTCGACGTTCGCCACGTAGAGCTGGGGCTTCATCGTGATGAGGAAGAGCTCGCGGGCGAGGACGCGCTCGTCGTCGGTCAGGTCAGCGGTGCGCGCGGGGCGGCCGGCGTTGAGCGCCTCGAGGAGCTTTGCGAGCATCGCGTGCTCAGCCTTGACCTTCGCGTCGGCGCTGGCCTTCGCGGCGCGCTCCACCCGGGTGTTCCGCTTCTCGACGGTGTCGAGATCGGCCAGCAGCAGCTCGGTGTTGATGATGTCGATGTCATGCAGCGGGTTGACGCCGCCGGCGACGTGCACGACCTCGGGGTCGTCGAAGCAGCGCACGACGTGGCAGATGGCATCGGTCGCGCGGATGTGGCCGAGAAACTGGTTGCCCAGGCCCTCACCCTTGCTCGCGCCCTCGACCAGGCCGGCGATGTCGATGAACTCCATCGTGGTTGGCACAAGGCTCTTCGGCTTAATCAGCGCGGCGATCTTCGCCAGGCGCTCGTCGGGTACGGTGACGACGCCGGTGTTGGGATCGATGGTGCAGAAGGGATAGTTGGCGGCCTGCGCCTTGGCCGAGGTGAGCGCGTTAAAGATGGTGGACTTGCCCACATTGGGCAGGCCGACGATTCCGCAGTTCAGAGGCATGTGTTGAGGTGTCCTGCAGGTATTTGAACATGCTGCGGGGCGCCGGACCCGCCGCACAGGGCACGCCCTGTAGGATGGACCCGCGATGCTGACGCGAAGAGGGTTCACCCACCTGGCTGCGCTTAGTCTGGCGAGCAGCCGTCGCGGCGCGGCGGTCGGCTGGCAGCCGGCGCGGCCGATCTCGGCCACGGCCGGCACCGGCTCGGCGCGCACCTCCGTCATGCTGTGGACGCTGCGCACGGCCGGCAGCTTCGAGCAGCGGCTGGAGATCGTTGCGCAGGCGGGCTTTCGACGTGTCGAGCTGGTCGACGAGTTTCGCGACTGGACGGAGGCGGCGTGGGCGGCGAACCTCTCCAAGCTGAAGGCGCTCGGCCTTGCCGTCGACGCGATGGCCGGTCTCAAGAGCGGCTTCGCCGGTCTCGATGGCGGGGACATGTTCCTTGCGGAGTTACAGAAGCTGATCCCCCTGGCGCAGCGCCTGGCGTGTCCCCAGATCATCCTTCTCTCCGGTCCGGCCGCCGCGGGCGCCGCGGCGGGCAGGCAGCATGAGGCGAGTCTCGCAACGCTGACCCGCGCGGCCACGATGCTGGGAGACGCTAACCTGACGGGGGTGATCGAGCCGATCGACCGGCTTGAGAACCCAACCATCTATCTCGACGGGGTGACGGAGGCGTTCGCGCTGACACGCGCGGTCGCGAGCCCGCATCTGCGTGTGCTCTACGACCTCTACCATGAGCAGCGCACGCACGGGAATCTGCTTGAGAAGCTTGAAGCGAACCTCGATCAGGTTGGGCTGATCCATGTTGCCGACGTCCCGGGGCGGCACGAGCCGGGCAGTGGCGAGGTCAACTTTACGACGATCTACGGCGCACTCGGGCGGCTGCACTACGAGGGCGTGGTCGCAATGGAGTTCTACCCCACCGGACCTGCGGTCGAAGTCCTGGCGCGCGCGCGAGGCGAGGTTAAACACGATCTGAAGCCGACCGCAGCGACCTGAGGGTGACGACGATCCGGGCGCTCGCCGTGTGCCGGGGCGAGCGCGGCCTCTCGACGCCGCAGGTAGCCTCTGCTGGTCTTTGGAGACTCTGACGAGAGCCACAGTCTAATGGCCGCAACTGCTTATATGCAGGACTTTGCAGGCGGAGGCAGAAAGGGATTTGCTCCGAAAATATAACCGGCCGGGGGCAAGTTTTTCCCAAAATGGCACGAAAGGGTGATGGTTTTGAGGCGTGCTAGAGTGCAAACATCTGCATAACAAGTAGCCGTCGTCCGGATCCCGATCCGGCTATCCCTCCGCGAGGGATGCGAGCTCCTGTGCACGAAAGGGCCCCGTATGCCTGCAGCTTTCCTCCTGCGCCTCCCCCTCGCTCCTGCTCTGCAGCCCCGGCCGGCGTGCCCTGCCGGGCGAGGAGTGGGGCGTCGGCTCTCCTGCATGCTGGCCGTCTTCGTGCTGGTGGCGTGCGCGGCCTCCCGTGCCTTGGCGGCGACGCCTCTCATCTCTCCCGCCCAGACCTCCGTCCACGCGAACGGTTCCCAGAAGTTCTCGATCACATGGAACGGTCAGCCGGTAACAATCGGGCTCTGGTATGTGCTCGGCGGTCTGCAGAATGGCGCGATCGACCAGGATGGGACCTATCATGCACCCCTGAGTGTGCCGTCGCCGGCCAACGTCACCATCGAGTACATCTTCGATGCTGGTCATGGTCCGCTGACGGGCGTGGCCCAGCTCACGGTGACGAACCCGGTCGCGATCGTCAACTCGATCACGCCGAACACGGTGACCCAGCTGGTCACGCCGTTGTATATCCAGGGCAACTTCTTCATGCCCTCGTCGACCGTGCTGGTGCAAGGGCAGCCCGTTCCCACCACCTACGTCAACAGCAACCTGCTGAAGGCGACGGCTGTGCTGAGCGCACCGCTTCGCGGCAACGTCGTGGTGGGCATCAGCAACCCTAACCCGGGTGCGACCGTCACCTCGGTCAACCTGCCCGCACTGTTTCCGACACTGACGACGGTCTCTCCCGGAACCGTGCAAGGTGGCTGGGTCACGCTGACGGTGGACGGCACGAACTTTACGTCGAATAGCGTCGTGACCCTGGACGGCCGGCCGATGACGACGACGCTCAAGTCGGCGACACAGGTGGTGGGCTATGGCTATCTTCCGGGGTGGAAGACGGGCAGCACGATGGCTGGCGTCGCGGCGCAGGCAGGCACGCCGGCGAGCGGGCAGCACGCACTGCGCATCACGCCCACGCCGATCACCTACGACGTGGCGGCGCGCTTCGCGACACAGGCGGCGCTCGGACCGCGGCCGGGGCTGGTCGAACACATCCAGAAGATCGGTTTGCAGGCGTTCCTGAACGAGCAGTTCAAGCAGCCTGGCCTGGCGTACAGTGATCCGAACGCGATCCCGCGCGTGACGTTTCTGCAGGCCGGCGAGGCGGGGAACGCGCTGCTTCGGATGCGGCTCGCGGAGGCGTTCAACGCCTTCATTCCGAACCAGGCGATCTTCCTCGAGTATGCCTCGTGGGTGCCGTGGGAGAAGAAGCTCGAAGCGGACGTGACCGGCAACTTCCGCACGTTGATGACGGACATCGCGTCGGACGCGCGCATGGGCAACTTTCTCAATCTCGCCGGAAATCATGCGCTGTCGGACCCGAGTCTGCACCCCAATCAGAACTTCGCCCGCGAGCTGATGCAGCTGTTCACGATCGGCACGACAATGCTCAACGATGACGGATCTCCGCAGCTGGATGGCAAAGGCCAGCCGCTACCGTCGTACGACCAGAACACAGTGGTCGATCTCTCGCGCGCGCTCACCGGCTGGGATCTGCCGACGCCGGTCAATCCAACGTTTACCGCGTTCGGTATCGATGAGTCGCAGCCGCTGGCGGCGAACGACGCCTTCCATGATCACGGCGCCAAGGTGCTCTTCGACACGGTGCAGATGCCTGCCGGGCAGACCATCGTCAAGGATCGCACGATGGCGCTCGACGCGATCTTCAACCATCCCAGCCTGCCGGCGAATATCTCGCTGCTGCTCATCCAGCACCTGGTCACGAGCAATCCTTCTCCGGCGTACATCGAGCGGGTCGCGACGGTGTTCAAGAATAACGGCCGGGGCGTGCGTGGCGATCTGCAGGCGGTTGTGACGGCGATCCTGCTCGATCCGGAGGCACGCGCCGGCGACACCACGCCCGCGCCCAATGACGGTTTCCTGCAGGATCCGCTGCTCTTCCAGCTCTTCCTGTCGAACGCACTGCAGAACGCACCGGGCGATCTCCAGGCGACACAGTACCCGGCGGAGCTGGGCCAGAACTTCTGGTACCCAACCTCGGTCTTCGACTTCTATCCGCATCACTACGCCATCCCGGGAACGACGCTGAACAGCCCGGAGTTCAGCCTGTTCAACAATCTCTCCGCGCTGCACCGCAGCCAGTATGTCTATGGCTTCGTCACCGAGCAGCAGCCGGGCAGTGGCTTCTATGTGAACACCTCGTGGCACTTCACGGCATTCACCAACCTGCCTGACCTGGTGGACGGGCTGAACCACCAGCTCTACCACGGGCAGATGTCCGCGGCCGAGCAGGCGGCGATCCTCTCCTTCTGCTCGCCCATCATGAGCCAGAATCCGCAGCAGGCCTACATGGACGCGATCTTCCTCGCGCTCAACGCCGACTCCTACAACGTCTCGCACTGAGAGGGAACCTCATGGCAATCAGTCGTCGCAAACTTCTTCAGCTCGCCGGACGGGCGGGACTCGCCAGCGCCACCGCTCCTCTGTGGTCGAACGTGATCAGCCGGCGCGCCTTTGCGCAGAGCGCAGGTGCCTATAAGGCGATCGTGGTCATCACCCTGCCGGGCGGCAACGACGGCAACAACATGCTGGTGCCGCTCGACGCGGCCGAGTACGCGCAGTACAACAGCCTGCGCACCATCGTGGCGCTCTCGCAAGGCAGCCTGATTCCGCTGACGGCGAAGGCAGGGGCCGCCACCTACGGCGTGCATCCTGCGATGCCGAACGTTGCGGCGCTCTACAACAAGGGGCAGGCGGCGTTTGTGGCGAACGTGGGTCCGCTGCTCGAGCCGGCGACCAAGGAGCAGCTGCTGGCGAACCAGGCACTCATCCCGGGGAGCCTGCTCTCGCACCCGAACGGGCGCGCGCAGTGGGAGAGCGCCTCGACGGTTAATATCCCGACGACCGGCTGGGGCGGGCGCATCGCGGACATCATCGCGCCGCTCTCCGGTTCGCTGCCGCCGCTGCTCGATGCGGGTCCGTCAAGCCTCTTCAGCGTCGGTCGATCCGTGCAGGCGATCGCCGTGCAGGCGAGCACTGGCGAGCTGATTCCGCTGCCCTCCGGCATCGACTCGGCGATTCTGACAATTGCGCAGGCGGACGCGGCGTCGCAGAATGCGCTGGTCTCGCAGGCGGCGCAGCTGCGGGTCGCGTCCCAGCAGCAGCAGGTGATCATCAACCAGGCCAAGGCGGCGGGCGGGATGCTGCAGACGCAGTTCCCCGGGACCAGCTTCGGCAGTACCATGCAGACGATCGCGCAGGTGATCGCCGGGCGATCGGCGGTAGGCGCCTCGCGGCAGATCTTCTACTGTAACCAGGGAAGTTACGATACGCACCAGAACCAGCTGAACATCCAGCCGCAGATGCTGGGTGAGCTCGACGGCGGTCTGGGCGCGTTCCTGGCCGCGATGACGGAGCTCGGGCTGCAGAACCAGGTGCTGGTCTGCACGCACTCGGACTTCAACCGCAGCATGCAGGCGAACTCGACTGGCGGAACCGATCACGCGTGGGGCAACCATCAGATTGTGCTTGGCGGCGGCATCAAGGGCGGCCAGGTCTTCGGCACGCTTCCGGCGCTCGAGGTGGGCGGCAGCTCGGACCTGAGCACGCTGGGCATCTGGATTCCTACGCTCTCGGTGACGCAGATGACGGCCGGCATCGGCAGCTGGATGGGGTTGAGCGCGGCGCAGCTGGCGAGCGTCTTTCCGGATCTCGCCAACTTCAGCCAGGGAGCCTTGCGGCTGACCTAGAGACAGGCTGCCGTGCGAAGCCGAGCCTCAGAGTGCGGCTCGGCTTCGTTGTGCGGGCAGGTGGCGAGCGAGGTTCCCGCAGAGGATCCTGTGGGTGCGCGCCGCGACCGGTCGGCGCAGGTGCGGGACACTGAAGCTGCGATGAAGAGGCGACTACGGGTTGGAGTTCTGTTTGGCGGGCGCAGCGGAGAGCACGAGATCTCGCTGCTCTCGGCCGCGTCGATCTTGCGGGCGATCGATGCTGCGAAGTATGAGGTCGTGCCGATCGGCATCACCAAAGCCGGCCGCTGGGTGAGTGCGACCGACGCGCAGGCGCTGCTGGCGGGGGAGGCGGAGGAGGCGCGCAATCCGCGGCTCGCGGGCGACCCCGAGCAGACGGCGACCGCGGAGGTGATCCGGCGCGGCAAGGGACCGGTGATCCTGCCGCCGGTGCCGGCGACGTCGCTTACGGAGGGAATGAATCCACTCGAGCTGGGGGCAGACGGGAGGCAGGCACTTGGGCTCGATGTCGTCTTTCCTGTGCTGCACGGTACGTTTGGCGAGGATGGAACCATGCAGGGCCTGCTTGAGCTCGCGGATATCGCGTACGTCGGCTCTGGTGTGCTGGGCTCCGCGGCAGGGATGGATAAGGACGCGATGAAGAAGCTGTTCGCGGCCGCTGGCCTGCCGCAGACGCCGTATCTCGCGATGCTGCGTTCCGAGTGGCGCGAGGACGCGAAGCGGGCGACCAAGCGCATCGAGAAGCACCTCGACTACCCGGTGTTTGTGAAGCCGGCAAACCTGGGGTCGTCGGTCGGGATCTCTAAGGTCCACGACCGCTCCGAGCTGGCCCCTGCGATGGATCTGGCGGCGAGCTTCGACCGCAAGCTGGTGATCGAGCAGGGTGTCGGCGGACCGGACGTGAAGCCGCGCGAGCTTGAGGTCGCGGTGCTGGGTAACGACTCGCCCGAGGCCTCCGTCGTGGGCGAGATTGTGCCGGCCGCGGAGTTCTACGACTATCACGCCAAGTATCACTCGGACGCGAGCGTGCCGATCATCCCGGCGAAGCTCACCAGGCATGAGGAGAAGCAGATCCGGAGGATGGCGATCGAAGCGTTTCGCGCGTGCGACTGCGCGGGGCTCGCGCGCGTGGACTTCCTCATGGAGCCGGCGACGAAGAAGAGCAAGCACCGGCCGCGGATCTACCTGAACGAGATCAACACCATGCCCGGGTTCACCTCGATCTCGATGTACCCCAAGCTGTGGGAGGCGAGCGGTATCGGGTATCGCGCGCTGATCGATCGGCTGATCGAGCTGGCGCAAGCGCGGCACGCGGAGCGGCAGAGCACGGCGTACTCACGCGGCTAGCGAAGCTGCGCCCATCGCAGAGACGAGGGCCGCCTGGCGCGAGCAGGAGCCGCCAGACGGCACAGGCGCCGGTCACACACCTTACTGTGCAGGCTTCTCGAGCGGCTGGTTAAGCGGAACAGGTCTGCCGAAGTTGGGCCGGCCCAGCTCGTTCCAGGTGAACTTCTGAATGCGCGGCGAGCGTGTGTTGCTGCAGCCCTCGCCGGGCGCGGGGTTGGCGTGATAGATGATCCAGTCCTCCTGGCCGTTCGGGGACTTGAAGAAGCCGTTGTGGCCGGTGCCGAAGGCCTCCGAGTTTGGGTCGGTGCTGAGGAAGGGGTGGTTGACCTTGGCCCAGCTGCTCGCGTTGAGTGGATCGGCGTCGAGCTTCGCCTCGAGCAGGCCAAGGGTGTAGAAGTCGGTCCAGCAGCCGGACGCCGAGAAGACGACGAACATCTTGTTGCCGTGCGAGATGAACTCCGGCCCCTCATTGACGTTGACGTGCCTGCCCGGCAGGTTGCCGTGCTCCTCCCAGGGATACGTCGGCTGCGAGATCAGGGTGCGCGGCGAGTCGATCGTCCACGGATTGCTCATGTGCGCGATGTAGAGGTCCTGCTCGCCGTCGGTGTCGCCCTTCCAGCCGGACCACACGAGATAGTGCTGCCCGCGAAGCTCGAAGGTGGTGGCGTCGATGGCCCACCGGTCGCTCGGGTCGCTGATCTTGCCCTTGAAGGTCCAGGCGCCCTCGGTCGGGTCGTCGCTGTCGTTCTCGACGACGTAGATGCGGTGCGTCGCGTTCTCGCCGGCGTCGGCGGCGAAGTAGATGTACCACTTATTGCCCCAGCGATGGAGCTCCGGCGCCCAGAGATCCTTCGACCATGGATGGCCGGGCTCGGGTGTCCAGACGGCCTTCTTCACAGCGTGGCGCAGATCGGTGATGTCCGCCGTCTTGCGCAGGGTCAGGTTGGTGCCGGATGAGTTCGAGTAGTAGTAGAAACCCTTCCACCAGACGACCCACGGGTCGGGTCCGTTCTCGAGCAGCGGGTCGGTGAAGGTGTTGCCGGCGGCCGCCTGAGCGGGACGCGGCGGAAGGGGCTGCTGTGCGCCGCTCGAGACGGCGTACAGCAGCGCAAGGGCGAGAGCGCCAATCGTCTGGTGCAACTTCATCGGGCAGGGTTCTCCTCGAGCCATTCTAAGGAAGGCGCGCGGTCTGCGGCGGCTGCAGGACTCAGTTGATCTAGGCGCTGCTGGGGAAGCCGTTGTTGAGCTGCCGGATGGCGCCGTAGCAGTCGCAGGCGGCGGCCTCGAGCTGGGCGCGGTCGAGGATGTGGACGCGGCCACGGCGGTACTCGATCAGGCCGCTGCGCTGCATCGCGCCGGCGACCATGGTGACCGTGGCGCGGCGGGAGCCGAGCATCTCGGCGAGAAACTCCTGCGTGAAGTCGAGTGTGTCGGTGTCGGTGAGGTCCCGCGCCGTCAGCAGCCAGCGGGCCAGCCGCTCCTCGGCCTCGTGCAGGCGGTGACAGCTGGCGACCTGCGCCAGCATCATGGCGTCGATCTGCACACGGTGCAGGAGCGCCAAGCGAATCTCGCCTGAGGTCTCAAAGAGACGGCGGAGATCGGGAAGGGGAATGCGGAGGGCGGTGCCCTCGAGCTGCATGAAGCAGTCTGTCGTGGGGAGCGTGGGGCCGAGCAGATGCAGGGCGCCGGCGACGCCCTTGCGGCCCATCATGCCGACCTCCGCCGCTCCGCCATCGCGCATGCCGACGACGACGGAGGCGATGCCGGAGGTCATGAAGAAGGCGTACGTCGGCTCTCGGCCGGCTTGACTGAGGCTGGTGCGGATCGGCAGCGCGACCGCCGTGCAACGGGCGGTGATCAGCTCACGAGCGATGGAGGAGAGAGAGGAGAGGAGGAGATTTCTTGCAGTGGTCGCGTGCATGGCAGGCCCTTGCTTCCAGTTCGCAAGGGTCACCGCGGGATTGCGGTCGAGGGTCGCGTCTCTGACAAGAGCCAACTTCCAAGACGGGAGCTGACTTCTTGATTCTACGCCAACAGATCGAGCTTTTGGTGCGCTAGCGTGCGGACGCGCAGGAACGCTTGGCCTACTTTCGCGCTAGAACGACCTATTCTGGCGGAAATCGGGGGACAGGAAAGTGGCTCAGTACACAGGCACCGTAAAGTGGTTCAACAACATGAAGGGCTATGGCTTCCTGGGCCGCGCAGATGGCGGAGCGGATGTCTTTGCGCATTACAGTGCAATCGTCAAGGAAGGCTATAAGACCCTGAAGGAGGGCGATGCTGTCGAGTTTGACATCGTCAACGGAGAACAGGGTCGGCCCCAGGCGGACAACGTAATGCCAGTACCGTCAGAGAACGCGAGCCCGTCGGCCTAGAGCCGTTGCAGAGATCCTGAGTACTGGGCCGGGAACAGCCAGCAGCTATGGCGTTCCCGGCCCGCTTTCTTTCGGTCATTGGGTGCGGACGTTGTCGAGGGCATAGGTGCCGCCGGCGGAGAAGTAGACAAAGAACCCCTCGATGACTGAGGTATCCGCCGGCGCCGCGCCGCCGCAGTTCGCCGCGACCGCCAGACTCTTGAGGTTGACGGTGTAGGTGGCGGTGGTGCTGGCGTTCTGGAAGGTGAACGGTGTCGAGCAGTAGTGGTAGTCGGAGCCGAACTGCACGGCGACGGACTGCGACGTGCCTTCGGTGCCGGTGGTGATGTCAAAGAGCAGGTTGGAGATGCCGGCAGTGCTGAGCGGCAGTGGGCCGCTGTTGTAGGTCGGCCCGAAGAAGCCGCCGTTGGTGGCGGAGATCTCAAGCGAGTGGGTGCAGGAGGTGGCGCCGGTGCCGGTGGCCTGGGCGACGGTGCCGGCGGTGGCGTTGTAGCTGGCGGCGGCCCAGGTGTCGACGCCGTCCTCGAAGTTGAAGAGCTGGTTGGGGATGCCGCCGACGGTCACGGAGAGATTGGCGGGGTTCGAGACGCGGCCCTTGGAGTCGGCGACGGTGTAGGGCGTCGAGACCGTGCCGATGGTGCAGGTGGAGGCGGGCTGGAAGTTGACGTTGCCGCCGGAGTTGAGCGTGTAGAGGCCGTCGGCGGTGCGATGGGTGATCTGGCGGCCCGGGGTGGCGGGGTCGAGGTCGATGGTCTCGAGGTTGAGCGTGGCGCCGCCGTAGGTGATGTCATTGGCCGTGATGCTGAAGCTGACCGGCTTGAGGTTGGGTGTGGTGGTGGTGTCGTTGTCTGCGACGGGCGACTGGTTGACGGGCAGGCCCTGGACGGCGCGGGCGAAGTTGGTAAACGCGCTGCAGACGGGCGACGGACAGTAGACGGTGTAGCCGTCGTAGTCCGGGTAGAGCATCGTGCCGCCGTCCTCCAGGCCGGAGAGGATCCAATAGAGGGCGCCGGCGCCGTTGTCTTTGAGGATCTCGTTCTCCCAGTCGTTGTAGACGGGGTTACGCGTGTTCTTTTCGAGCAGACCCCATTCACCGGCCACGGCGCGGTCGCCGAGGCGGTGTGAGTCGGCGATGTGCCGGGCGATCCACTGCGTGCCCCACTCCGGCGTCTTGCCCCAGGAGTCGGGGTAGAGGTGGTAGGAGAGCACGTCCATGGCGGGCAGGGCGGCGAGCGCGTTCGAGTCGACCCCCTGGCTGCAGTTCACGGTGAAGTCAGACGACGAGGGGTCGTCGCAGTAGAAGCCCTCGGAGCCCGAGGAGACGAGGTGCTTGGGATCGATGCGCTTGATATAGCCGCTCACGTCGCGGGCCCAGCTGGTGATGGTCTGGGTGGTACAGCTGTTGGACCGCGGGTAGACGCCGTAGCCGTCGCAGCGCTCCTCGTTGGCGAGCTCCCACGTGAGGATCGTGGCGTCGTCCTTGTAGCGGACGCCGGTGTAGACGTTGACGTGGTCGAGCACGTGCGCGATCCACTGCTTGTACCAGGTGCGGATGGTGGGGTCGGTATAGAACTGGTCGTGGTACTGCAGGCCCTTCCAGCGGACGTACTGGTCCATGCCGCCGAACTGGTCGTAGTTGTTGACGAAGGGGATGACGAGCTTGAGGTTGAGCTGGCCGGCCTTGTAGATGACGTAGTCGAGGTTCTCGAAGCCGGTCGCGCCGTCGTTGAAGGCGGGCTCGGTGCCGTTGAAGTAGTGGAAGTAGATGCCGTTGTGCGGGCCGTCGACGGAGTTTGAGCCGTCCTGGTTGCCGACGTCGATAAAGCCCCATGTGCGCATGGTGTTGAAGTTCTGGGAGGCGGCGGTGGTCAGGACGTTGTCCACCATGAAGTGCGACGAGTACATGAGGTAGTAGTTGTTGGAGCCGGCCTGGCGGAAGGTGCTGCCGGCGACGGTCATGGTGGAGCCGGAGCGCGCGGCGAAGTGCCGGCCCTGGGCGTCGATGACGTCCGGCGCGGGCCTCTGCGCGGACGCGGAGAGGGCCGCAAGGGTGAGGGTGAGGCCGAGAAGGCCGTGAGTCGAGCGGGGCATAGACAGCTTCCTTTCGGGGCGGGGGGAGTGGACGAGCGAGGGACCGAATGCGGCCGGCCGAGGAGGTCTCGGCGGAGCGGCGATAACGTTATCACCAGCCCGCACTCTTTGGGAAGACGGGCTACGAAGGGGTGTTCCGCCGGTCTCGCTCGGTGAGACCGAGGGCGGTCTCGAACCGCCCGGCGAGTTGCGAAGCAGGGGGGCGCGGCTGAGAATGGCACTATGCCCAGAGAATCGCTCGCGGCTCCCGTTGCGGAGATCGAGCAGGACGTCGCAGCTACGAAGAGCACGTGGGGTGAGCGGCTCTGCCGCTGGCTCGATCGTCATGAGCGCACCAGTCTCGCCGGAGTGCTGCTGGCGCTCTTCGCGGCAGCCCTTCTGGTCAGTCACGTCCGCCGCTTCTGGTTCGATGAGCTGTTTACCATGCTGGTCGCGAACCAGCCCACGCTGCACGACTTCGCGCTCGCCATGCCGGCCGATGCCAATCCCCCGCTGCTCCCCTTCCTGGTGCGCGGTCTGAGCTCGATCCTGGGTCCGACGGAGCTCGCCGGACGGCTTCCCTCGATGCTGGGCTACGTTGCGGCGTGCGCCGGGGTCTACGTCTTCGTTCGCCGGCGGATGGGGGTTGCGGCGGCCCTGCTCGCTCCGGCCATCCTGCTGAGTGAGCCGGGGATGGTGTACTCCTTCGAGGCGCGGTCGTACAGTCTGCTGCTGGCCTTCATGGTCCTGACGATGGTCTGCTGGCAGCGCGCGGCAGAGCGAGAGCGGCGCCGCGGACTCGCCCTGCTCGGCATGGTGCTCGGCATCGCGGGCGCGATGCTCACCCATCACGTCGGCCTGGTCGAGGCTGGCCTTCCCATTCTCTTCGGGGAGGCCGTTCGCCTCTCGCGCCGGCGCCGGGTCGATCTGCCGATCGCCGCGACGTTCCTCGTCGCCCTTCCGCTCCTCCTGTTAACCCTGCCGATGGCTCACCGGACCCGGCAGGAGCTACTGAGCTATGCGCCCTCCTATCGTGCCGCGCTCTCCCTGCACACCTTGAAGTACGACTGGCTCTGGAATGCCAGCCGTTCCTTCTTTCTCATTGTCGATGTGGCTTCAGCGGTCATGCTCGGTCTTCTGATCGCCGCCGGATGGCCGGTCCGGCCAAAGCAGCTTTGGTTGCAAGACCGGGCAGAGCGCGAGAGCGGTGGACCGCGGAGCTATGAGGTGGCTGCGGCCTTCGGCGCGCTTTTGCTGATCCCCGTCACGATGGTTCTGATGATGTCGACCAGCGGGTACTACAACTGCCGCTACGGCATCGGGTCGCTCGCCGGCCTGGCGATCCTGGGGTGCTTCGGCGCGAGCAAGGTCTTTCCCGCGCGCAGGGATGTGCTGGCCGCTCTCCTGGCGATCTTCTGCATCCTATTCGTCGCCGATGTCTTTCGTGCGGTGCGAGGGGTGCGGCACAACACGCTCGACCGGGTGAACCTCCTCGTGCACCCGGAGCTTCCTCTGGTGGTCTCGGACCCAACCGTCTTCTATCCGGTCTGGTGGTACGCGCCGGCCGACCAGAGGGACCGGCTGCACTACCTCACCGATCGTGAGGCAGCCAGGAGCTCGGGAACTGCCGTGGTCGAGAGGGGGCTCGTGCTCGAGCGTGACCGCTTCGCCGCCCACATCGATCCGTATGGTGACTTCCTGACCAGTCATCCGCACTTCCTGGCCTACCTGCCCGAGCTTCCGGCGTCGAGCTCTCTCAGACAGCGGCTGGGGCATTCGGGGTACCGGCTGACCGCGGTGGGCGCGCCCGAGGAATCGCTGTACGAGGTGGAGCGGATCAGGCCGTAGAAGCCTCGCCCTTCCCTCCTCTAGAGCACGCGCGAGTGTCTGTACCCGGCGTCGGTCAGGGCCTCGAGAAGCTCGAGGAGCTGATCGCGGCCGCGGGTCTCCATGGTGATGTCGATGACGGTGTCGCCGAGATTGACGCCGTAGTAGGCGCGATTGTGCAGGGTGTCGACGATGTTGGCGCGGTGGGCGGCGATGAGGCGGGTCAGATCGGCGAGGGCGCCCGGCTTGTCGAGCAGATGAATGCGCAGGCGGATGAGGCGGCCGTCCTCAACCAGGCCGCGTTCGATGATGCGGGAGAGCAGGGTGACGTCGATGTTGCCGCCGCAGATGAGCACGGCGACGCGCGCGCCGGGGGCGATGAGTGCGGAGCGCTGCTGCAGCAGGGCGGCAAGGGCGGCCGCGCCCGCGCCCTCGGCGAGCGTCTTCTCGCGCTCGAGCAGCAGCAGGATGGCGGAGGCGATCTCGTCCTCGGAGACGGTGACGATCTCATCCACGAAGTGCTGGACGAGCGGAAAGGTGAGGGTGCCGGCGCGACGCACGGCGATGCCATCCGCGATGGTGGTGGCCGCGTCGACGGTGACCGGCTGACCCGCGGAGACGGCGGCCTGCATCGACGGAAGACGGGCCGTCTGGACGCCGACGACGCGGAGACCGGGGCGGCGCTCCTTGAGTGCGCAGGCGATGCCGCCGATGAGGCCGCCGCCACCGATGGGCACCAGCACGGCGTCGACGTCCGGGACCTGGTCGAGCAGCTCGAGGGCGATCGTGCCCTGGCCGGCGATCACGGCGAGGTCGTCGAAGGGATGGATGAAGGTGAGCCCGCGCTCGTCGCGCAGCCGCAGCGCCTCGGTGCAGGCCTCGTCGTAGTTGGCGCCGTGGAGATGGACCTCCGCGCCGAAGTTGCGGGTGGAGGTGACCTTGACAAGCGGGGTCTGCTGCGGCATGACGATGAGCGATGGGAGGCCGCGCTTGGTCGCGTGGTGGGCGACGCCCTGCGCGTGATTGCCGGCCGAGGCGGCGACGACGCCGCGCAGCCGCTCCTCGGGGGTGAGCTGCGCGATGCGGTTCAGCGCGCCGCGCTCCTTGAAGGAGCCGGTCATCTGCAGATTCTCGAGCTTGAGGAAGACCTCGCGGCCGGTGAGGGCGGAGAGCATCTCGGAGCGCGCGCACGGCGAGAGATAGATGGAGCCGGCGAGGCGATCGCGAGCGGCCTCGATGTCGGCGAGATGGAGAGACATGGCGTTAGGGTAGCGGACCGATGCCCGCAGAGGGAGGACAAAGACTCGACCGCGAACGCTCGCGGCAGGGCGGATGGCCCGTGCCGCTCTCCCAAGCCTGCCGTCTGCACTCCTCGAGACCGGCGCGGTGTGCGTTACTCCGGCTCGCCGAGCCGGTGGAGGAGCTCGGCCAGGAGATGGTTGAGGGCGGTGACCTGCGCCGGGTCGACGCCGGCCCAGATCTCGGCCTCGATGGACTGCGCGATCTGTTCGGCCTCCTGCACGAGACGCCGGCCGGCGGCGGTGAGGACGGCGGTCACGAGGCGATCGTTGCGGGCGTCCTTGCCGCGCCGCACCCAGCCCTGGCGCACGGCGCGGGTGAGCAGGCCCTGCGCGGTCTGCGGTGTGACGTGGCAGAGGCGGGCGAACTCGGCGCCGGAGCCGCCGGGGGAGAGCGAGATGGCGTGCAGCATCTGCAGCTGCGCGGTGGTGATGCCGTGAGAGCGAAGTTCGATGTCGAGGCGGCCGCGAAAGGCGATGAGGGCGCGCTTCATCTGACGGAGGGCGAGGCGCCCCGGGGTGACGGGACCGGTGGACTTTTCCCAGGCGCTCATGTCAGTCAGCTGACACTTTAGCAGCACCCCGGTCAGAGACTCACGGTATCAGTCTGCTGATACTCTAGAGAGGACTCGCTGAGGCACGACGATGGCCGGTACAGAGCAGCATGAGGCGGAGTGGAAGCCGCGGCACAATCCCTGGGCCATCGCGCTCACGGTGACGCTGGCGACCTTTATGGAGGTCCTGGACACCTCGATCGCGAACGTGGCGCTGCCGCACATCGCCGGTTCGCTCGGAGCCAGCCAGGACGAGGCGACGTGGGTGCTGACCAGCTACCTCGTCTCGAGCGCGGTGGTGCTGCCCATCTCGGGCTGGCTCTCCAACCGCTTTGGCCGCAAGCGCTTCTACATGACCTGCGTGGTGCTCTTCACGGCGAGCTCGATGCTGTGCGGCTTTGCGCCGAGCCTTCCGTTGCTGATTCTGGCGCGCATCCTGCAAGGCGCAGGCGGCGGCGGTCTGGCCCCCAGTGAACAGGCGATTCTGGCAGACACGTTTTCGGTCGAGAAGCGCGGGCAGGCCTTTGCACTCTACGGGATGGCCGTGGTGTGCGCGCCGGCGATCGGACCGACGCTGGGCGGCTGGATCACCGATAACTACAACTGGCACTGGATCTTCTTCATCAACGTCCCGATCGGGCTGCTGTCGCTGTTCCTCACCAACCGCATGGTCGAGGATCCGCCGAGCTTCGAGGCGCACCGCAAAGAGCGCCGGCCGGTGGACTTCATCGGGCTGGCGCTGGTGGCCTCGGGCGTCGGCTGCCTGGAGTTCTTCCTCGACAAGGGCCAGGAGAAGGACTGGTTCGGCGATCCTTTGATTCGGTTCTTCGCCATCACAGCCGCAGTGCTGCTGGTGTGGTTCGTCTTCTGGGAGTGGCAGCATCCGGACCCGATCGTCGATCTGAAGCTGCTGCGCAACCGGAACTTCGGGACAGCGGTCTTCCTGCAGCTCATCCTGGGCATGGTGCTCTTCGGCTCGACCGTGCTGATTCCGCAGTATCTGCAGACGCTGCTTGGATACACGGCGGAGCGCGCCGGCGAGGTCCTATCGCCCGGCGGCCTGATCCTGATCGTCATGATGGTCGTCGCGGGTAGAACGCTGGGCAAGATGGATCCGCGTGTGATGGTCGCGATGGGCTACCTCGCGGTGGCGGCCGGACTCTACAACCTGACGCGGCTCTCGCTCGACTCGAGCTTCGGGACGGTGACGCTGTGGCGCATGCTGCAGGTGATCGGCCTGCCCTTCGTCTTCATCCCCATCTCCACCTTGAACTACGTCGGCGTGCCCCGGTCGAAGTCGAACCAGATCTCGAGTCTGTCGAACTTCGCGCGCAACCTCGGCGGCAGTGCGGGCACGGCCCTGCTGACGACCTTCCTGGCACGGACGGCGCAGACGCACCAGACGCAGCTGGCCGCCAACGCGATTCCGGGCAGCGTCGCCTACGAGAGCTACATCGGCAGTGTCGCGGGTATGCTGCGAGCGAACGGCGCCACAGCGAGCGATGCCATGCAGCAGGCGATCGGCGTGGCCTACCAGCAGATGCTGCGGCAGGCGTCGATGCTGAGCTATAAGAACGCCTTCGCGGTACTGGCGTGGACGATCGTCCTGCTGACGCCGCTTCCCTTCCTCATGCGGCTGCCGACGAAGACACAGGCGCCGGCGCCGGAGGAGGTAGCAGGGCACTGAGGCGCACGGCCTCACTCAGAGCCCCACCGCCGTGATTGTGGCGGGGCGCAGTTTTCGTCATGTCCTTTGTTGAAGAATGAAAATTTTGACTGCTTGGGGCGGCAGACTTGTATCTCTGCGGCAGTTTCCGCGTCATATTCCGGTAATGGTTGTACTTGAGGCGCGCCGCGCAGCCACTGCTCTCAAGGTGACGCGTTGAGCCACCCTCTCTCGGTCTTCCCTGCACTCTTGTCGCGCGATGATCACTGAGTCTGCTCGCTCTTTAGGCCCATCGTTGCGGAAGGGAACGCCGACTATGCCACTTACGACAGCCGCAGTATCTTTCAGGAGCAGCAGGAGCCGCCAGCCGATCGACGCGTCGGAGCTCTCGCGGCTCGCCGTCGAGGAACGAAGTCTGACGCGGGAGCAGGAGCGCCGGCGAAGCTTTCGCTGCTCGATGGCCTACCAGCCCATCGTCGATGTGCAGGAGCGACGCACGGTGGCCTATGAGGCACTGGTGCGCGGTCTCCACAACGAGCCTGCAGGAACCGTCTTGCGGGATGGGGCCGACGAAGAGCTCGACAGCTTCGTCGAGCAGCAGTGCGGCACCCTCGCCGTCGAGATTGCGTCGGCGCTGGGCATCACGACGGCCGGCATGGATCTCTACGTCAACTCGAGCCCGAACAGCCCCTTCCTCGAGGTCTCGTGCCTGCGGTCCTCGATGGAAGCAGCCGAGCGCGCAGGACTGCCGTTGAACCGGCTCATCCTCGAGATCACAGAGGGCGAGCCGTTTCGCGATCCGGTCGAGCTGCGGCGCACGCTCGCCCCCTTTCGTGCGCGCGGTCTGCGCACGGCGATCGACGACTTCGGGGCTGGATTCGCCGGGCTCTCGACGCTGGCGGCGTTTCAACCGGAGATTGTCAAGATCGATATCGCGCTCGTGCGTGGGATCGACCGCGAGGAGCCGAAGCGGGTCATCGTGCGGCGCGTCGTCGAGATGTGCACCGACCTCGGCATCGAGGTCATCGCCGAGGGTGTCGAGCGGCCAGAGCAGCAGAAGGCGCTGGAGGATCTCGACGTGCGCTACATGCAGGGAAACTGGTTTGCGGAGCCCGGATTCGAGACGCTGCCGGTCTGGCCCCGGTAGGCCGCGGCGCAGCGATCGTCACGGACGGCGGGCACGGAAGCGGTTGGCGCGGAGGAACTCCTCGCGAAGCTCCGGCGTGCGCAGATTCTCCCGCAGATGTGCGAGCTCCTGTTCGAGGGCGAGCAGCGTCTCGGCCACAGGTGCTGTGTTCGTGAGGGCGATGTCGCGCCACATGCTGTACGGGCTGGCGCCGAGACGCGTGGTCTCACGCAGCGCGCGGCCGCCGATGGCGTTGATCTCCTCAAGCATCTCGGGCGTGCCGGCGAAGCGCGCTTCGAGCAGAGCAGCGAGCGCGGTCGAGACGAACTGCGGCAGATGGCTGACCCAGGCGCAGAGCTCGTCATGACGCGCGGGATCGAGATCCTGCGTGCGCGCGCCCAGCTTCAAGACCCAGGAGCGCCACTCAGCCTCGAGATCGGCGCCTCGTTCGGAGGGGTGAGTCTCCCGCCCGGAGAGCGTGTGCAAGCTGCTCGAGGATGCCGGCATTCCCCCCGGCGTAAAGAGCCACATCGCGTTCTCGAAGAGCGTCGCCTCTGCCAGCGCGGCACCGCCAGACTCCTTCCCCGCCATCGGGTGACCTGGGAGGAAGGACGCTTGCCCCGGCCCAAAGAGATCGCCGGCAGCGCGCGCGATCTCGAGCTTCGTGCTGCCGACGTCTGTGATCAGCGTGGAGGCGCCGCAGACCGGCGCGAGCGACCTCATCCAGTCGAGGATGGGGAGCACAGGGGTCGCCAGGAGAACGACGTCCGCGACCCGTGCCTGCTCGAGTGCCTCGTTCCGCGTGGAGAGCGCGACGTCGATGGCGCCCCGTCGCTGTGCTTCGGCCAGCTCGGCCGGGTTGGCATCGAAGCCACAGAGGCGAGCCGTACATCCGGCGGCCTTGAGCGCGAGACCGACCGACGCGCCGATCAGGCCTGTACCGATGATGGTAATAGATCGCACAGCGCGTCTAGGCGATGCTGCGGCCGACGATCGGCGCGAGCCTGCGCAGCTGCGCGATGAGGTCGGCGAGCTGTGCGGGATACATGCTCTGCGCGCCGTCGCTCATCGCCTTGTCGGGGTTGGGGTGCATCTCCATCAGCAGGCCGTCGGCCCCGGCCGCGACCGAGGCGAGCGCCATCGGCGGAACGAGGTCGCGAATGCCGACGCCGTGCGATGGATCGCCCAGCACGGGCAGGTGGGTGAGCTTCTTGAGAACGGGAATGGCCGAGATGTCCATCGTGTTGCGGGTGTAGGTCTCGAAGGTACGCACGCCGCGCTCGCACAGCATCAGGTCGTAGTTGCCGCCGGAGAGGATGTACTCGGCCGAGAGCAGGACCTCCTCGATGGTGGCGGAGATGCCGCGCTTCATCAGCACCGGCTTGCGCACGTGGCCGAGCTCCCGCAGCAGGTTGAAGTTCTGCATATTGCGCGCGCCGACCTGGAAGCAGTCGATGAAGGGCAGCATCAGCTCGATCTGCGAGATCTCCATGACCTCCGTGATCACAAGCAGGCCGGTCTCGTCGGCGACCTCGCGCAGCAGCTTGAGGCCGTCGAGGCCCATGCCCTGGAAGCTGTAGGGTGAGCTGCGCGGCTTGAAGGCGCCGCCGCGAAGGAACTGTGCGCCAGCCGCTTTGACGAGCCGCGCGCTGGTGAGGATCTGGTCGCGCGACTCGACCGAGCACGGGCCGGCCATCATGACGACCGCCGTGCCGCCGATCTCGACGCCGTTGGCGAAGCGCACGCGCGTTCCCTCGGGCTTGAAGCCGCGGCCCGCGAGCTTGTACGGCGAGGAGATGCGATATGCATCGTGCACGCCCTCGAGCACCTTGAACTCGGTGACCTCGAAGTGGTCCGGTGTGCCGACGCCGGCGAGGATGGTCTGCGCCTCGCCCGTGGTGCGGTGCACGTTGAAGCCGAGCTCGACCATCCGCTCGATGACGTTCTGGATGTGCTCTTCGGTGGCGCTGTCTTGCATCGCTACGATCATGGTGTGGTGTTCCGCTTTCCTCTGCTGAAGCCGGTTGCCTGATGACGTCTGTTACGGCAGATCGCGCCGCTGCAGCGTGCGCATGACGTCGATGATGCGCTCGAAGATGTGGAGCATCTCGGCGTCGTCGAGCGGGCCGGAGTTCTGCCGGCGCACGTGGTCGAAGACGGCCTGCTCACGCTTGGGCTCGTAGACCGGCATGTCGACGGTGCGTTTGAGCTCGCCGATGGTGCGTGCGGCGCGGGCGCGCTCGCTGATGAGGCGCACGATCTCCTCATCGAGCGCGTCGATGTGGGTGCGCAGCTGACTGATCTCCATCTCACCGTCGCTTGGCAACGTCGGGCCTCCGTGAAGTGCGTGGGGTTGGTGGACGGGACCATCATAGCGCCGCCACTCGCAGCGCAGACGCCTGCGGGCTCGCATCCGCTCCATGACGCAGCTCGGCGATGAAGCGGCCGACGCGCGCGGGGGCCTCGGCCGGCGTGCACTGCTCGATGAGCCGCACGATCGCGCTGCCGACGACGGCGGCATCGGCGTAAGCGCCCACGGCGCGAACGTGCTCTGTGTTCGAGATGCCGAAGCCGACCGCGATGGGCAGCGAGGTGAAGCGGCGAAGGCGCCGGACGAGCTCGGGCGCGTCGGAGGCGATGCTGTCGCGCGTGCCCGTGATGCCGACCCGCGAGACGGCGTAGACGAAGCCTCGACTGTGCTGAGCGATGGCCTCGAGCCGCGCGTCGGGGCTGGTCGGCGCAGCGAGAAAGACCGGCGCGAGGCCGTTGCGGGCAGTCTCAGTGAGGTACTCGCCGGCCTCTTCGACGATCATGTCGGTCAGCAGCGTCGCGTCGGCTCCGGCGTCGGCGGCCTCGGCACAGAAGCGGGCGAGGCCCATGCGGACGACGGGATTGAGATAGCCGAAGAGCAGCAGGCCCGCGGCGGGGCGCAGCGCGCGCAGCTCGCGCGTGAGGGCAAGCACGTCGGTCAATGTGGTCCCGCGCGCGACGGCACGCTCGGCCGCACGCTGGATCACCGGGCCATCGGCAAGCGGGTCAGAGAAGGGCACGCCGAGCTCGAGCACGTCGGCACCGCTGTCGATCGCAGCGAGCGCGATATCGCGGGTGGTGGCGAGGTCGGGGTCGCCGGCGGTGATGTAGGCGATGAGGCCGGGTCGTTGCGGGAAGTGGATCGGCATGGGTTAGCGCGTGCCCCGGTTTTCGGCGTGCACCGGCCCCGCGCCGTTCAGGTGCAACTCGCGGGCCAGGATGCCCATGTCCTTGTCGCCGCGGCCGGAGAGGTTGACGAGCAGGATGTCGCTCGTGGCCATGGTGGGGGCGAGGCGAATGGCCTCCGCAATGGCGTGGGCGGTCTCAAGCGCGGGCAGGATGCCTTCGGTGCGGGAGAGCGTGACCGTCGCGGCGAGCGCGTCGGCGTCCGTGCAGGCGGTGTAGGTGGCGCGGCCGGAGTCGTGCAGCATGGCGTGCTCAGGGCCGACCGACGCGTAGTCCAGCCCGGCCGAGACCGAGTGCGTCAGCGCGATCTGGCCGGCGTCATCTTGTAACACATACGAGTACGTTCCCTGGAGCACGCCGGGGATGCCGCCACCGCTCGCCTGAAAACGAGACGCGTGATCGCCAAGCCCCGGGCCACGGCCGCCGGCCTCGACGCCGATCAGCCGAACGTTCGCGTCCGGAATGAAGTCGTAGAATGCGCCGATGGCATTCGACCCGCCGCCCACGCAGGCGACGATCGCCGTGGGCAGCCGTCCCTCGCGTTCAAGCAGCTGCTGCCGTGCCTCGATGCCGATGATGCGGTGGAAGTCGCGCACCATCGTCGGATACGGATGCGCGCCGAGCGCCGAGCCGAGGATGTAGTACGTCGTACGCACGTTCGTGACCCAATCGCGCATGGCCTCGTTGATGGCGTCCTTGAGTGTGGCCGAGCCGGAGCCGACGCCGCGCACCTCCGCGCCGAGCAGCCGCATTCGCAGCACGTTGAGCTCCTGCCGGCGCATGTCCTCATCACCCATGTAGATCACGCACTCGAGCCCGAGCAGCGCGCAGACCGTGGCCGTCGCGACCCCGTGCTGGCCCGCGCCCGTCTCCGCGATGATGCGCTGCTTGCCCATGCGGCGGGCGAGCAGACCCTGGCCAAGGGCGTTGTTGATCTTGTGCGCGCCGGTGTGCAGCAGGTCTTCGCGCTTCAGGTAGATCTTCGCGCCGCCGAGCTGTTCGCTCAGCCGCCTGGCGAAGGTGAGCGGCGTCGGGCGGCCGCAGTAGTTGTGCAGCAGATCGGCGAGCTCAGCCTGAAAGCCGGCGTCCGACTTGGTCTCGTTGAAGGCGTGCTCGAGCTCTTCGAGCGCCGCCATGAGGGTCTCGGGAACATACCGGCCGCCATAGAGACCGAAGCGACCGGGCCTGGCGGTTGCGGAGGGAGTGGTTTCTGTAACGTCGGCGGTTACACTCATCGGTGGATCCTCAGTCGTGCCGGGCAAAGCGAAAGCCGCGACTCGTATGGTCGCGGCTCGTGTGGATCGGAACTTGGGGTCTGGAGCTTAGTGCTGCTCTCCGCCAAAGGCCGGGTCCGCCGATGCCGCCACTGGACGCCAGTAGCGGAAGGTAAACCAGAAGGGACGATAGGCGCGGCGTGTCATCTGAACTTCACAATACATCGGGCTCTGCAGGACCGCAAGCGGTTGAACGGCTGCAGACGGTGCCCGGTCTAGGCGCGTGCGGTCGCTAGATCTTCTGCAGCCGCTGCACCTCACGCACGCCTGGCACGCGGCGCAGGTGCTGCATGAGGCGGTTGAGGTGACGGACGTCGACCGTCTCGATGACGAAGTCGACGGCGACGTTGCCGTCCGCGGTGGGCTTGGTGTCGACCGAGCGGATGTTGGTGCCGTCCTCCGAGATGATGGCGGTGAACTCCTTCAACATGCCGGTGCGGTCTTCGCAGAGGACCATCAGCTTCACGGGGTAGGTCTGGGCCTTGCTGGCCGTGGCGCCGATCTCGGACGGTGCCTCGGACCACTCGACCTGGATGCGGCGGTCGGCCTCGTAGAGCAGGTTCTGCACGTTCGGGCAGGAGCGCGCGTGCACCGCAACACCCTTGCCGCGCGTGACGTAGCCGACGATCTCCTCGCCGCGGATGGGGTTGCAACAGCGCGCGCGATAGACGAGCAGATCGTCCTGGCCTTCGACCTGGAGCGAGTCCGAGCCGCGGCCGAAGAAGACGCGCTTGACGGCATCCGACATGTGGCCGAGCGCGTTGCCGACGGCGGTTTTGGGCGCGTCGGGGGCGCCGCTTTCGACCGGCAGCGTCGAGCCGGGGTCGAGTTTGTTGAGCACCTGCCGTGTCGAGTACTTGCCGAAGCCGATGCCGGCCAGCAGGTCGGTCTCCCCGCCGAGGCCGTACTCGTTGGCGACGCGCTCGTAGTCCGCGGCGTGAAAGCGGCTGAGGGCGATCTTGTACTTGCGGCTCTCGCGCTCGAGCAGCTTGCGGCCGATCTCGATGGCGCGCTCGCGCTGGTGCTCGTTCAGCCAGTGCTTGATCTTGTTGCGGGCGCGCGAGGACTTGGTGAACGAGAGCCAATCGCGCGAGGGCGCGTGACCGGTCTGCGTGATCACCTCGACGATGTCGCCGTTGCGCAGCTTGGTGCGCAGCGGAACGATGCGGCCGTTTACGCGCGCGCCGGTCGTGGTGTGGCCGACCTCGGTGTGGATGGTGTAGGCAAAGTCGATCGGGCTCGCGTCCTTGGGCAGCACGACGACCTTGCCCTTCGGCGTGAAGGTGTAGACCTCCTCCGGGTACAGGTCGATCTTGAGCGTCGACATGAACTCGTTCGGGTCCGACATCTCGCGCTGCCACTCCATCAGCTGCCGTACCCAGGCGAGGCGCTGCTCGTCCTTGGCCGAGACCGAGTCCGAGGCCTTGTACTTCCAGTGCGCCGCGATTCCCTCCTCGGCGACGCGGTGCATGTCTTCGGTGCGGATCTGCACCTCAAACTGATGACCGCCCTCGGCGATCAGCGTGGTGTGCAGCGACTGATAGAGATTGGGCCGCGGCATCGCGATGAAGTCCTTGATGCGGCCGGGCACGGGGCGCCACGTGGAGTGCAGCAGGCCGAGCACCGCATAGCAGTCCTGCACGGAGGCACAGATGACGCGGATCGCCAGCAGATCGTAGACCTGGTCGACGGGAATCTTCTGCTTGGTGAGCTTCTGCTGAATGGAGAAGAGGCGCTTGATGCGGGATTCGACGCGCGCGGTCAGACCCTGCTCCTGCAGCTTCTGCTCGAGCGTGGTGACGATGGCGTGCAGAAAGCTCTCGCCGGCGCCGCGCAGCGCGTCCACCTCGGCCGAGACCTGCTGATAGCTGAACGGATCGGTGTAGCGGAAGGCGAGGTCTTCAAGCTCGCCGCGCAGCTTTCCCATGCCGAGCCGATGCGCGAGCGGCGCGTAGACGTCCAGCGTCTCGCGGGCGATCTTCGCCTGCTTCTCGGGCGCGAGGTGCTCGAGCGTGCGCATATTGTGCAGGCGGTCGGCGAGCTTGATGATGACCACGCGAATGTCGGTCACCATGGCCAGCAGCATCTTGCGGATGTTCTCGGCCTGGTGATCTTCGCGGTTGGCGAACTTGATCTTGTCGAGCTTGGTCACGCCCTCGACGATGTGCGCGACCTGCTCGTTGAAGCGGCGCGCGATCTCGTCCGAGGTCACGTCGGTGTCCTCGACCGCGTCGTGCAGCAGGCCGGCGGCGATCGCGGTCGAGTCCATGCGGAGCTCCGCGAGCACCTGCGCGACCTCAAGCGGATGGATGATGTACGGCTCGCCCGAGGCGCGTCTCTGGCCGGCGTGCTGGTCCATGCAGAAGATCCACGCGCGGCGGATGAGGTCGGTGTCGTCGCCTGGCCGGTTCGCGCGCACGGTCGCGAGCAGGTGCTCGAACTTGGCGATGGTGCGCGCATCGGCCTCGGGGTGCAGGGGATCGCTCCCGGCCACGAGCGCGGCGGAGGCTGCCGGCGTCTCCACCGCCTCGCCGGACCTCTGCGGAAAGCTGCCGGCCGGCTCATCGAGCCCGCTGAGCGGAAGCTCGTAGCTGGTCGTCTGCGGCGCGAGAGCGGCCTCGAGCTCGAGACCGCCGTCACTGGAGGGCGTGCCTCCGGGAGCATCGCCCGCGGCTGGACCTGCCTCCGGCAGAACCGCGCGCAAGGTAGCCCGCACGGCCGATCCGGCCGTCTCCGCAGTGCGGTCTGTGCCTGAACTGAGATCTGGGCGTGGCGGGGCGCTCTCTGCCTGCGGAGAATGCGGATGCACAGACGCCATAGTGCATTATAGGCTGCGTGTTGTTCATGCCGCGAGGCTCTTTTCTCCGCGCCCCTGCCGGCGTTGTACCTCCACGCGACTTCGCACGTCTATGTTCCTGTGACCGACAGGCGACGATCGATCCCATGGACGACAGGCGTGCTTCTGGCGATGCTGCTGGTCGAAGCCACAGGTCTGCGCCTCGCGGTGGCCGGACCGCACCCATCGCACGCCGCGGCAGCTCCGCGTGAGACCGGTCCGATGGTCGTCGGGTACTTCGGCCAGTGGAGCCTCTACGATGACTTCTGGCCGCAGAAGCTCGTCGCCAGCGGCGCCGCAGCCGAGCTCAACCAGATCAACTACGCGCAGGGCTTCGTGAAAGAGGGCCGGTGCTCGATCGCCGACCCGCTGGCGGACCTGACGCAGGCCTTTGCGCCGGAGAACAGCGTCGACGGCAAGGGTGATCTGCCCGACGCCCCGCTGCGCGGCAACCTAAACCAGCTGCGCAAGCTGAAGCGGCGCTACCCGCGGCTGAGGGCGATGATCTCGCTCGAGGGCCGTGCGTCGGACTTCGCCGCCGACGCCCAGCCGGGGGCGCGCGAGGCTTTTGTGCGCTCCTGTGTCGATCTCTTCCTGCGCGGCCGTCTCGCCCCCGGCGTCCAGGCGCCCGGGCTCTTCGACGGCATCGACCTCGACTGGGAGTACCCGGGACCCGACGACAGCGCGAACTTCGTCGCTCTGCTTGAGGAGTTCCGCCGGCAGATGGCCACCGTTCGCCCCGGGCTGCGCCTGTCGATCGCGGTCGGCATCTCCCCGCGCGAGTACAGGCCCGAGGACCTGCCGCGTATCGGCGAGCTTGCCGATGAGGTCGGCGTCATGAACTACGACTACAGCGGCCCCTGGAGCCAGACCACCGGCCTGCTCGCGCCGCTGCACGCGCCCGATGGCTTCCGCGGCGGCACGGTCGAGGCCAGCCTCAACGCCTGGGCGGCCGCCGGCGTGCCGCGCGCCAAGCTGCTGATGGGTCTGCCCTTCTACGGATATGGCTGGCACGGCGTCGCGCCCGCCGCGGATGGTCTCTTTCAGCAGGGTAAGGCGATCCGCGGTGATCGGCCGTACAGCTTCTTCGAGGCGCTGCTGCGGCCCCCGACACCCCAGGTGACCACACCCGGCGGCGCGCCCGGCAAGGCGCTGCCCGAGGCCGCGCGCGTGGCCGCCGCGCCGGCGCTGACCGAGAGCTCGCCCGCACCGGCCGTGCCGGCGGGCGGCGCCACCCTGCCGCCGGTGGTCAGGGCCGCGCCGCTGCTGCTCTTCCGCGAGCCGCGCTCGATGGCGCCATGGCTCTACGACGGCGACAGCTTCTGGACCTTTGAAGACCCGACCTCGATCCGCACCAAGGCAAGCTACGCGCGTGAGCAGGGCCTGGGCGGCGTGATGGTCTGGGAGTTGAGCGAGGACTCGAGCGACGGACGCCTGCTGCACGCCGCCGCGGCAGGTCTGCGCGGCGGTGGTCGCCCCTCCTCCGAGTAGGAGCGGTCACGGCAGAGTCAAAGCGTCGACCCGGTCGATGCACGCCCACGGACCCATCCAGCGGCAGACGCAGCAGAACGACGCTAAGTCGGCACGCCGCCGCGGCTACTTCTTGCGCGGCAGCGCGGCGTCGGTATTGAACGCGTTGGGCGGCAATGCTACGTTGTACTCGACCTTTGTCAAAAAGCGCTGGTTGACCATGTCACCATTGCGATAGCGGGTCAGCGTGAGCGGTGTCGGCAGCCCGTCGAACGGCTGGTAGTCGTCGTACTCCTCGCGATCCTCGTCGTGGTCTTTGAACGTGTCGTTACGCCATTGAAACGTGCGGGCGAGCGGCAGGTGCGTGTTGCTGTCGAGCTCGACGGTGACCGCGTCGTTGTTGTCGGAGAGGATGCTGACCTTATCGGTGAGATGACGGCCCACCAGACTGGTACCTTCTGCAACGACGACGACACCCGGCGCCTTGAGCCAGGTCTGCACGATGCTCTCGATCGAGTGCGCGCGACGGCGCAGATAGTCGTCGACCTGATCGCGGGGCAGCGGCGCATTGCCCTTGTAGGTCAGCTCGTAGCCGCCGTCCGCAGTCCACACCTGCGCGACGTCCCGCCGCTTGCCTGGCAGAATCGGGCTCTTGTCGGAGATGAACTCGAAGCGCTCGGAGGCAGGACGCGTACCGGAGGGCACCTGCAGGTACTCGACATACTCCGTCGTGACGCCGGTGGGCGCGTTGCGAAAGAAGCTCGCGGTGCGCCCATGCAGGACGACCGAGGTGCGGTCGAGCCAGCGCTGTCCCCCGAGCGCGGTCACCATCTGGTCGAGCAGGGCACGGCCGCGCTGCTCGGGCGTGGTCGCGCCGCCCGGTGCGGTGGAGGCGCTCGGAATGTCGGCCGCCTGGGCCGCGAGCGGTCGGGCGGCGACAGAGCCAAGGGCGAGGACGGCAGCGAGTGTGAGAACGAGGTGACGCATAGGTGTGTGGGCCTTGGCAGCGTCCCTGTGCATTGGACGCAGATGACTCCTCGCGGGCTCAGCCGGCGAGCACGGCGCCGCCATTCACGTTCAGGATCTCACCCGAGATGAAGCCGGCCAGCGGTGTGCAGAGAAAGAGAATGGGTCCGGCAACCTCGTCCGGCGTCGCAGCCCGGCCCAGCGGGATCGTGGCGCGCGCACGTGCGCCCGCGGCAGGGTCGTCAAGCGCCGCGGCGGACATGTCGGTCACCACCCATCCCGGCGCAACGCAGTTGGCCAGGATGCCGCGCGGTGCGAGCTCGGAGGAGAGGCTCTTGGTGAGCGAGAGCAGCGCGCCCTTGCTGGCAGCGTAGTCGGCGTGGAACGCCTCGCCGCGCTGCGCCGCCGTGCTGGCGACGAGCACGATGTGGCCCCGCGGTGCGCCCATCTCCGGCCCGGGTGCCGCCTCCATCGCCGCGACCGCCGCCTGCACCAGGCCGAAGACGCTCTCGAGGTTCACGCCCATCGTGCGGCGCCACTGCGTCGCAGCCATGGAGGCGATCGGCTGGTCGTGGGGCGGCCAGACGCCGTGGTTAACGACCAGAATGTCGATGCGGCCCAGCACGGCGAGCGCGCTCGCGATAAGCCGCTGGCCGTCCTCCGCCGTGTGGAGCGGCTGCTGAAGCGCGTGGCAGTGCGCGGTGCCTCCGCAGGCGGCGGCAAGCGCCTCTGCCTGCGCCCGCGCGCTCTGAAACGAGAACGCGACCCGCGCTCCCGCAACGGAGAAGAGCCGTACCGTCGCGGCGCCGATGCCGCGCGAGCCGCCCGTGATGAGTGCCGTTCGACCGGCAAGGGAGAGCAGAGGCGAGCTCGCGGAGCGGGCGGTCTCGCCGGGCGCGTCGGACAGTCGGGGCATGTCCGTGAGGCTAGGGCAGACCAGGCCGCGGACGCAAACGCACGCGGCACCGGCGGCCGTGATAGGGTGCATCCTGCGGGCCGGTTCGGGTGTCGCACGGCCACTTCACACAGGCGAGGCGAAGCGATGAGCAAGGCAGTTCTGGTCGTACGTATCCTGCTGGGATTCATCTTCCTGTTCTTCGGGCTCAATATCCTGCTGCACTTCCTCAACGCGCCACCAATGGCCGGGGACGCGGGCCAATTTGCAACCATTCTCGCGACACATAAGTACATGAGCTTCGTCGGCGTGCTGCAGGTCATCGGCGGCCTGCTGCTGATGGTCGGCCGTTACGTCCCGCTCGGGCTGACGATCCTCGCCCCCATCATCGTCAACATCCTGCTCTTTCATCTCACCCTGCTGGGCGGCACCGGGATCGCGCCCGGGCTGCTGACGGCGCTGCTCGAACTATTCCTGATCTGGGTGTACCGGCGATCGTTTCGCGGGCTTCTGGACGCGACCCCGGAGCTTCTCTAACGCCACCGCCGTCCGCCTCGGCGCCGCCGCCACGGCCGCCGCGCGCTCTGCCAGCACCCGTCGCCGCTCTTGGATCAGCCTGCGCTGCACGTCCGCCGGCGCCGCGAGCACGTCGCGCGTCCGCGGCGTCATCCTGCTCAGGGTCCGCCCGTGCGCGGCCGACAGCTGCTCGCGCCACTCGACCGTCGTGAGCGCGTCCCACTCGGTGGCGGCGATCCAGAAGATCCGCGCCAGGTGCGGTGCCGGGATCAGCCCTTCACGCTCCAGCAGCCCGTGGTACCTCTCCGGCCCGGCGCTGAAGGACGCGAGCGCGCTCCCGCCGCGCACCGCCTCGGGATCGGCGATCGCGAACATCTTGCCGCCGATCGCCTTGTCGCCCACCCAGAAGACGATCTTGCCGCCCCACTGCATCGTCTCGAGCGCGTGCGGCAAACTGAGCGCCAGACGACGAAAGCGATCGGCATCCATGCACGACACTCTACCGCGACCCGGCCGCGCATGCACGTCCGCTCGTGTGTGCCGCGTCTGCCGCGCTCTTCACTCCGGCACACCCGGACCGCGCCCGCGAAAGCGCACCGCAAGCAGCGAGCAGTCGTCCGTCGCCATCGCCGGCTGCTGGTATCGCCGCACGTGATCGACGATCTCCTCGACCGTGTGGTCCCGCGCAAGCGCGCTCAGCCCTGCGCTGCCGAACGGCTCACCCGCCTCGTTCTCCGCCTCCGTGATGCCGTCGCTCGCGACCAGAAGGCGCGCCCCGGGCCGCAACACGCAGCTCGCGGAGCGGTAGCTCACGTCCTCGAGCAGGCCCACCGCAAGATTGCTCTCGCGCAGCTCCGTGACCTCCTCGCCCATTACCACGAGGGGCAGAATGTGGCCGCAGTTCAGGTACTCCAGCCGTCCGTCCCCCGAGAGCTTCAGCATCACCAGCGTCGCGTACTTGCCCAGACTGCGCTCGCACAGAAACTCGTTCAGCCGCGCCGCGATCGCGACCAGCGGCTGGCCGGAGAGCATCTGCGCATGGATGATGCCCTGCAGCGTCGCCGCGACGATCGCCGCCGAGACGCCCTTGCCCGAGACGTCCGCAATCGTCACGCACACGCAGTCTTCGAGCACCAGCGCGTCATAGAAGTCGCCCCCGATCGCCCGGCACGGCACGCTCCTGGCCTCGATCGCCGCGTACTCGATCGCGGGCAGTGCCGCACACATCAGGCCGCTGTGAATCTTGGCCGCGATACCCAGCTCCTCGCGCGCATGCCGCGCCTCGTACTCCGCCTGCGCCAGCAACGCGTTGTGCAGCAGCGCGGCCGACTCCGCCGCAATCGCCTCGAGCAGGTCCACATCGACCTCGCTCAGCGTGCCCGGCGACAGTCGGCTGTCCAGGTAGAGCACGCCCAGCAGCTCGCCCGGCTCCGCCTCCGAGCCGCGCGCGTAGAGCGGGATCGAACAGATGCGCCGGATGCTGTTGGCCAGCATGCTCGGCCATCCCGCCGCGCGGTGATCGGCGCGCGTATCGCTGATCGTGAAGACCGACCGGCTCTCCAGCGCGCGTTCGATCGCCCTCATCGAGATCGTGTTGTCATCCTTCAAGATCCGTCCGCCAGCCTCGAGACCCAGCGCGACCCGCAGCGCGCCTGCCTCCTGCAGCAGCACAAATCCGCGCTCGACCCCGGTCAGCTGCAGGGTCAGCTGCAGCAGCCGCTCCAGGATCTCTTCGATCCCGCCGCTGCTGTTCAACTCGCGCGCCGCGCGCAGCAGAAAGTGCAGCGGCTCGAGCCCGCGTTCGACCGGATTCGACAGCCCTGCACGCGCACCCGGCGTGAGACACGGCGTCGCGCAGTGCAGGCTGTCGTCATCGGTCGCGTCTAGAGAGAACCGCAGAGCAGGCCCCGAAAGCGAGCCAAGGTGGAGCACATCATCAGGGTTCAGCCGGGCCCGGTGAATGCGCACGCCATTAAGAAACGTACCGTGCGTACTGTTCTGGTCGATCACCGCGAAGCTCTCCTGATCCCGCAGAATGACCGCGTGCTGACGCGAGACGCGCACGTCGCGCACCACCAGGTCCTGCCGCGACGAGCGGCCGATCGAGAGCAGGTCGCGCTGCAGGGCGAGGCTCTGTGTCTCGCCGGCTTCGGAGTAGATCAGGGTCGCGGTGCACATGGCGTCAGTCTCGGAGAAGTGAACGTCGTAAACAGGAGATCGGACGGCCCGCCTTCGAGGGCGGGCCGTCCGGGTGGCGAGGCATCTAGGGCAGGGTGTTCAGCGCGACGACATCACTCGACGGCTGAGCCCATCGGTCCGCAATCTGCAGCTGCTTCTCCGCGCGGCTCTTCGGCCAGGAGCGCGCCGTCTTGTCGCCCTCCACGACGATCGAGTGCAGGAAGTAGACGCCGTGCAGCCGATGGAAGACGACTTTGCTCGTCTCGGGCATCTCCGTCATCTGCTCAGGGATCGTGACCGCGTAGCTGAGGGCCTTGGTCTGCGCCTCGCCGCGGAAGGCCAGCAGATGATCGCGCCGCAGATCGATCTCATAGTCGCCCGCCGGCAGGCGCTGCGTGCCGTTCTGAAAGGCGAAGGGAACTTTGACGTGGAGCTCGCCGGTCTGCGCCATGGCCGCTGCCGAGACGCCCAGCAGAAGCCCAAGCTGCAGAGAGACGCTGCGGACTGTGGGAAAGAATGTGTGTGCCATGGTGTTGCCTCCTGGGGAAGGCCGTCTGTCCAAGCGCCTTCACCCACTAAGGCGAAGCTCCGGGACAAAAGGTGCCACGCACCGCAAAGATCTTTACGCCCTCCCGTGAGTCTCACCTGTTCCACTGCGGCAGCCGTCACGCGACGAGGCCTGCACGTGGCGGACGGCCGCTCTCTTCAGAGGTCGGCGCGCCTCCCGTCCTCCGGCACACGAGACTGCGCGCGCGAAAGAACGGACGATGCGACCGCTGTGCGGCCGTGAGTCGATCGGGCTAAGACGGCTCGGAGCCGTTCGTTCTGCGTGGGCCAGCCGTTACTCCGGCTTCGCCTCGAGCTCGCGAAAGAGCCACACCCGCGCGAGCGCCCAGTCCCGCTTGACTGATCGGGTTGCGATGTCGAGCACGCCTGCGACCTCCTCGACCGACAGCCCGCCGAAGTAGCGCAGCTCGACCACGCGCGCCTGCCGCGGCGAGACCTCCGCCAGCCGCCCGAGCGCCGCATCCAGTGCCAGGATCTCGTCCGAGCGCTCCGGCGCGATCAGCAGCGCCTCCTCGAAGTCCACCCGCTGCTGCCCGCCCCCGCGCATCTCCGCGCGGTGCGCCCGCGCCGAGTCCACCAGCACACGCCGCATCACCGTCGCTGCCACGCCGATGAAGTGCTCGCGATTCTGCCAGTCCAGCCGCTCGCGCGTCAGCCGCAGGTACGCCTCGTTGATCAGCGCGGTCGCCTGCAGCGTGTGGTCCTGCCGCTCGCGCCGCATGTACCCCGCCGCCAGCCGGTGCAGCTCGCGATAGACCAGCGGCAGCAGCCGCTCTGCTGCCCCGGCGTCGCCGCCCTGCATCTCCCGCAGCAGCTGGGTCACGTCGCCGTCCGGCTCTCCGGTCGTGCCCTCGGCATCCACGTCGCGCACCTGTCCTCCGTCTCCGGCTTCGCCGATGGCCCGCGGCGACCGCAAACTGCGCCTTCTAGTTCAGAGGTGCTATCACAGTGCGGCCCCCGAATGGAAGTCCTTATGGAAAATGCATGTTCCTTGTGTCATCATGTCGCCTGACCGAGAGTTTCTCTCCACAGGCACGATCCCCGGCCACAGTCGCCGGCTCTCGCACCTGCCCTCGGTCCCGGGCCCCCAAAGCACATCTCCAGGCAGCACGGCGGGCGGCGTCACCGTATCAGCTCCGTCCCTCACGTTAGAAGCCGCTGGATACCCGTCATGAGCAGTCAACAGCAATCCGTGGAGGACGTCTTCGGCGCTGCGCTTGAGCGGCCCGCCGACGAGCGCGCCGCCTTTCTCGATCAGGCCTGCAGTGCCGACCCCGCGCTCCGCCGCCTCGTCAACGACCTCCTGCTCGCCGACGAGCGCGCCGGCTCCTTTCTCGAGGAGCCCCTTCTGCTCCAGCTCGCCGACCTGCCCGAGGGTCTCGCGTCACCGACGTCGGACACCTATCTCACCCACGCCGGCGACCCCGCCTTCTCCCTGCCCACCCCCGACCTCACCCGCTTCGCCGCCGGCCAGCGCATCGCCGGCCGCTTTACCGTCGTGCGCTTCCTCGCCCGCGGCGGAATGGGCGAGGTCTATGAGGTCGACGACCAGCTCCTGCAGGGCGCCCGCGTCGCCCTCAAAGCCATCCTGCCCCACATCGCCGCTGACGCCGGCGCCTCCCGCCGCTTCGAGCAGGAGGTCCTGCTCGCCCGCAAGGTCGTTCACCCGAACCTCTGCCCCATCTACGACATCGCCCGCTGCCACGACGCCGAGCCGCCCTTCCTCTTTCTCACCATGAAGCTGCTCTCGGGCGAGACCCTCGCCGCCCGTCTCCGCGCCCCCGACCCCATCCCCTACGAGGACGCCCTCGCCCTCGCCCGCCAGATCACCTGCGGTCTCGCCGCCATCCACGATGCCGGCGTCGTCCACGGCGACATCAAGCCCAACAACATCATGCTCGAGGGCTCCGGCCGCGCCCTCTCGCTCTCCATCATGGACTTCGGCCTCGCCCGCCTCCACACCGCCGAACACACCGTCCTCACCCGCACCCTCATCGCCGGCACCCCCGGCTACCTCGCCCCCGAGATCCTCCGCGGCGAGCGCCCCTCCCAGGCCACCGACCTCTTCGCCCTCGGCGTCCTCCTCCACCGCGTGCTCGTCGGCCGCGCGCCTGAGACCGTCTTCTCCAGCCTCGCCGTCCACCCCTCACCGGACCTCGACGGCCCCGGCGTGCCCGCCTTCCTCGCCGAGGCCGTTCGCGGCCTGCTGAGCGAGCTCCCCGCCCCGCGCACCCTCGCGTTCGCCGGCCTCCTCGCCCGCTACGATCCCGCACACCCCCAGATCGGGCTCGTCCCCGACGTCGCCGGCCGCCCCGATCAGCAGTCCGAACGCCGCAAGCACCGTCCCTACACCGGCCCCGACCGCCGCGTCTCGCACCGCTCCCGGCCCGAGGCCCCCGGCGTTCACCTGCTCAAGCCGCCCCGCCCCGCGGCGCGAGGCCTCGAGTCCCTCCCGCCCGCACCGGCGCATCCGCCGGGCCGCGATCTCATCCGCAGCGACCGCCCCGGCTTCGCCCCCGCGATCGCGGCCTCCGCCAGCCTCCGCCCGCACCTCACCCGCCGCACCTTCGCCCTCGGCTCGGCCGCCGCCGTCTGCGCCGCCGCCGCCGGCACCCTCGCCTGGCGCCCGACCCTCCTCGACGACCTCCTTCACCCCCTGCCCCGAAAGCGCTTCGTCGCCCTGCTCGGCTGGCCCGCCCCCGAGCCCCAGCTCAAACCCATGCTGATGAGCCTCATCGACTCCATCGGCAGCGAGCTCGCCCGCGCCGAAGCCTTCGACCGCGACCTCTACATCATCCCCCACACCTCCTCGGCCGACATCACCACCCCCGACCAGCTCAACGACATCCGCGAGTCCTCCGGAGCCAACCTCGTCCTCGCCGCCTCCGCCACCCCCGCCGGCAACGACGTCCACCTCAACCTCCAGCTCCTCGACCCCAACCACCCCCAACCCCTTCGCACTAAACACATCTCCGTTCCGGCCGACCAGCAGGCCTCCCTGCTCCACCGCTCCCTCACCGCCGCCACCGATCTGCTCGACATCCACCACTTCACCCCGGACCTCAGACGCCTCTCCGCCCTCACCGACAATCCGCAGGCCCTCGCCGCCTTCCAGGCCGCCGAAACCCTGCGAAATCAGCCCAACAACGCCGGCCTGGACGCCGCTCTCGAGAAGTACAAGGAGGCGGTCGAGCTCGATGCAAAGTTCGCGCTGGCGTATGCGAAGCTCGCCCTCGCCTACTTCAGCCTGTACATCCTCCATCGCGACGCGGCGGCGCTCCTTCTGACCCGCGCGAACTGCGAGACGGCCCTCTCCATCGCTCCTTTGCTCGTCGAGGCACACCTTGCACGCGCCGAGGTCCTCGATGGCAGCGGACAACGCGCTCTCGCTCTGGGCGAGACGGGCCGCGCACTCGCCATCGATCCGACCAGCCCCGGTGCTCTCGCCTTGCACGCGCTCACGCTCACGCGTTGCAATCGCTGGGAGGAAGCCGAGCAGACGATGCACCGGCTCTTGCAGGCAAGGCCCAACCACTGGCGCGGACACGTCCAGCTCGGGTACCTCTACAGCCTCACGGGTCGATACGCCGACGCGGTGATGGAGTTCAGGTCGGCAAGTCTGGCGCTTCCGAGAGACGCGCGCAGCCTCTACGAGGTCGCGGCCGTCTACCTGCAGCAGGGCAAGGTCGATCAGGCCAGACAGTACGCGCGGCGTAGCTTGTCTCTCGCCACCAGTCCGGCCGCAGCCGCCATCCTTGCCGAGGTCCTTCGGTCAGAGGCGAACTACGCCGACGCCCTCAACTATGCGCGGCAAGCGACAACCCTCGACCCCGATGATCCAGGCAACTGGCTCGAGCTCGCGGACTGCTGCGGCGGCGTTCCCTCGCAGAAGGACGTTGCGGCGAAGGCGTACCTCAAGGCCGGCACGCTGCAACAGGAAGCGCTGACAGTCGACCCCGCCGACGGACCCGGATGGATGATCCTCGCCCTCACCCGTGCCAAAGCGGGAGATATACCGGGGACCCAGGACCTTCTCCGCAAAGCGGATTCGACGTACTCAGACGACCTCGAGAGTCAGCTCTTCAAGGTGAGGACACTTGCCCTGATCGGCAGGCGTGACGAAGCGCTCGCTCTCGCCAGCCAGTGTCTCGCCCGCGGTGCCACCATCTTCCAATTCGACACCATGCCGGACTTACAGGAGCTGCGCAGAGATGACCGCTACCGCCGCCTCCGGCACTCCTTTCCTCTCCCCGCCTAGCCAGGTACCTACCTATGGAGCTCACAATGAACATCCGACAGACGATCATCGCCGGGCTCGCTTCGGCAACGCTCCTCGCGGGGCTGGGCTGCGCTCCTCACCGGGAGGAAGTGATCGAAACCAAGCAGGCTCAACCTGCGGGCACCTCGGCCGGCACCGTCCAGTTCGTCGTCAACGGGCAGGGACATGCCATTCTTGATGTCGAGGCAGGGCAGACCATCGTTTGGAGCGCAGAGCACCAGGGTGACACCTTCGAGATCAGGTTCCCGCACTCTCAACCTTGTGTCGGGGAGTCGAGCTCCATTCGAAGCGACCCTCAAGGGAGGGTGACCTGTACCCTTAAGCAGGGCTACCAGTTCTTCAAGTATGAGACGGTCATCAACACGGGTGGTCAGTTCGCCGTGAGGGTTCCTGACTGCCGGGATTGCCCGATCAACTCAGGCTACGGAAAGACGCCGCCGCCGCCACCTCCCGGAGGCAGCCCGTCGCCGGCTGCGCGCTCGAACGCCGTCGAAGCGACCACCAGCCAGCCGAGCGTGTCGAACGCCTCTGACTCTGGTATCGCGTTCTTCTGCATGGGGTCCGCCCCGGCGTTCACGAACAGCCCGGTCACCAGCATCAGCCGCAGTGAACTTCCCACCATCCGTGTGTGGGCTCCGGATGGCGTCTCGTCGGCATGGAAGATTCACTTCAATGCCGCGAGCCCATGCGCCGAGGGAGTGGATCTCAGCTCCAATGACGCTGGAGGCAAGTTCCGATGTACCATCCTGCCCGGCACAGGTGGCACAGGATCCAAGACGTACGCATACTCGCTCCAGGCGGCGGCGTGTGGCTCCGGAACCGCCGCCGGGACGATCAACATCGGGCGTTCAGAGTCAGGGTCTAAGCCATAGGGTGGAAAAATGGTCGGGACGACTAGATTCGAACTAGCGACCTCACCCACCCCAAGGGTGCGCTCTACCAGGCTGAGCCACGTCCCGACTTGTGTTGCTCCATCCGCCCGGGAGGGCCGACGGTGGGGTCTGCTGCAGACTCAGTCTACACCAGACCCTTCCGTCAGCCTCCTCGTGGGAGATCGACAACTCTGCGGTCTCCCGTGGCGTACTCACCCTGTCCGCTCCTCTATCCTTGGAGTAGACGGAAGCACGCATGCAGTTGCGACAGACTCCGCCATGCATCGCTAAGCCGTTCTGAATGAAGACTTTGGCTCTAAGTCGTGCGAATGCAGGAGTTTAGCGGTCAAGTCCAGCTCTAAGTCATTCCTTCGAAGACTTTGCGCGAAAATGGGGAAGGGGGGCAGACCTCGCCCCCTGCCAGGAGAGACTCTGCCCTGTAGACTGATTTCACACCGATACGAGGACAGAGACACCGATGGCGCACATGGTATTCGATCTACGCTACAAACAGGAGATGGAGGGCCTCGACGAGCCGCCGTTCGACTCTGACTTCGGCCAGAAGATCTTCAAGAATGTCTCTCAGAAGAGCTGGGGCGAGTGGGTCGAGCGCCAGAAGATGCTGCTCAACGAGTACCGGCTCCAGCCCTGGACGCGCGAGGCTCAGGAGTTCCTCGTCGAGCAGATGAACGACTTCTTCTTCGGCGAGGGTGGCCAGCTGCCTAAGGAGTTCGTCGCCCCAACGACATAGCCCGCTGGCGCTGAAGCGCTCTCTAGTGGTCGCTCCTGATGGGAGGGCTGCACCGCATTCATCGGAGGACCTGAAGGGAGCAGTCTCACAGCATCACAGGTCTACCCGCGCCGCTTGCCCTTCGCCTTCTGGTTGCGCAGTCGCTTCTTTGTCTTTCCCTTCTTCGCCTTGCCGCTCCGCGCCGGACTCTGCCCTGCCTCATCCCCCACCGGAGACCGCCGCCGTCGCAGTGACCCGGCACCGGTAGCCACGGGCGTCAGCTCCTCGCCCGGAATCTCGATCAGCGCGAACTGCAGCCGGCGCTGCTGCCGGTCGATGCGGTCGAGCAGCACTCGCACTCGCATCCCCATGCGAAAGATCCGCCCGCTTCGCTGCCCCACGATGGCGCGGTCGGTGTCGCGAAAGATGTAACGCTCCTCGTCACGATAGCTCTTCGCGCCGAAGCTCCCCAGGGAGGCGATCGGCACAAGCCCCTCGATAAACAGCTCGTTCAGCTCCACGAAGAAGCCGTACTTGGTGCACGAGAGCACGATCGCGTCGAACTCCTCGCCCACGCGGTCCTGCATGAACTTAAGCTTCTTCCACTCGATCAGCTCGCGCTCGGCATCGTCCGCGCGTCGCTCCGCCTGGCTCGACTCCGCCGCGATCGCCTCCAGCTCCTTCGCCGCCATCGGCCCCGCGTTCTCATCGACCTTCGTCTCCGGCCCGCCGCGCGGCTTCCCGCGCGCCGCCTCGAGCTCCGCGCGCCATGGCTGCCAGTCGTCCGAGTGAATGGGTCCGCCATGCGGATCTGCCCCCGCCGCAAGCAGCGCCCGCAGCAACCGGTGCACAATCAGGTCCGGATATCGACGGATGGGCGAGGTAAAGTGCGTGTAGCTCGGGCTAGCCAGCGCGAAGTGACCCTCGTTCCGCTCCGCGTAACGCGCCTGCTTGAGGCTGCGCAGCATGAGATACGCAAGGATGCGCTCCTCGGGCGTACCGGCGATGCGCTCGGTCAGCCGCTGATACATCTGCGGCGTCACGGGGATGCGCGCGGCGATCTCATGCATCGGCGCCTCGCGGGATGTGCCGCCGCGGCGAACGTCGCGGCGGTCGGTCTTCATCGTCACGCGCTTTACGGGCAGGTTGCCGATGCCGAGGGTGTAGCCGAATCCGGCCGCGGTCTCCTCGAAGTCGACGATGCGCTTCGGATCCGGCATCTCGTGGATGCGGTAGAGGCTGGCGACACCCTGGCTCTCGATCCACGTCGCCACGCACTCGTTGGCGGAGAGCATGAACTCCTCGATCAGCCGATGTGACCAGCCGCGCTCGGAGCGGACGATCGCCTCCATGTTGCCCTGCGGATCGAAGCGCACCACGGGCTCAGGAAGGTCGAAATCGATGGAGCCACGACGCTTGCGTTTGCGGTTGAGGCGCAGTGCGAGCTCGTGCATGCGCTCGAACTCGGGGATGAGCTCGCTGAACTGGAGGCGAGTCTCGCGGTCGCTGTCGCTCTGGTTGTCAAGGATGGCCTGCACCTGCGTGTAGGTCATGCGTCGCGCGCTGCGGATAATGCCCTCCGCGACGTCGTAGCCGACAATCTCGCCGCGCAGATCGATCTCCATCACGCAGCTGAGCACGAAGCGGTCTTCGTCCGGGCGGAGGGAGCAGATGCCACTCGAGAGCGCGGGCGGCAGCATGGGGACGGCGCGATCGGGAAAGTAGACGCTGGTGCCGCGCAATCGCGCCTCGAGATCGAGCGCCGTGGCGGGGCGGACGTAGTGACTGACGTCCGCGATGTGCACCTGCAGCTCGGTGTTGCCATTCGCGAGCTCGCGCACCAGTACGGCATCGTCGAAGTCGCGCGCCGTCTCGCCGTCGATGGTCACGATGGGCAGGCCGCGAAAGTCCTCGCGCCGCGCCCGCTCGCCAGCATCGGCGCTCTCGACGGTACCGGCGGCGCTCGCAGAGGCCTCGGCGAGCACGCCGGACGGAAAGACATGCGGCAGGTGATGCTTGCGGATGACGATCTCGACATCGACGCCGAAGGCGTCGGGTGGCCCGAGAACCTCGATCACACGGCCCTTTGCCGGTCGTCCGGGCTGCGGAAACTCGGTGATCTCGACGTCGACGGCGAGGCCCTCGAGAGGCTCAAAGGCTTCGGCCGGGGTGTGTTCCCCGGCCTCCGACGCCGTCCAACCGGAGCGCTGGAGTAACGCCTCTTCACCGAGGACGCGATCGGGCCGCTCCACGAACGAGACGCTCTCGTCGCCATCGGCGATCAGGATGGGCGCGCCGAGGCGCTCGTCGAGCGGCGTGACGTAGTTGCCCTTGACCAGCGCGCCTTCCACCCAGTCGCTCTCGCGCCGGCGGCGAGTCTCGCGATGCGAGCGCGCGTAGTGAAAAATACCGACGACAGTTGGGTTGCGACGCGTGAGGACGCGCAGAACGCGGCCGCTGCGGCGCCCCTCACGATCTCGCGGCGCCTCATCGACGATCACCTCGTCACCCTGCATGGCGCCGTTCAGCTCGCTCGGAGGAATGAAGAGATCGTCTGCGCGGTCGGAGCTGCCGTTGGGACGCACGAAGCCATAGCCGTCGCGATGCAGGTCGAGCCGGCCCGCGACGAGACGATCCCGCGAGGCGCGCAGTGCCGAGCCGTTGTCCGGAGGTGAGGAGGTCTCCGTCGGGCGGGGCCGGGCGGTTCGATCGGGCGTGGCGGAGGGCAGCGACCAGAGCTCGTCCTTGATCTTGACGAGCTCGCCACGGGCCGTCATGCGCGCGAGCTGCTCGAGCAAGAGACGGCGCTCGCGACCGCCGCCCAGCCCGAGCTCGCGCACGAGCTGCTTGTATCCCGCGCGGCCACCCCCGGAGCGCTCGATTCTGCGCAGCAGCTCACGGTCTGTCTGCCGGTACGATGTCTTCGCCATCAACCCCAGAATACGCCGCGCCGTTCACCGTGAAGCATGCCGGTTTGGTGTCGCGGTACATCGAGGCGAGCTAGGGAACGAAGTCAGGACCGGGCCGCGACATGGCGACGGCCTGCTCGAGAGAGGTCTTGCCCGGAACCTGCTGAAAGTCGGTCTGCACCTCGTCCTGCTGTTGGTCGATGTTCTTGAACATGAGCGCTTTGCCTTCGATGTGGACGTGGGTCTCGGTGATCTGCCAGAGACCGGGCGCGACCTCGCGGCGCTCCACCTGAAAGGAGCCGCCCTGGCGGAGGCGGCCGAGGATGCCGAAGCCGATCATCACGTCGCTGGTGAGGGTTCCGCGGATCGTGCGGATGCGGAACTGGCGGCGATCGATCGCGAGCTCTCCGCGCATCGTGCTGAGGACGCGAGCCTCCATATCGGGCGGCGCAAACCTGGGGTTGGGCTCAAAGTGGAGGACCGTCGTGTCGGGCGACTCGCTCTCCGGCGTCCAGACGAAGGCATCAGGCAGCATGGCGATCAGCTTGGCGGCGCTGCGGTCGTCAGACTCGGAGTCGCGCTTCTGCTTGGCCAGCTTTGCGGTGTCGTGGATGTAGAGGGTGAGGCGATCGTTCTCGGCAGCGACGTCGTCTGCGCTCAGCAGATGGCCGTTGCGGGCGACGAGTCGCTTGACCGCGCCGGCGTCTGTCTGAACGACGATCGAGGTCAGGTGCTTGTCGCGTTCCTCGTCGCGGTATCGCCACCGGGACTGATCCTCGCGGTCGAGCTTGAGCTCCGTCTGCACGGCTCGCTGGACGAGGGCGCGCGGGTCTGTGGGGGGAGTTCGAGTATGCGCGTCCGGACCGCGGGAGTCCTGGGCGCCGGCGCAGCGGAAGCAGAGGACGAGGGCCGTCAGCAGGGTCAGGACCCGTCGGCAAGGAGGGTGCATGATCATTCGTTACACCCACCCTGTGGCGAAAGGGAGTACGCCGAAGGTGGAAGGGAAGCCGTCACGCCCAGATCACGCGAACGCTGCGCTTGCCGAGACGCAGCACCGGCGAGGCGCCCAGGATCTCCCGCCCAAGCAGCTTGTCCATGGTCTTCGCGCCGTCGATGCTGACCGCGTTCTCATTGAGCTTGCGGGTGGCCTCCGCAGCCGAGCTCGCCAGACCGGTAAGGACGAGCAGCTTCGGCATCCGGACCTGCCCCTCGGTCAGCAGCCCGTCCGCGGACCAGGCAACCTCGATGGCGGCTACATCCTCGGTGACGCCGCGCTGCTGGAACTGCACCGACCAGGTATCGGCGGCGTGCGCGGCCTGCGCCTCGCCATGAAAGTCTGCGGTGATGGTGCGGGCGAGATCCTTCTTGGCCTGCATCGGATGCAGGGCGCCGTTGCGGACCTCGGTCTGCATGGCTTCGATCTCACTCGCCTTCAGGTCGGTGAGGAGCAGCCAATAGCGCCACATCAGGTCGTCCGAGATGCTCATCAGCTTGCCGTACATCTCGGGCGCAGGCTCCTGGATGCTGATGGCATTGCCGAGCGACTTCGACATCTTCTGTACGCCGTCCAAGCCCTCGAGGATGGGCGTCATCAGGACGATCTGTGAGGACTGTCCAGCCTTCCGCTGCAGCTCGCGACCCATGAGCAGGTTGAACCTCTGATCGGTTCCGCCGAGTTCGACATCCGCGTGCAGCATGACGGAGTCGTAGCCCTGCGCCAAGGGGTAGAGCATCTCGTGCAGCGAGATGTCCTGCTCCGTGCGGAAGCGGTCGAGGAAGTCTTTGCGGTCGAGCATCTGGGAGAGGGTCACCTGCGCTGCCAAGCCGATCATCCCGGCGTATCCGAGCTGGTCGAGCCACTCGGAGTTGTAACGCACCTCGGTCTTCTCCGCGTCGAGGATGCGAAAGACCTGCTGCTTGTATGTCTCGGCGTTCTCGGCAATCTGCTCCCGCGTGAGCGGCTTTCGCGTCACGTTGCGGCCAGTGGGATCGCCGATGAGCGCGGTCGAATCGCCGATAAGGAAGATGACGGTATGGCCGAGCTGCTGGAAGTGGCGCAGCTTCCGCATCAAGACCGTATGGCCGAGATGAAGGTCGGGTGCGGTAGGGTCGAAGCCCGCCTTGACGCGGAGCGGTCTGCCTGCCCTGGCCGCCGCGTCGAGCCGCTCGCGGAGTGCGCCCATGGGCAGGATCTCCGCCGCGCCCTTGCTGATCAGGTCAAGCTGTTCCTCCACCGGAGGGAAGATCATCGTGTCAGGCATGCAGGCCCAGTATAAGGACTTTGCCTGGGCAGAACCCGGCCGCGGGCTTACGCGCGATATGCTGCGGAGTGTGACGCGGGTGTGGAGGGAGACATGCAAGTGCGGCTGGCTCTGGTTCTCGGTCTGGCAGCAGGTCTGGTGGCCGCGTGGAGTGGGCCGGCGACGCTCGCGCAGACGGCGGCTCCCTTGGTGACTCACGTCGAGCCACATCGGTGGGCGATCGTGATGCATGGAGGCGCGGGCGTGATCGAGCGCAGCTCGATGAAGCCGGAGACCGAGCGCGCCTACCGGGCTGGCCTCAACATCGCCATTCAGGCGGCCGCCGCCGTGCTGGATCGCAATGGAACGGCGATGGACGCGGTCACCGCGGCGATTACGGTACTCGAAGAGGATCCGCTCTTCAACTGTGGCCACGGTGCGGTCTTTACGGCGGAGGGAAGGAACGAGCTCGATGCGGCGGTGATGGACGGGGCCACGATGAAGGCCGGCGCGGTCGCCGAGGTGACTACGACCCGGCATCCGATCCTGCTGGCGCGCGCGGTCATGGAGCAGAGTCCGCACGTGATGCTCGTGGGCGCCGGAGCAGACGAGTTCGCACGATCAGTTGGGCTTGAGCAGGTGCCGAACAGCTTCTTCTTTACCGAGCGGCGCTGGCAGTCGCTCGTCGAGCAGCTGCGCAGGGAGGCGCGACCCATTCCGCCGCGTCCCGCCGGCGCGCCGCCGCCACCCGCGACGCCCGTGGCCGCGACCGAAGCCCCGGAGGCGCACAAGTACGGCACAGTCGGTCTGGTCGTGCGGGACCGTGCCGGCAATGTGGCTGCGGGTACCTCGACTGGAGGCACGCAGGCCAAGCGGTTCGGTCGTGTGGGAGACACACCCGTGCTGGGCGCGGGAACCTATGCCTCAAACCAGTCCTGTGCGGTCTCTGCGACCGGGGTAGGCGAGTACTTCATCCGGCTGACGGTGGCGCGCACCATCTGTGCGTTGGTGCAGTACAAGGGCATGCCGCTGCAGGCTGCCGCGGACGAGGTCGTGCAGCGGCAGCTGGGCGCAATCCACGGCGACGGCGGCGTTATCGCGCTGACGCCTGATGGTCAGCTTGCCTGGAGCTTCAATACTCCCGGGATGTTTCGCGCGCGTCTGGTCGAGGGCGGCGCGGTCCAGATGGGTATCTACCGCGACGAGCCGTGAGACAGCTCTCCTTGGGCGAGCCGTCGTCGCCTGCGCCGCATCCGATGAAGTGCCATGCCCGATCGAACTCCGCACCGGCGGGAGATCTCTCCCGAGCACCCACCCAAGGTCTGCATCACCTGCGGTCGCGCGATCGCCTGGCGCAAGAAGTGGGAGCGCAGCTGGGATGAGGTGCGCTTCTGCTCCGATAGCTGTCGCGCCCACCGCCCCTCCGCGCGCGATCGAGCACTCGAGGCGATGATCGTAGCCCTGCTGCAGGGGAGAGGACGCGGAAAGACAATCTGCCCGTCCGAGGCCGCGCGCGCCGTCGCCGCGTCAGAGGACCGTGCCGCCTGGGAGCCATTGATGGAGCCCGCGCGCCAGGCTGCACGACGCCTCGTCGCCGCGGGAGCGCTTGAGATCACGCAGGCCGGTCACATTGTCGATCCCTCTACTGCAAAAGGACCCATCCGTTTACGACTTCGTTGAAGAGGTGGAATATGCCCCGGTTCTGAGGCAGCCTCGTCGTGTCAGTCGGCCTCCTAGACTCATGGCCACCGCGACCCGCGCAAAATCGTCCTCCTCGACCAAGTCCACGCGTACCAAGTCCGCCAGCAGTAAGAGAACGCCGGCGAAGGGCGCGACCAAGAGCGCACACACCAAGACGGCCGCCAGCCGCAGGCACATTCAGGGCGCCGACACCCATAAGACACCGGCCAAGAAGAGCGCCGCAAAGGCAAGCGGCAAGAAGACCTCCTCCGCAAACGCGTGCTGGCCCGGGTACGAGCCGACCCCGGGCAAGATGCAGGGAGAGAAGGGCAGCTGCAAGCCCAAGGCACACCAGACATCCGGGGAGAAGAAGGGCGATCAGAAGGCGGCGGCCGCCTCCAAGCTGAGCGGCCAGCGGAAGTAGCGGCCTGTAGAGGAGAAGCTGCGCGATGAACTGCCCGTTGAGCGGGGCGCACGCACTGGTAACGCAAACTCCAGGACACCTGAGATAGAAAGAGCCGGCTGCCTCCTCGAGGCGACCGGCTCTTCTTGTTTCACGTAGGGTCCCTGAAGCGTCTACTCCCGCTCGGAGCGTTTCCAGTTGATCAGGTCGCCAAGGGTCGTGCTGGAGGACGACGACGAGCTGCTGCTGCTGCCTGAGCGATGCGAATCACGATCACCGCCGCGGTCACGCTCGCGGTAGCTCTCGACTTCAGCGCGACTCGCCTCTTCACCGACCGCCTTGATGCTGAGCCCGACCTTCTTCTCTTCGGGATTCATCTTGACGATCTTGAAGTCGTGCTCGTCGCCGACGTCGAGCTTCACCGGCTGATGGTTCTCGTCCACCGCCTCAGACACATGGCAGAGACCCTCGACACCCTCAGCGATCTCGACGAAGGCGCCGAACTGCGCGGTACGAAGCACCTTGCCCTTGACGACGTCGCCGACGCGATGCTGAGCGAAGAAGGTATCCCACACATCAGGTTGCAGCTGCTTGACGCCGAGGGAGAGGCGACGGTTCTCGGGCTCAACACCAAGCACGATGGCCTTGATCTTCTCGCCTTTCTTGAGCACCTCGGAGGGATGCTTGATGCGCTTGGTCCAGCTCAGATTCGAGACATGCACGAGGCCGTCGATGCCGTCCTCGATCTCGATGAAGGCACCGAAGTCAGTGAGGTTGCGCACGCGGCCCTCAATGACGGCTCCGATCGGGTACTTGTCCTCGAGCTGCTCCCAAGGATTGTCCTGAAGCTGCTTCATGCCGAGCGAGATGCGGCGATCGTTCGGATTGACCGAGAGAATGATCGTGTCGACCTCGTCGCCTGGCTTGACCATCTTCGATGGGTGCTTCATGCGCTTGGACCAGGTCATCTCCGACACATGGACGAGGCCTTCGATACCCTGCTCGAGTTCGACGAACGCACCATAGTCGGTCACCGAGAGGACGCGGCCGCGCACTTGGGCGCCGATCGGATAGCGCTCGGTCGCATCAAGCCACGGGTCAGGCGTAAGCTGCTTGAAGCCGAGCGAGACGCGCTGCTTGTCCTTGTCGAACTTCAGAACCTGCACCTGGATCTCGTCGCCAACGTTGACCAGATCGCGGGGATGCGTGAGACGTCCCCAGCTCATATCCGTGATGTGGAGCAGGCCGTCAAGGCCGCCCAGATCGACAAAGGCGCCGTAGTCGGTCAGGTTCTTAACTGTGCCGGTGAGGACCGTGCCCTCCTCTAGGGTCGACAGGGTCACAGCGCGCTTGGCGTTCTGGTCCTCTTCGAGCAGCTCCTTGCGGCTGATGACGACGTTGCCGCGCTTCTTGTTGAGCTTGATCACGCGGACTTCGATCTCAGTACCGATGTAGCCGTCCAGATTACGGACCGGCCGGACCTCGACTTGAGACCCAGGCAGAAACGCCTTGATGCCGATGTCAACCGTCAAACCACCCTTGACGCGGCTCAGCACAAGTCCCTTGACGGGTGTCTTGTCGTTGGCAGCGGCCTCAAGCTTGTCCCAGACCTTGTGCCGCAGAGCCTTCTCGTGGCTGACGAGGTAGCCGCCACCCTCGGTCTCCTCACGCTCGACGACGACCTCGACAGAATCGCCGGGCTGGAACTTGGAGACGCCATTGATATCGGTCACTTGGTCGAGAGGGATCAGCCCCTCGGACTTCAGGCCGATGTCGACGACAACGTGCTTGTCGGTGACCTTGACCACAGTGCCTGTGATGATGGCTTCTTCCTGGGTCAGGTTCTGCGCGACGGCGCTCTCGGCGGCCTGTTCGCGATCGAAGCTGGCCAGGGCAGCGGCAAAGTCCGCAGAGTCGTAGTCGACATCGTCGCCGGCTCCTGACGGACCACTTCCAGTGCCCTCGCCGGAGTGCGTCTCCTGTGCCATCTGCGAGCCGGCGCCGGCGGTGTGTGCTTCGGCAGCCAGGTCCACTGTCTCTGCGGCGTGCTCGCGTGCTGTATCGTCTGCAGCTTCGGCAGCGGGGGCGTGGGAAAGGGTGGAAGACGGGGCGTCCTGCTCCGTCACGTCGTGGGCGAGGGTTTCGAGTTCTGTGGTCAGGGGTTTGCTCTCGGTTGCTTCAGGATAATGGTGGTCTACCATGGTGATGCGAACTCCGGGTCCCAAGATTCAATCCATCCGCGCCGCTGGCCGATCGGCGGAGAGGCCGTCGTCCGGGGGGACTGGCGCCACGCGTCGGGAGTGCCGCATTGTGCTGGAAGGAAGGTCTATGCTCTGAGGAGCCGCTGCTCTTGGGAACCCACACACAGTAGCTCACTTGAGAGCATAGAGCGCGCCGGGAGATACGTCAACAGGGTGCGCGGAGTACGGCGCCGGCGTGCGCGCAGGACCCTATACTGCGGGCAGAGGTGAGTATGCAGACGCTCTGGGCGCCGTGGCGAAGCCAGTATGTGAGCGGCCAAAGTCACGGCCGAAGAGGCATTCCGGCCCTGCTTGAGGACTGGCCGGGGCCGGATACCGGCTGTGTCTTCTGCAATCTGCTCGGCTCGGTGCGGTGGGCTGTCGCCTCCGGCCGCTCCGTCGACGAGGTCTGGCGCGCTGCCGGCATCCTGCGCATGGGACGAAGCTGCTTCATCTGCCTGAACGCGTTCCCATACACAAGTGGCCACGTACTCCTCATGCCGTACCTCCATGTCCCGACGCTGATGGCCGTGCCCCTGGAGACGGCCACGGAGATGATCGAGACGGCACAGCGGATCGAGCAGGTCCTGCGCGAGGTCTACCGGCCAGACGGCCTGAATCTCGGCTGCAACATCGGCGAAGCGGCAGGGGCAGGGGTCGCTGGGCATCTGCACATGCATGTCCTGCCACGGTGGGCGGGAGACACCAACTTCCTGACCGCTGTCGGCGAGACACGGGTTGCACCGGAGGGCCTCGACGTCACCTGGAGCCGATTACACCCGCGACTTACCTGCGAGACAACTCCCGCTCTTGCGACGCAGTCCTAACGAAGACCCAGGACACGTGAACGTGGGCGGAGGCAACGCATGGCCACAGCGACGAGTCAGCCGATGATGGGCGGTCTGCCCTCCCTGCTGCTTCAAAAGCCCATTGAAAAGCCACGACGGCTCGAGATTGCATATGTGGAGCGGCGCCGACCGGTTCCAGCGACACGAGTCGAACCGACCGATCCACCCTCTCCGGCACTCTCGCTCGTAGATGTGGAAGGGGAGGATGCAAAGCTGACCGGCGGCACGCGTTCCCTGACGCGGCGGCTGCTGGCGCTGAATCTGCATGGCACGCTGCGACGGACGGTGGTCCGGGCGCTGCCGCAGACGGCAAAGTCCTCCATCCTTCGCGGCGCCTGACTCAGACCCGCATCTCATCCCGACAAGCGATGCTTAGCTTGACTTTCCGCTTGCGACAACTTGCGCGAGATCTCGGTTCGAGTGAACGCGGGTGGCCTCAAAGTTCGTGATCTTCCAGTCGCCGGTCGGAAGCCGGTGATAGATCCGGGTATAGCGGAACTCCCCATTGACGGGTGTGCCCTTGCTCGTGCCCTGAACGGTCGCACGAACGGTGACGATCGCGACCTCGCCCACGACCTTGACCTTCTGCTCCGTCATGTCCATGCGTGAGACCACGAAGGTGTGGTTCCGCATACGGTCCAGCACCTGAGCCTTGGTATTAACCTGGCCCGACATGCTGATCCCGACGAAGTCATCGGCGAGCAGGCGATCGATTGTGGCAAGATCGCCCGAGAGCTGTGCCCGTCGCCACTCGGCCTCAAGTACCTCCACCTGCCGCTTTGCATCTGCTTTGTGCTCGCCGGGCATGTGGAAGGCCCGACAGGAGGCAGTCGGAAGGAAGGTAACGGCCAGCGCCCCGGTCGCGATCCATAGTGTGCGGCAGCGCGACTTGGGCTGGGCGGCCATGATGGTAAGCCGGATACTAGACCGCTCCGGAGAGGAGCGTCAAAACAACTTTCGTTGTAGAGCGCACGGCTGGATGAATTTTGGTGGTGTGCGGAGAAGTTCGGTGTTTCGAGCGGTACTCAGGCGATCTCGGAGAGATTCTCGACCGAGCGCTCCCGCATCATCTGATAGAGACCGCCGATGGCGTGCTGCTTGAAGTGCGGCGTGGATCGGTGAAGATCGGCCGCAGCCTCGTCACGGTACTGCTCATAGATGAGAACGCAGGTAGGATCGCCATCGACGAAGTGAGCGTTATACGTGACGCAGCCAGGCTCCATGCGGGACGCGGCGGTAAGCTGCTCCAGGGTCTCGCGGACACGAGGCAGATCTTCGGTGTTGAAGCGCATGCGAACGGTGAAGCTCAACATAAGGTTTGTCTCCGCCCAGCATTGACCGGGCCCGCTGAGCCCTGGATGGCCGGCTCATGCTCCAAGTGCCTCGCCGAAGTCTGGCAGCAGCATGGTCTGGTCGCGGTCGGGTCCGGTTGAGATCATACCCACACGAGCGCCCGACTCCCGCTCCAGAAACCGCATGTAGTCCTGCGCCGCCGCCGGAAGCTTGCTGAACTCGGTGATGCCCTCGGTCGAGCTCTGCCAGCCCTTGAGGCTGGTATAGACCGGCTCGATTGCATCGAAGCCGCGCATGTCGGCGGGAATGGTGTCGGTCAGGCGCCCGTTGACGCGGTAGTGCGTGCAGACGGGGATCTCGGCACACTCATCCATCACGTCCATCTTGGTCACAACCAGCCATTCGGTACCATTGATCATGTTGGAGTAGCGCAGAAGCGGCAGGTCAAGCCATCCGCAACGGCGTGGACGACCGGTCACCGCGCCATACTCCTGCCCGCGAGCGCGCAGCAGATCCGCCGACGAGTCGTTGATCTCGGTCGGAAAGGGGCCTTCACCGACGCGGGTCACGTACGCCTTCGTCACGCCGACGACAGTGCCGATGCGGGTCGGACCCACCCCGGTGCCGGTCACGGCTCCGCCGGCGGTCGCGCTCGAGCTGGTGACGAAGGGATATGTGCCATGGTCGATGTCGAGCAGCGCACCTTGCGCGCCCTCGAACATGACATTCTGGCCGTCGCGGAGGGCGCTATGGAGCAGCTCGGCGGTGTCGGTGACGAAGGGGGCGAGCTGCTCGGCTGCACGCGCGTAGTCCTCGTACATTTGCTTGGGGTCAAGGGGCTCCGTACCAAACAGGGCGTGCGCGATGGTGTTCTTCTCGTAGCAGGCGTTGTTGATGTGAGTGCGGAGCAGTTGCGAGTTGAGCAGGTCGACGACGCGCAGGCCGCTGCGGTGCATCTTGTCTTCGTACGCGGGGCCAATGCCGCGGCTGGTGGTCCCGATCTTGGTGCGGCCGGGGGCGTTCTCGGCGGCAAGCTCGATCATCCGGTGGTAGGGAAGGATCACCTGGGCCCGGTTCGAGACGAAGAGCTGGCCATCGATGGGCAGACCCGCCTCCTTGAGCTTGCGGACCTCGCTCAGGAACGCCATCGGGTCGAGCACGACGCCGTTGCCGATCACGCCCTTGCACTCTGGCCTCAGGACGCCGCAGGGAATGAGCTGCAGGACGAACTTGCGGCCCTTGATGATGACCGTGTGACCCGCATTGTGACCGCCGGCATAGCGCGCAACGACGTCAAAGCGCTCCGAGAGCACATCGACGATCTTGCCCTTCCCTTCATCGCCCCACTGGGCACCAAGAACGACCGCTGATCTGCGCTGGGTCACGAAACGTTGTCTCTCCAGGGGACGGGGCTCCAGAATCTTCGTCGAATCGGCGGCCCCACAGGATTCTATAACGAGGCCTCGCGCCGCCTCGTATGGCAACGACAGACCGGCGGCGAGACCACATTTTCGGAACTCCCGCGCGGGCCGCAGCGTATCCTCGGTACGCAGCTGGAGGTTCGACCATGCGTGCAGCATCGAGAGCAGCTCTTCCGTGGGTCGCGTGCCTTGTGGCCCTCTCCGGATGCCGCGTGGAGTCGCACAACAACAACGACGATGTCCGGGTCGCAACTCCGTTCGGCCACATGCAGGTCAACACCGACAGGGACCAGGTGCAGCAGAGCGTGGGGCTGAGCGTCTATCCCGGCGCGACGGTCGATGACACGGAACACGGCAAGAACAAGAGCGCCAACATCGATATGAGCTTCGGCAGCTTCCGTCTGCGTGTGAAGGCGATCAGCTATCACACCCCGGACCCGGTCGCGACGGTCGAGAGCTTCTATCGCAAGGACCTGGCGCGATATGGAACCGTGATCGCCTGTGCCGGCACGCGTCCCGTGGGAACACCGACGCGCACACCGGAGGGTCTTACCTGTGATGAGGACAAGGAGGATCGCGCGAAGATGCACGGCAACCTCGCGGAGAGTTCGCTGACGCTCAAGACCGGGTCGAGGCAGCACCAGCGCATCGTGGGGCTTAGCCAGGATGGGTCCACCACGAGGATCGGGCTCGTCCTTCTGGACCTGCCGAACCACCTGGACGCAGGCGATGACGAGAAGGAAGACGCGAGCCGCCAGTAGCCTCGGCAGCTTGCCGGTGCAGCCACCCACGGCGTAGCGTCGACGTACGTATGCTTGCTTTGTGTCACCGCTGCGGCGCGGATCTCTCGATCGCGTCTGACGTTCGCTTCTGTCCGCAGTGCGGAGCGCCCCAGCTGCGTCTCTCGAGTGCGCTCACCGGTGGAACGGACGAGGGTGCGGGGACGACGGGAGCGGCACCGCCGCCGCGGCCTCCCCTGATCGCCTGGCGCCGCGCGCTGCGCTGCGCCTTCGTTGTCACCGCCGTTATGCTGCTGCTCTTTGCCGGCGCCACCCGCGTGCCCGCGCTCTCGCTGCTGTGGATGTTGTGGACCGGAGCGAGTTCGCTGATCGCGCTCGAGCTCTACCAGCATCGTCACCAGGGCACACGCATGGACGCCGCCATCGGCGCTCGCATTGGGGCCTCCGTCGGCGTCATCATGGCGACGGCACTGTGCACCGCCCTTGCCGTTGCCGGCGTCGTGGAGCGCTTCTATCTGCATGGCCTGGGTAACTTCGATCGCGATCTGCACGAGCGCATGACCGAGCAGATTCGAGCGGCCGTCGCGACCAATCCAGCTGCTGCAGGGCTCGCGCGCGAGTCGCTCCTCTCCGGGCTGATCGCGAGCAGCCTGCTGCTCGGCTTGGCCATGAGCGTCTTCTTTCTGCTGCTCGTCTCCATTCTGGGCGGCGCGTTGGGCGGCCTGATGCGCGAGCGCCGGCATGCTGCAGGCTAGCCCGGTGCTCCGCTCGTTGCTGGTATCATCGCCGGAGAAGTCATGAGTGACACCGCGGTCTCATCCTCACCCCGGCTGAAGGTCAAGGGCCGACTCCTCTCGGCGTCGGAGATCGAGCGCACGCTGGTGCGGCTCGCGCATGAGATCGTCGAGAAGAACGAAGGCACCAGCAATCTCGGCCTCGTCGGCATCAAGCGACGCGGCGTTCCTCTTGCGGAGCGACTGGCGATGCTGCTCGAGTCCATCGAAAAGCGGCCCGTCGATACAGGCGTTCTGGACATCAGCTTCTACCGCGACGATCTGTCGACCAAGGGGCAGCGACCCGTCGTCGGGGACGGCGACATCGGCTTCGACGTCAATGGCCGCGACATCATCCTGATGGACGACGTGCTCTACACCGGACGGACCATTCGAGCAGCGCTCGATGCCCTCTTCGCGCATGGGCGGCCGAAGAGTGTGCAGCTGCTGGTGCTCATCGATCGTGGCCATCGCGAGCTGCCGATTCAGGCGACGTATACCGGCCGCAACGTGCCCACCTCCAGCCGCGAGATCGTCGAGGTCAAGCTCAACGAGATCGACGGTGAAGAGCAGGTGCTGCTGGTTGAGGTCTCCGGGTAGCGCGAACAGAAGACGAGAGAGTTGCTTGAACCCACACCCGATCGCGGCCGGATCCCTGCTCAGTGTGACAACGCTTGCGCTTCCGGAGATTGCGAGCCTGCTTGCGCTCACGGCAGAGCTCGAGCGCATGGAACACGCGCGCCGTGTGACGCTGCTCGCCGGGCGCCGTGTCGCGCTGCTCTTCTATGAGTCGTCGACGCGAACGCGAACCTCGTTCGAGCTCGCGGCCAAATCACTCGGCGTCACGACCACCCTTGTCAGCGACAAATCATCGTCGATTGAGAAGGGAGAGAGCCTGAAGGACACGGGGCTCACTCTGCGTGCGCTGGGCGCGGAGGCGATCATCCTCCGGCACACGGCGTCGGGCGCGCCGTACGTCCTCGCGCGCGCGACGGGGCTTCCCGTTCTGAACGCCGGAGACGGAACGCACGAGCATCCGTCGCAGGCGCTGCTCGATCTGCGGACGATCCTGGCTCGGCTGCCGCTGCCCGAAGGTGTGCCGCATGAGCGATCGTTAGCGGGGCTCACCGTCGTGATCACCGGCGACATCCTGCACAGCCGCGTCGCGCGATCGAATGCCCTGCTGCTGCCTCGCCTGGGGGCGCGCGTGATCCTGTGCGGGCCGCCGGAGCTGCTGCCCGAAGAGGCCGCAGAGCTCGGGCCTGGCGTCGAGATCGAGCGTGACTTCGCGCGCGCTCTGGCACAGGCGCAGGTCGCGATGATGCTGCGCATTCAGCGTGAGCGGCTGGTCGGGCTTGAGCTCGATCTTGCACGATACGTCGATCACTATCAGCTGAACGGCGAGCGTCTGCGAACCCTCGCGCCAACGGCTCTTGTCATGCATCCGGGACCGATGATCCGCGGTCTCGAGATCACCGATGACGTCGCCGATGGTCCCAACGCGGCGATCGAGGATCAGGTGCGACACGGCCTCGCGACGCGCGCAGCGCTGCTGGTGCGCGCGCTCGCGCCGGGCTTTGGGGAGCGTGTCGCGTGAGCCGGCTTGTCGTCCGCGGCGCGCGCCTGATCGATCCCGCGGCGGGCACGGACGCTCCGCGCGACGTGCTGCTGGAAGACGGTCGTGTGCGCGCCGTAGAGCCGCCAGGAGCCCTCGACGCCATCGCGGACGCAGCGCGCTTTGATGCAGCGGGACTCGTCGCCGCGCCCGGGCTGATCGACCTGCACGTGCACCTGCGCGAGCCGGGCCAGACGTGGAAGGAGACGATTGCCACCGGAACGCAGGCGGCGGCCGCAGGTGGATTTACCACAGTCGTCGCCATGCCGAATACCGTTCCCGTGAACGACACGCCCGAGCGCCTGCAGTGGATGCTTGCCGCGGAACGCGGTGCGCGCGTGCGTCTCTTAGGGATGCCGGCGGCAACGGTGGGGAGTCTGGGGCAGCAGCTCACCGACATCGCAGCGCTGGCCCGTGCCGGCGCCGTCGGCTTTACCGACGATGGGAGGCCCGTGCTTGATCGCGCGATCATGCGCGCAGCCCTGGTCGCCTCTGCGCGGCTCGGGCTGCCGATCTCACAGCACGCCGAAGACACCACCCTGACCGGCGGCTGCAGCATGAATGCGGGCGCGCTCGCCTTCCGGCTCGGTCTGCGCGGCATGCCGATCGAAGCGGAGAGCGGCATCGTCGAGCGCGACCTTGAGCTGCTGCGCGAGATCGAGCACACAGAGGGTCTGCGGCCCCACCTGCATGTGCAGCACGTCTCAACGGAAAGGGCGGTTGTGGCCATCCGCGAGGCGAAGCGGCAGGGACTTCACGTGACCTGCGAGGCGGCGCCGCATCACTTCGCACTGACCGAGGAGGCCGTTGCCGGTTACGACACACACGCGAAGATGAACCCGCCGCTTCGCTCAGAGGCCGACCGGCTCGCCATCATCGAAGCTCTGCTCGAAGGGACGATCGACTGCATCGCGACCGATCACGCGCCGCACGCCCCCTTTGAAAAGGAGGTCGAGTTCGTGCGCGCCCCCAATGGCATCACCGGGCTCGAGACCGCGCTTGGGCTTGCGCTGCGCGTGCTGGGGCGAACACACGGCGCGACGCTCGCCCAAATCGTAACTCTGATGAGTACAAATCCAGCTCGCATCCTTGGAGCTCGCGCGGCGGAGCTCCGCGTCGGTTCGTTATCCGTCGGCAGTGCCGCGGATCTGGTGCTCTTTGCGCCGGAGGTGGACTGGACCTACGACGTGCGCACGTCGCGGTCGAAGTCGCGCAACACGCCCTTCGGAGGTGCAGGCATGCTCGGTCAGATCGGCGCGACCATCTACGCCGGCAGCGTCGTCTACCGGGGAAGTGACGAGCGGCGGTGACCGTCTCTCTCGCGCTTCTGCGCGGAGTCAACGTCGGCGGCAAGGCGAAGCTGCCCATGCGCGATCTCGCCGAGATCTTCGCGGCGGCCGGCGCGCAAGACACGCAGACGTACATTCAGAGCGGCAACGTCCTCTTTCGCGCAGAGGCGCCTGAACTCGTAACAGAGGTGGTCACAAACGAGATCCGGCGGCGCTTCGGGTATCCCGGTCGTACCGTGACACTCGCACTCGACGAGATGCAGCGTGTCGTCGAGCGTAATCCCTTCGCGAACGCCGGCGCGCCCGAGCCGACGCTGCACGCCTATCTGCTCGGCGAAGCTGCTTCGCCCTCCGCGGTGAGACGGCTGGATCCGGACCGCTCGCCGCCTGACGCCTTTGCCGTGGACGGCCGCGCGATCTATCTGCATCTGCCAGACGGCATGGCGCGAACGCGGCTCACGAACGCCTACTTCGACGCACAGCTCAGCACCCTCTCAACCGCTCGCAACTGGCGCACGATCACGACTCTCTACGAGCGAATGCGGATCCTGCACCAGCAGACTGCCTGAAGATCTACCCGCAGCCACCGGTGATCAGTGCCCGCTCGTCGAGACACGGGGTCCGGGCTCGACGTGAGGTGGCACAAGCCGCTCCGTGAGCAGGTCAAGGAAGCCCTCGCGATCCGAGCGCAGACAGACCTGCGCGTTCGGCGGCCCAGGTTCACGGCGGGTGTGGCCCGTGTCATCAACGCTCAGCCGCAGGGGCTCCGTGGGGCAGAGCTGCGGATGGAGGATGGTCGCGATCGTGAGCGGGTCGAAGAGGATCGGCGTCTTTGCGCCCCACTGGTGATAGAGCAGCGTCAGAGCATCCGTAAGGGGTGATCCGTAGGCAAAGATGCGCTGACGGCGCACCTCGTCGAGGGGTATCTCTGTGCTGTCGAGCGGCAACAGCGTGAGCGGCACGCCGGAGCGAAGCAGCGCGCGCGCACCGGAGATGCTGTTTTTGATATTCCACTCGGGCTCGGCCGGAGAGGGTCCACCAGGGTCGGTGCCGGAGGTGCTGTACCGATATCCGTGGTCGATCGAGCCACCCATCATCACGACACGCTCCAGAAGACCAAAGGTGGCAGGATCCCGATCGATGAGGAACTCCACCGTGGTCAGTGGGCCCAGGGCAACGAGCGTGACCGTGTGCGGGTGGGCACGCACCACCTTCGTAAAGAGGTTGCGCGCATCTTCGCCCGCAGTGGCGCACGCTGTCCCGTTCGCATCGCGCTCAGCATAGGACCTCTGCGTAAAGGCGTTCGTCGATGGCGTTGGCGGGCCAGCGGCGATGGGAATGTCGGCATGGCCGGTATCCGTGAGCAGCCGATGCAGCAGATGTACGCGCAGAGTGGTGTCACCGAAGGTTGTGGTGATTCCGAGGATGCGCAGCTCTGGGCTTTGCAGCGCAAGAGCGACCGCGAAGGCGTCATCGATGTCGTCGCCGATGTCCGTGTCGAGGAAGACGAGTTCGGGCGCCGTCGCCGACGGGGCGCTCTGCGCTCGCGTGAGCGGGATGAGCACGGTCAGAAGCAGCAGGGCGGCGGCGGGAACGAGATGCCGCAGATAGCGGTGGGAACGGCGACTGCAAAGAAAGAGCATGACAGGTGCGCCAAGGATACAGGGCGCGCCTCTTCCGCTTCCAAGCGCCGAGAGGGGAGCCGTCGTGGCTACTCCGTATCCGAGCCGAGGGTGCCGTGCCCGTGGAGAAGCCGAGTATTGATGTCGGGCCAGAACTCCTTGAAGGTGAAGTTGGCGCCGTCGATCAATACATTCGTAAGCCACTTCTGGCCGACCTTGGTCCAGGTGCGATATCGCGAGGGGTAGTAGAGCGAGGAGATGCCCGAGGCAGCACCGGCGCCGACGATCTCGGACGCATTGAAGGTCTCGTTGCCGTTGTCGGTACGTGTGACGAGAGTGCGCGTGGAGGCGTAGAAGACACGGTGCAGGAGCGTGCCGTGGCCGAGGGTGTAGAAGCGGGAGTCCTGGTGCAGGACGGCGGGAAAGACGCCGCCAACCTGGAAGTTTTCGTCCGCGGTATCGGCGAGCGTGTGCCAGTAGTACCGGCCGTAGCCGACGACACCCTGGTGGAACTCTGGGTAGGAGTTGGAGTTCTGGGCGAAGCCGGCCTGCACCGCGGCGAGCACGAACGATCCGTAGTCGAAGGAGTCGTGGCCGGCGGCGACGAACTTGTCTTTGACGCTCTGCGGCGGCAGGTGCTCATCCGCACTGACGGAGCGGAAGTTGGGAATGACGCCGAGGATACGTTTGGTCTGGCGCGGATCGCTCGGGTTGGCCGGCGGCACCGCCGCGGGCTCGCGCGCGGCCGTCTTCTGAGACGGCGTCTCGTTCTGCGCAGGCGTTGCCGGCGCGCTCTGTGCAGCCTGCGAGGAGGACCAGCCGGGTGCGTCAGGAAGATCGGCGGCTGCCGTGTCCTGCGAGGTCAACTGCGCCTCTCCGACAGCCGGACGGACGAGAGAGGGAGACTGCGCGAAGGCAGGCGCGGCGAGGACGGCGAGCAGGAGATAGCGGGCGCGCTGGTGTCGCCGGCGCAGGACAGCTGGAGTGGGCACCCTTACTAGACGCGCGCCGGGCCTCCAAGTTTCGCTTTGGTCAGATCTCCGATCGCGGCGCATGGTCGGCGTCAAAGCACGCCGGCGGAGCGGGCTACTGTTCGGATCGTCTCGAGCGCCTGATCGATCTCCGGCCGGGTGTGCTCGCTGGTCATGATGCAGCGCACGCGCGCCTTCCCCTCGGGGACGGTGGGAAACGCGATGCCGGTCGCCATGACACCGTGGTCGAAGAGCGCGCGCGAGAACTCCATCGTCTTGCGGCCGTCGCCGATCAGGATGGGTGTGATGGGGGTCTCGCTCGCCGGCGTGGTAACGCCGCCGACATCGAAGCCGGCCTGTTGCAGCTGCGCCTGGAAGTAACGCGTGTTGGCCCAGAGGCGCTCGATGCGGTCGGGTTCGGTCTCGAGGATGTCGAAGGCGGCGATGCAGCTCGCGGCGACCGACGGCGGATGCGAGGTGGAGAACAGGAACGGCCGCGCGCGGTGGTAGAGAAAGTCGATCAGGTCACGCGAGCCGCAGACGTAGCCGCCGAGCGCGCCGATCGCCTTCGAGAGCGTGCCGACCTGGACATCCACGCGGCCGTGCGCGTGGCAGTGGTCGACCGAGCCACGGCCGTTGCGGCCCAGAACGCCGGAGGCGTGCGCGTCGTCGACCATCATGATCGCGTTGTACCGCTCAGCGAGCTCGGCGAGCTCTGCGACCGGGCCGATATCGCCGTCCATCGAGAAGACGCCGTCGGTGATGATGAGCGTGCGGCCGGGCTCGTGCTCGATCTCGCGCAGCAGCTCTTCGGCGTGCGCGACGTCCTTGTGGCGGAAGACCTTGATCTTGGCGCGGGAGAGCCGGGCGCCGTCGATGATCGAGGCGTGGTTGAGCTCGTCCGACAGAATGAAGTCGTCTTTGCCGAGCAGGGAGGAGACCGTGCCGGCGTTCGCGGTGAAGCCGGACTGGAAGACGACACAGGCCTCAACACTCTTGAAGCGGGCGATCTTCTCCTCGAGCTCGATATGGAGGCGCATCGTCCCGGCGATGGTCCGCACGGCGCCCGAGCCGACGCCGTACTTCTCCGTTGCGGCGATGGCGGCCTCGCGCAGCTTGGGGTGGTTGCACAGGCCGAGGTAGTTGTTCGACGCGAGATTGATGACCTGCTTGCCGTCGTAGGTGCAGACGGCGGCCTGCTCGTCCTCGAGCACGCGGAGGCGGAAGTGGGTGCCACGGGCCTTGAGCTCGTCGAGCTGAGCGGTGAGGTGGGCGAGCTGGGGGCGGGCGACGGTCGCGGTGGCCATGGATGTATCGTACCCCTCCGGGTGCGCTGATTGCGGCGGGATGCGTGCGCTTCAGAGCGGACGGGCTGCTCGGCTGTCGTCACCCGGTGCGAAGTGCGGCTCAGGCAGATGGAGGGGTACCCCACTCCCCTAACTCGCGTGCAAAATATTCCAAACAATCGACTTAGGCCTATATCTCCGCGCCGAATCCCCTTCTCAAGCAACTTTTTCCTGCAAAATATTCTTTCCAGAGTAGTTAGCTACAGTCCGTGCCTGGGCGGAGGTGCGCTGGAGCGATCTTCCTTCCAGTCTATCCGGCGCGACGGGGTGAGTGCGCCAACGTAGGTGGAGGCGAGTTGCGTGCAGGCACTACGGCGCGAGATGTCGTTCGAAGAAGCGGGCCATGATCGTGTCGGCCTCCTTCGACTCGGGCAGAGCGGGGTCGTTCCAGAAGGCGTGCGGCAGGGCCTCGAAGACGACCAGGTGGGCGTCGACGCCGGCGCGCAGGTAGGCGCGGTGAAGGATCGTCGTGCCGCTGAGCAGGAGGTCGCGGGTGCTGGTGATGAACAGTGTCGGCGGCAGTCCGGAGAGATCGGAGTAGAGCGGCGAGAGGATGGGGTCGCGCGGATCGGTTGTGCCGAGGTAGGCGGTGTCGCGGGTGTGCGGATCGGGCGGGCTGAGGTGGCCGGAGAGGCCGTTGAGGGCGAAGAGCGCGATCGAGTCGCCGGGCTGGCTGAGGTCGCCCATGCCGGAGAAGATGCCGGTGGCGGCGGGCAGCGGCAGCTTCAGCTGCTTGAGCCGGGCGCTCAGCTCGGCGGTCAGGATGGCACCCGCAGAGGTGCCGTAGACGCCGATGTGGGCCGGGGTGTGCGTCTTGAGCAGCTCCTTGTAGACGGCGACGGCATCGTCGAGGCCGGCGGGGAAGGGGTTCTCCGGCGCGAGGCGATAGAGCACGGCGACGACAGGGATGCCGGAGAGGTTGGCGACCGGGATGGACTCGGTGAGCGAGCCGGAGTCAGAGTTGAAGCCGCCGCCGTGCAGGTTGATGAGGACGAGGCCGGCCTTCGCGGGGGCGACGGTGAGCGGCGTAATGCGGCGGACGGGCACGCCGGCGATGGTGTCGGCGGCGATGTGGACGGGGTAGAGCCTGGCGGAGGCCTCGCCGGCGCCGGCCTGCCACTTGTCCGTGCCGGTGCGCCTCTCGGCGAGCGTGGTGGGGACCTCCGCGTCCGAGACGACACGGGCGAGCGAGTGCTGGGCCTCTGGACTGACGGTCGCGGGCACGGGGACGATGCGGGTGACGGTCGCCGTGCCATCGGCGGCGATGTGGCTGGAGTTGGCGGCAGGCACGGGACCGGTTGACTGCCGGGCGTGCGCGGGCAGAGCGGCGAGGCAGGTGGCGGCGATGCCGAGCGCCCTCGAGGGAAAGCCGCTCATGTTTGAGAACCGTGTCGTCATGAGGATCATGGTACCGAAGCGCGTGAAGGACAGGCCGGGTGGCGGCGGGGACGGCGGCCTACGCTGGGCGGACCGGACCCGTCTGTGCTCCGGGCGCGCTGGGCAGCAGCAGCAGCTTACTGACCAGGACGGAGAGCGTGCCGAGATCGGTCAGGGCCTGCTCGGCGACGGCTCTCGGATCAGACGTCTGGTCCCGGGCCATCAGGAAGAGGGTGTTGGTCAGACTCTGCAGGGGATTGTTGATCTGGTGAGCCAGGTCGTTGGCCATGCGGACCGCGGCGGCAGCGCCGGCCTGCGCCAGCAGCAGCGTCTGCTGCCGCTGCTGGCGGATGCCCATGGCGGCGAAGTTGGCCAGCACCTGCATCATGCGACAGTCCTCGAGATCGAAGGCCTCGCTCCGCTCATGGGACATGATCCAGATGGTTCCGCGAGTCTGCTCCACCTGCCACGGAAGGAGGATGCCATCGGCGACCGGCGGAGCCTCGATGCCCATGAGATCGAAGAAGCGCTTGGAGACGCGGAAGAGCTGCGGCCGGCCGCGCTCGAGGCAGGTTCCGCAGGCACTTGGCACGCGGGGCAGCAGCGCGTTCGAAAAGCTGCGGTACTCGCCTGCGGTCGCGACCCAATGGTAGAACTGCTCGTCGGTCGGGTCGTCGCGCTGGACGCTGATGCCGGCGCTGTCGGCGCCGCAGAGGTCGATGGCCGCCTGCACGAGCTCCTGCAGGATGGCGCCGGGCCGGTCGACGAAGGCGGCTCCCAGGCGCTGCATGCCCTCGATCTGGAGGGCGATGTCGCGGACGTGAAGGCGGCGGCTCGCGAAGGCGGCATCACTCTCCAGATCGACGACCTCGAGGCCAGTCTCTGCCATCGTCGGCGTACTGGTGCTCATCGGAAGAACCCCCATCGGCGATCCCCCTCCACGATACCAAACCGCCGTGAGGAGAGTCACCGCGCGTCGGGTCCGGAGGACGCGGTGGCGCGGAGGTGCGCGAGGGCGGCGCGAAGGATCGCGGGGTCGTCGCCGAAGCCGGTGAGCCAATGGAGGGCGGGGTCGCGGCGGAACCACGTCTGCTGTCGCTTGGCGTAGTTGCGGTGGCCCTGCTGGGTGCGGGCGATGGCGGCGGTCTCAGCGAGCTCGCCGCGGAGGACGGCGAGCGCCTGGGCGTAGCCGAGCGACGTCAGGGCGCGGCAGGCAGGGCCGTAGCGGTCGAGCAGGCGGGCGGTCTCGGCGAGCAGACCGCGCGCGAACATGGCCTCGGCGCGGGTGTTGATGCGGTCGTAGAGGGCGGCGCGCTCCGGCGCGAGGCCGAGCTGCAGGACGCGGAAGCCGGTGAGCGGGTCGCGGCCCTGCTGCCAATGGGCGGAGAGCGGACGGCGCGCGGTGAGGGCGACCTCGAGCGCGCGGACGAGCTTGGGGGCGTCGTTGGGATGGATGAGGGCGGCGGCCGCGGGGTCGGCGCGGTGCAGCAGGCGATGCAGGCGGGCGGAGCCGGTGCGGCCGGCGCGGTGGTCCTGGGCGCGGCGGCGCAGGCGCGAGCGCAGATCGGGGTCGATGGCCGGCGCGGGCGAGAGGCCTTCGAGCAGCGCGCGCAGATAGAGCCCGGTGCCGCCGGTGACGATGGGCAGGCGACCGCGACCGGCGATGCCGCGGACGACCTCGCGCGCGAGGCGGCTGTAGTGGCCGGCGGTGAAGGGCTGCTCCGGGGAGACGATATCCAGCAGATGATGCGGAACGAGGGCGCGATCGGCCGGCGTGGGCTTGGAGGTGCCGATGTCCATCTCGCGGTAGACGGCGACGGAGTCGCAGGAGACGATCTCGCCCCCGAGCTGCTCGGCGAGGCGCAGCGCGAGGTGGGACTTGCCCGAGGCGGTCGGTCCCGCGAGGACGAGCAGGAGCGGGTCAGTGGCGGGAGCGAGGTCGGCGGGCACGTCGGGATCAGGGTAGCGTGCCGGCCGGCGGCGATGCCGGCCCGTGGACGCGGCAGCCCGCGAGGTCTCGGGCGCTCACTCGATCTGCCCGAAGCTCGTGGGCAGCAGAGCAGGCTCCCCGACCGAGCGCTCGCTGGTGAAGGTCGAGGCGGGCAGGCCCGCGCCGTTGCTCAGCGAGATGGGTGGCGCATTCGGCCAGGCGTAGCGCACGTACAGCGGCTCCCGGACGGCTGCGGCGTGCACGCGCACGCTGCGTCCCTCGACGGCCGCCTCGGCCGGCACAAAGCGGTGGTCGGCGCCCGCGATCTCGAAGCCGGCGCACCGGTCGGCGCAGCGCAGACCGTCGGCGGTGTCAACGGCAAACCAGGCGCGCACGCTGCCGTCCTCGATCGTCGCGCGCTCAAAGAGCGGTCCCGAGGCGACGAGGCGCTCGCCGTAGCTCTCGGCGCGCGCGAGCAGCGCCAGCCGATGGCCGACCGTCTCCTTGTCCGGCGGATGCACGTCCGCGGGCGTGCCCACGTCGAGCGTGACCGCCATGCCGGTGTGCGCGGTGGCCAGAGCGCGGCGCTGCTGATCCCGCAGCACGCCCCAGGCCTCGTTCGGGCCGGAGCGGAAAGAGGAGATCTGCGCCCACAGGAACGGCATCTGGCCGCCGCCCCACTGCTCGCGCCAGTCACGTACCAGCGTCTCCATGAGCGAGCCGTAGTTGGCTGCGCGGCTGAGCACGCTGTTCGACTCCCCCTGATACCAGAGGAAGCCGCGCACCGTCATTGGCGTCAGCGGCGCGATCATCGCGTTGTAGAGGCCCGATGGCTGCCACGACGCCAGATCGGGATGGTAAGGGTGCTTGGGCAGGGGCTGCCCTTTGGCCTGTGCCTCGGCGTCCTGCCGGTGCTCGAGGGTGAGGCGCACGTCGCGGTCGGCCTCACCCTCAAGAAAGCGCGCGCTTGCCTGCATGACATCGGCGTAGCGGGCGTTGCGCGTCAGGCCCTGCGGGCTGATCCAGCTCTCGATCGGCGTCCCGCCCCAGGTCGTGTCGACGATGCCGATGGGCACGTCCCCGCGCCCGCGCAGCTCGCGCGCAAAGAAGTACGCGACCGCCGAGAAGGTCAACGCGGTCTCCGGCGTCGTCTCGGTCCAGGAGTCCTCGGCATCGCTCTCGACCGCGGTCGAGGACCGATGCCGGATCAAGAGCAGTCGAAGCTTCGAATCGTGCGCGGCCGCTGCCGTCGTCTCGCCATCCTTCACACGATTCGCCGCCGAGAAGCCCTTGAGCGGCATCTCCATGTTCGACTGGCCGGACGCGACCCAGACATCGCCGACCAGCACATCCTCAAGCGTCACCGACCCGCTCGACGCCCTGACGGTAAGGGTGTAGGGTCCACCGGCCGCGTGCGGCGCCAGGTAGAGGCTCCAGTGGCCGAGCGCGTCTGTCGTGCCACGCGCCTGCTCGCCGTCCATCGCCGCCGTCACCACCTCGCCCGGCTCTGCCCATCCCCACACGTGCATCGGCGCGTCGCGCTCGAGCACCATGTGGCTGCTCAGGACGTGCGGCAGCCGCGGCGCCGCGTGCGCCATGCCGAGCCCCCCACACAGCAGAGCCATCGCCCGTACCCCGTTGCGGAACCCACTCCTCACGGCCAAGCTCTCCTCCTCCCATGCGGCCCGGAAGACCTGCCACGCATGTCAGGCATCGGCCGAGATCGCCGATCCTTGCGTCTGGTCGTGAACCGCGCTGCGCGACCCCCATCCTAACTGCTCGCCGCCTCTGCACTCCGCGGCTCGCGGTGACTCCGCGACGCCGGTGCGGTCGATCCGCGCACGACCAGCTCCGGGTCGACCACCTTATGGTGTGTCTCGGGGTCGCCGGCACACCGCGCAAGCTGCGCCAGTACCGTCTCCGCCGCGAGCATGCCCATGCGCCGCAGCGGCTGCCGCACCGTCGTCAGCCCGGGGTTCTGAAACGCCGCCGACTGCACGTCGTCAAAGCCCACCACGGAGACGTCCTCCGGCACGCGCAGACCCGCCCCCCGCAGCCCCCGCACCGCCCCGATCGCCGAGACGTCGTTGAACGCAAAGAGCGCCGTGAAGGGCTGCCCCGTCGCCAGCAGCCGCTCGGTGGCGCGGTATCCGGGCTCATGCGACGGGTCTTCCCCCTCGAGCGGCACGACCAGCGCGCGGTCGATGCAGAGACCCATCTGCCCGGCCGCATGCCGGATCGCGCGCCAGCGCACCTCCGTGTCCGAGGAGAAGCTCTGCCCCTTGATGAAGGCGATCCGGCGATGGCCGAGCGCGTGCAAATGGCCGAGCGCCAGCTCCGCCGCGCGGCGATGGTTGAGCGAGATGCGGGTCACGCCCGCCGGCTCGTGATGCCCGGAGACGGTCACGGTCGGCACCGGCGCCTTTGCCGGAAGCGCCGTGTCGATCGCGATGACGGCCTCGACGGCCCGCTCCAGCAGCAGCCGCTGCGCGCGTTCGATCAGCGCCGCCTGGTGCCGGTGGCTGACCAGGAAGTAGAAGTAATCCGCCTCGAGCAGGCGCTGCTCGATCCCGCTCAGCACCAGCGTGGCGTAGCCCTCGCTCACCTCCGGCAGAAGCACGCCGATCGTCTGACTGCGCCGGTTCCGGAGCGATCGCGCGAAGAGGTTCGGCCGGTAGCCCAGCGCCTTCGCCGCGGCCAGAATGCGCTCCTGGGTCGCCCGCGGGATCGACTGCGCGGCCGGTGCCCCGTTCAGCACGCGTGAGATCGCCGCCGTCGAGAGGCCCAGGTGCTCCGCCAGGTCTTTCAGGCTCGCTGCGCGCGCCGGCTCCGTCACCCATCCCCCTGCCGCGCCTGCCTCGCGCGGAGCTCGCCTCGTTGCCCCGAGCATGGCATAGCGGTCAGACGGGGACAAGATCACCAAAAGCGCTTGACAGTCGATTTCGGCGGTAGGCACACTCTGCCCGGTAGGCAAACGATTAACCATGCGCCGGGACGACCCGGCCCGACTCCCTGTTCTGTGTTCTAGCTTCGGAGGCTGTATGAGCAACACACGTCACACCCTCGCCCGTGCGGGTCTGCGGATGGCCATCGCCCTGGTCCTGCTCGCCGCACCCACCTTCGCCCAGTTCCGCGCGTCCATCCAGGGCACCGTCACCGACACCCAGGGCGGCGCGATCCCGAACGCGACGCTGACCCTCACCGATACCGACACCAACCACACTCTCACCGCGACCTCAAACGGCGCCGGCGTCTTTAACTTCAACGCGCTCGCCCCCGATCACTACAGCCTCACGGCCGAGGCGGCCGGCTTCAAGAAGCAGACCATCCAGGGCGTGCAGATCACCCCCGAGCAGGCCAACGCCGTGAACGTGCAGCTCTCGGTCGGCGACGTCAGCACCAACGTCAACGTCTCGGCCAATACCCTGCCCGCGATCGAGACCGCGACCGCGACCATCAGCGGCACGGTTGACTCGAACGAGATCCAGCACCTGGCCTCCTCCGGCCGCGACGTCCTGCAGCTCGTGCAGCTCGCGCCGGGTGTCTTCGGCGACGGCTCGCAGGCGGCCGGCTCGAACACGAACAGCAATCTTCCCGGAACCCAGGGTCCCGGCGGCAGCACCCGCTCGAACGGCATCTTCCAGACCGAGAACGGCCCCCAGGCAAGCGCCAACGGCGGCCAGACCGAGACCAACGGCATCAGCATCGACGGTATCAGCACGACCAGCGCCGTCTGGGGCGGCACCTCCGTCATCACGCCCGGCGAAGACACGGTCGGCAGCGTCAAAGTGCTCTCGAACGGCTACGACGCCGAGAACGGCCGCTTCTCGGGCGCGAACGTCGAGATCACGTCCAAGACGGGCACCAACGACTACCACGGCAGCTTCTTCTTTCGCGCCAGCCGTCCCGGCCTGAACGCCTACCAGCGGTATAACGGATCCGGCACCTTCAACCCCGGCGGGCCCGCCCAGCGCGGCCTGCTGCGGGATACCGAGCGCGCCAACCAGTACGGCGGCAGCGTCGGCGGTCCCATCCTGCACAATCGCGTCTTCGCCTTCTTCGGCTACGAGACCCAGCGCGACAACTCCGCCCAGACGGCCACCGGGTGGTATGACACCGCCGCCTTCCGCGCCGCCGCGCCCGCCGGCAGCATCGCGTCGAAGTTTCTCGGCTTCAACGGCGCCGCGGTCGCCGCCTCGTCGCAGATCGATCAGACCTGCGCCTCGGCCGGCTTCACCGACGGCACCAACTGCCACGAGATCGCCGGCCAGGGCCTCGACCTCGGCTCGCCGCTGCGCCAGGCGCTCGGCACGCAGGATCTCTCCTGGCAGAGCACCAGCAACCCGGGCCTCGGCGGCGGCCTCGATGGCGCGGCCGACATCGCCTTCTACAACACCGTCAATCCCACCACCCGCACCGCCAGCCAGTACAACGGCCGCATCGACGTCGACGCGACGCAGCGGGACCACGTCTCCTTCGCCATCTATTGGGTGCCGCTCAGCAGCACGACCTACAACGGCCCTGTTCGCCCCTACAACCTCTTCCATCACAATCAGACCAACGACGCCTACTCCGGCATCTGGAACCACACCTTCTCGCCCACGCTGCTGAACGAGGCCCGCGCCAACGACGCCGGCTACCGCTATAACGAGATCACCAGCAACCCGCAGTCGCCCTTCGGCCTGCCCACCGCGCAGGTGGACACCATCGGCAATCTCAGCACGGGCAACAACACCCAGGTCAACGCCTTCGGCACCTTCGGACCGGGCGACTACAACCAGCACACCTTCTCCTACAAGGACGTTGCCACCAAGATCTTCGGCAACCACAGCGTCAAGTTCGGCGGTGAGGTCACCCGGCTCTACTATCTCAACGACCCCACCTACTCGGTTCGTCCAAGCTACAACTTCTACAACCTCTGGGACTTCCTCAACGACGCGCCGCACAGCGAGACCGGCTTCTTCAATCCGCTCACCGGAACCCCCGCCACCAATCGCCAGGACAGCCGCGAGGATCTCTACGGCTTCTTCGCCCAGGATGAGTGGAAGGCGACGCCCGCCCTCACCCTCAACTACGGTCTGCGCTACTCCTACTTCGGCCCGCTCTCCTCGAAGGAGAACAACCTCAACGTGGTTGTGCTCGGCACCGGCGCCGACACCTTCACCGGGCTCTCGATCCGCCGCGGCGGTAACCTGACCAACGCGCAGAAGGGCAACTTCGGCCCGCAGTTCGGCTTCGCCTACAGCCCGGATGCCTTCCGCGGCAAGGCCGTGCTGCGCGGCGGCTACGGCCTGAACTACAACCAGAGCCAGATCGCCATCACCGGCAACGTCAACGGCAACCCGCCCAACATCCTCCAGGTCGGTTTTGCGAGCGGCAGCCCGTCGGCGATCGATCCGCGAATCGTCTACTCGATTGCGACCGATCCCAGCTCGCTCTTCGGCTATCCCCCCAACCCGAACACGATCGGCGGCTTCAACGCCCAGAATCTGCCGACCAGTGGCGGCGCCTCGCTCGTCGCCTACCAGGCCAATCAGCCCACCATCCTGACGCATCACTACTCGCTCGATACTCAGATCGACCTCGGCCACCAGTACGTCGCGACCGTCGGCTACCAGGGCAGCGTCACCCATCACCTGATCGTTAACTCCCAGCTCTACGGCCTTGGCTTCGCCAACGGCACCGCGCAGAATCCGCTCGTGCAGAACATCAGCTTCTTCGGCAACACGGGCAACTCCAACTACAACGCGCTGCTCGTCGGCTTCAAGCACAACCTCTCGCGCGACTTCCAGTTCGACGCCGAGTTCCAGTACTCGAAGTCCTTCGATACCGGCTCCGGGCCGTACTACAACAACCCCTACCCCTTCCGTCCCGACCTCGCCTATGGCCGCTCTGACTTCAACTTCGGCAAGGCCTTCAAGGTCTACGGCCTTTACCAGCCCAAGTTCTTTCACGGCAACGGCTTTGCCACCAAGCTCGCGGACGGCTGGACGATCAGCGGCATCTTCAATCTGCACACCGGCTTCCCCTTCACGCCCACCTACAACGTCCCGGGTGGGGCCCTCTACTACGCCTCCAGCGGCTATACCCAGATCCGTCCTGCCTCCTACAACGGCGGTGCGCACCGCATCGGCAGCAACGACGCCTTTGAGAACGGCAAGCCGAACCTGAACTTCCCCAACGCGGGCGCCAACCAGCCCTACTTCACCGCCCCGATCGCGCCCGTCTCCGGCCCGTCCGGCTTCGCCTCCGGCCTGCCGCAGCTGCCCGGCGTCGCGCGCAACTCGTTCGACGGCCCGGGGTATCGCGACGTCGACGCCACGGTTAGCAAGGCCTTCGGTCTGCCTCGTGCGAAGGTCCTCGGGGAGAGCGCCAGCATCGAGATCCGCGCCGACGCCTTCAACCTTTTCAACCTCACCAACCTGAACTCAAGCTCGATCAACACGGACATCACGCAGGCCACCTTCGGCCAAGCGAGCAGCGGTCTCGCCGGCCGCATCGTCAACCTCCAGGCGCGCTTCAACTTCTAACGCAGCACCACGGACCCCGGCGTGGACGCAGAGGGTGCACCTTCGGGCGCACCCTCGCTCCCGCCGGCGCACTCGCTTCCACTCGCTCGCCGAAGGTCTCCATGCCGACCCGACTCGCTCTCCGCGCGCTCCTCAGCACCGCCGTCCTGCTGGCCACCCCTGCCCTCGCCCCCGCCCAGACCACCACCGATACCGTCACCATCGACACGCGCGCCGCCACAACCCCGTTCCCGCACGTCTGGGAGCAGACCTTCGGCTCCGGCAGGGCGATCCTGGCGCTCCGCCAGAGCTACCGCGACGACATCCGCACCGTCCGCGCGGCGACCGGCTTCCGCGAGGTGCGCTTCCATGGCATCTTCTTGGACGACGTTGGCCTCTACGATCCCAATGCCACCACGCAGAACCCCGGCCTCGCCGTGGAGAAGGTCGCGCAGGCCTCGCCCTACAACTTCAGCTACGTCGATCAGATCTACGACGGCCTGCTCGAGGCCGGCGTGCGCCCCTTCGTCGAGCTCTCCTTCATGCCGCGCAAGATGGCCGCCGACCCGAACCAGACGCAGGCCTTCTGGTACAGACCCGTCGTCTCGCCGCCGAAGGAGTACGGGCTGTGGGATGCCATGATCCAGGCCTTCGCGCAGCACCTCATCGAGCGCTACGGCATCGAGGAGGTCGCCACCTGGCGCTTCGAGGTGTGGAACGAGCCCAACCTGGATTTCTGGGGCGGCCGCCCCAACATGCCCACCTACTTCGAGCTCTACGACCACACCGCCCGCGCCCTCAAGCAGGTCTCAAGCCGTCTGCTCGTCGGCGGCCCCTCGACCGCGCAGGCCGCCTTCGTCGCCGACTTCCTGCAGCACTGCAAGCAGAACAACGTCCCGGTCGACTTCGCCTCGACCCACGTCTACGGCAACGACCGCGCCCAGGACGTCTTCAAGACCGACGAGCAGATCCCCCGCGACCAGATGGTCTATCGCGCCGTGAAGAAGGTGCACGACGAGATCGCCGCGTCCGCATATCCGCAGATTCCTCTCCTCTTCTCCGAGTACAACGCGAGCTACGCGAACGAGCCCGACGTGACCGACACCACCTACATGGGCCCGTGGCTCGCCAACAACATTCGTCTCTGCGACGGCCTCACCCAGGGCATGAGCTACTGGTCGTTCTCCGACGTCTTCGAGGAGCAGGGCGTGGTCCGCAACCCGTTCTACGGCGGCTTCGGCATCGTCGCGGAGGACAACATCCCGAAGCCCGCGCTCAACGCCTTCCGCATGCTGCACGAGCTCGGCGACCGCCGCCTACCCGTCGCCTCCGAGAGCGCACTGGCCACGCGCACCGCCACTGGCGACACGGTCGTCGCCCTGTGGAACTACGCCTCGCCCTACGGCGAGGGCGCGACCTACACCCCGCCGCCCGCCACGCTCGCTCCCGCGCGCCACCTCACTGTGCAGCTCACCGGCGTTGCCGCGAACGCCACCGTCGAGCTCGAGCGCCTCGACGCCGACCACGGTAACGTCGTCAAGGCCTTCGACGCGATGGGCCGGCCAAATACGCCCTCGCGCGCGCAGATCGCTCAGCTGCGCGCCGCCGGCGCCCCCGCGCCCGTTGAGCACGCCCGCCTCTCGGGAGGCAGGCTCACCGTCGAGATCCCGCCGCAGGGGCTGGTACTGCTTAAGCTGCATTCCCGCTGATCCATCGCCCGTCGCATACTCGCAAGAGCACCACATCGTGCGACTTTCGACCGGGGCATGGCGTCAGAGCATGGGGAGTGAACGCGCGTTGATCCACAAATCGCTGAGCCGCCGCGAGGCAACCAGGCTGTTCGGCGGCGCATGGCTCACCGCCGCGCTGCCCTCCGGCACCGCCTCCGCGTGGGCGCAGCAGACGCAGCAGACGCCCCAGGGCCGCCAGCCCGACCTCTCTTCCGACGAGCTCACGCTCGAGGATGAGGCGTTCCTCGAAGAGATGCAGCAGCGCGGCTGCCTCTTCTTCGCCGAGCAGGTCGGCGGCGCCACCGGCCAGGTGCTCGACCGCGCCCTGAACCACAGCTCGACCGGCGAGCGCGACCCGCGGGTCGTCGCCTCGATCGCTGCGACCGGCTTCGGCCTGACCGCGCTCTGCATCGCCCATCGCCAGGGCTATCTGCCGTCCGATCAGGTGCAGCAGCAGGTCCGCACCACGCTCGACTTTCACCTCAATCACCTGCCCCACGAGCACGGCTTCTTCTACCACTTCAACCACATCGACACAGGCCGCCCGATGAGCTGGAGCGAGGTCTCCGGCATGGATACCGCGCTGCTGCTCTGTGGCGTCCTTACCTGCCGCGCCTACTTTAACGACAGCCGCATCAAGGACCTCGCCACCCAGATCTACGAGCGCGTCGATTGGCCATGGATGCTCAACGGCGGCAACGCCTTCGCCTATGGGTGGTTTCCGAGTACCGGCTTTATCCCCGGCCGCTGGGACCACTACGCCGAGTTCATGTGCATGGTGCTGCTCGCCATCGGCTCGCCCACGCACCCCGTGCCCCCCAGCGTGTGGGACGGCTTCGCCCGTCCCCGCATCCGCTATCGCAACTTCGAGTACATCTCCGGCCGCGACCCGCTCTTCGTCCACCAGTTCAGCCATGCGTGGTTCGACTTCGCCAACCAGCGTGACCGCTACGCGAACTACTACCAGAACTCCGTCGAGGCCACGCGCGCGCACAAGAGCTTCCTGCTCACCCTCAAACGCGGCTACTCCGACGACTACTGGGGCGTCAGTGCCTCGGACTGGCAGCACGGCTACACCGCGTGGGGTGGACCGCCGCTGATGGGTCCGGTCGACGGCTCGGTCGTCCCGTGCGCGGCCGCCGGCTCGCTTCCGTTTCTGCCGCGCGAGTGCGTCCGTACCCTGCGCTTTCTGCGCGACCGGTACGGCCGCGACGCCTGGGCGCGCTACGGCTTCTGCGACGCCTTCCACCCCGAGCAGCTCTGGTACGACCCCGACGTGCTCGGCATCGACATCGGCATCGGCGTGCTGATGGCCGAGAACCTCCGCTCGGGCTTCGTCTGGGAGACCTTCATGCGCAACCCCGAGCCCGCGCACGCGATGGAGCTCTGCGGCTTCCACCAGCTCAGCCCTGAGGAGGAAGAGGCCGCCGCCGTCGCCAAGCAGCCGTCCAAGCCGCCCGCCCGCCCGCGCGCCCGCCGCCGCACCGCCCCCACCACGCCCTAGCGGTCTGCCGCGATCACCACCCCTGCGACCCGGGAAGACCTTTGAACGGCCCCCGCACCGCCGACGTGATCCAGCCGCCGTAGAAGTCTCCCGGCTGCGCCTCGACCCGCTCGCCATCGACCGTGCACTCCTCCACCTTGCTCGCGTAGAACGCGAGGTGATCCCGGAGCGGCGCAAACGCCGGCGAGGGCGAAGCATAGCTCCACGCCACCCGCTGCACCATCGGCACCGCGCCGCCGACGTCGAGATCCCAGTAACTCGCCACGCCCTTGAACTCGCAGAAGCTGCCCCGTCCCGCCGCCGTGCGCAGCAGGTCCATCCGCAGATCCGCCTGCGGCAGGTAGAAGACCGGCGGATGACTCGTCTCAAGCACCCGCATCGCGCGCTCTGTCTCGCCGATCACCACGCCTGCGTGCACGAGCCGGAGCCGCCGTGACGTCGCCTCCAGCCGCGGCGGCCGCGGGTAGTCCCACACTGACTCAATCGCGCCCTTGCTCTCGTCCTGCTTCATCGCTTCACCCTCAGCCTTCAGCCTACCCCCCGCGCCCGCTTCGTCTTGCCCTAGACTGCACCCAGGAGCCTCCGTGCAGCCCATCCCTCCCAGCCCGCGACCCACCCTCCGCAGCGACGGCGAAGCGCCGCTCCCAAGCGCGCAGAAGCCGCTCGACCGCATGGACCGCCTCGCCGACATGCTGCACTTCCCCGCGCTCGTCAACGCCGGCGCCACGGCCAACGTGCTGCTCACCATCGTGGTCACGTGGCTGCTTGTGCCGCGCCTGCCGCAGCTCTGGCCGAGCCTTCCGTCCGCCGTCGCCCCGCTGCTCTGGACGGCCCTTGTGCTCGTGCTCAACCTGACGCCCGTCATCGTTCTGCGCGCCGTCGACCGCGGCGGCCGCCCCATCCCACGCCTTCGCGACATGGACTTCGTTCACGACCAGCACCGCTTCTCCGACTGGGTCTACCTCGGCGCCTCGGCCAACATGGCCTTCTGGGTGCTCGTCTCGTGGGCGGCCTTCTCCCTCACCGGCTCGGTTCGCGTGCTCGCCACCCTGCTCGGCGTCGCCTTCCTGGTCACCTTCAGCCCCGTGCTTCTCCGTGTCTTTGCTCACCGGCGGGACTAAAATCCCTCCATGCCGCCTTCTGCCGGGAGCTCCACGCCGATCGAGCCGCCCGCCGACGCCGCCGTTCAGCGCCCGGCCAGCGCCCTTGCCTCCGCGGCCGTGCACGCGATCCTTCTGCTCGCGATCCTCGGCCTGCCGCCGGCGGCGCACCTCGCGCCGTATCGCTTTCCTGGAACCTCCCAGGGCGTGCGCCTGCTCACGTACTACGCGCCAGGCAGCCCCACCCACGCCGCGAGCGCCCTTGCCGTCAAGCCCGCCGCGAAGCCGCGCCCGACCGTAACCGCTCGCATCGCCGCCCCGTCCACGACGCCCAAGCCCGCGCCCGCCGTTGCCGGTACGGACCGCGGCACCGGATCGGCCGACCAGAGCGGCCTTGGGGAAGGCAACATCTCGATCGCCCTGCTCAAGCACTTCCCCCGTCCCGCGCCTGACCTCTCCACACTGCCGCCCGGCACCGCCGGCGACATCGTTCTCAACGCCGTCATCGACGAGCACGGCGCCGTCTCCGATCTGCAGCTCGTGCACGGCCTCGGCCCCGCCGTCGATAACGCGGTGATGGCCGTCGTGCGCCAGTGGACCTACACCCCTGCCACCCGCAACGGCGCCCCCGTCCCGAGCGAGCAGGAGCTCCACTTCCACTACGAGCGCAGCTAGCTCTCTGCGGTCTCCGGCTCAGCCGCAGGTCCACTCTCAAGCAGCTGCAGCAGCCCCGCCTCGTCCAGCACCGGCACGCCGAGCGATGTCGCCTTGTCCAGCTTCGAGCCCGCCTCCTCGCCCGCGACGACGTAGCTCGTCTTCTTCGACACGGTTCCGGCCACACGGCCGCCTGCGCGCTCGATCCGCTCCTTGGCCTCTTCGCGCGTCAGCGTCGGCAGCGTTCCCGTCAGCACGATCGTCAGGCCGGCCAGCGTCTCCGAGGTGACCCGCTTCTCGGCGTGCATCGTCAGCCCCGCCGCCCGCAGCCGCTCGACCAGCTCGCGATTGCCCGGCACCGCGAAGAACTCGACGATCGCCTGCGCCACCCGCGGCCCCACCTCGTTCACCGCCTCCAGCTCGTCCGCGGTCGCCGCCTCGATCGCCTCCATCGCGCCGAAGTGCGTCGCCAGCAGCTGCGCCGTCCGCTCGCCCACAAACCGTATGCCGAGTGCCAGCAAGACGCGCGCCAGCGGCGCCGCCTTCGAGCGCTCGATCTCCGCCAGCAGCGCGTCCGCCGTCTTCGCGCCCACCCGATCGAGCGAGAGCAGCTGCTCCCGCGTCAGCCCGTAGACGTCCGAGAGTGTTCGCACCATCGGAACGCGTGACGCTTCGCCCTCAGCCGCCGCTTGCAGGCTTTCGATCACCGTGCTCACATCCGCATCGGCCTCAGCCGTGTGCACCGCGCTCTCCTCCTCGCGGCCCTCGGGCTCGGCCGCGCTCTGGCCCAGCAGCTGCGCCACCATCGCATCGCCCAGCCCCTCGATGTTCATCACGCCGCGCGAGGCGAAGTGCAGCAGCTCCTCGCGCAGCCGCGCCGGGCAGCTCGAGTTCACGCATCGCCAGTCCACCTCGCCCTCGGCCCGCACCAGCTCGCTCGCGCACTCCGGGCAGTGCGTCGGGAAGACGATCTCGCCCGTGCCTCGCGCGTGCGCCGCGTCCTCCACCACCCGCACGATCTTCGGAATCACATCGCCGCCGCGCTCGACCTCGACCGTGTCGCCGATCCGCACACCCAGACGCGCGATCTCGTCGGCGTTGTGCAGCGTCGCGCGCGCCACCGTCGTGCCGCCGATCAGCACCGGCCTGAGGGCCGCTACGGGGGTCACCTTGCCCGTGCGCCCCACCTGGAAGAGCACCCCGTCCAGCTGCGTCAACCCGGCGCGCGCGGCGAACTTGTACGCGATCGCCCACCGCGGCGCCTTGCCCGTAAACCCCAGCCGCCGCTGCTGCGCGACCGCGTCCACCTTCACCACGACGCCGTCGATCTCGTACGGCAGCGTCTCGCGCAACGGCTCCGCCTCATCGATAAATGCGAGCACGCCCTCGACGTCCTCGACCTCGCGCCAGTGCCGGTTGACGCGCAGACCGCACACCCCGAGCGCCCTAAGCGCCGCCGACTGCGTGTCCAGCAGCGGCTCGCCCGCCGCCGTCAGCAGAAAGTACGCGTAGAACTCCAGCCGCCGCTGCGCCACGATATTCGGCTCGAGCGTGCGAATCGTCCCCGCCGCCGCATTGCGTGGATTCGCCGCCGCTGCCTGCCCCGCGGCCACCCGCTCCTCGTTCATCTTCGCGAAGGCCGCCGCCGGCAGCACGACCTCGCCCCGCACCTCGAACCCCGCCCGCCGCGCCGACGCCGGAATCCCCGCCGCCTCCAGCCGCGCCTGCCCCACCCGCAGCGGCACCGACCGGATGGTCCGCACGTTCGTCGTCACGTCCTCGCCGGTCGATCCGTCCCCTCGCGTCAGCCCTCGCAGCAGCGACACACCTCCTTCCTCACGTGCCCGCGCCTCCTCGCGGACCGCCCCATCCCCCCTCTTGGGGGCCCGCTGTATCGCCTCTGCGACCTGGGCCCCGATCGTCTCCCCACCCTTCCCGGAAGCCCCGTAGCTCAGCGCCAGCGAGAGCCCGTCCAGCTTCAGCTCGCACACGTACCGCACCCGCTCCGCCGTCGGCAGCGCCTCCCGCACCCGCGTATCCCACGCGCGCAGCTCCGCCTCGTTGTGCGCGTTGTCGAGCGACAGCATCGCCCGCGAGTGCGCCACCTTCAGAAAGCCCTCGCGCGGCTTGCCTCCCACCCGCTGCGTCGGCGAGTCCGCCGTCACCAGCTCCGGGTGCTCGGCCTCCATCGCCTTCAGCTGCTGCATCAGTCCGTCGTAGGCCGCGTCCGTCAGCTCCGGCGCGTCCAGCACGTAGTACAGGTGCTCATGGTGCCGCAGCTCCTCGCGCAGAGCCTCCACCCGCTGCTCCGGCGTCAGCGCGCCGACCCCACTCTTCGCTCTGCTCATCGACGCGATTATAGAGACGCGCTCGCCTGTGCCGGTGCTCGAACGCGCACGCTATCCTCCCCACATGGAACCCGTGACCCACCTCATGACCGGCGCGTGTCTCGCCCGCGCCGGCCTCAATCGCACCACCGCCTACTGCACCCTCGCCATGACTCTCGCCGCCGAGCTCCCCGACATCGACACTCTCTGGAGCCTGCGCGGCCCTGTCGCCGGCTTTGAGCACCATCGCGGCTGGACCCATACCCTGCTCGGCATCCCGGTCGAAGCCGCCGCCCTCGTCGCCGTCCTCTGGCTCGCACACCAGGCTCGTCTCCGCCGCGCCGCCCGCCAACCCGATCTCCCGCGCGAGACCCCCACCCGGCGCACGGGCGAGCTTCCTCCGCCGCGCTGGGGCGTCCTCTATGCCTGCACCCTGCTCGCGCTTCTCAGCCATCTCTTCCTCGACTGGACCAACAACTACGGCCTGCGGCCCTTCGCGCCCTTCAACCCGCGCTGGGTCGCCGGCTCCTTCGTCTTCATCTTCGAGCCCGTGCTCTTCGCCTTCCTCCTCCTCGGCCTCGCCGCCCCCGTCCTCTTCGGCCTCGTCGGTGCGGAGATCGGCGCTCGCCGGAAGCCTCTCCGCGGCCGCGGCTGGGCGATCACCGCTCTGCTCGGCGCGTGCCTCCTCTGGATCGTCCGCGGCGCCGAACGCCTCAAGGCCGAGCAGCTCGTCCGCGCCGCCGACTACGGCTCTGTCGAGATCCGCCGCGCCACCGTAAGCCCCTACCCCCTCAACCCCTTCCGCTGGCACGGCGTCGTCGAGACCCCTGACTTCTTTCAGATCTCGACCGCCAACACCCTCTCCGGCCAGGTCGAGACCACCACCCAGGAAGACCTCTTCTTCAAGCCGCCCGAGACCCTCGCCACCCTCGCCGCCAAGCGCTCCTGGCTCGGCCGCGTCTACCTCGACTGGTCGCCGTTTCCCCTCGTCACCGCGCCCTCCACCCCCGACCCCGACGGCGACACCACCGTGCTCTTTCGCGACCTCCGCTTCCTCTACAACACTAGTCTCCTCGATGGCCGCACCACCCCGCCCCTCTCCGCCACCGTCACCGTCAACCCCGACCACCGCGTCGTCGCCATGCGCATGGGCGACCGCGAGCAGCACTGACGCCTCTCCTCCCGCTCCCGACCCGGCACACCCTGGCTCGTGACCAAGGGGCGTCTCGCAGCTTGACGCGTCTGGCCCGGCGGCAGACAATGGCGGCGTCTCCCTCCTTCACCGGAGTCGACGCAGCGATCACTGGGCCCGCTATCTCCACACGAAGAGGTCCTATGAGCACAGCGCCATCGTCCGCCCTCGATCCCAATCGACTCAACAGCTTCCTCGGCCGCTTCGTCGGCGATCTGGGCGCCGCCGTCCATGCCGGCATGGTCGTCATCGGGGACAGGCTCGGCCTCTACAAGGCCCTTGCTGGCCGTCCCATGAGCTCCGTCGAACTCGCCACCAGCACACACACCGATGAGCGCTATGTGCGCGAGTGGCTCGCCTCGCAGGCGGCCGGCGGCTACGTCCTCTACGACGAGACCACCGACCGCTTCAGCCTCTCGCCGGAGCAGGCCTTCACCATGGCCGACGAGAGCAGCCCGGCCTTCCTGCCCGGCGCCTTCGAGCTCGCGCTCGGCTCACTCGCCGCCGTCCCCCGCATCACCGACTCCTTCCGCACCGGCGCTGGCATGGGCTGGCACGAGCACACCGACGAGGTCTTTCACGGCTGCGAGAAGTTCTTCCGTCCCGGCTACGCCGCCAACCTGGTCTCCTCCTGGATTCCTGCGCTCGAGGGCGTCCAGGCCAAGCTCACCGCCGGCGCCAGCGTCGCCGACGTGGGCTGTGGCAAAGGAGCCTCCACGCTTCTGCTCGCCCAGGCCTTCCCTCACTCCACCTTCATCGGCTTCGACTCGCACGACAAGTCGATCGAGGCCGCTCAGCAGACGGCAGCCGCGCAGCACCTCACCGGCCGCGCCAGCTTCGCGGTTGCAAGCGCGATGCAGTACCCCGGCACTGGCTTCGATCTCGTCGCCGTCTTCGACTGCCTGCACGACATGGGCGACCCCGTCGGCGCCGCGCGCCACATCCGCGAGTCGCTCGCCGAGGACGGCACCTGGATGATCGTCGAGCCCTTCGCCAACGACACCCTCAGCGGCAACCTCAATCCGGTAGGCCGGGTCTACTACTCCTTCTCGACGCTGCTCTGCACTCCGTGCTCCCGCTCGCAGGCGGGCGAGCTCTGCCTGGGAGCGCAGGCCGGCGAGCGACGCATCCGCGAGGTCGCGACCGCGGGCGGCTTCACCCGCTTCCGCCGAGCCGCCGAGACGCCCTTCAACATCGTCTACGAAGCCCGCCCCTGACCCTCACCTCAACCCTGGCCGCCGTGGTGTGGCCCTCCGCCCGTGTGGTTCCACAGCATCTCCTCCATCGTCGAGGTTGACCCGCCGCGGTCCAGCACCCAGAATAGAAGCTGCGCCACCTGGCTCCGGCCGCATGCGCCTGAGGTCTCCATGGCTGCCTATCTCGTTCTGCTGCTCGCTGTCTTGAGCCGTCTCCTGCCCCATGCCTTCCACACCACCAGCGTGAACTTCACCGCGGTGGGCGGCGGCCTGCTCTTCTTCGGCTCCCGCCGCTCGCGTCCAGAGGCGCTGCTGGCCGCCGCCACCATGGCGCTCACCGACGTCTTTCTCACCACGCGCGTCTACGGCTTCCCCTTCCACCTGAGCGGCTATCTGCTCACCTGGGCGTGGTACGCCGCCGTCTGCCTGCTCGGCTACGGCCTGCTGCACCGGCGCCGCTCCGCGCTGCGCGTCGGCGCCGCCGTCCTCGCGTCCTCGACCTCCTTCTTCCTGCTCAGCAACTTCGCGGTCTGGGCCGCGGGCGGACTATACGCCCACACCGCCGCCGGCCTCGGCGCCTGCTTCGTCGCCGCTGTTCCCTTCTACGCGAACGACCTCATGTCGACCGCCGCGACCGCCGGCGTGCTCTTCGGCCTGCCCGCCCTCGCCCGCGTGCTGGCCGAGGTCATCCAGGCGCGCCGTAACGACGACCTCCACCTCGGCTGAGCCGCTCGCCTCGTCTCCATGCGCAGAGGGGTTGGCGCAATCAGCCTGCCCGCTTCGCTAGACTGAAGGTAGGGCTGCTGCATCACCCCGGCCTGGAAGGCGTCCCAGGACTGCCGCGCCGAAGGTCGTCCACGATCGCCGACCCCGCCCTGGACCTGATCGCAGGCTTAGCGCAGCCCAGTCGAGGCGCCGTCGCGGCCCAGCCTAGGCCAGTCCGGACCCGGTCCGGACCTCAAGCCGACGTAAGTCCGGACGTGAATCCGGACCCAGTCTGGACCGAACTTCGGCCTAAGTCCGAACCGAGCTCCGGCGTAAGTCCGGACCTAAGTTGATTCGTTCGAAGACTTTGACATAGATTCGGGGGGGAGGGGGGACCACCCGCGAGCCGAGTCGCGCGACCTCCCGGGAGAGATCGCCGTCGCCTAGACCGTGTCCTCGTCCTCGATGGGCAGCCGTGTCCCGCGCCGCCGGTCGAAGATCTTTCGTACGGCGTAGGCCACCAGCAACACGACCATCGCGCCCGCGAAGCTCAGCACCAGCCCGAGGTGGCGGTGCAGCGTCTGCGTGATCGTTCGCAGGATCGCTGGCCCGTAGAAGATGGTGATGATTGCCCAGACGAGGAAGCGGAGGAACTTGCCCGCGGTGATCGCGCCGAAGAACCAGAGCGGCTTCATCTCGAAGACGCCTGCCGCGAACTCGAAGAGCTTGACTGGCATCGGCGGCGGCAGCATCGCCGGAATCATGATGGCCAGAAACTCCTGGTTCTCGAAGCGGTCCCGCAGCCGCTCGTAACGTTGGCGGTTGATGCGCTTCAAAAGGAAGAGTTCGCCGCCCGCGCGCCCCACGTAGTACGGCAGCATGCTCCCGATGGCCGATCCGACCGCGGCCATCAAGCAGTACAGCAGAAACCGCGCGTGATCGTTCGCGACGTAGTCGATGACCAGCGCGTCGAGCGGCATGGGAATCGCGGCCGAGTCCACCAGGGCCAGGCCGCCGATGCCCCAGATCCCAAGGGGCTTCAGCGCCGCCAGCATGGCCAGGTTCCACTTCGTCAACAGCGATGCCGGGGAGCGTGTCACGGGTCAGGTCGATTCTACCCGTACCTGCGCCTCGTGCTCGGTGCGCCCGGCCAGCAGATCGAGCGCGTGCGGCAGCAGCTCGAGGATGGCGAGGAGGGAGGTCTCGGCCCCGCGGGGACTGCCCGGCAGGTTCACTACCAGCGTCGCGCCGATGGTTCCGCAGATGCCGCGGCTCAGCACCGCGAGCGGCGTCTCCCGCAGCCCCGCCAGGCGCATCTGCTCGGCCAGACCGTCGACCAGCCGCTCGCACACCAGCCGCGTCGCCTCGGGCGTGACGTCGCGCGGCGCCAGCCCCGTGCCGCCCGTTGTCAGGATCAGCCCCGTCCCCCGGGCCGCCCCGTCCCGCAGCGCCGCCGAGATCCTGTCGACCTCGTCCGGCACCACGCGCGTCTCCAGTGCGTGAACGCCGGCCTCGTCCAGCACCCGTACGACTGCCGGACCGGAGAGGTCCGTCTGCTGCCCGCGCGAGCACCGGTCGCTGACGGTGATGACCAGCGCCCGGGTCTCCGCCCTGAACCTCGCACCCATGCCGCCAGTGTACGATCCGGCATCCCCCTGCACCGTCACGACGTCGATCGCTAACCGGCGAAGGCGGCGGTCCGGAAAGATGAGAAAATGAGCCCAGGGGCTCCCTGTCCGCGCACAAACGGGCGGCGTCCTGAGACATAGGCGGGCGCCCGACCGTCCTATGATGAGCTCCCCATGCCCAGCCTCGAAACCCCGCCCAACCCCCCGGCCTTCCCACCGCCGCCATCGACCAAGGTCCGCACCGGCCGCTTCGGCGAGCTCGATCATCACGAGCTGATCCATCTGCTGGACACGCTGGACGACGAGCGCGCGCGGGGCCGCTTCCGCGAGGCGATCTACATCTCGCTGATCTTCTACCTGGCGGTCGGCTGGTTCATCTTCTACGGGCCGCAGGTGCTCTTCCATCAGGGCCGCATCATCAACCCCGCCGATGTGCTCAAGCAGCGTGACCGCGAGCTGACGTACCTGAATCTGCCTCCGGACCTCTCTAAGCCGCCGCTGCACCGACCGCCGCCGGCGACGCCGCTGAGCGACCGTGATCGTACGCAGCAGACCGCCCGCCCCACCCTCGACCGCAAGACGCTCCAGCAGCTCGAGGCGATGCGCCGTGCCGGTGCTCCTGGGGCCTCCGCCCTGCCGAACGCGCCCACCCCGCGTCCGCAGGCGAGCCAGCAGCCCAGTGCGCAGCAGCCCACGCCGCCGCAGCCAGAGCCGCAGCAGCCTACACCCGCTCCCCCGCAGCCCACGCAGCAGGCGCTGGCCGACTCCCCCCACCCCGCGCCCACCCGTCCCAACTTCTCCCAGCCCTCACAGAGCGCGGGTGAGGCGATCCGGCGCGCCGCCCAGCAGGCTGCGCAGACGCCCGGCCAGGGTGGCGAGTACGGCGCCGGCATCCCCGTCGAGCACCAGGGTCTCAACACCGGCGTTGATGTCCTCTCGGACACGCTCGGTGTCGACTTCAATCCCTATCTCAAGCGCATCCTGCGAGAGATCTACACGACGTGGCTTCCCCTGATCCCGGAGGAGGCCCGTCCGCCGCTGAATAAACAGGGCGTCACCCAGATCCGCTTCACGATTCTGCCCGACGGACGCATTGGTGCAATGCACCTCGACGGCTCCACGCACGACGATGCGTTAAATCGCGCGGCCTGGGGCTCCATCACCGGCGTCGGCCAGTTCCCGCCGCTGCCGCCACAGTTCCACGGCCCCAACCTCGAGCTTCGCATCCACTATCTCGTCAATAAGACGAGCGAGTAGCCAACGCCCGTGCAACGATCCCCCTTGGACGCAGGCGATGACCGTCGCCGGACGGAGCAAAAGCAGCAGGCCCGGGGCCTGATCCTGCTCGCCCTCGCCGTTCTTCTCTTCTCCATCCTTCGCTTTGGCCTGCATCGGGTCTTCACGACCGGCTGGTGGCGCCTCTGGTAGATGCTCAGCCCTTGACGTCGCCGGGAACGGCGACGCGGTCGAAGTCGTCGGCGAGCAGCTGCAGGCGCTCGGGAACGGCCTCACCGGCGAGCGGCTTGCCGTGACCGACGGCGACGGTGAGAGGCGCGAGCGCGGCGAGCTTCTGGACGGAGGCACGGGCGGCGGCCCAGTCGGAGGTGAAGTAGGCAGGCGGCCCGTGGAGCTCAGGATGCTGCGCGATCGCGGCCTCGAAGAAGCTCTCGGCAGGCGTCGTGCAGAAGGCGTCGCCGACGAGCAGGGTGCGGTCGCTCTCACGGAAGAAGGAGACGTGGCCAGGCGTGTGACCGGGGGTGTGCAGGAGGGTCCAGCCGGGAAGCTCGACGAGGGAGAGCGTGCCGCCCTCGCCGGGAAGCGGCTTGAGGCGGTTGCCAAGGTTGATGGGTCCCTTGGGCAGGAGAGGCGCGAGCAGCGACATCATGCCGCCGCCGGCCTTCCAGTTGGGATCGGCGTACTGCTGCTGGCCGGTGAGGTAGGGGAACTCGAACGTGTGGGCGAAGACAGGGCAGTCCCAGCCATCGGCGAGCTCGATCGAGCTGCCCGCGTGGTCGAAGTGGCCATGCGTGAGCACGATGGCGTTGGGCGGACGGCCGAAGGTGGTGTCAGCCCAGGTTCGGATGCGCGCGGCGGCGTGTGGAAGTGCGGTATCGATCAGGGTCCAGGAGCCGTCGGGGTGCGTGATTCCGAAGACGTTGACGAAGAGAATGCGTAGGCCGCGCAGGCCGGGTGCGATGTTGCCGAGAGGGACGATCTGGTCGTCGGAGATTTCGATGCGGTCCATGGTTGAGTGAGACTCCTCCCGGGTCCGATGCTGCGGCGGAGCGGGAGGATGGAGCGCTTGACGGATCTTGCGTTGTGCCGCGTGAAAGCCGGACGGGCACGGGCACGCACAGAGGACCGCTGACCTAAGTCGCAGCGGGCCCCCGTGGGTGCCGTCTCCACGTCAGCGGCTGAGGCGGCGACGCAGCATGCCTACTGCACCGATGGAGCCTGTGCCGAGAAGAAGCAGTGAGCCGGGCTCGGGGGTCACAGTGGACTCGGGGGTGATGCTGAGGTTGTAGTTGGCAGAGCAGCTGCTCTCTGAGGCGGCAGCTTCGGTATCACTCAGGGTGCAACTGCTAGAAAACGCCTGCAGCGTAAAGTCACCTGTCTTGAAGGTCGGGTCTTCGATGGTGCCGGTAAAGAGCTTGGGACCGGTGAAGCTTAGACCGTCGATGATGTTTTGGTCGGCATCTTCAAGATCGAATCCGCCTTCGTCCGTATGGGTGTAGAAGTACACGTTGCTTGCCGTCATGGTGATGCCATTTTCGACGAAGCTGATATTGCCCAGGTAGAAGTCAGAGCCGGGATCGAAGCCGGATGGAGTAGGACTGCTGGGCAGCGAGAAGGTCAAGGTGAGTCCATTGCCGGTGGTGGAGAAGTCATCGATCGTGACGGCATGGGCGGCGGCGGGAGCGGCGAGTGCGGCAGCAAGGACGAGAGCGGTGAATACGATGCGCATAGGACATCCTCAGAGCAAAACAGATAGGTGCGGACGGTACGACGGTAGCGAGGACGAGTCTGCAATAACAAGGTTTCTATTTGGAAAGTAGTTTCCCTTAGTTAGCCAGCAAACTACCCGTGCAGTGGGGCGGTGCGAGCGAGTCTTACCTCGTGAATAGATTATTACTGGTGAACCTCGGAGCGTCTTTGCCTGAATCTGGTACTGCCTTTGCGTGCCCCGTCGGTCGATCCACTTTGTGAGTTTGGGTCTGGGATCCTTCGAAAACTACTTGTCACACTACGGTTCTGCAGGGATGGTATGGTTCACCACCTAGGACATCTTCTATGAAGCTCTGGAGGTATCTTGCTCTCTGCCTTGCTGTTGCGATGCCGTCTGAACGACTCGGCTCGCAGCAGCCAACCGACTACCACGCCGATCCGAAGTTCCAGAAGGAGATGACGGCGGCCAAGGATGCACACACGAGCTCTGATGAACGGCTTGGGCATTGGAAGAGGGCGTACAAGACCAGCAAGGGTCAGTGCGCGGACTGCATGGCGCGGACCGCGGAGCTCGAGCTGCAGATGGGAGACGAGAAGGCGGCTTTAGTAAGCGCGACGGCGCACCGGGAGCAGGTCAAGGCGCCGTCGGACAGGGCGTATGCCGAGATGCTGCGCGGCTCCGCGTTGATGCACATGAACCATGACAAGCCGAAGCCCGAGCAGCTGACGGAGGCCGACGAGGCGTTCCAGGCAGTGCTCGCGCAAGACCCGAGCGTGCGATTGGCGGCGTATCAGGATGGGCGGGTGTTGGCGAGTCTGCATCGTGACCAGGAGGCGCGCACGCGGTTCGCTGCGTATGTGAAGAGCGCACCAGAGACGGATACGTATCGGCTGCGGGCGGAGCACTTTGCGGAGAACCCCGCGCTAGCCCGGGCGAGGATGGCGCCGCCTTTCACTGTGACGACGGCTGATGGAAAGACGTTCACGCTCGACAGCATGGGCGGGCGCGTGGTCCTGGTGGACTTCTGGGCGACGTGGTGCGGACCGTGCAACGAGGAGCTGCCTCACATCAAGAAGATTGCGCAGCAGTTCACGGGTCAGCCGTTTGTGCTGATCAGCGTCTCGTGGGACAAGGACGAGGCGAAGTGGCAGAAGTTCATCGATGCGCATGGCATGAGCTGGCCCCAATATCGCGACGCGGACCACCAGCTCTCAACGGCCTATGATGTCCAGGCCATTCCGCATACCTTCACGATCGATGCGGACGGCATCTTGCAGGACGAGCAGATCGGCTCCGGCTCGGATATCGAAGGTAAGCTGAAGAAGCTGGTGGCGAAGGCCAAGGCGATGCAGAGTATAGAGACAGCGGCTGCCGGAACGCGCTGATCTGCTTATGCTCGGGCGACCCTTGGCACGTCTCAGCAGGGCCGGCGGGTTCAAACGTCAGGGACGGGCCGTCGAGGGCTTTGAAGTCGACCCGGCGGGGAGCGCCTTCGCCTTGTCCAGAAGGTCGGCGATACGGGTCTCCAGGTCATCGTTGCCGAGGCCGACGACCTCGGACTGGAGCACGCCGTCGGTATCGATGGTGAAGTAGTGCGGGAGGGCGTCGACGCCGTAGCTGGCGGAGAGGCTGTGGTCGCTGTCGAGAACCTGAGGCCACGTCATGTGGTTCTGGGTGATGAAGTTGTGCCAGACGGCCGGGTCATCGTCCCAGGAGATGCTGATGAGCGTAAACGGCTGATCTTGGAAGCGCTCGGCGAGGTGCTGGAGGCGCGGCAGCAGATCGCGGCAGGGGACGCACCACGTGGCCCAGAAGTCGAGCAGGACGACGCGGCCGTGCAGGGTGTCAAGCGAGAGGGTCTGGCCGTCGGCGGTGGTGACGGAGAGAGGCGGGGCCATGGTGGCGCGGGCGAGAGCGAGATTGTCGGCGAAGCGGAGGGCGCGGGCGCGATAACGGTCCGTCGGCGGAACGAGCTCGGCGTAGTGGAGGAAGACGGCGCGGGCCTCGGTATCACGATGGAGGGCGGCGAGGGCACGGCCATCGAGATAGAGGGCGGTCCGCAGGGTGGGGTCGTGGGCGAAGGCCGCCTTGAAGCTTGAGTCGGCGTGGTCGAGGTCGAGCAGGGCGGGGCGGTCGTCGTTGAGGCGCAGAAGGGCGCTGCCGCGGAGGAGCTCGCCGTACGCCTTGTCGGTGAGTTTGGGGGCGAGGGCGGCGAAGCTCTCGGCGGCGTCGGCGGCGGCCTGCCATCCGCCGATCCGGAAGCTAAGAGTGGCGATGTGCTCGAGGCACTCGGCGCACTGCCGGCCGGCGATGCGGTTGGCGTTCTCCCAGTGCACGATGGCGGTCTGGGGGATCTGGCCGGGGGAGCGCGCGAGCTCGACCTCGGCGCGGAAGCGTGGGTCGGTGTGCACGTCCGGGATGGCGTCCTGTGCGAGGCCAGGGAGAGCGGGGGCGATGGCGAGCGAGAGGCCGATCACACATCGAAGCACGCTGTGGCGAGCGCGAACGGGAGATTGAAGCAGGAGCGCCCGGACTTCGCTGCGCATCATCGGTAGGATCGTGACTCAGCCAGCGCGGCGTTCGTCGAGCGCCTCGTCGAGCAGATGGGAGAGGTCGCCCGCGCGGGAGCGGACGGTGGTCTGCGCGTGGCGCAAGGAGGCGCTGAGCGTCTCGTGACGATCACGAAGAGCGGCGAGCTCGTCGGCGATGTTGAGCGCGGCGAGGACGGCGACGCGGAGGGAGTCAACGGTGCCGCCATGGGCGGAGACAGCGCGCATCTTGCTGTCGACGATAGCGGCGAGGCGCGCGATGTGACCGGGGTCGATGCCGCGCAGGTGATAGACCTGGTCGTAGATCTCGACGGTGACCGCGGTGACAGGCACCGGCGTTGAGGCGCTACTCTGGGCGGGAGTTTGGGCGCGTGACTGGGCACTGGCCACAGAGGGGGCGATGAGGGATTCGACGTCAGTCACTGCGACCTCCGCGGCGGCACGGTTAGAGGAGTTCGTCCATCTGCTGAAGCATCTTTTCGACGCGCTGGCGGACGTGTTCGCGCTCCTGCTGGAGGGCGGAGAGCTCGGCCTGTGCGGTGTGGGTGGCCTCGGCCTCGGTGCGAAGCTGCTCGCGCAGGCGAGCGACCTCGATCTCGGCGGCGGCGCGGGCGTCACGTTCGTGGCGCAGCACGTCGACGGCGCGAAGCACCTTCTGCTCGAGCGCCTGAAACTCGTCTGTGCTGAGGATGGCGGATGTGCTCATCAAGACTCCGACGGCAAAGTGTGCCGTGTTCTCGAAGTATAGAGGGCTGACGAGTGAATTTCTCCGGTGTGGCGGGGGATGACTCACGCGTGGTGCGGCCGTGGCAGACGGCTCAGCCGCGGTGAGTGCCGCCGAGGGTTGTGAGAGCCTCGATCAGGCGGGTGGAGCTCTGGGCGAGTTCGTCGTCGGTGAGAGTGCGGGAGAAGGACTGGAAGACGGTGCGGAGCAGCAGCGAGTAGTGACCGGAGGCGACGGCTTTCCCGCGTGGGTCGCGAAAGATCTCGACCGGCGCGACGGAGCGGAGATCGGGGAGGCCCAGGGCGGCGATGGCGGCGCTGATCGCCGACCACGGAGTCTGGTCGGGGAAGACAAAGGAGAAGTCTCGGTCGACTGCCTGAAAGCGCGAGAGCTCCGTGGCGATTGCCTGCCGAAAGGGCCGGGCGAGGAGGACGTCGAGGTCGATTTCGGCGAGAAAGACAGGCTGTCGCAGTTTGCGGCGCACGGTCTCGGCTGCGGAGAGCTCGCCGAAGCGGGCGAACGGAGATCCGTCGAGCAGGGCCAGGGCGGATCGACCGGCCATCAGCCACGGTGGGGTACCTGCCGTGGTGAAGGTGAGAGCGGGTGCGCTGGACGATGCTACCGATGACATTACGGAAGGCGACGGCAGAGAGGAGACTGCTCCGGCGTTCGTTGCCGGTGAGGCGTTCAAGTGGTCGGGGGCGGCCGTCCTTGCCTGCCGGACGTCGCTGGGTGACGAGACAAGAGCGGCGATGGATTCCATGACGCCCTTGAGCTCGAAGATGGGCGCATCGGCGACGCTCGAGAGCGGGGTGGTCTGCGCGCCGGTGAGGGTGAGGCCGAGGGTGAGCGAGAGGTGCTCGTCGACGGTCGCGATCCCGCTTTCAGCAGACTCGGCGGCGGTGGTGAAGCGGTTACCCTGCTCGAAGAGGCGAACGCTGGAGACGCCGCGGTTGAGGTTGTGGGCGAGCATCTCCAGCATGCCAGGGACAAGCGAGGGGCGAAGGTTGGCGACCTCTTCCGAGAGCGGGTTTTCGAGTGCGGCGGGCTGCTGCCGTGCTGCGGCGAAGAGCTCACTGTCGGCGGCGCTTGCAAAGGAGCTTGAGATGCTTTCGGAGAAGCCGAGAGCGAGCAGGCGCGCGCGCAGCGCGGCCGCGGCGCGGGCGGCAGGCCGGTCGAGGACGGGCAGGGGCGCGGGAAGGGTGTTCTGAAAGCGGTTGTAGCCGAAGACGCGGGCGACCTCCTCGATGAGGTCGATGGGTCGCTCGAGGTCGAGTCGCCACGAGGGCAGTGAGACGGAAAAAACGGCGTCGGCAGGGGTGTTCTCGCGGGCGTGCAGGGTGGAGCGGGCTGCGTTGGAGCTGGGTGACGTGGGCTGCAGGGTGCAGCCGAGCGCGGTGAGGACGCGCGTGACGAGCTCGGGCGTGAGCGCGGAGTGGCCGGGAGTGTCGTCGAGGGTGCGGCCAAGCTGCTTCTGGACCTCGTAGGTCGAGAGCGTGAGGGGAGGCCGGAGGCTGGTGCGGGCCGCGGCCTCCGGAACGACGAGATCGAGCAGCGGGCCCGCGAGGCGGCCGCCCGCACGGAGGATGAGGGCCGAGACGAGGTCGTTCGCGAGGGGTGCGGCGTTGAAGTCGGCGCCGCGCTCGAAGCGGTGCGAGGCATCGGTGTGAAGGCCGTGGCGGCGGGCGCTTCGGCGGATGGTGGCGGGGTCGAACCAGGCGGCTTCGACCAGGACGTTGCGGGTTGCGGAGGTGATGCTCGAGTCGAGGCCGCCCATGATGCCGGCGAGCGAGAGGGCGCGGCTGTGGTCGGCGATGATGAGGTCATCGGCGGTCAGGGCGCGCTCCGTGCCGTCGAGCAGATGAAGGCGTTCGCCGGCGCGAGCGAAGCGAACGATGAGCCCGCCCTTGATGCGGTCGAGGTCAAAGGCGTGGGTCGGATGGCCCATGCCAAGCAGGGTGAAGTTGGAGGCGTCGACGGGGCCGGAGATGCGACGCTGGCCGAGGAGGTCAAAGAAGCGGGCGACATCCCCGGTGCTCTCGGCGACGTTGATGCCGCGCAGGACGCGGGCGGTGAAGCGCCCGCAGAGGTGCTGGACAGTGGGATCGATGCGGACGGGAAAGGGTGGGTCAGTATCAACTGAGGGCGGCAGCGTAGCCGCGAGCGGCGGCAATGGCAGCTTGTAGATGGTGGCGGCTTCGCGGGCGATACCGAAGTGATTCATGGCATCGACGCGGTTGGTAGTGATGTCCATCTCAAAGAGGGAGCCGAGCAGCTGCCCGTGAGCATTGGCGCCAAGGTCGTGCACCCCCTCGACGGCGATGCCACGCAGGGTGAGGTCGTCGGCGAGCTGGCGATCCGTGATGGCGAACGGGGCAGAGAGCGAGGGCAGGAGGGCGCGAAGCCACTGAGTCAGGATCTTCATGGATGGGCGAGCTCTAGTCTAGCGAATCGGGCACACCAGGCTGGCCGGAGTCGCCGACCTTGATGCCGAGCAAGGCTGTGGCTGGCAAGGTTTGTAGAAGGAATTTTCCTTCCGCGGTGGAAACCCTTTGCGCTTGATTTCGCATCGCCGTTTCGGCGAGGTTGCAAACGTGCTGCCCGAGCAGGTCTGATTTGCTTTGTTTTCGAGAGAAAACTGCTATCGGGGCGCAAGGGCAGCGTGGCCTTGCGTTTGGCGCTCGAGGTGCAAGGTACAGAGCAACCAAGCCGATGTACCGGTCCACGGTACACAACCTCGTTCCCAGGGGTACTGCGAGGCTGAAGCCGCGCAGCCTGCTCCTCACACTTGCTCGAGCCTAAGGAGGCCGAAATGTACGTTTTGTTTATCCCGTCTGTGATTGCTGTTGTCTTGATTGGCGCGATTCAGCTGAAGGAGCAGTTCGTGAAGCCGCTGGGCGACGGGACTCGGTAGCACAGGTCGCCTTGCAGGTGCATGAGCTTTACTCGCGATGACTGAGGTGGTCCTCTGAAGTCATCGAGTCACTCTGAACGGTGTTCTTCAATGAGAGTGCGGCGCGGATGACCTTCCGCGCTGTCTTCGTTAAGAGCACGAAGCGAGATGCGGGTGGCAGCACTGCGGCTCGCGCAAGTGATGAGGTCTTCTGGTGGTACGGAGGCCGGCGTGGGTGTGGGTAGCGGATGGTGGTGCCCGCAGAGTTCGCGACCGGCGTGTACCCAGATAGCGTCCCGGGATGTGCGCGCGGGTTGTGCAAGAGTTTCCGGGGATGCCACTGGTAGTGTAAGTGCGGGCGCGTCGCGGTAAACGGTGGCGCGGGCTGTGTGAGCTAGGGAGCGGAGTCGATGATGCAGGAGCGAGCGGGCGGACGTGGCGTGGGGGCGTTCTTCGGCGGCTTTGTCGTGGCGGTCGTGCTGCTGGTTGGGGGTGTGTCGGTCTATCTGCGCTACGGCCACCCACCGGTTGCCGTGGCAGACGCTCCGTTCCCACTGGAAGAGCAGGTGGTCAACGTTCCGCTGCATGTGCGGATTGACCGGGAGCTGAGGACGGCACCCTTCGCGGCAGACGAGGCGGGGATGGAGGCAGGGGCACACGTCTACATGCGGGAGTGTGCCAGCTGCCATGGATCGCCGGGGCACACCTCGGGGTATGTGACGTCGATGTTTCCAGGGCCGCCGCAGCTCTGGGTCAAGCACCGCAACAGTGCGGTCGTGGGCGTGAGTGATGATGAGGTGGGTGAGACGTACTGGAAGGTGGCGAATGGGATCCGGCTCTCCGGAATGCCCGCGTTCGACCACTCGCTCTCGGAGACGGAGATGTGGCAGGTGAGCCTGCTCTTGAAGCATGCAGACCAGCCCCTGTCGCCGTCCGTGACAGGAGTCTTCGCGAGTGAGCCGGCGAAGTAGCGCTCCTAACGGGGCGACGACGGCCGAACGGGATAGGTGTACGCACGACCTGCGCGGCGGCTTGCGCCTTTTGAACAAGTGCCGGGAGTAGCGCGAGGGGCGATCGAGCGTCGATCGAAGCGTCGGAGCGGACGAGAGGACAACCTTCGTTCTCGAAGAGTGCGTTCTAGGCGAACTGTTCGAGGAAGCGCATGTCACCGGAGTAGAAGAGGCCGATGTCGGAGACGCCATGGAGGATCATGGCGATGCGCTCGACGCCCATGCCGAAGGCGAAGCCGGTGACGCGGCCGGGGGCGTAGGGGGCGGCGTCCAGGCCGAGACGGGCGCGCTCGGCGGTGACGGCGGCGAAGACGGCGGGGTCGACCATGCCGCAGCCGAGCAGCTCGATCCAGCCGGAGTGCTTGCACTTGCGGCAGCCGGTGCCGCCGCAGAAGATGCAGGAGATCTGGACATCGGCCGAGGGCTCGGTAAAGGGGAAGAAGCTGGGGAAGAAGCGGGTGCGGACGCCGGCGCCGAAGAGGGCTCGCATGGCGTGGTCGAGGGTGCCCTTGAGGTCGGAGAAGGTGATGTCCGGCCCGACGGCGAGGCCTTCCACCTGGTGAAAGATGGGGGAATGGGTGGCGTCGGCGGCGTCGTTGCGATGCACTTTGCCGGGGATGACGAGGCGGAGCGGCGGGTCGGCGGCGAGCATGGAGCGGATCTGCACGGGCGAGGTGTGGGTACGGAGCAGAAGGCGGTCGCGGGCGGGCTTGTGCTGCTGGCGGGCGATGAGGAGGGTGTCCTGGGTGTCGCGGGCCGGGTGATTGGGGGGGAAGTTGAGGGCTTCGAAGTTGAGGAAGTCGGTCTCGACCTCGGGGCCGAGGGCGACGGAGTAGCCGAGCTGCTCGAAGACGCGAACGACCCGCTGCATGGTCTCGAGGAGCGGGTGGGCGATGCCGGGGGTACGGGTGATGCCGGGCAGGGAGATGTCGATCGGTGCGTCGGCGGAGGCTTCGGGGTTCGCTGCAGGAGCGGCGAGGGCCTGCTCGATCTGCTGTTTGAGCTGGTTGAAGCGGAGGCCAAGGGGCTTGCGGGCGGTGGTGGGGGCGCTCTGAAGCCAGGCCTCGCTGAGGAGCTTAAGGCGGCCCTGCTTGCGGCCGAGCCAATCGAGGCGAAAGGCCTCCCGGGCCTCCGCGGTGGTGAGGCTGGCGGCGGCGGCGCGAACCTCGCCGGTGAGGGCGCTGAAGGCGAGGTCGAGCGTGGACTCGTCGTAGCTGGTGAGAGAAGGGGCGGTATCGGTCATGTGGCTCCGGCCAGGGTATCAGGGGAAGATGGTGAGCGCGGGTATACCCCCCCTCCCCCCTCATCTTGTGCAAAGTCTTCGAAAGATTGAGCTTAGGTCTGGACTTAGATCTGAGCGGGACCGGACCCAAGTCCACCTGGGGACGGTCGGCGCGATGGTTGCTTGCGAGCATTGCAGCGGGCGTTACCTGCCCTGCGGTGGTGCTGCCGGCTGCAGTCTGGACGCGTTCACGCGAAGGCTTCACTTGTATTGTAACGAGGCGAAGCCATCGCTTGCGCCAAAGCGGCGGCGGAAGCGATGCGGTTCGGGGCGGCGGGTGAGGCGGAGCGGGTTGCGCTGCGGGGTGCTGGGGTGGCGAATGCCCATCCCCTGCCGAAGAGGGGTGGAGACGCCTCAGGGCAGGAGTCTGCGGTGACACCGCCGATGGCCGCAAGGAAGGGAGGCGCTGGAGACGCGTTCAGGAATGACAAGGGGAGACGAGGAGTGGCATAGTCGGGGTCATGGCGGGTCTGCGGCGGGGTGGGTGGACGGTGCTGCTGTTGCTGGCGGGGCTGGCGCGCGGACAGGAGCCGGTGCGGACGGCGGACGCGCGGTGTGCGCGGTGCCATGCGGAGATTGTGCGGCGATATCTCGAGACGCCGATGGCGAATGCGAGCGGGATGGCGACGGAGCGGCTGCTACCGGGGGCGTTCACGCATGCGGCGTCGGGGGTGCGGTATGAGGTACGGCAGGAGAGGGACGGGGCGACGCTGACGTTTGCCGACGGGCGGGATGCACGGATCGCGGGGCGGCACCGGCTGGAGTACTTCCTAGGCTCGGGACATCTCGGGGTGACGTATCTGTACACGCAGGAGGGCTATCTGCTGGAGTCGCCGGTGGCGTGGTACGCGGCGACGGGCGGCTACGACATGAAGCCGGGCTACGAGCGGCTGAGGGAGATGCCGCCGGCGCTGCCGATGCAGGCGGAGTGCCTGCGCTGTCACATGAGCGGGGTGCGTGGTCCGGAGGCGGGGACGGCGAACCGGTATGCGGGGGTGGCGTTTGCGCAGACGGGGATCACGTGCGAGAGCTGCCATGGCGACGCGGACGCGCACGTGCGCAGCGGAGGCAAGGCGGCGGTGGTGAATCCGGCGAAGCTCGACGCGGAGCGGCGCGACTCGGTGTGCATCACCTGCCATCTGGAGGGGGATGTGACGGTGCCGCGGGCGGGCAAGAGCGCGCTCGGGTACCGGCCGGGGGATCGGATTGCGGAGTATCTGTCGTACTACATCTTCCCGAGTAGCGACCCGCTGGAGCGCGGGGTGAGCGAGGTGGAGCAGTTCGCCGCGAGCCACTGCAAGCGGGCGCGCGGGGAGGCGATGTCGTGCACGAGCTGCCATGATCCGCACGGCTCGCCGAAGGCAGAGGAGCGGGTGGCGTTCTACCGGGCGAAGTGTCTGGCGTGCCACGGGGCGGCGGAGTTTGTGGCGAGCCATCACACGGAGAGCCCGGACTGCACGAGCTGCCACATGCCGCGGAGCACGGCACAGAATATTCCGCACGTGGCGTGGACAGATCACCGGATTTTGCGGGAGCCGCTGGTACGGGGGCCAGGAGAGGCAGCGGCGCCGGCGGGGAAGCAGACGACGCTGACGGCGATCTTCTCCCCGGAGGCGGGCGCGCGGGATCTGGCGCTGGCGCGGTATATGGCGGTAATGACCGGGGTCTCGCAGGACCGGGAGGGGATGGTGGCGGCGCTGAAGGCGGCGTATGGGGCGGCGTCGCCGGGTGCGGGTGCTTCGGCGGGAGATGTGAAGCTGCTGGAGGCGCTGGGCGTGGCGGACGCGCTGCATGGGGAGGCAACCGAGGCGGAGGCGCGGCTGCGGGAGCTGCTTCGGCTGGAGCCGATGAACCTGACGGCGCTCTCGGACCTGGGGGTGTATGCGGCCAAACGCGGCGACGTGGCGGGGGCGGTGGCGCTGTGGCGGCCGGCGTTCGCGCGGAACGAGGACCAGATAGACTTCGCGCGGAACCTGGCGATTGCGGAGTGTGCGCTGGGCGACGAGGCGGGGGCGAAGGCGACGATGGCGGAGGCACGGAAGTTCTCGCCGGGGGTGCGGTCGGCGTGGGAGTTCCGGTGTTCGGGCGGGGCTGCGGGGAGTGGCGCCGGTGGGACGGGGAGTGGCGCGGGCGAGCCGTAGGGGTCTGCTGGCGCGATTCGTCGAGGTGTCAGGTGCGACCGGCGAAGTCGCGGGTCTCGGTAGCGACCTTGATCTTTTCTCCCTCGCGGATGAAGAGGGGCACGCGCAGCTCGAGGCCGGTCTCGAGGCGGGCGGTCTTGGTGCCGCTGCCGCTCGAGGTATCGCCGCGCACGGCGGGTTCGGTGGAGGCGACGGTGAGCTCGACGAAGAGCGGGAGCTGAAGGCCGATGGGGTTGCCGTTGTACTTGTGGATCTGAATGAGCGTGCCTTCGATGATGAGGTTAAGGGCGCTGCCGAGCATGGCTTCGGAGAGGGTGAGGGTCTCGAAGCTGACCTGGTCGAGGAAGTAGGCGCCGTCGGCGTCGGAGTAGAGGTAGGTTGCCGGCACGAGCTCGAGGTCGGGCTCCTTAAACTTGTCGCTGGCCTTGAAGGTCTTTTCGAAGACGGCGCTGGTGAGGAGGTTGCGCATCTTGAGGCGGACGAGAGTCTGGCCGCCGCGGGCGGTGGGGGTGCTGATGTCGGAGTCGAGACAGGCGAAGGGGGCGTCCTCGTACTCAAACATCATCTTGCGCTTGATGTGGATGGCTTCAATCAGGGTTGGCATGAGGTCCTGTCGCGATATCTGGTTCGGGTGAGCGAGAGCGGTCGAGTGGCTGAATAGAAGCTCAGAGGGCGGAGAGGACGATGGCGATGACGAGGACGCCGAGGGCGAGGGAGCGGCGGTCGGTGATGGCGTAGACGACGGGATCCTCGTGCAGATGGCCGCGGCTGGCGAGGAGCCAGAGGCGGCTGAGCCAGAGCAGAAGGACGGGGACGAGGAGCCAGAGGCGGGTGGTGTGGCGGTAGAGTTCGGTCGCGTTCGAGAGGTTGGAGATGTAGAGGGTGAAGACGACGACGGAGGCGTAGGCGGAGGCGGAGCCGAAGCTGCGGAGCTGCTCGATGTCGTCGACGTGATAGCCGCGGCCCTTGGGGGTGGCGCCGCCGCGTTCGCGGAGGTTTTCGAGCTCGGCGAAGCGCTTAACGAAGGCGAGCGAGAGGAAGAAGAAGATGGAGAAGCCGGCGAGCCAGGTGGAGACGCCGACGCCGGTCGCGGCGGAGCCGGCGAGGATGCGGATGGTGTAGAGGCCGGAGAGGACGATGACGTCGATGAGGATGGCGCGCTTGAGGCGGAGGGAGTAGGCGAGGGTGGTGGCGGTGTAGAGCAGGAGCCACTTGAGGAAGGAGTACGGGCCGGGGAGCGCGAGCGCGGGCGAGAGGGCGGCGACGACGCGGGGGACGGCGAGGGCGAGCAGGAGCGAGGCGACGAAGAAGCCGAGGACGACGGCGACACCGTGCAGGGCGGAGAGGTCTCCGGCGGCAAAGGGACGGCGGCGTTTGCGGGGGTGGGCGCGGTCGGCTTCGATGTCGAGCAGGTCGTTGATGATGTAGGTCGCCGAGGCGCACAGGCCGAAGGAGAGGAAGGCGACGACGGCACCGGCGAGCAGGCCAAGGGAGCGCATGTGAGCGAGCAGCAGAGGGAGGAAGATGAGGACGTTCTTGGCCCATTGATGGAGGCGGATGGCCTTGAGCCAGGCGCGGACGGGCGGGTTGCGCTCGACGAAGGTGCGGGTGGGGGTGATGTGCTGCGCGCGCAGGCCGGAGGTGAGGCCGCGGGTGGGGTTGGCGACCATGGGATCGACGCACCCGGAGAGCAGGCTCAAGTCCGGGCTGGCATTGCCGATATAGCAGAAGTGGTCCCCGAAGCGCTGGCGGAAGGCGGCGAGCTTGTTGGGGCCGGCGAGGTTAGTGGAGCCGTCGGAGGCGAGGACGCCCGAGAAGAGGCCGAGGTGCGCGGCGACGCGATGGGCGAGGGCGGCGTCGGCGGCGGTCGCGAGGAAGAGCGGGCGGCCGAGGGCGTGCTGCTCGCGGAGATAGGCGAGCAGGGGCTCGTTGTAGGGGAGGTGAACGACATCGAGCTCGACCGAGGCGGTGATATGGCGCTTGAGAGCGGCCTTGCCTTCGGCGATCCAGCCGGGGAGTTTGAGCAGCAGGGCGGGATGCTGGCGGGCGATGGCGAGGGTTGAGTCAACGAGGGTGTCGGACTTTGAGAGCGTGCCGTCGAGATCGACGCAGAGGGGGATGTGCGTTGCGGGATCAACAAGTGCGGGCTCTTGATCGAGGGTGGGCAAACCGGTCCTCTCTTCGTGACGGCGATCCGTTGCATCTCAAGCGAGTACGGCAACGGGGTGCTGTGTGCCGTGATCTGGCGCGGCGGACTTAAATGAAACCTTCGACGGTGCGCCCCCGTCATTATGATGGATTCAGAGGAGTTTCCGGAAACGCGCCTTTGTCATCCGGCGAGCAACACCGGGTGAGGTGATCTGAGCCGGCAAGACGACTCACAGGAAACGAGCGAACGCATGGCTTCTGTGTCGACCGAGGAACGTACGAGTGTGACCCCCGACGGGTCTCAGGCAGCCCCGGGCGCGACATCCGCGCAGCCGGCGGTTGGAACGCAGCCCGCGCTGCCGCCGCCCTCCGCGGTGTCGAGAGGAGAGCCGGCGGAGAACCGGGGCGGCGCGCTGCGCAAGGTGATCATCGTACTGGTGATCCTGCTGGCGGTGGGCGCGGCGGTGTGGAAGATCCGGCGCAACACGCAGCAGCAGGCGGCGGAGTCGCAGCGGCTGACGGCGGCGGCGGACCGGCCGGTACCGGTGCAGACGCAGCCGGTCCAGCAGCGGACGATGCCGATTTACCTGACGGCGCTGGGAACGGTGACCGCGTACAACACGGTGACGGTGCGATCGCGCGTGGATGGTCAACTGATGCGGGTGAACTTCCGCGAGGGGCAGGCGGTGCGCAAGGGCGACCTGCTGGCGGAGATCGACCCGCGGCCCTACCTCGCGGCGCAGGCGCAGGCCGAGGGCCAGCTGGTCAAGGATCAGGCGAACAGCAAGAACGCGGACGCCGAGGCGGCGCGATACACGGCGCTCTACCAGGCGGGCGTGGTCTCGAAGGAGAGCCAGCAGTCGGAGGTGTCGACGGCCGGGCAGGCGACCGGATCGATCCAGGCGGACGTGGCGGCGATCCAGGCGGCGAAGGTCAACGTGGTGTACACGCGGATCACCTCGCCGATCGATGGCGTGGTTGGTCTGCGCCAGGTGGATCCGGGCAATATCGTGCACGCCGCGGACACCAACGGGCTGGTGGTGGTGACGCAGCTGCAGCCGATCGCGATCATCTTTACGCTGCCCGAGGACTATCTGCCGCAGGTGCTGAAGCTGACCCATGGAGGACATCCGCTGGCGGTCGAGGCGTTTGACCGGTCGGAGACGACGCACCTGGCCAGCGGAACGCTGCTGACGCTCGATAACCAGATCGACGTGACGACGGGAACCGACAAGGTGAAGGCGGTATTTCAGAACCGCGACAACATGCTCTTTCCCAACCAGTTTGTGAACGTGCGGCTGATCCTCGAGGAGCGGCAGAACGCGATCGTGGTGCCGGCGGCGGCGGTGCAGACCGGCGTAAACGGGACGTTCGTCTATCTGTTGAAGCAGGGTGATCCGCCGGCGGACAAGCAGACCAAGCCGCAGACGACGGCCGGGGCGAGCGCTGCCAAGGGAGCCAAGGGCGGCCGGGGTGGGGACGAGGCGGCGCAGCGGGCGCCCAAAGCGTACGTGGTGGCGCAGCCAGTCAAGGTCGATCTGACGGAGGGGACGCAGGTCATTCTCGCCGGCGGTGTGCAGCCGGGCGATCAGATTGTGGTGGACGGGCAGGAGAAGCTGAAGGATGGTGCGCGGGTGATCGCGCATGAGGGCCGGCCCTCACAGCCGACGACGCGCGGCGATGCGACCTCGGCGCAGACGAAGCGGTCGCAGACGGCCAACACGGCTCCGCAGGGAACGGATGTGCAGTCGGCGCCGTCGCCGGCGAAGGCGAAGCAGCCATGAGCCCCTCACGGCCGTTTATTCTGCGGCCAGTCGCCACCTCGCTGCTGATGGTGGCGATTCTGCTGGCGGGCTTCGTCGCGTACGAGCAGCTGCCGGTCTCCGCGCTGCCGGAGGTCGACTATCCGACGATCCAGACGCTGACGTTCTATCCGGGCGCAAGTCCGGAGGTGATGGCGAGCTCGGTGACGGCGCCACTCGAGCGGCAGTTCGGGCAGATCCCCGGGCTGACGCAGATGACGTCGACGAGCTCGGGAGGCGGCAGTGTAATCACGCTGCAGTTCGCGCTGTCGGAGTCGATCGACGTGGCGCAGCAGGATGTGCAGGCGGCGATCAACGCGGCGACGAGCTATCTGCCGAAGGATCTGCCGAACCCGCCGGTCTACAGCAAGGTGAACCCGGCCGACGCGCCGATCATGACGCTGGCGCTGACGAGCGACTCGATACCGCTGACCAAGGTGGAGGATCTGGCGGACACGCTGCTGGCACAGAAGATCTCGCAGCTCTCGGGTGTGGGCCTGGTGTCGATCAACGGTGGCCAGAAGCCGGCGGTGCGGGTGCAGGCGAACCCGATGGCGATGACCAACTACGGGCTGAGCCTGGAGGATATGCGGACGGCGCTGGGCACGGCGAACGTCGATCAAGCGAAGGGGAACCTGAACGGCAACCGGCAGAGCTACACCATCGGGGCGAACGACCAGATCCTGACGGCGGCGGACTACAACCAGGTGATCATCGCGTATCGCAACGGGTCGCCGGTGCGACTGTCGGACGTGGCAAACGCGGTGGACTCGGCGGAGAACCTGTACCAGGCGGCGTGGATGGGATTCTCTGCGCAGCCGGCGGAGAAGAGCGCGCCGGCGCGCGAGGCGAGCCTGAAGCCAGCCGTGATCGTGAACATCCAACGGCAGCCGGGGGCGAACATCATCGGCGTCGTGGATGAGGTGCAGAAGCTGCTGCCGCAGCTGCGGGCGTCGCTGCCGGCGAATGTGCAGCTGCAGGTGCTGACCGACCGCACGAACACGATCCGGGCATCGGTCAAGGACGTGCAGTTTGAGCTGGTGCTGACGATCGCGCTGGTGGTGATGGTGATCTTCCTGTTCCTGCGGTCGATTGCGGCGACGGTGATCCCGGCGGTGGCGGTGCCGCTCTCGATCGTGGGCACGTTCGGTGTGATGTATTTGCTGGGATACAGCCTGAACAACCTGAGCCTGATGGCGCTGACCATTTCGACCGGCTTCGTGGTGGACGATGCGATCGTAATGATCGAGAACATCGATCGATACCTAGAGATGGGCGAGAGTCCTCTGGACGCGGCCCTGAAGGGGTCGGAGCAGATCGGATTCACGATTCTGTCGCTCACGGTGTCGCTGATCGCGGTGCTGATCCCGCTGCTCTTCATGGGCGATATCGTGGGCCGGCTCTTCCGCGAGTTCGCGGTGACGCTCTCGGTGACGATCCTGGTGTCGGCCGTGGTGTCGCTGACGCTGACGCCGATGATGTCGGCGAAGCTGCTCAAGCACAGGTCGAAGGAGGACCAGAACCGGTTCTACCGCAAGAGCGAGGAGTTCTTTGAGGCGGTGATCGCGGCGTACGGGCGCGGGGTGAAGTTTGTGCTGCGGCATCAGACGGTGACACTTCTGGTGACGCTCACGACGTTCATTCTGACGGTGGTGCTGTACATCGTTGTGCCAAAGGGCTTCTTCCCGGTGCAGGACACGGGGGTGCTGCTGGGGATCACGGAGGCGCCGCAGTCGATCTCGTTCTCTGCAATGGGCGACCGGCAGCAGGAGCTGGCGCGCATCATCCTGAAGGACCCGGATGTGGAGAGTGTGAGCTCGTTCATCGGCATCGACGGAACAAACACGACGCTGAACAGCGGGCGCATTCAGATCAATTTGAAGGACCGCGAGAGCCGATCGACGACGGCGCTCGAGGTAATTCAGCGGCTGCAGCCGAATGTGAATACGGTGACGGGCATTCAGTGCTTTCTGCAGCCGCTGCAGGATCTGACGGTCGATGACCGGGTGAGCCGGACGCAGTACCAGTACTCAGTCGAGGACGCGAGCGCCGAGGATCTGGCGTTCTGGTCCAACCGGCTGCTTGAGAAGCTGCGACAGATTCCGATCATGACGGATGTGGCGAGCGATCAGCAGCTGGAGGGTCTGGAGGCGAGTCTGGTGATCGATCGCGACACGGCGTCGCGGCTGGGGATCACGCCGCAGAACATCGACGACACGCTGGACGACGCGTTTGCGCAGCGGCAGGTGTCGACGATCTTTACGCAGCTGAATCAGTATCATGTGGTGCTCGAGGCGGCGCCGAAGTTCCAGCGGAACCCCTCGTCGCTCGACAACATCTATGTGAAGAGCTCGAACGGAACGCAGGTGCCGCTCTCGGCGATCACGCACTTTGAGCCGCGGCAGAGTTCGCTCGCGATCAATCACCAGGGGCAGTTTCCAGCGGTGACGATCTCGTTCAATCTGGCACCGGGCAAGTCGATCGGCGATGCGGTGAGCGCGATCAACAAGGCCAAGCAGGATCTCAATATTCCACCGAGCGTGAACGCTCAGTTTGAGGGCTCGGCGGCGGCGTTTGAGGCCTCGCTCACGAACGAGCCGCTGCTGATCCTCGCGGCGGTGATCGTGGTGTACATCGTTTTGGGCGTGCTCTACGAGAGCTACATCCATCCGGTGACGATTCTCTCCACGCTGCCGTCGGCTGGCGTGGGTGCGATTCTGGCGCTGCTGATCTTTCACGTGGACCTGAGCGTCATCGCGCTGATCGGCATTATTCTGCTGATCGGCATCGTGAAGAAGAACGCGATCATGATGATCGACTTCGCGCTTGAGGCGGAGCGGGACGGCGGCATGGAGCCGGAGGAGGCGATCTACCAGGCGTGCCTGCTGCGCTTCCGGCCGATCATGATGACGACGATGGCGGCGCTGCTCGGCGGAGTGCCGCTGGCGCTCGGCACGGGGACAGGGAGCGAGTTGCGGCGGCCGCTCGGCATCACGATTGTGGGCGGTCTGATCGTGTCGCAGGTGTTGACGCTGTTTACGACGCCGGTGGTGTATCTGTTCTTCGACCGGATCGGTCGGCGATATCTGCACACGGCCGAGGCGGACGCGGAGATGCGCGAGCACGCGCACGCGACGGTGGGAGCGGACTGATGGCCGACGACACGCAGCGACCGAACGGAAGCACGGCCGATCGCGACCACGCGGAGCGGGAGTTCGAGCAGGCGCCGAGCGCGGGAACGGTGCACTTTTCGGCGCCGTTCATCAAGCGGCCGATTGCGACGATGCTGCTCTCGATCGCGATCATTCTCGCGGGCATGGTGGCGTACAAGCTGCTGCCGGTCGCGAGTCTGCCGCAGGTCGAGTTTCCGGTGATCTCGGTCTCCGCGAGCCTGCCGGGCGCGGACCCAGAGACGGTGGCGTCGGCGATCGCCACACCGCTGGAACGGCAGTTTGCAAAGATCGCCGGCGTGAACGAGATGACGTCGTCCTCCTCGACCGGAGGCACGTCGATCACGCTGCAGTTCGACCTGACGCGTGATGTGAACGGAGCGGCGCGCGATGTGCAGGCAGCGATCAACGCAGCGCGGAGCCAACTGCCGGCGAACCTGCCATCGAACCCCACGTATCGCAAGATCAACCCGGCCGACTCGCCCATCCTCATCCTGGCGCTGACGTCGGACACGCTGACCATTCCGCAGCTCTATGACGCGTGCGACAGCATTCTGGCGCAGAAGATCGCGCAGGTGCAGGGTGTCGGGCAGACGTTCTGCGGCGGCAGCGCGAAGCCGGCGGTGCGCATCGAGGCGAACCCGCTGCAGCTGGCGACGTACGGCATCGGGCTTGAGGCGCTGCGGGCGGCGGTCGCCACGGTGAATGTCAATCAGCCGAAGGGATATCTGCAGACCGACACGCAGCGGTGGTCGATCAAAGACACCGACCAGCTCTTCGGCTCGGCGGCGTACGCGCCGCTAATCATCGCGACGGACCGTGGACCGGTGAGTTCAGCCGCCGCGTCGACCGGCCTGCCGTCGGCGCTGGCGAGCGCGGTCTCAAGCACGGCGCAGAGCGGTGCTGGCGCGACGTACACGACCGCCGCGACGGCGACCACCCCGGCGGCCACGAGCGCGACGACTACCACGACGGGAACCACGGCAGCGGGAGCGGCGAGCAGTACGACGAGTGGAGCCGCGACCGGCACAGCCACTGCGGCGGTTGCGCCGGCGGCGACGACGACAGCGGCCGTGACGGGTGCGCCCTCGCAGGCGCACGGCGCGGTGCGCATCTCGGACGTGGCTCAGGTGATCGACAGCGTCGAAGACATCCATACCGGCGGCATCTTCAATGGAAAGCCGGCGATCCTGGTGATTGTCTTCAAGACGCCCGAGGCGAACGTGATCGACACGGTCGACAACGTGTTGAACATGCTGCCGAGCCTGAAGGCCTCCATTCCGCCGTCGATTGATGTACACCAGGCGCTTGATCGCACGACGACGATCCGGGCGTCGGTCAAGGATGTGACGCGCACGCTAATCATCTCCATCCTGCTGGTGATCGTCGTTGTCTTTCTCTTCTTGCGGGAGGTGCGATCGACGCTGATTCCCAGTGTGTCGGTACCGCTGAGCCTGCTGGGAACGTTTGGGATCATGTACCTGCTCGGGTACACGCTCGACAACCTGAGCCTGATGGCGCTGACGATCTCGACCGGATTCGTCGTCGACGACGCGATCGTCGTGATCGAGAACATCAGCCGGCATCTTGAGGCCGGACATACGCCGTTCGATGCGGCGATGATCGGATCGCGCGAGATCGGGTTCACGGTGCTCTCGATGAGCACATCGCTGATCGCGGTATTCATTCCTATTCTGCTGATGGGCGGTATCGTGGGGCGGCTCTTCCGAGAGTTTGCGGTGACGCTCTCGGTTGCGATCGGTGTGTCGCTGGTGGTGAGCCTGACGACGACGCCGATGCTGAGCGCGAAGTTCATCAAGGCGCACAGCACGGGCCAGCACAACTGGTGGTACCTGATGGGAGAGCGCGGGCTGGCGCGGCTGACGGCGGAGTACGAGCGGGGGCTGCGCTGGGTGTTGCAGCATCAGCGGCTGGTGCTCACGATCACCGTGCTGACCTTCGGCCTGAATGTGTACCTGTTCATCCTGGTGCCAAAGGGCTTCTTTCCGCAGCAGGATACGGGGCGCATCGGTGGCCAGATCCGGGGGCAGCAGGACGTCTCCTTTACGGAGCTGCGGACGAAGATCACCGAGCTTGCGGCGATCGTTGTGAAGGATCCTGGCGTCGAGAATGTGGTGGCGTTCTTCGGCGGCGGCGGACCGGGCGGCGGCGGCGGCAACTCGGGCTTCATGTTCATGTCGCTGAAGAACGACGCGATGCGGGCCAAGAAGGGGGAGTCGGCGGATGTGATCATCAATCGCCTGCGACCGAAGACGGCGGGCATCCCGGGCGCGCAGCTCTATCTGCAGGCGTTTCAGGACGTGCGCATCGGGGGCCGCAATACGGCGACGCAGTACCAGTACTCGCTTACGGCAGACGACCTGAACAGCTTGAATCAGTGGTCGCCCAAGCTGCAAGCGAAGATGGAAAAGCTGCCGGAGCTGAAGGATGTAGCGACAGATCAGCTCGATCAGGGACTGCGGGAACAGTTGGTGATTGACCGCGATACCGCGAGCCGACTGGGGATCTCGCCGCTGGCGATCGACTCGACGCTGTCGGACGCGTTCGGCCAGAGCCAGGTCTCGACGACGTATACGCCGCTGAACCAGTACCACGTGGTGATGGAGGTCGCGGAGCGCTACCAGACCGACCCGGATGCGCTCAAGAATATCTATGTCAAGAGCAGCGGCGGGGCGGAGGTGCCGCTGACGGCGATCACGCACTTTGAGAGCCAGCGCATTCCTCTGGCGGTGAACCACCAGTCGCAGGCGCCATCGACGACGCTGAGCTTCAATCTGACGCCGGGTGTTTCGTTGAGCGACGCCACAGCGGCGATCGAACAGGCGCGCATCGATATCGGCGTGCCATCGACGATCCACGGGGCGTTTCAAGGAACGGCCCAGGCCTTCCAGGACTCCCTGTCGACGGAGCCGCTGCTGATCCTGCTGGCGTTGATCGCGGTGTACATCGTGCTGGGGATTCTGTACGAGAGCTTCATCCATCCGCTGACAATTCTGTCGACACTGCCCTCGGCCGGTGTTGGCGCGCTTGTGTTCCTGCTGCTGTTCAAGGTCGAGCTGAGTGTGATCGCGATGATCGGGATCATTCTGCTGATCGGCATTGTGAAGAAGAACGCGATCATGATGATCGACTTTGCGCTGGTTGCGGAGCGGGAGCACGGCAAGACGCCGGAGGAGGCGATCTACGAGGCCTGTCTGCTGCGGTTCCGGCCGATCATGATGACGACGATGGCGGCGCTGCTGGGCGGTCTGCCGCTGGCGCTGGGCACGGGCACGGGAAGCGAGCTGCGCCGGCCGCTGGGGATCACGATTGTGGGAGGGCTGGTGGTCTCGCAGGCTCTGACGCTATTCACGACGCCGGTGGTGTACCTGTTCTTTGACCGGCTGCGTGGGCGTTTGGCGGAGCGTAGCCGGACGCGGCAGCGGAGACGGCCGGTGCTGGCGCAGCAACCGGTGAGCGGCGACTAGCTGGGTAGTTTGCCCTCGTCTGCTTTCCTTGCTTGATCTTCGCCATATATTCGCCTAAGATCAGCGTCATGACTGGCCAGTTCCTCTCTGCAGCGGCTCTTCGCCGTGAGATCTCCGCGCGTAATCTGGAGCGGGCGCAGGGGATGACGCACGAGACGACGATCGGCGTCACGCCCTCGGTGATCTATGCAGGCGGCAGTGGCGGCGTTGGCCACGGCAACTTTCTCTCCGCGAGTTTTCAGCGCATCGTGGCCGACGCGGCGTGGCGGCGACGGCTCGAGAAGGCCTACACCGCCGGAGCGCGGGTGGCGCGACGCCATGACCGGCGGAGGAGCGAACTGGAGTGCGCCGCGAGCTCGGACGCGCTGCTCATGAATGTGTTCTGCTATCCGGGCGCGACGCGGCGTGAGTGCCTTTGCCTGCTGCTGGGCGTTGAAGCGGGGCTACGGCCCGAGTTCGGGGTTCGGGTACATGTACCGCTGCGGGGCGACCTGGTGGATCGGACTGAGGTGGACATGCGCCTGGGGGACTACCTGGTCGAGGCGAAGCTGACCGAGGGTGGGTTTCAGACGGCGCCTGTGTCGCTGGTGGAGCGATATCGCGATCTTGACGGGGTCTTTGCGGTTGAGGAGCTGCCGCGACGCGGAGGTCTGTTTCGCGAGTACCAGCTGCTTCGCGGGGTGCTCGCGGCGTGTGCGCAGGGCGGCCGTTTTCTGGTGATCTGCGATGGACGGCGAGCGGATCTGCGGGAGAGCTGGTTTCGGGTGGTGAGTGCCGTGCGGTCGGGCGAGCTGCGCGGACGGCTGCGGTTGGCGACGTGGCAGGAGATCGGTGCGACGATGGCTCCGGCTGTGCGGCGGTTCCTCGAGGTCAAGTACGGGATTGTGTGAGTGCCTCTGCGCGCGATCACTCGGCTTTGCCGATGGAGCCGTCACGATAGCTTTTCTGGAGGACGGTGAAGGCGGCCTTGTGTCTGCCTTGGTCGCTGATGAGGCCCTTGCGGTTGAAGTAGTCCTGGATTCCGGGTAGCTGGCGCGCGGGTGCGCGGAAGTCCATCAGGATCCACGGAGTCATGCCGCGGAGCTGCGGGATCTTGTTGAGCATGGGAAGCTGGTGCTGATAGAGGCTGGCCTGGTACTCCTCGGTCCAGCGCTGGCTGGCGGGCCCGTGCAGGCCGGCTTTGGCGCCGCCACCGAACTCGCTGACGATGAGGGGCTTGGCGTAGCTCACCGACCAGGTCGTCTCGTCGGCGGTCTCGGGCGTGCCCTCGTACCAGCTGATGTACTCATTGAAGCCGATGACGTCGAGGGCGGCGCCGAGCGGGTCGTCGATGACCTTGGTGTGGGGTTCCGTGCCGCTGTGGACGAGCAGGGCGGCGGTGACGAGGCGCGTGGGGTCGAGGGTGCGGACTTCGCCGGCGAGCGAGGTGAGAAAGGCAGTGCGGGTGGGGTTGGCGGGGGTCTCGTTGGCGATCGACCAGAGGGCGATGGAGGCGCGGTTACGGTCGCGATCGATCTCTTCGGCGAGCATGTGTTTGGCTTTGGCGAGCACGGCGGGATTGTCGAACTGGACGGCCCAGTAGACGGGGATCTCGGACCAGACGAGGAGGCCCATGCGGTCGGCGGCGCGGGTCATCTTCTCATCGTGCGGGTAGTGGGCGAGGCGAACGAAGTTGCAGCCGAGGTCTTTGGCCCAGCCGAGGAGGGTGCTGCTGTCCTGCTCGGTGTTGGCGCGGCCGGTACGGAGGGGTGCCTCTGCGTGGATGGAGATGCCGCGCAGGAAGATGGGTCTGCCGTTGAGGAGGATCTCGGTGCCGCGGACTTCGATGGTCTTGAAGCCGAGCTGGTCGTGGATCGTGTCGGTGGAGGCGACTGAGGCCCTGGCGTCGGTTGCGGGTCGCGAGGTGATGTCGACGCGGTAGAGCCTGGGGTGCTCGGGCGACCAGAGTTCGAGCTTCGCGACGGGAAGGGAGATCGCGGCGCGACCGCTGCTGTCGGGGGTTGCGGTGACGGTCGCGTTGAGCTCCGGTAGAGAGACAGTGACCGATTGGTTGTGGCCCGACTCGGAGAGGCCGCCGAGCTGGATCCAGCCTTCAATCTTCGAACGGGTGGCGCGGTCGAGGTGGAGGTCGTAGCGCTCGATGTAGGTGCCGGGGACGTTGATCAGAGAGATAGAGCGGGTGAGGCCGCCGTAGTTCCACCAGTCGGTCTGAAGGGTGGGCAGGCCGTCGGCGAGTCGCGTGCTGTCGACGGCAGCGACGATGAAGTTGTCGCCGTCGTGGAGGGCGGAGGTGGCGTCGCAGTCGAAGGTGGTGAAGCCGCCCTCGTGCTCACAGACGGACTGGCCGTTGATCCAGAGGTGAGAGCGGTAGTTGGCGGCGCCGACGTGGAGGAAGGTGCGGCCCTGGCTTGCGGGTTTGGAGTAGTGGAAGTCCTTCTGGTACCAGACGATGCCGTCGTAGAAGAAGAGGGCGTCGCGCTGGGTGTTCCAATCGCCGGGGACGCGCAGGGTGGGGCTCTTCGCGAAGTCGTACTCGACGAGGGTGTTGTCGTTCGGGTTGTAGTGCCGGTTGAGGAACCAGCCATCTTTACGGACCTCGTGGTGGAAGTTATAGAGGCCGGTCGCGTAGGGGTCGACGATCATGTGCCAGTCGCCGTCGAGCGAGGTCGCGGGGCGGATGTCTGCGCCGGTGAGGACGATGGTGCTGGACGGAGGAGCGGCCTGGGCGTGGGCGAGCGTCGTGAGAGCGGCGGCGAGAAGGAGGGCGACGAGGCGAAGACGCATCAGGTGAGCTCCGGGAGGCACAGGGGGATAGTACCGCGTGTGCTCGCTGCCGGTTTGCGAGGGGACGCTGCCGCCGCCGCAGGTGCCGGGCGGTGTCGAGGGGCGAGGGGCGAGGTGTCCTGAAAGGCTCGCCCGGCATAAAAGTCGTAGCTCCGTTGGCGAAGATATGGCGTAAATTGATCCCATGGTGCTTTCGATCCTTCTCGCCGTCGTTTGTCTGCTGTCGGGCGCCGCACTGGGGTGGTGGATGGCGCAGGGCCGCTCGGCGGCGGAGATGCACCTGGCGCGTCGCGAGCGGGAGAGCCGCGAGGCGGAGGTCTCGCGGCTGCAGCAGGAGGCGGGGATACGGGAGATGGCGCTCGGGGAGACGCGCACGGCTCTCGCGGCGGCGCGCGAGCGAGCGGCCGGGCTGGACGCGCGGATGGCGGCCGAGCAGCGGGCCCATGAGGAGAAGGTGGCGGCGCTGATGCAGGTCGGCGCGGAGCTGACGACGACCTTTCAGGGACTTGCGGCAAAGGCGCTGCACCAGAACACGGAGCAGTTTCTTCATCTAGCGCGCACGGAGATGACGCACCAAAAGACGGTGGCGGCAGGCGAGCTTGAGACGCGGCGCGCGGCGATCGAACAGATGCTGACGCCGATGCGGGAGTCGCTGACGAGGCTGAGCGAGCACAGCACGGCATTGGAGGTGAAGCGCGAGGGCGCGTATGCGGCGGTGCTGGCGCAGATCGACGGTATGCAGTCGGCACACAGCGAGCTGCGGCGGGAGACGGGACAGCTGGTGCAGGCACTGCGGGCGCCGCGGGTTCGAGGTACGTGGGGCGAGATGCAGCTGCGGCGATGCGTTGAGTTCTCCGGCATGGTGGAGCACGCGTCGTTCGAGACGCAGCAGCACATGCGCGGGGAGGATGGAGCGTATCGTCCTGATCTGGTCGTAAAGCTGCCAAATGGGCGATGCCTGGTGGTGGATGCGAAGACGCCGCTTGACGCGTTCCTGACGGCGGCTGACTGTGAGGATCAGGACGAGCGACAGGGACATCTTCGCGCCCACGCGGGCCGGGTCAAGAAGCACCTGGACGACCTTGCAGGCAAGGCTTACTGGCGTCAGTTCCGCGAGTCGCCCGACTTTGTGGTGTGCTTCCTTCCGAGCGAGGTGTTGTTCAGTGCGGCGCTCGAGCACGACACGGCTCTGCTGGAGCACAGCGCGAAGAGCAAGGTGATCCTGGCCTCGCCGACGACGCTGATTACGTTGCTGAAGACGGTCGCATACGGTTGGCAGCAGACCAACATCGCGCGGGACGCGGAGATGATCCGGCAGGCGGCGGTGTCGGTCCACGACAAGCTGGCCGGGATGCACGCGAGCATGCTCACCCTGGGCAAGAGCCTGCGAAAGGCGGGCGACAGCTACGACGAGATGCTGGCGAAGGCAGAGGGTCGCGGCGGGCTATTTTCCATCACGCGCAAGCTGCGGGAGCTGGAGATCGGTCAAGGAGAGCTGGCGGAGAGCAAGCCGGTGGCGATACGACCGAGGGTAATGGAGAGCGAGGACTGGCAGGACGGCCTGTCGCTCGCTGCCGTGAGTGAGCAGGGGAGCAGCGGCCCACTCTTTTAGCGGAGCGAGCTCATGGCGTCGAGTGTGGCGTCGGCGATGGCGGCGGCTTCGCGGGCGGCGGCGACGTCGTGGACGCGAAGGATGTGAGCGCCGGCGAGGATGGCGGCGGTCTGGGCGGCAAGGGTGGCATGGAGGCGTTCCGGGGAGGCGGCGGCGTTGGCGCCGTGGGCGCTCTGCTGAAGGAAGCCTTTGCGCGAGAGGCCGATGAGCAGCGGACGGCCGAGGACGTGCAGGCGGTCGAGACCGGCGAGGAGCGGAAGGTTCTCCGTGCCGCGCTTGCCGAAGCCGAAGCCCGGATCGAGGACGATGGAGGCAGGCGGGATGCCGTGGGCGCCGGCTGCGGCGAGCCGCTCTTCCAGCTCGCGGAGGACGAGCGAGAGGACGGCCTCGGGCTTGAGTGCGGGCAGGCTCTGCCAGTCACCAGGGCGGCCGCGGGTGTGCATGAGGATGAGACCGGGATGTGGTGCTGCGGCGGCCAGGGTCGAGGGCATGGCGGGGTCCCAGGTGAGGCCGCTGACGTCGTTGATGATGTCGGCTCCGGCGGTGAGGGCGAGACTGGCGGTGGTGGCGTGATAGGTGTCGACGGAGAGGACGGTGCCGGGATGGTCGCGGCGGAGGGCCTCAAGAACCGGCAGGAGGCGATGCTGCTCGGCCGCGGCGGAGAGCGGCGTGGCGCCGGGGCGGGTGGACTCGGCGCCGAGGTCGAGGAGGTCGGCGCCGTCGCGAAGGAGCTGCTCGGCGTGCGCGATGGCGGGGGCTGGGTCGTCGATGCGGAGGAAGAAGCGACCGCCGTCCGAGAAGCTGTCCGGGGTGACATTGACGATGCCCATCAGGATCGTGCGGCCGCCGAGGGCGAGCTGGCGCGTACGCAACTGCCAAAGGAACGAAGGGCGACGGGCGAAGGGCATGAGGATGAGTCTAGTAGCGAGTGTTGGTGGGGCAGGGTCGGTCGTTCGGCAGCGTGCCCGCAGATCACTCCGATGCGGGATCGGCTTTGGGTGTGGATGCTAGACTCCGCGCATGCCGGGGAGTAGAGCGAAGGCCGGGTGCCGCGGCGCTGCACTGCTTTGGGTCGCGTGGCTGAGCGCGGGTGTGCTCTCCACGGGCAAAGACCGGGCGCAGGCGCTCCAGGTCGCCGCGATAACGCGGGGTGAGGCCGCGACCGATCGGCGCGAGGCTGCAGGGGCATCGACGGTGTCGCGAGCGCAGACGGCGCCGGTAACGAGAGCCGGGGGAGGCTCCGGCGGGCGTTTAGCACAGGCGATTGCGGCGATGACGGCGGAGGCAAAGGTCGCGCGGGCGCACTGGGGTGTCTCGGTGGTGGCGATGGATGGGACGCCGCTGGTGGGGATCCATGAGGGGCAGTTCTTTCAGCCGGCGAGTAACGCCAAGCTCTTTACGACGGCGGCGGCGATGGCGTTGCTGGGGCCGGAGCGCACGGTGCGGACCGAGGTTCTGGTCGGGAACCTGAGTGAGGCGGCGAATCCGACGAACTCGCTCTCGCGGTCCGGGAGCGTGGTGCTGGTGGGAAGTGGTGACGCGACTCTCTCCGGAACGGAGCTGCCCTATGTTGCTCCGGCAGCGCAGGAGAAGCCGAGCGTCGACGCGCCTCCGCCGTTGCCGCCGGATCCGTTGCGACCCCTGGCGGAGCTTGCTGACCAGGTAGTCGCGAGCGGAGTCAAGGTTGTGCCGGGGGACGTGGTGGGGGATGACTCGCTGTGGCCGTGGGAGCCGTATCCACAGGACTGGGCGATGGATGACGCGGTCTGGGGGTACGGGGCGCCGGTGAGCGCGCTGAGCGTGGCTGACAATCTGCTGCGGCTGACGATAACGCCGGGAGCGTCGGCGGGGAAGGCGGCGACGGTCTCGTTGGCGCAGACTGTGCCGTACTACACGCTTGAGTCGAGCGTGATGACGGCCGGGGCCGACCAGGTAGGCGGCGGCGTTGCGATCGAGCGGGCGCCCGGGTCGCGCGTCTTGCGGGTCTACGGGCACATCGCGGCGGGCGCATCGGCGCGAGTCGAAGAGATCGCCATCGCGGACCCTGCCGAGTATGCCGCGATGGTCTTCAAGGCGATGCTGGAGCACCGGGGCGTTGTGGTGAAGGGACGGGCGCTGGCGCTGCATCGGGAGTTCGTGCAGGAGGAGGGATGGATGCAACAGGTGCGAGAGCCGCTGCCGGTCGCGAGAGGCGAAGCGGGGACGCCGAGACCTCCGGGCGTTGCACCGTCGTACGATCTCGGGGGTGTGAACGACTGTGATCTGCGGGGGCATGCTGGCATGAACGTCGTGGCGTCGCGGATCTCGGCGGCGCTGACGGAGGACGTGGTGCTGACGAACAAGACCTCGCAGAACCTGCACGCGGAGCTGCTGCTGCGGCGGCTGGGTGCGGCGCTTGGCGATGCGGGGACGGCGACGCAGGGCGCGCGTGTGGTGCGGTCGTTTGTGGCCGGAGCGGGGATCGACCCGGACGACGTCGTGCTGTACGACGGGTCGGGGCTGAGTGGACATGACCTGGTGACGCCGCGGGCGACGACGCGGCTGCTGACGTGGGCGAGTGGGCAGCCGTGGTTCGCGGCGTGGCGGGCGAGTCTGCCGGTGGGCGGAGTGGATGGGTCGCTGGCGTCGCGCTTCGGAGGGAAGAGCAGGATGCGGGGGCGGGTGTTTGCGAAGACGGGCACGCTGGGCGAGGCGCGGGCGCTGAGCGGCTACCTGGTGGGTGCGAGTGGGCGCACGGTGGCGTTCTCGGTGATGGTGACGGACCATGCGCCGGGGGAGCCGGTGGATCGCGAGGTGATGGACCGGATCGTTGAGGCGATCGGGGCGGCGACCTAGGCGGTCAGGCCGACGAGTCGCTGGCGGCGCGCTCTTTGCGCGCGTCTTGCCCCGCGCTGCTGGAGCTTGGGTGTGGTGAACACGGCACGAGAGCTGGTGCAACAATGGAGGGGATGAGAGAGTGGGCGGCAAGGTTGATGCTGGTGGTGGGACTGGCGATGGTGGGGGTGGCGGCGGGGTGTCATCGATATCGGTCTCCGGTGCCGGTCGATCAGCTGACGGCGGAGCAGGCGGCGGGCCATGGGATCTTTCAGGCGCAGTGTGCGCAGTGCCACTACGACCGCGTCGATGAGGCGAAGAACGGGCCGGCGCTGGTGAGCGTCTTTCAGAAGCCTTCGCTGCACAGCGGCGCGGCGGCGACGGACGAGCGTGTGACGGCGACGGTGCTGCGCGGGCATGGGATGATGCCGGCGATGGGCGACCGGGTCGACGAGCAGCAGATGGCGGAGCTGCTGGCGTATCTGCACACGCTCTAGCGGCACAATGCGTTTTGCGGGCGACGGCGCGAGGGACGAGGAGTAGCGATGGCGGAAGAGTTAAGGAGCGGTACGGAGGCGAAGGGCGTGCTTCTGCCGGGCGTGGCGGGCATTGCACTGTTTCTGCTGCTGCTCGCGCTGCTGAACACGTTTGCCGCGCTCAAGGGGGTGTATGGCGTGGGCGGCGGGCGGTACGGCGTGCTGGCGGTCTCGACGCTGCTGGTGGTGGGCGTCTTCGGGCTGCTGCGAATGACGCGCTGGGGATGGGCGATCGCGACGTCGGGCGCGCTGCTGCTGGCGGCGGGGTACCTCTTTCTATTTGCGCGGACGCACGCGGTTCCGCTGCTGGTGCAGGGGCTGTTTGGCATGGTGTTCTTCCTGTATCTCGTGCGGCCGGAGGTGCGGGAGCGGCTGCGGTAGCGGCTGGGGCGTAGAGGTGCAGATCTCCTTCGGGAGGAACCCTTCGAGGACGAGGGCATGGAAGGTGCGAGCTTCCTGCGACGGGCTTAGGGCGTGCTCTTTCGGATGGAAGGAAGAACGGAGCTCGTGTTTCGGCGAGTGATCGGTGCGTGTTCAGGGGCCGAGAGGTGGCAGCGATACAATCGAAGGGATGACGCCTCCGGTTGCAGAGCTGGTGCAGATCGATCTTTCGCCGCGGCGGCCGGCGGCAAAGCCGGCGTGGCTGAAGGCGCGGGCGCCGATGGGCGAGACCTTTCACGCGCTGAAGAAGCTGACGCGGGAGCTGGGGCTGCACACGGTGTGTGAGAGCGCGCAGTGCCCGAACATCGGCGAGTGCTGGAATCACAAGACGGCGACGTTCATGATGCTCGGCAATGTGTGCACCCGGCGCTGCGGCTTCTGCGCGGTGCCGAAGGGACGGCCGGAGCCGATCGACCACGGCGAGCCGGCGCGGGTGGCCTATGCGGTGGCCGAGCTCGGGCTGGCGCACGCGGTGATCACGAGCGTGAACCGGGATGACGACAACCTGGGCGCGGCGCGCGCGTTTGTGGAGGTCATTGCCGAGGTCCGGCGGCAGGCTCCGGGATGCCAGGTTGAGGTGCTGACGCCGGACTTTCAAGGTGTTCCGGAGGCACTTCGCATAGTGGTGGAGGCGGCGCCGGAGATTCTGAACCACAATATCGAGACGGTGCCGCGGCTGTACCGGGTGGCGAAGTCGGGTGGGCGATACGAGCGGTCGCTCGCGTTTCTGGCGAATGCAAAGGCGATCGCCGCGGAGACCGGGCGCGAGATCGTGACCAAGACCGGCATCATCGTCGGGATGGGCGAGGAGATGCACGAGCTGCTCGGCGTCTTTCGCGACCTGGCGGAGCGAAGGGTGGACATCCTGACGGTGGGGCAGTATCTGCGGCCGAGCCGGGACCACCTGCCGATGGCGCGGTACTACACGCCCGAGGAGTTCGCGTTTCTGAAGCACGAGGCGCTGGCGCTGGGCTTCCGGCATGTGGAGTCGGGGCCGCTGGTGCGGTCGAGTTATCACGCGCATGAGCAGGCGCAGTCGACGGGGCTGCGGTAGACGCCTGCTCTTGGGCGATTTGTAACGGAGTCGGGTCAGTCGGGCAGCTGCCACGGCCGTAGTGCGTGTTCGCAGCGGTCCATGTCGACGCGGGCGCCGCGGAAGTGAACGCCTTCGAGGGTGAGGCGGTCGCGCTGCTCGCGGGCGGCGATGCCTGGGAGCTTGATCGCTCCGCCTGCGCCGAGGACGCGGTGCCATGGGAGCTGGTCGGGCGGGTCGGTGCGCAGGAGGCGGGCGACGGCGCGGTGGTAGAGCGGGTACCCTGCCGCGGCGGCGACCCGGCCATAGGTGCTGACGCGGCCGGGCGGGATGGAGAGGATGACGCGGCGGAAGGCACGGTCGCGCTCGCCATCGGGGCGAGAGGCGTTGCGCAGAAGGCTGCGTTTGGCTCGCGCGGTGAGGAGTTGATCGGGGTGAGGCTTTCTGGTGGCTTCCATTCGGCGACTCGAAGGGCAGTTTATGCTGTGGGTCACTGGTGCTGTGCCGACGGGAGGGTTGCGTGGCAGTGATGACAGGGGCGGTCGAGGTCCGGCAGGGGTTGGGGCTGAGTGAGTTGGCGCCGCGGGTGCTGCAGTCCGAGATACGGGCGATGACGGTGCTGGCGGAGGCGGCGGGTGGGGTGAACCTCGCGCAAGGGGTGTGCGACACGGAGGTGCCGGCGGTGGTGGCGGAGGCGGCGCAGGCGGCGGTGCGCGACGGACACAACATCTATACGCGGCTGGACGGAATTGCGCGGCTGCGGCGGGCGATCGCGGCGAAGGCGGAGCGGACGTTTGCGGCGAGTGTGGGTGCGGTGCCGGAGATGCAGGATGGCGATGGGGTGGGCGCGGAGCAGGCTGCGGGTACGGAGCGGAGGTTTGCGGTGGACCCGGACCGCGAGGTGCTGGTGACGAGTGGGGCGACAGGGGCGATGCACGCGGCGGCGATGGCGTTGCTGAACCCGGGCGATGAGGTGATCCTGTTCGAGCCGTTCTACGGGTATCACATGGGGACGCTGCGCTCGATGCGAGTAAAGACGGTGCCGGTCTTGCTCGATGCGGCAAGCGGATGGGGGCTCGATGTGGCGGCGGTGCGGGCGGCGGTGACGGAGCGGACGCGGGCGATCGTGATCAATACGCCGTCGAACCCGGCGGGCAAGGTGTTTACGCGGGCAGAGCTCGAGGCGCTGGCGGAGATTGCGCGGGAGCATGATCTGTTCGTCTTTACGGACGAGATCTACGAGCACTTTCTGTATGGGGAGGCGCGGCATGTGAGCCCGTTCGTGCTGGACGGGATGCGAGAGCGGACCATCGTGATCAGCGGGTTTTCGAAGACCTTTTCGGTGACGGGCTGGCGGGTTGGCTACGTGATCGCCGACGCGCGATGGCTGGGGTCGATCGGGTACTTCCATGACCTGACGTATGTGTGCGCGCCGTCGCCGTTTCAGCACGGGTGCGCGGCGGGTCTCGAGCAGCTGCCGCAGATGTTCTACGCCAAGCTGGCCGCGGATCACGAGGAGAAGCGGGCGGTGCTGGTGGACGCGCTCGAGGCGGCCGACATGGAGCCGCATGTGCCGGACGGGGCGTACTACATCCTGGCGGACGCGAGCGGGCTGCCGGGTGCCACGGCGGCGGAGCGGGCGCGATGGCTGCTGCAGGAGACGGGCGTCGCGGCGGTGGCGGGATCGGCGTTCTTTGCTCAGACGGCCGGGTCTCCCGGGTCCGGGAAGGGCGAGGATCTGCTGCGGTTTTGCTTTGCCAAGAAGGATGACGAGTTGGAGGAGGCCTGCCGGCGGCTGCGGCGGCTGACGCGCTGAGGGTCTGTTGGTCAGGTTCGCCTGGTGTAGGACAATGGGAGAGTTTCGATGCGAGGTGAAGGTGTGATGAGGCGAATCGCCGGCGGTCTGCTGATGGCGGGTGTGTTGTGGGGACCGGCGAAGGGGCAGAGCAGCAGCAGCCGTGCTCCGGAGGCCGCTGCGGCTCCGGCGACGACCGAAGACAGGACGAAGACGGTGCAGGTGGACGGCGATCACCTGGAGCAGTCGGTGCGATGCACGGGCAACGCGATTGAGATCACGGGCAGTAACAGCCGGTTGTCGGTGCTGGGGAACTGCACGCAGGTGCGGGTGCTGGGAAGCCGGAACAATATCTCCGTCGAGCACGCGGGACGAATTGTAACGGCGGGACACCAGAACAACGTGGTGTATCTGGATCCGCGGACAAAGGTCACGGACTCGGGCAAGGGGAACTCGGTCACGGAGAAGTGGCAGCAGTAGCTGCGGCGCGCGGGCGCTCCGGGGAGCGACGGGCGGACGAGACGGCTTGGGGCGGACGCGGGCGAAGGCGCTGTCTTCCAGTAGAATCGGCAGTGGCGCAGCGGCGCCTGGGGACTGGAACTATGGCATCGGCGATGGCGAGCATTGTGGCGTTGAAGGATGTGCACACGGAGTTGAAGACGCGCATGGAGCGGTCGGTCGAGGACTTCCGGGCGAATCTGGCGAGTGCGCGGACGGGCCGGGCCAACGTGCACATGCTCGATCAGATCCGTGTGGACTACTACGGAACGGAGACGCCGGTGACACAGATGGGACAGGTGAGCGCGCCCGAGGCCACGCTGATCCTGGTCTCGCCGTATGACGTGAGCATGGTGAGCGCGATCGAGAAGGCGATCCGGACGTCGGGGACGGGGCTGAATCCGATGTCGGATGGCAAGGTGATCCGGGTGCCGATTCCGGCGATGACAGAGGAGCGGCGCAAGGACGTGGTTAAGCAGCTGAACAAGACGGCCGAGGATCACAAGACGGCGATTCGCAATATCCGGCGGGACGGGAACGATCAGATCAAGAAGGCCGCGAAGGACAAGCTGATCTCCGCCGATGACGAGAAGCGGGCGAACGAAGAGGTGCAGCAGCTGACGGACAATGAGATCCGGAGGATCGAAGACCTGTTCCGGGCCAAGGAGAAGGAAGTGATGACGGTTTGACACGCCTTCGCGTAAGACCGAGGGCGCCTGCGGCGCAACGGTTTCGGGCTGGGCCTGCGGGCCCGGCCCTTTGTGCGTCTGCGGAGCAGGTGAGGACGTGTGGTGTGTCCAGGCTGCTGCGGACGTGTGGGCTGTAGTCTTTGGTGCGGATTAGAAATTGCTTAGGCGGGTCGCGGCTGGATATCTTCCGCTCGGAACCTACTCTTGATGGGCGGAGTCTGTCGTGATCTTCAGGGCCTGTTTTCTGCCACTGTTCACGTTGGCTGCGGTTGAGATCTCCGCGGCTGTAGCTCAATCGGCGCCGACTTTGACGGTGGACGCGGCGTCCAGCCGGCACGCGATCAACCCGAATGTGTATGGGATCGTCAGCTACGGGCTGGACGCGAACTTTGCGAAGGAGATCGCCGTGCCGAACGTGCGCTGGGGCGGCGACGGCACGACGCGGTACAACTGGCAGGTCGACTCGTCGAACGCGGGGTTTGACTGGTACTTCATGGGGGGCAGTGGGCAGGCGAGCGCGGTGCCGGGTGCCTCGGCGGACCAGATGGTGTCGACGTACAAGGCGGCGGGTGCAGGATCGCTGATCACGATCCCGATCATTCCGTATGTGAACAAGAGCTCGGCGTGGAGCTGCAGCTTTCCGGTGTCGGTGTATGGGGCGCAGCAGTCGACGAACCCGTACGTGCACCCGAATGGGGACAACTGCGGCAACAGCCTGACAACCTCGGGCGCACAGTTGACGGACACGAACATCTACGAGAACCACGTGGACAACACGGTGCAGCTGGAAGAGGGATGGCTGCAGCACCTGTTGGCGACGTTCGGGACCGCGAGCAAGGGCGGGGTGCCGTTCTACCAGCTGGACAATGAGCCACTGGGGTGGGGCAACACGCATCGCGATGTAGAGCCAAATGGGGCGACGTATGCGACGATCGTGGCGCTGGGGCAGCAGTATGCGGCGGTGGTGAAGCAGGTGGATCCGTCGGCGGCGGTGCTGGGACCGTCGGACTTCACGCTGGGAGGATGGATTGGGACGCCGAGTGCGCAAAACAACCTGTATGCGGGGCAGTACTACCTGCAGCAGATGGCGGCGTATCAGCAGCAGCATGGGGTGCGGCTTCTCGACTACTTCGACGAGCACTACTATCCCCAGTTCTCGGACGCGACCTCGCAGCTGGCGGCGACGCGGACGCTGTGGGATCCGACGTACAACGGCGGCACCTGGGTGGAGCAGTACTACTTTGACGGGCCGATGCAGCTGATTCCACGCTTTCAGCAGTGGATCGCGCAGTACTACCCGGGGACGAAGCTGGCGTTTTCGGAGTACTCGATCGACAGCGGTCACAAGCTGATCACGGACGCTCTGGCGGAGGCGGATGTGCTGGGGATCCTGGGGCGGCAGGGCGTGGACTTCGCCAACATGTGGAGCCCACCGGCGCCGACCGATCCGATTGCGTACTCGTTCCGCCTCTTCCGCAACTACGACGGGCGCGGGGCGCAGTTCGGCGACACCAGTGTGCAGGCGGCGAGCAGCAATCAGGGGCAGCTGGCGATCTACGGGGCGGAGCGAACGGCGGACGGCGTGCTGACGCTGGTGGTGATCAACAAGACGGCGGCGGCGATCCAGACGACGCTCTCGCTGGCGAACTTTGCGGGAACGTCGGCGAGCGTATACAGCTACAGCGGGTCGAACCTAAGCCAGATCACGGCAGAGGCAAGTGTGCCGGTGCTTTCGGGAACGATCAATACGACCTATCCGGCGTACTCGGCGACGGTGCTGGCGATTGCCGGGGCAGCGGGCACGACACAGCCCATTGCGAACGGGGTGTACACGCTGACCAATCAGGCGAGCCACCTGGTGCTGGACGATCCGCAGAACTCGAAGAAGGCGGGGATCCAGCCGATGCAGTGGACGAGCGACGGAGGCACAAACCAGCAGTGGACGTTCACGTCCGTAAGCGGCTACTACACGATCCAGAACGGCGTCAGCAAGCTCTATCTGACAGTGCCGAACGCGGCGAGTGCGCTGATGATGCAGGAGCCGCTCTCGCTAACGGCAGGAGTGCCGGCGGACGATCAGCTGTGGTCCGTGACGGGCACGACGGGTGCGTGGGTGCTGCACAACAAGGCGACCGGACAGGTGATGGCCGATCCGAGCTCGAGCACAAAGGCGGGGGTCAAGATGGTGGTCGCTGCGCAGAATGGCGGCCTCAATGAGAGCTGGGGGGTGCAGTAGGCGGGTGCGAACCGGATGCGGCAGGCGGCTGTCTCCGGTTCGCAGGGTAGCGCGCCTGCGGCCCTGCGGCTCAATCGTCGGCAGAGGATGGTCGCCGGACGCCTTGGCAGGCGAGCCTGAGAGAGAGGCCGCCTCAGGAATGTCGTTTCAGAGGCGTCATTGACCGGCTCGCAGAGGGGCGCGATGACCTCCTCGAGCGAGCGGGAGAGAGCCGATGAAGCCGCGCTCAGCTTGGCCGAGCTCCTGAGCCGGTTCAGCCCTTCCACTGATTGAGAAGGGCGGTGACCGCCTCGGGGCTCGTGTGCTCGAACTCCTTGGGGCGCTCGGCGTAGAGGAGCTTGCCCTGCGCGTTGATGATGGCGAGGGCGGGAACGCCTTTCGTGATGGGCACGTGGTACTTAGTGGCGACGTCGACGTTGTGGTCCATCTGGCCAATGTCGACGTGAACCAGGATGAAGTGCCTGGCGAGGATGTCGGCGTTGGGCGGCTGGTGGTAGTAGCCGTCGAGGACGAGGCAGTCGCCGCACCAGTTACCGCCGAACTCGATGAGGATGCGCTTGTGATCGCGTCGAGCGGCGACCTGCGCGGCGGCGATGTCGGCTTTGGCGTCGGCGGTCTCAGAGTAGAGGTGCTTGTTGAGGGGCGCGGCGCTCTGGGCGACAGCGATGGGCGCGAAGGTGAGGGCGAGCGCGAGTGGAAGGCTGGCGGCTTTGCAGAGGAGGCTGGGACGATGCGGGGTCATGGGAGATCGCCTCGGGTGCGTTTTGTTTGGGATGCGCAAGAAGACGCTCGGGATAGAGCAAAGTTACAGATTCTGAGACGGTGGACCGTGAGCTTAGAGAGACTTTGCCTTCATCCGGGGTGAGACCTGCTGCGCGGAGTGGACCTGCCTACCGCGTTGAAGCTAGGTGGTGTGATCCACAACGATCTTCCAGCCGGCTTCGGTCTTCTCGAAGATAAGGGAGAAGAGGCCGTCGGCGGGGCCGCCGTCTTTCTTACCGCGGTCGAGGTGGTAGCGGCCGAGGACGACGGCGAAGTGCTCATCAAGCGGGTGGACCTCAAGGTCGGTGAAGGAGAGGGTGCCCATCGAGGCGCGGGTGGGGTACTCGCGGTGGTAGGTCTGGACCATGCCGGAGAAGCCGCGGCTGATATCGCGGGAGAGGAAGAGGGTGTCGGGGGAGTCCTTGTAGGCGCTGGCGAAGGCCTCAAGGTTGCCGGCGTTCCAGGCGCGTTCCTGGGCAAGGAGGACCTTGATGCAGCCGAGCTCGGTCGGGCTGGCGGTGTGGAGCTGGGGGTCTTCCTTTTGCGCGAGGAGAGCAGGCACAAGGGCGAGCACGAAGAGGAGAGCGAGGCTCAGGAGGGAGCGGCGGGTCGTCACAGGAGAGTCCTCAGGAGAGTTAGACGGGAGATCGTTCGTGGATGGCGCCCGGATGTGATCGGGGCTTGACGGCCTCAACGTGGCTGGCCCCGGCGGTGCTCGAGGCGGCTGGCGGCGGCGCGGGTGCCGAGGTCGGCGGGCATACAGCGGCGTCAGGGGGAGTGGTGCTGGCGTGCGAGCTGGCCATGAGGTGAGTGGGATGGAGAGCAGCATACAACGCGACTATGACGCGCGAGGCGCGTTTCGCTGCGAGACCCGGGAGCGGCGGGCATAGACTTAAGTCATGCCAGGAAGTACGGGCGAGCTACGGGTGGTGCATGCGGTCTGTTCCCACGACTGCCCGGACAGCTGCGGCGTGCTGGTGACGGTCGACGAGGCGACAGGACGCGCCGTGAAGGTGCAGGGTGATCCGGCTCATCCGGTGACGCGTGGCTTTCTGTGCGGCAAGGTGGCGCGGTACCTGGACCGGGTGTATGCGCCGGACCGGCTGCTAACGCCGCTCCGGCGACGGCCCGGCGTGGCGAAGCGGCCGCTGGTGCGGGGGCGCGAGATGGAGGCGTTCGAGCGGATCTCGTGGGATGTGGCGCTCGATGAGATCGCGGAGCGGCTGGGTACGATCGCGCAGGAGCACGGGCCGGAGAGCATTCTGCCGTACAGCTATGCGGGCACGATCGGGCAGCTGGGGTACGGGTCGATGGACCGGCGGTTCTTTCACCGACTGGGGGCGTCGCAGCTGGACCGGACGATCTGCGCGAGCGCCGGGGGAGCGGCCCTGCTGCAGGTCTACGGGGTGAAGCTGGGGACGGCGCCTGAGGACTTCGCGCGAGCCGGGCTGGTGATCGCGTGGGGTGCGAACATCCATGGCAACAACGTGCACCTGTGGCCGTTCATCGAGCAGGCGCGGCGACGCGGGGCGCGGCTGGTGGTGATCGATCCGTTCCGAACACGGACGGCGGCGCTGGCGGATGTGCATCTGGCGATACGGCCGGGGACAGACGGGCTGCTGGCGCTGGGACTGCTGCACGTGATCTTTCGCGAGGGACTGGAGGACGCGGCGTACATGGCGGCGTGCACGCAGGGCGGGGCGGAGCTGCGGGCACACGCGCTCAAGGCCGAGCATGCGCCGGCGGCGGTCGAAGCGGTGACGGGCGTTGCGGCGAGCGCGGTGGAGAGCCTGGCGCGGGCGTATGCGCGTGCCGGCCGCGGTGGGCCGGGCGATGCCGGGCCGGCGGTGATCCGGCTGAACTATGGCGTGCAGCGCAGCGAGAATGGCGGCACGGCGGCGCGGGCGGTGGCGATGCTTCCGCTTGTGACGGGAGCCTGGCAGCGACGCGGCGGCGGTCTGCAGCTCTCGATGAGCGGAGCGTTTCCGTTTCATGCGAAGAGACTGGAGATGCCGGAGCTGATGCGGGCGAGCGCGCTGGGGCGGCCGGCGCGGGTGGTGAATATGTCGCGGCTGGGATGGGCGCTGACGGAGCTTGGCCAGGCGCGTGCTGGTGGAGGGACGAGTGGCGAGGAGGCAGGCGCGGGCCGTTGCGAAGGTCCGCCGGTGAAGGCGCTCTTTGTCTACAACTCAAATGCGGCGGCGGTGGCTCCGGATCACAACACGGTTGTGCGCGGGCTGAAGCGCGCGGACCTGTTCACGGTCGTGCATGAGCAGTTCTTCACGGACACGGTGGACTATGCGGACGTGGTGCTGCCGGCGCCGACGTTTCTCGAGGTGAAGGACGTGCAGGGCGCGTATGGCCACCTGTATGCGCAGCTGAGCGAGCGGGCGATCGCACCGCTGGGCGAGGCGTGGTCGAACGTGCGCCTGTTTTCGGCGCTGGCGTGGCGGATGGGGTTTGACGAGGCGTGCTTTGCGGACACGGAGGACGAGCTGATCGAGCAGACGCTGAGCGCGGGGCATCCCTGGTTTGAGGGGATGACAGCGGAGCGACTGAAGCGCGAGAGGCAGGTGCGGCTGGCGCTGCCGGAGAACGAGGCGGGCGAGGTGCTGCCGTTCGCAACGGCGGCGTGGTTTCGGACGGCGAGCGGACGCGGAGAGCTGCTGCCCGTGCCTCACTTTGAGGCGCCCGCAGAGTCGCGCGGCGGGCGTGAGGCGCAGGCGGCGTATCCGCTCGAGTTTCTGCCGCGCAAGGCGGACAACTATATGAACTCGACGTTCGCGAATGTCGCGACGCATCAGCGCATGGAGGCGCGGTCTGCAGGGGTGCTTGAGATGCATGCGGTCGATGCGGCGCCGCGCGGCGTGGCGACGGGGGATGCCGTCGCGGTGTGGAACGGTCGCGGGCGGATCGAGCTGGTGGCGCGTGTGAGCGAGGGAGAGACGGCGGCGGTTCCGGCGGGCGTGGTGGCGGCGCGGCTGGACTGGGCGAAGCTCTCGGCGGGCGGCGTCAATGTGAATGCGTTGACGAGTGAGCGACTGACGGATCTGGGTGGAGGAGCGACGTTCTACTCGACGATGGTGCAGGTCGGGCGTTGCGCTGTGGATCCGAGGTGACAGAAGAGGATGGATGCGATGCCGTATGCAGCGAGCTTTCAGTGTGGCGGATGTTTTGAGTGGGTGGAGACGACGGTGGATGAGTCGGGTGGATCGCGGCAGCAGTATGTGGAGGACTGCCAGGTCTGCTGCAAGCCGAATGTGCTAACGGTGCGATGGGATGTGGGTGCGGGCGAGTATGTGATTGCGGCCGAGCTCGAGAGCTGAGCGGCGCGTTTGCCACGGTCCGGGATTCGCAAGAGCGTCGTCGTGGTTTTCGGGTGACGTTTTGCGTGCGTGTGCGTCGTGATGGCGGGGTTGGTGCGGGTTCGCTAAGCGGGTGCCCGTCGCCTATAATCGAGGCTTCCCCAGGTGTGTCTTTGCGGGGCGGTATTTTGCACGGTGTGAGGGCGTAGTTATCTTTACCGAGGAACGACTGAGCGAGAGCTCCCTGAGAGGTATGACCCGGCACCGAGGCGGGCGCTTTCCGAGCCTTTTGGCGCTGATTGCCACCGCCGCCACGACGATTCTGCCTTCGGCCGCCGGCGCGCAGGTCCAGGCGCCGGTGAACCCGAATCCGCAGAGCGTGTTCAGCACGCCGGCGACGCCTGGACCGCAGACGCTGTGCCAGCCGCAGGTGATCGGCAACCGGAGAATCCCGAAGGAGAGTGTGCTGGCGCGACTCTTCTCCCACCAGGGCGAGGTGTACGACCCGGCCGTGGTGGAGCGGGACTTCAACTCGCTATGGAACACGGGATACTTTGACGATGTGCGGATTGAGCGCTCGGAGACGCCGACGTGCGTGCAGCTGACCGTGATTGTGCGCGAGAAGCCGACGGTGAAGGAGCTGAACTACACGGGCAACAGCTCGGTCTCGCTGTCGGACATCGCGGATCGCTTCAAGAAGGCCAAGGTTGGACTGACGGTCGAGAGCCAGTACGATCCGACGCGGGTGAAGCGTGCCGAGGTGGTGCTGAAGGATCTGTTGAGCGAGCACGGTCATCAGTTTGCGACGGTCCGCGCGGAGATCAAGACGATTCCACCGGCGGGCGTGGCGATCACCTTTCGTATTAAAGAGGGGCCGACAGTGAAGGTCGGCAAGATCGCGTTTGACGGCAACACTAGCATCAACGATCGGACGCTGCGAGCGGCGATGAAGAACCTGAAGCCGCTCGGGATCCCGCACTCGGTGATCCTCGAGAACCTGATCGCGAAGACGTTTGACGCGAGCAAGCTGGATGAGGACACACAGCGGGTCCAGCAGGCGTATCGCGAGCGTGGCTACTTCAAGGCGCTCACCAGCGAGCCGACGACGCGCGTGCGCGATGCGGGTGGCATCAACCCGTTCACCTTGCGGCCATCGACGGGCAAGCGCATTGACATTCTGATGCCGGTCGAGGAGGGCGAGCGGTACCGGCTAGGCGGCATCACGTTCAAGGGCAATACGCACTTCAACAACACGCGCGCGTTACGGGCGCAGTTCACGCAGAAGGACGGCGAGTACTTCAACGCGACGCTGTTCGGTAAGGGCCTTGACCAGCTGCGCAAGGCGTATGGATCGCAGGGCTACATCCGCTTCGTCGGAACCCCGACGCCGCGCGTCGACGAGGCGAAGAAGCTGATCTATCTCGATATCGACATCGACGAAGGCAAGCAGTTCTCCGTGTCGCGGATCGAGTTCACCGGTAACAACATCACGCGCGACAAGGTGATCCGGCGCGAGCTGCTGCTCGACGAGGGAGCGACCTACAACAGCCAGCTGTGGGATCTGTCGATCCTGCGGTTAAACCAGTTGAACTACTTCAACACGCTGAAGGCGGAAGAGGACTCGGAGAACCGGATCAACGACGATGATGGCACGGTCGACCTGCTGCTGAAGCTGAAGGAGAAGGGCAAGAACTCGATCGGTCTCAACGGCGGTCTGAGCGGGCTCTCGGGCACGTTTATCGGCTTGAACTACGAGACGAACAACTTCCTGGGGCTGGGCGAGACGCTGAATCTGCAGGCGAATATCGGCGATCTCTCGCGCAACCTGAGCTTCGGGTTTACGGAGCCGTACCTGCGCAACAAGCCGATCTCGCT
>CAXTVA010000007.1:0-193047 GCA_964247625.1 uncultured Acidobacteriaceae bacterium
TGACGAGCGGTCTGGGCGCGGGGGCGAACCCGGATGTGGGGCGGCGGGCGGCGCTCGAGGACTCGGACAAGATCATCGAGGCGCTTGAGGGCGCGGACATGGTGTTTGTGACGGCGGGCCTGGGTGGCGGCACGGGGACGGGAGCGGCGCCTGTGATTGCGTCGCTGGCAAGCGAGATGGGGGCGCTGACGGTGGCCGTGGTGACGAGGCCGTTTGCGTTTGAAGGCAAGCGGCGGATGATGCAGGCGGATCGCGGGCTGCAGGAGCTGCTGGACTCGGTCGATACGGTGATTGTGATCCCGAACGAGAAGCTGCTGGCGGTGGCGAAGGATGCCGGCTTTTTTGAGTCGTTCCGGATTGCGGATGATGTGCTGCGGCAGGGGGTGCAGGGGATCTCGGACATCATTACGATTCCGGGCGTGATCAACCGCGATTTTGCCGACGTGAAGACGACGATGGCGGGAATGGGCTACGCGGTTATGGGGACGGCGATGCGGTCGGGCGCGAACCGGGCGAGCGAGGCGGCGATGGCGGCGATGGCGAGTCCGCTGCTGGAGTCCGGGGCGATCGATGGAGCGCGGGGGATACTGATCAACATTACGGGCTCGAGCAATTTGAAGCTGAGCGAGGTGAATGAGGCGTCGAGCATTATCCAGAGCGCGGCACATGAAGACGCGAACATCATCTTCGGCGCGGTGCAGGATGACGGGATGGGCGACGAGATCAAGATCACGGTGATCGCGACGGGGTTCCGGCAGCAGGAGATGCCGGAGCGGCGCGAGCGCATGCTGGCGGAGGCGACGCTGCCGGGCAGCCGATATGACGTGCCGGTGATGCCGCGGCCGCAGCAGCCGCGGTCGGCGGTGCCAGTAACGCCGCGGCGGCCAGTGACCGAGCCGGTGGTGGTGCCGGTGCCTGCGCGAGAGAGCCGGGCGGAGGAGCCTGCGGCTGCCCCTCTCGAGGCGGCTCCGCGAGAGGAGGCACAGGCGCGCGAGGTGACGCGGCCGCGGGTGGAGACGTGGCCGCGCGAGGCGGCGGAAGAGGGTGGGCGACCGATGCCGTCGCGGGGTGAGGCGGTGCAGGGGGCAGCTCCTGCGAACGAGGCTTCGCGGGCAGGGGAGACGCGGGCCGAGGCGGTGCGGGGGACGGCGCCGGAGCTGGTTCCGGTGCGGGCGTCGGTGTTTGACGACGACTTCTTCCGGACGCCGCCGGCGGAGGAGCGGGTGAGCACGCCGGTGACACCGGCACGCCGCGCGTGGGTGCAAGAGGACATTTCCGGGGCGCGGCGCGTCCAACCAGAGGAGAGCCTGCGCGGCGAGGTCTTCCACGTGCAGGCGGCGGAGAGCCCGGTGCGGCCGGCCGCGACGAGCTATGAGCCTGCCGCGGAGAGCACGGGGCCGGATGAGCTGGATATACCGGCGTTTCTGCGGCGTGCGAACTGAGGGCGCCGGGAGCGGGGTTTTGTGGAGGATCTGCTTCCGGCAGGTACGGCTTTATCGGAGTCGACGGCGAGAGACGGAGCGCGGTGTGGCGCCGAGCGAGACGTTAGTTGTAGAGCTTGGCGACGGCGCGCTCCGATAGAGTGAGAGCAGGGCGGACGGTTGCTGGAGACTTGCTAGATTTGAGGTGTTCGCTGCGATGAGGATCTTCTGGAGAGGACTGGCGAGCGCACTTCTGCTGCTCTGCGCGGCGGGCGGGGCGTGGGCGAAGCCGACGCGGCTGGCGCACCGGCCGGCGGCAACGGGGCTGCGGCACACGGCGCACAGGACGGCGCGGACGGCACGGGGTCGAGCGACGGCGGGTGCACGGAGGCGGACGGCTGCCGGCGCGCGTGGCCGGGTGGCGACGCGGTATGTGGTGACGCGGGACCGGCACGGGCGGCGGGTGGTGCTGGCGGTGCGGCGCATGCGATATGTGGAGCACTTCACGGGCAACTCGTTTGCCGAGAACGCGGACAACCTGACGCTGGGGGACATTACGGCGGGTGAAGACCCGGTGGTGCGGGCGGCGGCGATTGAGGCGCTCGGGAACATGAACGGCACGGCGCTGGCGATAGACCCTTCGAGCGGCCGGATCCTGGCGATGGTGAACCAGAAGCTGGCGCTCTCGAGCGGAGCTGAGCCGTGCTCGACGATCAAGCTGACCGTGGCGCTGGCGGCGCTCGAAGAGGGGCTGATCAAGCGGGACACGCCGGTGAGCCTGGGCGGCGGATATAAGGTGGATCTGACGTACGCGCTGGCGCGATCGATCAACCCGTACTTCGAGGTGCTTGGCCGAACGATGGGCTTCGAGCGGGTGAAGCACTATGCCAACGAGTTTGGGCTGGGGGAGCTGGCGGGGTACAACATCCAGGGCGAGCAGCTGGGGACGTACCCGGACAGCGAGCTGCCGCTGAAGCAGGGAGGCGTGGGGCGGATGTGCTCGTTCGGTGAGAGCATCTCGATGACGCCGCTGCAGCTGGGTGCGATCGTGAGCGCGATTGCGAATGGAGGAACGCTTTACTACCTGCAGCACCCGGAGACACAGGAGCAGGCGAAGAACTTTACGCCCAAGGTGAAGCGACTGCTGGACATCAAGCCGATCCTGCCGGAGATCGTGCCGGGGATGCAGGGCGCGGTCGATGCCTCGTATGGGACGGCGCGGAGTCTGCGGGCGAACTTCAACGCGTTTCCGGTGCTGGGAAAGACGGGCACCTGCTCGAACAATGGGACGCGGTTCGGATGGTTTGGCAGCTACGCCGAGACGCCGACAGGACGGATCGTGACGGTGATCTTCCTTGAGGGCGGACGGCCGACGTTCGGGCCGAAGGCGGCGGAGCTGACAGGGCAGTTCTACCGGGCGATGTATGAGCGGAGCTACTTCCAGCCGAGGGGTGTGCCGCTGACGCCACTCGCGCCGCCGGCGCCGGTGCCGACGCAGACGGGTGAGGACGACAATACAGGTGAGGGCTCGCAGTAGGGCGCGCAGGTGGGAGCAGGCGCCGCGGGTTGATGCGTGTGGAGGCGGGTTATCCATGCGTCCGATGTGCGCCGAGTCTCTTCGCGTTCCAAGCTACAGCGGTCGCTAAAGCCGCGCGTGCCGCGCGCGGACTCGGCGGCAGAGCTGAAGCCGCATTTTTCGGAAGCTGAGACGCCGCCGTCGGGACGTCGTGCCCGACGCCGGCTCGGCCTGGGCGTGCCGTCGCGCATCTGAGTGGAAGATGACGATACTGACCAGTGCGGAGATGCGGGCGACGGATCGGCGGACGGTGGCCGAGTTCGGTCTGTCGATGACGGAGTTGATGGAGCATGCCGGTGCGGCCGTGGCGCGGTTTGCGCTGGCGCAGTATCCGGGCGCGGCACGGGTGCTGGTGCTCTGCGGAAAGGGCAACAACGGCGGGGACGGGCTGGTAGCGGCGCGGGTGCTGGCGGCGCAGGGTGTCGGCGTGCGGGTGCTGCTGCTGGGGCGGGCGGAGGAGGTGACGGGGGACGCGGCGACGGCGCTCGAGCGGCTGCAGGAGGCGACGGAGCTGGAGATCGTCGAGGAGCTGACGGACGAAGGGGCGGTGGAGGGCTTTGCGGACGTCTTTGCCGAGGCGGATCTCATCGTCGACGCGGTGGTCGGGACGGGGTTCAAGCCGCCGCTGCGCGGGGTGGCGGCGATGCTGCGCGATCGGATACGAGGGCTCGCGGTGCCGGTGCTGGCAGTGGATCTGCCGAGCGGGTGGGATGCGGATGGGATGTCGGAGCACTCTGGCACCGGCGCGGGTCAGGGTGGCGGCGAGGCGTTTCGGGCGGATGCGGTGGTCACGTTTACGGCGCCCAAGCTGGCGCACGTCTTTGGGCATCTGACGCCGGGGCGGACGTTCGGGCCGGTGGTGGTGGCGGAGATCGGGTCTCCGGAGGCGGCGATCAAGTCCGATGGACGGCTGAGGTGGGCGGGTGGCGCAAAGTGCGTTGCGGAGCAGCCGCGGGAGGTGAACTCGAACAAGGGCAAGTTCGGGCATGTGCTGCTGGCGGCGGGGAGTTATGGAAAGGCGGGTGCGCCGTCGATGGCGAGCCTGGCGTGTCTGCGGGCGGGTGCGGGGCTGGTGACGGCGGCGGTGCCGCGCAGCGTTTTAAACACGGTGGCGCGGGTGACGCCGGAGTTGATGATGACGCCGCTCGAGGAGGATGCGGCGGGGATGGCGACGCTCGCGAACGTGGAGGAGGCACGGCTGGCGAAGCTGATGAAGGGGATCTCGGTGCTGGCGATCGGGCCGGGGCTCTCGACGGAGGGGGAGGCGAGTGAGTTTGCGCGGCAGATCGCGGCGAAGACGACGGTGCCGCTGGTGATCGATGCGGATGCGCTGAACGCGTTTGCGGGGCGGACGGAGCTGCTGAAGGGACTTTCAGGGGTGGGACTGGAGGGTGGGCCACGGCGGACGGTGGTGCTGACGCCGCATCCGGGTGAGATGGGGCGGCTGGCGGGGATGAGGGTGAAGGAGGTCGAGGCGGACCGCGTGGGGTTGGCGCGGCGGTTCGCGACCGAGCACGGCGTGACGCTGGTGCTGAAGGGCTGGCGGACACTGGTCGCGCATCCGGATGGCGCGATCGCGGTGAACACGACAGGCAATCCGGCGATGGCGAAGGGAGGAAGTGGCGACATCCTGACGGGGATAGTCGCGGCGATGGTGGCGCAGTTCCCGGAGCGGGTGGCGGAGGCGGTGGAGGCGGCGGTGTACCTTCACGGGCTGGCGGCGGACTTCGCGGTGTGGGGTTCTGGCGGAGATGCCGGGCGGGACGAGCACACGGTGCTGGCGACGGATACCGTCGCGCACCTCTCGGATGCGTTCCGGTATCGGGTGCGGGATGCGGATGGGTTTGTGTGGATCTGCGGGATGCGACGAGAGGGTGAGCACGGGGAGGCGCTGTGACGGCGTTTACGCGGGAGAAGCGGCTGCGGACGCGGAGTGTGGCGGGGACGCTGGCGCTGGGGGAGAGGGTGGCGGAGATGCTGCTGCCGACGCCGCGGGTGGTGGTGCTGCGGGGTGAGGTCGGCGCGGGGAAGACGACGCTGGTGAAGGGCATCGCGGCGTCGCTGGGGGCGGCGGCGGAGGAGGATGTGACGAGTCCGACATTTACGCTGCTGCACGAGTATGAGGGGCCGCGGGTGCACCTGTTTCATCTCGATCTGTACCGGCTAGAGACGGAGGAGCAGATCGCAGTGCTCGGGTTGGAGGAGATGGCGGCGCAGGCCAATGCGCTGGTGCTAGTGGAGTGGGGGGATCGCTTCGCGAGCGTGGTGGAGATGGCGTCGGCGGAGATCGCGATGGGTGCCGGGGAGGCAGAGGAGGAGCGGCTGCTGGTGGTGCGGTGGCGATAGCTAGCGGGATCGGGGGCGGCCGGTAAAGCGGAGGATGGCGCAGTGTTCGTCGCCGGTGGAGCCGTAGTCGAGCTGGGTGGCGATCTCGCGGAGGTCAGCGAGGTGGTCTTCGGTCGACATGGGCACGTTGCCCTCCCAAAGGAGGGTAAAGGTGGGGTTGCGGTGGAGGAGCGCGAGGTGCTCGGCGTTGACGTAGAGGAGATCGAGGCTGCCGGGATGGGGCGCGAAGGCGACTTCGAGGTGACGCAGGAGGGATCGCAGGGCGGGCGCTTCGAAGGGGTGAAAGAGGAAGGCGAGGGTGGGGGTGTCAGGGAGTGGGGTGGTAAGGGCGTCGCCTTCGACGAGGCGAAGCGGGGCGAGTAGGCCTGGGCTGACGGGGTCGGTGTCGCGAGAGCGGGTGACGGGTGAGGTGGTCTGGCGCGTGATGCCGGAGCGAGGGATGCCGGCGGGTTGCGTGGCCTGGGCGGTGACGATGCTGATGTTGCTGCGGGCGATGGCGGCGAGGGCCGGGTTGAGCTCGATGCCGACGACCTCGCGAAAGGGGTTCTCCGCGGCGACGATCATGGCGCGGCCTTTGCCGGCGCCGATGTCGAGGAAGGTGACTTCGCCGATCGGGGCGGCGGGGGCGGTCTGCTGATGCCAGCGATCGATAAGGGTGCGGAGGATGGAGGGGGCGACGCCGTAGTAGGCGGTGACGTGGCGGTCGGCGGGGCTGCCGGTGACGAGTGCGGAGGCGGGGATGAGGCCGCTAGTGTCCGTGCCGCGCAGATGGTCGAAGGGGTGAACGGGAGCCTGCGCGGGCGCGGGTTCGGATGGGACGAGCTGGGGTCGTGCGGGGCGGCGGGCCATGAGTGAGGGCGAGGCTCCTGACGATCTTTGCTGCTTCGGGCACGGCTGCAGGTCTCATCACGGCGCGAACGGTCGGGATCTTCGCTTCGGTCGAGATAACAGCTCAGAGACGCTGATCTTCGCCAGGAGAGCCTCAGCAGAGCTGCTCTCTCAGCGGATCTGGACGAGGGTGGGGTTGCCTTCGAGACCGAGGGTGCGGCGGCCGGCGGGCAGGATGCGGGTCGGGGTCCAGGCGGGCTGGTGCTGGACGGAGACGGTGGAGCGACTGACGCGCTCAAGGCCGGCGAGGCGATTGGAGATCAGAGCGCGGAGGTGGGTTTCGACGGCGTCATCGGGGGTAATGGGTGTGAGCAGGATCTCGACGATGAAGCGGCGGGGGACACCGGGGACGCCGGCGCCGGGGGCCTCGGGATCGGGGGTGACGTCGATGCGATCGATGAGGCCGAGGTCGACGATGTTGCAGGGCAGGTTCGGGTCGTAGCAGTCGCGCAGGGCGGAGCGGATCTCCGTGGGAGTGAGGTCGGCTGCGCTCTCGCGCTGGAGGGAGCCGGGGCGGTCTGGCGGGGATGAGCCGGACGGGCGGCCGGGCCGAGACGGGGTGGGGGGCATAGGTCAGCTCTTGCGTTCGACGAGGTAGAGGGCGAGCGCGCGCAGGCTGGCGGCGGCCTCGCCGAAGGGCTCGAGTGCGGAGAAGGCGTCGGCGATGAGCTCGCGGGCGTCGTGGAGGGAGCGCTCGACGCCGAAGACGGCGGGCCAGGTGGCTTTGATGGTCGCGGTGTCCTTGCCGGCGGTCTTGCCGAGGTCGGCGGAGCTCTGGGTGACGTCGAGGACGTCGTCGATGATCTGGAAGGCGAGGCCGGCGTTCTCGCCGAAGCGGCGGAGGCGGGAGATGGTATCTGCGTTGGCGGCGCGAAGTGCCTGGTGCCGATCGAACTCAGCCTTCGCACGGGCTGCATCGCTGCCTGAGCCGAGGCTCGAGCGAAGCGGCGGAAGGCCAAGGAGGCCACCGGTGACGATGGACGCGGTGAGAAGGGCGCCGGTCTTGGCGCGGTGGATCTGCTCGACGAGGGCGGCGGTGGGCGGCTGATGCGGGATCTCCGCGGGAGTGCCGGGGCTGGCGGGGTGGCGCTGACCTTCAGACTCGATGTCGACGACTTGACCGCCGATCATGCCGGGGGCGCGGCCGGGCGGGAGGTCGGGATCGGGATCGCTGGTGGGGGCTGGTTCGGAGGAGGGGAGGCCGACGCCGGTGCCGATGGCGGTGGTGAGCTCATGAAGGATGCGAACGGTGGTGTCTGCGGGGCAGTGGAGGCGGGCGACGGTGGCGAAGGCGAGGGTCTGGAGGGCGTCGCCGGCGAGGATGGCGATCGCTTCGCCGAAGAGCTTGTGGCAGGTGGGCTGGCCGCGACGGAGATCGTCGTTATCGAGGGCGGGCAGGTCGTCGTGGATGAGGGAGTAGGTGTGAATCATCTCGAGGGCGGCGCCGAGATGGGTGGCGGGGGTGGCGTCCTGACCGGGGCCGGCGACGAGCTGCCAGGCCTCGAAGCAGAGGACGGGGCGGAGGCGTTTTCCGCCGGCGAAGATGCTGTGGCGGATGGCGCGATGGATCGAGTGCGGGGCGAGATCGGGCGAGGGGAGGAGAGCCTCGAGGGCGCGATCGGTGCGCTCGGCGCCGACGCGAATCAGCTCTTGTACGGAGAGGTCCATCGAGGCTTGATCATAACCGAGCACGCGTTGGGGGATGGAGGCGGCGGGTTGCTCGAGCGCGGAGGGAGAGGGGTGTTGGTGTGGCCTGGGTGCTCTGTGGCCTGCTTAGGTGCTCCTGCGAGCTGGCCTGGGTGCTCCGCTGCTTGGCTTCGGTGCTCTGCGAGCTGGCTTAGGTGCTGCGTGAGCACAGCGCCAGAGGAGGGCGAGGAGCAGGAGAGCGAGGGCGGAGGTGAGTTCGCCGGCGCGCTCGGAGGGAGTAGGGTGCCACTGGATGACGATGTGGGAGTGACCGGATGGAAGTCTGATGGCGAGCAGGCCGTCGTCGCGGGGGATCTCGTCATGGGTCGGCGCGCCGTTGCGGGTGATGGTCCAGGCGGGGTAGGCGCGGAGGTTGAGGACCAGGAGCATGGGTTGGGCGAGGTCGAGGTCGAGGGTGTGCGGGGCGGGGGCGTGTGGGGAGGCTGCGTTCGGGCCGGCGGTGGCCGGGGCGGCGTCGGGGGCGGTGGGGGAGAGAAGGCGGAAGGGCGGGTTGGTCGGGGTGAGGGCGTCGTTGTCGGCGTCGGCGGGGGTGTACTCGTCGGTGGGCTCAGAGCCGGGGCTGTCGTTGGGGGGGGCGTGGAACTGGGCGAAGCGGGCGGCAGGGGTATCCGGGGCGTCACAGGCCTGGTGGAAGGTGCGATAGGCGGGCAGGGTGGCGGCGAGGGCGACGACAAGGCAGAGTCCAGCGAGGAGTGCGGGAGGGAGGCGCAGGTTGCGCAGGGCGAGGGCGACGGCCAGGGCGGTGATGACGGCGAGAATGGCCAGGAGACGCCAGGGGAACTGCAGGAAGGCGAGCTCCGGAAGATGACGCCAGATGGCAGCGCTGAGTGGGGTGAGGAGGAGGGCGATGACGGCAGTCGCGGCGGCGAGCGTGGCGAGGGTGGCGGCGAGAGGGTTGGGGCTGGAGGCGCGGGTGGCGCGGCGACGGTCGCGCAGAACGGCGATGGCGAGGGCGACGAGGGCGGCGGTGAGCAGGATGAGGGCTATGAGGGAGGCGGTGTGGAGGACGGCGTCGTGGTCGGGGTCGGCGGTGTGGTGGAAGAGGGTATTGTCGGCGGGACTGAGGCCGGGGAGGACGGCCATGCGGAGCTGGACCCAAGGGCGCTCTGCGATGGCGGGAACGAGGTAGAAGCCGGCAAGCGCGAGGCCGAGGGCGGTCGCGAAGGCGGTCTGCAGGGTGAAGCGGAGGGCGGCGGGACGGGTCTTGGGGTGGCGAAGGAGAGCAGCCAGCCGGCCGAGGGCGAGTAGGGCGAGGGTGTAGCAGCCCATAACGGCGGCGGGTGCGTTGCTGAGCCAGAGAAGGGTGACGAGGAGGCTGAGCGGGATGATGCGGGGGGGTGCGTGGGGGTCTGGGTCTCCGGGAGTGGCGGTGGTGGGCGGGGTCACGCGGGGCAGGAGGAGAGCGAGGAGGAGGGGAAAGAGGGCGGCGGCGAGGAGCTCGGCGAAGGCGGAGCGCTCGTATGCGGTGAAGAGGGTGTAGGGATTGGTGAGATAGGAGGTAGCGGCGAGGAGGGCGGCCCGGTCGCCGGCGAGCGGACGGGCGGCGTACCAGAGGGCGAGACCGGCGGCGAAGAGGGCGAGGGCGGTGTAGAGGACGGGGACTGCGGTGAAGGCGGTCTGGGGCGAGAGGGCGGATGCGGGCGAGATAGCGAGCAGGTGTGTGGCGGCGGAGGCGGCGAGGGTGAGCAGGGCGCCGATGGTCCAGGAGAGGGGCGGGTAGAAGACTAAGCGGGGTTCGCCGGCGTTCCAGGCGGGGGTGACGGCCCATTGCGGGTGAAGGTTTCCATGGCGGAGCTGCTGGGCGGCCTCGAGCCAGTTGACCAGGTGGAAGTCAAAGTCGTGGCCGCAGGAGGAGCCGTTGACGACGAGCGGGGTGACGGCGATCGCGGCGGCGAGGGCGAGAGTGAGGATCGCGAGCCGCGGGCGGACCATAACGATGAGGGTATCGCGCCGGGGCCAGCGCGGAGTTCTCGTGGCGGATCGCGACCAGGAGGGGAGCTGCAGATCTCAACTCCGCGCAGGCGATGGAATCGTCTGCGCCGGTCGAGATGACAGCTCTTTAGTGACGAGACGATGACGGCTTCAGGGCTGGGCCCGGCTTCCAGGATGTCTGATCGCAACAGACTTTTCTCGGGTTCCGGCGAAGACGAGGTTGCTCGTTACGCTCGGGATGGTGAGGAAGAGCAGAGCCTCGTCAAGGCCCGGCGGCGGGTTCGAGGACGAGGGTGTGTTCGGCGGCGGCGTCAGTGGCGGCGGTGGTGAAGGGGGCGGGGAAGGTGGTGCCGTCGAGCCAGGCGGGGAACTGGTCGAGGAACCAGGGGCTGGCGGGGTTGCCCGATTGGCCGAGGACGAGGTTGAGGGTGGTGCGGTCGGGTTCGGCGAGGTCGGCGGTGAAGCGCTCGGAGGGGCCGAAGGAGCGGCCGACCTGCTTGATGGTGGTGCCGTCGCCGCTCTGCGGTCGCTCGCCGGTGCCGGTGCGGGGACCGAAGAGGACGCGTAGGAGCTGAAACTGGGCGAAGAGCGGGTGCTCGAGATCGACGGGGTGCGCTTTGCCGTAGCGCCATGTGGCGAGGTTACTCGGGGCGTGGGCGTCGTTGAGGCCGCGGCGGACGGCGGCGGTGAGGAGTTCGTTCCAGGTGGCGTACTGCGCGGGGAGCCAGCGCGCGGGGGTGTGGGTGATGAGCTGCTCCTCGGCGAAGGCGCGCTCGCCCCAGGTGTAGAGCTCCCACGGAGCGACGGGAGCGCGGGCGCCGCGGGTGACGTTGGTTGCGGAGACGTGTGGGGTGGCGCGGAGCCTGGGCGATAGGAGCATGGGCCAGAGGGCGGCGCGGGTCGCATCGGTGATGGCGGCGGCTGGGGAGTCGACGGTGACGCGGCCGTCCCAGGCACGGAGGAGATCAGCGGCCTGGCGCAGCTGCCTGCCGGGGTCGCGCGCGTGGTCGATGGCGTAGGCGAGACGGCGGGCGATCAGGCGGTCGGACTCGGAGGTGATGTCGGTCTGGATCGTGAGCATGTCGGCAGAAGTGAGCTGGGTGCGGTTGCCGAGAAGCTTCCAGATGCGTTCGTTGCGGTAGGGGTCGGGCCAGTTGAGGGTGAGCGGGAAGCGGTAGCCATCGGGGGTGACGCGGGCGTTGGCGGTGGCGAGGACGCCGAAGGGCGGGTCGGCGACCTGCGGGAGCTGGTCGTATGGGATGGTGCCGACCCACTCGGACTGGCGGGCGTCGGCGAGGATGTCAGTGGGTGTCGCGTGCGGGGCGGCGGGGGCGTCGAGCGAGCCGCGAATGGGGATGCGGCCGACGGCGTGGTAGCCGATGTGGTTGGCGTCATCGGCGTAGACAAGGTTCTGCGCGGGGCCGCCGAAGGTGGCGAAGGCGTTGACGAGCTCGGCGGCGGTGTGCGCGCGGTTGATCGCGAAGAAGGGCATGGTGACGTTGGCGGGATCGTAGGCGGTCCAGCGGAGGGAGATGGCGCGGGTCTCGGAGGGGAGCAGCGGCGTAAGCATCGGCGTAGCCTGGCCGCCGTGGAGGGAGGCGAGGACGTCGAGGTGGAGGTCGTGACGGCCGCGTACGTGGATGGTCTCGGCCTGGTGCAGGAGGGGGTGCCAGACGCCGCTGGCGTCTTCGAACTCGGTGGGGCCGGGCGCGCCGCGGAGGTGCTCGATGGTGAGGTCCTGGACCTCGGCGCCGAGGTTAGTGAGTCCCCAGGCGACGTGAGCGTTATGGCCGACGATGCAGAACGGGGTGCCGGGAAGGGAGACGCCGGCGACGTGGAAGGGCTCGCCGGTAGAGGAGGCGAGGTCGGGAGCGGTGAGGTCGACCTGGTACCAGAGACCGGGGACGCCAAGGGTGAGGTGCATGTCGTTGGACAGAAGCGGCCGGCCGGAGGCGGTGTGGCTGCCGGCGACGACCCAATTGTTCGACCCCGTGCGGCAGGTGGGGCAGTCTCGCGGGGAGAGCGCGGTGGTGAGAGCGAGGAGGTCGGCGGGCGTGGTGGACGGGGCCGGGGCGCGGAGGCGTGTCTGCGAGTCGTCGAGGGGGATGTCGGGGATGCTGTCGACGGGACGGGTGAGGTCGACGGTGGGCTGGTCGGGAGGGTGATCGCGCCAGGAGCCGGTGGGGTAGAGATCAGCGAGAAGCTGGTCGCGGGTAGCGGGAGGAAGGGAGGGGTCGAGGGCGGACTCGATCGCCTCGCGATTGAGGGACTGCGGGAAGGTGGTGGTGAGGTCCTGGAACATGACGAGGCCGACGAGGATGGAGTCGCGCGGGGTCCAGGGGCGTGGCGTATAGCCGAGCAGACGGAACTCGAGGGGAAGGTGGCCGGCCTGGACGGCGATGGCGGCGTTAACGCCGAGGGCGTAGCGGTCGAGCCAGTGGCGCTGGTCGGCAGGGAGCGCGGCGAGTGCGCGATCGGCGGCGGCGCGGATCTGGAGGACGCGCTGGACGCGGTCGTGCTCGACGAGCTGCGGGCCGAGGATCTCGGCGAGCTCGCCGGCGGCGTGGCGGCGCAGGGTGTCCATCTGGAAGAGGCGATCCTGCGCGGTGATGAAGCCCTGGGCGATGACGAGGTCGTCGAGTGAGGCGGCGCGGATGGAGGGGACGCCGTGATGGTCGCGCAGGACGTGGACGGGGGCGGCGAGGGCTGCCGAGCGGAGGGTGTCGTCGATCTGGGGAAGGGCGGCGCGGGCGGTGTGCTCGAGCCAAAGGCGGGTCGCAACGAGAAGGAGGAGCAGGGCGGCGATGAGGGAGAGCGCGACCACGAGTGGCCAGCGGCGTCTGCGGCGCGGTGCGCGGCCGAAAGGCTGCTGTGCCGGCAGGGAGGAGGGCAGCGCGGGTTCGAAGAGCTGGTCCGGAGCCATGACTGATCGCAGTCTAAACGGGGTCTCCGGAGGGTTGAGCGGAGCGAGGCTGCGGGCGGAGACGCGAGGTGCAGGGCTGGATGAGCGCGCGAGCGGTTTAGGCTGGCTGCATCGTTCGTCGTGGGAGGAACGGCTGTCATGAGCCTTCACGCTGTGCAGACGATCAGCCTGCTGCTGCTGGTGCTGGTCGCGATCTTTGCGGTGATGGCGCGGCGGGTGAATGTGCCGTACCCGATCGTGCTGGTGATGGTGGGGTTGGGGATCAGCTTTGTGCCGCACATGCCGCGGGTGCGGCTGGATCCGGATCTCGTCTTCCTCATTGTGCTGCCGCCGCTGCTGTTCGCCGCGGCCTGGCAGACGAGCTGGCGTGAGTTCCGGCGGAATCTGTTCCCGATCACGATGCTCGCGGTTGGGCTGGTGGCGTTTACGGTATGGGGCGTCTCGGTGGTGGGCGAGCACGTCTTCTCGGCATTCGACTGGAAGTCGGGATTTCTGCTCGGGGCGGTGGTGGCGACGACGGACGCGATCGCGGCGACGTCGATCGGCAAGAGTATCGGGCTGCCGCACCAGATCATGGACGTGCTCGAGGGCGAGAGCCTGGTAAACGACGCGACTGGCCTGCTGGCACTCGAGTTCGGGCTAAAGATCGTGATCGGGGGCGAGGTGCCGACGGTGGGCGCGGGGGCGTTGCGGCTGCTGTGGCTGGCGATCGGGGGGCTAGGGGTGGGGCTGGTGGTTGGGGCGGTGGTCGCGTGGTGCGAGCGGTGGGTGGATGACGGCGATGTGGAGATCGTGATCAGCCTGGTGGTGCCGTATGTGGCGTATCTGGCGGCGGAGCAGCTGCGAGCGTCGGGTGTGCTGGCGGTGGTCGCGTGCGGGCTGTATATGAGTCGGCGAAGTGTGCGCTACTTCTCGCCGGAGGTGCGGATCCAGGTCACGAGCGTGTGGCGGGCGCTGAACTTCGCGCTGAATGGCCTGGTGTTTGTACTCATCGGATTGCAGCTGCCGTATGTGCTCGCAGGCATCGGCGGCTACAGCCGGAGAACGCTCGTGCTCTACGGGGTAAGCTTCAGTGCGGTGCTGATTCTGCTGCGCGTGCTGTGGGTGTATCCGGCGGCGAACTTCATCTACCTGGTGCGGACGCGTGTGCTGGGGCAGACGAGGCCACGGCCCGGCGCGCGGCAGATCTTTGTCGTGGGATGGACGGGGATGCGCGGGGTGATCGCGCTGGCGGCGGCAGTGAGTCTGCCGGAGCGGCTGGCGAGTGGCGCTCCGTTCGTGCAGCGCAACCTGATTCTTTACCTGACGTTCTGTGTGATTCTGATGACGCTGGTCGTGCAGGGACTGAGTCTGCCGGCGCTGATCCGGGCGCTGGGGCTGGCGGGGGACGCCGGGGCGGGTCCGGACGTGGAGGAGGACGGGGAGGAGATGGGAGCGCGACGGGCGATGCTGACGGAGGCGATCGCGCATCTCGAGGCGGAGCGCACGATCGCGGGGGCCGCGCTGATGCACGGGGTGGATGACCTGCTGCATCGCTACCGGCACCGGCTGGCGCTGGTGGCGGAGGATGTGGAGGCGACCGAGCGCGGGGAGCGCAAGCGGGTGTTCGGGGAGCTGACCGGGATCGCGGGAGAGACGCTCGAGGTGGAGCGAACGACGCTGATCCGGCTGCGGGACGACGGGCTGATCGGCGATGAGGTGCAGCGCCGGCTGGAGCGCGAGCTGGATCTGACCGAGGCGCGACAGAGGGGCTGACGATGGGGCGGCGCGGCTTGACAGGGGAGACGCGACGGCTATGCTTAGAGATTCTGCCCGGCTGCGCGCCGGGCGACGACGCGATCACTCGGGGGGCTGGGCGGGCTTGAGCTGCAAGGTGTTCTACCATGACCACTGCTTCGACGGGGCCTGCTCGGCCTCCCTATTTACGCGGTTCTATCGCGAGTGCATTGAGCCCGGGGCGACGGTGACGTACCAGGGGCTGGTGCATCGCGCGGGAGGGCTCTTCGACGCGGAAGACTTCGATGCGGGCGAGAACGCGATCGTTGACTTCAAGTACTCGAGCGACCCGCGGGTGACGTGGTGGTTCGATCATCATCTGAGCGCATTTCTTTCGGAGGCGGACCAGGCGGAGTTCGAGCGGTACGAGGAGCAGGTGCGTGCGGGCACGATCGCGCGGGCGCAGAAGTTCTTCGACCCGACGTATGTCTCGTGTACGAGCTTTCTCGCGCACATCGCGTCGACGCGCTTCGGGATGGATGTCGCACCGCTGGCGGACTTACTGCACTGGGCGGAGATCGTGGACGGGGCGCGGTACGAGAGCGCCGAGGCGGCAGTCGGGATGCGCGAGGCGGCGATGCGGCTGACGCTCGTGATCGAGAGCTCGCCGGATGAGACGGTGATTCCACGGCTGATTCCGCTGCTGACGGAGATGCCGCTCGACGCCGTGCTGCGGCAGGGCTTTGTGCAGGAGCAGCTGGGGCCGTTGCTGGAGCGGCACCGGGCGGCGATGGCGCTCATCGACGAGCGGGCGCGGGTGGCGGACGGCGTGATCACGTTCGACATCACGGACCAGCCGACGGAGGGCTACAACAAGTTCATTCCCTACTATCTGCATCCGGAGGGGACGTACGTGGTGGGGCTGTCGAAGTCGACCTTCCGGACGAAGGTTGCGGTGGGGACAAATCCATGGACGACGCGGCCGGCGGGGGAGCTGGTGAATCTCGCAGCGGTGTGCGAGCGGTACGGCGGTGGAGGGCACGCACGGGTCGGGGCCATCAGCTTTCCGCCGGACCGGGAGGACGAGGCGCGGCGGGCGGCGGCGGAGATTGCGGCGGAGCTGGCCGGATCACCACACGTCGCCTCGTTCGAGGCTTCGGCGAGGGATCGTCAGTCTCTCGGATGAAGCGCTAGGAGTTGAGAACAGGATGCGGGCCGGGAACAGATGCGCTCACGAGAAAGTCGACGAGGTGGAGCCGTTGTCGCTGTCCGAGAGGACGGGTACAGCGCCTCCGATCGCCCGCTGGCAGAGAACGAAGGATTGGAAGCCTGAGATCGACGGACGAGCGTAGGTTGCCCGCGTGGGAGCGGGTCCGGGCGTGACAGCAGAGGCGTGAGCACGGTGTCAGGCGCGTCGTACCCGCAGAGGAAAGCGGCCCGGCTCCGGCTTCTGCGCGGCTTCCTCTCGGTTCAGGGCTTGATCTTCGTGAAGATGCCGAGTTTGGTGATGTCGTTGAAGATGACGAAGGCGGCGAAGACGATGAGGCAGACGAAGGCGACCTGGTAGACGCGCTCCTTGACCTGCTGGTTGAGGTCGCGGCGGATAGCGCTCTCGATGGCGAGGAAGAGGATCATGCCGCCGTCGAGCAGGGGGATCGGCAGGAGGTTGAAGATGCCGAGGTTAAGTGAGATGTAGGCCATGATGCCGATGATGGGCATCCAGCCGGGGAGACCGACGGCCTCATGGACCTGCTGGCCGATGCCGATGGGGCCGGAGAGCGAGCGCACGGAGATGTGGCGGGTGAACATGCCGTGGAGGACTTCAAGAATGAGCGAGGAGTTTTTCTTGTTAAAGGCCCAGGAGGCGGCGACGGCGCGGCCGAGCGGAAGCTGCTCGACCTTAATGGGCGGCGGCTGGGGGCGGAAGCCAAGGCGATAGTCCTTGGTGCCGTCGCCGATGTCGGCGAACTCGGGCGTAAGGCTGACGGGGATCTGCTGATCGCCACGAAGGATGGTGATCGTGGCGGGCTTGCCGGCCTGGTCCTGAAGATAGGCGAGGAGAGCGCCGACGGAGTGGAGGTGAAGGCCGTCAATGGAGAGGATCTGGTCGCCGGGCCGGATACCGGCGCGGGCGGCGGGCATGTTGGGCTCGAGGGACTCGACGGCGACGGGGGTGTTCTGCACCTTGGGGACGAGGCCGAGGCGGTCGAGGGCGAAGGTCTCGGCGCCACCCTTGTTTTCGACGAAGAGGGTGGTGTCGACGCGGCGGCCGTCGTGGATGAAGGAGAAGGGGATGGTCTGGTTGAGGTTGAGCAGGGAGCGGATGCCGACCTGCTCCCAGGTGGGGCTTTCGATAGTGGCGTAGTGGACGATACGGTCGCCGGAGCGGATGCCGGTACGGCTGACGGGCGAGTTGGCGGGGATGTAGTCGGTGATGGCGGGGCCGGCGACGTACTCCTGCACCTCGTTGTGCAGCATGTAGCCGCCGGTCATAAGGGCGATGGCGAGGATGAAGTTGAAGACGGGGCCGGCGAGAGCGACGAGCACGCGTTGCCAGCGGGGGTGGGCGTTGAACTCGCCGGGATCGCCGGAGGGGGCTTCGCCCGGGGTGTCGCCTGCCATCTTGACGTAGCCGCCGAGGGGAAGGGCGGAGAGACGGTAGTCGGTGTCGCCGCGACGGAAGCCAAAGAGGCGGTGACCGAAGCCGATGGAGAAGACCTCGACGCGGATGCCGCAGAGCTTGGCGACGATGAAGTGGCCGAGCTCATGGACGAGAACCATAATGCCGAGGACGATGAGCAGTTCAAGAATGGTGGACATAGGGGAGTCTCTGGTCGACCTCGGGTACGGAGCAGGTGTAGCAGGTCAACATCACGACGCCATCACGCATGGTTCATGGCCTGAAGGACGCCGGTGGCGCAGATGCGGGCGTCCCGGTCCGCCGCGAGCACCTCGTCTATGGACGATGGAGTCGCGGCCGGGGTGAGGCTCAGCACGCTTTCGATTGTACGCGGGATGTCGAGGAAGGAGATGCGACCTTCGAGGAAGGCGGCGACGGCGATCTCGTCGGCGGCGTTGAGGGCGATGGTGGCGGATCCGCCCCGATCGGCGGCCTCGTAGGCGAGGCGGAGGCAGGGAAAGCGGGCGAGATCGGGCGGGGCGAAGTCGAGCTGGCTGAGGGACGCAAGATCGAAGACGAGGGACGGGGCGGCGGGAGTCGCGGGCGGGGCGGGGATGCGGTCGGGGAAGGCGAGCGCGTAGAGGACGGGCAGTCGCATATCGGTGACAGAGATCTGCGCGAGGATGCTGCCGTCGACGAACTCGACGAGGGAGTGAACGGTGGACTGGGGGTGGACGGTGACGCGGACCTGGGCGGGCGGCAGGGCGAAGAGGCGGCAGGCCTCGATGACCTCAAAGCCCTTATTCATCATGGTGGCGGAGTCGATGGTGATGCGCTGGCCCATCTGCCAGGTGGGGTGGTTGAGGGCCTGCTGCGGAGTGATGCTGCTGAAGTGCTCGATGGGGGTGGAGCGGAAGGGGCCGCCGGAGGCGGTAAGCCAGATCTGGCGAACCTCGGCGGGGGTGCCGCCGCGCAGGCACTGATGGATGGCGTTGTGCTCGGAGTCGATGGGCAGGAGATTGACGTGGTGCTTGCTTGCAGCGGCGATGAGCAGCTCACCGGCGGCGACGAGGCACTCCTTATTGGCGAGGCCGATCTGTTTACCGGCGAGGATGGCGGCGTAGGTGGCCTCCAGGCCGGCGACGCCGACGATCGCGGAGACGACAAAGTCGACCTCGGGGTGGGCGGCGACTTCAATGGTGCCGAGCGTGCCATGGGCGACGGTGGTGGTACTGACGCCTTGCTCACGGAGGCGGGTGCGCAGTTGGGCGGCGAGGAGTTCGGTGGCGACGGAGATGAGCCGCGGACGCCAACGGAGGCACTGGGCGAGGGCCACGTCGAGGTTTTGACCGGCGGCGAGGGTGACGGGCTGAAAGCGGTCGGGAAAGGACTCGCAGAGAGAGAGGGTGGACTGGCCGATGGAGCCGGTGGAGCCGAGAACGGCAAGGTGTTTCACGACGTCTATCTTCGCAGAGTGGCGCAGAGGCGGTCGCTACGATGCTGGCGGCGCATGTATCTGCGGTGTGTGTCCGGGGTACGTACGCGGGATGCAGCGCCGGTCTTCGCTGACCTGCCTCAGCCTTCAGCGAGGTCGGTCGATTGCCTACGAACCCGATCAGGAGCGTTCGAGCCGGTCGTGGAACGGGCAAACGATCTGTCCGCGATGTCGGAAGCGACCAACAGGCCGTGGCTGCACTCTCAGGAAGAGTGAAGACGATACGACAGCGTGCCCGCAACCTCTTTCGATGCCAAGTTCTCCGGCCGCTGCTGCGCCTGCTCAAGCGAGGAGTCAGCCCGAAGCGGCTGGGGTGGAGTCTCGCGATCGCACTGGTGGTGGGAGTCAACCCGTTTCTCGGGATGACGACGATCTGCATGCTGCTACTGGCGTGGATCTTCCGGCTGAACCATGTTGCCGCGCAGATTGGGATTCACATTGTTGCTCCGCTGCAGTGGCTGCTGTTTCTGCCCTTCATTCACGCCGGGATCGTTCTCTTCCGGGCGCACCGGCTGCCTTTATCGAAGGCGGACATTCTTCACCTGAGCCACCGGCATCCGCTGCAGCTGATTCATCTGCTGTGGCAGTGGGAGTGGCATGCGCTGGTGATCTGGGCGTTCTTTGCGGCGCTCGTTGCGCCGCTGCTGGCGATCCAGATCCGCAGGGCGCTGGTGCTCTCCATGCGCCGGCATCGCGATCTGCTGGTGTGATGTGAGTTCCTCGCGAGGATGGGAGCAGCTTTCTGTGCGGGTGGGCCATGGGACGAGCTGACCGGTCTTCGCGGCGCTGAAGGAGAAGGGGACGCCGGCCCTAGGGCGGAGGTTGACGGAGTGACTCATGGAGAGAACGGCGGGGTCGCCTGGCAGGGGCTGGAGGCGCCAGGTGCGCAGGATGGTGGCGAGGACGAGGGTGCCCTCCATCCAGGCGAGGCCCTCGCCGATGCACTGGCGGGAGCCGCCGCCGAAGGGAAAGTAGGCGAACTTGGGACGGGAGGTCTTGCCCTCGTCGGCGCAGCGAAGGGGATCGAAGCGTCTACAGGGGGCCGTGTTGAAGGCGGAGGCCAGGACGCATGCTACGTGCGCGCCGGGGAGGACTTGCGTGTGATCGGGGGTCGAAGGGGCCGCACTTGGCGATGGCGTGAGTGAGGCTTTCGCCTCACAGAAGGTCTGCTGCGTTCTCCCAAGGGTGGCTCTACGGTGTGGCGGACGGAAGCAGAGCAAGCAGCTGATCGGTGGTGAGGACGGTGGCGAACTCACCGTTGAGGCTGGCGAGTGCGGTGTTGTGCATCTCTTGCGCGGTGTAGTGTTCGCCCGTGTGGGCGATGCGGTCGAAGGTGAAGGTTGCGTCGGAGATGAAGACGACCTTGAAGTCGAGGTTTGCGGCCATGCGGGCGGTGGTGGAGCAGCAGTGGTCCGTGGTGATGCCGACGATGATGACGGTTTCAATGATCTGCGCGCGGAGACGCACTTCAAGATCGGTGCCGATGAAGCCACTATTGACTCGTTTGTAGAGGATCGGCTCGGTGGGGAGCGCCTCGGCTTCTGGCTTGGCGGGGAGGCCTGGTGCCTCGGGGTTGAAGAGGCTGCCAGGGGCGGGGTTGCGATGGCGAATGTGAATGATCGGCATGGCTCGCGCACGCCAGGCGCTGAGGAGGTCCGCGATGCGCCGCTCGGCGCCGGGGTTATTGCGGCTGCCCCAGGCGGGATCGTCGAAGGCCTGCTGGACATCGACGACGAGGAGAGCGGCGTTGCGAGGGAGAGGGATCATGCAAGGACTCCGCTAAAAGCGGCCGAGGCCGAAGGTGTCTTTGAGGATGAGGGCGAACCAAAGGACGGGGGTAGCGAGGAGGAGGGCGTCGATACGGTCGAGGATGCCGCCGTGGCCGGGAAGCATGGTGCCTGAGTCCTTCACGCCGGCGCCGCGTTTGACGGCGGACTCGAGGAGATCGCCGAGCTGGGCGGCGATGTTGAGCAGGGCGGCGAGGGCGAGGGTCTGCCAGAGAGGCTCGGCGATGTGGAGCAGGAGATTGCCACGCGCGGTGAGGCGGTCGGAGAGGACGATGAGCAGGCCGGCGGCGGCGAGCGAGCCAAGGATGGAGGCGACGGAGCCCTCCCAGGTCTTGCCTGGGGAGAGGCGCGGGGCGAGCTTGTGGCGGCCGAGGGCGCGGCCGACGTAGAGTGCGGCGATGTCGCCGGACCAGACGGCGAGCATGAGAAAGACGACGAGGGCGGGGCCGTCCTCCATCTTCCACAATAGCGGGATGAGGCTGAGGGGATAGGCGATCCAGATAAGGCCGAAGAGGCCCTGCGCGGTGTCGGGCAGGACTTGGATGAGTGGAGAGCGGAAGCCGTTCCAGGCGAAGAGCACGAGGGTGATGGCGCTGATGACGGGAAGCTGGGCCTCGACGGGAGAGTTGGGCAGGGTGACGGCGAAGAGGAGGGCGGTGGCAGCGGCCATCCACCCGATGGGAATGCGGAGGCTGACGCCGTGGGTCTCGGCGCCGACGGCGGCGAGCTTCAGATACTCGTAGGCGGCGAGCTCGGCGACGAGCAGGGCGGCACCGGTGATCATCCAGAGCCGGCCGAAGAAGACGAGAGCAAAGGTCGCGAGGATAAGAACGGCTGCGGTGAGGATGCGTTTCATGCGTGAGGGGGTGCTCTGGGCGCGACGGCTGCGGATCGACTTTCGCCGATCGACTTTTCTAAACCGGCTTTCCTAGATCGGCTTTCCTAGATCGGCTTTCCTAGATCGGCTTTCCTAGATCGGCTTTCCTCGATCGGCTTTCCTGGTGAGGCTCAAGGATAACTGAGCTGACGGAAGTTGTCGGGCGGAGGCGGCTGGTGTCTTGGCGGTGCAGAGCGACTGCCTGGGTGTCGTCAGGTGTCGTCACGGCGCGGCGACACCTGACGACACCGAGAGAGCATCTGAGTACGCATGGCGACGACACATGATGCGACCGCGTCTGCGATGCAGACGAAGACATTAGGCAACTCGGATATGGCACTGACGGCGATCGGCTTTGGCGCGTGGGCGATCGGCGGCGGAGACTGGCAGTTTGCGTGGGGGAGCCAGGACGACCGCGACTCCATTGAGGCGATCCACAAAGCGGTCGAGGTGGGCGTGAACTGGATCGACACGGCGGCGATCTATGGGCTAGGACACTCGGAGGAGGTGGTAGGGCAGGCGCTGAAGACGCTCAGCGGGCCGAAGCCGTATGTGTTTACGAAGTGCTCGATGCGATGGAACGAGAAGCGGGAGATCTATCGCAGCATGACAGCGGAGGGCGTGCGGACAGAGTGCGAGCAGAGCTTGCGGCGGCTGGGCTTGGAGACGATCGACCTGTACCAGATTCACTGGCCGGATCCGGAGGCGGAGGTCGAGGCAGGATGGACGGAGATGCAGCGGTTGAAGGAGGAGGGCAAGATCCGGTGGACGGGGGTGTCGAACTTCTCGGTCGCGCAGATGGAGCGGGTGGCGGGGATTGCGCCGGTGACGTCGCTGCAGCCGCCCTACTCGCTGCTGAACCGAAAGGCGGAGCCGGAGCTGCTGCCGTTTTGCGAGCGAAACGGGATCGGGGTGATCAACTACTCGCCGATGGTGGCGGGGCTGCTGACCGGGAAGATGTCAGCCGAGCGGATTGCGGCGATGCCGGAGGATGACTGGCGGAAGCGGAGTGCGAACTTCAAGGAGCCGAAGCTCGCGAAGAACTTGGAGCTGGCGGAGCTGCTGGGGAGGATCGGTGAACGGCACGGGGTCGAGACCGGCGTGGTGGCGGTAGCGTGGACGCTCGCGAACCCGGCGATAACGGCGGCGATTGTGGGAGGACGAAGTGCGAAGCAGGTGGAGGGCACAGCGTCGGCACTGGCGTTCCGGCTCACTGCGGAGGAGGTGCGGGAGATTGAGGCATTTGTGAAGGAGCAGGGCATCGGGACGTAGAGGGTCCAACGACGTGCCGAGGAGGTGACGTTATCGCTGGGAGATAGCGGGGGTGCGGTGGTTGAGCTGGTCTTCGATCTCTTCCGCCACCTGGTCGGCGGGTTCGAGGGTGGAGGTGTTTTCGTCGGTGTGGATCTCGTCGGTGGGGGTGTCGCTGAGGCCGCCGAAGCGGCGATCGCGCTGCTGGAAGGCCTGAATGGCTTCGAGGAGATGGAGACCGCGGAAGTCAGGCCAGAGGCGGTCGGTGATGAAGATTTCGGCGTAGGCGATCTGCCAGAGGAGGAAGTTTGAGATGCGCTGCTCGCCGGAGGTGCGGATGACGAGGTCGGGGTCGGGCATGCCGGCGGTGTAGAGATGGGCGCTGACGTGGGCTTCATCGATACGAGAGTCGAGGCCGTCGACCTGAAGCAGATCTTCGAGGGAGCAGCCGCGGCGGTGGGCCTCGACGATGAGCTCGGAGAGGAGGCTGCGGGTCGCGTCGACGACCTCGGAGCGGGCGCCATAGTTGAGAGCGAGGGTGAGGGTGGTGCCGGTGTTGTGAGCGGTCGACTCCATGGCCCACTGCATGGTGTCCTGCACCTCGGCGGGCAGCTCGTGGGTGCGGCCGATGTAGTTCATGCGCACGTTGTTATCGTTCATGCGCTTGACGTTGCCGACGAGGTAGTTCTTGAGCAGCTTCATGAGGAAGCTGACCTCGGACTTGGGACGGCGCAGGTTGTTTTCGAGCGAGAAGGCGTAGAGGGTGAGGAAGGGCAGATCGATGCGGGAGGCGGTCTCGACGACGAACTGAACGCTCTCGGCGCCCTGCTGATGGCCGAGGAAGCGCTTGAGGGCGCGCTTGCCGGCCCAACGGCCGTTGCCATCCATGATGATCGCGACGTGGTCGGGGATGCGGGCGGGGTCGAGCTGGGCGTAGATCAACTTCTCGTCGGCGGAGAGCTCGTGCAGCCGGCTGGGAACGCGAGGGGTGGAGGGAGAAACGCGCAAAGCGACCTCGTAGAGGTTGACGCTAGCACACCGGCTGAGGGTGCGCAATCAACGCGCGGATGAGGCAGAGAGGAGGCGGGAGAGGCTGCAGACGCGGACTCGTGGAGACGCCGAACGCCTGCAGCGGAGGTCGTACAGGTATGGCGGCTAGGCGCTGCGGCGGCGGCCGGCGGCGAGCTCGCGAACGTGGTTGAGGAAGATGGAGCGCTGGAGGTCGTCGAGCTCGGCGGCGTAGTGCGCGATCTCGGCGAGGAAGGGATCGGTCATCAGGACGGCGGTCTCGTCATGGTGACGGTTGCGCGAGTCGCGGAGCAGGACGGAGATGTCGACCTGGAGCGCGGCGGCGAGGCGCGAGAGCGAGGACAGGGTCGGCATGGCCTTACCGTTCTCGATCTTGGAGATGTAGGTGCGAGGAACGTTCATGCGCGCGGCAAGCTGACGCTGGGAGAGGTTGCGGACGTGCCGGAGATCGCGCACGGCGGTGGCGACCTGAGGGCCTCCATCGGGTGCTGGCGGGGCGACGACGAGGGTGAGCGGGGCGGGAGCCGGCTCGGGCTTGGGAAGCTCGAGCGGCTTCTTGCAGCGACGGCAGTTGCCGCTTGCTGCGCGAAACTGCACCAGTTCGCAGGAGTCGCAGCGGAGGACATCCCGCTGTTCGACGGACGCCATCATGGTTGCCATAAGTTGTATGAAGCGGAGCGGGTACCAGAGCAAGGCCCGCAGCACACGTCCGATAACACAGCCGTGTGATGTGCCTAGAGTGACACCGGGGACCCGAGGCGTCAAGAGCGAACTCCGGAGGAAACCGGAAGAGAGCGGAAGAAACCCGGAGGTGGAACCTGGGTGGTAAACAACCTTGGGACGGCTCGCGAAGGTGCAGATTGGCTTCGGAAAATGACAGCAATGAAGGCACACTATGAGCATGAGTGAGGCGAGGTTTGGGCGGGAGGCGGCGCGGGCGCTGCTGTTCGAGTGGACACAGGGCGAGAGCCTGCGCAAGCACGGGATGGCAGTGGCGGCGTGCACGGAGGCGTACGGGCGGCGCAAGGCGGAGCGGCAGGGGCTGAGCGGTTCAGCGGTCGAGGAGTTCGCGGAGCCGTATGCATGCGCGGGGCTGCTGCACGACATGGACTATGAGCGGCATCCGTCGCTCGAGGAGCACCCGTTTGTTGGGGTCAAGCACCTGCGGGAGCTGGGCTGGCCGGAGGAGGTGCTGCGGGCGATTCTGACGCACGCGGACCACTCTGGCGTGGTGCCGGAGACGCATCTGGAGCGAGCGTTATTCGCCTGCGATGAGCTGGCGGGGTTTCTGACGGCGTGTGCGCTGGTGAAGCCGACGCGGGCGATTGCGGATGTGGAGGTGGCGGGGGTGAAGAAGAAGATGAAGGACAAGGCGTTTGCGCGGGCGGTGAAGCGGGAAGACATGACGCGCGGGGCGGAGCTGCTGGGGGTGCCACTCGAGGAGCATGTGGGGGTGTGTCTCGGGGCGATGCAGGCGCGGGCCGGGGAGCTGGGGTTGTGAACGGAGGATGCTTTCAGAAGAGGAGATGGAAGAGGATGCGACGAAGATCTCTCATAATTGCCGTACTTGGATTGGCAGTTGCGGCGCACGCCACCGACAAGCTGTTCGATCCGAGCCGCGACCCGTCACAGGATCTGCGCGCGGCCGAGACTCAGGCGAGGACAGAGCACAAGAACATTCTGGTTGATGTGGGCGGCAACTGGTGTCCGTGGTGCATCTTGCTGGATCGCACGCTTGCAGACGATTCGGGTCTACGCGAGCTGCTTCGGACAAAGTACGTGGTCGTACGTGTGAACTGGAGCCCGGAGAATGAGAACGTGACCTTTCTTCGGAACTATCCTGCGCCGAAGGGTTATCCGGCATGGTATGTGCTTTCGTCAGAGGGTACGTTGCTGAAGTCGGAGAGTGACACAAGCGAGCTAGAGGTGAATCACAAGATCGCCAACGGCTATAACAAAGAGGCGCTTCGGCGATTTCTTGTGCAGAACCAGCCGCGATAGCGCGCAAGCCTGGGCATTGACAGAACGAATCGATCAGCCACGTGCGCCGGGGATGCTTGCGGTGTGCACGCTGCTTACGGCGCGCTCTGTGAAGCGCTGGCGCGTTTCGGCGACGGTACCGGGGAGGTTGACGGCGCGGGTGAGGTCTTCGAGGACGATGGACTCGAAGCCGAGCTGGGCGGCGGCGATGGCGGAGAAGCCGACGCAGAAGTCGAAGGCGAGGCCGACGAAGAAGAGGCGGCGGAGGTCGCGCTCGCGGAGGTAGCCGGCGAGGCCGGTTGGGGTGGTGCCGTCGTTTTCGGTGAAGGCGGAGTAGCTGTCGATGTCTTTGCGGAAGCCTTTGCGGAGGAGGAGTTCGGCGTGGGGGATGGCGAGGGCGGGGTGGAGATCGGCGCCCGGGGTGCCCTGGAGGCAGTGGTCGGGCCAGAGGTGCTGTGTGCCATAGGGGGCTTGCACGGTGTCGGTGAAGGGCTGCTTGCCAGGATGGGTGCTGGCGAAGGAGATGTGTCCGCGGGGGTGCCAGTCCTGGGTGAGGAGGACGTGGTCGAAGCGCTGGGCGAGGGCGTTGATACCCGGGATGATGTCGGTGCCGCTGGCGACAGCGAGGATGCCGCCGGGCATGAAGTCGATCTGCATGTCGATGACGAGGAGGGCGTCATGGGCGGTGAGGGAAGGGAGCATCTCGGTCTCTGCCAATGGTACTGGTGCGATGCTATGCTTGCGGGCTTTGCGGGTGAGGGATGAACGGCGAGACGGAGCTGCGGGCGGGGATCGGAACGAAGGCGGCGGGAACGGGCCGGGCTGTGGCAAACGCGGCTGCGATGCGGGCGCTGCTGGGCGCGATGCGGGGCGAAGAGGAGACGATCCGCACGGGTGGCGGGGCGAAGGCGGCTGAGGCGCAGCGGGCGAAGGGGCGGCTGACAGTGCGGGAGCGGCTGGCGCTGTTGCTCGATCCGGAGCCGGAGGGTCCTGTTTCAGAGCTGAGTCCGGGGATGACCGAAGGTTCGACGGGGCTCTCGGGATTTCTGGAGTTAGGGCTGTGGGCGGCGCACGGGATGTATGGAGAGTATGGCGGGGCGCCGGCGGCGGGGGTGGTGACGGGACTGGGGCGGATCGCGGGGCGGCTGTGCATGGTGATCGCGAACGACGCGACGGTGAAGGCGGGGGCGTTCTTTCCCATGTCGGCGAAGAAGGTGCTGCGGGCGCAGACGATTGCGATGGAGAACCGCATTCCGACGATTTACCTGGTGGACTCGGCGGGCGTCTTCCTGCCGCTGCAGGAGGATGTCTTCCCGGACCAGGACGACTTCGGGCGGGTGTTCCGCAACAACGCGGTGATGAGCGCGCTGGGGATTCCGCAGATCACGGCGATCATGGGGACGTGTGTGGCGGGCGGCGCGTATCTGCCGGTGATGACGGATACGGTGCTGATGACGGAGGGATCGGGGCTGTTTCTGGCGGGGCCGTCGCTGGTGCAGGCGGCGATCGGACAGAAGAGCTCGGCGGAGGAGCTGGGCGGCGCGGCGATGCACGCAGCGGTCTCGGGCACGGTCGACTATCGCGAGCCGAATGATCATCTGTGCCTGGCGCGGTTACGATCTCTGGTGGGAAAGATGGGCGAGCGCGCGGGAGCGCCCTTCAGCGTGACGGCCTATGATGAGGCGCGAGATGCGCCTCTTTTCGCGGCGGAGGACCTGTATGGGGTGATCGACCCGACGCCGGGATCGAGCAACGCCTACGACATGCGGGAGGTGATCGCGCGCGTGGTGGACCGGTCGGAGTTCGACGAGTATAAGGCGGAGTTTGGGCGGACGCTGGTGTGTGGGTACGCGCGAATCGGTGGGCATGCGGTGGGAATCGTTGCGAACCAGAAGCTGAACCAGCAGCAGACGGTAAGTGGCGGTCCGCAGGCGGGGATGAAGCGGACGGAGTTTGGCGGCGTGATCTACACGGAGAGCGCGCAGAAGGCGGCGCGGTTCATTATGGACTGTAATCAGAGCTTGGTGCCGCTGATCTTTCTGCACGACGTGAACGGCTTTATGGTGGGCAAGGATGCGGAGTGGTCGGGGATCATTCGTGCGGGGGCGAAGATGGTCTCGGCGGTGGCGACGAGCGTGGTGCCGAAGATCACGGTAATTGTGGGCGGAAGCTTCGGTGCAGGGCACTATGCGATGTGCGGGAAGGCGTACGATCCGCGGTTTGTGTTTGCATGGCCGACGGCGCGGTATGCGGTGATGAGTGGGGCGAGTGCGGCGGCGACGCTGGCAGAGGTTCGGGCCAAGCAGATGGAGCGCGGTGGCAAGGCGGTGAGCGCGGAGGAGCGGAAGGCGCTTGAGAACGGGATACGACGGACGTACGACGAGCAGGCGGATCCGCGGTACGGGGCGGCGCGGCTGTGGATCGACGCGATCATCGATCCGGCGGCGACGCGCAATGTGCTGCTGCGGGCGCTCGAGGCATGTGCGCTGAATCCGGAGGTCGCGAAGTTCAATACGGGGGTGTTGCAGACGTGAGCAGGTACAGGCGGGACGCGGGAGCGGTAACGCTGGTCGAGTGTCCGCGAGATGCGTGGCAGGGGCTGCCGCGCGTGATGCCAGCGGAGGTGAAGGCGGACTACCTGCGGGTGCTGATCGCGGCCGGGTTTCAGCACCTGGACGCGGTGAGTTTCGTGAGCAAGCAGGCCGTGCCGCAGATGGCGGACTCCGAGGTGGTGCTGGACTATCTGGATCCACCGGATGATGTGGAGATCATCGCGATCGTGGCGAACGGAAGAGGGGCCGAGCGGGCGGCGGCGACGCACGCCGTGCAGACGCTTGGATTTCCGTACTCGGTCTCAGCGGAGTTTCTGAGACGCAATCAGAGGCAGACGGCGGAGGAGGCGTTGGCGGAGCTGGAGGCGATCGGGGAGATTGGGTATCGAGATGGGATGGGAGTCGCGGCGTATGTCTCGATGGCCTTTGGTAACCCGTATGGTGACGTATGGAGCATCGATGAGGTGGTTGCGGCCTGCGATCTGCTGCGGGACAGTGGCGTGCAGCAGATCTCACTCGCGGATACGGTGGGTATCGCGACGCCGCGGCTGGTATCGGAGTTGGTGAGCGATGTGCTTGCAGTACACGAGGACATTGAGATCGGGGTGCATCTGCACGCGCGGGCGGAGATGGCGCCGGAGCTGATCGCGGCGGCGTACGAGGCGGGATGCCGGCGCTTTGATTCAGTGATCGGCGGTCTGGGGGGGTGCCCGTTCGCGCAGGATGCGCTGGTGGGGAATCTTGCAACGGAGACGCTGCTGGCGGAGCTCGGACGGCTGGGTGCGGAGCTGCCGTTGCTGCGACCGCTTGATGGCTTGATCAGCGCAAGCGCGGAGATAGGGCGGAGGTTCGGCGAGCTGCTGCACTGAGTATGGCGAGGTAAGGATGGAGACCAGAACGATCCGGGTTGAGCAGGTGGGGCGCGTCCGGCGGGTGACGCTGGCGCGACCGGACCGACGCAATGCGATGACGCCGGCGATGCAGGACGAGCTGACTGCGGCACTGCAGGAGGCGAATGCGGGGGGCGATGGGCCAGGGGCGTGCCGGGCGGTGGTGCTGGCGGGTGAGGGCGAGAGCTTCTGCGCGGGGCTCGATCTGGATGAGCTGCGCGCGACGGGAGCCAAGGACGAGAGCGCACACGTGGCGGATGCGCGGCGGATTGCGACGCTGTTTCGTGTGCTGTACGAGATGACCGTGCCGACGATCGCGCTGGTGCAGGGCGCGGCGGTCGCGGGCGGCGCGGGGCTGGCAACGATCTGCGATGTGACGATCGCCTCGCCAGAGGCGCGGATCGGCTACACGGAGGTGCGGATAGGATTTGTACCGGCGCTGGTGAGCGCGTACCTCATGCTGCAGGTCGGCGAGAAGCGCGCTCGCGACCTGCTGCTGAGTGGGCGTCTGATGGGTGCGGAGGAGGCGCGGAGCTGGGGGCTGGTGCAGGAGATTGTGGCGCGCGAGGAGATCGATCGGCGCGGGCTTGAGCTGGCCGAGGTCATGGCAGAGAACAGTCCGCAGGCGATTGCGGCGACGAAGCGGCTACTGGTGGAGCAGCAACGGGCTTGGCTGGACGGCGCGACGGACGCGGCGATGCGGGCGAATGCGGCCGCACGCACGACCAGAGATTTCGCCGAGGGAGTGACGGCGTTTCTTGAGAAGCGAAGGCCAGGCTGGCGCGCGTAAGTGTGCGTCCACGCGAGAGCATATGCGGCACGGGTTGCGTAGACTGAGCGGATGAGCAGCGATGTGGATGCAGGGGACGGTCTGGGTGAGTTCCGCGTGCGGGTGCGGTATGCGGAGACCGACCAGATGGGGGTGGTGTACCACGCGAACTATCTGGTGTGGTTTGAGGTGGGACGCGTGGAGCTGATCCGGCAGATGGGTCTGGACTATCGGTCGATGGAACGGGAGCACGACTGCATGATTGCGGTCGTCGAGGCCTCGGCGCGCTACAAGGCACCGGCGCGCTACGACGATGAGCTGCTGGTGCGAACGCGGGTGACGGGGGTTCGGCGATCGATGCTTCGGTTTGCGTACGCGATCGAGCGGGCCGTGGACGGTGTGGTGCTTTGCACAGGAGAGACGGTGCACGTCTCGGTCGGTCGCGATATGAAGCGGCGTGATCTGCCACCAGAGTATGTGCGGCGATTTCGCGAGTTGGTGGAGCGGGAGCGGGGCGTGGCTGAGGTGGTACGAGCGTGAGTCTCCATCGAGGGTAAGGGACGCTCGACGTACGATAGGCGACCGCGGAGGTTACATCATCTCGTCGTCGCCGATGGGCATGCCGGGTGGCGCTGTTACCGGCCGGCTGGGGACGAACTTGGCGGGGTCGTGTTCGTACTGATCGATGCGTGCTGCAAGGGCTTCGCGGAAGGGTCGCTCGTCTGGGTTCGGAAGGGGTGCGCGGAGGGTGTCGCGCAGGGCGAGAAGGCGATCGCGAACGATGGCCTTTGAGAGGGAAGAGGTCTCGGTCGCTTGAACCAGGGTAAGCAGGGCCTCGACGATACGGGCGTCGATAGCGCGCTTTACAGCGACGGTGAGAGTAGCGCCAGAGTGCGAGGTTTCGGTGGAGTGGAGCGTAGCGTCGACGACGTCGGCCAGCGAGAGCTGCTGGTTATCGCGGTGGTGGTACTCGACGAGGCGGTTGGCGCGCTCGGGGCTGAAGAGGGTGCCCAGAGTGAGGTCGGCGGCGGCTTCGGCGGCGGCGATCGGATCGAAGGTCAGGCCAGTGCTGGAGGGAGAGGACTCGCGGGTACGCTCGAGGCCGGGGGGCCGAGGGGGGAGTAGCTCAAGGAGCGACTCGGGAAGGGTGAGCAGGTCGGGCGAGAGCGTCTTGAGAACGGCGGTGAGGGCGCGGCGCTGCTCGGCGGCGGGAACGAGGGCGGGAGACGGCTGGCCGTCGCCGCGGAGGCTGTAGCGGTAGTCGAGACCGGCGATCTCCTTGGTGGCGGCCTCGGTTTGGTAGCGATGAAGAAGATAGAGAGGAACGAGGGTGTCCTCGAGCTGAGCGAGGGGCGTGCCGGTGCGGATGGCACTCTGGCCGAAGCGGGCGAGGGCGGCGGCGCGCACCGTCAGGATGCGGTCGAGCTCGTCGGTGGCGTTCGCGCCGTTGTCCCAGAGGTGAGCGTGAGGATGTGCGGAGCCGAGCGGGCGGGCGTCCTCGTCGGTGATGAAGACGAGGCCTCTCTGCTCGGATGCGGCGAGGATGTGGTCGAGTGCTGCGGGATCCTCGACGGCGTGACGGTCACGATCGAACTCGCGATAACCGTAGTCGATGGCGGCCTTGTCCCACGCGCCGATGCCGGCCGCGTAGGCGTGGGAGAGGTCGGGGACACCATGGCTGTCGAGGGTAATCCACGGCTGGGGGTAGTCCATGACGGAGGTGCCGTTGGGCTCGGTGCCGCCGAAGGCGCTGGCGGCAAAGTTGTGGGCGAGGCCGAGAGTGTGGCCCGTCTCGTGTGCGGCGAGCTGGCGGATGCGTTGGAGGACCATGGCGAGGGCCGGGTCGTTCGCAGGTGAGGGTGCTTTGCCGTCTTTATACGGGGCGAGCAGGGCCTCGGCGATGAGGTAGTCCTGACGGCCGCGAAGGCTGCCGAGGGTGACGTTGCCTTTGATGATCTCGCCGGTTCGCGGGTCTTCGACGGCGGCGCCGTAGCTCCAGCCGCGGGTGTAGCGATGGACCCACTGGATGATGTTGTAGCGGACGTCCATGGGGTCGGCGTCGGCGGGAAGGATGTCAACGCGGAAGGCGTTATGCCAGCCGGCGGCGGTGAAGGCGTCGTTCCACCAGCGGGCTCCTTCGAGCAGCGCGGAGCGGATGGGCTCGGGCGCGCCGGGATCGACGAAGTACTGGATAGGGGTGACGGGCTCGCAGTCTGTAACGCATTGGGGATCTTTTTTGAGAAGGCGATGGTGCAGGATGAACTGCTGGTCGAGCGGTTCGCCGAGCGGTGTGGTGTAGTCGCGATAGCTGGTGGGAAAGTAGCCGGCGCGGGGGTCGAAGCGGCGCGGGGTGAAGCCGGTTGGTGGAAGTTCGATGAACGACTGGCGCTCGCGCAGGGTGATGGCGTGCGGGTCGGGGGTGACGTCCTTGACGAAGCGACCCATCGGCATGCTGTCTGTGGTGAAGGTGAGCTCGGCTTCGACCTCGGTGTTCTTGGGAAAGGTCCTGGTTGCGTCCAGGGCGATGGTGGAGCGGGTGGGGTCAAGCTTGTAGCTGCCCTGCTTGGCTTCTGTCAGGGTCTCGGTGACGCCGTGGGCGTCGCGCACGAAGAAGTCCGTGGCGTCGACGAGGACGGATCCATCAGGATCCTCGGCCTCTGCCTTGAAGCCGAAGAGCACAGAGACGGGGAAGGACTGGGTGACGGCGAGCTGCTCGGCAGGATCGGACGAGCCAGAGCGAAAGGCCTGATTGCCTTCGACCAGCAGGACCTTGGGGCCGGTGCGCTCGAAGTGCACGATGCGGCCGCGCGAGGTCTGGCCGCGATCAAGGCCAAGGTCGTTCGAGCCGGTACCCCAAGGCAAGGAGTGAGTGTAGAGCAGATCGGGACCTCGGCCTTTGGCATCGAGATGGGTGACTTCGAGGTAGAGGCGGCCAGCGTGGGCATCCCAATCGAGTGAGACGAGGCCGCCGAGGTGGCGCATGGTCGCGACCTTCGCAGCGATAACCGGCAGGGCGTCGGTCTTGCGGGGCTCTGCCTGAGCATGCGCGGTGCAGGGTACAAGAAGAGCCGCGAACGCGGGGAGCAGGCGAAGGATGCGGTGCATGGCGTGGTTATAGCACGCGGGGAGCGGACCGGCGGGGGTCAGCGCCGAGCGGCCTGCCATGCTTTGCTGTACTTCCAGCTGATGTACGCGGAGTGGTAGAGGTGCAGCAGCAGGCCCTCACGACCGTCGAGAAAACCGAGGCGGAAGAGGTAGTTCCAGGTGAAGGTGAGGTGCGGGACGACGAGGACGTTCCAGTAGAAGGACGGAAGAGAGCCGCTGGTCCGGTGTTGTGAGAGCAGCACCTGCGCGCCGAGGGTGCTGTAACGGTCCATGTGCTCGAGGTAGTTCTCGAGTGTGGGGTAGGCGTGGTGGATGAGGTCGTAGTCGAGGGTGTCAGAGACGCCGTCGAAGCTGATGGTCTCGTGCACGGGACGCTCGGCGAAGGGCGCGGAGAAGGCGACGGCGTTGCGGCGGAAGAGGCGCAGCTTGGGATCGGGATAGTAGCCGCCGTGGCGAATCCAGCGGTTGAGAAAGAGGTTGCGGCGGTTGAGAAAGAAGGCGTCAATGGGCGGATTGGAAGGGAGCAGGGCCTGGAGCTGCTGCTGGAGCTCGGGCGAGAGCTCCTCATCGGCATCGAGCGAGAGAACCCAGGCGCCGCGACACTTGGCAATCGCGGAGTTCTTTTGGGCGGCGAAGCCCTTCCAGGGCTCGGTGTAGACGGTCGCGCCGAAGTCGCGTGCGATGCGGACGGTGCCGTCGGTCGAGCCGGAGTCGAGGACGATGACCTCCGCAGCGAAGCGGACGCTGGCGAGGGTACGCGGAAGGTTCCGCTCCTCATTGAGGGTGATGATGGCGACGGAGAGCAGGGGATCGCTCGGCTGGCCAGGGGAGACGGTGGGTTTGGTGCTGAGGGTCATGGGCGGAAGGTGGGTCAGGAAGAGCCGGGACCAAGCAGGGGGCTGGGTCGATTCGCGGGCCGCAGGCGAACCGAGGGCGCGGTGGTGGACGAGGCGTGCGCAACGCGAACGCGGAGAGGCGGTGCAGATGTCTGGGTGACGGCACCATTCTACCGAAACTCTCCGCTGCGACGCCCAGGAAGCGATGTCGACACTTCGTTGGTGATCCGCGAGCACGTGAGCACGTACGGTAATCAGTTCCCCCTCAGGCGAGGGCGATGGAGGGGTCGTTCAGGTGCTCGCGGAGGAGGCGCTCCGTGAGATGGAGGAGATCTTCACCGGTTTTAGGGAGAACGAAGACGCTGTGCGCGGGGTCCCAGTCGAGCTTGAAGCTGGTGGACTGGGCGGAGATCCAGAGCTGGCGTATGGGCGTATTGGGCGTCAACACAAACTTGCCGGGCAAGTCCTCAAAGAGGATGTTGAGGACGCCGTTGTGCTCTTCGGCCTCGAAGCCGCCGGCCTCCTCGGCCCGGATCAGCGCCTGCTTGAGCGACTCGAGGGCGCGGTCGGACTCGCGGCGGAAGGTCGATTCATCGATCATGCAGCTATTCTAGCTGCCGTGTTCCTGCTCTCCGGATGAGCCGGGCGTGGTTGCGGGGTAGATGGCGTAGATGACGCCGTTGAGGTCGTCGGTGAGCAGGAAGGCGTCCGGGGCGATGCGGAGGAGGCCACACGGCCGGCCAGTCACGACTGTCTTGCTGCCCTGCGTGGACAGGAAGCCGAGCACGAAGGGCTGCGGGCGTCGCGTGGTGGAGTCGAGGCGAACGACGCGGTAGCCGGAGCCGATGCGCGAGCGGCTGGGACCGTGCAGGGCCACGAGGAAGGAGTTGGCCAGGGTGCGGTCGTCGCTCGCGGGAAAAAACTCGAGGCCGAGGGGTGAGCTGTGTGCAGGGAAGGTGGCCCAGGGTGCGGGAACGCGGCTGCAGTCAGCCTGCGGGGGCGGTGGTCCGGTGACGCCGGGAAGTTGCTTGCCGGCGACGGGCTCGGAGACGGAGGGGTCAGGGTGGGCGGTGCCGCTCAGGATGTAACAGGTTGGCCAGCCGAAGTCGACCGGTGTGGTGTCACGGCCGAGCAGCGGGCGGGCGTTGGCGTCGAGCTCGAGGAAGGTGTCTTCAGGAGAGCGGTCGCCGAGGTGGTCGGCGCCCATGTTGGTCGCGAAGAGGGCGCCTGCGTCGATCGAGGGAACGAAGGCGAGGTCGACGGCGTTGCGCAGGCCGGCGGCGAGGATCTGCTGGTGGCTGCCGTCGGGATCCATAACAGAGAGCGTGGCGCGAATGGGCTCTTTTTCGCGGCATGCGTTACAGGACGAGCCGACGGTGACGTAGAGGCGGGTGCGCCCGTGCAGAGTGGCAAAGGCGACGGTGCGGGTCAGGTGCCAGCCGCCGTACTTATAGTTCAGACCATAGTCCGGGTAGTGAGCGAGGACCTCGGGAGCGGACGTCGGGTGCGTGTCGCCGGGACGGTATCGATAGCGGACGAGGCGGTCGGTGAACGCGGTGTAGAGCCAGCTCTGGTGCGTTGCAGGGTCGGTGTAAAAGGCGAGGTTGTTCGGATTGCGGAGGTTACTGAGGTAGGGTGTCGCGCGAGCAAAGGTACGGGTCTGGGCATTCCAGCCGTCGAGAATGACGAGCGAGCCCTTGGTGTTATCGGAGCGGTCGTAGAGATCGGCGACGAAGAGGCGGCCGTCGGGCGCGGTAGCGAAGAAGCGGGGGCAGTGCAGCCCGGTGAGGGCGACGTTGATGCTGAAGGTGCGAGGAAGCGAGAGTGTGATGCTCTTTGCGGGAGAGAGTGAAAGCGTGTGCGGGGCGAGGGGCGGTTGCTGGGCGCCAGCTGCAGACGTGGAGGCGAGCAGCAGGAGAGAGGCGAGGAGACGCATTGCTTCCTTGTGTGAGAGCAGCGTGAGCGAGGCCCGAAGACGACCGCTGCTAGAAGGGGATGTCGTCGTCGGTGATGCCGGTATCACCATAGTCGGGTGCGCTGGCGGGCTGGCGGTCGTAGCTGGTGCTGCCGGCGCTGTTACCGCCACCGCCACTGCCGGAGCGGGCGTAGGAGCTGCTGCCGCTGTACGACGACGAGGACGCTCCGGAGCCAGCGGCGTCGCCGCGGCCACCCAGCAGGGAGAGCTCGTTGACCAGGATCTCGGTGCGATACTTCTTGGCGCCGCTCTCCTTGTCGTCCCAGGAGCGAGTTTGAATCTTGCCCTCGACGAAGATCTGCGAGCCCTTCTTGACGTAGTCGCGCACGATCTCGGCGGTGCGCTGGAAGGCGACGAGGTTGTGCCACTCGGTCTTGTCCGTCCATTGGCCATCCTGACCCTTTTGCCGGTCGGCGGTGGCAAGCGTGAAGCTGGCGATGGTCATGCCGCCCTGGGTCGCGCGAATCTCAGGGTCTTTGCCGACGTTGCCGAGGAGGAAGACTTTGTTGACGCCTTTGGCCATGAGGGTCTGGGTCGCTTTCTATCGGGAACCGGTGGTTCCGAGCTGAGTTTCCGACGACGAGAATAGCAGGTCGGCCGGCGAGGGCGCCTGTGCAGAAGGACGTCAGGTACGGCTACGCTCGCCGATGAGTTTGATGGTGGCGAGGCCGAGGGTCAGGGTGCCGGTGGGCAGGCAGCCGAGGGCGAGAACGAGCGCGAGCCAGCCAAGGTTCGTGTGTGGGCCCTGGCGGCCGATGCCGCCAAAGAAGAGCACGATTGACAACGCGGCGAGGACACCGGTCGCGAAGATGGCGATACCGGTGCGAAGCAGGGCTCGGGTGTCAGCTTGCATACGGCGGTGCGCGCCTCGGGCGTTTCAGCGGGAAACCGCGAGCATCGCATAGACGACGACGCCGGTGACGGAGACGTAGAGCCAGATGGGATAGGTGAAGCGGGCGAGTCGCTTGTGCTGCGCGAAGCGGCCGGAGAGAGAGAGGAAGAAGGTCATCAGGATCATCGGCAGAGCAACGACGGAGAGGAAGATGTGCGAGATGAGCAGGGCAAAGTAGACGGTGCGAACGGGCCCTTGCCCGAGGAAGCGCATATCTCCATGGAGCGCGTGGTTGGTGATGTAGGCCACAAGAAAGAGGCTCGAGAAGATGAAGGCGGTGAACATGCTGTTGCGGTGCGCCGTGATTCTGCGGGCGCGGATGTAGCGCAGGCCGAAGAGCAGGGCGATGGTGCAGCAGGTATTTAAGAGCGCGTTGAGTGCGGGCAGGAAGGTGAGGTGGGTTCCGGCGACATCGGTAGGGGCGTGGAAGTAGACCAGCCAGGCGAGGAAGAGAGACGCCACGGCGGAGACGGCCACGATGCCCCCGATGACGGAGACCGGGGTGCGGTAGCTAGGCGCGGAGCTGGTGACGGTTGAGGGCATGGTGGCAGCTGTACTCATTCTAACGGCGATACTGCACGCGCGGACCGTCTGCGAGCGGCTCGAACGCGACCAGGTTCCGATCGGCCCGGTCTACCTTCACAAGAGTGCAAGCCTCACAGGCGTGCACGCGGAGTTTCGTCGAGTCTGCCGCGGCGGCGCGCCACCAGCGACGTTGCTGGTCAGAAGAGCAGGCGGCCGTGTGCGTTGAGGATCATGGCGACGAGCAAGAGAGGGAGATGGAGGACCGAGACTTTAAGGAGATCGCGGGCGAGGCTGCGGGACTCCGGTGCGAGCGGCGCGCGCAGGATGCGGGCGAAGCGAAGCGTGTACCAGAGATAGCCGAGGTCGAGCAGGATCGCAGCCGCGGCGTAAGGACGGCCGGTGACACCGAGCCAGGTCGGCCAGAGGGAGACCGGAAACATGAGCACGGCATAGAAGAGCGACTGCAGAACGGTGGAGCGGGCAGCGTCGCGCGGCTCCAGCTGTGTCGAGGTGAGGCGGATGCCGCCGTCGCGGTAGTCGTCACGGTAGAGCCAGCCAATGGCCATGAAGTGCGGGAACTGCCAGACGAAGAGGATGGCGAAGAGGGCGACGGCGGGCCACTCGATGACGCCGCGGGCGGCGGTCCAGCCGATGAGCGGCGGAAGCGCGCCGGGAAAGGCGCCGACGAAGGTGTTGATGGAGGTGATGCGCTTGAGCGGCGTGTAGATCGCAACGTAACCTGCCGCAGTGAGCAGGGTGAGGGTGCCGGTGAGAGGGTTGGTGACCGCGGCGAGGTAGACGGTTCCACCGATCACGGCCGCAAAGCCAAGCAGAAGGCCGTGCGGGAACGAGATGCGGCCAGCGGCCATGGGTCGGCCGGCAGTGCGGCGCATGTGGGCGTCGGAGCGGCGCTCGAGTGCCTGATTCAGGACCGAGGAGCCGGCGGTGACCGCGGCGATGCCGAGCATGGCCTGAACCAGCCCGGCATGAAAGGGGCTGATGCCGGAGCGCAGCGAGCCGAGGTAAAAGCCTGCGGCCGCCGTGATGATGACCATGAGCGAGACGCGCGGCTTAAGCAGTGTGGCGTAGTCGCTGAGACGCGATGGTCGGGCAGCCGTGCTGCGGCGGGTGTGCTCGGCGACGCGCTCTTCGGGGTGAGTTATCGCCACGATGGCCACACTCTCAGTCTATCGCGCGGACGGGTGTGCTGCGACCCCCGTCTGCGGGGTTTGCGTCCTGTCAACCGGAGTGGCGGGCGTCCGCAGGACGGGGCTGGAAGGAGGGTGGAAGTGGGGCATTGGAATCACGGCTTCGGCCGGAGAGCAGCGAGAAAGGCATCAAGCGGAAGGGTATTAAGGACGTCGGCGGGGGTGAGCCAAGCGCGGCGGAGCTGGGTGATTCCCCAGCGCATCTGGTCGAGTTCCCCGGTCGCGTGCGCGTCAGTGTCGACGACGATCTTCGAGCCGTGCTGCTTGGCGAGGCGGAGGTGGAGATCGTTGAGGTCGGCGCGCGCGGGTGCGGCGTTGTGCTCAACGGCGACGCCGAGCTGGGCGGCGCGACGAAGGACCGCATCGATGTCGATGGCATAGGGATCGCGACGAAGCAGCTTGCGGCCGGTAGGGTGACCGAGGATGCGGGTGTGCGGGTTCTCGAGCGCGCGCAGGACGCGATCGGTCATCTGCTCGATGGGCATGTCGAAGCGTGAGTGCACGCTGGCGACGACGATGTCCATCTCGGCCAGCGTGGCGTCGTCGAGGTCGAGCTGGCCTTCGGCGAGGATATCGACCTCGATGCCGGCGAGGATGCGAATCCTGCCGCCATGCTCGGCCTGGAACTCGCGGTCGACCTCGCGGATGCGCCGGACGTGGGCGAGGGCACGGACGTCGTCCATGCCGTTGGTCATGGCCAGGTTCTTGGAGTGGTCGGTGATGGCGATATAGGAGAGTCCCCGGGCAAGGGCGGCCTCGGCCATCTCACGGATGGAGTTGGTCCCGTCAGTCTCGTGGGTGTGCATGTGGAGGTCGCCACGGATGTCTTCGCGGGTGATGAGCGTGGGCAGGGTATGGGCGGCGGCGGCCTCGATCTCGCCGCAGTTCTCTCGCAGTTCGGGCGGAATCCAGTCCATGTCGAGAGCGCGGTAGATCTCCTCCTCGGTGCGGGCGGCGACGACGAGGTTGTCCTCGAGGCGGAGCAGGGCGTACTCGGAGAGGGTGAGGCCGCGCTTGATGGCGCGCTGGCGCAGGATGACGTTGTGCATCTTCGAGCCGGTGAAGTACTGGAGCGCGGCGCCGTAGCTGGCCTCGGGCAGAAGGCGGACGTCGACCTGCAGCTGGTTGCGCAGGGTGAAGGAGACCTTGTTCTGGCCCTTGGCGATGAGCTTATCGATGAGTGGCAGGCTGGCGACGTGAGCTACGGCCGCCTCGACGGTCTCTGGCTCACACGCGGGCCCGGTGGCGAGAAGGTCGAGGTCGCCGACGGTCTCGCGGCCGCGCCGCAGCGAACCCGCGGGCGTGACGGTCTCGATGCCGGGAAACTCGCGGATAAGCGCGATGATGCGCTCGGCGGTTTCGGTAGCCTGATCGATGCGGAAGCGGCCGGTGTTGCGGCGGTGGTCCTCGATGCCTTTGAGGAGCTTGTCGGTGAACTTCTGGCCCATGCGTGGCAGCTTGAGCAGATGACCAGCCCTGGCGGCGGTCTCGAGCTTGTCGATGTCAGCGATCTCGAGCGCGGACCAGAGCAGGGCGACGGTCTTCGGTCCCATGCCGGGCAGGCGGAGCAGCTCGAGCATGGTGGGGCGGTACTTGGTCAGCAGCTCGGCGCGAAGCGGCATGGTGCCGGTGGCCACGAGGTCGCGTATGTTCTGTGCCATGGCCTTGCCGATGCCGGGTATGGCGAGCAGAGCTTTGGCGTCGGCATCCTCGGTCACAAGCGTGTGAAGCTGGGTGGTCTGTTGCTCGACGGCCTCGGCCGCGCGCCGGTAGGAGCGGACACGGAAGGGATCGGCTCCATCGATCTCAAGCAGCGCGGCCGTCTCTTCGAGCAGCCGCGCGATGGTGATGTTATCCATAGGGTCGAGTGATACCAGAAGATTCCCCTTGGATGCTTCGAAGGATGCTGTCCCCGGCGCGCTCGAAGGGCGTCGGTTGCAGATCCCGAGGTGATCTAAAGAGCGTCTTTGAGGCGCGTGACCTGATCGGCCTGAGGGCCCTTGCTGCCCTGAATGACGTCGAATTCGACTTCGTCGCCCTCTTTCAAGGACTTGTAACCGTCACTCTGGATTGAGCTGTAGTGCACGAAGACATCCGCCCCATCCTCGCGCCCAAGGAAGCCAAACCCTTTGGCGTTGTTGAACCACTTCACGACACCCTTGTACTGAGACATGCCGCGTACATCCTCCTTTGTCCCTCAGAAAGATGTACTGAACTCTGCGAAGATTCTGTCCGGTGCGCGACATAGCTCAGGGTTGAATTCAGCGTCTTGAAACGTGAGTTTCATGCAGTCGAAAGAAGACGAGCGCGGCTACTTCGATGCAGCGAGGCGGAGCTGGTACGTAGACAGACCGACGATGGTCTTGCCATCGTGGATCTCGCCGCTGCGGAGCAGCTGGAGGGCCGCCGAGAGCCGCATGCGAACGAGCTCGATGTGCTCGTCCTCCTCGGGGGTGGCGGTGCCGGCGCGGAGGTCTTCGGCGAGGAAGATCTGCATCCACTCTCCGAGGAAGCCGGGACTGGCAAAGTAACGGACGAGCCGGGACCAGCGTTTGGCGCGAAAGCCAGTCTCTTCGATCATCTCGCGCTTGGCGGCGGCCAGGGCGGCTTCGCCCGGGTCGATGCGGCCGGCGGGGAGCTCGAGCAGGAACTGGCCGGCGGCGTGGCGGTACTGGCGGATGAGGACGATCTCGGGGTCGGTGGCGCTGACCGTGGTATCGGCGGCGAGGATGACGACGGAGCCGCTGTGGCGGATGACGTCGCGGGTGTTGGGTTTGGCGGCGCCGGGCTCGAGAACAGTATCGGTGCAGACGGAGAAGACGCGGCCCTTGTAGACCTCCTTCGAGCCGAGCAGCTGGGCCTTGCCGCGGAGCTTTGATCTCCGCGGCCGTTCAGCGGCGGAGGAGACGGGGCGCTCGGCCAGGGTGGAGGGCTCGGCGGCAGAGGTGGGGGGAACGCGGATGGCGGCGTTCTTTGACGGGCTGGCGGCGGAGCTGCGTTTCATGCGGTTACGGTAACATCCGGGAGTCGGACGCGATGCGGTGGGCATCCTATCTGACTGAACCGTCTCATACGATCGTCACGGGTTCCGGGCCAGCAGATTCCGGTCCGGCGCCGTGGGGTGTGGAGTGTCGATGTCTGCAATGCGCGCTGAGTGTTATCCGATTACGGTACTGCCGCACGTCTCGGCGCTCTACCAGGAGTACCTGGCGATCGCGGAGCGGGCGGAGACGCCGTTGCGCGCCTGGTACGGGCCTGAGACGGCGGCGGGGCCGTTCTCCGGCGCGTGGATGACGGCGGAGCTGGCTGGCGCGATGGATCAGGACCGCCGGGAGCGGCTGGCGGACGCGCTGGACCGGCAGGCGCAAGCGATCGGCGCGGACGAGGCGGCGCGTCACAGTATTGCGCGGCTGCGGGCTGGCGCGCGAGCGGTGGTGACCGGGCAGCAGGTCGGTCTACTGGGCGGGCCGCTGCTGGTGCTGCTGAAGGCCGCGACGGCGATCGCCCGGGCGCGGGAGGCGACGGCGCGCTCCGGCGTGGAGCACGTGCCCGTCTTCTGGCTGGCGACCGAGGACCACGACCTGGCCGAGGTGGATACAGTGTCGCTGCTGACGAAGACGGCGGTCGAGACGCGATCGGCAGGACTGGCCACGGCGGGGCAGGCGGCGACGGGCGGGCCGGTCGGGACCGTGCCGCTCGGAGAGGCGATTGAGCCGGTGCTGGCGTGGGCCGAGGAGCTGCTCGCGTACGCGCCGATCGCGGAGACCTTGCGACGATGTTACGGGGGGGATCGCGTGACGCTGGGCGGAGCGTTTGCGCGGTGGATGAGCGAGGTTTTTGCGGCGGAGGGGCTGGTGGTGGTGGACGCGGCGTCGCCAGAGTTCCACGCGATGGGTGCGTCGACGCTGCGGTACGCGATCGAGCACGCGGAGGCTCTCGAAGGCGCGCTGGTGGCGCGGAGTGAGGAGCTGGAGCGGGCCGGGTACCACGCGCAGGTGAAGGTCGCGGGCGAGATGAGCCTGCTGTTCCTGATCTCGGAGACGGGCGTGCGGCAGTCGCTGCGGCGGACGGGGGACGGGGCCTGGAGGGCGGGGCGGCGGAGTCTGTCGACGGCGGAGCTGCTGGCGATCCTCGAGCAGACACCGGAGCGGATCAGCCCGAACGCGCTGCTGCGGCCGGTCTTCCAGGACACGGTTCTGCCGACGGCGGCGTATGTGGGCGGGCCGGCGGAGGTGGCGTACTGGGCACAGAGCGCCGTGGTGTACGAGGCGGTGCTGGGGCGGGTGACGCCGGTGCTGCCGCGGCTGACGGCGACGCTGATCGAGCCGGCGGTGGGTGCAGTGATGGAGCGGCACGAGGTGCAGTTGCCGGATGCGATGACAACGGCGGAGGCGCTGGCGCTGCGGCTGGGCGCGCGGGCGATGCCGATCGAGCTGAAGCGGCGGATCGCGGCGACGGGCCACGCGCTCGAGGCGGAGCTGGAGGTGCTGCTCGCATACGTGACGGGGATGGACGCGTCGCTGGGGCGGGCGGCGGAGGTCTCGGGCTCGAAGATGCGGTACCAGATGAACAGGCTGCGGCGGCTGGCGGCGCGGCACGAGGTGGAGCGCGAGCAGAGCCTGGCGAAGCACGCGAGGGCGATCACACTGAACGTGTTTCCGGACGGGCACCCCCAGGAGCGGGTAGTGGCCGGGGCGTGGTATCTGGCGCGGTATGAGGGGCTGGTCGGACGGCTGGTGGACGAGGCGCGGAGCATGTGCGCGGGGCATTCGGTGATGTGGTTGTAGGGTCTCCCCCCCACCTGGCGAAACGTGTGCAAAGTCTTCATAACGTTCGAGTTAAGTCCGGACTTGGTGGCCAAAGTCTCGCCTTTCCAGGGTGCTTTCCTGCAAAGTCCTGCGAAGAAAGCACTTAGATCAGTCCGTAAGCGATCTGCGTGACCGCTGTGGGTCGGCCGGGTGGGTGCTCTGCAATGCCACGGGGACGGCGGCGTGCGCCTGCGGGAGCTACCTCTATTGTGCCGGTTGCGCAAGGATCTTTGCGCCACGGCTGGCAGAGTTTCTTTCGCGGTATGGACGGAGAGCCGCGGGACCTTGTGTTCGGCGCGGTGGGACGACCTAACCGCCGTAGAATTGTGGGTGTGGAGAGGTGGTCATGGGGCTGCGGGATGAGGCGTTTGAGGTGATGTGTCCGGAGTGCGGGGGGATGATCAAGGTGGACCCGGTGACGCGGAGCGTGATCGCGCACACGGCGGCTCCGCGAAAGAAGACGTTCGAGGACTTTGGCGAGGCGGCGCGGGCGCTCAAGGAGCAGGATGCGCGGCGGGACTCGATCTTTGCGCAGAGTGTGGAGGCGCAGAAGAACAAGGACGACGTGCTGGCGAAGAAGTTTGCCGAGGCGGTGAAGAAGGCGAAGGAGAGCCCGCTGACGGAGCGGCCGCTGCGGGAGTTCGATCTGGACTGAGGTCGATGCGTGGGCGCGCGTTCTGCGGCGGCCAAGCAGGTGCGGCGGCCCAGAGGGCGGAGGTCATGCGGGGGTTGCCTTTAGTCCAGGGTGTGGGGCCAGTGCACGCGTGTGGCCGGCAGGGGGCGGGTGGGGTAAGCTCGGGGGCAAGCAGACAGATCTGGTGAGGGACTGGGAGGGCATAGCGATGCTTGGATGGCGGCGTGGTGCGTGTGCGTGTGCGGTGCTGGCGGCGACAGTGGCGGCCGGGGCGCAGCAAGGAGTCGCGGTGAAGCGGGCGGGGTCAGCGAAGGCGCCGTTCTCGACGACGGTGTGGGCGGGCGAGACGCTGTATGTGGCGGGACAGCTTGCGGACCCGGATGTGGCGGGGGACGCGGCGAAGCACACGGCGGCGATGTGGACGGCGGATACGAAGACACAGACGGTGGGCGTGCTGAAGAAGATTGACGGGATCCTGCGGGAGCAGGGCCTAGGGATGAGCGACGTGGTGCAGATGCAGGTGTTTCTGGCGGGGGATCCGGCGAAGGGCGGGGCGATGGACTTTCCGGGGATGAATGAGGCGTACCTGCAGTTCTTCGGGACGGCGGAGCAGGCGAACAAGCCGGTCCGGGCGGCGGTGCAGGTGGCGAAGCTGGCGGCGCCGGGCGCGCTGGTGGAGATCATGGTGGTAGCGGTGCGGACGGCGAAGTGACGGGTGCCTGCGGAGCGGGCTGGTGGCTGAGATGGCTGTGGCGGCCTGGTGTGTACGGTTACGTACGGACCTGAGGGGAATTCGTGGAGGTCATGAAGGTTATGTTGGCGCGAGCGGGATGGGACGCGATTGCGGGTGGCTGATGCGGCAACGCGACGGAGGATCGAAGGCTCCTACGGGTATGGCTGCTTGCTCGCCAATGAGGTTCCATGGGTCTACTTACACCGAATGACTACGATGATCTTCGCTCGCTCTACACCGGACAGGTCCGGTACCTGCTCTCGACCGAGAAGCAGCTGGTAGAGGGAGTCGAGAGCATGATCAAACATGCTCAGGATGAACAGTTGAAGCGGGCGTTCCGCACGCACCAGGAGGAGACGCGGGTGCAGGCGACGCGTCTGGAGCAGATTATCGGCGAGCTGCGAGATGGGGACGCTGACGATCTGAAGGATCCGATTATCACGGCGCTGATCGGGTCGGGCGTGAACATTGTGCGCGAGTCGAGTGAGGGGCCGGTGCGGGATGCGGGTCTGCTGGCGACGGCGCAGAAGATTGAACACTACGAGATCGCGAGCTATGGCGCGGCGCGGGAGTGGGCGTTGACGCTAGGGCTGACGCAGCACGCGTCGCTGCTGCAGATGTCGCTTGATGAGGAGAAGCATGCCGACTCGGTGCTGACGAACCTCTCGCAGCAGCAGAATGCAGAGGCGATGGCGGCTTCGCGGTAGAACGAATGTCTGGTGCAGGGAGGGAGCGGCTTGGGCCGCTCCCTTTTGCTGCCTGCGGGCGTGTCTCGAGGGCGGAGCGGGGCGGGGGTCAGTAGACTAGAGGGATGCCACCCATTTTGAATGCACAGGGCCTGAAGAAGCGGTTCGGGGCTGTGCCGTTGTTTGACGATATTGCGTTTACGGTCTCGGATGGAGACCGGGTGGGCTTGATCGGGCCGAACGGTGCGGGAAAGTCGACGCTGCTGGCGGTGCTGGCGGGCGAGCAGGAGCCGGATGCGGGTGAGGTCGCGGTGCGGCGGCGGGCGCGTATCGGCTACGTGCTGCAGGAGTCGACCTTTGCCGCGGGGCTGACAGTGCGGGATGTGCTGGTGGCGGCGCTCGAGCGGGCGGGGGTGGCGGAGGCGGAGCGCGAGGGGCGGCTGCGGGAGACGGGCGGGCGTGTGGGGTTTCCGCGGCTCGAGGATGAGGCGGCGACGCTGAGCGGCGGATGGCGGAAGCGGCTCGCGATCGCCGAGGCGGTGGTGACGGGGCCGGATGTGCTGCTGCTGGACGAGCCGACGAACCATCTCGACCTGGCGGGGATTGTGTGGCTCGAGGGGCTGCTGCGGGAGGGGCGGTTTGCGTGCGTGGTGGTGAGCCACGACCGGTACTTTCTCGAGAACGTCGCGACGGAGATGGTGGAGTTGAGCCGGGTGTATGCGGACGGGCTGCTGCGGGTGAAGGGGAGCTACTCGAAGTTCCTGGAAGGGCGGGAGCAGTATCTCGAGGCGCAGACCAAACAGCAGGACGCGCTGAAGAACCGGGTGAAGACGGAGATCGAGTGGCTGCGGCGGGGGCCGAAGGCGCGGGCGACCAAGGCAAAGGCGCGCATCGATAACGCGCACGAGCTGATCGGGCAGTTGAAGGACGTGAACGCGCGGCAGCAGACGAGCTCGGTCGGCATCGAGTTTGCGGGGACGGAACGGCAGACGAAGCGGCTGGTGGAGCTGGACGAGGTGTCGGTCGAGTTGGGCGGGCGGAGAATTCTGGAGCGGCTGACCTTTCTGGTTACAAATGGTGTGCGGGTGGGGCTGGTTGGGCCGAACGGCAGCGGAAAGACGACGCTGCTGCGGGTGCTGACGGGGGAGCTTGCGCCGACGGCGGGCGAGGTGAAGCGGGCGGGGTCGCTGCGGATGGTGTACTTCAGCCAGATGCGCGAGATGGACGAGGGGGTGACGCTGCGGCGGGCTCTGGCGCCGGACTCGGACTCGGTGGTGTACCAGGGGCGAGTGGTGCACGTGGCGAGCTATGCGACGAAGTTTCTCTTCACAAGCGAACAGCTGAACCAGCCGGTGGAGCGGCTGAGCGGGGGCGAGCGGGCACGGGTGCTGATCGCGAAGCTGATGCTCGAGCCTGCCGATGTGCTGCTGCTGGATGAGCCGACCAACGATCTCGACATTCAGACGCTCGAGATCCTGGAGGAGAGCCTGCTCGAGTACACGGGGGCGCTGGTGTTAGTGACCCACGACCGTTACATGCTGGACCGGGTGTCGACGGTGGTGCTGGGACTGGATGGGCGGGGCGGGGCGGAGACGTTTGCGGACTACTCGCAGTGGGAGCTGTGGAAGGGGGCGGGGGTGGCGGAGGCGGTGGCTCCGGGGGCGGCGGGCAAGGCGGTGGTCGGCAACGGGGCCGCGGGTGGGGGCACGGGCGGCGGGAAGAAGAAGCTGTCGTATCTCGAGGCGCGGGAGTATGCGGGGATCGAGGATCGAGTGGAGGCGGCGGAGGTGCGGCTTCAGGGGGCGCGGGAGCGGGTGGAGTCGCCGGACGTGGCGATGGACGCGACGGCGCTGACGGTCGCGTTGACGGAGCTGGAGGCGGCGCAGCTGGAGGCGGACGAGTTGTACGCGCGGTGGGCGGAGCTGGCGGAGAAGGCGGGTTGAGAGCTACGCCGCGAGGCGTGCGGTGAGCTGGGCGACACTCTCGGCGAGGGTTTGCCCGCTGGTGTCAAGGATGTCGCAGCCGGCGGTGGCGGACTCGCTGCGAAGGTAATGGGCCCAGCCGAACATCCTGGCGCCTGCGAGTTCGGGGGAGGCGCGCTCCTGGGTGAGGCGGAGTGTGCGCGTGGCATCGTCGCAGTCGAGAAGCAAGATGCGTGCATCGGGGATGTGGGCGAGGGTAAGGGCCTCCCGGATGAAGGCGATGCGCATCTGGCCCTCGAGGAGGACGGAGGTGCCGGCTTGCAGGAGAGGCGCGATGCGCCGCATCCACTCGATGGTCATGGCGCGCTGCCAGGCACCGCCAGGCTGGTGGCCGTCGCCCCAGGTCAGCATGGCCTCGGGGGAGGGAACGCCGATCGAGTCAAAGAAGCAGACGGTGAGGGTGCGTGTGGTGTGGTGCTCGAGGGCGCGGGCGAGTGTGGTCTTGCCACTGCCGGAGGCTCCGGTGAGCACAATGAGCTGGGCCATGAGCGAGTGTAGACCGGAGCGAAGGGTGGGTTGCGCCGGGCAGGCGGGGTATGCTGCTGAGACGATGAAGACCTGGATGCGTGGACTGTTTGCGATGGCGGCGCTGTGGAGCGGGGTGTGCGGGGCGCAGCTGGCGGAGCCGGGGCAGGTTGTGGTGCTGCGGGCGGCGCATGTGCTGGATGTGCGCGCGGGGCGGCTGATGACGCCGGGCGAGGTGCTGGTGCGGGGCGACCGGATCGCGGAGGTGGGGGAGCATGTGACGCGGCCGGCTGGGGGGCAGGTGATCGATGTGGGTGAGCGAACGCTGATGCCGGGGCTGATCGACGCGCATGTGCACCTGTTTCTGCACCCGGGGGCGGAGGATCTGCAGACGGTGCAGGAGAGTGTGCCGGAGCGCGTGCTGGAGGCGATGGAGGCGGCACGGGCGGACCTGCAGGCGGGGTTCACGGCGGAGCGGGATATGGGGACAGAGGGTGCCGGCGCGGCAGACACGGCGGTGCGGAATGCGATCAATGCGGGGACGTTTCCCGGGCCGCGGATGCGGGTGTGTGGGAATGCGATCAGCATCCTGGGCGGGCACGAGGACGCGATTGGCTACAACCCGGCGCAGCATGTGCTGGGGAATGCGGACTACGCCGATACGGCGGACGAGCTGGTGCGGGTGATACGCGAGCAGCGGAAGGATGGTGCGGACTTCACGAAGATCTACGAGACCGGAAGGGAAATCCGGCGGGAGGGCACGTTGGCGACGCAGTACCAGTACACGGCGGAGCAGCTGAAGGCGGCGGTGGCGGAGGCGGCGCGGATCAGCTTTGGGGCTCCGGGGCACGGGGTGGCGGTGCACGCGGAGGGTGAGCCGGGGACGGGATACGCGGTTGAGGCGGGCGTGGCGAGCGTGGATCACGCGGATGTGCTCAGCGACGCGACGATGGCGGCGATGAAGCAGAAGGGGATCCCGGCGGTGCCGACGTTTGCGATCCAGGAGTACTTCGAGCAGACGGCGGCGACCGAAGCAGGACGGGAGGCGGAGCACTTTCTGCTGGAGCTGCACAAGCGGGAGTTCAAGCGGCAGATGGCGGCGGGGGTGCCGTTCGCAGTAGGGAGCGATGTGGGGCCGTTTCCGCATGGAACGCAGGCGCGGGAGCTGGAGCTGATGGCACAGTACGGGATGCCGGCGATGGAGGTGCTGCGGGCGGACCTGCTGAACGGGGCGAAGCTGCTGGGGTGGGAGGGTGAGATCGGCGAGTTGACGGTGGGGGCGTATGCGGATGTGATCGCGGTCGAGGGGGATCCGGTGACGGACATCAGCGCGACGACGCGGGTGCGGTTTGTGATGAAGGGTGGCGTGGTCGTTCGGCGGCCTTAGGCGTGGGACGAAGTGGTGGTGCCGGCCGCGGTGTGTCAGGGTGACGCTTTCCCTGGGTTGAGGGCTGCGCGTGGAGCCGCAGGTCTGCGCTTTGCGGACGGTAGACGCTGTCCGCTGCGGTCGAGGCGACGGCGGTATGGCGGGATGACCTGCGATCAGCTGAGGTAGACGGGGTCGCCGGTACGCAGGGTGCCGGGGGTGAGGGGGCGGGCGTAGATGCCGGCGCGACCGTCGTGGGCGTGGGCGAGATGGCGGAGGAGGGCGGGATCGGGGGTCGCGGTCTCGGGGTCGAGGGAGATGATGCGGCAGCGGGGGATGCGCTCGGTGATGCGGAGGCGGGCGGTGGGGCCGATCTGGAGGGTGTAGCCGGCGAGGAGGTCTTCCGGGAAGGGGTGCGTGCCGGATGAGTCGGGGCGATGTGTGCGGGTGGGTTCGTGGGCGATCAGGGGGTTGAGGTCCGCGGTGAGATCGAGGACGAGGTTCGAGCGGAGGCGGCGGGGGTCGAAGCCGGCCTCAAGGCCGGGGAGGCGGGTGCGGTCGAGCTCTGTGGCGAGCTGATGGATGGTCTGAAGGGAGTGGAGGGCGACGGGGCGGACGTCGGTGAGGGGGCGCGGGCTGCGGAGGAGGGTGAGGGTCGAGATGGACTGACCGGTGCGGGTGAGCGCCTGCGCGAGCTGTGCGGGAAGGGCGGGGTCGGTGGTCGAGAGGGTCTCGCCGGCGTGGGAGCGGATGAGACCTTGGCCGGCGGGGTCGAGGGAGGCGTGAAGGCGAAGCATGGCGGTGCGCTCGGCGGCACGCAGGAGGGGTTTGCCGCTGGGCGCGTCGCGGCTCTCGAGGGCAAGCTGGCGGTCGCCGGCGATGCCGAAGGGGGTGAGCTCGAGCTGAGGGCAGCGCTCGCCGCCCATGCTCTTGACGGGGTAGCGCCAGAGCTCGGCGAGGTAGCCGATGCGGTGCATGGGAGCGGGCTACCTGGCCGGGGCCGGCTGCTCGTCCGCGGAGGGGCCGTAGAGGGCGGGGACGGGGATCTCGTTGAGGCGGAGATACACGCCGAGCTGGGCGGTGTGGTGGATGAGGTGGTTGAGGCAGATGGTGAGGAGGCTTTGAGAGCGGGTCGCGCTGGAGATGAGGTGCTCGCCGGCGGTGTAGCGCCAGATCTGGCCGAGGTGCTCATCGGTGGCCGCGGCGAGGGAGGCGCGGCAGCTGGCGGCAGCGTCGTCGAACAGGCGGAGGCAGGCCTCGCGTGACGTAAAGATGAGCGGGATGCGCGGGCGAGTGGTGGTGAGTTTGTCCATGCCGTCGTCCTCGAGGATGTAGTGGCCCATGAGCGGGAGGACGGCGCAGTGCATGGCGAGCTTGCCGAGCGGCGTGGAGCGTTCGTGGCACTTGAAGTCGGGGTTGTTCTCGGGGACGCGCTCGAGGGTGCGGCGGGTGTTGGCGATCTCGAGGTCGAGGTCCTGGAGGAGAAGGTCTGCGATGCGCATGGGTGGGGGTCTCGCGGGGTGGCGCTAGATGCCGGTGATGTTGTAGCCGCAGTCGACGAAGGTGATCTCGCCGGTGATGCCGCTGGCGAGGGGGCTGGCGAGGAAGAGGGCGGTGTTGCCGACCTCGTTCTGCTCGACGTTGCGGCGGAGGGGCGCGCGTTCTTCGACGGCGGTGAGGATCTTCGAGAAGTCGCCGATGCCGCGGGAGGCGAGGGTCTTGATGGGGCCGGCGGAGATGGCGTTGACGCGGACGCCGCGGGCGCCGAGCGAGGCGGCGAGGTAGCGGACGGTAGCCTCGAGCGCGGCCTTGGCGACGCCCATGACGTTGTAGTTGGGGAAGGTGCGGGTGGAGCCGAAGTAGGTGAGGGTGAGGATGGAGGCGCCCTCGCCCATGAGGGGCGCGGCGCCGCGGGCGAGGGCGATGAGCGAGTAGACGCTAATGTTGTGGGCGACCTGGAAGTCGTCGCGGGTGGTGAGGAGGAAGTCGTTGTGGATGGCGGCGGCGGGGGCGAAGGCGACGGAGTGGACGAGGGTGTCGATCTTGCCGAAGTGCTGCTGGATCTGGGCGAAGATGGCGTCGATCTCGGCGTCGGAGCTGACGTCGCACTGGAAGGCGCGGCCGGAGCCGGTCTGGCCGAGAGACTCGAGGAGATCTTCGGCCTCTTTGCGGAGGCGTTCGGACTGGTAGGAGAGCACAAGGGTGGCGCCGGCTTCGGCGAGCTTCTGGGCGATCGCGTAGGCGATGGAGCGCTTGTTGGCGAGGCCGAAGACGACGGCGACTTTTCCCTGCAGATTGATCATGCGGTGAGGTGTTCTCCCATGGTTCGTCGTCGGTCAGGATAGCAGTGCGGGGCGGGTGGTGGTGCAGGCGGGTCCGCGCGGGTTCGCGGGTGCGAGGTCAGCTGGACTGGGTGTCGAGGATGAGGTCGATAGCGGACCAGGCGTCGTCGGAGAGGGTGAGGGTGGCGGCGCGGGCGTTTTCTTCGAGGTGAGGGATGGAGCTGGTGCCGGGGATGGGGACGATGACGGGGGAGCGGTGGAGGAGCCAGGCGAGGGCGAGCTGGTTGGGGGTGAGGCCGTTCTCGCGGGCGAGGTCGGCGAGGGCATGGCCATGGGTGAGCTTGCCGGCGGCGAGGGGGTACCAGGGGAGGAAGGCGATGTTGTGGTCCTCGCAGAAGCGGAGGGTGGCTTCGCTCTTGCGCTTGGTGAGGTTGTACTTGTTCTGCACGCTGACGATGGGGGTGATCGTCTGGGCGCGCTCGATCTCGGCGGGGGTGACTTCGGAGAGGCCGAGGTGGCGGATCTTGCCGGCGGTCTGGAGGTCGCGGAGGGCGCCGAGGGTGTCCTCGAGGGGGACGGCGGGGTCGATGCGGTGGAGCTGGTAGAGGTCGATGCGGTCGAGGCGGAGGCGGCGGAGGCTCATCTCGACGGACTGGGTGAGGTACTCGGGGCGGCCGAGGGGTTTGGATCTGGCGGGGCCGGTGCGGGCGAGGCCGCCCTTGGTGGCGATGACGAGGCCGGCGGGGTAGGGGTGGAGGGCCTCGGCGATGAGCTCTTCGGCGAGGTGCGGGCCGTAGGCGTCGGCGGTGTCGAGGAGGTTGGTGCCGAGCTCGACGGCGCGGCGGAGGACGCGGATGGCTGCGGGGCGGCCGCACGGGGGCTCGCCCCAGGCGCCCTCGCCGACGAGGCGCATGGTGCCGAAGCCGAGGCGGTGGACGGGGAGGTCGTTGCCGAGGAGGACGGTGTCGGGCATGGGTCGTGAGATGCGGGCGGGGTGGCCCGGCTGTCAGTCGCCGAGGAGCCAGTCGTACTGCTCGTCGGTGAGGGGGACGACGGAGAGGCGGAACTGGCGGAAGAGGAGGGAGTCTTGGAAGACGGGGACGGTGCGGAGCTCGCTGAGGGGCTTCTCGCGCTTGAGGCGATGGCCGGCCTTGATGCGAACCTTTGGGTCTCTGGGGTCGGTGGCGTCGACGGAGACGACGGTGGCGGTGCCGACGACGGCCTTGCCGGTGTTGGAGTGGTAGATGACGAGCTTCTCGCGCGGGTGCATCTCGCGAAGGCTCTTGAGGGCCTGGGGGTTGGAGATGCCGTCCCATATGGTCTCGTGGTCGCGGAGGAGGTCGTCGAAGGAGTACTTCCCGGGTTCGGTCTTCAGAAGGAAGGGCATGGGGTCCTCATTGGGTGGGTTGGGGGTCAGCCGCCGAGGTCGACGTGGTGGACGTCGAGGATGGGCTGGCCGAGGAAGCGGGAGCCGAGCTCGCGGAAGCGACGGGCGGAGTCGGTGGCGAAGAAGTGACAGCGGGTGGTGTGGGGGGAGTGGTTCTGGGCTGAGGTGGTGATGGCGGGGATGAGGCGATGGACGGCGGCGGCGACGGCCTGGGCGGAGTCGACGATGGTGAGGGGCTGGTTGAGCTTAAGGAGGGCCTGGGCGAAGATGTGGCGGAGGAGCGGGTAGTGGGTGCAGCCGAGCAGGAGGGTGGTGAAGGGGGGCGCGGCGGCGAGGGCCTCGGCGAGGTAGATCCGGACGACCTCGCGGGTGACGGGGTGGTCGATCCAGCCCTCTTCGACGAGCGGGACGAGCAGGGGGCAGCTCTTTTCGGTGGAGGGGACGCCGCGAGCGTCGAGGGCGCGGGCGTAGGCGCCGGAGTGGACGGTGGCGGCGGTGGCGAGGACGAGGACGCGAGGCGGGGGCGGGTCTGCGGGTGCGAGGGCCGGGTGGGGCGGATCGTGTGAGATGCCGGCGCTGCTGGCGGCGAGTGAAAGGACGGGCTCGGTTGCGGGCTCGGTTGCAATGTGGGTTGTGGTCTGGGTGGTGGGCTCGGTTGCGGTCTGGGCGCCGGGTTCGATGACGCCTAGGACGGGGATGGGATGGACGGCCTCGCGGATCTCCTCGAGGGCGAGGGCGGACGCGGTGTTGCAGGCGATGACGAGGAGCTGGGCCCCCTGGTCGACGAGAAAGCGGGCGCTGCCGATCGCGTAGCGGACGACGGTGTCGCGGGATTTGGAGCCGTAGGGGAGGCGGGCGGTGTCGCCGAGGTAGGTGAAGTGGGCGGCGGGGAGGTGATCGAGCAGGGCGCGCAGGACGGTGAGGCCGCCGACGCCGGAGTCGAAGACGCCAAGGCGGGGGGTGGTTGCGGCGTCTTGTGGGCTGGTGGTGTTCATGGGGATGTCTGTCTTCGAGTTGCCGGCTGCCGGTACTTCATGGGGTGGGGAGGTCGGCGGGGGTGTAGGTGCGGGTGAGGTCGGCGTGGCCGGCGAGGGTGTCGCGGGGCTTGGCGTCGACGAGGAAGCGGATGGCGGTGACGTCGGGGAAGCTGTTGTGCAGGGTGCCGATGATGGAGAGCAGGGTCAGATCTTCGGTTTCGATGCCGGAGGGGTGGTTATCGGCGAAGGAGCCGTGGAGGTTAATGACGGCGAGCTGGCCGTTGCCGGCGGTGAGGGCGAGGTCGGAGGCGCTGGGGCGGGCACCGGGCGCGGCGGCGGGCAGGGTGACGAGGAAGACGTCGTCGATGGCGAGGCCGCTGGGCAGCGGATGGGCGGAGCCGGGCAGGGCGTAGGCGCTGAGGAGGTGCTCGAGGAGGGCGCGGGCGCGGGTGGTGGGCTCGGCGGGTAGCGAGAGGCGGCGCTCCTCGGTGTGGAGGGAGCTGTCGGCGTCGGTGGCGAGGAGGAGCGGGATGGACTCCTCGCCGGCGGCGGTGGGCGCGGCGATGGGGGTCTCGTCCTCGGGGGTGGCGAGGCGGTCGTGCGCGAGCTTGCAGCCACGGAGTAGAAAGAGGCTGGCGAGGACGATGCCGCCGACGAGGGTCCAGAAGAGGTAGCGCTGGTGGCGGGGGATCACGGCTGATCTCCGCTGGGAGCGGCGGGCGGGGGAGTGGTCTGGCCGCGCCAGAAGAGCAGGGCGGTGGCGATGGCCTGGGCGACGCGCTGCTGGTAGCCGGGATCGGCGGCGGAGGTGTTGTTGAGGGGGGCGAGCTCGATGGCGACGGCGGGGCAGGTGAGCGAGTCCATGGGACGCACGGAGGCGCGGGAGCGGTGGGTGGGCAGGCCGGCGCGGGCGAGGGCGGTGTTGAGCTCGGCGGCCAGGTGGTCGCTCTGCAGAAGGGCGGCACGCTGGGCGGAGCTCCAGGGGATGGGTGGCGGGCCGTGCGGGACGAGGTCGGTCTCGGGGCTGGGGTCGGCGGGATGGAGGGCGGAGGTGACGACGTGGACGCCAGAGCCGGCGGCGGTCGCGTGAAGGAGGATGCAGGCGAAGGGGTGGACGTGGTTGGCGGCGCCGGCGCGCTGGTCGGGTGTGGGCATCGGGGGCGGCGGGGTGGGGGAGCCGGCGTCGGGCGAGGGTGTGGGGTCGGGCTCGCGGGCGAGCAGGACGTTGAGGTTGCCGGCGGTGAGCAGGGCGCGGAGGCGGACGGCGAGGGCGAGGGTGGCGTCGGCCTCGGAGGTGCGGGCGTCGAGGTGGGCGCCGAGGTCGTCGCCGCCGTGGGCCGGGTCGAGGAAGACAAGACTGTGGTTGAGGTAGGGGGACGGAGCGGCGCGCGGGGCGGGGGTGCTCGAGGTTGAAGGCGTGGGGGTCTGGGCGAAGGTGCCGGCGGCGTGGGCGAGCAGGAGCGCGAGGGCGACTTGGGCTTGGGCGAGGGTCACTGCGCGTGGTCTGGATGATTGTACGGTGAGGTGGCGGGCGGGCGGTGAAGCGACGAGCGGCTGGTGAGGTGGCGGGAGGCTGTGAGGCGGAGCAAGGCTGGTGAGGTGGCGACGGCCGGCGAAGTGGCGTGGTCGAGGGATGGCTGGGACTGGCAGGCGCCGGTCTGGCCGGTCTGGGCGGTAAGTGAGTCTCTTCGTGCGTCGTCAGGATTGCGGAGGCTGCTGCTCTCTCCACTGCGGGACGGGAGTGCGCTCCGCTGAGGCGAGAGACAGGTGTCCAGGCTGAAACCATGTTAGTCGAGGGCGTAGATGGCGAGACCGCTGAGGAGCTTGGGGTAGAAGTCGGTGGACTTCTGGGGGAGGACTTCGCCGGAGAGGGAGATGTCGCGGAGCTGGTCGAGGGTGGTGGGGCGGATGAGGAAGGCGAGGTTGGCCTGGCCGGAGCGGACGAGGGCGACGGCTTCGGCGGCGTCGCGCAGGTAGCGGACGTGGCCGAGCTGCTGGATGCGGTCCGGGGTGAGGCCGAGAAGGCGGTCGAGCAGGATGGTGTGGAGCTGGACGACGTCGAGGGAGCGCTGGCGCGCGGAGACGTCCTGGAGGGCTTGGTTGACGGCGGCGGGCTGGGGTGTGAGGAGATAGTTGCCGTCGCCGGTGGCGGCGACGATGGCGGCGGCCGGGGACTCGGCGAGGCGAGCGGTGAGGTCGGCTGCGGAGGCCTGGTCGGGGAGCTCGGTGACGGTGTAGAAGGCGCTGGCGCGGGTGATGAGGTCGGGCGAGGAGAAACCTTCGAGACCCTCGATGACGCGGTGGGTGGGAAGGATGGTGATGCCGGGCGCGTCCATGTTAACGAAGGTCATCATCATGGCGGCCTCGGGGAAGGGCGGCGCGGGGAGCTGCGGGTGCGGGGCGGCGTCAGCGAGTACGGAGGGTGAGTGCTTCTCGTCGTCTGCGCGGCCAAAGGGGAGGTGAAGCTGGGCGGAGCGCTCGCGGGCGTAGGTGACGGAGGTCTCGTAGCGGTGGTGGCCGTCGGCGATGATGATCTTCTTGTCGGCCATGGCGGTGGTGATGAGGTTGATGAGGGTGGGGTCGGCGAGACGCCAGAGGCGGTGGACGACGCCGTACTCATCGGTGATGGTCTGGTCGGGGGCGGCGGTGGTGTGAGAGCCGGCGCCGGGGCCACCGAAGATGAGGCGTTCGGCGGTGAAGGCAGGGTCGGAGTAGAGCATGTAGATCTGCTCGCAGTAGGCGCGGGTGGCCTTGAAGAGGGCAAGGCGGTCGGACTTGTGCTTGGGGAAGGTCTGCTCGTGGCGATAGACGACCTTGTCGGCGTAGTCGTAGAGCTTGCCGAGGGCGATGAAGCCGCGGCGTTCGCGAAGCTCGGTGGATCCAGGGACGGCGTACGTCTGCGAGTAGCCGTAGAGGGCGGGCTCGGACTCTTCGGCGAGGATGCCTTCGCGGCGCCAGTCGCGGAGGTAGTCGCGGGCGCGGGTGTAGACGTTGTCCAGACGTCCACTGAGTTCGTGTCTTCCATCGGCTTCGTGGTCGGAGTCGCCGGGTTCGTGCTTGCCGAGGACGATGCGGACGAGGTTGAAGGGGCTCCGCTCGTAGTAGCGCTGCTGCATCTCCGGGGTGATCTTGTCGTAGGGCTGGGTGACGACGTCCTCCATGCGGACGCGGGAGGTGTCGTAGCGGAGGGCGCGGAAGGGGTAGATGCGGGCCATGCGAGGTGGGAAGTCTCCGGGTCGGTGTAGGTCGATTGTACGGGGGTGAGATTACGGGTCAGCGAAGGATCCAGCTGTCGTAGTCGCCGAGGGTCGGACCGGGGCGGTAGCGCTGCCACAGGGAGCGGAGGGCGAGGTCGCGGATGAGCCAGGCGAGGAGGTCGTCGTGGCGGTCTTCGAGCTCCTGGCAGTGGACGCGGAGGTCCTGGCAGCGCTCGACGAGGATGAGGGTGGGCCGCCAGCGGGTGAGGTCTTCGAGCATGGCGCGGTGCTGCCGCGTGTCAAGGGCGGTGAGCTGGGCGGGGGTGAGGGCGTGGCTGCGGGCGAGGGGTGTGGGGTGAGGGTCTTCGAGACGGAGGACGGCGGGGAGGAGCCAGAGATTGTTGGTGCGCTGGGCCCAGAGAAGGTGGTGCTCGGCGATGGGCATCATGCTGTCTTCGACCGAGGTGGTGAGGATCGCGACGGGAGTGCCGGGAGGGAGCGCGGCGAAGAAGGCGGGATCGGGTGAGGTGACGATGGGGCGGCCGGGGAGGAGGAGGTCGCGCAGGAAGAAGGCGGTGAGGACGACGGCGACGGTGGAGAGGCAGGCGGCGAGAGCGGGAAGGCGGCGGGGCAGGTCGGCGAGGCGGCTGAGCGGATCGAGAAGAGCAAGGGCGAGGGCGGCGCCGAAGCAGGTGAGGGCGGGAAGCTGCTGGTAGTACCAGCCGGTGGCCTGGAGGTGATACGCGAGGGTGGCGCCGACGCCAGCGGCGAGCAGAAGAAGGATAGCGGGATTGAGGTGTGGGCCGGCGATGCGTTGCGGCTGGGAGGCGATGACCTGGAGCGAGGTGTGGGTGATCTGAGAGGCGCTGGACCGAGGGACGGGGTGGCTCTGCTGCCAGAGGACCAGGGCGACGGTGGTAAGGGCGAGAAGGTCGAGCTGAGGGGCTTCGCGGAGGAGAGCGAGGGTGTTGAGGTGGGCGATGGCCCAGTAGGTCTGGTGCAGCAGAGGCAGGGCGACCGTGACGTATGCGGGGGTGAGTTGGCGAATGAGGACGAGATAGAGAAGGCCGGTGAGGAGGAGGACGGCGGGTTCCAGGCGGAAGAGCGGGATGGGGGTGCGTCCGGCGTGGGCCGGGTGTGAGGTCGTGTGCGTCCTGCCGGGATGTGACGAGACGGCGGGGTTCAGGGTGGAGTCTGGCGAAGCAGCAACCGCGTGTTGGTGGGCGCTCGGTGCGGGGTGGCGGCTGGTCCGGAGCCAGAGGAGCAGACGCGTGAGCTCGACGGCGATGACGAGGAGGACCTGCTGGGGCTTGAGGGCGAGGCCGAGGGCGGCGAGGAGCGCGATGGAGAGGCGGAGGGTGCGGGCAAGCGGCGGATGGAGGATGGGTGCGCTTGCAACGGACGAGGGGAGTGGTGTGCGGAGGAGGGTGGTGGCGGCGGCGAGGATGTAAGGCAGACAGAGCAGGCCGGCGAGGTGGTCGCGCTGGCCGAAGTCGCGGGCGGGGATGACGGCGGCGAGGGTGAGGAAGGCGAAGAGAAGCCAGCGGTGGGTGGCGGAGTCGAGCCGGGGGACGAGACGGCGCAGCGGAGGAAGGGAGAGCGCGGCGGTGAGGGTGAGGGCGAGAAGGACGAGGAGCTTGGCCCAGAGAGTGGCGGCGGAGAGGGGCTGAAGCAGGGTCGTTGCGGCACGGAGAGCCTGGAGACTGGAAGAGGGCAGATGGGCGGTGAGGGCGGGGACGAGGTGGATGCCCACAGTGTGCGCGGCCGCGGCGAGGGCGAGGGGGATGGCGGAGAGCCAGACGATGAGGGGTGGGTTGCTGTCAAAGAGCGCGGGGCCGTAGAGGGCGACGCCGTGACGCCAGCGGTCGGCCATGAGAAGGAACCAGAGCTGGTCGTGGCCAGCGGGGGAGAGCAGGCAGAGCAGGGCGGCCATGGCGGCGGCGGCGAGGATGAGCCGATCCAGGGTGCGGGTGAGTGCGGGACGGGCTACGATTTTGATAGGAGGCGAGGGGTCCACGGAAGGTGTTCTGCCGGAGGGCCCTGCGGGTGTAGTCTGCGAGCAACGGGACGCGGGTTTTCCGGCGTTTTCGCCGACGCTGGGGTCCGCAGACCGCGGGTTCAGGGGCATGGGCATGAGGCGGAGATTCCGGCGGGCTGCTGCGACACCCGCAACGGTAAGAGCCGAGTCGCAGGGATGGCGCAGGTTCATTATGCGATATGGGGCTGGGACGGAAGGACGAGGTCGGCGGAGCGCTGGCTGGCTGGTGGCGTGTGCGCTGGTGCTGGGTCTGAGTGTGGGGCCCGGATCGTGGCTTCGGGCGCAGGAGAATCCGCTGGACCGGGTGAATACGCCGCCACCGCCGGCGCCGCCGAAGACGCTGGAGGAGAAGAAGCCGATCGTCGAGGGTGCGGACAACGCGGCGGCGCTCGCGACCACGCGGCGCGACGCGCGGATCCGGGTGGACGTGAATCTGGTGCTGGTGCCGTTGACGGTGACGGACCCGATGAACCGGCTGGTGACGGGGCTCGAGAAGGAGAACTTCCAGATCTTCGACAATAACCTGGGCCAGCAGATCAAGAGCTTCTCGACGCAGGACGCGCCGCTGACGATCGGGATCGTCTTCGACCTGAGCGGGAGCATGAGCTCGAAGTTCGTGCGGGCGCGCAAGGCGCTGAGTGAGTTTTTGCGGACGTCGAACCCGCAGGACGAGTTCTTCGTGATCGGGTTCAACGACCGGCCGGCGGTGATTGTGGACTATACGAGTGAGGTGGACGACGTCGAGGCGCGGATGGTGACGCTGAAGCCGCAGAACCGGACGGCGCTGATCGACGCGATCTATCTGGGAGTCAACAAGCTGAAACAGGCCAAGTACGAGCGGAAGGCGCTGCTGGTGATCTCAGACGGCGGCGACAACCGGAGCCGGTATACAGAGAATGAGCTGCGACGCGCGGTGAAGGAGAACGACATGCAGATCTATTCGATCGGCATCTTTGACCAATACGCGCCGACCACCGAGGAGCAGCTGGGGCCGATTCTGCTGACGGATGTGTGCGAGATGACGGGCGGCCGGCTGTTTCGGGTGCTGGACGTGGGTGATCTGAGCGATATCGCGACGCGTATCAGCGCGGAGCTGCGCAACGAGTATGTGGTGGGGTATCGGCCGTCCGAGGTCAAGCACGATGGAAACTGGCGTAAATTGAAGGTACGGCTGTTGCCACCGCCGGGGCTTCCGCCACTCACGGTGCACAATCGCCAGGGGTACTATGCACCTTCGGAGTAGGCAGTGGTGGACGCGGACGCTGATCTTGTCCGCAGCGGTGGGGATGGGTGTATCGGGGCCGGCACGCCGGGCCATGGGGCAGGCGAGTGTGCCGCCGCAGCAGGCGCCGCTGACGACGGACCAGGATCCTGTGGCGTCTCCGGATCCGGATGCGCCGGTGGGCGCACGGGCAGGTGCGCCGACGACGCAGCAACAGCAGCAGATCGAGCGCGAGGGCGGCCGCTACACGCTGCGCCAGGAAGCGTACGAGGTGCGGCTGAATGCGACGGTTCTCGACGGCAGCGGCCGGTCGGTTCTCGATCTGAACCAGGATGCGTTTCATGTATTTGAAGACGGCGTGCCGCAGACGATCAACTCGTTCCGGCACGAGGACCTGCCGGTCTCTTTGGGCATTCTGATCGACAGCTCGGGGTCGATGTACGACAAGCGGCAGGCGGTGGATCAGACGTCGATCGATCTGGTGAAGCTGTCGAACCCGCAGGATGAGGCGTTCCTGGTGGACTTCTCGTGGGAGGCGTTCATCGACCAGGACTTTACAAACGATGTGGGCAAGCTGCAACAGGGTCTTAGCTTCATCAAGTCGAGCGGCGGGACGGCGATGTACGACGCGCTGGTCGCGAGCGCAGACTACCTGGCGAGGAACGCCAAGCGGCCCAAGCAGGTGCTGCTGATTGTGACCGATGGTGAGGACAATGCGTCGAGTGCGTCGCTTGAGCAGGCGATTCGGAAGATTCAGGATCTGGACGGACCGACGATTTACTGCATCGGGCTGCTGTTTGGCGAGGAGACGGACAAACGCGAGGCGCGGCATGCACGGCGGGTGCTCGAGGAGTTGAGTGAGCAGACGGGTGGGGTCGCGTACTTTCCGCGGTCGCTGAAGGAGGTCGACGCGATCGCGGCGGAGGTGGCGCAGGATGTGCGGACGCAGTACTCGATCGCGTACCGGTCGACGAAGCCGCCGGCCGAGGGTGGATACCGGCAGGTGCATGTGGATGCGAAGTCAAAGGGCTATAACCGGCTGCAGGTACGGACGCGGGCGGGGTACTATCCGCGCGTAGCGTCGGCGGGGGACGCGGCGGGGACAAGCGGGACGGGGTCACACTAGGCTGGAGCAGCAGAGAGATAGGAACTCCCCACACGGGCACTCTGTGGGGAGGTTGTCGCTTTCCAAGCTGCGATCAGAGCTCGAGGCGGGAGTCGTCGATGGCGAGGCGAACGTTGCCGTCGGACTTCTGCAGGCGGCGGACGGCCTCCATCTTATCGACGTTGGCCTTGAGCATGACGACGGCGATCGGGATGGACTTGCCGGCGGACTTGATGGTGCGGATGGCGGTGTCGCGGTCGATGGCACAGACGGTCATCAGGACACGGATGCCACGCTCGACGAGCTTGGCATTCTTCATGTGCACGTTGACCATCAGATTGTCGTAGACATAGCCGAGCCGGGTCATGGCGCCGGTGGTAATCATGTTGAGGATCTGCTTCTGGGCGCTCGAGGCCTTGAGGCGGGTCGAGCCGGAGATGACCTCGGGGCCGACCTCGGCGACGATGGTGGTGTCGGCGACGTGAGAGAGTGCGGTGCGCTGGTTGCAGGTGATGGCGGCGGTCTTGGCTCCACGGGCGCGCGCATACTCGATGGCGCCGACGACGTACGGAGTGCGGCCGGAGGCAGAGACGCCGATGACGATGTCTTTGCGGGTAGGGCGGCGGCGGGCGATGTCGCGCTGGCCGAGCTCGGGCGAGTCCTCGTTCACGTCGGAGGCGCTGGCGAGGGCCTTGGGACCGCCGGCCATGATGTATTGGACCTGTGACGGAGCGGTGGAGAAGGTCGGAGGGCACTCAGAGGCGTCGAGCGAGGCGATGCGGCCGGAGGATCCGGCGCCGACGTAGATGAGACGGCCGCCATCGCGGAGCGAGCGAGCGACGGTATCGATGACGATGGCGATCTCGGGCAGCGCCTTTTTGACGGCAGCGGCGATCTTGGCATCTTCGTGGTTGATGATGCGGGCAATCTCAAGGGCGGACTTGGTGTCGAGGCCTTCCGAGGCGGCGTTGGCCGTCTCGGTCATGAGATCGTGGAGGCTGAGACCTTCGTGACCGTTTCTTGAGTCCGAAGGAGCTTGTTCAAGCATGGAAAGCGTTGCCATCTTTTTGAGCCAACGTACTGTTTGATCTTACCGGAAGGAGCCATAGATTCGACATGGAACCTTTGTGGTAGCCGAAGTCGGTACGTGCGAGAACCCGGCCGCGGATGTGTGCGTTTGCGAGATTCGCGGCGCACAGACTATGAGATGCAAAGTCCGCGGAAAACGAAGGCTCGCGTGCCGGGTTCGAAGGCTGACAACTCTCTGGACGGAGGGACGCGCCTTATCGCCATGGAGGTCCGGTCTGCGTCCAACAGAGCGCGGCCGCTTCGAGGCGGGAGATCGTTGCTCCCGCAAGGAGCGACGGAGACCGCAGCAAAGATGGTAGAAGAGAGGCGAGGACGGACGCGGTGCAGGAAGACGAACAGAGCGAGGGACGCACGCCGGACCACGAGCGACACGACTCCGAGGTGGCGGCGCGCACGGGCGTCCGGAGCTGGCTACGCGACCTGCTGATCTCGATCATCGTGTCGGTCTTCATCATCGTCTTTCTGTATCAGCCGGTGCGGGTGGAGGGCACGAGCATGCTGCCGCGGCTCGAGGACCAGGACCGGTTGTTCATCAACAAGGTCGCGTACCGGGTGGGAGAGATCCATCGCGGTGATGTGGTGGTGTTTTTGTACCCGCACGATCACCAGAAGAGCTACATCAAGCGGGTGATCGCGCTGCCGGGAGACGATCTGCGGATCGAGCACGGGCGGGTGTATGTGAATGGCGCGCGGGTGGCGGAGCCGTATGTGCCGACGCGGTTTGCCGACGACCGGTCAGCGCCGGAGATGGTGGTGCCGGCACACGAGTACTTTGTGATGGGAGATCACCGGTCGATCTCGTCCGACAGCCGGGACTTCGGGCCGGTGGAGCGGGAGCTGATCTACGGCAAGGCGGCGTTTGTGTACTGGCCGATGGATCAGCTGGGCGTCGTGCGGTGACTCTCTCCGGGATGTCGCGGAGATGGCGCGGCTGACCTGATTGGGGGACTGCGATGAACGCCGCTGCCGGGATAGAGTCGCGCTATGACGGTGCGCAGGTACGTCCTTCAGAGATCTTCGGTGCGGGCAGTGGCGCTGCTTCTGCTGCTCTCCACCGTTTCGGTGGTGGTGGAGGCACAGCTGCCCTATCACCGGTTCCATCCGCGGCCGCCGCGCCGACCGGGGGCGCTGCGGCACCAGCGGAGGCGATAGCGATGACTGGCCTTTGGGGTGGAGTTCAGGTTTGAGGGTCGGCGTTGCGGATGATGGCGGCGAAGGACGCGGGATCGAGGCTGGCGCCGCCGACGAGGGCGCCATCGACGTTCTCCATACAGCAGAGGCTGCCTGAGTTGTCGGGCTTGACGGAGCCGCCGTAGAGGATGCGGGTAGCCTGGGCGACGTCGTTGCCGAGGGCGGCGGCGATCTCGTCACGGATGAGCCGATGGGCTTCTTCGGCGAGCTCGGGGGTGGCGGTGCGGCCGGTGCCGATGGCCCAGACGGGCTCGTACGCCATGACGAGGGTGATGGCGTCTTCGGGTTTGAGGCCGGCGAGGGCGCCGGCGGTCTGGCGTTTGAGGACGTCGGCGGTCTGGTCGGACTCGCGCTGATCGAGGTGTTCGCCGACACAGACGATGGGGACGAGGCCGTGCTGGATGGCGGCTTTGAGCTTGAGGTTGACCTGCTCGTCGGTCTCGCCGAAGTGCTGGCGGCGCTCGGAGTGGCCGATGAGGATGTGGGTGCAGCCGAGCGCGGTGAGCATCTGCGGGGAGGTCTCGCCGGTGAAGGCGCCAGAGTCGAGCCAGTGCATATTCTGTGCGCCGATGCGAAGCTCGGTGCCGGCGGAGGCGACGATGGCGGCGGAGAGCGAGGTCGCGGAGGGAAAGATGGCGATCTCGGCGGCGTTGGCGGCGGTGCCGAGCAGGGGGTTGAGGCTCTCGATGTAAGCGGCGGCCTGGGCGGGGGTCTTGTACATCTTCCAGTTGGCGGCGATCAGGTGCTTGCGCATGTTGGGTCAGTATTCCACTTTCGCGGTGTGGCGGGAAAGAGAGACTCACGTACACTGCGGCACCCGTTCTCTACACAGAGGGCCGGGCCGCACTGATGCTCGCCGTGCGAGCGGGTGCGGCGTGCCGCCCGACGTTTTGCGTGAAGAGGCGCTGCTCGAGGTTGCCGCGCATGCGCAGTGTGGGTCTCTCCACCAGCCAGAAGGAGAGCTCCGCGCAGAGAAGCGCCAAAGCACCGGAGATGACGGAGCTGGGCAAACGGTAAGGGCTGAAGAAGATCTGCTGCCAGAGGTAGAGGCTGTACGAGATCATGCCGAGGTGACGCAGCGGCGTCCAGTTCAGGGCGCGGCCGGAGAGGCTGGCGGGGCGGACGACGACGTAGAGCATGAGCAGGGCGACGCTGAAGACGGTGAGATCGACACCGAAGAGGCACTGATACCAGGGTGGGAGGGCGTCGGCGAGGACGGTCGAGAGGGTGAGGTAGGCGGCGGCGGCGAGCAGCAGAGGAAGCTGGAGGCGGTCTTCGATACGACGGCGCTGCTGCGGGTCCCGCATCCAGAGGGCGGCGACGCAGCCGACGGCGAGGGCATCCATGGTGGAGTGAAAGAGCCGCAGGTACTGCTGCTCGAACTGATAGACCGGCAGCAGGTACGCGGAGGCGAGGCGGAGAAAGGGGGCGGCGAGCAGGATCGCCGCACAGCACTGGAGGGATCGGCGTCGCGTGAGGTATGCGACCAGGGCGGGCCAGACGAAGTAGAACTGCTCTTCCACACTGAGCGACCAAGTGTGGCCGACGTACCAGCCGGAGGACAGAGGATGGGTGAGGCTGTAGGGGATGTAGTTGGCAAAATAGAGCGCCGAGCTGAGCCAGGCGATGCGAGGGACGGGATGGTGCTGCAGGTGAGCGACGATGGCGGCGCCGGCAAGGAAGACATAGAACGGAGGAAAGATGCGGAAGCACCGCCTGAAGTAGAAGCGGCCGAGACGCACGCCTCCAGAGCGGTCGAGCTCGTTCCGGAGGAGTGTCGTGATGAGAAAGCCGCTGATCACAAAGAAGGTGGTGACGCCGAGGGAGCCCTGCCCGGCGAGGGCGATGAGGGCGTGAAGGGCACCGTGGCGGGGAAGGCGGGCGAAGGTCTTGTAGTGAGAGACGAGGACCATGGCGACGGAGATCGCCCGCAGGCCGTCGAGTGACGGGATGGAGCGCCGACTCTCGCTCGAGCGGCGCTCGTCGACGGCCTGAGGATCGCTGCGGACGGGGCTGATCTGCAGGGGAGGCTCCACGAAGTATCGGTCGCGCTGCAACAAGGCGTTATATGAGGCGGGCTACGACGAGCCGCGGCCGGCCGCTCACCGCCTGGTGAGGGCGGCGACGCCGGGGAGGGTCTTGCCTTCGAGGAACTCGAGGGAGGCGCCGCCGCCGGTGGAGATGTGGGTGATGCGGTCGGCGACGCCGGACTGGTGGACGGCAGCGACGGAGTCTCCGCCGCCGACGATGGTGGTGCCGGGGTTGGCGGCGACGGCTTCGGCGATGGCCTTGGTGCCGTGGGCGAAGGCGGGCATCTCGAAGACGCCCATGGGGCCGTTCCAGACGACAGTGTTGGCGTCGGCGATGGCGGCGGAGAAGAGTGCGATGGATTCTGGGCCGATGTCGAGGGCCATCATGTCAGCGGGGAAAGGACCGGTGCCGGAGAAGGGCTCGGTGCGGGCGTCGGCGGCGAACCGGTCGGCGAGGATGTGGTCGACCGGCAGGAGGAGCTTGACGCCGTTCTTGTCGGCCTTTGCGAGGGCGGATCTGGCGACGTCGATCTTATCGGTCTCGACGAGCGACTTGCCGGTGGTCTGGCCCTGGGCGTTGAGGAAGGTGTAGGCCATGCCGCCGCCGATGATGAGGGTGTCGGCTTTGTTGAGGAGCGCGTCGATGACGTCGATCTTGTCGGAGACCTTCGCGCCGCCGATGATGGCGACGAAGGGCTTGACGGGGTCAGAGACGGCCTTGCCGAGGTAGGTGAGCTCCTTTTCGAGAAGGAGGCCGGCGGCGGACTGCTTGACGAAGTGGGTGATGCCTTCGGTCGAGGCGTGCGCGCGGTGGGCGGAGCCGAAGGCGTCGTTGACGAAGATGTCGCAGAGGCTGGCGAGCTGTTTGGCGAAGGCGGGATCGTTCTTCTCTTCCTCGGGGTGGAAGCGGAGGTTCTCGAGGAGGAGGGTCTGACCGGACTCGAGCTGATGGGCGAGCTCGGAGGCGATCTCACCGACGCAGTCGGGGGAGAAGGCGACGTTTTCGCTGGGGCCGAGGACATGATCAAGCAGCTCGCGAAGACGGTCGACGACGGGGCGAAGGCTCATCGTGGGCACGGGCTTGCCCTTGGGGCGGCCGAGGTGCGAGCAGAGGATGACCTTGGCCTTGTGGCGGAGGGCGTACTCGATGGTGGGAATGGTCTCGCGGATGCGCGTGTCGTCGGTGGTCTCGGCGCCGTCGGCGGAGAGCGGGACGTTGAAGTCCACGCGGATGAGGACGCGCTTGTGGGCGAGATCGAGGTCGCGGATGGAGAGTGTGCTCATGGCTGGTCTGAGGATACGCGAGGCAGGGCTGCGGAGAGGCAAGGCAAGGGCTGCCGTATGATGGGGCGCTGGCGGGACGGCAGGGGGGTAGCGCGTGTGCTTTTCGGCGGCGGCGAACTTCGTGGGGGCGGCGGGGCTGGGAACGCTCGGCGTAGTGACGCTGACGCAGGTGAAGGACCGGCGCGAGGTGATGTTCGCGTCGCTGCCCACGCTGTTTGCGATCCATCAGTTTCTTGAGGGGTTTGTGTGGCTGGGACTGGATGGGCGGCTCTCGCCGGCGGTGACGCACAACGCGGGTGCGGCGTTCATGCTGTACGCGCAGGGTCTGCTGCCGCTGCTGCTGCCACTGAGCATTCTGCTCTTTGAGCCGACGGCGGCGCGACGGAGACCGATGCTGCCGTTCACGGTGCTGGGCGGAGCGCTGACGCTCTACATGCTATGGGCGCTGGCGGCGTTTCGACGCAGATCTCGATCGAGCACAACAGCATCGTGTACGTGAATGCAGGGACGAACTACACGGTGTTGGCGGCGCTCTATATCGTGGCGACGTGCGGGGGTCTGTTCTTCTCGAAGGTGCCGGAGATGGTGGTCTTCGGGGCGGCGAACCTGACGGCGCTGCTGATCACGATGGCGGTGAAGCGATATGCGTTCACGTCGGTGTGGTGCGCGTATGCGGCGGTCGCGAGCGTGCTGATTCTGGTGGGACTCTGGCACAGCCGGGGCATACGGCCGTTCGCCTATGTGGAGGAGATGTAGGCGTCGGCTTCGATTTCAACCTGCCAGCGGGCATCGAGCAGCTCTTTGACGACGATCATCGTGCTGGCGGGCGGCGTGAGGTGGAAGTAGCGGCCGTGGATACGGCCAACCTCTTCCCAGATCGCGGCGCTGGTGAGGTAGATGCGGGTACGAACGACATCTTCGAGCGAGGCGCCGGCTTCCTTGAGCGCGCGGGCGATAAGGGTGATGCACTGCTCGGTCTGCGCGGCGGGATCGGCGTCTTCGCAATCGACCGGACCGGTGCCGGAGACGTGCACGTGCTGGCCGATACGGACGGCGCGGGAGAAGCCAATGACGGGCTCGAAGGGGCTGGAGCCGGTGATGTTCTGGCGGGTGCTCATGGTTTTTGGATGCAGAGTCGGGGGTGACGATGCGGGGGAGTGGTGCCCTGACGGCGGCGCGGGTGGTATATCTGGCAGAACTTCTGCTGCCGTGCCGCTGCGGCGGCGCTTGATTCGCCCATCTCTGTCTGTTGAAGGAAGTGCATGTCACGATCGCGCCGCCGGTTTCTTGCTGAGAGTTCGCTAGGGTTGATGGGGGCGGCGGTGAGTGCGGCCGCGGGGGCACAGGCACCGCCGAGCGCGACACCGGGGGCGCCGCCGGCATTTGGCACCGCGCCCGCGGTGGGACCGGAGGTAAACGCGAAGACCTTCGCCGCGGCGGAGACGCTGGTGCAGGTGGAGATGACGGCGGCCGACCGGGCGCAGGCAGCGGGGAACTGGCGGATGGCGATGGCGCCGGTCTATGAGCGGCGAACGGGTCCGCGAAGGGTGGCGCTCGGGGCGACGGATGTGCCAGCGATGGTCTGGAACCCGATGCTGCCGGGGCTGGCGAGCGGACCGGGCAAGGACGTGTTTGTGCGCAGTGCGGCGACGCGGGAGGCGCTGCCGAGCGACGAGGAGCAGATCGCGTTCGCGCCAGTGACGCAGCTCTCGCGATGGATTGAGGGGAGGCAGATCACGGTAGAGCGGCTGACGGAGATCTACCTGCGCCGGCTGGAGCGCTACGGCCCGCGTCTGCGATGCGTGATCACCCTGACGCGCGAGCACGCGATGGAGCAGGCGAGGGGGCTGGACAAGGAGCTTGCGGAGGGAAAGTATCGCGGGCCGCTGCACGGGATTCCGTGGGGCGCGAAGGACCTGCTGGACACGGCGGATATTGCGACGACGTATGGGGCGGAGCCGTTTCGGACGAGGGTACCGGAGGACGATGCGGCGGTGGTCGAGCGTTTGAACGACGCGGGCGCGGTGCTGGTGGCGAAGCTGAGCCTGGGCGCGCTCGCGTTGAATGATGTGTGGTTCGGCGGGCAGACGATGAATCCGTGGCTGGAGGAGGAGGGGTCGTCGGGCTCGAGCGCGGGGCCGGGCGCGGCGGTGGCGGCGGGGCTGGTCGGGTTTGCGATCGGGTCGGAGACGGGTGGGAGCATTGTGAGTCCATCGATGCGGTGCGGGGTGACCGGGCTGCGGCCGACGTTTGGACGGGTGCCGCGGACGGGGGCGATGACGCTGTGCTGGTCGCTGGACAAGCTGGGGCCGATGGCGCGGTCGGTCGAAGACACGATGCTGGTGCTCGACGCGATCTCGGGGCCGGACCCGGGGGATCTGGCGAGCGTGCCGAGCCGGGTGAGCTTCGATGCAAAGGCGAAGGTTGCGGGGATGCGCGTCGGGTACGTTCCCGCGTGGATGAAGGAGGCGCCGGCGACGGACGTGGACCGGGCGGCGCTCGAGACGATCCGGGGGTTGGGAGCGACGGTCGTGCCGGTGACGCTGCCGGACTGGCCGTACGACTCACTGAACGTGATCCTGTTTGCGGAGTCGGCGGCAGCGTTCGAGGAGATCACGCTTGACCACCGGGTGGATCAGTTGACGGCGCAGGTGCCGGATGCGTGGCCGAACACGTTTCGGCAGTCGCGGTTCCTCTCGGCGGTGGACCTGGTGCAGGCGGATCGGCTGCGAAGGAGGGTCGCGGCTGAGATGGAACGCGTGATGCACGAGGTGGATGTGCTGCTGGTGCCGTCGCTGCGGGACGAGATGCTGGTGATCTCGAATGCGACGGGGCATCCGTCGCTGACGCTGCGGGCGGGGTTTGTGGAGGTGGGTGAGGCGCGGAGCGACTGGGCGCCGGACCCGAAGCACCCGCTGCCGAAGTTCTCTCCAGCGCGGCGGGTGCCGCACGGGGTGACGCTGATCGGGCGGCTGTTTGAGGAGGGACAGATGTGCGAGCTCGGGCTGGCGATGGAGCGAAGCTTTGGGGTCGCAGGGGAGCGGCCGAAGGGGTTCAGCTGAGGCGAGGAGGGGTCCTGCTCGCGTAGAATCGGCGCGTGCGATATGGGGCCGGAGCTCTCGCGGTGGTGCTTGGGTCAGGGCTGCTGTGCGGCGCGGGGAGACCACAGACGGCGGTGCATGGGGCTGATGTCGCAGGCCGCGCGGTGGCACTGGCGGTGCCGGCGGAGGCGCGGGCGATGGTGCTTCTTTTTATCGCGACGGACTGCCCGATCTCGAACCGGTATCAGCCGGAGATCCGGCGGCTGGAGCGGGAGTTTGCCGGCCAGGGCGTTGCGTTCCGGTTGGTGTATCCGAACCTGACGGAGACGACGGATGGGATTCGCGCGCACCAGGCGGCGTTTGTGGCGGGGCCGCGCACGGAGATTTTGACGGATCCGCACCAGGAGCTGGCGCGGGTGACGGGAGCGAAGGTGACGCCGGAGGCGGCGGTGCTGGTTACGGGACGTGACGGCGTAGAGACGGTGTATGCGGGGCGGATCGATGATCGGTATCTGCGGATCGGGAGTGAGCGACCGCAGGCGAGCCGGCACGATCTCGAGGAGGCGATCGCGGCGGTGCTGGCCGGGCGACCGGTACCATCGCCGGGCGGACCGCCGGTGGGGTGCGGCATTGTGAGCACGCGATGAGGCCGAGCGGGCGAGCGGCTGTGATGGCGGCGCCGGTGATCGGGCTGATGCTGGCGACGGGCTCCATGCACCGGGTGCACGCGGTGGCGGCGCCGGTGACGTACAGCCGGCAGATTGCGCCGATCGTGTACCGGAGCTGCAGCGGGTGCCACCACGCGGGCGGGTCCGGGCCATTTGCGCTGACCTCGTATGCAGAGGCGAAGCGATGGGGCGGGTTGATGGAGGAGGTGACGCAGTCGCGGTACATGCCGCCGTGGCTGCCGGAGCCGGGGCACGGCGACTTCGAGGGGAGCCGGAGGCTGCCCGCGGACGAGATTGCGCTGATCAAGCAGTGGGTGGAGGGCGGCATGCCGGAGGGCGACGCGGCGGAGGCGCCGAAGCCGCCGGTGTACACGAACGAGTGGCAGCTGGGGCCGCCGGATCTGGTGCTGGAGGTGGACTCGCCGACGGAGGTACCGGCGTCGGGGACGGACCTGTTCCGGAGTTTCCTTCTGCCGACGTCGATCTCGCAGACGCGGTGGGTGCGGGCGATGGAGATCAAGCCGGGGTCGCCGCAGGTGGTGCACCACGCGAACCTGCTGATCGACCGGACGGCGTCGCTGCGCCGGCAGCACCCGGCGGAATGGAGGCAGGGCATTGCGGGGATGGACATCAACGTGGACGCGGGGGACGCGTTCGACCCGGACAGCCACTTTCTGGACTGGAAGCCGGACTCGTCGGCGCTGGTCGAGCTGCCCGGGATGCCGTGGCGGCTGGATCCGGGTAACGACCTGGTGCTGAACATGCACCTAAAGCCGACGGGCAAGGTGGAGACGGTGCGGGCGCGGGTGGGGCTCTACTTTACGGACCGGCCGGCGGAGCGACTGCCGATGCTGCTGCAGCTCGAGCACGATGCGGCGTTGAACATACCGGCGGGCGACGCGAACTTCGTGGTTGAGGACGAGCTCCGGCTGCCGGAGGCGGTCGAGGTGCTGGCGATCTATCCGCACGCGCACTACCTGGGCAAGCGCCTGGAGGGATGGGCGACGCTGCCGAACGGCAGGCGGGAGGAGCTGATTCTGATATCCAGCTGGGATATCTCGCGGCAGGCGATCTATCGCTTTCGGACGCCGGTGTCGCTGCCGCGGGGCAGTGTGGTGCACATGCGCTACGCCTACGACAACTCGGCCGCGAACCCCAGGAACCCGAACACGCCGGCGATCCGGGTGACGGCGGGGAACCGATCGGTGGATGAGATGGGACACCTATGGCTGCAGGTGCTGCCGCGGCCGGAGGCGGGGGCGAGTGGGGATGCGCGGGCGCCGTTGATGGAGGCATGGATGCGGCATCGGCTGGAGCGCGATCCGGCGGACGCGACGGCGCTGTTTAATCTGGGGTCGATTGAGGAGAGTGACGGACATGTCGCGGAGGCGGAGCAGCTCTTTCGGAGGGCGGCGCAGGTGCGGCCGGAGGATGTGCGGATTACGACGGCGCTGGGATCGGCGCTGGTGAAGGCGGGCGACTGGAAGCAGGGCCGGGCGACGTTTGTGCGCGCGATTGCGGCGGATGGCAGCTATGGCGATGCGCGGTTCGATCTGGCCCTGGTGGATCTTGAGCATGGCGAGACCGTGGAGGCGGAGGCGCAGTTCCGGGCGCTGCTGGCGGCGCATCCTGACGACGCGACGGCGCACGCGGGGCTCGGCTCGGTGCTGCTGGCCGGGGATCACGCCGCGGACGCGCGCGCAGAGTTCGAGGCGGCGGTGCGGCTGGATCCGGCCAACTTCGAGGCGGTGTACAACTTGGCGACGATCGAGGCAGGTGCCGGCGAGGTGGACGCGGCAACAACACACCTGAAGATGGCGGAGTCTCTGCGGCCCGCGGACGCGGACACTCATCGCGGGCTGGTGGCGATGTATGCGCAGGCGGGGCAGCTCGCGGAGGCGATCCGCGAGCAGAAGGAGGTGGTGCGGCTCGATCCATCGCGCGCGGAGGAGTGGAATAACCTCGGGGTATTGCATGTGCGATCGGGCGACCGGGCGGCGGCGCGCGGAGACTTTGAGCACGCGCTCAGGCTGGATCCAGGGAACGCGGTGGCGCGGAGTGATCTGGCGCGACTGTAGATGCGGGGCCGACTCGAGGGCGGCTGGGTTGAGGGCGCACTGCTGCGTGGACCGCGGCTCTGACGAGCTGCCAACGGGACCGAGGTTGATCGCGTGCAGAAGATATTGGTCGGGCTTCCCTGAGTCGGTGTTGGCGCACAACACGGAAGAGGTGCGGGTGCATCTTCCTGAGAGCTTGTGTGCGGCGGCGATCACGACAGGCATCGATAACAGACTTGATCAAAAGATGTGGGTGGGTATGCGTTCAGAGAAGGACGAGGTCGGCGGTAGCGGCGGTGAAGAGCCGCTTGAGGAGGAACAGAGTGCTCTGTCGCGCAGGAGGTTTCTCAGTGTCGGCTCAACGGCGGCGGTTGCCGGAGCGGCGTGGATGACGAGTGCGGCGTATGGACAGAAGCCGGAGGACGCGCAGCGGGCAGAGCATAATCGGAGCGCGAGTGATCCGGGGCCGGAGAATGCGGGTCAGGCGGCGCTGAGTCCGGACTCCATGGTGCCGCCGCCGACCGATCACGGGGACACACCGACGTTCTGGTACTCGCTGGCATTGGCGCGCCGGCGAACCCAGGAGGGTGGATGGGCGCGGCAGGTGAATGTGAAGGATTTGCCGATCGCGACGGAGATGGCGACTGTCAACATGCGGCTGACGGCGGGTGGGATTCGCGAGCTGCACTGGCACGCGGCGGCGGAGTGGTCGCTGATGCTGGAGGGGAGCGCGCGGCTGACGGCGATCGACAACGAAGGCAACAGCTACGTGCAGGACGTGCAGAAGGGCGATCTGTGGTACTTCCCGACCGGCGTGCCGCACTCGATCCAGGGGTTGGGGCCGGACGGGTGCGAGTTTCTTCTCGTGTTTGATGATGGCAAGTTCTCGGAGTTTGATACGTCGCTGATCTCGGACTGGACGGCGCACACGCCGAAGAGCGTGCTGGCGAAGAACTGGGGTGTGCCGGAGAGCGCGCTTGCGGCCATGCCGAAGGAGGAGCTGTACATCTTCCAAGGCACGTTGCCGGGAGGTCTGGAGGACGACCGGCGGGCGGCGCGGGCGAACGGCGTCGAGACGAAGGCGGCGTTCGACTTCAAGGCGAGCACGATGCCGCCGACGGTAACGACGGCTTCGGGGGAGGTGCGGGTGATCGACTCGAGGAACTTTCCGGTGTCGATCACGATCGCGGCGGCGATTGTCCGGCTGAAGCCGGGAGGGATGCGAGAGCTGCACTGGCACCCGGGGTCGGATGAGTGGCAGTATTACGCCGACGGACAGGGGCGGATGACGCTGTTTCTGAACGGTGGCAAGGCGCGAACGATGAACTTCCATGCAGGCGACATCGGCTACGTTCCGCGAACGATGGGACATTACATCGAGAACACGGGGACGACGGATCTGGTGTTTCTGGAGCTCTTCAAGGCGAACAAGTATGAGGACTTTTCGCTCTCGGAGTGGATGCGGCGGACGCCGCCCAAGCTGGTGATGGAGCACCTGAAGCTGAGCAAGGAGACGCTGGCGGCGATCCCGGAGACGAATGACCATGTGGTGCCGGCGAAGCGAGGCTCGAGCCAGGGTTGACGAAGGGACTGATCGGGTGACGGCTCCTTTCGCGAGGGCACGCTGCTGTATCAAGGGTGCCGGAGAGAGCGAGGAGAAGAGCGACGGAGAGCCACAAAGACAGAGGCTTGTGGTTCTTTATGGCAGAGAGACGCGGTGCGGAACCACGTGCGTGGGGCCGGGTTAGCCGTGCCATGAGCTCCGACGATCCGCTACGCGCATCCAACGTGATGGCGACCGGTCGCTGCAAGGAGCTTGCGTGTCGCACATGAGGACTCAGATGGAGTTGTGGGGCGGTGTCGAGTGCACCGTGAATCGGGTGAAGGACAGCTACTTCGATCAGCTAGAGCGCTCCGGGCATCGTGAGCGGATTCGCCAGGATCTAGAGCTGTTTGCGCAGATCGGTCTGCGAACACTGCGGACGGCGATGCACTGGGAGTGTGCCGAGGACAGCCTCTGCTGGGAGCGGTGGGACGAGCTGTCTGCGGAGATGAATCGTCTCGCGCTGCACCCTATCGTGGGTCTGCTTCACCATGGCAGTGGACCTCGATCGACCGACTTGCTCGATCCGGAGTTTCCTGAGCGGCTGGCCGCGTTCGCCCTCGAGGTTGCGCGCCGGTACCCCCACCTCACGGACTACACACCGGTGAACGAGCCGCAGACGACGGCTCGTTTCTCCTGCCTGTACGGCCACTGGTATCCCCATCACCGCGATATGCGGAGTTATCTTCGAGCGCTGGTCCACGAGGTCAAGGGGATCGTGCTCTCGATGCGGGCGATTCGGAGTGTGCAGCCTCTCGCGCGGCTGATCCACACCGAGGACGCGGGCGCGACGTACGCGAGTGACTCGCTCGAGGAGTTCCGCGTGCAACGCGAGCACCGGCGATGGCTGGGCCTCGATCTGCTCTGTGGACGCGTGACAGAGACGCATGCTCTCTTCGCGTTTCTCGTGGATCACGGTGTGACAGAGGCCGAAATCCTCTGGTTTGTGGACAACAGCTGTCCGCCTTCCGTGGTGGGGCTGAACTACTACGTGACCAGCGACCGCTTTCTGGATGACCGGCTCGAGCTTTACCCGGCGTGGGCTGGTGGGGATACGGGAACGGAGCCGCTGGTGGACATCGAGGCGGTTCGCGTGCGGAGAGAGGGAATCACGGGAGCAGGAGGTGTTCTGCGCGAGGCGTGGGAGCGGTATGGGCTTCCGGTCGCGATCACCGAGGCGCATCTGGGGTGCGATGCTCTGGAGCAGACTCGCTGGCTGGCGGAGGTCTGGCGCGAGGCGCAGGACGCGCGGGATGCTGGCGTGGAGGTTCAGGCCGTGACGGCCTGGGCGTTGCTGGGATCGTATAACTGGAGCAGCCTGTGCACGCACGAGAGCGGGAGCTATGAGCCGGGCGTCTTTGATCTCTCAGGCGGGGCACCGGCGGCGACGGCGCTCACCGATCTGATCTACCGTCTGGCACATGATCTTCCAGCGAGTGCGTCGGCGTCGGCACCGGGCTGGTGGCGCCGCGCTGACCGGCTGACGATCCCCCCGCCGCAGGCAGATGCCGACGTGGTTCTCGAGGAGCCCACGCTTATCTGAAGAGAAGAGCACCGCCGGTGACGCGCTCGCCTGCTATAGCCGAGAGCGCGTCACCGCAGGAGGGCTTAGAGGCCCTTTTGCGTGAGGAAGAGGAGGAGGTCTTTGACGCGGTTGGAGTAGCCCCACTCGTTGTCGTACCAGCTGATGACCTTGCCGGTTGAGCCGACGACCTTGGTGAGTTTGGAGTCGACGATGGAGGACAGGGGATTGCCTTTGAAGTCGGAGCTGACGAGCTCTTCCTCGGAGAAGCCGAGGTAGCTCTTGAGCGAACCGCCGGCGGCTTTCTTCAGCGCTTCGTTGATGCTGGTGATGGAGATGGGCTTCTCAGCGGTGAAGGTCAGGTCGACGACAGAGACGTTGGGAGTGGGCACGCGGATGGCGAAGCCGTCGAGCTTGCCGTCCATCTCGGGGATGACGAGCTTGAGGGCCTTTGCGGCGCCGGTCGAGGTTGGGATCATGGAGAGCGCGGCCGCGCGGGCGCGACGGAGGTCCTTGTGCGGTGTGTCGAGGATGACCTGATCGTTGGTGTAGCTGTGGATGGTGGTCATGATGCCGGAGGTGATGCCGAAGGCCTCGTGCAGGACCTTGACGACGGGCGCGAGGCAGTTGGTGGTGCAGGAGGCGTTCGAGATGATGTTGTGCGTGGCGGCGTCGTACTTCGACTCATTCACGCCGAGGACGACGGTGAGGTCTTCGTTGGTGGCGGGGGCGGAGATGATGACTTTCTTGACGGTGGTGCCGAGGTGGGCCTTTGCTTTTTCACCGTCGGTGAAGAAGCCTGTGGACTCGACGACGATCTGCGCGCCAACCGAGGCCCAGTCGAGCTTGGCGGGGTCGCGCTCGGCGAAGACTTTGATCTTCTTGCCGTCGACGGTGATGGAGTCCGCGTCGGCGGAGATGGTCTGCTGGAGGTTGCCGAGGATGGAGTCGTACTTGAGCAGATGGGCGAGGGTCGCGGGGGTGGTGAGGTCGTTGACGGCGACGAACTCAATATCGGGGTTGCCGATCGCGGTGCGGAAGACGTTGCGACCGATGCGGCCGAAGCCGTTGATGCCTACCTTTACAGCCATCTTTGCGTGAGCTCCTCTGGAGTCCGGATTGGGTCCATCTCCGATTGTAAAGGTCTGGAGGCAGGACGAGCACAGGCAAAGAGGCGGCGGAGGTTTGCGGCTCGATTCGGCGCTGTGTTACAAGCAGGGCATGCGCGATCTGCGCGGATGGATGCGGGAGAAGATGAGACGACGCCCCAGACGTGGACGGAATGACTCCGAGTCCACCGGCAAGATTGGCCAGGAACTGCCCGCAAATCAGCTTGCGCCGCTTCGGCCATCGTACCCGGAGCCGATCGAGCGGACGCGCGAGGCGGGGAGCGACGAGGCGACTGCGGAGCCACGGCACGAGACGGCTACCGAGCGTGCGAGGCCTGAGGAGGGACGTGTTGCAGACCAGGCGCACGAGACGCCGGCGACGCCGACCGAGGCGGCTCCTGAAGTGGCGGAGCCTGAACGCAAGATGATTGTGGAGACGCAGCCGGAGAGCTTGGCGACGCCGCCGGCGGAGATGATGCCGGCGAAGTCGCCGCGCGGCTTTGTGGTGCTCACGATCGGTCTGCCGGGGTCGGGCAAGACGACGTGGTACAAGCGACGGGGTGTCACGCCGCTCTCGAGCGATCTGCTGCGGACGCTGCTGTTTGACGACATCACGGACCAGCGGTACCAGGGGCTGGTGTTCTCGACTCTGCGCAGTCTGCTACGGGCGCGGCTGATTGCGAAGATGCCGTGGAACTATGTGGACGCGACAAATCTGAGCCCGCATGAGCGGCGGCAGTGGATCAAGATGGCGAAGAGCTTCGGCTATGAGGTACAGGCCGTGTTCTTCGACGTGCCGCTCGCGGTGTGCATGGAGCGGAACTCGAAGCGCGAGCGCGTGGTGACTGATGAGGTCATGCAGAAGATGGCCGAGCGCTTGCGGCCGCCGACCTTCAAGGAAGGATTTGAGAAGATCACAGTCGTGCGGGTGAAGGGGCATGGCGGCAGCGGTGACGCCGGTGCAGCCGCGGCTGTGTCACCGACGCTTGAGACGCAGCCAGAGACGAGCGACGCGCAGGGCGAGTAGCTTGGGGTGCGCGATGGCGTCCACGGAAGTGCACCTTCGAACAACGGCTCAGACTCTCGAACGCTGAAGGCCTCTGATGAGTACAGGTGGCATCGTCTTCGATCGGCTCTGCTATGTACTGCCGAACGGGCAGGAGCTGCTGCAGGACGTCTCCTTCGCGATCGGGGCGGGGACGACGACGGCGCTGCTGGGGCGTAGCGGCTCAGGAAAGACGACGCTGCTGCGGACGGTCAATGGCCTGGTGATGCCGACTACCGGCGAGACGCGCGTCGCTGGCAGGGCGACGACGGCGTATGAGCTGGTCGCGCTGCGGCGAAGTATCGGGTACGTGATCCAGGAGACGGGGCTGTTTCCGCACATGACGGTGGGACGGAACGTGGGGATGTCGTTTGAGCTCGGGGGAGCGCCGGCCGAGACGCGGCGTGTGGGCGATCTGCTGGAGATGGTGGGGCTGGAGCCGGGCCGGTATCTGACGCGGTACCCGTGGGAGCTCTCGGGCGGGCAGCGGCAGCGGGTCGGGCTGGCGCGGGCGCTGGCGAACGATCCGGAGATTCTTCTGATGGATGAGCCGTTTGGGGCGCTTGACCCGATCACGCGGGCGGAGATGCAGACCATGCTGCGCGACTTGCTGCGGACGGTGAAGGTGACGGTGCTGATGGTGACCCATGATCTGGACGAGGCGCTCTATCTGGCGGACCGCGTGATCCTGCTCGAGGGTGGGCGCGTGGTGGCGGATCTTCGGGCGGAGGTGGTGCTCGAGAGTGAGCAACCGGAGGTGCAGGCGTACGCGAACGCGGTGCACCGGGCGGTACGGCGCGCGAAGACGGAGGGATCGCGATGAGCGACCTGAGGGTCTTCCTGGCGCGGCATGGCGCAGAGATCGGACGGTTGACCTTCGAGCATCTGTGGCTGACGGTGAGCGCGATGCTGCTGGCGACGGCGATCGGGATTCCACTTGGCGTCTTGCTGACGAGGCGGCGGGCGCTGGCAAGGCCGGTGCTTGCGATCGCGAATATCATTCAGACGATTCCGAGCCTGGCGCTGTTTGGGTTGCTGCTGCCGGTGCCGTTCCTGGGCGAGAACGCGGCGCGGCTGGCGATCCTGGCGCTGACCGGATATGCGCTGCTGCCGCTGATCCGGAACACATATGCGGGGATCTCGGGCGTCGACCCGGCGCTGCGGGATGTGGCGAATGCGCTGGGGATGACGGGCATGCAGCGGCTGCGGAAGGTGGAGCTGCCGATGGCGGCGAGCGTGATCCTGGCGGGACTGCGGACGGCGACGGTGATCTGCGTGGGTGTGGCAACGATTGCGGCGGCGATCGGCGCGGGCGGGCTGGGGGAGCTGATCTTTCGCGGGGTGGCGAGCGTGGATAACGGGCTGGTGCTCGCAGGAGCGGTGCCGGCGGCGTTGCTGGCCCTGGTGGCGGACACGGGGTTGGGATTCTTGGAGAAGCGGCTGGCGGTGCGGGAGCGGTGAGGCGGACGGTTGATCGTCGTGCATGGACTCTGCTGCTAATGGGGTTGTCGCTGCTGGGCGGGTGTGCGCCGCCGCGGTCCTCGCGCATCACCATCGGGGCGAAGAACTTTACCGAGCAGGTGGTGATGGGGGAGCTGCTCGCGCAGGAGATCGAGGCGGCCACGCACGAGACGGTCGATCGGCGGTTCTATCTGGCGGGGAGTTATCTCTGTCAGCAGGCCCTGATGAGCGGCCGCATCGATGGCTATGTGGAGTACACGGGGACGGCGCTGACGGCGATTCTGAAGCAGCCGGTGGACCGGGATGCGGGGCGGGTGCGGGCGACGATCACGCGGCTATATGCCGAGCGGTACGGGGTGCGGGTGGAGCCGTCGCTGGGCTTTGAGGACACGTTTACGATGGTGATGCGCGGAGATGACGCGCGACGGATGGGGCTGACGTCGTTGAGCCAAGCGGTGCCGCTCGCGCCGGAGTGGCGATTGGGCGTGGGGTATGAGTTCGAGGAGCGGCCGGACGGGCTGCGCGGGATGGAGGCGGCATACGGGCTGCGCTTCAAGGAGCGGCCGCGCGTGATGGATCTGGGGCTACTCTACCGGGCGCTCGGGTCGCGGCAGGTGGACCTTGTGGCGGGGAACTCGACGGACGGGCCGATACGCGCGCTGGGCTTTGCGGTGCTGGCAGACGACAAGCACTACTTTCCACCGTATGAGGCGGTGCCGCTGGTGCGCGAGGACACGCTGCGACGGCATCCCGCGGTGCAGGGCGTGATGGAGCGACTGGCGGGCAAGGTCTCCGCCGAGGAGGTGCAGGCGATGAACGATGCCGTCGATGCGCAGCATCGGGATGTCGGTGAGGTGGTGCGGGAGTTTCGGACGAGGAGGGGACTCTGATGGTCGAGCCCTGGTTACGCGCGACGCTGACGGAGGTGGAGCCGGTACGGCGGCAGGTGCTGCACGCGATGGAGCTGGCGGAGGAAGATGTGGTGCGGTGGTGTGGGGCGCTGACGGATGAGGAGATGGATGCGCGGCCGTTCGGAGTCGCGCCGGTCGCCTTTCACCTACGGCACATGGCGCGGTCGCTCGATCGGCTGCTGACGTATGCGGAGGGGGGCGCGCTCCGTGAGGAGCAGCTGGTGGCACTGCGGTCGGAGATGGAGGTCGCAGCGGGTCGGGAGGTGGTGCTGGCGGAGTTTCTGGAGGGGATCGCGTCGGCTCGGCGGCGAGTGCTGGCGTTCGCGCCGGAGAGCTTCGCGGAGGTGCGCGGTGTGGGACGCGAGCGTCTGCCGGTGCCGGTTGCCGGGCTGCTGATTCACTGTGCGGAGCACACGCAGCGGCATGTGGGGCAAGTGGTGACGACCGCGAAGGTGCTTGTGGGAGTGCGCACCATGGGTGGATCTACCTGACACAGTAAGCCCCTCAGACACTGTGTACGGCCGTGTGGTGCTTCATCGGGACGCTGGCAGTCCGCAGACGGGCGTGCCTGCCACTTCGCGTCTGCTTTCAGCTGACGAGGTGGCCCATCTTTTCACGTTTCGTCTCGAGGTAATGAGCGTTTTCGGCGGACTCGGGGACGACGGCGGAGAGGCGGTGGACGCGGATGCCTTCGGCTTCGAGGGCCTCGATCTTCTCGGGGTTGTTGGTCATGAGGCGGACTTCGCGGATGCCGAGGTGTTTGAGCATGGCAGCGGGCAGGGCGAAGACACGGCAGTCTGCCTTATAGCCGAGTTCGAGGTTGGCCTCGATGGTGTCGCGGCCCTGGTCCTGGAGTTCGTAGGCCTTGAGTTTGGCCATGAGGCCGATGCCGCGGCCCTCCTGCTGCTCATAGAGGATGATGCCGGCGCCGGCGCGGGCGATGGTGGAGAGGGCGAGCTCAAGCTGCTGGCGGCAGTCGCAGCGCAGTGAGTGAAAGACGTCGCCGGTGAGGCACTGGGAGTGAATGCGGACGATGGGCGGGGCGCTATAGAGGTCGCCCATGGTGAGGGCGACGGCGCTTTCGATGCGGACGGCGGGTGCGGGGATCGCGTCGTTGCAGGGAGCGGGATGGGTGTTGATGCCTTCGAAGCCGAGGATGCGGAAGTGGCCCCAACGGGTGGGGAAGTCGGCATCGGCGACCTTGCGTACGTCAAGCTCGGCCATGAGTTGATTATAGGCGCGGGCGTAGAGTAGAGGCGTGATGCAGCCGGACTCGAAGCTGATCCTGATTACGCTGCTGGTGGAGCTCGGCGTGGCGGCGGCGTTCTCGACATCGCTAGCGCGGTCGACGACGTTCAAGAATCTTCTGCTCGCGCCGCGCCGTACCCCGCGACAGACGCTGGGTTTGCTCGCGATGTTCTGCATTCCGCTAGTGCTGGGCGTGTGGATCCGGGTGTCGGTGCAGAACTTCCTGGCGGCAGACCTGTCGTTCGAGGCGACGATACTGCTGGGCATTCTGGTGGGGCCGGTGGCGGCCTTGGCGGGGGGGGCGGCGCTGGCGCTGCCGGCGATGCTGCACCACGAGTTCTGGTCACTCCCGGTAAACCTGGCGGTGGCGGGGATGGCGAGCGCCTTCGGGCGGTTTGCGGATCCGGAGGACGTATGGTCATTTTCGCCGATGATCGACCTGAGTGTGTACCGGTGGGTGACGCGGAATCTGCGGCGGCCGCACCTGGACCGACAGATCCTGCTGCTGCTACTGATCACGGCGATGCAGTTTCTGATCAGTTTCTCGGCGAGCCTGTACCCGAAGCGCCTGTTTGAGCTGCACTCGAACTCCTGGCTGGTGGAGCTCGCAATCTGCGCGACGGCGCCGATCGTGGTGGGGATACCGCTGAAGATCTGGAATGCGATCCGGGTGGAGCGGCAGCTTGAGGAGCAGGGCCGGCTGCTGCTCGAGGCGCGGCTGGATGCGCTGCAGCGTCAGATCAATCCGCACTTTCTCTTCAACACGCTGAACTCGATCTCGTCGCTGATTCGATCGAAGCCGGATCTGGCGCGGGAGATGATCGGCAAGCTCGCCAACATTCTGCGGGTGCTGCTGAAGGATCGGGAGGCGTTTGTGCCGTTTCGCGACGAGCTCGAGTTCACCGACGACTATCTTGCGATCGAGGTGGTGCGGTTTGGTGAGAAGCTGCGGGTGGTGAAGGAGATCGCCGAGGAGACGCTGGACCTGGTGGTGCCAAGCATGCTGCTGCAGCCGCTGATCGAGAACTCGATCAAACATGGGCTGGAGCCGCGAATCAGTGGCGGCGTGGTGACGTTGCGCAGCCGGGTCACGGCTGAGGGGCAGCTGCGGATCGAAGTCGAGGACAACGGCGTGGGGATGGCGCCGGAGCGGGAGATCGCGGGTGCGAGCGGGATCGTGCGGCCAGGAACGGGCGTGGGTATGCGCAACGTGCGGGAGCGGATGAGTGTGTTGTACGGCGGTCTGGCGGAGATAGAGATCAACAGCCGGCCGGGGCGCGGGACACAGGTGACGCTACTGATGCCGATTGTGGACACGGCGGCCGAGGAGTGGACGCGGGCGGCCCTGGCCGGGGTGCAGAACGCGGGCTATCGCGTGGCGGAGGCGGTGCGCTCGATTACGCGCTCGTAGTAGCGCTCGTAGAGGGGGATGATGCGAGTGGCGCAGAAGTGATCCTGCGCGGTGCGGCGGGCGGCGACGGCCATGGTGCGAAGCTGGTCGGGCGACGAGAGGAGATCGATGGCGCCGCGGCTCATTCCATCGATGTCGCCGACCTCGTACAGCAGACCGTTCACGCCGGAGTCGATGAGCTCGGGGACGCCGCCGACGCGGGTGGCGATGGCGGGAACGCTGCAGGCCATGGCCTCAAGTGCGGCGAGGCCGAAGGACTCCATCTCGCTGGGCATGAGCATCAGGTCGGCGAGCGGAAGCAGCTCGTGGACGTTCTCCTGCTTGCCGAGGAAGTGGATGCGGTCTTCGACGCCGTGGCGGCGGGCGAGATACTCCGCGGTGGATCGGTCCGGGCCGTCGCCGATGAGCAGAAGGCGCGCGGGCATAGCGCGGGCGACCTGGGCGAAGACCTCGACGACGTCGCCGACGCGTTTGACGGGACGAAAGTTCGAGAGGTGGACGAGGAGCTTCTCGTTGGGAGCAGCGAAGCGGGAACGCATGGCGGCGACGAGGTCGGGCTTGCGCACGTAGAGGTCGCAGTTGACGAAGTTGCGGATCACCTCGATCTCCGAGGTGATCCCGAAGGCGTCGCGGGTGCGGTCGCGCAGATGCTCCGAGATCGCGGTGACGCCGTCGGACTCTTCGATGCCGAAGCGGGTGATGGGAAGGTAAGAACGGTCGAGGCCGACGAGGGTGATGTCGGTGCCGTGCAGCGTCGTGATGATGGGCAGATAGCGGCCGCGACCACGGAAGGTGTGGGTCTCCATCATCTTGCGCGCGAGGTATGCGCTGACGGAGTGAGGGATGGCGTAGTGGACGTGCAGGAGGTCGAGGGAGTAGAAGTCGGCGACCTCGGCCATGCGGGTGGCAAGGGCGAGATCGTAGGGCGGGTGCTCGAAGAGCGGGTAGTTCGAGACGGCGACCTCGTGAAAGAAGATGTTGGCTTCACGGCCAGAGAGGCGAAAGGGCTGCGAGTAGGTGATGAAGTGGACGGCGTGGCCGCGGGCGGCGAGTTCGATGCCAAGCTCGGTCGCGACGACGCCGGAGCCGCCGTAGGTGGGATAGCAGGTGATACCGATCTTCACGGGTGCTCCTGTGCGGCGGTGTGGGCGGACGCTGTTCTCGCAGCGAGATCGCCGAATTGGATGCGTTGGGCTGCGGGGTGAGCGGCGAAGTAGGCGGGGACGAGGCGGAGCAGGGCGTCGCGCTCGATCTCACGATGCGAGCGCAGACGCGTGGTGATGCGGTCGAGGTCCGCATCGTTCTCGCCGGGGTGACAGACGAGCTCCCACGTGCCGGCGGGAAGGTGGTCGAGGAGTGCGCGAAGAGAGGTGGCATCGAGGTCGCCGGTGGCGGAGATGCCGATGGTGCCGTCGGTGGTGTGGATCTGCCCGTGGTATCGGGCCAGCTCGTTGACGAAGTTCTGCTGCAGGCCGTTCAGGAGGTGGATTTGAAGGCGGCGGCTGCGGCTGCCGTGTCTCAGCGCAAGACTCCACGTGTGCTCAAAGGAGTTACGAATCGCGGAGATGCCGTGGCGGCGTGCGACGCGAAGCATGGGGCGCAGCACGGCGGGGAAGAGATGCGCGTGCTTGTGGGTGTCCAGGTGGGTGGGCTCGATACCAGCCGCCTGCAAACGTGCGATCTGGGCGTCGATCTCGATCTCGATCTCGGCTTCGGAGAGGCGATCGGCCATCGCGGCGTAGGCGAAGCGAAGGAGCGATGGCTGAAGGCTGCGGCGGTCGGGGCCGAGCAGGGAGGGAATCTGTGCGGGGTCAGCGGCAGGCTTGCCGTCCGTCAGAACGATATGGCAGCCCACCCCAAGCGTGGGCAGGCTATGGGAGATGCGAACTGCGTCCTCGAAGGCGGCGCCGGTGGCCATCAGCGTGGCTGAGGTGAGAGCGCCGGCTGCGTGGAGATTGGCGATGGCACGGTTGACACCGCGGGTGAGGCCGAAGTCGTCCGCATTGACGATAAGGCGGATGGGCATGGATTCAGTGTGGGCGTGTGCGCCCGCTCTTCGCAAGGGACGAGAGTGCAGGGCGATCGACTCACGGAGGTGGGACGGGGGTGGCGGCGTCGGTGAGAGGTGGTGTTCGCTGCGCGAGAAGGGCGTCTGGTTTGCGTTGGGGTATGGTGGTAGCGTTTACACGCCGTGCTGCAGCCGGTGCGTGGGGTATGAGATGCGTCGACGTGAGCGATGGCTGAGTGTGATTGCGTTTGCGAGTGCGTTGGCGCTCCCGGTGGCGGCACAGACTGGGGAGAGTGGCGTCGTCCCTGGCGCGCCGCCGCTGTCGTTGGGGACGGCGTGGTATCCGGAGGCATGGCCGGAGTCGCGGTGGGAGGCGGACCTGGCGCTGATGGAGAAGGCACACATCACCTTTGTGCGCGTGACGGAGTTTGCATGGAGCCGGCTTGAGCCGATAGAGGGGCACTATGACCTGGACTGGGTCGACCATGCGGTGCGCGCGGCGGAGCGACACCATATCCAGGTGGTTCTGGGGACGCCGGGTGCGGCGCCGCCGGCGTGGCTGACGCAGAGGTACCCGGAGACGCTGCGGGTAAAGGAGGACGGGCGACGCGACGAGCACGGAAATCGCGAGCAGTTCAACTTCACGAGTGCCAAGTATCGAGAGCTGCTGGGCAAGGTCACCGAACAGATGGCGGAGCGGTTTGGGCACGACAGAAATGTGATCGGGTGGCAGATCGACAATGAGCTGGCTGCGGAGTCGTATGACGAGGACACGAAGCGGCAGTGGCAGGATTGGCTGAAGGCAAAGTACGGAACACTAGACAACCTGAACACGCGGTGGACGACGAGCTACTGGAGCGAGAGCTACACGGACTGGCGGCAGATTCCGATCGAGACCAAGTACGGCAATCCCGGTCTGCTGTTGAATTGGAAGCAGTTTGTGACTGACACGTACCGGAGCTACACGAAGATGCACCTGGAGATCATTCGCGCGCATGCCGAGGCGCGGCAGAAGATCACGACGAACATGATGGGATGGTTTGACGGCTACGACCATTACACGGTGGCGCAGGACCTGGACTTCGCCTCGTGGGATGACTATGTGGGCACGGGGCATCTCGACGCGCGGCGCAACGGTGCGGCGCACGACCTGACGCGGGGATTTCTGCGCAAGAACTTCTGGGTGATGGAGACGCAGCCGGGATCGGTGAACTGGTCGGCGGACAACAACGCGCTGAACAAGGGCGAGGTGCGCGCGATGGCGTGGCACGCGGTGGCGCACGGGGCAGAGGCGGTGAGCTACTGGCAGTGGAGGTCGGCGCTGAACGGGCAGGAGCAGTATCACGGCGTGCTGGTGGGGGCGGATGGGACGCCGGTGCCACTGTATCCGGAGGTCGCGCAACTGGGCGCGGAGTTTGCGAAGGCAGGACCGGCGCTGGCGGGAACGACGGTGGAGTCGGACGTCGCGGTGTTGCAGGACTACCCGAGCCGGTGGGCGATCGACTGGCAGCGGCACAACAAAGCCTTTGATCCGGTGGAGGAGATCGTTGGCTACTATGGCGCGCTGCGGGGACTGGTGCGGTCAGTCGATGTGGTGTCGGATGTGGCGCCCCTGGCGCGGTACAAGCTGGTTGTAGCACCGGCACTGAATGTGCTGACGCCCGATGCGGTTCGTCACCTCGACGACTATGTTCGCAACGGCGGGCATCTGGTGCTGGGGACGCGGTCGGGCATGAAGGATCAGGACAACGCGCTCGAGGTGGAGCGGCAGCCGGGGCCGCTGGTGGATCTGCTTGGTGCGCGCGTGGAGCAGTGGTACGCGCTCGAGCGGCCGGTGCCGATTGAGGGCGTGTGGGGCGCGGGGATGGACGAGCTATGGGCGGAGCAGATGAGCACGAAGACGCCGGATGCGGAGGTGCTGATGCGCTACGGCAAGAGCAACGGGTGGCTGGATGGACAGCCTGCGGCGGTGACGCGCCGGATGGGCAAGGGGCGGATTACCTATGTCGGGGCTCGGCTCGACGCGCCGACGATGGCGGCTGCGGCAAAGTGGATGGTGGAGACGAGCGGGCTCACGGTGGTGATGCCGGGTATACCGGACGGCGTAGAGGTGTCGGTGCGATCAGGCGCGGGCAAACGCGTCGTGATCCTGGAGAACCTCTCTGAGGAGAGCAAGAGCGTGACGCTGCCGGCTGCGATGGAAGACCTTCTGACAGGCGGGAGGGCAACGACGCTGCAGATGGCGCCGTATGGAGTTGCAGTGCTGCGATGAGACGGTGCAGCCACACCTGACGTGCGTGCAGCTGCATCTGTGATTGGGCGCGGTCGAGCTCAGTTCATGCTGTGGCGGTCAGGTGGGTGCGATGGCGGCGCATGGTGAGGGCGCCGGCTCCGAGGAGGCCGGTCCCGAGCAGCAGGAGACTGGCGGGCTCAGGGACGGGGTCGGGGGTGGCGTTGGTGCTGTAGACGGTCGCGCCCTGCACTTCGCTGAAGTCGTACTGGTAGTTGTAGCGGCCGGTGGCGCCGCTGAAGATAAAGGTGTTGGTGATCGCCGAGGTAGGCAGAGGCGCGTTGATGACGGTGAGACCACCGATCGTCATGACGGTTCCGTCGTCGTGTGTGGCGCTGTACTGCTGGCCATTGGTGAACCAACCCGCTCCGGTGAACTGGAAGACTGAATAGTCCAGGTTGGAGCTAGCGCTGAAGCCGTTGAGATAACTGATGGTGCCAAGGATGCTGCTGTTGGAGTTAAGAAAACCACCGATGGTGTTGGAGCTGTTGGCGGTGAAGTTGATGGCGCTGGTCTGGAAGGTGGCGCATTCGGTACCAGAGACCGAGGCGCCCGGTGCGGGTGTGTTGGAGGCGTCAGTGGCGGAGACGTTGCAGTAGACGATGCCGGAGATAGTGTTGGCGTGCGCGGAGCCTGTGGCGGCGAGCCGAAGGAGCAGCACGGAGAGGAAGGGAAGGAGCTTACCAGTCTTCAAGAGAGAGCCTCATCGTGAATCAGGGTGCGTGGAGCGGTACTGTCGTTCCAGGCTGCCTCGTGACGAAGCAGTGTGGTGAGACACGTCCGAGCGCTCCGGTTATGCGCTGGTCCGGGACGATACGGACGCTGAACCGATTCTTACTAAGGGAATCATCGGCGGAGGAGCGCAGAGGTTCTCTGGTGCCCTAAAACAGGACACGATGGATTCAACGCTGGGGTCGGGCAGGAGCGGTGTCCGGGTAGGAGCGGCAGATTCCTGCGGCGGAGAAGCAGTTGGTCGAGACGCGATCGAGCCTAGTCACTCTGGTTGGGGGCGCCTCGGTCCTTCGGACACGCAGCATACACGCCAGCCAGGAACAGTCCACGCGCTTGTTTTTGACTTAGGGCAGCGGCTTATCGCTTGAGCGAGGCGAGGCAGAGACCAAGACTAAGCATAAGTAAGACAACGGCTGGGAGAGACTTCTTCGCTGCATCGTGGATCCTCATGTGCATAGCCAGCGCTCCTACCATCAGGATAGCGATGATCGCGGCGGCGGGTACGACGAGAGAATGAATCCAGACTCCCACGAGCAGGCAGAGTGCAGCACCTACCTTGAGAGATCCAACGAGATATGTACTCCAGACTGGCAGGCCGTAGGCGGCAAACTCTTGTGTCATGGTCTGTGCGTCTCCTCCACGGTAAGGAGTGCTTTTATAAAACCGCAGTAGCCAGACGTCGAGCAGAGACAGAGCGAGTACTACCTGGATGATGGAGACTACGATTCGCATTCCTACTCATCCTCGTTGTCTGAGCGCGTCTCGTGACTTCTCGAGTCTATATGATGAGAGTGGATGCCGATCTTTCTGCAAGCCGCTCAAGTTATCTCAATCGCGCTTTTTGCGTGGTATGGCGTGAGCTGTTTTGCCTCGGTGAAGGCGGTTGCTGATTTCGATCACTACCGGCTGCCCCACCTTCGCGTCCTTACCGGAGCTCTGCAGCTCACTGGAGCTCTCGGCTTACTCCTCGGGCGCTTCTATCGACCTTTGCTTCTGCTCTCCGCAGGCGGTCTGGCCGCGATGATGGCACTGGCGGTGCTTACGCGTATCCGTATACGGGACCCATGGTACGAAGCTATGCCCTCGTTCACACTTTGCCTGCTGAATGTCTTTATCGCCACGGCTGCTCACTAGTTCGCCTCGCGACGGGACCTACACCAAGACTCCTCATCAACGTTCCACCTCTTCCATCACGGCGGGTCTGGCGATGACGGGGTTGGGGGTGATCTCGCTGACGTAGATCTGGTGGGAGACGCGAGGCGGCTCGGGTCCGAGGTGGAGGGCGATGACGTGGTCGCGGATGGTGCGGTCGGCGATGGTCACGCGCTCACGGGAGCGGAGATAGTCGAGCCAGGACTCCATGAGGAAGGTTTCGTTCATGTGCTCAGGGTCGGTGGCGTCGCGATAGATGCCCCAGCGGATGGCGCCATCACGGAGACGGACGCCGCGAAGCGCGTGAATGGCGTGAGTAAACGTGGTGTAGTTGGCGATGGGGATGCGGTACTCCACGGAGATGCGCACGGGGCCCTCGAGAGGGTCCGGCGCGCCGGCGGGAGTGGGAACGGGCTCGGGGGCAGGGCGGGTGAGGCGCTGCGGGGTGAGGTCGGGCAGAGGTCCCTGAAGTATGTGGAAGCGGTAGACAAGAGGTAGGGAGACGAGGAGGCAGGTGCCACTGGCGGCGAGGGCAGTGGAGGTCGAGGTGCGCTCAGCGAGGAAGCCCCAGAGGATGGAGCCGAGGGCGAGGCCGCCCTGAAAGGTCATGAGGTAGGTGCCGAGGGCGCGGGCCTGTACCCAGGCGGGGACGGCAAGCTGCACGGAGACGTTGAGTGTCGACATGGTGGCGGTCCAGGCGAAGCCGGAGACGACAAGGACCGGGACGATGACCAGAGGGGTGTGGACAAAGGCGAGCAGCAGGAGCGTGACGCCCTGCCACGCGGAGGCGATGGCGATCATCCGGTCCGCGGTGAAGAGACGGCGGATGCGCGGCATCTGGGTCGCCGCGACGACGGCGCCAAGACCGAGCGAGCCGTTGAGGACGCCATAGCCGAGGGCGCCCTGATGGAGGTCGCGGCGGGCGACAAGGGCGAGAAGCGACCAGATGGCGGAGACGAAGAAGGTGAAGTGAACGGCGCGCAGCAGCGACGACTGGAGCGTTGGGGCGTAGCGGACGTAGCGCAGGCCGGAGCGGATCGAGCCGGCAATGCGCTCGGCGGGAAGGGCACTCTTGAAGAGCGGAGTGCGTTTCCACTGATAGAGCACCCAGATGACGCCGGCGAAGGAGAGGGCATTGAGCAGGAAGACAGTGCCCGCGCCGGTATGGACGCTGACGAAGGCGGCAACGAGCAGGCCGCCGAGGGCAGGGCCGAGGGCGCGAGCCAGGTTGTTGCTGGCGGCGTTGAGGGAGACGGTATCGGGAATGAGCTCGCGCGGAACGAGCTCAGGAACGATGGCCTGCCATGCGGGGTTGTTCATTGCGGAGCCGATGTTGAGCAGAAAGGTGAACCCGAGCAGCGCCCAAGGAGAGATGTGACCAAGGAGAGTGAGAACGGCCAGGACGGCGACGCTGGCGAGCATCCAGATCTGCCAGAAGATGAGCAGGCGACGGCGGTCAAAGATGTCCGCGGTGGCACCGCCAGGCAGGCCGAGGAGCAGCACGGGCAGGCTGGCGGCAGTCTGCATGAGGGCGATCAGCAAGGGCGAGGTGGTCAGGACGGTCATCAACCAGGTACCGGCGGTGTCCTGCATCCAGGTGCCGATGGCGGAGACGGTGGAGGCGATCCAGCGATCGCGGAAGATGACGATGCGGAGTGGGGCAAAGCCGGAGTCTCGTGACGCTGGGGAGCTGGCGGGAGAGGTCTCCGCGGCGATGGGATCGCTGAGTGGCACGAGCTCAAGTCTAGAGCAATGGATCAGCCGGCCTGAACGGGACAGGGACGAGGTAGTATCTCTCCCTCAAACCGCGGAGGAGCTCAGGATGCGTGTACGGGGGCGAAGCAGAGCGGGAATGTGGAAGAAGAGTTCCGTTGTGGGAACGAGGTTTCCTCGACCGTGCAGCAGTTTGCGCATCATGCAAAAGACTTCGTGTTGAAAGGCCGGTGTCTTCTTTCAAATGCTTGCGAATTTTTACCTCGCAGAAGTTTGCGCGGTTTGGCAGCGGAAGTGCTATGAAACAGGGCAAGAAAGGCATCTCTTCCCCGGTGAACCGATGCGAAAGACTCTGTACCTCTTTTTGGGCTTTGCCCTGATCGTCTCTACTGCCAAGGGTTTCAGCGCCTCGACCGACTGCCAGCGGTGGGTTGCGGACTATAAGACGGCTCTGGCGCAGAAGACGTCGGCTCAGCATCTGCTGGCAGCCCGCAACCGAGCGCGGGCAGCGGCACGGCGACGACTGGCGAAGTTGACGACAGGACCTGTGACCCCGCACCCGGCTCATCCGACGCGGATCAGCAGCATACGGCCGCACCTGACGCCGACGCAGATGCTGAAGCGCTTTGATCTGGCGTGCGGCGAGCTGCCGGTTGAGAACGCGGTCGCGGATGAGCGGGTGAGCCCGGACGACTTTATCTCTGAGGTGGCGCTTGGCGGGCCGCTCGAGGTGGGAGGCGTGCCGCTCGACGGAACACTCATCGCGGAGAACGCGCCGCCGGTACTGACACTGACGGGGATCGATACGACGGGACCGCAGGCGGGTACGCCGTTCGTCCCGACCTATGGCCCGGTGTTTGGCGGTGGCCCGACACTTGGTGGCGGTGGTCCGGTGTATGGCGGCGGCGGCGGAAGTAGCTTGCCGATCGCACCGGGAACGCCGGGCCAGGGTACGTCGCCGGGCGGACCGGCGGGCACCTCACCGATCGTACCGACGACCCCGGTGCCCCCGATCTCGGCTGTTCCAGAGCCCAGCAGCGTGGTCTTGATGTTGACGGGGTTGGCGGGTGGGCTGGTCTTTGCCACCAAGCGAAGCCTGAGCTAAGACGACAGACGTCGAGCACATAGGCGAGGAAGCGCCGGCCAGCGATGGCCGGCGCTTCCTCGTTGCAGGAGACTGAAGGCTGGAGTTGGTGGGGCTTTGTGCGATGCGGGGTTGCGCGCTGGTCTCTGATGAGGGCGGCTACTCGCTTCCGCGAACTGGCGCAGCGGTGACGAATGCCTTTGAAGAGATGAATAATTTGGTGTGGAGGGTCAGGGGAAACGAGGTGAGCTTAAAGAGGAAACCCACGCAGCGCGGTGGGGGCTGTTGCGTGGGTATTCCGGTACAGCAACGAAGTGGGTGGACTCCGTTGTGACCGACTCAACCCGAAGGGAGTCATGCCACTTCCAAAGAGTAGCGTGGGCGTGCCAGCCTGTCAAGCACTTCTTCACAGACTGACCAAGGGTGTCAGAGGCGGCAGATGAGGAGTTCGCGCTCGTAGATCATCTCCGGGGGGAGGCGGTCGTGGAGGGCGAGGAAGAGCTCTTCGTGGCCCATCACCTCATGCTTCCACTGCGTGCGGTCCACGGTCTGGAGCTCATCGAAGGTGGCGCGAGGGAGGTCGAGGCCGTTCCAGTTGATGTCTTCGAAGTGCGGCGTCCAGCCGATTGGGGTCTCGCGCGCGCGGACGCGGCCACGGACACGGTCCACGATCCACTGCAGGACGCGCATGTTCTCCGAGTATCCGGGCCAGAGGAAGCGGCCGGCGGCGTCGCGGCGGAACCAGTTGACGTGGAAGATGCGGGGCGTCGCGGAGAGGGTACGCTGCATCCTCAGCCAGTGCCGGAAGTAGTCGCCCATGTGGTAGCCGCAGAAGGGGAGCATGGCCATGGGATCGCGACGGACTTTGCCGAGCTCTCCGCCGGCGGCAGCGGTGGTCTCTGAGCCCATCGTGGCGCCGACATAGACGCCTGCGGACCAGTTGAAGGCCTGATAGACGAGTGGCGTGGTGAGCGAGCGGCGGCCACCGAAGATGAAAGCGGAGATGGGGACGCCGGCAGGGTCCTCCCAGGCAGGATCGATGGAGGGGCACTGGGCGGCAGGGGCGGTGAAGCGACCGTTCGGGTGTGCGGCGGGGTGAGGCTTGCCGGTGCGGGCCTGCTCGGCGCGGGCGATCTCGGGAGACCAGGGGTTGCCGCGCCAGTCGAGGCACGCGGCGGGCGGTGTTTCGGTCATGCCCTCCCACCACACGCCGGGCGCGCCGCCGGGAGTGGCGGGCGGGGTGAGGGCGACGTTGGTGAAGATGGTATCGCGGGAGAGGGCGGCCATGGCGTTGGGGTTGGTGCGCGCGGAGGTGCCGGGAGCGACGCCGAAGAAGCCGGTCTCGGGGTTGATGGCGCGGAGCTGGCCGGTCTCGTCCGGACGTATCCAGGCGATGTCGTCGCCGACGGTCCAGACGCGCCAGCCCTGGTAGCCGGTGGGCGGGATCATCATGGCGAAGTTGGTCTTGCCACAGGCGGACGGGAAGGCGGCGGCGACGTAGGTCTTTTCGGTTCGGCCCTGGGAGTCGGGCGGGGTCTCGACGCCGACGATCAGCATATGTTCGGCCATCCAGCCCTCGTCGCGGGCGATGTTGGAGGCGATGCGGAGGGCGAAGCACTTCTTGCCCAGCAGGGCGTTGCCGCCATAGCCGGAGCCGTAGGACCAGATCTCGCGAGTCTCGGGGAAGTGCACGATGTACTTGTCGTCGTTGGAGGGCCAGGGGACGTCCTGCTCGCCCGCGGCGAGGGGTGCGCCGACGGAGTGCATGCAGGGAACGACGCGCTGCTCGTCCTTATCGATCTCGGCGAAGACAGGGGCGCCGATACGGGCCATGATGCGCATGTTGACGACGGCGTACGCGGAGTCAGTCAGCTGGACGCCGATGCGGGCCATGGGCGAGCCGATGGGACCCATGGAGAAGGGAAGGACGTACATGGTGCGGCCACGCATGGAGCCGCGAAAGAGCTGTTTAAGCTTGCGCCGCATCGTGAAGGGATCTTCCCAGTTGTTTGTGGGACCGGCGGCGTCGCGCGAGAGGGAGCAGATGAAGGTGCGGTCTTCGACGCGGGCGACGTCGGTGGGGTGGGAGCGGGCGTAGAAGCAGCCGGGCCAGAGCGCGGGATCGAGGCGGGTGAAGGTGCCGGCATCGACCAGGCGGTCACAGAGGAAGCGGTACTCGGCGTCGGAGCCGTCGATCCAATGGATAGCGGCCGGCTGAGTGAGGTCGGCCATCTTCTCGACCCAGCGGATGAGGTGTCGATTGGTGGTGAGGGGCGTGGATACTGCGGCGGCGGTGACGGTCTTCATAACGGGGGCGGATCCTTCCTGTACGAGTCTTCGCGCATCCCGTAGCGGTGTCAATGCAACGTCTCAGGGCGGAGACGCTGGTCTTTTCTTGAGAGTGCATCTCGAGGCGCGCGTCGGCGCCGACGTGGAGCGGCCCGGTCAGTCGTTACCAGACGCGCTAGATTCGCCCGAAGACAGACTTCAGCAGCGGCGTGACCTGGGCGGCAGGATTCGTCCGGATCTGCTTCTCCTCTTTACCCATCATGGTGAAGAGGCCGTCCACGCTCTTTTCGAGGACATACGCGTTGATGTCAAAGGTCGGCGACTTGCCAAAGGGCAGCCTGGGGGCGGCGCCCATGAGCGCGCCGAACTTTTCGGTCACGCCCGTGTCGGACATGGCCTTCTCGATGATCGGGCGGAAGGCGTCAGAGACCTGTGTGGAGGTCGTCCGCTTGAAGTACTCCGTGCCGGCGGTGTTGTCGCCGGCGACGATCTGACGTGCGTCCGCGAAGCTCATGGACTTAAGCGCCTCCATGAAGATCGGCTTTGCGGCCGGTGCTGCCTGCTCCGCGGCGGCGTTCATGCTGTGCTCGAAGCCATCGACCTGAGAGCCCATGCCGATGCCGCGCAGACCTTTCTCGACACTGCTTAGCTTGTCAGGCATGGTGATCTTGATCGCGGGATTGTTCTCAAAGCCGCCGGGTCTTCCAGTCTCCGAGACGGCGGTGGTAATGCCTCGCGAGAGTGCATCTTTGAGACCACTGGAGGCCTGTTCGGAGGAGAGGGAGGAGGGAGTGCTTTCTAAGATGGGTGGGCTGTAGGCCAGAACGCCGAAGTCTCCGGGTACCAGTAAGGAGAGTGCGATCGCGCTGCACAGGACGGTAGGTCTCATGCGCGCCATCCTACTCCCTCCGCACAGGGCGTGTGGGGGAGTCTGCAGTGAACGCACGGGAGAGGTCTTGTTGCCGAGGCGCACGGCGGCCTCAAGTGGGCGTGGACCTGCCGCGAGCGGTGTGCATCCGACGGAGGATGGAACTGGTCGAAGGGGTGAGTCAGCGGCGTCGCAAGAAGACGGTGGTAGAACCGGTCACGGATCCGGTGGAGTCAGCAAGGGCGGCGGGGCTGCGGTATGTGTCGGATGCGAGACCAGGCATCGCTCGGAAGAAGACTCGCAACGGTTTTCGTTACGTGATGCCTGACGGTGCGCCAGTGCGGGATGCGGAGACGCTTGGACGGATCAAGTCGCTCGTAGTGCCGCCCGCGTGGAAGGACGTGTGGATCACGACACATGCCAATGGTCATCTGCAGGCCACGGGGCGAGATGTGAAGGGGCGGAAGCAAAGCCGGTACCACCCCAAGTGGCGGGAGGTGCGGGACGAGACGAAGTACGAGCGAATGATGCTCTTTGCGGAGGCGCTGCCGCTGATTCGGGCGCGGGTGGAAGAGGACATGAAGCGGCCCGGGCTGCCGCGCGAGAAGGTGCTGGCGACGATCGTGCGATTGATGGAGGCGACGCTGATCCGTGTAGGGAACGCGGAGTACGCGCGCGACAATGGATCATACGGGCTGACCACGATGCGGAACAAGCACGTCGAGGTCACGGGATCGACGATCACATTTTCGTTTCAGGGTAAGAGTCGCGTACACCACACGATCGATGTTGAGGATAGACGGCTGGCACGGATCGTGCGGCAGTGTGCCGACATTCCGGGATATGAGCTCTTCCAGTACCTGGATGCGGAAGGGGAGCGGCACACGATCGACTCAGCGGATGTGAACGAGTATTTACACACGATCACGGGGCAGCACTTCACGGCGAAGGACTTTCGCACATGGGCAGGATCTGTACTGGCGAGCATGATGCTGCGCGAGATCGGGCCGTTCGAGACGGCGACACAGGCCAAGAAGAACGTGGTGCAGGCGATTACGGCGGTGGCGGCAAAGCTGGGGAATACGCCGTCGGTCTGCCGCAAGTGTTACGTGCATCCCGCGGTGCTCGAGGCGTATCTCGGCGGTTTGACCCCGAATGAGGCAGAGCGCGCGAAGGAGAAGCTGGACGAGGAGATCGCCCGGCACGCGCATGCATTGCGGGATGAGGAGACGGCGCTGGTCGAGCTGCTGCAGCAGCGGGTGCTGCTCGAAAAGGCCGTCTAGGTTCCGCGGAGGGAGGTGACACTCGGGCGCGAGAGGCTTGCGCTGCTGCACGCTCCGCCCTGGATGCACGCTTCGCCCTGGCTGCATGCTTCGCCCTGGCTGCACGCTTCGCATCGGCCCCATGCTCACGTTGCAGTGTTCCCTCTCGAGCGAGAGGCTCGGCAGAGTGAACTTGTATGCAGGCAGACGATGCGACGGGAGAAGCAGGACGCGGAACAGGGCGATAGCAGTTACCGCGGAGAATTCTGAATCGCGGCTGCCGGCGTCCTTATCTGGATAGGACGGCTTGCTGAGGTGCATCTCGCTTGCATGCGCCTCCTTCCCAGGAGGAGTGCCCGGCCTAGTCTCAGATGGGAGAACTCACACGATGCAGATGAATGGAAACACGATCTTGATTACAGGCGGCGGGTCAGGCATTGGACGCGCGATGGCAGAGCAGTTTCAGCAGCTGGGCAACGAGGTGATCATTGCTGGGCGGCGTAAGGATGCGCTGGACGAGGTGACGAAGGCGAACGCGGGAGTGCAATCGGCTGTGCTGGATGTGCAGGATCCGGCGAAGCTGAAGAGCTTCGCGGCCGAGATTGCGGCCAAGTACCCGAAGCTGAACGTGCTGGTGAACATGGCCGGCGTTATGAAGGAGGAGCGCTGGGACGAAGCGACGGTCGATCTTGCTGTCTTCGAAGAGACGATGACGACCAATCTGCTCGCACCGGTCCGCCTGACGGCCGCGCTGCTGCCTTTGCTGAGGAAGCAGGAACAGGCGACGGTCATGATGGTGACGTCAGGGCTGGCGTTTGTGCCGCTGACACTGAATCCGGCTTACTGCGCGACGAAGGCTGCGATCCACTCGTGGACGGAGTCACTGCGGTATCAGCTGAAGGACGCGACGGTGGAGGTTCTGGAGCTGATCCCGCCGTACGTGCAGACGCACCTGCAAGGAGAGCGACAGGCGAACGATGCGAATGCGATGCCGCTCAGCGAGTTCATCGCCGAGGTGATGGAGATTCTTAAGTCGCAGCCGGAGTCGAAGGAGATTGCGGTGCAACGTGTGTACCCCCAGCGCTACGCGATGGAGCAGGGCTGGGCAAAGTACAAGCAGTTCTTTACGAGTTTCAACGACGCAATGGTCAAGGCGAGGCGGTAGCGCGACGCCGGGAGAGCAGAGATCGATCCTACCCTCCCGGACATCGCTGGCTCGGTGTTCCGGCTTAGCGGAGTCCACCGGCGACCTGAAGCAGTGAGCCGGTGATCCAGCGTGCCTCGTCGGAGGCGATGAAGGTGACCACGTCGGCGATATCGTCTGGCTGACCAAGGCGACCGAGCGGTGTCTTGGCGACTTCGGCCTGCTCGAAGGGATTGTCCGGTCCACGGAAGGACGCATTTCCCTCAGTGGCGGTCAGACCCGGGTTGATCGCATTGACGCGAATCTTCTTCGGTCCCAGCTCTTTCGCCAGCACACGGGTAATGCCGTCGACGGCGGCTTTAGTACCGGTGTAGATGGCGGACTGGGGAAGCGTGCTCTCTGATATGACGGAACCGATGTTGATGATGTTGCCACCCTCAGCGGGGAAGTGAGCGACAGCGGCTTTGCTGGTGAGCAGGAGGCCGGTGACATTAGTGCCGAACTGCCGGTTGATCTCCTCTTCGGTGATGGACTCGATCGGCGAGAAGGCATAGATGCCGGCGTTGTTGACCAGAATGTCGACCTTGCCGAAGGCCTTCTTGGCTTCGACAAAGAGCGTTTCGATCTCAGCGGTCTTCGCGACACTGGCACCGACGGCGATGGCTTTGCCGCCACCGGAGGTGATAGCGGAGACGACCTTGTCGGCACCTGCCTTGTCTGAGGCGTAGTTGACGACGACGCTGGCGCCTGCCGCGCCGAGTGCCTTGGCGATTCCTGCACCGATGCCCTTTGATGCTCCGGTGACGATGGCTACTTTTCCCGCAAGCTTGCTCATAGATGTGCTTCTCCTCTGATGTGATGTGAATACTTCGATCGTCATCTAAGAGATGGAGGGCCGGCGAGCTGCGATGCAGAATGATTCAGCTACAAGGAGCTGAGGCGGGCGATGTAGGCCTGCAGCACAGAGCGGCAGAGGGTGAGTCGGGCGAGGCGGCCGTCACGTGTAATAGAGATGAGGCCGGCGTCACTGAGCTCTTTGAGGTGGTGGGAGATGGTGGCGGGGCTGATGAGGTCCTGCTCGCGCAGATTGCAGCAGGCCATCGTGTCTGCGGCGGCGATCTGTTGGAGGATGGCGAAGCGGCGAGGGTCAGCCAAGGCGCGAGCGATGAGGAGGAGCTGTTCTTCCGAGATGCCGGTGACGGAGTGTGTGCTTGCGCCAGCCATAGTTGATGGATGCATGGCGGGGTGTTGGCGGACGAGGACGGGTTAGCGAAGGGGATAGAGGACGAGGTTGCGGAAGTAGATCTCAGCGCCCTCGGACTGGAAGAGGATGCGGCCTTCTGTGGGCGTAGGGTCGGTGCCGACGTTGGCGAGCTTGCCGTTGACGTACTGATGGATGATCTTGTCGTCGACGATGAGCTCGAGGGTGTTCCACTGGCCGTGCGGATTCTCGAGCTCACCGGAGGAGTTACGAAAGCCGAGAGTGTTCTGTGTGGGTCCTTTTCCCCTGTGGCCAATGTTGAGCGCGGAGTTAGGAGGACCGGTGACACGGACACCATCTGGGCCGGTGACGGCGGCGCCGTCGGTCATCCAGAAGTCGCCGGTCTCTCCCTCCTTAATCTGAAACTCGACGGAGCGCGGCCAGACCTTGTCAGGGCCCTGAATGCTGTAGAGGATGCCGCTGTCGCGGGCTTGGCCGGCGCGCTCGGCAAAGGTGCCCTCGCCCCACTTGAAGTCAGCGCGAAGATAGAAGCGGTGGAAGGACCGCTTGGTGACGAGGTAGCCGAACTCGTGGCCAGAGACGTGAATCAGACCGTGCTCGACGGAGAAGATGTGATTCGGGTCGGTGTTGAGGCCGCGGTTGCGGATGAAGATATCGAAGCCGGCGAGGTCATGGCCGTCGAAGAGAACGATTGCGGACGCATGGGGTGGGATGGCGGAGGACGGAGCTGTCTGTGAGCGCGCGGTGTTGCTCGCAGGAACGGTGAGACTGCCAAGGGTGAGGATGATGGCCAGGGATCGGAAGAAGGTGAGACTCACGCGGCGGGTCTCCAGGGATGACCGGTGCTTCCCGAGATTGTAGCGGGTCGGCGCGGGTGGGTGCATGGACGGCTCGCCTGCGAGTTGCGAGTGCGACATGAGCTTACGAAGGTGAGGTGAGATGCAATGCGCGGAGCGCCTAGGGGGAGCAGAGTGTTCTACCGTGCCTCATCTGTCGATGGACGCGAGCCGGCGATCAGAATGTCGACGATTCTGCGAGCGCTGGGCTTCCAGCCGGGGAGAGCGGTCGTGTAGAAGAGGCCGACGAGAGCGCGAACGAAGTCGTCAGGCTGCGTGTCTGAACGCAGATCGCCGCTGCGAATGGCGCGCTGCACCAGAGCGAGGAATGCGCCATGGATGAGACCGCGCGCGCCATCGATGAGGCGCTTGGAGCCACCCGGAACGGAGTCCATGGCAGGAAGGATGAGCTTCTTGTCGGCCACGTGGTCAATGAAGAGGAACATCCAGGTACGGAGGGCTTCGAGCGGCGGCATGTTGGACGCGAAGCGCTGGCTCGCTGTCGTGAGTTTTTCCACTTCGGTACGGTAGACGGCTTCAATCAGAGCGTCGCGGGTTGGAAAATGACGATAGAGCGTGCCTGAGCCGATACCCGCCTGCCGAGCAATCTCATCGAGAGAGGCTTCGGCTCCGTGGAGGGTGAAGCCGAGCCTCGCGACGGCCAGAATACGTTCGCGGTTCCGCTGCGCATCCGCGCGCGGTTTGCGAACAGCTGACGGTGGTGAGGCCTGCTCTCTCCGCATACCTACAGTTTCGCAGAAAGTTTCTGCAACCGGAGACAGCCTCCTTTTATCTTATAAGCGGAGATTGTCTCCGCTATGCGGAGGCGAAGATCAGCTCTGGCGCGGCGTACGAGTGACCGTGCCAACACACAGCAGAAGGAGACGTATGCGCATTTTTGTCACAGGAGCAACGGGATTTATTGGAACGGAGCTGGTGAAGGAGTTGATCGAGGCAGGACACCAGGTCCGCGGATTGGCGCGCAGCGACGCCGGCGCAGAGCAGTTGAAGGCCTTGGGCTGCGAGGTGCATCGAGGCGATCTGGAGGATCTGGACAGCCTGCGCGATGGGGCCAAGGGTATGGATGCTGTGGTGAACCTTGCGTTCAATCATGACTTCTCGAAGTACGTTAAGAATGGGGAGGACGAGCGGAGGGCGATCGAGGCGCTGGGTTCCGTTCTCGAAGCAGGCAAGCTGCTCGTCGTGACCTCCGGGACGGGGCTGGCAAGCGGCGGACCGGGGCATGTGCGCACGGAGAGCGATCCGCCAGCGACCTCGGCTGCGATACCGCGGCAGCCGGAGGATACGGCAAAGGCCGTTGCCGAGCGAGGTGTTCATGTAGCGATCGTGCGTCTGCCACAGGTGCATGACACGCGCAAACAGGGACTTGTCGTGATGCTCACGCAGATGGCTCGCGAGAAGGGTGTCTCGGCGTATGTCGGCGATGGCGCGAACCGATGGGCTGCGGCTCCGCTGAAGGACGTAGCGCACCTGTATCGTCTTGCGGTCGAGCAGACCCGGCCGGGTGTGACGGTGTATCACGCCGTGCAGGAGGAGGGCGTGTCGGTGCGCGAGATTGCAGAGACAATCGGAGACGGGCTGAAGATCCCCGTGGTCTCAACCGCTCCGGAGAAGGCTGCCGAGCACTTTGGATGGTTCGCGCACTTTGTGGGTTTGGATATGCCAGCCTCGAGCGAGTGGACGCGCGAAGCGCTGGGATGGGAGCCAACTGGGCCGGGGTTGATCGACGACCTGACGAAGATGAAGTACTTCTAAACGGGGTGCGGCAGCTTGCACCGCCGCGGATACGGGCTCCCTTGCATTCACCTGTCTGTCGACGCGAGCGGTGCCTCTTGAAGTCAACCTGCGATGACGTCCCGTGCACTCGAGTCACTTGACCGCGGGCGAGAGATCGAGATCGCCCGCAGGTGGCTCCACGAAGTGATGCTGGACGTGGAGTGGTGTGACGTCCTCAAGGCGCGCTGGATGCCACTGCGGGTTGCGATCCTTGTCGATGACGGCAGCGCGTATGCCTTCCATGAAGTCGTGCCCGCGTACACAGGCGTGCGCGATGCGGTACTCCTGTTGCAGGCAGGAGGCGAGATCCTTGACTTCTCGGGCGTGTCGCAGGGCCCTGTGCGTCACCTTGAGGGAGGTCGGCGATCTCTGCATCAGTTCGCTCAGAGCACTCTGGGCTTCGGGACGTGCGTGACTGGCAAGTGCGGCAAAGATCTTCTCCATCGTGTCCGCGGCGAAACATTCGTCGATCCAGGCTCGCTGCACGGAGGTCCTCCCGGGGGAAGCCGAGACCGCATAGCGTTGCAGGCAGTCTTGCATGGCCGCGGCGTCGCTGCACCGCTCCAGCTCCTCGGTCAGGGCCGGCAAGGTACTGCTCGGAACCATCAGGTCGGCGAGGTTGCAGGCGATGGCATCCCCCGCACCGACTCTGTTGCCGGTCAATCCGAGATAGGTGCCAACTTCGCCGGGCGCGGTTCCGAGGAGGTAGGTGCCGCCCACATCTGGAACGAAGCCGATGAGGGTCTCGGGCATGGCCAGCGAAGAGCGTTCCGTGACGACGCGATGAGATCCATGGGCCGAGATACCGAGGCCTCCTCCCATGACGATTCCATCCATCAGGGCGACGTACGGCTTCGGGTAGCGGGCGATGCTGTCGTTGAGTCGGTACTCGTTCCAGAAGAACGCCGTCGCCGAGTTCAGGTCACCGGAGGTGACGGCATTGTATAGAACACGGATGTCTCCGCCGGCACAGAGGCCGCGGTCTCCGGCGCCATCGACGACGATGAAGTGAACTGAGGGATCACTTGCCCAGGCTCTCATGGTCTCTTTCATGAGGCTGACCATCTCGGGCGTGAGGGCATTGAGGGCGTGCGGCCGGTTCAGGGTCATCCTGCCGCATGCGCCGGAGACGCGAATCAGCACATCGCTCATCACGTCTCTCCAGGCGGTCGCGGACTTATTCAGGCTTCTTAACGACGGCTGACTTGGGGACCCAAGCCTTGCGTGCTGCGGGCTTGGTCTCCGACGGCGCTGAGTCGGAGGCTGTCTGCGCGAGGGTCTCTTGGCTTGATGCTGCCGATTGAGGTGCAATCGTTTGGGAAGCTGCCGATGCTGGTGCAGGTGCCTCCGTGTGGTCTGCTGCACGAGCTGTTTCGGTGTGTGGAGCGGACGGCGCTGGTGGTGACGGTTCATGGACTACAGGCGCCCGCTTGGGGGTCCACGTCTTGCGCTTTACGGAGGACGCATCCAGAGAAGGCAGCGGCTGGGCTGCAACCGCTTGATCGTGCTGCGTGGCCGCATTGGCCACGAGCTCCTGCGTGACGGATGGGGGCATGGAGGTCGAGGTGAGCGTCGTGAGCTGCTGCGATGGGAAACTATCTTTCGCCGATCCAGCAAAGCGTTCGGGCGAGCGTCGCTGCACACCTTCAAGAAGCAACTCCGCAACATCTTTGATCGCGATGGCGGGTGTGCCGCTGCGAGGCGAGCTTTCGAGCATGCTCTTGCAGAAGGGGCAGCCTACGGCGAGTACCGCGTCGTCCGCGCCTTGCAGAGTCTCGCGCGCCTCTCGCAGGCGGTTTTCGGAGATTCGCTCGGAGCCCGGCTCCTCCTCCTTCCAGAACTGTGCGCCGCCGGCACCACAGCAGAAGGAGTTCTCGCGGCTGCGGGGGAGCTCGACCACCGCGTTGCTGAGGACATGAAGCACGTTGCGCGGTGCATCGTAGACGCCGTTGTGACGGCCGAGATAACACGGATCGTGGTAGGCGATGGTCGTGGAGGCGGTGTCAGGAACGATCCGGCCGTCGGCGACAAGTGACTCGAGGTACTGCGTATGATGCATGACCGTGTAGTTGCCGCCAAGCTGTCCGTACTCCTTGCCGATTGCGTTCATGCAGTGTGGGCAGGTGGCCACGATCAGCTTGGGCTTGATCTCATTGAGCGTGGCGACGTTCTGGTCGGCGAGCTGACGATAGAGGTACTCGTTACCGGCGCGGCGAGCACTATCTCCGGTGCAGCACTCCCGCTTGCCCAGCACGGCGAAGTCGACGCCGGCCTGGTTGAGCAGCTGCACAAACGCGCGGGCGGTCTTCTGCGACTGCGGATCGTAGCTGGCGGCACAGCCAACCCAGAAGAGCACATCGGGTTGCGGGTTCTCGTCAGTGGTCTTGACGTGCAGTCCGTCGGCCCAGTCCATGCGCTTCTCGTGACTGATACCCCACGGATTTCTGGCGCGTTCCATGCCGCGAAAGGCACTTTGGAGTTGCGTGGGAAAGTCGCCCTCGATCATCACCTGGTGACGGCGGATGTCCACGATGTCGAGCATGGGCTCATCGCCGACGGGACAGACGTCGATGCAGGCGCCGCAGGTGGTGCAGGCCCACGCGGCCTCCGGTGAGAGAGCGAAGGAGAGCAGGGGATGTGGACTCGGGGCTCCGGTCTCAAAGGACGGTAGATGCCGGCTGAGCTCGTTGAGCTCCATACGCTTGTTGATCTCGAGCGCGGATGGGCTGAGTGCCTTGCCGGTGGCGGTCGCGGGGCAGACGTCCTGACAGCGATTGCACTGAATGCAGGCGTAGGCGTCGAGCAGGCGCGGCCAGGCGAGGTCCTCGAGCCTGTTTGCGCCCAGTTCCGGCGCTTCGGTCTCCATGTCGAGCACCACCGGCGGCAGAACACCGGAGGGCGGTTCGCGAGCGACGAGGTACTTCGCAGGCGCCATGAAGATGTGGATGTGCTTGGAGTAGGGGAAGTATGTCAGAAAGGCGAGAACACTGCCGAGCGCACCCCAGTAGCCGAAGACGCGCCACGCGCCGGCGGTCTGCGGACTGAAGAGGTGCGAGATGAGCGTTGCGAAGGGGGCAAAGCGATCTGGCCCATCGAGAACGAGCTTCGCGCCGGCACCGACGGCCCGGCTGCCGACGTGAAACAGAATGAATGCCGAGACGAGGAGAGAGTCGGCGGTGATGTACCTGCGCTGTACGTCCTTGTGCAGGAGAGTTCGCTCATTAAAAGTGAAGTCACGACGGCTAGGCAGGAGAAAGCGCCGGATCACAAGGGCAACGACACCGATGAGGACGAGGGCGCTAAGGACGTCCGCTAGCAGAACATACAGCTGTCCCGCGAGCCCGAGCGAGGCAAAGGACAGCGGGATGAAGCCGTCGATCGCATCCACAACGTTGACGAGAAGGTAGAAGGTGAAGCCGTAGAAGATGAATGAGTGGAAGGAGCTGACGATGAGCCGCTTGCGAAAGGTGCGGCTCTGGGTGAGGGTGGTCACGAGCGCGTACCAGAGGCGTCTGGGCAGATGGTTAATGCGGGCTTCGGTGTCCGGGCGCCCTGCGGCGATACGCCGGTAGAGGCGATAGAAGCCGCGGAGGCCGAGCGCTCCCGTCACAAGGGCGAATAGCACGAAGAGGATCTTCTGCGTTAGCGGGAGCATTTCAGATACCGGCGTTCGGGTGGGAGATCAGGGCTTGTTCTTCAGCTCGCGAATGAGCGCGGGGACGATCTCTTTGACGTCGCCGACGACGCCGTAGTCGGCTTCCTTGAAGATAGGAGCGTCGGCATCTTTGTTGATGGCAACGATCAGTTTGCTCTTCCCCATGCCCGAGAGATGCTGGACGGCGCCGGAGATGCCGATGGCGAAGTAGACCTTCGGCTGAACGGTCTTTCCCGTCTGACCTACCTGTTCGGCGTAGGGTCGCCAGCCTGCATCGACGACAGCGCGGGTCGCACCGACGGCGCCGCCGAGCTGATCGGCAAGACCCTCCACGAGAGCAGTGAACTGCTCCGGGCTGCCGACACCGCGACCGCCGGCGACAATCATGTCGGCGTCGGCGAGCGAGACGCGTTCGCTCTTCTCGGTGACCCGGCCCGTCACGGCAAAGCGGCGGGATGGAAGATCGAGTTCGACGTCAAACTGCTCGGCCGCTGCGGTGTTCGGTGTGGCAGGTGGAAAGGCGCCAGGTTTGACGGTGACGACAACGACGCTCCCCTCGGCCGAGACGCGCTCCGTGACACGCGCGAGAAAGGTATAGTGCTCGGCTTCGAGGGCGCCGGAGACGTCCTTGAGGCTGATTGCGTCTTCGATCAGGGGAGCGTCAAGCTTGACGGCGACACGCGGGCTGTACTCGCGGCCACTGCGGGTGCCCCCGATCAGAACAGTGTGCGCCTCGCCTTCGCGCGCGATCTGCGCGATCGCCGCGGCCCAGAGTTCGGGATCGTAGTCTGCGAGCGCAGGCAGGTCGGCGACCAGGACCTGATCACTCAGCAGGGCGGCCTCCGCGGCGATCGACGCTATGCCGCTGCCGAGGACGAGCAGAGTCACCGGTCCTTCGCGGCCCAGTTCACGCGCCGCCTGCGTCATCTCATAGGTGCTCTTGCTTAGTTTGGCTGCCGAATGCTCGGCGACGACGACAATCATCAGATCACCCTTGCTTCTGTTCGAAGAAGATCCACCAGCTGCACGGCGGCGCCGGCAGCATCTTTGCCATCCAGGACCTTACGCCGACGTTCTTTGACCTGCACTCCGACGTCGAGCACCTTGACCTTCGATCTGACACAGTACGTCGCGAGCGCGTCTCGCCGCATCTCTTTGCGCTTCGACTTCATGATGTTGGGGAGTGTGGGATAGCGCGGTTCATTGAGGCCCTGCTGCGTGGTGACGACGGCGGGCAAAGAGACGCGAAAGGACTCGCTGCCAGCGTCGACATCATGCTGTCCGGTGAGCTGCTGCGCATCGAGGGTAAGCGCATTCGTCCACGTGGCCTGCGGCCAGCCGAGGCGCTCCGCCGTCGCTGCGCCGAGCGCATGACTATCCCAATCGGCCTGCTGACCGCCACAGAAGATGAGGTCTGCCTGCTCGTTCTGCGCCACCTGCGCGACGATGCTGCTGACCGCCATCACATCGAGCGGCTCGGACGCTTCTACCAGGATGGCTCGGTCGGCTCCCATTGCTAACGCGGTTCGCAGCGCCTCCTCGGAGCGGGGAGGGCCAATCGCGAGCGCAATGACCTCGACTCCCGAACCGGTCTCGCGCAGTCGCAGCGCCTGTTCAACGCCGTACTCGTCCATCGTATCCACGACGAGCTTGCTAGTCGTGAGATCGACGCGGCCCTCCTTCAGCTTGATGCTCTCTTCGGCATCGAGCACCTGACGAATCACGGTGAGAATGCGCATTCGCTCCACTTTCCGCTGCACCTGCCATCGCCACGAGTGCGGTAGCGGTGCGTGCGGCAGACTTCACTTTCCACTCCGGGACTTAGGCTACGCTGCGATAGAAACACGTGGCAACTGCAGCCCGGAGACACGATCGATGATAACGGAGCAGATCGATCGATGAGGGCGGCTGGCGACTCGTCAAAACAGACTCTGGACTGACTGTCTGCTGTCGGCAATGGAATCACCATGCGTGTCCGTAGAAGCAGACACGTGCCGTGCCGCTGCGGGCTACTCGGCCGTGACGGTGTACTGGCCTGCCTTGACCATGGCGGCCGAGATCTCGCGACCGATGGCGATGGAGTTGACCGGCGTGTGCTCTGTCAGCCGGCGCAGAATCCCCGCCTGCGTGCGCAGGTCGTCGCCTTCGGCAGTGGCGGCAAGGATTCGTTCGGCGGCACCCTCGATCACGCGGAAGGATCGTGCGGCGTAGTAACGGGTTAACTTCTCTGCAAGTGAGTTCGATCCGGCTATCTTCGCCGACCGGAGAATCGTGGATTCGAGAACGAGGACCTCAGCGATGATGTCGGCAAGAGCGCCCATGACCTCCTGCGCGTCGGGAAGCTCTTGCGCAAAGCGCCCCAGGGCCAACGCTACACAGAAGAGCGCGATCTGCTTTGCACGCGTCAGTAGGGCCTGCTCATGGGCAAGTGACCCGTCGTAGCTCACCGTCACGACGACCCCAGCCGTGAGCTCCTCCATCACCCTCTTGATTGCGGGTAGAAGGGGCAACGTGCCCTGTGTCGCGCGCTTTATTGTCCAACCGGTCGTGATAAGGCGATTGATCTCGTTGGTGCCTTCGAAGATCATGTTGATGCGAGAGTCGCGATAGTTGCGCTCGGCGGCGAACTCTTCCACGTACCCGTAACCGCCGTGGAGCTGAAGCATTTGACTGACGAGGCGATCCAGGACCTCAGAGCCGAAGACCTTGAGGATCGAGCACTCGACAACGAACTCCTCAATGCGCTTCTGTACCTCCTGGGTGTAACTCAATGAGGTTTTATCGAGCTCTGCAAGCGCGGCATCGATCGAGCCGACGACGCGATAGAGCGTTGACTCCAGAGCGTAGATGCCGGCTGCGCTGTCGGCGATCTTCTCCTGCACCAGGCCAAAGTCCGTAATCGGCTTGCCAAAGCCGATACGATCCTTGGCGTAACGAACGCCGGTGCGAAAGGCGCTGCGAGCTCCGCCGACTGCGGTCGCGGCCAGCTTATAACGACCGACGTTCAAGATGTTGAAGGCGATCTGATGACCCTTGCCGGCTTGCCCGAGCAGGTTATCTACGGGGATCCTGCAGTTGTTCAGGATGAGTGCGCAGGTTGACGAGCCGCGGATACCGAGCTTGTGTTCCTCAGGTCCGATGGTGAGGCCCTCCGAGCCGGCTTCGACGAGAAACGCCGAGAACCTCTCGCCGTCGATCTTGGCGAAGATCGTGAACAGGTCCGCGAAGCCGGCGTTTGAGATCCACATCTTTTCGCCATTGAGCAGGTAGTGCTTGCCGTCTGTGGTCAAGGTCGCCCGGGTGCGAATGTTCATGGCGTCAGAGCCTGCAGAGGACTCAGAGAGGGCGTAGGCAGCGATCCACTCACCAGCGGCGACTTTGGGGAGATACTTCGCCTTCTGCGCGGCGGTGCCGTACCAGACGAGGGGAAGAGAGCCGATGCTCACGTGCGCGCTGAAGGTGACCGCGAAGCTGCCGACCACGTTGATGTTCTGCGAGATGAGAGCCGAGGTCACCTTGTCCAGGTCGAGACCGCCGTACTCCTCCGGTACATCGACGCCGAGCAGGCCAAGGTCGCCAAGCTTTCGCATAAGCTGCCGGCTGACGGGGTATTGCTTGCTCTCGATCGCCGCAAGCTGCGAGAGGATGTTCTCCTCCGCGAAGCGCGAGGTCATCTCGGCGATCTGTATCTGTTCCGGCGAGAGGTCTTCGAGCGTGAAGATATCGGCGGGCTGCAGGTCCTGGATGAGAAAGCTGCCGCCCGTTGTGCGCTTTGCTGCGCGTACGTCCATGGTCGCGATCATCTCTTTCTCCTTCACGGGTCGAGCTAGCTCTGTACGTTCTCGAAGATGCCGGCTGCCCCTTGACCGCCGCCGACACACATGGTCACCATGCCATAACGAGCGTGACGACGCTTCATCTCCCGGGCCAGGGTGGCTGTCAACTTGGTTCCGGTGCAGCCGAGCGGATGACCGAGGGCGATGGCGCCGCCGTTCACATTCACCTTCTTCGAATCGATTGCTAGCACCTTCAGAACGGCAAGCGACTGGGTGGCAAAGGCCTCGTTGAGCTCGATCAGATCGATCTCTTCGAGCGAGAGTCCGGCCATCTTGAGCGCCTTGGGAACGGCGTAGATCGGTCCCATGCCCATCTCTTCCGGCAGGCAGCCGGCATAGGCGAAGGAGACGAAGCGGAGCAGGGGAGCCGCGCCGATCTCGTTTGCTCGCGTCTCCGACATGACCACAACGGCGGCCGCGCCATCGGAGGTCTGCGAGCTGTTGCCGGCCGTGACGACCCCGGCGGCGTGAAAGGCAGGCCGCAGCTTGCCCAGAGCGGGAAGCGACGTGTCTGCACGAGGACCTTCGTCGACCGCGAAGAGGGTCTCGTGGTTTTGCGTCACGCCATCGGCGGCAACGGTCGTCGTGGTGACCGGTACAGGCACGATCTCATCCTCGAAGCGGCCCTCCGCAGCGGCAGCGAGCGCCTTCTGATGACTGGACAAGGCAAACTGGTCGGCCTCCTCGCGCGTGATCCCATAGTGTTTCGCGACTCGTTCCGCCGTGAGCCCCATGGACATGTACGCCGAAGGATGGTTCTCGATCAGCCATGGATTGATCGTGACTTTGTTGCCGCCGAAGGGGAGAAAGGACATCGACTCTACGCCGCCGGCGACGATGACATCGCCGCCCCCCGCGCGAATGCGCTCCGCGGCCAGAGCAATCGTCTGCAGTCCCGAGGCGCAGTAACGATTGACAGTCATAGCTGCCGCTTCGACAGGCAGACCCGCACGAAGCGAGATCAGGCGAGCCACGTTCTGGCCCTGCTCGGCCTCTGGCATGGCGCAACCGATGATAACATCTCCAATCTCCCTCACATCAAGCTGCGGCACACGCGACACAGCCTCCTTCACCGCGACGGCTCCGAGATCGTCGGGGCGCGTGAACCGGAGCGTGCCTCTGGGCGCCTTGCCGACGGCGGTTCTGACGGCGCTGACGATGACTGCATCTCTCATGGCTCTGTGCTCTTTCACGCTGCATCGTCCAGAACGAGAGGGGACTCTCGTCGTGCTTGACTCTAGTTCCTGAGCGGCTTGCCTGTCTTGAGAGTGAAGAGGATGCGCTCGACCGTCTTCGGCTCTCCGCAGAGAGAGAGGAAGGCCTCGCGTTCGAGGTCGAGCAGGTATTGCTCGCTGATCAACGTTCCAGGAGTGATATCGCCGCCGGTGAGGATGCGCGCGAGATGGGTGGCAATGGTGGCATCGTGCTCGCTGATGTACTCGGCCTCGCGCATCAGGTAGAGATTGAGCTTGAGGGTCGCGAGAACACTGGCGCCCGGGGCGCGAAGATCCGTGCGACAGGCTGGTGCTGTGTAGCCGGCGTGGGCGAGGCGCAGCGCCTGGAGCTTCGCGTCATGCAGCAGCCGAGCACGATTCATCGTGATCGTATCCAACTCGTCGAGAAGGCCCAGATCGCGCGCGTCGACGGCCGAGGTGGAGACCTTGGCAAGGGCGATGGTCTCGAAGGCACGACGAATCGTCTCGCCGACCTCTGCGGAATCTCCGCGGGTATCGGGTCTGACGCGCGCTGCGTCGGCGGTTGCTCGAAGCAACATCTCCTTACAGCCGCCACCGCCAGGAATGAGGCCAACGCCGGTCTCTACCAGGCCGCAGTAGAGTTCGAGATGAGCCTGCCGCAGCGCGGAGTGCAACGAGATCTCGCAGCCACCACCAAGGCAGAGCCCTGCCACTGCGGCGATGACGGGCCGGGGGCAGAGTTTCACCGCCTGGGTCATGTCCTGGAAGTGCCGCACGGACTGTTGCACCTGGTCCCACCTGCCCTCCTGGACCGCGAACAACAGCTCCATGAGGTTCGCGCCGACCGAGAAGTTTTGCGCGTCGGTCGAGATCACGAAGCCGCTGAAGTTGCGCACGGCGTCGCTGTCCGGCTGGAGAGCGTTCCGAAGAAACGAGGTGACCTCGCCGCCCAGCGTGTTCATCTTCGAGTGGAGCTCAAAGCAGCCGATACCCTCACCAAGGTCGATGAGGGAGATGCCGGAGTTGCCGGCGAAGATGCTGTTGGTACGGCGGTAGGTCGCGACGGTCGCCAGCTCGGGAGAGCGCGGCACAGGTCGATAGGCTCTGAGCGGAACGTCGAAGTACTCCGTGCCGCCGTTGCGAAACCATGAGGTTCCTCCACTCTCCAAGAGTGCTTCAGCCGCTGCCGGGATGAGTGAGCCGCGTGCGCGCATCTTCTCGATCACGAACGGAACGCCGACGGCGTCCCAGAGAGCGAAGGGCCCGAGCTTCCAGTTGAAGCCCGCCGTCATCGCCAGATCGATGTCGACCAGAGTCTCGGTCACCTCGCCGATACGATTCGCCGCGTACGTCCAGAGCTCCGGAAGAAGCTGCCAATAGAAGCGGGCGGCTCTGTCTCGAGCCGGGTCACCTGCAAGCAGGCTGCGCAGCCGAAGTGCAAGCGGCTCCACGCTCTTCGCCTTCTCCGCCTCTGCAATCGAGACCTTCGTCGCTGGCCTGTACTCAAGCGTCTTCAGGTCGAGCACAGAGCGAAGGTCCTCACCCCTTGGCCCACGCTCCTTCTTGTAGAAGCCCTGCCCCGTCTTATCGCCGAGCCACTTGCGCTCGATCAGCTGCACGACGACCTCGGGCAGCACCACGTCAGAGCGCTCGTCGCTCACCCCTGCCGCGAAGTTGCGGGCGACACTTCCCAGCACATCGAGCCCCACCATGTCGGTCAGGCGAAAGGTGCCCGTGTTCGGCCATCCGATGAGCTCTCCCGTGAGCAGATCGACCTCTTCAATCGTCAGACCCTGCTCCTGCATGATCCGGAGGATGTTCAAGATCGAGAAGGTGCCGACACGATTCGCGATGAAGTTCTGCACGTCGTTTGCGGGAACGACGGTCTTTCCCAGCTGACGATCGACGAACGCCGCGATGGTGGCGATCGCCTCCGGATCTGACTCGGGAGTGGCGATCAGCTCGAGCAGGCGCATATATCGCGGCGGGTTGAAGAAGTGCGTGCCGAACCAGCGGCGGCGTATCTCCGGGGGGAGCTGCTCGGCGATCTTTGCCACCGGAAGACCGCTCGTATTGGTCGTGAGAATCGCGTGATCGGAAAGGTGGGGCGCGACGCGACTCAGCAGATCTTGCTTAATCTCGAGGTTCTCGGCGACGGCTTCGATCACCCAATCGCACTGCTTCAGCTTGGCGAGATCGTCCTTGAAGTTGCCAACGCTCACCAGCCCGGCCGCGGCGGCGGAGACAAAGGCGGCAGGCTTGGCTGATCGGAGGATGAGCAGCGCCTGCGTCCCTAGAGCGTCTGCGTCTCCGGACGCGGGAGCCATGTCGAGCAGCAGAACGGGCACGCCCGCGTTCGCGATATGCGCCGCGATGCGCGCTCCCATGGTGCCTGCACCAAGGACGGCGACACGCCGGATGCTGAATCTGCGAAGTGCTGGTTTGGCGGAGGGCGCGTGATCGACGGTGGCAGTCGGTGCTGAGGCCATGAGCTCACCACGTGGGATGGTGTCGAGATCGCCGGGACCGGTGCGTGCACCGAGGTTGCCGAGTACGAGCGGCGGACGACGAAAGCTTACTTACCGCAGGGTAAACGGGTCAAGCAGGGATCTTGATGCCATTCTTCGCTCGGGAATCCTTTCAGCGGCAAGTGAGTCTTGAGACTGCGATTGTATGCGGCACCACACCGCATTCGTAACGTCAGATTGGGCTGTACTGGCGCATCTCCGTGCCGCGCAAACACGAATCTTTGCTGACCTTCGGATGTGTTTGGCTGCTACGACAGTGGCAGAGCGGCACACTGACGGAGACCTGTGCCGGCGTTGCACTGGCCGGCAGGAGCTCGTCGAAGAGCGGCCTGTCTGCCCGAGAGATCGGGTGTTCTGCATGTCCGGTTCAGCCGAAACTGGCCGGACCCTCAATCACGATGGCGAAACGAAGAGCATCGGAGACCCGCTCTGCACGCGTCAAGCTGATCTTGTGCTGACGCGTGCGATCAAGCCGCTGCGTGCTAGCCTTAACTTACCCGTTATGAGTGAACAGACCCTGACTGAGAGTGCGCCCGTCACCACGCACGTGGCCAAATACACCCGCAATGCACCGTATCGCTCCACTGTCTTGGAGAACTATCTGCTGACGGCTGAGGGCTCCGAGAAGGAGACCCGGCATGTCGAGTTGAGTCTCGAAGACGGCATGGAGTACACGCCGGGCGATGCGGTTGGAATCATTCCAGAGAACCGGCGTGAGGCGGTCGACGACGTCTTGCGTGCGCTCGGGTTTCGCGGAGATGAGCGGGTGCTCGATCACTACAAGGTCGAGATCGATCTCGACGAGGCGCTGCGGACGCGGCTCGCGATCGGCACCCTGACGCGCGGCAGTGTGACGCAGATGGCCAAGCTGTCCCCAGGCCACGAGCTGCTGAAGTCTTTGGCGGGTCAGGAGAACAAGGCGCGCGCGGAGGAGTACTGCTATGGTCGCGAGTTTGTCGACCTGGCGGACGACTGCAAGGGCGTGGTGCGGGAGCCGCAGCAGCTCTTCCAAGTGATGCAGCGGCTGACACCGCGCATGTACTCCATCTCGTCGAGCCAGAAGCTCCATCCCGACAACGTGCAGACGACGGTTCGCGTGGTGCGGTATGAGTCGCACGGACGTGAGCGGCAGGGACTCGCAAGCGGACACATGGGGGATCGTGGGCAGGTCGGATCGACCTTTCCCATCTTCCTGCACGCCAACGGAAACTTTCGTCTGCCGGAAGACACGAGTGTTCCAGTCATCATGGTTGGCCCAGGCACCGGCGTGGCGCCGTTCCGGGCTTTTCTCGAAGAGCGGCAGGCGACGGGGCAGACGGGAGACAACTGGCTCTTCTTCGGGGAGCAGCGGCGGACGCTGGACTTTCTCTATCAGGAGCAGTTCGAGGGAATGCATCGCGATGGCACTCTCACGCGCTTTGACACCGCCTTCTCCCGTGACCAGGCCAAGAAGGTCTATGTGCAGGACCGGATTGCGGAGCACGCAGCGGAGATCTACGCCTGGCTCGAGCGAGGCGCGTACTTCTATGTGTGCGGAGATGCGACGCGCATGGCGAAGGACGTAGAGCTCGCTCTGCTGGACGCGATCGCGCGCGGTGCGGATGGAACACTCGATCATGCCACTGAGTACCTGGCCACGATGAAGAAGCAGAAGCGATATCAGCGGGACATCTACTAGCTGCGCTGCTCTTCTCTGCTCATTAGAATCAGCGGCCGCGCGCCAAGGCCGGCGGGCGGTAGACTCCAGCAGCGATGCTGCGGGTCAGGATCTCGCGCTCCGCCTCGCGCTCCTCCGTGCTGAAGTCTTCAGGATCTTCCGGCGCGTAGAGCGGTGAGATGCGTGTGGGGTCGGCCTGGTAGCGGACGAGTCCCTCGAGAAGGCGCGCCTGGCGTCGGGCCAGAAAGCGGGCTCCGACGATGTCAGCCGAGAGACTGAACGCGATCGACGCGGCGAGCGCCATCACGAAGGCGGCGCGGCGATACGACCGCGGAACTCGGCTGCGCGTGATGCGATCGACGAGGTAGAGATAACAGTAGATCAGCAGCAGCACCGAGTAGATCTTGTAGCGGCTGGCGAGGCTCTGCGAAACGCCGAGATAGGTGCGTACTGCCGCGACCAGGGCGGCGCTCAGGAGCAACCATAGCGCCATTGCGGCCAGGGCAGGGGAGCGCCGGTCAAAGCGCGCGACAAAAGAGAACGTCACGACCAGCAGGATCGCCGTGCCCAGAGCGACGCTGGCGTGGTGGACGGGAAAGCCGTGAATGTTTTCGATGGCACCGCCGACAAGCGAGACGAAGAAGAGCACCTTGGGCCAGAGTTGAGCTACCGAAGGATGCGGCACTGGATGGTAGCGGTAGACGTAGAGCAGGAGCGTGACCGCGAACGGCACTGACCAGAGAGCGATGCGCCCTAAGCGGCGACCAGGCCAAAGAACGAGGAGGCCCGCAGGGGCCAGGAGAAAGCCGTTGCTGGAGGCATTGCAGCTGAGTGCGGCGAAGAGGCATGCCGCGCTGAACGCGGCCCGGGAGCGCCGCTCAAGCAGGCACAGGCTGAGAAGGGCGAAGCAGACGACGGCGATCGCTTGCAGAGAACCTGTGACCCAGTCGAGCAGCTCTGCATAGTCGAGCTCGAAGAAGAGCAGGACGACGGGAGCAAAGAAGACAAGGCGCCGTGCGCGGTTGGGCTCTGCGGGCGCCGAGAGACACCAAAGAGCCCATAACGCAGGCAGGAGAAGGAGGTTGCCAAACGCGAGCAAGAGACCGAAGCGAAACTCGCCTGCGAGGGTATACCACAGGGCGATCAGCGCATGGGCGAAGAGGAGCTTGTACTCGCCGTGCTGAGAGGCTGCGACGGCCAGGAGCTTACTCGGGGCGTTGGACAACGAGTGTAGTTCGAGAAGGAAGTTCAGAATGACGTCGTAGTCGTCGAGACATGGCAGATCTACCGCATATCGATAAAGCACGCCATAGACGATGACCACCGGAGAGAGCACCAGCAGCAGTGGTAGAAGAAGGCCCTGTGCTTTGGTGCTCCCGTCGTAGCGCATGCCGTTAGTATGCAACTTCACTTGCTTCACACGCGGCGCGGATAGACTGAAAGGAGGATGACCAAGAAGCGTATTGGTGTGCACGTGGGAACGGCGGGCGGGTGCTGGACGGCAGTCGAGCGAGCGGTTGCGGCGGGGGCCAATACCTTTCAGATCTTCTCGTCGAGCCCGCGCATGTGGAGGGCTGCGGCGGTAAAGCCAGAGGACGGAGCCAAGATGCGTGCGTTGCGAGCCGAGCACGACGTGAGTCCGCTGGTGATCCACGCGAGCTACCTGATTAATCTCTGCTCGCAGACGGAGAGTGTGCGCGCGAATGCGATTACGGCCTTCCGGGGCGAGGTGGAACGGGCGATGGCGTGGGGGGCGGAGTACCTGGTTCTGCACCCGGGCAGCTGGAAGGGGCTGACGCGGGAGGAGGGTCTCCGGCTTGCTGCCGAGGGGATCGAGCGGGCGATGGATGGTCTCGCGTGGCAAGGAGCGGAGTTTCGCGTACTGATCGAGAACACAGCCGGCGCGGAGTTTTCCCTTGGCGGCTCCCTCGAGCAGGTGGCGGAGCTGGTGGAGCGACTTCGTCCCTGTGCGCCCGTCGGCGTGTGCCTGGATACCTGTCACCTGCACGTCAGAGGCTACGACATCGTGTCTGCGGAGGGGTGTGAGGAGACGTTGGGCCTGGTGAGCTCGACGGTTGGACTTGACGCGGTGCGGGTTTGGCACTGCAACGACGCGAAGGCGGCACGCGGCTCGAAGCTCGACCGGCACGAGCACATCGGCGAGGGCTCCATCGGCGCAGAGGCCTTCCGGCGCCTGCTGCGGGACGAGCGCTTTGCGCATGCCGCCTTCATCGCCGAGACGCCAGTGGATCAGCCCGGCGATGAGGCTCGGAACGTGGGTGTGCTGCGAACACTCGCGGCGGTCTGACCGGCGAGCCGGCTAACCGGGCAGAGTACGGTGCAAGTGGGTCTCGGCTAGGGAGGCGACCCGCTTCCCTACCACAATCAATGGTTCTTCGAGCACGTGATAGGTGACCACAGAGACGAGGGCGATCGTAAGTACCTCGACGGCAAGTTGAAGAGCGAGAGGCTGCCCTCGAAGCAAGTACATGCCCAGCACAAGAGCGAATGGGTGAGAGAGATAAATGCCATAGGAGTACTTTGCGACCTCGTGACCTGCCCGAACCAACCACGCGATTCGCACCTGCTTGAAGTGCGGTAGGAGTAAGCCCAGCAGGAGCGCAAAGTACCACCCATTTCTGTTGGTGGGGTGGTGCATGGCGAAGGAGATCAGGACTGTAAGGAGCAAGAAGAGCAGCCACGACGGTAGGCGCGCTTTCCATCGTTTGAAGCCGCCGTACGCGATGACCCCTGGCAGGAAGATCGGAATGACCGTCGCCAGATTCAGCTCGTCTGGATCTACAAACTTAAGGGTGCAGAACTTGGCGACCAGCAACCAAACGAGCAGCAGCGGCCAGATACTGCGATCGAATCTGGCGAAGTAGAAGAGCATAGGCAGAAAGACATACATTTGCACTTCAAAGGGAAGCGTCCACAAGACATTCAGCACGGAAGACGTGTTGTTCCCCAGATTTTGTACCAGGAGATAGTTTGCAAGTGCGTCATGTGCACTGACATGGTGATATTCAAAGAAGTTATTGACTCCTCCGAGAACTGGAGCTCGTGTCGTCAGTGCAACCGTGATCGCCAGGATGGCAAGAGGATAGATACGGAAGATACGCCGTATGTAGAAGTCTTCCGCATCCGGCTTTCTCTCTAGAGACCACATAAGCACCAGTGAGGTGTGGACGAAGAAGATGAAGACGCCAAGAGTTCCGAGTCTGGCGGGATCCCAGCCCCTAAGGCTGTGCTTATCGAGAGCTAACATCGTGTGGTCCAGAACGACCATGAGCACGGCAATCGATCGAAGTAGGTCTAGATTGGCTTTCGGCTGCACGCTTGCAGTGTAGCGGGAGTGATGGGCGGAGATCTCGTCAGCACGCCTTCACGGTCTTCCAGTCAGACGCTTCTTTACAATGGATCTGTATGCATGAGATGCCTGCAGTTGAGACCACACGGAACGAGACCCACACGCGATACACGCCCGCGGCGATCGAGCCCAAGTGGCAGGCGCGATGGGACGCGGACCCGGCGCACTACGCCGCGGAGCCACCCGCGAGCGGCAGGCCGAAGTACTACTGCCTGGAGATGCTGCCATATCCGAGCGGGCAGCTGCATATCGGGCACGTGCGCAACTATGCCATCGGCGATGCGCTGGCGCGCTATATGTGGATGCGCGGGTACAACGTCCTGCACCCCATGGGATGGGATGCCTTCGGCCTGCCGGCGGAGAATGCGGCGCTTAAGAACCACACGCCGCCGCGGGAGTGGACGCTGGCAAATATCGCCGCGATGAAGCGACAGTTCCGGCGTCTGGGGATGGGATTCGATTGGAGGGCGGAGGTCACGACCTGCCTGCCGGAGTACTACCGCTGGAACCAGTGGTTCTTCCTCAAGATGTTTGAGCGCGGGCTCGCGTATCGCAAGAAGAGCAAGGTGAACTGGTGTCCGCAGTGCGCGACGGTGCTGGCCAACGAGCAGGTGATCGGCGGGTACTGCTGGCGGCATGACGAGCAACTGGTCGAGCAGCGCGACCTGACACAGTGGTTTCTGCGGATTACGCGCTACGCGGATGAGTTGCTGGATGGCCTGACGACGATGGACGGCTGGCCCGAGAAGGTACGCACCATGCAGGCGAACTGGATCGGGCGCAGCGAGGGTACGCTGATCGACTTCACCGTCGACCGTGTCGCTGACGCAGGAGCCACGTCGAAGGTCACGGTGTTTACGACGCGTGTCGACACGATCTTCGGTGCAACGTCGATTCAGCTTGCGCCGGAGCATCCGGTCGCGAAGAGCTTCGCCGAGACAGACGCGGTCCTCGCGGGCGAGATCGAGGCGATGGTTGCCCAACAGAAGAGCGCCCGCGAAGCCGGGGACATTGGTGCGATCGAGAAGCACGGGGTTGCGACGGGGCAGTTCGCGATCAATCCCTTCAACGGCGAGCGTGTGCCGATCTGGATCGCGAACTACATTCTGGCGGACTATGGCACGGGCGCGATCATGAGCGTGCCGGCGCACGACGAGCGCGACTTCGAGTTTGCGACGAAGTATGGGCTGCCGATCAAGCGCGTCGTCGCCGCGAACGTGGACACGAACGACCTCAACCTGCCGTACACCGGCGAGGCGGAGGCAGTGCTGATCGACTCGGGCGCGTGGACGGGTGAGAGCAGCCTTGAAGCACAGCCCAAGATGGCTGCCTTCGCCAAGGAGACGGGATTTGGTACGGCGACTGTTACTTTTCGGCTGAAGGACTGGGGTGTCAGTCGACAGCGGTACTGGGGAACGCCGATTCCGATGGTGTACTGCGAGCGCGGGCACCCCGGCGTCGAGCCGGGCGGCGTTGTGCCGCTCCCGGAGAGCGCACTGCCGGTGATTCTGCCCGAGCAGGTCGAGATTACGCAGCAGGGAGGATCCCCGCTGGGACGCGTCGAGGCGTTCGTCAGGACGACCTGTCCAGTCTGCGAAGGGCCGGCGCGTCGTGAGACGGACACGATGGACACGTTCGTCGATTCGAGCTGGTACTTCTATCGCTACACCGATGCGCACAACGACGCTGAGCCGTTCGCACGGGAGCGCGCCAGCTACTGGTTTCCGATCGACCAGTACATCGGCGGGGTGGAGCATGCCATTCTGCACCTGATCTACTCGCGCTTCTGGACGAGGGTGATGCGCGATCTTGGTCTGATCGCGGAGAGCGAGCCGGTGGAGCGCCTGTTTACTCAGGGCATGGTCATCAAGGATGGCGCGAAGATGTCGAAGTCCAAGGGCAACGTGGTAAGCCCGGACGAGATGATTGAGCGCTACGGCGCTGACGCGACGCGGGCCTATGCACTCTTTGCGACGACCCCGGACCGTGATCTTGACTGGCAGGAGGATGGTGTCGCCGGGGTAAGCCGGTTTCTGTCGCGTGTCTACCGGCTGACGATGAAGTATGCGCCGCAGCTTCGCGAGGCGGGGCAGACGGTGGCGGCGGCGGGCGTGTTGCGGCCGGAGGCACAGGGGCTGCTGCGAGCGCTCCACCAGACGATCGCGAAGATTACCGAGGACTTCGCCGGACGCTGGCACTTCAATACGTCGATCGCGTCTCTGATGGGTCTGGTGAACGAGATAGCAGCCAAGGAGGAGGCGATGGACGCCGGTGCTCTGTCGCAGGCAGAGCTGCGACAGCTGTTCTCGTCGCTCGTGCTGATGCTGGCACCGTTTGCTCCCTTTCTCGCGGCGGAGCTGTGGGAGCAGATTGGGGGCGAAGGTGCTGTCCTGCGACAGCCGTGGCCGACGGCGGACCCCGAGCTGGCGCGCGCCGAGGCACTTGAGATTCCGGTGCAGATCAATGGAAAGCTCGCGACCGTTGTCTCGCTGGCCATGGACAGTGATGACGGCGCGATGCGGGCGGCGGCGCTGGCGGATGCGAAGATTGTCGCGCGGCTGGCTGGACGTGAGCCCGTAAAGGTGATCGTCGTGCGCGGCAAGCTGGTCAATCTCGTCGTGAAGGCTTAGGGCGGTGCGCGCCGGGGGAGCTCCGGGAACTGCGGGTGACGACTGGCCGCAGGAGGGGCTGGAGCTGCGTGGGCGTCCGCAGGTGCGCGGCACGCAGTCGTTCGTGTACACGATGTCGTGGTGCTGGAAGCACCCGTCGGTGCTGGCGCTCGAGGTGCTGTGGCGGTGGGTGTTTGGCAGTGTCGCCCTGGGGCTGATATGGGTGTACGGGCGGCGGATCGCGGGCGCGGCGACGGGCGGCTCGTTCGGCCTTGCGCGCCTTGGGCTGGATCGTCTCACGGTCACTGATCCCATGGGATCGGCGAGCCATCTCGCGACGGCGGTCGGAGTTGTGGCGCCGCTGAGTGTGCCGGTGCTGCGCTGGCTGGTGCCGCTGCTGCTCGCGCTCTGGATCGCTGTCTCGGCGTTGGGGCGAACGCTGGTTCTTCGTCGTGTGGATGCCTCGCTGGCGACCCGGCCCGGAACGCTGATGTGCCTGCAGCTGGTGCGCGCGGTCGTGCTTGGGACGAGCTTCGCGGTGTGGTTCCGGCTGATGGTGTGGGCAGGGAAGACGGCGATCACGGGGCCGCTCGACGGTGGGGGCGAGGCAAATGTGCTGCTGTATTTTGTCATCGTCATCCTGGGTACGCTGGGGCTGTTCACGCTGTGGGCTGTCGTGAGCTGGTGGCTGGCGATCGCACCCCTGGTGGCGGTGTTGCGCGGGTTGGGGCCCGTGGAGAGCCTGCGGGCGGCCTTCCGCGTGGGGCCGCTGCGCATGAAGCTGGTCGAGGTCAACCTGGTGATGGGGATCGTGAAGATCGCGCTCATCGTGCTGGCGATGGTCTTCTCGGCGACGCCGCTGCCGTTTGAGAGCGTGACCACGCCGGGGTTTCTACTGAATTGGTGGATCGGTGTGACGCTGCTCTACCTGATCGGCTCGGACTTCTTTCATGTGGTGCGGCTCGTGGCGTACCTGCGTTTGTGGCGGGCGTATGAGACGGCGACGCCGGTGGCGGAGACTGCTGGTGGTGCGGGCCGGGCACCGGTTTAGGTGGTAGACCCGTGTATGCGTCCGGGCGGCGAAGCGCATCCGAGCTTTTGAGGCGAAACTGCGGTTGAGAGGACATCCATGTCGTTTGGCATCTATGCGGTTGGTTACCTGATTCTGATTGCGGGTGTGGCGTACCTGGCGCACCTCATGCACCTTCCCCAGCGCTACATCGTGGCGCTCGTGGTGATCCTGGTGGGGGCGGGGATCGTCTCCGGCGTGCGGAACACACGGGCCAAGGACCCGAACTAAGCGCGAGTTTGGCGGCCCGGTACACTGGCTCTGTGGACACGTCGACGATCGTCATCCTGGACTTCGGATCGCAGTACACGCAGCTGATTGCCCGCCGGATTCGCGAGCTGAACGTCTTCTCGGTCGTGGTGCCGTGCACGACGCCGCTCAAGGAGATCGAGGCGCACAGGCCGGTGGGGCTGGTGCTCTCGGGCGGACCCTCGTCGGTGTACGACGATGATGCGCCGGAGGCAGATCCCGCGGTGCTGCGCATGGGTCTGCCGGTGCTGGGCATCTGCTACGGGCTGCAGTTCATCACGCACCACCTGGGCGGCAAAGTGGCGCCGGCGGAGCGGCGCGAGTACGGGCACGCCGAGGTGGAGCTGATCGCGGAGACGGCGCTCTTTCGCGGACTGCCCGGAACGATCAGCGTGTGGATGTCGCACGGCGACTCGGCGGAGGCACTGCCGACCGGCTTCACGCGGGTGGCGCAGACCGAGAACGCGCTGGCCGGGATCGCGAACGAGGACGACCGGATCTGGGCGGTGCAGTTCCATCCCGAGGTGGCACACACGCGCAATGGAACGGAGCTGCTGCGCAACTTTGTAATCGGCATCTGCGGGGCGGAGCCGAACTGGACGCCGGAGCACTTCATCCACGAGACGGTGGCGCGAGTGCGGGCCCAGGTGGGCGAGGGGCACGCGATCTGCGGACTTTCGGGCGGCGTGGACTCGAGCGTTGCGGCGGTGCTGGTGGCGCGCGCGATCGGCGACCGGCTGACGTGCATCTTCGTGAACAACGGCGTGCTGCGCAAGGACGAGTTTACGAAGGTGCAGACGACGATGCGCGGGGCGCTGGGGCTGAACGTGGTGGCGGTGGATGCGAGCGAGCGGTTCCTGGCGCGACTGGCGGGGGTGACGGACCCGGAGCAGAAGCGGAAGATCATCGGCAACGAGTTCATCGCGGTCTTCGACGATGAGGCGAAGACGATCTTCGAGGCGGAGAAGAGCGCGGGCGAGGAGATCGCGTGGCTGGTGCAGGGGACGCTCTACCCGGATGTGATCGAGAGCGCGAGCGTGCATGGGCCGTCGCACGTGATCAAGAGCCATCACAACGTGGGTGGTCTGCCGGCGGATATGAAGCTGAAGCTGATCGAGCCGCTGCGCGACCTGTTCAAGGATGAGGTGCGGCGGATCGGGCGCGACCTGGAGATGCCGGCGGAGGTGCTGGAGCGGCAGCCGTTTCCCGGGCCCGGGCTGGCGGTGCGCATTCTGGGCGAGGTGACGGCGGAGCGCGTGGCGATGCTGCAGCAGGCGGACGCGATCGTGGTCGAGGAGATACGGCGCGCGGGGCTGTACACCAAGGTGTGGCAGAGCTTCGCGGTGCTGCTGCCGATCAAGTCGGTTGGCGTGATGGGGGACCAGCGGACGTACGCGAACGCGTGCGCGATCCGCGCGGTCGAGAGCGAGGACGGCATGACGGCGGACTGGGCGGCGCTGCCGCACGAGGTGCTGCGCACGATCTCGAGCCGGATCGTGAGCGAGGTGCGGGGGATCAACCGGGTGGTGTACGACATCACATCGAAGCCGCCGGGGACGATCGAGTGGGAGTGAGTCCGCGACCGTAGATTTGGGCTGCGGTGGCCGGGGCTGTTCCGGTTTGCGTTCGGGGTGGAGTCAAAGGTCTTGCGCCGGGGACCGGGTCGTGGGTGTTCCCTGGAGTTTGCCGGGCCTACCTTCACGGCTGAAGCCGCTGGCGTCGGGCGGCGTCTGCGGCACGGCGGAAGTCCTGCCCTTCCGGATGTGGCGGCGGTGACGGTAGGCAGGCTATGCCCGGTGGGGGATGCGGCGGCGTCGAGGGCGGGGAGGATGTGTGCGGGGGCGGGCTCGCCGGCGGGCTGGCTGGCGGTTTCGTCCCGGATTCCAGGCTGGATCTCATCCTGAGTTTCGTCCTGGTCTTCGTTCTGGGTTGTGGCTGGGGGCTCCGGTTGGTTGTGGGCCTGTGCCTGCTGGGCCTGGGATCGGCGGAGCTCTTCGAAGAGAAAGTGGGAGAAGCTGCGGGGGCGGTCGGGGGTCTGGTCGAGGTCCTGGACGGGGGCGAGGTCGCCGAGCTGGGGGTGGTGGATGACGTGGTCGATGGGGTCGGCGTCGGGGGTGGTGGCGCGGGGGAGGTTGGCGCTGGCGGTCTGGAGGCCGTAGAGGAGGAGGCCGGCGCGGCGGGGGTCGATGTTGTTCTGGGCGATGCGGCGGAGGACCTCGCCGATGGCGTGCTGGACGGAGCCGCGGTTTTCGGGCATGGGGAGGTCGAAGGCGCTGCGGCGGCCGCGGCGGGCGGCGGGGTCGTGGACGGGGCGGCGGGTGGTGTGGTGGTAGTAGCAGAAGGGCTGCTGGCGCAGGGCGGGGCTGCCGCAGCGGCGGCCGTCGGCGAAGAGGTGCTGGCACTGGAAGCGGGCTGGTGGATGTGTGGATGGTGTCATGTGTGGGGTACCCCCCTACCCCTGGTTTGTGGTGCAAAGTCTTCGATCGGTTTGGGTTAGGTCTGGACTTCAGTCTGGACTGGGTTTGGACTTGGTGTTGACCCGGACCTGTGCCGGTGTGAGTGGTTGTGGGTTCCCGCGTACGGCTGCGGGGTCTCTCTACGAGGCGGACGGTGCTGCTGTCGATGCCGCGGAGAGAGGTCGCGGTTGGCTTTGTGGAGTCCGGGTTAATGGCGAAGACCCGGCCTTGTGGGCCGGGTCGCTATCTCTAGTGTACGAGGTGGGTGGGGGGAAGTACGCCACGAGAGCGTTCGATTGCGGAGTCTGCGCGGATGTGTTGCTGGGCGTGCTCCCTTTCCACGCCGATCTCAGCGGCTAAGCGGCTCTCCAGATCGGGCATGAACGGCGCGGGCAAAACCGTGCGTACGGAGGATGGGAAGACTCTGGCTGAGGACGTGGCCTTCCGAGGCAGTGCGTCTGCCGGCGGCCTGTGCTCGCTGCGCTTAGTGTCTCTGTGGAGCGAAGGTGATGGTGAGGTCGGTGAGGTGGGTCTCGGGATCACTGATGGCTTTGAAGGAGGCGGCGTAGCCATTGAAGGACACGAGAGCGGTGTTGTTGGCGAGAAAGGTGGTGACGTAGTCGGGATTGTAGAGGTCGCCGGGTTTGAGCAGCCATCCACGATCGAAGTCAGCGCGCTGGGCGGAGGTGAGACTGACGGGTGTGACGGTGTGAATGCGGTACTGCGCACCCGGGGTTGCCGTGAGGCTGTAGGAGACGCGGGCTGCGGACTCATCGAGGACGGGGGAGGTGGCGATAAGGGCATCGACGAAGCCTCGGGTGTGATAGGCCGCGAGGAGGACGTCGACGGTTTTGGCGAGTGCGGCGGCGGAGGCGAGGTCGCCGGAGTGCAGGGTTGCGGCGGCGGCGAAGGCTTCGGAGCTCATCTGCGGAGACCCCGCCCACGTGATCTGTGCGACGTGAAAGGCGACGCCGGTCTGGACGGCTCCGGAGAGGTCGACGTCGATGCGGTCGGGGGTGGTGGACACGGGCGTGAGGATGCGGTCGGCGAGGTGCGCGTCGAGGTAGCCGGCGTTCAGGTAGGGCTCAAGGAGGGTCTGGAGGGTGCTCTGCTGCGCGATGCCCTCGGTGTAGGGCCGTCCGGCGACCTTGACGGCACGCTCGCGGATGGCGGGCGCGAACTCCGAGGAGACGCCGGTGAGGTGGAGGGCGTGGAGGCGGATCTCCGGTGAGGTGACGCGGAAGACGATGGCGCGGCCTGGAAGGTTGGCGGAGGGCTCCACCACGTCGTGGGTGAGCTTCGCGGAGATGTTTTTCTGCTTGAGGATGTCTTCGAGCGCGGCCTGGGTGGCGTCGATGAGGTTGCCGGCTTCGGGGAGCGTTGGTCCGAAGAGGGGGACGCGGGTGCGGATCTCGGTCGTGAGGGCGTCGGGGTCGAACCAGATGAAGTTGTTAAGCGAGACGGTGAGGCGGTGCGAGGCGTCGACCGGCTTGACGGTGAAGTTGACGGCGATGGACTTGGCGGGGCCGTCGAGGACGACCTGCACGTCGTCGAAGGCGCCGGTGTCGCTGAGGCGCTGCGCGGCGTTCTGGAGGTCTTTGGCGGTGAAGGCCTTGCCGGGGCTAAGCTGGGCGGTGGCCTGAAGCGCGGTCTGCTGCGCGGGGTCGGCGCCGGCGAAGGTGATTCCGCCGACGGTGTACTGCGCACCGGCGGTGGAGGTGAGGAGGGCGGCAGAGACGAGAGCAGAGAGGTGCAGCAGGCGAACGCGCGACATGGTGCGACGAGAGTACGGGGAGACGGAGAGGGGAGCAACAGACTTTTGGGGGATCTACGGCAGGTGACCCCGAGGCGGTCGGCCTGCGGGGTCATCTGCGGTCGGTGGGTTGGTGGGTCAGGCGAGCTCGTCCATGGAGTTGACGCCGAGCTTGAGGTACCAGGGGCTAGCGGCTTCGAGGGCTTTGTTGACGTTTGAGATGTTCTTGACGCCCTCGGTGAGCAGCCACTGCTCGAAGGCTTTGGCGCCCTGCTTGGCGTAGACGATGATGCCGTCCTTCCAGGTGGCGCGGCCGCAGAGGACGCCGTTGAACTTGGTGCCGGACTCGGCGGCGAGGGCGAGGGTCTCGATGAAGACGGGGTTGGAGACGCCGGCGGAGAGGTAGATGAAGGGCTTGTGGGTCATGGCTTCGGCGTCGCGGAAGTGCTGCAGGGCCTCCGCGCGGGTGTAGGCCTTCTCGCCCTTGTAGGCCTGGGTGCCTTCGACGAAGGACATCTCGACGGGGACTTCGACTTTGAGGACGTCGACGTTGTAGCGCGCCTTGCCGAACTCGGCCATGGAGCCGGAGACGATGGAGGGTTTTTTCTGAGCGTAGGCGAGGGACTTCTCGTCGCCACCCTGGGCGTCGTAGCCGACGAACTCGAGGAAGAAGGCGATGTCGTTGGCGCGGCACTCGTCGCCGATGCGCTCGATCCAGGCGTGCTTGAGGTCGTTGATGGCGGAGGCTTCAAAGGGGCTGTAGTAGAGGAGGATCTTGACGCAGTCGGCGCCGGCGGCTTTGAGGCGCTGGACGCTCCAGACGTCGAGGAGGTCGGGCAGACGGCCCGGGGTGTTGGAGTCGTAGCCGGTCTTCTCGTAGGCGAGCAGGAGGCCCTTGCCGTTGCGGTGGCGGGAGGCTTCGAGGCCGTACTCGGGGTCGAGCAGGATGGCGGAGGCGTGCCTGGTGAGGACCTCGGTGACGAGGGTCTTGAACTCTTCGAGGTCGTGGGCGTCGGAGGCGGCGCCGCGCTCCTTGGCGAGGGACTTCTGCAGCGAGCCGCGCTGGTCCATGGCGGCGGCGGCGATGACGCCGCCGGCGTTCGAGACGGCTTTCATTCCGGCGAGTTTTCCTGGGGTGAGCTTCATGTGAGGCGCGTAGCTCCTGAGTCGCAAAGGCGAGGATGGGTACAGGCAGATTTTACACAGCGAGGGGTGGTCCTGGCTGGCGAGAGGGGTAGGGTGACGAAGGTTACGCGCGGGGGAGAGCGGCCGTGTAGGCCTCGTCGAGGCCGTCGCTCATGCGCGACATGCTGCGGAGGTGGGCGAGCAGGAGGCGAGCCTGGACCTCGGCGATGCGGGCCTGCTCCGGGCTGAGGGACGCGACCTGCTCGCCGTGGCCGATGGAGGACTGGAGGGCCATCATGGCGTCGAGGGTGGTGGTCTGAAGCTGGGCGAGGCGCGCCTGCTCGAAGTAGGCGGCGGCGAAGCGGGCGACGGCGTCGTAGTCCATGGTCTCGAGGGCGCCGGTGGCGGAGGCGGCGCGCCAGTTGGCGTCGGTGAAGGCCATGACGTCGAGGCCAAGCTTCAGGTCATGGCCGTCGGCGGGGCGGCCGGCCTCGCGGGTGCGCAGGAGGTCGGCGACGGCGGTGATGTTCGCCGCCTCGACGACGAGGGCGCTGCGCAGCTGCTGGACGCCTTGATGATTCTCCTCGATCTCGCTTCGCAAGCCGGCCTGGGCGACGGTGCGGACGTGGCGACGATGAACCGCGACGGCGGCTCCGGCGATGGCCAGGAGCAGGGCGAGCGCGACGAGGGTGGAGACGACGTTGATGCCAAACGACTTCATGGGTGCGGTTCCTTTGCTGCGGCACTGCCGAGGCGACGTGGTGCGCCTGGACAGGATACCGGTGAAGGCGTGCGAAGGCAGATGCTGCGCGCCGGCCGGCCGAGGGCTCCGGCAGGTTCTCCATCGATGGGTGGATGCGCGGTGCGGGCGAGAGTGTCTATGCTGGCGGCGTGCCCGGAGCGCGCCTGCCGCTGTGCGTGCGCGGTCGAGCCTCCATCTCTGCACCTGAAAGGACACGACGATCATGCCTCATATCTCCCTTCCTGAGCACCTTCCCGGCATTCGCAGCGCGATGGCGTTCCGACCTGAGACGGCGAAGCCGCTGAACGAGCTGGCCGAGACGCTGTTGTGGGGGCCGAGCAGCCTGACGGCGGGCGAGCGCGAGCTGATCGCGACGTATGTCTCGTCGCTGAACGACTGCTACTACTGCCAGACGATTCACGGGGCGATCGCGGCGGCGCACCTGAGCAAGGAGGGCGCGGGCGACGAGGCGCTGGTGGCGCGGGTGAAGGCGGACTTCGCGCACGCGGAGATCTCCGAGAAGCTGAAGGCGCTGCTGGCGATCGCCGGCAAGGTGCAGCGGGGCGGCAAGCAGGTGACGGCGGCGGATGTAGCGGCGGCGCGTGCGGAGGGGGCGACGGACGTCGAGATCCACGACACGGTGCTGATCGCGGCGGCGTTCTGCATGTACAACCGGTACGTCGACGGGCTGGACACGGTGCAGCCGCGCGACGAGCAGATGTATCGCGAGCGGGGGCGGGATGTGGCGGAGCAGGGCTATGTGCGGATCAGCCGAAGGTATCTGGAGCCGGCGACGGCGGAGGTCTAGGGATGTGTGTGCGGGGACGATGAGATGAGTGTGGGGGCGAGGGTGGTGTTTTCGCCGGGGGAGGGCAGTCCAGGGACTCACGGCGGGCTCTGGATGGTGCGGAGGGCCGGCGCGAGGTCAGGCTTCGCCACCGGCGGCGATGGGCAGGGGGACCACCGCGTGACAGACCTGGTTGCGGCCGCCGGTCTTGGCGGCGTAGAGGGCCTGGTCGGCGGCGCCGAGGAGGTGCTCGCGGCTGGTGGCGCCGGGATGGGCGACGGGGGCGCAGGTGGCGACGCCGCAGCTGACGGTGATCCACATGGTGTGCTCGTCGTGCGCCTTGCCGGAGATGGGGGTGCCGGCGGCCTCGACGAGCTGGCGGAGCCGCTCCGCGACGAGGATGGCGGTCTCGAGTGGGGTGTGGGGGAGGAGGACGACGAACTCCTCACCGCCGAAGCGGGCGGCGAGGTCGCCGTGGCCGCGCAGGGCCTGGGGTAGAAGGGCGGCGAGGCGCTGCAGGACCTGATCGCCGTAGAGGTGTCCGAAGACGTCGTTGATGAGCTTGAAGTGGTCGACGTCGATGACGACGGCGCTGAGCTCGGTGCCGGTGCGCTGGTGCTCGGTCCAGAGGCGGTCGAAGCGCTCGTCGAAGGCACGGCGGTTGGGCAGATTGGTGAGTTTATCGATGTGGGAGAGGTCGAGGAGGGTTCGGTTGAGGGTGGCGAGCTGCTCGGTCTGGAGGGTACTGCGGCGGGAGAGCAGGTAGGAGAGGCGCTCCTGCCGCTCGAGGCTGTAGCTGGCGGTCATGGTGATGGCGACGCCGATGGCGAGCAGGCTGCCGCCGACGGTCTTCTCGGAGGGCTGGAGGCCGGAGGCGAAGGCGAGATAGCAGAGGCCGCCGAGGAACATGACGGCGGTCGCGCTGGCGGCGAAGGCGAGGCGCAGGCGCATGACGACGTCCACAAAGAGGATGGTGATGAGGACGCAGATGAGGTCGAAGGTGGAGGTGGCGGCGGTGGCGTGACCCTGGGCGTGGAGGCTGATGAAGCAGATGAGGGTGGTGCCGGCGGCGACCGAGCCCTCGCGGAGCCAGCGCCGGGGATTGCGGCGCACGAGGAGGTTGACGGCGAGGGCGACGGGGGTGGCGAGCGCGGTGTGGAGCAGGATGCTCCGCCAGCCGGTGTCGTGGACGAGGACGAGGTCCAGGAGCAGGCAGCCGTTGAGGGCGAGGATGGCGATGAGGCCCTCTCGCCAGAGGCGACGGGAGCGCTCGCGGGCGGTGTCGTCCTCGAACTCCTCCTCGAGCTGGGCGGAGAAGCGGAGGCTGTGGACGGCGGGGTTGCGACAGCGGCCGATCTCCTGATCGAGTGTGTCGGTGCTGAGGGGCTGGCGCATGCGGGCCTCTGACGGGTGTGCCTGACGCGCGTGGCCGGGGAGGGTCGAGGCGCCTCCCGGCTCTAGGGGCACAGATACAGGCAAACAGTTTCGCGCAGCGGGTGCAAGAGGAAAGGTGGGGGGCTTTACCAATTTGGAACAGGGGGAGTGGCCTGAATGGGGGAGGAGCGAGGTCCGCGGCGGTGGGCTACGGCTTCGCTGCCAGGGCTTGTTGCTGGGCGGTGAGGAGGTGCTCGATGCCCTGGGCGGCGAGGTCCAGCATGGTGGAGAGCTCGTCACGGGTGTAGGAGTCCTTCTCGGCGGTGGCCTGGGTTTCGATGAGGCCGCCCGAGGCGAGCTGGACGACGTTCATGTCGACGGTGGCGCGAGCGTCTTCTTCGTAGCAGAGGTCGAGCAGGGGGACGCCGTCGACGATGCCGACGGAGGTGGCGGCGACCATCTCTTTCAGGGGCGAGGTCTTGAGGGTGCCGGCGGCGACGAGTTTGTTGAGGGCCATGGCGAGGGCGACGGCGGCGCCGGTGATCGCGGCGGTGCGGGTGCCGCCGTCGGCCTGGAGGACGTCGCAGTCGAGGATGATGGTGCGCTCGCCAAGGAGCTTCATGTCGACGATCGAGCGCAGGGAGCGGCCGATGAGGCGCTGGATCTCGTGGGTGCGGCCGCCGACCTTGCCGCGTTCGCTCTCGCGGGCGGTGCGGGTGAGGGTGGCGCGGGGGAGCATGCCGTACTCGGCGGTGACCCAGCCGCGGCCGGAGTTGCGCAGCCAGCCGGGGACTCCGGTCTCGACGGTGGCGTTGCAGAGGACGCGGGTGTGGCCGGTCTCGATGAGGACGGAGCCCTCGGCGGTGCGGACGAAGTCGGGGGTGAGTCGGATGGTGCGGAGGGCGTCGGCGGGGCGGTTGTCGGGGCGGAAGATCTTGGTGGCGGCGGGGGTTGCGGGCATCTGGGGATTATAGGTCGCGGCCGGGCTGCCTCGAGGTCTAGCGGGGCAGACCCTGGACCCAGGCGATGGTTTGCGCGATCCCTTGCTCGAAGGGCACGCGGGGCGACCAGCCGAAGTCCGCGCGGGCGCGCTGCGAGGTGAACTCCTGGTCGCGCCCCAGCAGATACACGGCGTGCCGCGTGAGCAGCGGACGGCCGGGCAGGCGCGGAAAGCGGAAGGGAAGCTCGCAGGCGGCGGCGAGGGCCATGGCCGCTGAGAAGGGAAGGTGCAGCCACGGCGTCTTCAGTCCCAGGCCGCGGGCGAGGGCGCCGACGTACTCCGCCCACGTGACACGGCTGCCGGCGGCGAGGTTATAGGCGCGAGCCTGGGTGGCCTCCACGGCGCAGACGCCGAGCATGGCGTCGGCGACGTCGTCCACGTAGACCAGACCTGCGGGAGCGCGGCCACGGTCGACCAGGAGCATGGAGCCGCGGCGCAGCTCGTCGACGATACCGGTGACGAGCGGAACGGGGGCGTCTCCGGCGGCGGCGCCATAGATGGTGGCGGGGCGAAGGATCGTGACCGGGAGACCACCGGCGGAGGCGGCCCAGACGGCGTGCTCCGCCGCGATCTTCGTGCGGTTGTAGCCGAGCTTGCGATCGACCATCGGCAGGGTCTCATCGCCTGCGTGCCGGGGGTAGCCGTAGACGTCGGTCGTGCTGACGTGGACAAAGCGGTGCAGCGAGGTGCAGGCGCGGGCGGCCTGCAGCAGCCGCTCTGTGCCGGCCACGTTGCTCTCGTAGAAGACGGCGGGGGTGGCCCAGTCGGTGGCGGCCGCGGCGCAGTGGAAGATGTGGGTGACGTCGCGGGCCGCAAGGGCGAGTGCGGGGAGGTCGGTCAGGCTGCCGCGGACGACCTGGGTGTGCGCGGCGAGCGCGGGCGGCAGGGCCTCGGGCCGGCGCGCGAGGAGGGTGACGGCGGCACCGTGCGCGAGCAGCCTCTGCGCGAGCCGGCCGCCGAGGAAGCCTGTCGCGCCGGTGACCAGAGCGCGCATGGGGGTCACGCCCGTTGCCGGCGCACGTCAGGCGTCGTCGCGGAGCTTGCCGAAGACGTCGAGCGCCTGCTCGAGATGCGCGCGCGTGTGCGCGGCGGTGACGCACAGGCGAAGCCGCGACGAGCCCTGCGCAACCGCCGGGAACATGACGGGCGAGGTGAGCACGCCGTGGTCTCGCAGGCGACGCGCGAAGAGTGCGGTCCGGGCGTCATCGTTGAAGATGACGGGGATGACGGCCGTCTCCGAGAGGCCGGTGTCGTAGCCCAGATCCTGCAGGCCGGAGCGGAGGAAGTCGGCGTTCTGCCGGATGAGGGCGACGCGCTCCGGCTCCTCGGCCAGGATCGTGAGGCCCTCGAGCACGGCGGCAGCGGAGGAGGCGGGCATGGCCGCCGAGAAGATGAACGGCGAGGCCGCGTGCTGGAGGAAGATGGCCAGCTCCCGTGAGACAGCGAGGAAGCCGCCGTTGGACGGGATGGACTTCGCGAGCGAGCCGGTCCAGATGTCGACGTCGGCTGTGTCGATGCCAAAGTGCTCGTCGGTGCCGCGGCCGCGCGCGCCGAGGACGCCGCTGGCGTGCGACTCGTCCATTAGAAGGAAGCAGCCGAACTCCTTCTTGATGGCGATGATCTCCGGCAGGCGACAGACATCGCCATCCATCGAGAAGACGCCGTCGGAGGCGATGAGCGTGCGATTCGCGGGCGGACCGGTGCGCAGCTCGTGGCGCAGCGAGTCCATATCGTTGTGCTGAAACTTCTGGACCTGCACGCCGGCGAGGCGACAGGCGTCCATCAGGCTGCGATGGCAGAGCACGTCGGCGACGACGCGGTCGGCGGGGCCGAAGAGCGCGCTGACGATCGCAAGGTTGGCCGCGTAGCCAGAGGTAAAGGTCACCGCGGCCTCGGTGCCCTTGTAGGCGGCGAGCGCACGTTCGACGTGCTTGTGCAGCTCGAGTGTGCCGGCGAGCAGGCGCGCGCCGCCGGTACCGGTGCCGAACCGGGTGATGGCGGCGATGGCGGCCGCGTTGACACGCGGATCGCCGATCAGGCCGAGGTAGTCGTAGCTGGACAGCGAGAGCATGCAGTGGCCGTCGACCTTGACGACGGGCCCGGGGGCGCTCTCAAGCGGCGCCTGAAAGGGGTACGCGTCGAGCGAGCAGGCGAGTGCCGTGTTGTCGAAGATGCGGCGCGCGCGCGCGTCCATCAGATCATTTTTCTTGAAGCTGCCTCTGCGCTGCTCGTCGAAGTAGCCGGAGAACATCTCACCGGACGAAGAGGGAAAGAGCTTGCGAGCCTGCGCGATGTCTTCCTGAACTTGCAAAATGGGTGACCTCAATCGGAGTCTCTGCCATAGTACAGGTGCAACCGCCGAGCGGAACTATGGGAATCTTCCTCTACACCGGATCGAGAGATCTTTGGTGATCTTCCGGAATGAGGCCTGTTTTTCGAGCTCTCCCTCTAAACCCAAGCCCGGGACGCATGTTGCGCGGGCCAGCTAAGGTGCGCGGTGCTGCTGCTTACGGTTCGGCATAGTAGCCCGTCCTGGTCTGCATAGTAAGTCCGGGGCGCTCGCTGCGAACCTCGAGCGGGCGATACTCGTTGGCGCGCTCGGCCGGTGCGGCGACGAAGGTGAGCTCGTAGAAGGCGCGCGCGTCGGCGTAGCACTGCTCGATCAGCGCATCGACGTCGTTGTTGGACGAGAGCGCCCGGCCGCCACTCTGCACCGCGAGCACCTGCAGGCCGAGGTCGCCGATGTCGACGCGGTTGGGGGCGGTGGCTCCCTTGAGGAACTGCTTATAGTACGAGGTTCGCAGCGTGCCGGCGTCGGCGGTTCCGAGGGGGTCGACGCTGTAGAGCGTCATGTGGGCGTCACGAAGGGTGTTCGACATGGTGACGATGGTCTGGAAGATGCCGTTCTGATCCTTGGCGCTGAGGTCGACGCGCGGACCGGAGAGCAGCGGCCAGCCCGGACTGAGCCAGACCAGCAGCTTTCTGCCGGGCCGGCCTTTCTGCGCAGTCACCACCTGCTGGAGGGCGCCGATCGAGATCTGAAAGCGCTCGACGGCGCCGTAGAAGCCGGCTGACCGGCGGACGGTGCGGAGCTCGATCTCGCTTTGGGAGAGTGCCTGGGAGAGCTGCTTGCCGTCCAGGGTCGAGTCGACCAGGGTTCGCACGGAGGTGTCCGCCAGCAGCACCAGCGAGGTCGGCTGGGTGAGTTCGCCGCCGTTCTTGCGCAGGAACCGGCTGATCTGATCGCGGACGAAGGCGACGGTGGTGAAGTTCGTGTTGACGGAGTCGATGAGAAGGATGACCTGCACGGGGGGCTCGTTCGGCGCGCCGGGGGTCGTGACCGCACGGAAGCTCTCGATCGGCTTCGCCTGACCACTGTCGAGGACGACGAAGTCGCCCTGCGTCAGACCTGCGACTCCCGCACCCTTGTGGTCGCGCGCCACCACATCAAGCGTGATCCGCGACGGGCCCGAGGGTGGTGGAGCTGCCTGAGTGGCCGCCGGCGGCCGAAGCCCCGGGTCGACCTGCGCCTGTCCTCGGGCGAAGGCACCGCCGGCGACGAAGGCGAGAAGGGCGACGGCCGTCAGCGCGCCGCACCGCCGCCGCGCTGCCTGCACGCCCTCGATGTTTCGCGCTTTCACCCTGAAAGCGGCGGTTCGGTCGAGCAAGGACAGCATCAGCGTCTTCATGGACTCACCTCGTCTGAGCCCCCGTTCGACCAGACACTGATGTTAGATGCCGGCGGGCGCTCCCGCACTCTGGCCCCGGCGCCAGACCAGGTAGACGCCCCATGCCGCGGCGGTGCAGTTGTCCACGATGCGCCCGTCGAGCAGCGCGCGCTCGAACTCCGCGACGGGAAGGCGGACGAGGCGAAGGTCGTGCTCCTCGGCGTCGGGACGCGTCTCGCCCGCCGTCAGACCCTCGGCGAGGAAGATGTAGTGCTTCTGATTCATGACGCCGTAGGCGATCTGCAGGGTGGTGAGCAGGGTCATGCGCTCGGCGGTGAAGCCGGTCTCCTCCTGCAGCTCCCCGCGCGCGAGCTCCTCGGGGACGACGTCGGGGCGCTCCCAGCCACCCTGGGGAAGCTCGAGGAAGGTGCCCTGGACGGTGTAGCGGAACTGTTCGACGAGGTACACGAACTCGCCCTGCGGCGTTCGCTCGAGCGGCAGGATGATGGTCGCGGGGTCTTTGTCGATGACGCCGTAGACGCCGCGGGCGCCGTTCGGGCGCTCGATCACGTCTTCGCGGACACTCGTCCAGGGGTTGCGGTAGACCTCGCGCGAGCTGATGGTCCTGATCGACATGCGTGTCTCTCCTACCTCTCGCCCGAGCTTGCCGCGGGCGTGGGCGCGGGTGCGTTCGCGACCGCGCTGCCGGGGGCCGCCGGAGTGAGGAACTCGAGATGCGAGGGGTACTTGGGCGAGGCGTAGAGGGAGACGGTCTGCGCCTGGTAGGCGCCGGCGGGGGCGGTCATGATGTTCTCGACGAACGTCTGCGGATTGCGATCGTAGAGCGGAAACCAGCTTGACTGCACCTCGACCATGAGGCGATGGCCCTTGAGGACGGTGTGGTCGGCGCCGTGCAGGCTCCAGCGGTACTCGTTCACCTCGCCCGGCTTGACCGGCTCGGGTTTCTCGAAGCTGTGGCGGTAGCGGCCGCGGAGGATCTCTTCGGCGATCATCAGCTGATAGCCGGCCATCGGGGCCGGAGCGTCGTCCGGATAGACGTCGATCAGCTTGACGACCCAGTCCGCGTCCGTGCCGGTGGTCGCGGCGAAGAGGTCCGCGACCACGTCGCCGGTCACCGTGACGTCGTGGTCGAGCGCCGGCGTCTCGAAGGTGGCCAGGTCCTTGCGGTCGGTCACGAAGCGCTGATCCTCGGCGAGCCAGGTGCGCCAGGTCGAGCCCTCCGCGTAGGTGACCTGCACCGGCCGGTGACGGTAGGGGATCGGGTCTGCGGGGTTCGCGAGATAGGCGGCGGCTTTGGTCTCGTACTCGCCTGCGGGCGGGGTAAAGCTGAGGGTCTTCTGCGGCTCGAGGTAGACCTTCTCGGGCGTGAACCCTGCTTTGGGCGGCCACGCCTCGTATCGCTGCCACTGGTTGACGCCGGAGCGGAAGCTAGCCACGTGCTCGAGGGCAAAGCCGGGCCGATCCTTCAGGTAGTGCTCGAAGAAGGGCGCCTCAAAGCGCGTGCGGTACTCGGTTCCTGTGGGCTCGCCAAAGTCCACCGTGCCGAGCTTCTCCGCCGGCTGACTCCACCCGCCGTGGTTCCAGGGTCCGAGTACCAGAAAGACCTCGTGCCGGGTGTCGTGCGGCTCGAGCGCGGCGTACTCGGCCTGCGGTCCCCACATGTCCTCCTGGTCCCAGTAGCCGCCGACCTCGAGGGTCGGAACTTCGACCTTGGTCTGGTGGAGCTCGACGGCCATCGCCTTCCAGAAGGCGGTGTAGGACGGCTCCGCGAGGAAGCGCGCCGCCGTCGGCAGCTGCGTGATGCCTGCCACCTGTGCGGCGCCGGCGAAGTTGACGTTGCGCAGAAAGAAGTCGTACTGGTCTTCCTTCGAGTCGCCGATCATGTCGGTCTTCTGCTTCTCGAGCTCCTGGACGTAGTCGAAGCCGTACGTCTCGCGGAAGGCGCCGTTGTGGAAGAAGTCGTCCCCGATCCAGAGGTTGGTCATCGGCGCCTGCGGGCTGATCGCCTTGACGGCGGGATGGGCGTCGATGCCGGCCATCGCGGCGAGGAAGCCGGGGTAGGAGATGCCCATCACGCCGACCTTGCCGCTGTTATGCGGCACGTGCCTGACGAGCCAGTCGATGGTGTCGCGGGTGTCGGTCGTCTCATCGACGTCCGTCTTCGCATGGTGCGCCACGATGGGCCGGTTCATGACGAACTGGCCGCCACTTCCGTAGCGACCGCGGATATCGCCGAAGACAAAGATGTAGCCGCTCGCCGCCAGCTCCGGTTTACTCCGGTTGAGGGTCTCGGAGCTGGCCCTGTCGACGCCGTACGGTGTTCGCTGCATGAGGAACGGCAGCGGCTCGCCGGTCTTCTCGGACCCGGCTGGCCGCAGGATGACGGCGTGCAGCAGAACGCCGTCCCGGGCGGGGATCATGACCTCCTGCCGCGTGTAGAGGTGGGGCTCCGCGGCCTGTCCCCACGCTGGGGCTGAACCCGTTGCCAGTACCAGCAGTGCACCGATGATCGCTCGCAGACCGCTCACTTGCGTCCTCTTCTCGCTCTATCGGCAGACTCGGCCACGACTTGAGGCGTGGCCGCGTCTGCCTCCCGTTTCCGTGTCGATGATGGCTGCGATCGCGCGCCGGCGCGACTACGACGCGCCGGTGAGATTGCCCGGGGATGCCAGGCACTGCCAACCCGCCTTGTTGTGCGATCCGTCGCAGAAGGGCCGCTTCTCGCTGAGGCCGCAGCGGCAGAGACTCACCGCCGGCTTACCCGTCAGGTCCCACGTCTTGCCGTCCGCGTCCTGCAGGACGATGTGTCCCTCCACCCGCAGCGGCCCGTTCGGCCGCACCGTGATTCTGACTGCTTCCTCTGCCATTCGTGCCCAGCTTTCCTTTGCGCCCCTTGCCCGGATGAGCCGGAGCAGGCGTCAAGGCCTCAGCTTAGCAAACGGCCGGCGGTCAAGCCTCCTCCACCTCGATGCCGTACTCCTTCAGTTTGCGGTAGAGCGTGGTCTTGCCGATGCCGAGCAGCTTGGCGGCCATAACCTTGTCGCCCTTCAGCTTGCGAATGGTCTTCAGGATGGCTGCGCGCTCGAGCTCCGCGATGGGAACGACGGCGGACTCCTGCGGGGGAAGCGCGCGCATGGCGGCCATGGCGGTGCGACCGGCCTTGCGCTCGAAGCTCCTGAGCTGTGTGGGGAGGTGTTCGAGCGCGAGGACCTCGCCGCTGGTGAGGGCGGCGAGACGCGCGATCGTGTTCTCGAGCTCGCGCACGTTGCCCGGCCAGCCGTACTCGAGCAGCACCTGGAGCACCTCGTGCGAGAGACGGAGGGGCGCGCCGCCCCGATCCCACGACGCGCGCTCGAGAAAGTGCTCTGCGAGCAGCGGGATATCCTCCCGCCGCTCACGCAGCGGGGGGACGCGCAGGGTGACGACGTTGAGGCGAAAAAAGAGGTCGCGGCGGAACTGTCCCTGCTCGACCATGCGCTCCAGATCGCGGTGGGTCGCGGCGAGGATGCGGGCCTGCATGGGTTTCGGGTCGGTCGAGCCGACGGGGCGCACTTCGCGCTCCTGCACGGCGCGCAGGACCTTGACCTGCAGCGGCGGGGGCAGCTCGCCGATCTCGTCGAGCAGCACGGTACCGCCGGCGGCGGCGCTCAGCAGACCCTCGCGGGCGCGATCGGCGCCGGTAAAGGCTCCGCGCACATGCCCGAAGAGCTCACTTTCGATGAGCGTCGGCACCAGCGCCGCGCAGTCCACGACGACGAACGGACGGGCCGCGTTCGCGCCGGCGCGGTGGATCTCGCGCGCGACGATCTCCTTGCCGGTGCCGGTCTCGCCCGCGATCAGCACGGGGTGCATCGAGGACGCTACCTTGCGCACCATGCGCCCGACCGCCTCCATTGCGGCCGACCGGCCGACCAGCCCGGTCGCCGCTGTGATCGTCGCTACCCCTGTCCCGGCCTGAACCGCAGTTGCCATACGCCCCCATCCTTTACCGACCCGTTCTACGCCTTCCTGGGCGACAGTGCCCTCCCACCTTCGCGTGATTCGCCCCTCTTTGCCGGGGACCACGGCGCCGGACGGTGGCGCCGGCTGCTCGCCCCTCGCGCTTGGGGACAGGGCAGTGCGGCTGCATTCGGAAGAGAGACAGGCGAGGAGCGGAGGGACCAGACCAGGAGGGAGGGGGGCCAGAGCGGCGGGGGGGGCGCTGGACACGAGGGGGGTGGTGCCGTTAACGTTCTCGGACGGACGATGTGTCGAGTTTGGTGTGTGTTGCGGGGAACGAGGTGACGATGCTGGATCGCAGGATGTTTCTTCAGACGGCGGTAAAGACGGCTTCTTTGGCGGCGGTGGCGACGCGGGTGTATCCGCTGGTGGCGGAGGGTGCGGGGGCGGCGGCCGGCGGCAAGTCGGCGAACGACATGGTGAACCTAGCGCTGATCGGGGCGGGAATTCAGGGGCAGCACGACACGGCGATCGCGCTGCAGGTGCCGGGGGTGAAGCTGGTGGCGGTCGCGGACTGCTATGACGGCCGGTTGACGCATGCCAAGGAGCTGTGGGGCGAGGACGTGTTCACGACGCGCGACTACCGGGAGATCCTGGCGCGCAAGGATGTGGACGCGGTGCTGATCGCGACGCCGGACCACTGGCACAAGCAGGCGGCGGTGGACGCGGTGACGGCGGGCAAGGACGTGTATCTCGAGAAGCCGATGATCCATGTGTACCCGGACGGGCCGGCGATCATCGAGGCGGCGCGGTCGACGAACCGGATTCTGCAGGTGGGCAGCCAACGGGTGAGCTCGATCGTGTATGCGAAGGCGAAGGAGCTGCTGGCATCGGGGGCGATCGGCAAGCTGAACATGGTGCAGGCGCGGTGGGACCGGAACTCGTCGACGGGCGCGTGGAACTACTCGGTGCCGCCCGATGCCTCACCGACGACCTGCGACTGGGAGCGATTTGAGGGCTCGGCGCCGCACATTCCGTGGTCGCCGGAGCGCTTCTTCCAGTGGCGCAAGTGGAAGGACTATGGGTCGGGCGTGGCGGGCGATCTGTTTGTGCACCTGTTCAGCGGGACGCACTTCATCACGAACTCGCACGGACCGACGCGGGCGATGGCGACGGGCGGGCTGCGGTTCTGGAACGACGGGCGCGATGTGTACGACGTGCTGCTGGCGCTGTTCGACTATCCGGAGGGCTTCAACCTGAGCCTGCGGGTAAACTTTGTGGACGGCGGCGCCGAGAGTGAGGGGTTCCTGTTCACGGGTTCGGAGGGGCAGATGGAGATCGACGGCTTCACGCAGAGCGTGACGGTGACGCGATCGCCGCAGGATACGGAGCCGGGGTACACGGTCTCGACGTTCTCGACCGCGATGCAGAAGCAGTTTCTGGAGGAGTACCGGAAGAAGTATCCGGTGAAGCACCCGGCGGGGCCGCCGCCGCAGGATATTGTGAGCTTCCGCGCGCCGGGGGGATACTCGGACAGCTACGACCACTTCCATAACTTCTTCAACTCGGTGCGCAGCCGCAAGCCGGTGATCGAGGACGCGACGTTCGGCTTCCGGGCGTCGGGCGCGGCCTTGCTGAGCAATGAGAGCGTGACGCGGGATGGGGTCGTGCACTGGAACCCGGAGACGATGACGATCACGTAACGAGGGCGCGGACGCGGCAGTCGCGTGCGGAGTGGGAGTGAGGGCCGAATGTGGCGATGGCGAAGGGATCAGGTATGGGCGTGAGAGCGGTTGCGCGGGTGATGCTGGCGGGGGCGCTGATGTCGGGAGCGCTGTGGGCGCAGGACCCGGAGCATGCGAAGGAGTTCCGGCTGCAGACGCCGGGCAAGGGCCCGGGGGGCGAGGAGCGGATGGCGTTTCTCTCGCACCGGCTGGGGTCGGACCACGCCGAGGGGATCTCGCTGCTGGACATGAACGGGGACGGCTTCGACGACCTGCTGAGCGGGGCGTACTGGTATGAGAATCCGGGCGCGGGCGGCGGGGAGTGGAAGCAGCACCAGTTCCGGACGGTCGGGATCCACAACGAGTTCGTGTCGGACTGCGGCGAGTGGATTGTGGATGTGGACCATGACGGTCTGCCGGACCTGGTGACGACGGGCTGGATCGAGAATGGGCTGTGGTGGTACCGCAATCCCGGGCCGAAGGCGACGGCGGCGGGCGCGATGTGGCAGCGGGAGAAGATCACGGACAGCTTCGACACCGAGGGTGGGGCGTTCGGGGACATCAATGGGGATGGCAAGCCGGAGGTTGCGCTCGCGCACTACAACCGGGCGGGTGTGATCTGGGTGGACTTCAGCGGGCCGAAGCCGAAGGTGCACCATCTGGGCACGATGGTCGAGGACGGGCATGGGATCGGGATCGCAGATATCGACGGCGATGGCAAGGCCGACGTGATCACGACGCATGGCTGGTTCAAGCAGATCGACGCGAACAACGACAAGTGGGAGTGGCACGGGGACTGGGACCTGGGCGACACGGGGTTTCCGATCCTGGCGTATGACGTGAACCACGACGGGCGGATGGATCTGGTGTACGGGCAGGGGCACGGGTACGGGCTCTACTGGCTGGAGCAGGCGGGGACGCCGGGGCAGCCGAGCTGGGTGCGGCACACGATCGATGAGTCGTTCTCGCAGTCGCACGCGCTGGTGATGGCGGATATCGACGGAGACGGGCAGCCGGAGCTGGTGACGGGCAAGCGGTATCGGGGGCACTCAGGCGCGGATCCGGGGTCGTATGACCCGGTCGTGATGTACGCGTACAAGCTGCCGACGGCGGCTGCACTGGATGCGGCGAAGGCGCACGCGCCGGCGGGAGCTGCGGGCGGGACAGCGATGCGGGTCTCAGATGCGGCGGCGGACCCGGCGTGGACACGGTTTGCGCTATCGGAGAACGGGACGGCGAGCGCGGGGACACAGATCCTGGTGACGGATCTCGACCACGACGGGGACAGGGATATTGTGAGCGCGGGCAAGCTGGGGGTGCATGTCCTCGAGAACCTGAAGGTGAGCACGGTGGCGAAGCCGGTGCGGGAGGCGACGCAGCCGCTGAACCGGCAGTGGCCGTTCCCGGGTGAGGGGAAAGAGGTGCCGCAGGAGGACGGGCCGACGCCGAAGTAGCCAGCGGAGGTTGAGGGAGACGAGCTCGGGGACGGGCTCGTCGTCGAAGAGCAGGGTGGTGGGGGTTGCGGCCCCGGTACGCCGGTGGGCGATGAGGGCGGCGACCGCGAGGGGTCGTGAGCCGAAGGGCGGTGCTGCCAGGGTTGGATCGGGAGGCCGTGCTTGGGAGCTCGCGTGCGCTTGCGAAGGCGAGAGGGTTGCAGCGCAGAGGTGGAGCCGCCGGCGATGGGGGAGATCGCCGGCGGGCGGTGCACGACAGAGTTTCAGGTGGGGGCGGGGGTGGTTATTTGCCCCTGGGGACGGGTTGGAAGGCGTGATCGAAGGTCCAGTCGGCGACCTTCTTGCCTTCGATGACGCCCTGGTCGGCGTCGAACTGCCAGTGGACGCCGAGGTAGATGCGGCTCTCGGCGTTCTGGTACTCGGCCTCGGTGAAGCTGGGGAAGGTGAGGGGGCGGAGGGGGCGGGCCTTGCCGGTGACGGGGTCTTTGTTGAGGCCGTTCCACTCGTCGGAGATGAAGGTGAAGGGGGTCTGGTCGGGATAGTAATGGCGGAGGATCTGGAAGAGGGCGCCGCCGATGGTGGCATGACCGGAGACGTAGGCGGGGAAGGGCGGGGTGAAGTTCGGGCCGCGGGTGTTGGTGGCCTGGCCGCCGAGGGGGTACCAGTTGGGGTCGGGGACGACGGTGGTGTTGCCGTTCTGGTTGAGGGAGCGGAGGGCGGTGACGGGGCGCCAGTACTGGTAGTGCCACTTGGTCTCCCAGGCGGAGATGGCGGCGTCGGCCATGGCGGTGTTGATGAGGGCCAGCATGCGGGCGGCGTCGGGGAGGGTGTTCATGCCCTGCTCGAGGACGACGGTGCGGGCGATCTGGTTGTAGAGGCGGGGCGGGGCGCAGAGGGCGGGGGTGCCGTCATAGGACCAGAAGATGCCCTCAATCCGCTGCTCGTTGGTGCGGGTGGTGGGGGTGCCGAAGCGTGGATCGCCGCCGAGGGTCTTGACCTGCGCGAAGGCGGCGGTGTACTCGGCGGAGGTGAGCTGGGGCGGGGCGGGCGCGCGGAACTGCTTGCTCTCGCGGAGGGTGAAGGGTGTGACGCCGCCCCAGTAGGCACCGAGGAAGATGGTGAGCTGGCTGACGGGATCGGGGCTCCAGTGGCCGACGCCGCCGATGGGGGTGAAGGGGCCGCCGATGCTGGGGTCGGGGATCTGGGAGCCGTCGTTGGTGCGGAGCGCGACGATGGATCTGGCGGCGGCGACGCCAAGGGCCTGGCCGGCGGTGAGCTGCGCCTCGGTGCCGGCGATAGTGGCGACGTCGACGTTAAGGATGTCGTCGAGGCGGCCGGTCTGGGAGGGATAGAGGAAGACGAGGGCGTCGTGCGCGGACTGGGCGATGGCGTAGTCGACGGAGGCCCTGCCGTTGACGGGCGCGAGGTGGGTGTAGCTCTGGTAGGTCTGGGCGACGGCGTTGACGGCCTCAAACATGGCGATGTGGACGATGGCCATGGCGCGGCTGGAGCGGGCGGGGCCGTACTGCTCGCCGAAGACGCGCAGCTCGCCGGGTTGGACGGGGGTGTGGTCGATGGCGGTGGTCTCGAGGGCGACCTCGTTCCACATGAAGAGGCGGTCGAAGGCGTCGGCGGGGATGCGGGGCGGGGTGTGACGGCTAAAGAGGACGGAGACCTGCTGCTCCTGCACATGGAGGAGGCGCTGCAGTTCGGCGGAGTTGGCGGGGCTGAGGGCGGGGTTATCGGCGGGCGCGGGGGTCTGCGCGCGAAGGGTGGGCAGGGGCGAGGCGAGGAGCAGAGCAGAGACAAGCCCGGCTCTCAGGATGAGCATATGGAGGCGCATACGCGTGAACTCCTAGACTTCTTTGGTGCGCGGAGGTGGATGGGGAGAGTCTCGAGGGCGTGTGCGCCCAAGACTCAACTGAAGCAGATGGCGAGGGATCGGGTGGGGGCTGGCCGAGTTCGGTGTTGCCTTCGGTGAGGGCCGTGGCTTCGGGGGTCATAGTACCGTACCGTTACCACTTTGTAGAGCACATTCTCTATGTCGCACGGAAGACATTTATGTCGGGCGACCAGGGGGGAGAACCGGCAGGAGAGCAGGGGGTCACTGGAGACGCGCTCTCGGGCGGTCTGCGGGATCAGGCAGGGGCGTGGACGGGATGTCGCGTCGGGTCGGCGGCGGCGGGCATGATGCGGGCTGACGAGGTTTAGGGCAGCGAGCGGAGAGCGAGGACGGCGTTGAGGCCGCCGAAGGCGAAGGAGTTGGAGAGGCAGGCCTCAGGGTGGGCGGGGCGGCCGACGTTGGGGATGACGTCGAGGTCGCAGGCGGGGTCGGGGGAGAGGAAGTTCGCGGTGGGCGGGAGGAAGCCCTCGCGCAGGGTGAAGGTGGAGGCGACGGCCTCAAGGGCGCCAGCGGCGCCGAGGGTGTGACCGTGCATGGACTTGGTGGAGGAGACGGGGAGGTCGCGGACGAGGGGGCCGAAGACGTCGTGGATGGCGGCAGTCTCGATGCGGTCGTTGGCCTCGGTCGCGGTGCCGTGGGCGTTGATGTAGCCGATCTGCTCGGGGGCGAGGCGGGCGTCTTTGAGGGCGAGGCGCATGGCGCGGGCGGGGCCGCTGGTGACGGGGTTGGTGATGTGGCCGGCGTCGGACGACATGCCGAAGCCGACGATCTCGGCGAGGGGGGTCGCGCCGCGGGCGAGGGCGGCGTCGAGGGGCTCGAGGACGAGCATGGCGGCGCCTTCGCCGAGGATGAGGCCGGTGCGTTCGAGCGAGAAGGGCCGGCAGGTGTCTTTGCTGATGACGCGCATGGCCTCCCAGGCCTTGAGGCCGCCGTGGAAGAACGGGGCCTCGCTGCCGCCGGTGATGGCGAGCGGGGCGGCGCCCGAGCGGACGGCCCAGAAGGCCTGGCCGACGGCGTGAGCGGAGGAGCTGCAGGCGGTCGAGATGGTGTAGGTCTGGCCCTCGATGCCGAAGTGCATGGAGATGTGGCTGGCGCCAGCGTTGCACATGGACAGCGGGATGGTGAGGGGATGGACGCGGTTGCGGCCGTTGTGGAAGAGCTCCCAGTAGCCGGTGTCCTCGATGTAGCGGCCGCCGAGGCAGGAGCCGGTGATGACGGCGGCGGACTCGCGGAGCTCGGGGGTCCACTCGATGCCGGCCTGGGAGACGGCCTCGCGGGCGGCGATGAGGGCGAACTGGGCGAAGCGGTCCATCAGGGAGAGCTCGCGAGACTCGAAGAAGACGGAGGGGTCGTAGCCCTGGACCTCGGCGCCGTTACTGAAGCGAAGCTGGGTGTTTTCGATGGGACGGAGGGGCGCGATGCCGGAGCGGCCGGCGCGCAGGCTCTGCCAGAGGGAGGCGCTGTCGAGGCCGAGGGCGCTGACGGCACCGACGCCGGAGATGGCGACGCGGATCATGCTAGGACTCTGCGGCCGGCGGGGCGGCTTTCGCATCGAGCAGCTGCTGGATGCCGGAGACCATCTCGCGGATGTTGGTCACCTGCTTGGCGTCTTCGTCGTTGATCTCGATGTCGAACTCGCTCTCGAGGTCGAAGAGGATGTTGAGGCGATCGAGCGAGTCGATACCGAGCGACTCGAAGGTGCTGTCGAGGTGGACGCTGTCGAGGGGGATGCGCTTCGACGTGCTGATGACGCGCAGCACCCTGGCTTCGATGGATTCCGGCATAGGTCGAGCAGAGGTCCTTGCGCCCGGGAGAGTGCGCCGGCTGTCCCCGGCAGAGCGCCCTTCATTCTAACCCGGTTATTGGTTGTCGAGCAGAGAAGGTCGAGAGCGAGCGGGGCGGCCGGGCAGACCGCTACGCGCGAATCTCGGCGCCGAGCTGCTCGAGGATGCCGAGCTGATCGGAGCTGCCCCAGCGCTCGACCATGAGGGCCTCGCTGTCGAAGCGGGCGAGCTGGACGCCGCGGGCGGTGATCTGGCGGCCGGTGGCGGGGATGCCCATGAAGCTGCCGCGGTGGGTGCCGGTGAGGGTGTAGGCGATGGCGACGGTGTCGTCGTCGGCGGTGAGGTGTTCGACGGCGACGGCGAGATCGGGGAAGGCGGCGATCATCTCGGCAAAGAGCGCGATGTAGCCCTCGGGGCCGCGCGCCTGGTTGGGAGCGGGATCGTGGTCGACGCACTGGGGCGCGACAAGGTGGTGGAGGTCGGAGAGGTTGTTGGTGTTGACGGCTTTGCCGAAGCGCTCCTGCGTGCTGATGTTGGCGGCTTTGCTCATGTGCGGTTGGATGCACGCGGCGCGGCGCGGCGATGGACGATCAGCTGAAGCTGCTGTCGTCGCCGCCGCTGCCGAGGTCGCCGGAGTCGAAGGCGTCGCCGGAGCCGCCGTCGTCGAAGGTGCTGGAGTCGTCGTCGAGGTTGGAGAGGTCGTTGCTGCCGTCGTCGGCGAGCTGCTGGTCATCGGCCGGGAGGTCGTCGCTGTTGACGGAGTTGTCGTTGAAGTCAGAGCGGCGGTCTTCGATGTCGGGAGAGAGGCCTGAGGCGTCGCGGGAGCCACTGTCGCCGTAGTAGTTGTTGACGATCTCCTCGGGCCGGCCGCCAGAGCCGAAGCCGCCGAGTCCCTGTCCGCCGCCGAAGCCGCCACCGCCGCCGAAGCCGTGCAGGAGCGACTCGACGCCTTCGAAGGCAAGGGCGCCGGCGGCGACGCCGGTCGCGGTCTGGAGGGCGCTGCGCATAAAGCCGCCACCACCGGGGGGCGCGGCCATGGTCTGGAACGAGGGTGGGGGCTGCTGCGGGTAGCCGGCCTGGCTGGGCGGGGGCGCCTGGGAGTATCCGGGGACGGGCTGGTAGCCCTGCTGCGACGGCGGCGGGGGTGCGGGGTCGCTGTGGCCGAAGAGGCTGCCGAGGAAGCTGGTGGCGCGCCTGGGCTCCTGCGTGTGGGCCTGAGACTGGGCCTGGGCGTCGGCGAGCTGGTGGCGGGCCTGCTCGAGGGCGAACTGCTGCACGAGGACGGTCTGGGCGAGGATGTAGAGCGCGTTGGGGCTGGTGCCGAGGCCCTGGCGGAGCATCTGCTCGGCGTCGGGATCCTTCTCGGTGAGCTGGGTCTTCTGGACGCGGTCGATGAGGCCGGCGATGAGCTGTTGTTCCTGAGGGGTCATGGGAGGCGTCCTTGGCGCCGAGGGGCCTGCGAGGGGCCGCGAGTATGGACGGTTGGATGCGCCCGGGGGTCAACCGTGTCTCCGAGGCGGTGGAGTCGCCGGGCCGGCCGGGCTCAGGTGGCGAGGAGCTGGTAGGTGCGGTAGCTCTCGTCGGCGATGTGCATATAGGGTTTGAAGGTGGTGGTGCCGGCGGTGAGGCGGTCGCCGGCGGAGTTGGCGGTGGCGCCGAGCAGCTGGGCGCGAGTGATCTCGGTGGGCCAGGCGCCGGTAGCCATGAAGACGACGGGACCGCGGAGGAGGGCGCCGAGGTCGCGGGGGCGCGGTCCGGCGAGGCTCAGCGTCTCGATGCGGAGGGGCATGTCGAAGGCGAGATCGACGGTATCGCCGTCGCGGAAGGAGCGGCGCAGCGAGAGGAAGGTACCGGGGCGGAGCTCGGCCGAGGCGGGCCTGCCGTTGACGAGGACGCGGGTGGCGGGGCCGGCCCAAGCGGGGATGCGGACGGAGAGGGTCCACTCGCGCTCGCGAGGGGTGGCGATGGTGAGGCGGGTGGAGGGGGTGAAGGGATAGAGGGTCTGCTGGGTGAGGGTGACGGGGGTGCCGGCCTGCTGCCAGCGGACCTGGGAGGGGAGGAAGAGGTTGACGACGAGGCCGCCGTGGTCGCGCGAGGGATCGACGAGGTAGCTGGAGATGCCGTAGTCGGCGGCGATCTGGGGGAGGGTGCCGGAGCAGCAGGGCCACTTGTCGCGGGCGTAGGTCTTGCGGCCGGTGGCAGAGAAGTCGGAGTAGTAGAAGGAGGAGCCGTCGTCGAGGATGGGTTTGGCACCGAGGACGGTGTTGTAGAGGACACGCTCCATGCTGTCGCCGAAGAGGGGGTCACGGGTGACGCGGAGAAGGTAGCGAGCGATCTTGAAGTGGCCGTAGGCGCCGCAGGGGGTCTCAAAGCTGGCGGGCTGGGTGAAGAGGGAGCGGGTGAGGTCGTCGGTGCCGGGGCGGACGAAGGCCTCGCCAGGTCCCCAGCCGCCGGTCGCGAAGCTCTGCTCCTGCACCATGCGGAAGCCGTTGGTGGCGGCGCGGAGGTGTCTCTCGCTGCCCAGGGTGAGATAGGCCTGCATGGCGGAGCAGAGGGCGTTGAGGTGGGAGTAGGCGTGCTCGCCGGGAAGGACGTTGATGTCTTCGGCGAGCGGGTTGAAGTAGAGGTCATCTTCGAGGAAGCGGGAGGCGGTGTCGCGGAAGCGTGGGTCACCGGAGCGCTGCCAGGCGAGGAAGAGGTTCTCGGGCAGGGTGTAGGACTCGTCCCAGGTGTCGGCTTCGTTGGGGTGGGGGCGGGCGCGCATCTCGGGCCGGGAGAGGGCCTTCTCGGGCAGATGAGGAAGGGCCGCGGTGAGGGCCTGCTGGAGGGCGGGCAGGGCCTGGGGAATATTGGCAATGGCGTGCGCGTCGGTGAGACCGCAGCAGAGCTTGTCGAAGGTGTAGGCGGGAAGGATCTGGTTGTCGTAGAAGCGGCTCTGGAGGGTGGGGGCAAGGCCGGTGACGAGGTCAAAGACCTTTTGGCGGGTGGCGGCGTCGCCGGTGATCGCGTGGGCGCGGCTGAGGGCGGAGATGTACTGGCCGAGGCTGTGGCCGGGGACGTAGCCGTCGAAGGAGCCGTGGGGGTCGAAGAGGGGAGAGTTGGAGTACCAGCCGCCCATGTCTTCGCCAGGGGCAGGCATGCCGAGGCGTTCGCGGAAGGGCTTGAGGAGCATGTCCGTGCTGCGGTCGAGGAAGAAGCGGTGGTTCTCGGCGAACTGCTGTTGGGCGGGGCCGGGGAGCAGAGTGACGGCGCTGTAGGGAAGCTGATCGAGCGGGGTGGCGGTCGTGGCGGGGATGGTGGCGGCGGAGCTGCGGCGGGAGAGGGCGACGGCGGCCGCGGCGAGGGTGGCGGATTTGAGGACAGAGCGGCGAGTGGGCACGGCGGAGCGATCTCCTCGGCGCGGCTTTGGGGGTTCGCGGCGACTCGAGAAGTTTACGCGTGCGCGGCCGCAGTGCCTGGGCCACTGCGAAGGCAGAGGGCGGTTGCGGAGTTCCTGGATGTCTTTGAGGGGGCGGAGGCAGAGCAGGGACAGAGGAGTTGCGGATCGGTCGGCATACCGCGGAGTTGCGGGCGCAGCTAGACGATGCCTGTGCTGCGGCGGTAGATCGAGGCGGTCTCGTTCTGAAGGATCTGGAAGGTGGGGGAGTCGTCGTAGACCATGGCGAGGCCCATGAGATCGAACTGCGCGAAGAAGCTCTCCCAGGAGATGGGACGGATCTCGGGCAGGCCGGCTTTGGCGCTGCCGAAGAGGAAGTGCAGGATGGCCGGTTCGCTATCAAAGATGCGCGGTCGAACTTCGGCGGGGACGGCGTCGTGCTTGTGCGCCCACGCAAAGATTTCGCCATGATCCGATGTTGGTCCACACATGGGAGGTCTCGCCCTATCTCTCGAGGGCGAGCATCAGACGTCGAGGCGTCGTTCATCTGTGGCTCAGTGTAGCAGCGGAGGCTACGCCGGGTGATGCGGGTCACGTCGTCCCAAGGGGATGGTGTGGACCGATGCGGGTGAGATGCAGGTTTGGAGCACAGCGGAGGAGTGCTGGCCTCGCGGTGTGCCCTCGTGAGAGGATGCCGGGGGACGCGCGCTGGCTTCTCGGCGGGTGCCCGGATGGACTGTGATGGCTCACCTTCTTGCGGCGCTTGACCAGGGCACGACCAGCACGCGCGCGATGCTGTTCGATCGCGGGGGGCGGATTATTGCTTGTGCGCAGCGGGAACATCGGCAGATCTACCCGAAGGCGGGATGGGTGGAGCATGATCCCGCGGAGATCCTGCGGAGTGCGCTGACGGTGGTGGACGAGGCGCTGCAGGAGGCGGGCGCGGCGGCGACCGATGTCGCGGCGCTGGGGATCACGAACCAGCGCGAGACGACGGTGGTGTGGGACAGGCGAACGGGCGCGGCGATCGCGAACGCGATCGTATGGCAGGACACGCGCACGGCGGAGGATGTGGGCCGGCTGGCGGAGGGCGGCGGCCAGGACCGGTTCCGCGCTCAGACGGGGCTGCCGCTTTCGACTTACTTCAGCGGACTGAAGCTGCGATGGCTTCTGGATCATGTCCCGGGCGCGCGGGCGCGGGCGGAGGCGGGCGAGCTGCTGTTCGGCAACATCGACAGCTTCCTGCTGTGGCATCTGACGGGCGGCGCGGAGGGCGGGGTGCATCGCACGGAGGTAACGAACGCGGCGCGCACGCAGCTGATGGATCTGCGGACGCTGGACTGGGACGCGGCGCTGCTGGAGGCGTTCGGGGTGCCGCGGGCGATGCTGCCGCAGATCGGCGCAAGCACGGGGCGCTTTGGCGAGATGGCCGTGACGCGGCTGCGCGGGACGCCGATCACGGGGGTGCTGGGGGATCAGCACGCGGCGCTGGTGGGGCAGAGCTGCTTTCGACCGGGCGAGGCGAAGAACACGTACGGCACGGGCTGCTTTCTGCTGATGAACACGGGGACGACACCGGTCGCGTCGGCGCACGGGCTGCTGACGACGCTCGCGTACCAGATCGAGGGGCAGCCGGCGGTGTACGCGCTCGAGGGCTCCATTGCGATGGGAGGGGCGCTGGTGCAGTGGCTGCGGGACAACCTGGGTCTGATCGGAACGAGTGCTGAGGTGGAGGCGCTCGCCGGCTCGGTGGCGGATAACGGCGGTGTGTATCTGGTGCCGGCGTTCTCGGGGCTGTATGCGCCGTACTGGAAGGACTCGGCGCGCGGGGTGGTGACGGGGCTGACCCGGTTTGCGACGAAGGCTCACCTTGCGCGGGCGGCGCTCGAGGCGGTGACGCTGCAGACGCGGGACGTGGTGGAGGCGATGGAGGCGGACTCGGGGATCGCGCTGGCGGAGCTGCGGACGGATGGGGGCATGGTGGCGAACAGTCTGCTGCTGCAGATGCAGGCGGACACGTTGGCGCGGCCGGTGCTGCGGCCGCGAATGCGCGAGACGACGGCGCTGGGCGCGGCGTATGCGGCGGGGCTGGGCTGCGGCTTCTATGGGTCGCTCGACGAGCTGCGCGGGCATGCGGAGCTGGACCGGACGTTTACGTCGGCGATGCCGGAGGCGGCGCGGGCGCAGCACTACCGGCAGTGGAAGAAGGCGGTGAGCCGGTCGTTCGACTGGGTGGATGCACCCGTTGCGGCGGAGGAGCACGCATGACGCACCTGATCGGACCGTTCTTTGGCGAGTTTATGGGGACGATGGTGGTCATCCTGCTGGGTGAGGGCGTGAACGCGGGTGTGCTGCTGACGGGCTCAAAGGCGCAGGGCTCGGGGTGGATGGCGATTGCGACGGGATGGGGGTTCGCGGTGTTCTCGGGGGTGCTGACGGCGATTGCGTGCGGCAGTCCGGGGGCGCACCTAAACCCGGCGGTGACAGTGGCGGTGGCGCTGCGCACGGGGAACTTCTCACATGTGGTGTCGTTTATCGTGGCACAGTTTCTGGGGGCGTTTGCGGGGGCGGTGCTGGTGTGGCTGTTTTACTTTCCGCACTGGCGGGTGACGGAGGATGCTGCGCTGAAGCTGGCGGTGTTCTCGACCGGTCCGGCGATTCGGGCGCCGGTGTGGAACCTGCTGTCGGAGGTGGTGGCGACGGCGACGATTCTGCTGGTGATCGGCAGCATCGGGGCGAAGACGTTTGCGCCGGCGGGACCGGCTCCGGGGCTGGCGCCGTACCTGGTAGCGATCGCGGTGTGGGGTGTGGGGCTCTCGCTCGGCGGAACGACGGGGTATGCGCTGAATCCGGCGCGTGACCTGGGGCCGCGGATCGCGCACGCACTGCTGCCGATCGCGGGCAAGGGGACCTCGGACTGGGGATATGCGGTCATTCCGGTGGTCGGGCCGCTGCTGGGGGCGCTGATGACCGGGCTGTTTCTGCGGTGGACGGGGATCTGAGAGCGTCTCTTCCCGGAGAGCGGTAGAAGGAGATGTCGGAGGTGAGTTGCCGCCAGGGAGGTACGAGGGCGAGCTGCCGTCGTCGCTGGCTGGTTCGGAGGGTCGGGCTGGCGGGCGCGTGCAGGGGCGGGCGGAGCACGAGGACCGTCGTCGAGGCGATGCGCAGGGTGAGGAGGCGCCGCGGGTGCATGGGACGGCGTCTCTTGTTGAGCAGGTTTGAGGGTGTGCGGAGCGACGACGTATTCTGCCTGAGGGCTGTCGGCCCCTGCTTCGATCGGAGCTGTCATTGATGACCGAGACACTCGCACAGACGACACGTCGAACGACGCTTCGAGAGCTCGAGGGCAGCTTTGACGTGCTCGTGGTCGGCGGGGGCGCGACGGGGCTGGGCATTGCGGTGGACGCGGCGACGCGGGGGCTGCGGACGGCGCTGGTGGAGGCGGGAGACTTTGCGCAGAGCACGTCAAGCCGGTCGACGAAGCTGATCCATGGCGGGGTGCGGTACCTGGCTTCGGGGCAGGTGCACCTGGTGTATGAGGCGCTGCACGAGCGCGCGGTGCTGAAGCGGAATGCGCCGCACCTGATCCGGCCGCTGCCGACGATTCTGCCGACGTTCCGCGTGGTCGACCTGCCGTTTTATGGGGCGGGGCTGCTGGCGTACGATCTGCTGTCGGGATCGGCGTCGATGGGACGGACGCGGCTGCTGGGGGTGAAGGCGACGGCGGAGCGCATTCCCGGGATCGGCACGGCGGGGCTGCGCGGGTCGGTGCTGTACTTCGATGCGCAGTTCAACGATGCGCGGCTGGCGCTGACGCTGGCGCGCACAGCGGTGGATCACGGGGCGGTGGTCGCAAACTATGTGCGATGCGCGCGGCTGCTGCACGAGGGTGGACGCGTGGTGGGGGCGGTGATCGAGGACAGTGAGACGGGGGACGCGATCACGGTGCGCGCGGGCGCGGTGATCAACGCAGCGGGGATCTTCTCGGACGAGATCTCGGCGATGGACGACAGGTCGCGGCCGAAGCTGCTGTCGCTGAGCCGGGGCTCGCACATCGTGGTGCGACGGGAGGTGCTGGGCGGCGACGCGGCGCTGATGGTCCCGAAGACGACGGACGGGCGGGTGATCTTCGCGATTCCGTGGCAGGGGCGGGTGGTGATCGGCACGACGGACCTGCCCGCGACGACGACGGCGATGGAGCCGGGGTACACGACGGACGAGATCGGCTACCTGCTGGCGCACATCAACCCGTATCTGGCGACGCCGATCGGCCGGGAGGATGTGCTGAGCGTCTTCTCCGGGCTGCGGCCGCTGGTGACGGGGCCGGCGAATACGACGTCGAAGCTCTCGCGGGAGCACCACATCGATGTCGCGGCGAGCGGGCTGGTGACGATTGCGGGAGGGAAGTGGACGACGTATCGCCGCATGGCGGAGGACGCGCTGACGGCGGCGACGCGCCGCGGTCTGGTGCCGGAGCGGGCGTGTGTGACGGCGACGACCCGGCTGCACGGAACGAACGGAGTTGGTGGGGAGACGGATAGGGCTGGCGAAGCGGGGCCGCGCGCGGCGGCCGAGTACGGCAGCGACGCGCGGCTGCTCGCGGAGCTGATGGCGAAGGATGGGGCGCTGGGGCGGCCGCTCGACGCGGCGCTGCCGTACAGCCGGGCGATGGTCGTCTATGCGGCGCGATACGAGATGGCACGGACGCTGGAGGACGTGCTCTCGCGGCGGACGCGCTCGCTGCTGCTGGATGCGGCGGCGACGCTGCGGGCCGCGCCTGTGGCGGCAGCGTTGCTGGCGGCCGAGCTGGGCGAGGACGCGGGGTGGGCGGCGCGGCAGGAGGCGCAGCTACGGGAGCTTGTGAGGCGCGACTACAGTCTTGACGCTACGGGATAAGGGCGGGTCGCAACGAAGGGTGTTGGTGGTGCGGGCACGCGTCTAGGAGTGGCGACTGAGGGTGCAGGTCGACGGCTATGGCTCATTGCGTGTTGCGGCCGAGAGGGTGGCGGAGGTTGGTTCGGCTGGACGGGGCGGGACTCACCACTGCGCCGGAAACACGACGGGTCGCAGTGGTGAGGATACCTGTTCTTGCGGTAGGGGCGGCCTCTAGAAGAGGGCCTTGAGACCGAACTGCACGATGCGGGGGTCGAAGGTGCTGGTGATGGTGCCGCCGGTCTGGACGGGGGTGGAGACGCCGTTGACGCTGGCGGTGGAGTTGGCGATGGTGCCGCCGGGCTGCGTGAAGTTGGAGTGGTTGAAGGCGTTGTAGAGCTCGCCGCGAAACTCTATTTTGAGGGTCTCGACGGGGGTTTCGAAGCGCTTGTTGAAGGCGACGTTGAGTGTGTTGTAGGTGGGGCTGCGGCCGGGATCGCGGGAGAGGTTGCCGAAGGGACTGGCGACGACGCCATTGACGAGTGTGGGCGGGAGGCTGACGGCGCCGCCGTTGGGGTTGGCGGTCGTGTTGATGTTGATGTACTGGATGGCGGCTCCGGTGGAGGTGCTCTTCTTCAGCGAGTTGAGGGTGACGCCGGGGACGCGGTTGGGGCGATAGAGGTTTGATCCGCGATAGGAGGCGGAGATGCCGGAGACCTGATTGGCGGCGGCGGGCGAGTAGTTGATCTGGTAGGGGAAGCCGGACTGGGCCTGGTTGACGGCCGAGACCTGCCACTGGCCGAGCACCTGGTTGACTATGCCGCCGGTGTTAAGGAAGCGGCGGTTCCGGCCGACGGGCAGATCGTAGACGAGCGAGGTGGTGTTGATAAGGGGCTGGTTGTACTCGGACTGCGCGTAGTCGGCGGCGAGGTTGCGGATGTCCTGCGGCGAGGGCGTGTTGGCCTCGAGCGACGCGCCGGCGTTATCGAGCGCGTGCGACCAGGTGAAGGAGTTCAGCAGAGTGAGGCCGGCGACCATGCGCTGCTCGTAGCGGACCTGGAGCGCGTTGTAGTTGGAGTAGGCCTCGTGCAGGGCGACGGTGATGTCGCCGTAGGTGGGGATGGGGCGGGCGAAGCCGTTGAGCGGATCCCGCTGGTTCAGGTTCGCGAGCTGCAGGAGTTTGAGGCCGTGATTGCCGACGTAGGCGACGTCGACGAGGGTGTTCTTGGCAAAGGTGCGCTGCACGTCGAGGTAGTAGTTGTGGACGTAGCTGTCGCGGTAGCGGTTGGAGTCGATGTAGGTGACGTTGTCGGTGAGCGGGTTGAAGGTGAGCGTGGTCGACGGGAAGCCCTGATCGAGACGCACGTAGCCGGTGTTGGCGGTGCCGCGGACAGGCGCCTGGGGCTGCGTGACAAAGAGCGCTTCGCCGGGGTTGATGGCGAGGATGTTGCCTGAGCCGGCGCGGTCGTAGTGCGAGAAGCTGATGCCGTAGCCGCCGCGGATGGCGGTCTTCTCGTCGGCGGCGTAGGCGAAGCCGAGCCGCGGGGCGAAGTCGTTCTTGTCGGGATTGTAACCATAGCGGTTACCGGTGCCGGCGACGGGGACGATGGCGCTGGCGGGATTACTGCCTCCTGCGAGCGCTGGGTTGAAGTTGGACTGGAGGTTGTTCTCCTCGTAGTAGGGTGTCGTGTACTCGTAGCGCAGGCCGAGGTTGAGGGTGAGCTTCGGCGTCGCCTTCCAGTCGTCCTGGACATAGGCGAAGTGCGACTGGTTGCGCAGGTGCGCGACGAAGAAGGACGAGAGCGTGTACTGGTTGGTCGCGCCCCAGAGGAAGTCGGCGATGTAGTTGTCGGTGGTGGCAGTGCCGGTCAGGTTGCCGTTGGCGTCGACGGGCCGGCTGAAGCCGCCCTGAAAGAAGAAGCCGCCATAGAGGGGGTTGGTATCCTGCACCGCCATCCAGACGTGCTGGTACTCGTAGCCGGCCTTGAGCGAGTGGTTGCGGATGACCCACGAGTAGTTGAACTTGGGATCGAGCAGCGCGGGGTTCTGGAACTGCGGGTTGGTCGACTGGCGGCCGAGCGCGTTGATGTTGGAGATGGTGATGGACGGGATGCCGCCAGCGACGGTGGGGTCGGTCGGCAGACCGGGGAAGGTGAGGCCCGTGTTCTCTCCGATCGAGAGGGAGAACTTGCCGGCCTTGGTGCGCGAGAGGCCGAGGCGCGCGTCGAAGAGCTGGTTGGAGCTGATGACGCGGGTGTAGCCGACGGCGACCTGCTGGTCGAGGATGCGCTGCTTGCCGTTGGAGTTGCCGTCGATGGGCAGACCGAAGATGGGGAAGTCGGTCGCGTCCTGCTTGAGGTCGCTGACGCGGAGAAAGAAGGAATTGCGCTCGTTGAGGGTGTAGTCGAGCCGGATGTCGCCCTTGTCGGAGAAGTTCGAGGAGCGCTGCAGGGTGGTGAAGTTGGCGCTGGTCGCGGTGCTGGTGTTGGGGGGGATGAGGCCGAGGATGGTGCGGGCCGCGGGCGAGATATCCGTCGCCGAGAGGATGGAGGTGCCGGCGGCGAAGGCCTGACCGGTGTAGGGATCATAGACCGTGGTGCCAAAGATGCCGGCGCGCTGGGCGTCGGTGGGCAGGGTCGCGGAGGAGACCTGCTTGCGCGCCTGGCGGAAGCCCTCGTAGTCGAGGAAGAAGAAGAGATGGTCGTGCAGGATGGGACCGTTGACGTTGCCACCGAACTGGTTGCGATTGAACTGCGGCTTCACGCCGCCCGGCGGACGGAAGAAGCCGGTGGCGTTGAGGTCGGTGTTGCGCAGGAACTCGTAGGCGCGGCCATGAAAGGCGTTGCCGCCCTGGGCGAAGGCGACGTTGATGGTGGCGCCGGAGGCACGGCCATACTCCGCCGTCTCGTTGTTGGTGACAACCTGAAACTGCGCGACGGAGTCGGGCGCGGGCTGGATGATCTGGTTGGAGAAGCCCTGGTTGGACTCGCCATAGGCGTTGTTGTCCATGCCGTCGAGCAGGAAGTTGTTGAAGATGGACCGCTGGCCGTTGACGTTGAAGGAGCCCTCGCGCAGGAGGCCGGTGTTGGAGGTGCTCGAGAGCGAACTGGTCGACTGGCGCACGCCGGTGGTGAGGCCGATGAGGTCGGAGTAGTTGCGGCTGACGAGCGGCAGCGCAGCGGTCTGATATTGCGTGACGATCTGCCCGCGTTCGCTGGTGTCCGCCTCCACCTGCAGATTGACGCCGGAGGCGACGTCGACGGTGGTGCTGGCCTCACCGACGCTCATGGTGAGGTCGATGCGCTGCCGGCCGGAGATGGTGACGGCGATGTCGGTGGCGGTGGCGCTGCTGAAGCCGGGTTTGGTCACCAGGAGGTCGTACTGCCCGACGCGAAGATCGGGTATCTCGAAGCTGCCCTCGGCGTTCGAGGTGCGCGTGCTCACGACGCCGGTCGCCTTGTTGGTGGCGGTGACCGAGGCCTCCGGGATGACGGCGCCGGAGCTGTCGCGAACGGTACCGACGATGCTGCCGTTCTCAAACTGGGCGAAGAGGGAGGCGGGCAACAGACACACGTACAGCAGGGCTGCGAGGAAGGCTGAAACAGATCGGGGCATGTGGCTAGAGTAGGAAGTCATGATGTCACTCAAGTGAAGCGGATGTTAACAGGAGGTTTCAGCGCCTGGCGAGGCGTGGATGACTCGGGGGACGATCTACGGTACAGGGGTCTGCCGGAGCGACTCGGGGACGAAGCTGCTCGAGAGCAGCTTCGGGTTGTCGATGAGGTAGTAGGTCGGGATCTGCGGGTGCTGCTCTTCGACCAGGATCAGGGTGCGGTAGTCGAAGCTCTGAATCTCCGAGCGTGCTTCCATGTGCTCTTCATGGATGGCGCCGACCAGGGTGTCGACGAAGACCTGCGGGGGAACGGTGTGGTTCTGAAACATCTCCGGGGGGACGCGTGTGTTCTGCGGGCCGGCGACCTCGGGCGGCAGCCGGTCCGGCAGGATCTTGGTCTCGAGGTTGAAGCGAACCTTCTCGGCGGCTGCGGCGCGCTCGACGGCGTGGGGGGTGGATCGACCTGCGCCGTGCCGGTAGTACTCGACGTAGAAGCGCACGAAGCGGAAGAGCTGGGCGGCGTGTGTCGGAGCGTACGGGCTCGGCATGCCCTCATGGCTGGCGAAGGCGACGGAGACGGGGGAGAGGCTGAGGTCGTTGCGCTGCTCGGTGCCGAAGTGCAGCCTGTCGCAGATGAAGGTGCGCTGTGCCTCCGTCATGGAGATGTCTCTGATGTAGACGCGATTGGCGAGGGTATACGGCGCACCGTCGGCCCGGCGGCAGGACTCCGGGTTGAGGAACTGATCGTGCCAGATGAGCGATCGGTGGTCCGTGGTGACGCCGGTGTCGGTCTCGATGGAGGTGATGAGGTTGTCCATGCCCGACTCGAAGGAGGGCAGGGTGTTCTCGGGTCGCAGACCACGACCGCCGCGGTGCGCGGAGACGTCGAGGTGCGCGAGCCGCGCGCGCTCGTCGGGACTGAGATCGGGACGCGCCCGCTCCTCGGCGAGCACTGCCTGAAGGATGTCCGGGCGGTCGGTGATGAGGCCGTCGACGCCGGTACGAAGGGTCTTGCGGATGGTCTCGGGGTCGTTCGGGTTCCAGGGGACGATCTGAAATCCCTGCGCGTGCAGCGCCGCGATCGGGACAGCGCCGCTCAGCACGGATGGATTGGACGGCGAGAGGACGGGCCGAGCCGGCGCGCCGTGCTGCTGCGCGTGCTGCCAGGCCTGCGTCATCAGGCGCAGGTACGGATCCGTCTTCGAGGAGGTGGTCTGTGCCGGCACGTTGGTCGATGCGGTGAGCGCGAGCGAGAGGAGCAGAAGGAGACGTTGAGGAGAGACCATCGCTGTCCAAAATACGCGTTCGTGCGTTGCGACGCGATAAAGAAATGCCCTCGAAGCACCACGAAGGCGTGTCCTATAGTGGGGGAGTGCTGACCTCCTCGCCAAACGACACACTCTCCCGGCGCCGCTTTCTTCGCCAGACACTTGCCTGGAGCGCAGCGGCTGCGCTGCCATCGCTGCCACGACTTCATGCGGAGCCTCTGGACCACGCTGCGGCACACGCTCTGGTGATCGGGGACTGGGGATGGTCGGGAGTGTCTGAAGATGCGTCGCGAGCGGGAGCCGGCTTCAAGGCACAGGCGATGGTGGCGCGCGGCATGCGCCACTACGCGACGACGCAGCGCATGCGCCCGGACGCTCTGCTGCTGCTGGGAGACAGCTGGTATGGCGATCTCGCCGGCGGTGCAGCGTCGCCTCGCTGGGTCGATCAGTTCGAGGCCATGTATCCGGCCGATACCTTTCCAGGGCCGGCCTATACCCTGCTGGGAAATCACGACTACCAGCAACTTCCGGATGACATCAACAAGGTGCAGGCTGAGCTGGAGTACGCGAGAACTGGTCGCGGTCTGGATGGGCGGCCGACGCGATGGACGCTACCGGCGCGCTGGTATACCTTTGACTTTCCGCAGCGGCACCCTCTGATTCACTTCATCGTCTTAGACAGCAACATGCCCGCCGCGGACGGCAGGTTGAAGCACGGCCATGACTTTACTCTGCAACCTGACGAACAGGCCGAGCAGCTGCGCTGGCTCGAAGAGCAGCTAAAGCGGCCACGCACAGCGCCGTTTCTTGCGGTGATCGCGCATCATCCTGTCTTTTCGAACGGTCCGCACGGGGATCATCCTGTCCTTGTCCGCGACTGGGATCCGTTGTTTCAGAGGCACGCGGTGGATCTGTACATGGCGGGTCATGACCACGACCTGCAACATCTTGAGTTCGAAGGCCACCCCACCACGCACTTTCTCTCCGGAGGCGGCGGCGCGGATCTGTACGCGCTGAAGGTCGATGCACTCGACCGAGGACCGTATGCGCAGCAGGTTCATGGATTCAGTCATCTTGCTGTGACGCCGACCGAACTCTCGCTGCGTCACCTCGACGGAGATGGACGACTGCTGTACGGCGTCTCGAAAGCGCCTCAGGGCAGGGCGAAGCCGATCGTCTCGTAGCGCCACCGTCAGGGCTGAGGGAGAGGCACGACGGGCAGGGAGATGTAGCTGGCCTCCGTGGCCGAGTGCCAGATGCGCTGCGTCGCTCTCTCGTAGTCGCTCGCTTGCGCCGTAAAGATGTTGGGCACAAATCGCTGCGGGTTCCGGTCGTAGAGAGGGAAGAGCGTGGACTGTATCTGCACCATCAGACGATGGCCGGGAAGCAGCGTGTGGTTCACCATCGGCAAGGCGAAGTCATATGAGAGAGGTTCGTTGGGCTTGATCGCCTCGGGCGTTTCGAAGCTCTTACGGTACCGTCCACGGAAGATGTCCGTGGCGATCGGCAGCTCATAGCCGCTCATCTCGGTCGGAGGCGCGGTTCGATTCGGCTGGACGTCGATCAGCTTGACGATCCAGTCGGAGTCGGTGCCACTCGTGGAGGCCTTCAGGTGGACGACGGGCTCACCCGAGAGCTTCACGGCTTCTTTAAGCGGCTCTGTCTCGTAGGTAAGCACGTCTGGCCGCCCGTCGACAAAGCGCTGGTCTGTCACGAGCCAGGTGCGCCATCCTGTCGCATCGGCTGCATCGATCGGGCGCGGCCGGTAGGGGACCGGCTTCTCCGGATCGGAGATGTACTCGTCGTAGGCCTCCGCCTTGCTCTCCGCCTTCGGCTCGACGAAGGAGAGTCCCCACTTTGGGGTGAGATAGAGCGGCTTCGACGACGTCGGACAGCCCTGCTCACAGGCTGCCGGAAAGACCTTCGGTCTGTCCCAGTGATCCGCGCCGGTGTCATAGATGTAGACCGGCGGCGTGTCGGCGCGGGGTGCGCCCGGCTTGAGGTACTGGTTGAAGAACGGCAGCAGCACCTCGCGCCGCCACTGCGCGGCGGTGTCGGTTGCCCAGGTCAGCGAGCCGAGAGCACGACCCTCGCGATTGACCTGACTGTGAAACCACGGCCCCATGACGAGGAAGTTCCTCTCGCCGGTCGAGTCTTTCGCCTCGAGTGCGCGATAGGTGTGGATCGCGCCCCACATGTCCTCCTGATCCCAGAGACCCTGTTCCCACATGGTGGGCACGGTCAACGGCCGCTGGGCCATGAGCCTGTCGAGCGCCTGGCTCTTCCAGAACGCGTCGTACGCCGGGTGCGCCACCATCGTTCGCCACCCGGGCAGCTGGTCCATTCCCTCCGCGGCTGCAAACGCCTCCGCGCTCCCGGCGAGCAGGAAGTTTGAGTAGTCGTCCCGGCCGCGTCGCGCGACCTCAACTCCCTGCCCGCGCTTGCTCGTCTGTCCGAGGAAGTAGTCGATGTTGGGCTGTCGGAAGGCGCCATAGTGGAACCAGTCGTCGCCCATCCAGCCATCGATCATGGGACTCTCCGGAGCGGCGACCTTGAGCGCAGGATGGGGGTGCAAGAGCGCCATCACGACAGTGAAGCCCTCGTAGGAGGAGCCGATCATGCCGACACGTCCGTTGGACTCGGGGACGTTCTTGATCAGCCAGTCGATGGTGTCGTACCCGTCCGTTGTATCGTCTGCGCCGCTGGGGTTGAAGCCGGAGTCGACCGGCGGCGGTGTCATCAGGTATGGTCCTTCGGATCCATACTTGCCCCGCACGTCCTGAAAGACCCGTATGTAGCCGGCCTCGACGAAGACCTCGTCCGAGAGCGGCAGAACCTCGATCATGCGCGCTGCCTTCGAGCGGGACGCGCGCTGCGCCGCGTTGTAGGGGGTGCGCGTGAGTAAGATCGGGGCTGCCTTCGCTCCCTTCGGAACGACGATGACGGTATATAACTTCGTTCCGTCCCGCATCGGAACCATCACGACTCGCTTGTCGAAGTCCGTGGCCACGACGGGCGAGGTGAAGTTCGGCACCAGGTCGTCTGCAGGCAGCGTCTGCGACTGCGCGGGGGCAGCAGCCGCGGCCGACAGGAGCAGGCCGGCAGAGAGACTGCAGCGGAGCAGAGTCCTCACGTGTTCCCCCTCACGGTTGAAGCGTGACTCTGACGGCGAGCCTTGTGTCTGACGATCTCATGACTCGTCTGCCGGCTGGCGGACGTGCCGTCCGCTAGAAGTAGAGTTTGCCTCCAAGTTGCACGTTGCGCGGGTTGTGGGTCGCTGTGACCTGCCCAAACTGTCCATCTCCCAGCAAGGTGTCGATGTTGGAGAAGTTGGTGTGATTGAAGGCATTGAAGAACTCACCCCGGAACTGAAAGCGATAGCGCTCGCTGAATCGCACGTTCTTGACGGCGGCGAGATCCCAGTTTTGCAGCCCCGGTCCAAGGAAGACTCCATTGCGCTCCGACCCAAAGTGCCCGACTGCTGCAGCGAAGGAGGAGGTCGTAAACCACTGCGTGACACTCTTGGTGACGTTGATGCGGGCGATCTGGTCTGGCCGAGGAGCGATATCCGCGTCGGGTGTGGCGATCCCGAGACCGCCAGGATAGGTGCCCGCCGCGGAGCCGGCCGCGCAACCCGTTCCCGTGGTCGACGACAGCGTGCAGGCAAACGGGTCCAGCGGCTGCGTCACCGAGACGGAGTGCCCAGACTCGACCGAGGTGATGCCGGAGACCTCCCATCCACCCAGGGTGTGACCAAGAATGCCATGCTGCTCTCGAAAGAAGGGAAGGTCGTAGACGTAGTTGGCGATGAAGATCTGTGGCGTATTGAGTGCTGTTGGGCCATAGTCCAGCTTCGGGTTATACGCGTCTGTGATGGCGGTGCCACGATCGTTGGACTGGGTCGAAAGGTTCTTCGACCACGTGTAGGCGATGCCGGCGGTGAGCCCACGGGTGACACGGTGGTTGATCGAGACCTGAAGAGAGTTGTAGTTGTTGGTGAAGGCCGGGATTCTCGCTTCGTAATAGGAGTAGCCAAGGTAAGGGCGAATGGCGTTTACATTGGCCGTGGGATTGTTCACGCGTGCCGCGAGGGTGGGCTGGTTGAAGTCAACCTCTCCTAAGAGATGGCGGCCGAAGGAGCCGACGTACGCGATCTCAAGTACCGTGCTTGGATCAAGCGCCTGCTGCAAGGATAGGTTGTAGGCGGAGTAGGACGGAACCTTGAACGACGGGTTGCCGGTCGTGGTGAGGCGGTTGGGACCGAGGGAGACACTCTGGTTTCCGGCGAGAGGATTGTCGAAGTTGGTGTTATTGACGGTCGCAAACTGAACCAGCGGGGGATCGGTGAAGGCATTCTGCTCCCAGATGCCGTTCAGGGTCCGGTCGTAGAAGATGCCGTAGCCGCCGCGCAGCGAGGTCTTCCCCGTCCCAAATGGATCGAAGGCAAAGCCGAAGCGTGGACCGAAGTTCAGATTTGAGTTCGGGTTGACGCGGCCGCCATAGGGAGAACAGGTCACGCCGGGTGAGATCGCCTGTGCCTTGGTGCACGCCGAGCCGGTGGGAAAGATCAGGCCGTTCGTGTAGGTCGCGGGGACCTGCGCGCCGGCGACAAAGTTTCCGTTGGCATCGATCGCCGGTGCCTTTGCGGCGCTGTAGATCGAGGGAATGAAGTTATTCAGTGTGTCGTTGGAGTCCGTAGGCGATGGGAAGTAGCTCCATCGGAGGCCGAGGTTCAAGGTGAGGCGCGAGCTGACCTTCCAGTCATCCTGCACGAAGGCTTCGATGTTGTTGTAGTGCAGATCCGGGATGATATCCCGGCTGGCCTGCTGGTAGACCGTCACATTGCCCAGCAGAAAGTCCTGCCACTGGTCGAATTGGAACGACGGACCTCCCGAGTCACCGTTCTCGGTCTTGAGCAGCTGCGAGTAGGAGAAGCCTGTGCGTACCGCGTGCCGTCCGAGGTTGATCGAGAGATTGTCGAAGAAGGTCCGATCCAGATTTCGCTCGTTGTACGGGGCGCTACCCTGCGTGAGACCCGTAATACCCCCGACGAGAATACTGATGCTCGGGATACGGCCGTAGGGATCCTTGTACGCGGTGTTGTTGGTCAGCGCAGACAACACTGTAGGCGAGTCAGCCACACCGCTCAGCGTGGCAGCGATCTCTCCCTGAGAGTAGGCGACCTCCGCCTCGTTGACGACCTTCGGAGTGATCGTGTAGGTCAGATTGCCGACCACGTTCTCTCCTGGTGCGTTCAGCGACGTGTTGACCAGGCCGGGGTAGTTGTTGCCGGCGAAGAGGCCCGTGGGGAAGTTCGAGGGGGTCTCGTCCTGGATGGCGCGCGCAAAGAGATGGATCTTCTCATTCACGCTGTAGTCGAGGCGCACCAGATCCTGCCGGAAGTTTGTCTTGGCGGAGTAGGTGTAGTCATAGTTCGAGCCATCGTTGGCCGCGTGACCGTTGAAGACGTTCGCGAGATAGACCTTCGCGTTCTGGCTATAGCAGGCGGGATTGATCGTGCTCTGCTGCGAGGCCTGGTCAAAGGTGACGCATCCCGCCGGCGCGTTCATTACCTGACCGGAGACGATGCCATCCAGCTGCATCGGGGTCGGAGCGGCGATGCTTCCGGTCGTTGGAGCGCTCACCTTGCGCCACTCTTCCGACCAGAAGAAGAAGAGCTTGTCCTTGCTCGTATTGAAGACCCGCGGAATCGAGACTGGCCCGCCGAGTGTGAAGCCGAAGTCGTTATATCGTTCGATGCCGCGCGGTATGACCGGGGTGACCCGCTTGTTGAAGTAGGAGTTTGCATTAAAGACATTGTTGCGGTTGAACTCGTAGACGTCGCCGTGATATTGACTCGTCCCCTGCTTGGTCGCGACAAGCACCTGTCCACCGCCGCTGCGTCCATAGCCGGCGTCATAGGAGCCGCGCGCCAGCGTAAACTCCTGGATCGCGTCGATACTCGGAACATTCAGCAGAGTGCCATTCGACCCACTGTCATTAATATCGGCACCATCTACCGTCCAGTTATTCGCTCCTGTACGCGCTCCGTTGACCGAGATGGTGGTTGAGTTACTCAGTCCGAAGCCAACCTCGTCGGGGAGGCCGTTGACGACACCGGGCTGCAGTGTCACCAGCTGCTCGAAGTTACGATTATTCAGTTCGAGCTCTCGAACCTGGGTACCACTGATCGTTCCTGTCTGTGCGCTGTTCGTCGTCTCGACGGCGACGGCGTCCTCCTGCACGGTCACGCTCTGATCCACCGACCCGGTCTGCAGCTGCGCATTGACGGCCCGCTTTTCTGCCACAAAGAGGGTTACACTCTGCGCCGTGAGGCTCTTGAAGCCCGTCGCCGTGATCGAGACCGTATAGGTTGCGGGCGCCAGATTTGTCACAGTATAGGTACCGCCACGGTCTGTCACTGCCGTCCGCAGAAACCCGTCGATGCCGGCGTTGCGCACCTCGACCTTGGCTCCTGCGATGGCGGCGCCGGACGGGTCAGTTACGGTTCCGCTCAGACTCGCGGCGATCTCCTGGGCGAGGGAGGAGGTGAGATAGGCGGTGGACAGGAAGAGAAGGAGCGCGAGCTTCTGCAGGAGCTTCGTCGACATTGGAGACGGCCTCACCAAGGTATAGCTTCGGTTCTGGGTGAACAGAAGAATGTGACTCTTCCTCGTAGCAATCGAGTGCGCCAGAGGAGTATTAGCTGGGATGTGAATGCAGCGTAACCAGACTTCTTTCTGATTTCAAGCAAAATCATCCGAAATAGATTCAGAAATACACTTTGCCGTCATGGTAGAGTGCAGGTGGTGATCGCGTATGGGGTTCTCGTTTGGCTTCCGACGAGTCGCGATGCGCATGATCGCGGGGTTTCTGCACGCTGCTTTGTTTTGCGCATTACCGAACTTCGGTCAGACTGCGAGTACCTCGCCCGAGTCATCGATCGCAGAAGGTTCAGCGGCGTTCGCCAAGGGGGAGTACGCACATGCGGAACGAGAGTTTCGCCGAGCGTTACTCTCTGATCCACGATCGGTTCCTCTTCTCAATAATCTCGCTCTCGCCATTGCTCGCCAGGGTCGCCCTATCGAGGCGATCGCGCCGCTACGGCAGGCGCTTGCGCTCAGGCCAGGGGATGCCACGACGGAGCGCAATCTCGGTGTGACACTCTTCCGGGCGCAACACTACGCCGACGCGCTTCCACTGCTTGAGAGAGCCGCTGCGGGCGCACCTAACTTCCAGCTTCTCGACCTGACCGGCCTAAGTCTGTTCGCACTCGATCGCTATTCCGAGGCGGCTCGATACCTCGAGCGAGCGCACACGGTGACACCAACCGATCTAGAGACGTTGTACGTGCTGGGTAAGTGCTATCTGCGAACAAAGAACTATGCGGGAGTTCAGGATGTCTTTCGCCAGATTATGGTACTTTCGCCATCTTCGGCGGAGGCACACGTTATGCTTGCGACGGCGTATGACAGTCTTTTTCGCGAGGAGGATGCCATTCGCGAGTTTCAAGCTGCGGAACGGGCAGACCCGGAGTTTCCGGGAGTTCATACAGGACTGGGAGTCATCTACTGGCGCAACGCAAATCCGACTGCGGCAAAGCAGGAGTTTCTGCTTGCTCTGAAGCAGAGTCCGAAGGACCCCGTCGCTAACTGTACTCTTGGCCGCATCGTACGCCGGGAGGAGAGACCGGCGGAGGCGGTGACTTACTTTAATGCAGCGCTGGCGGTGAACCCATCTTATCGCGATGCTCTGCTGGAACTAGGGCAGAGCTTACTCTCCCTGCACGAGCCTGCGCAGGCGATCAATCCTTTACGGCGTGCCGCTGCTCTCGAGCCGAAGGATGCGGAAGGCCACTACATTCTGGGGACCGCGCTTCGTGAGTCGGGCCAGGTTGCCGCCGGTACGGAGGAGCGTGCCAAGGCCGGCCGGCTCCTCTCCGAGCAGCATCGCGCCACGTCGAACCCGCCTGGCGAGTCGGCTCCCTAGTGCGGATGGCTGGAGTGACGGCGTGCAACGGTGACACGTTCGTCTTTCAGACTGCGTTGGGTGACAGCGTTTGGCGATCAGGACCTAGGAGCGATGTCTCGCGTCGTTGAAGTGCAGACGCAGAGGGACGTTCGCTCTTTCGCAGCCTGGATGCGACGTTAGGCGAGGGAACAGTTCTGCCTGCCGTGCAACGGGTCGTACTCAGCATTGCGGTTGAGGTCGCCGTCTGCGTCGTTCGCGGACTGCTCAGGACTGCGCGACTATGCGGGCAGGGCTTGCTCGTCAGCCGCCTTCCATCCCGTACAACTTTCGAGGAGTCTTGCCTCTTCGCGAACTCTGATCGTATTTGCACCTCTATCCAGACTTGCGATATATGCCCTTGCGCGATCGGCTTGGGATGCCTGGGACAGGAGAGGACGAAGAGAGCTCCAGGGAAAATCTGCACGTCTATTGCATGCTAGCTTTTGCATAGTGGCAACGATCCGCAATGAATGTGCAAGTTTTTGAAGTTTGCGCGCTCGGCAGACCGAAGCTCGACCTCACGCTGTGAAGGGCTCCCCATGTATGTCGTTCCAGTCGACCATGATCGATCGAAGTCGTTTGCTCTTTTCTCTTCCCGAGTCTTTGTCCAGGCGGCCTGCTTTGGCCTGATCGCCGCGGGCTGCATGGATGCATCCTCCGCGTTTGCCGCGGGACGGCGTCATCCAAAGTCTCCCGTTTTAACGCCATCCCCAATCACCACGCCGACACCGGTCGTTCCAACTCCCACACCGTCGCCAGTCGTTCCAACTCCTACCCCAGCGCCGGTGAAGGGTGTACCTGGAGACCCTGGCAGCTTTGCGATCTCGGGTCTGCTAAGTCCCGCGACGGTGGCGGAGTCGATCTTCATCGAGGCGGCCGAGGTACCATCCACCGCGACGGTGTCGTACTTCATCGACGACACGCTTGAGGCGACCGAGAAGAGCGCACCGTTCTGGTTCGGAGGACAGGCGAGCGGATTCTCTGTCTCCGCACTTAGCACGGGTCAGCATACCCTTCGAGCGGTCGCGACCCTGGCAGACGGAGGTGTGATCTCTTCGAATGCGATCGTGCTGGACATCGTTCCTTCGATCAACAACCAGCTCAGCTCGACGTTGAACGCCTACGCGAATCAGCCTTCGGCGCAGCAGAGCACGGTGGCGAAGGTGGTTGCGAGTGTCAGCACGCAGGGAGCCGCGGTGTCGGCGGCCGAGAGTGCAGTACGGCAGGAGGTCGCGGCGATGTACCTGAACTGGAACATCGACCCATCACTCGACGCGGCAAGTGATAACTCGGCGATCCTGAGTGGCCTGCGGCCGAAGGCGTGGCAGGCACCAGCGGCGTATGTTACGTCGACGCCGCTCAGCATGGCGTTCTCGCCAGACGCGCCGTACTACCATGCGATTCCTGCGCTCTGGCCACGAGTGGCTCTCCCGACCGGCTACATTCAGCAGCTTCAGCTGAACTCGGTGACGGGTGGTGACGGCATCGGCTATGGCGAGACGGTCGCGGCCGCCACGGACTTGCCGCTCCCGGTGACGAGCGAGTGGTACTCCGACGCGAGCACGCTCGAGACCTTCCTATTTCGCATGAAGAGCGACTGGGAGGCAAGCCTGCCGGCGCTTGTGGCGGGGGATAGCCATGTGATCTTCGCGGATCCAGTGACACGCACGTTCGTGAGCACGTACAAGACGACGCGAAATGCTCTGACGGGAGGACCGAACGCGCTCTTCGCCAGTTCGCCGACCGCCTTCAACTCGCTCGGAGACAAGGGTGGGTCGGACGCGGCCGGGTTTGCGGAGGCGCCGGTGCTGGTACAGCCGGGGGAGGCGACCGATGCAACGCGTGCAATTCCGCATGCGATTGGCGGTCCTGTGGGCCGGACGTGGGCGGCGCGCGTCTACCCTGCCACGGCCAGAGATGCGGGCATCCTGACGAGCGTGAACTCCTGCACGGGATCGGGGCTGACGAACAACGGTCTTGTGCCGTATGGCGGGGTGATTCAGCTAGATCCGCAGGTGGATCTATCCAAGCTCTCCCTCTCGCTTCCGGCGCTGCGGATTCTGCAGGCGATGCAGACGTATGGCTACTACGTCATGGACTTCGGATGCGGCGATATGGACATCTACACCGCGATCGCCGAGTCGGAGTTTGAGCCGTATGGAGGGATGTACGGGAACGTGCACGGACCGGGCGTTCAGTTCGAGGTGCAGAATGTGCTCACGACCCATACCCTGTACGTCGTTGCGCCGCTCATCAAGAAGCAGTAGCGGCGGGTTCATGGAGGCGCCGGTCGTTTATGTCATCGGCGCCTCCACTTTGCTTGCGAGAACTCGGCTTACGGCCGCTTGACCAGAGGCGGGACGACGTACAGCTTCTGGGTCGTGAGCACGTCGGCAATCTCGGCCTGTACGCCTCGATGCTGGGCGTTCCACCCATAGACCCCGCCGAAGGGCATGAACTCTTTCTCGTCGACTGCGGTGTAGATGTCGAGGTCCGCACAGCCGAAGTCCATGACGTAGTAGCCGTAGACCTGGATTGCGCGCAGGATTCTCTGGGCTGGCCGGCTGAGACCGAGACGCGTGAGGTCGAGTGAGGGATCGAGCTGGATGATTCCGCCGTAAGGGATGAGGCCGGTGTTGGTGAGCAGGCTGCCTTTGCCGGGGCACGAGTTCAAGCTGGTGAGCATACCGGCGTCGCGGGAGGTTGCGGGATAAATGCGCGCGGCCCAGGTTCGACTGACCGGTCCGCCAAGCGCATGGTGGATCTCGGCCTCCTCTGCGGTGGCCTCGCCCGGCCAAAGGAGTAAGGGCAGCTCGGCGAAGCCGGCCGCGGTCGAGCCGCCATGGTCGCCGAGAGAGTTAAAGGAGGTGACGGGGCTCGCATAGAGGGCGGCGGGCTCGGATGTCTGCGCGTCGACTCTGGTCTTGTAGGCGCTGACGAAGCTCTCGGTGGAGGGATCGACGAAGATCACATGACGGTCTCCCGCGGCAAGGCGCGGGAGGAAGTGCGACCAGTCGGCCGGGGCACGGATCTCGACGACACGTCGTGTGGCGACCTGCTCGTACCACTGGCTTGTGATGCGGGTAACCGGAGCATGGTCGTCCGCGATCGCGACACCGTAGCCGATGCCGTCGCCCCCCTGATTTGTGTTCAGTTGAATGGTGGAGAGATAGCCCTTCGGGAGCTGGACGCGAGGCCACTCGGTGGGAATGGCCTTGTAGAAGGGCGCGTCGGGAGAGAACTGCTGGCTGAGCGGAACGTGTCTGCCGGGGACTGGAGGCGCCCACTTGCTGGGAAGCAGCCGCACCAGGATGTCCGACTGATCGGATGGAGCGTCGAGCGAGAGATCGAAGCCGAAGTTTTGGTACATGGCGGCGACCTGTGTGCGCGTCTCAGCCTCTTCCGTGGTCAGCGCGGCACGGGGGGTTTCGATGTGTGTGAGCAGCTCCGACAAGGGCTGCACGACGCTGGGCTGCAGTGCATACGGCGTGAGCGCGCTGCTGAACTGGTCGTTCGCTGTTGGGACGACGTGAAGGAGGACCTGGTCTGACTGGAGGGGTCTGCCGTCGGCGGCTCTGGCGGTGGCGTGGAGGAGGTGCTCGCCGGGCCTGACGCTCTCGAGCGAGAGGACGACGGGCTCCTCGGCCCGTTGTGCGGCGTTCGCGGTGCTCAGCCGCAGTGGTGCGCCATCGAGGCAGAAGGTCAGTGTGCCCTGTGCCATGGCGCCGTCGATGGCGACGAGCACGGCTCCGGAGACGGTTGCGGGCGAGCTGACTCCGAGCAACTTCAGGGATGGTTCGATCTCCGGGTCTCTCGCGTTCGCGCCAGCTCTGCTGTGTGAGCGGTCGGTCGGGCACGGGGCCGGTCGCCGATCTGGCTGCGACTGCGCCTGAGCCGCGCAGCTCGGTTGAACCAGCAGGAGGAGAACGCTTGCGGCGAGCAGGGCTCCGAGTGCGTTTTGACACGTCATCATCGATCGACTTGCCTCTCAGCGGTGCGCTGTGGTGAGCGTGCGCCGGTAGAGACTGGCCAGCTGATCTCCCACCACCTCCAGATTGCAGGAGGATTGCACATCGCGCTGACCGGTGATCGCGAGGGTGCTTGCGAGTGCAGGCTCGCGAAGGACGCGGGAGATCGCCTCTGCGAGGGAGACCGGGTCTTCGGGTCTGACGAGCAAGCCATTTTCGCCGTCACGCACGACGTCGGGGATGCCTCCCACGGCGGTGACGACGACGGGCAGCGCATGGCTCATGGCCTCGAGCATCGCCATTGGTACCCCCTCGTTGCGACTCGGCAGGCAGAAGAGGTCGACCTGGTTGTAGATCGCCTCCATCTCCTCCGGGCTGAGCCAGCCGAGGAGACGGACCACGGACGAGAGGCCCCGCTCTCGGCTGTGCTGGCTGGCCTGGTCCAGCTCGCCGTGTCCTGCGAACCAGAACTCGGCCGTCGGGAACTCCTGATGAAGGATCGCCGCCGCATCGAGCAGTGTGTCATAGCCCTTTCGCGTCTCGACCTTGCCCACGTACAGAATGCGTGGCGAGGACGAGCAGGCACGCTGCGCCGGAGAGAACGACCGGACGGGATTCGGTACTACGGAGACGATGGCGCCGGGAACATGGGCACGGATCGTCTCGGCCCAGGTCGTGGAGAGTGCGATGACGCGATCCGCGGCGCCGAGCCCATAGCGCCAGGCCCAAGCTGGCGTCCTCTGAAAGAGGGACTCCTCACTCGACGCGTGAAGGTGGATGATCACGGGCCGGTGCAGGAGCTTCGCCATCATGAGAATGGGAAGTTTGCGCAGAAGGCTGGTCTCGCCTGCCGCGTGGATGTGCACGAGCTGTGTGGTCCACAGCGCGTACGGAGCGCGCAGGTAGCCGAGAAGCGCGGAGAGCAGTTTGTGCGCAAGACCTCGATCACTGAAGGTCGAGAGGATCCGGCACGACATGGTCGTCCACATCGTGGTGCGCATGTGCAGCTGGATCACGGAGGCGATGCCTCCGCGGCTGTCGTACTTTGGTGCGACCACGAGAACTTTTGGATTACAGGTTACGGTCATGGAAGAGGTCCGGAGACAGGTTTAGCTCGCGATCGGAATGACGTGAGAGGGCGCGAGATCGCTCAGCTGCTCTTCCGAGATGGTGCTGACCAGACGGAAGTCGATCTTCTGCTCGATGCAGCGATGAACGACGGCGGATCGCTGCTCGAGGATGGCTGAGGGGAAGACGACGAGATCGATGCGATGTTTTCTCGCCAGCTCTGCGATGGCCTGGTCGGAGCCGAGGACGCGGAGTCCCGAGAAGGTGGCGCCTTTGATCCTCGGCCGTTCGTCGACGAAGCCGACGGCACGATAGCCGGGGCAGTAGCACCTGAGATCGGAGAGGATCGCCATTCCGGTCTCGTTTGCACCATAGATGAGCACCCGTCTGCGCTTATCGCCGCGCGCAAGGCGGTGAGCGTAGACGAACATGAGGCGCGCGAGAAAGTGCAGGCCCGTCAGCACAGCAACGGAGTAGAGGGCGTCGAGCGCATCGATCGACCGGGGCAGGGCGTAGCCGAACGTGCCGGATGCGAAGTAGACGACGACCGCGCCGGTGATGGAGGCGAGCGTCGCGATGGCGCTGACCTTTGGGATCTCTTCAACAGAGGTGAATCGCCAGCGGCTTCGTGAGGTGTTGAACAGCATAAGCACGGCGGTCTGAACGACGGTCCAAAGGAGGGCGAAGGTGGGCATCGACTGCAGCAGCGCGGAGGGGATGTGGCCGTCGAAACGGGTGAGCAACGCCGCGTAGACGGCGGCGAAGTTGAGGGTGGCCAAGGCGAAGTACTTCACCGCGGAGCCATTGTTCTCCATGGCGCGATAGAGAAGGATAAGGGTGGCACCGCTGGTCCGGCCCAAGCCCGCGACACCGACGAGTCGCGTCGCCTTGTAGTGGGCAAGATCAGTCCAGGCGAGACCGTCGAAGGTGGCATCCCGTTCCCCGGCGCGGAGTCTCTGCGCGGCGGCAACGATGGGAAGCCAGGCCGCGAGCAGGCAGCCGAGCTCCCAGGAGGGATGGCGCTGGGCAACAGCGGCCCACGGCAGCAGCCACAGCACGTTGACGGCAGCGATGGTGAGGGTCGTGCGCTCGTGACCGAGCCGGCACGAGAGATGCTGGAAGGCGTGTGTTCGATGAGGCTGGAGCCAGCGGTCTCCACGAATGACTCTTTTTGCGAGGGTGAGGCTTGCGTCGATGATGAAGACGCCAAGCAGAATCAGCGGGACGAACGGGGAGAGTCGGTGGCGCACGATCCCCAGCAGGGTCAGAGCGCCGAAAGAGTACCCCAGAAAACAGCTGCCGACGTCGCCCATGAAGATCTTTGCGGGAAACCAGTTCCAGATCAGAAAGCCGAGCACGGCAGCGGCCAGCACGGAGTAGAGAAGGGCGACCACACTCGGACCGTGTGCGAGCAGCGAGAGCGCGCCGCAGCAGACGGCCACGGTGATCGCCTCGGTCGCGGCGAGGCCGTCGATGCCGTCCATGAAGTTCGTGAGGTTGACCAGCCAGACGAAGCCGAGCCACAGAAGGACCACGGCGAGCGGACCGAGGCGCGAGTCTCCGAAGACGCGATGGAGCCACTCCGTTCCCAGAAGGCAGTAGAGCGCGGCGGCGGTCGCAGCAAGCTGCACGAAGAGCCGCAGGTGGATGGACAGGCTGACACAGTCGTCCCAGAAGCCGATGACGGCGATGAGCAGACCGCAGAGAAGGCCAGCCGTCTCGAGCGGCTGCAGCAGGTGAAGCACTCCGAGGAGCAGAACGGTTCCGGAGAAGACCAGGGCAAAGGCGCTGCCTCCGCCGCGTGGTGTGGGCGCGCCGTGGGAGCTTCGCTGCGTCGGCAGGTCGACGATCTGCCGATGCAGCGCGTAGGCCAGCGAGTAGCGTGTGAGATACCAGGCGAAGACGGTTGCGATGAGAGCCGAGAACGCGATGAGAAGAAGGTTCATGGAACACCTCAGCAGAGACAGATCCTTCAGAGTTGCTGGGTCGCATGTGCCTGGGGACGCATGCGAATCGCGGAGAACGAACTCAGCGGGACGACAATGTTTGCGACTTCCCCTGCAGGACGAGGGAGTCGGAGTCAGCGACGAGAGGCGCCCACGCCGGCGCAGGATCCGGGAACTCGGGAGGACCAATGCCATCGAAGGCCGCGTCTGGCTCGCGATAGCTCCGGCGAGCGGGCTGGGTGGCCTGCGCCGGCGAGGACCGCGACGAGAGCCGGTCGGCGACGAGCTCCTGCAGCACCTTTCCCACAAAGACAAAGGAGTAGAGGTTGCGCCGTGCGAGGCGCCTTGGCTCCTGGCAGAGGCGCACAAACCAGGTCATGCCCATCTTCTGGATCCAGAGGGGCGGCAGTACCTTCTCTCCGGAGAGGAACTCGAAGGCGGCCCCGACCCCGAGGCAGACGCAGTTGAGCGACGGGCTGAACTCCTGCATCCAGCGCTCCTGCTTAGGCGATCCCAGGCCCACGAAGAGCAGCTGCACCCCGGTGGCGGAGACCTGCCGGAGGTGCTCCTCCTGCTCCTGGCGGGTCAGCTCTCGAAACGGGGGTGAGCAGCGATAGACGATTTTGAGGCCCGGTATGCGCTGCGCGAGCCGCTGCTCCAGGAGATCCAGGGTCTCGGGACGGCCGCCATAGAAGCCGACGCGCAGGTGATGGGCATGCGCCGCTTCGAGCAGCAGCGGCATCGTGCGCGGACCACTGATGCACATGGCTCCGCGATGACCCTTGAGGCGCAGACACCATGCGACCGGCGTGCCATCCGGAGCGATGAACGTCGCATTCTTGTAGGCGTTGCCGACGGCGAGATCACGCGAGGCCTCGACCAGCATGTGCGCGGTGGCAAAGCAGACGTAAGCAGGTCGTCCAAGACGGGCGAGCGCGAGGACGAACTCGCAGGCGCGATCGAAGTCAGTGACTTCGATCGCCGAGCCCAGGACCGTTCCTGTGACGCGTTGGGTGAGCATGCAGGCGAACCTCGTAGAGCGAAGTTATGCAGAGACCAGGGATCCGGACAGATAGTCGCCTCGATCTGATATCTGTTGTTTCTGGAGAGAGGTGGAGTGACTGGTGGCCAGGACGGAGAGGCACGACAGGGCGAGCGTGTAGTACGTCATCGCATCCGTGCTCCAGAGCTGACCGGTGAACTGACCGTGGACGAGATAGGCGAGAAGGATGGCCGCGCCCGCACCTCCCTCGACCGAAAAGAGCGAGGTCTTGAGTACCCGCCAGGCGAGTGTGGCGATGAGAAAGGAGAGCCAAGCGGCGCCCACGGCGCCGTCGACCAGGAGCATGTCGAGCATGTCGTTGTGGGTGTGCTTGATGTCGGCGCCGTAGTTGAGGAAGAGCATGTCGGACATGGCGCTGTAGCCGTAGCCGATGCACTGCTGGACCGGGGTCGCGTCGACATAGCCGTCCCACGCGACCTTCCAGAAGGTCGCCCGGCCGGAGCCGGCCTTGTCGGAGTCTTCGAGGTCAGACCAGCGCGCGAAGAGTGTGTCCACCTTGACGAAGGCGGGGACGAGGACTGCGGCCAGCACCAGCAGCACGAAGAAGCGGTGCAGCCACTGACGAGCCTGCGCGCGGCCGAAGAGGGCACTCCACAGGGGAAGCCAGACCAGCACGGCGGCGAGGGCGACGGCCCCGGCGCGTGCATAGGTGACGATGCAGGCCACAAAGCACAGACCGGCGAGGGACGGCAGCAGCCAGCTGCGCCGGCTGCGCCCGAGGTAGAGGAGGGTGACGCCGCCGCAGACCAGCACCCCGGTGATGTACTTCGAGGTGTCAAACCAACCGGACGAGGACCGAACGGCGTCGTCCTCGTAGTAGTTTAGGCCGCCGAACGCAAGACCCGCGATGACGGAGACCGCCGTGAGGGTGGCCCCGACACCGAGCCCCCACAGGATGATCTCGGCGTCCTGGGACGTGCGGCAAAGGATCGAGATCGTGATCCAGAAGAGGATCCAGTACGCCATCTGGCCATAGGCGCCGATGCTCGGCATGGAGACGCCGCCGGTCAGGATGGCTTCCTTCGTGATCGCGACGAAGAGAAGAAGGAGACCCAGCACCGCCGGAAGTGGAACTCTGCGGATGCGCGACCACTCCTGCAGCACCGACCACAGACTCACAGCGGCGAGAACGGCGAGCATGTAGCCTCGCAGCACCTGAAGCATGCTGAGCGGGCCGAAGTTGATCTGAAAGGCGTTGTTGAGCTGGTTCAGAAGGCAATCGATCGAAGGCACGCAGGCCAGCGCCACCAGCGTGACTCGCCCCGGTGAGGAGGTGCGCTTAGGCAGCGACATCGGCTGCCTCCCGTACCGGCCCGACGCTTTGCAGCGCCAGCCGCGTTGCTGGAACGACGTAGACGACGCCGAACCCAAGGACGGTGGCCCAGATCACTCCGGCGAGCGACCCATGCATGGCAAAGACGATCTTGAGGCCCAGGCTGCAGAGGGCGCCCGCGCCGAAGAGCTTGAGGTGGCGCACCATGGTTCCCGGTTGATTCAGGATGGCGTTCATCGCGGCGATGTAGCCGACGAGCACGATCCAGACGGCGAAGCCGACACGAAGCGAGTCGATGCTGCCGGCGTCGATGCCGGACCAGCGCTTCATCAGATAGCGGCTACTCAGAAGCAGGCAGACCGCACAGACGGTGCCGAGCAGAACACTGGCGACGACGGCTCGGCGGATCGTGCGATGCGCCCACGGCAGATCTCCCCGCGCGATGGCCTCGCCGATGGCCGGCCACAGCGGAACCATGAAGTACTGCGCGACCAGGCCGATCGAGAAGATGCGCTGGAGCACGGCAAACTGCGCTACCTGCGCGGCGCCCATGGTGCGGGCGATCACGAGATTGTCGCTGACGTAGTAGAGGAGACCGAAGCACTGCTGCACGAAGAACAGACCGCCCACGGCCGCGAGGGCAACCGCTCCCTTGCGTTCAAAGAGGGCGAGGCTTGGCCGCAGCCAGGGGCGCACATAGAAGAACTGCACGATCCAGTTCAGCGTCGTGAGCAGCACCGGGGCACCGGCCGCGGCGAGCACAAGCAGAGGCAGACCGCCGCCGCTGCGGGTGACGTAGAGGATCCCGGCCAGCGCGAGCGCGTTGCCGGCGGCGTTCCAGAGATCCCCGACAAAGCCCTGCTGATAGCCGATCTGCACCCGAAGCACGGTGCCTAGCGGCATGCTGAGAGCGGCGCAGGCGATCAGGATCGCCGTCGATGGACCCGCTTCGCGGGCCGCGAGGGCGGTGCTTGTTCCGAAGAGCCGGCCCCAGGGGACGAAGGGGTAGACCGCCGCAAGGACGAGCAGAATGGCGACGGCAAAGGAGACGAGCAGAAAAAAGCCGCAGGAGGTCTGCCGGTGGGCCAGGCGGCGATCCTCCTTCCCGTGCGCTTCAAAGATGGCCGAGGCCAGACCATTCCCGATGCCGAAGTCGGCAAAGCCCAGAAAGAGGACGATCGACGTCAGCGTCATCCAGAGTCCGTACCGATCCATGCCGAGGTAGCGAAAGGTAAGCGGGACCGAGACGACGGTCGTGACCAGAACGATGAGCTTAGCGAACAGGGAGGTCAGCCCACTCAGCACAGCCCGGCGATAGCGCACGGTGGAGCGCTGGGAGGCGCTATCCCGACGATCTCCCAGGGCAAGCCGCTTCCAGAGACTCTGCGGCCGCCAGCCGCGCGGGGCTGGCTCGAGGGAGATCTCTATGTCGTCGAGAACGCAGTTACCGTACGGGACTGTAGATCGCACCGAATTGTCCTAGATGAGCCAACCGCTCTGCTTTGCTCAGGTTGTTCTGAGGAACGTAGATCACATCACCCGGGCGGAGATCGACCGCCTCCTCGAGACGTCGCGTGGCGACAAGCTTCTTGACATCAACGACCCGCGTCGTGGCCGGGGAGCCATCCACACGGCGCAGCAGGAGCACCTGCGACTGCTGGCTGGAGCCCTTGAAGCCGCCGGCGAGGGCGATGGCATCGAGGATCGAGATGTCACTGCGGAAGTCCACCCGCCCCGGTGTGTTGACCTCGCCTTCCACGTAGACGTGAGGCTTGTCGAACTCCTTCAAGGTGACGGTGACCACGGGAGAGACGAGGCGCTTTGAGGAGAGTTCGATGACCTTGTCATGAAACTGCGCCACGGTCATGCCCGTGGCGACAAAGTCTCCCAGGCCAAGCAGCGAGACGTGACCGTCGGGGCCGATCGTCACGACCTGATCGAACTCGGGCGTATAGCGGTACTTGATGTCGAGAACATCGCTCCGGCCGAGACGGTAGTCGGGATAGCGGCTGCTGAACTCCTGCGCTCCACAGACTGGGGCGGCGAGCGTGAGCAGCACAAGGCAGCTTGCAGCGAGGCGGCGGATCATGGGCGCCTCCCCTTCGTCGGATCGCTTGGTCTCGCGTTGAAGATGGATCCGAGAACCCGACCGCCGAGCGAGGTGATCCGCTCCCTCGCGTGGATCACCGCCTGTTTACGCGTGTCGAACTGCACGGCGAGGATGGTGCCGTAGACGGCCGTCGCCAGCGTGATCGCGTCCTCCGAGACGTCGAGCGAGGGGGCGTCGATGATGACGTGGGTGAAGGTCTGCCGGCAGCAGGCGAGCAGAGCCGCGACCGAGGATCGCGCGCTCGGGTTCTCGACAAACGGAACCTCCAGCTGCTTCGGGCCGAGCACCCAGAGTTTGCCCGGATCGACCGGCTCTGCAAGCGCGACCGCAACCGTGGCGGGAACGCGGGCGAGCTGCAGCAGCGTGTGCGCGTCGGCCAGCAGAACCCGACCCGTGGCGTTGGCAAGCTCGGTCGCGAGATACGCGCAGACATAGGACACGCCCGCATCGGGCGCGACCGAGGTGATCATGGTGGGTCTGCACTCCATATCGCGGTCCATGGGAAACAGCTCGTGAATCAGCTCGGAGAAGTAACTGCGGCGCAGAGGTGCGGGGGACTCCTCGATGGGACGAAGCCGCGGTAGACGATCAGGTGCTGCAGTGACACTTATGCTCACGGTCACAGTCCTCCAACAATCCGTCGCTGAACGGAGGTATAAACGGCAGAGAATGCCTGACTTCGGGCGGGCGGAGCGGCTGCCGCCGGGACGCAGGCGAGAAGAGGAAGATCCGGAATCTGCTCGAGCTCGAAGGGCGTGCAGACCCGTTCGGTCGAGAGATCAAGGGCGAGCGCGGTTCCGCACGCGGCGAAGATCGACCAGATAAAGCCGAAGGAGAGGATCAAGCCGCGCTTGGGCGAGGACGGCAGCTCGGCGCGCGTCGGCGCCTCCGCGACCGTAACGTTGGCGATGCGCTGCCGGTCCAACATCCCGTCGACGTGCGCCTGATCGCTCTGTCGCTTGTAGAGCGCCGTCACCGCCTCCGTCTCCGTGACGTGACGCTGGAGGTCGTCGTACTGCCCGGTCGCCGCATCGAGCGACGCGAGCTTGGCGCGGGCCTCCGCCAGAGACTTCTGCAGGGCCCACATCTGCGCCCGGTTTCCGACAAAGTCCGTGCTCGCCTTCAGATACTCGCCCTGTGCGCTGAGATAGGTGGGATTGATGCCGGTGGAGACCTCCTGCGCCTTGCTGTCACGAGAGGCTTGCAGGGAGGCCTCGGTCTGCGCGATCTGCGCGTCAAGGCCCTCGATGACCCGGTCGTCTGCGCGATATCGCTGCGCGGCCTCCGTGCGCTTGTTCTTCAGCGTCACCAGTAAGAGGTCGAGCTGCTCCGACGACGCCTGGTTCGGCACCGACTGTCGCTCCTTCTCGATGGTCTGGGGTGTCGCACTGACGAGTCGCTCCAGATGCAGCGTCTCCTCGCCCGCGCGCGTTGCTCCCGAAGAGCTGTCCGCGATACCCCTCTCGATTCCTGCAATCTCCTGGAGAAGGAGGGACTTCTCATCGCCGAGAGACGTCACATGGTGACTCTCCTTGAAGTCATTGAGCTTCGCTTCCGCCGTACTCAGATCCTGTGAGGACCTCTCGTAGATCTGCCGCAGAAAGGTGTCTGAGCCGGGAGCGCCGTGCAAGGCAAGATGAGCGTCGAGGTAGACCTCCGCAAGATTTTGGAGAACAACCTCGGCCTGCTTCGGATCTCGCGATCGGTAGGTCACCTCGATCACATCGGACTTACGCACGGCGGAGACGGAGAGGTCCTTGCGCAGGCGATCCAGCGCTAACTCGGCGCGCACGGAGGCGGGCTTCTTCGAGATAGCTTCCGCTTGGCTCAGCTGCGATCTCTCGACCACCCGGCGAAGCACGTCAGCGCTTGTGAGCAGCTCGATCTCAGTGTTGATGCGAGCTTCGCTAACTTCATTCACATAGGTGACACCCTGAGTCTGTTGGCCAGAGCTCACCATCGGGTTGAGCCGCTCATTTTTGACGAGCAGCTTCAGGTGGGACTCATACCGGTTCGGCAGAATCATGGTAATGACCAAGACAAGTGAGAGCATCGCTGCAAAGACGACTGCCGGCTGTTTCCACCGGCGCTTCATGCGACGCGCCACGACGACAAGGGACGGGGCTGCGTACTCTGCGCACATAAAAGACCTCGGTAGGTCGCACCGCATCTTGACTTAGCAGTGTTCGCCCACACTTCCGACTCTGTTGATGAGTGGAACCTTGCCTGACTCTCAACAACTCGTCAACAGTCTCTTAGTCACTCAACTAGAACACCACTCGTTATGCGAGTAAGTTACTCGGCTTCTTCTTGCGCGCAAGGTGCTGCACACAGCTGTAAGTGGTCGAGAATAACGAGGTTTGACAGGCTATGAAAGTACTCTCCCCGGAGAGCTCGTCGCCTATAGCAGACACGACTTACCTTGAAAGATGATCAACTCTAGTTACAATCTGCAACGTTTGCCAGGGTCGGACGCGACATACTACAGGCCACATCTCTGACGACCCTCTCTATTTCTGGCGGGAGAAGAACGCTAGTCGAAGTAAAAAGACGGTCTTATGTTGTCCAGCTTACAAACTTGCGAGGTCCCGCGAGGAGGGGATGCGCTGTGTGGCCTCGTCGTGTCTCACCTCCGAGATCACGGACAGAGGTCGGATGCGACGTATCGCGCGCAGAGCTGCTGGATTGCCGGCGTGGATCTCATCGGGCGGAATACTGCGATGGACCACGCTGCCGATCCCCGCGATGGCGTTCCGCCCGACGGTGACACCGGGCCCGAGGGTGCAGCGCGAAGCCACCCAGCAGCCATCCTCGAGAGTGATTGCCTGGGCGTACATGCGGAAGGTCGGATCTGACCAATCGTGGTTGCCTGTACAGAGATAACAGGCCTGCGAGAGACATACGTCATCTCCCAAGGTTACTTCTGCCATGTTGTCTATCCAACAGTCCTCGCCGATCCAGCTATTCGCTCCTATAGTCAGTTTCCAAGGATACTTAATCTTCACTCCAGTCTTGATCTGAACGCCCGGGCCGATGGTCGCCCCGAAGGCTCTGAGGGTGCGCACCCTCCAACCGGACCCGAGCAGCCAGGACTGGCGGAAGAGAAGACAGCTAGTGAGGTGCCACAGGCCCTGGACGAGATATCCGCGGCCCGGGATAGAAGTCTCTTTTTGGAAGAAAGCGAGGTTGACGGTCATTGTTCGACTCCGACGCGATTGGAGCATGAAATGGAAGGATGAGCAATCGGCACTTAGGTGCCAATTCTGTTGCAAAACGCTGCTTAAGAGCACGCAGTTGCGCGTGTTCTCGACGTGAAGTACTGCTTTCTTCTCTGACCGCTGATCGCCGGCTACACTGACGTGCAATATCTTCTGGTATTCCGCTTATAGGCGACACACGCCCCGAGTGCTTTCTGTAATTGTCTCAGCCATTCTTCAAATAACACTGGAGGCCTTCTTATGAGGTCCACATCTCTGCTTTGTGGATTTATGTCAGTCGCGCTTGCCGCTACGGCGCACGCGACGATCTATTACGTCAGTCCGTCTGGTAACGACAATGCGTCGGGAACCTCAACCACAGCTCCCTGGAAGACGATCGCTCATGTGAACGCCTTCAAGTTCTCTTCAGGGGATCAGATCCTTTTCCAGAAGGGGGCTACGTGGCGCGAGATGCTGGCGCCCACTGCCAGCGGCTTGTACTTTGGAGTATATGGTTCCGGCGCTATCCCGACGATCTCAGGCGCGAACCTTATCTCGTCAGGCTGGACGCAGTCTGGTAGTAACGTCTGGGCGTATACCTTGGGCGGTTACGCCCCGACACAGGTCTGGTTCAACTCTGCGCTTGGTGCGCCTGTCACCTCTGCGGCCACGGTGCTGGGCCCGGGGCAGTGGTTTTATGGTGGAAGAAAGTTGTACGTCTACTCTGCAGGAAACCCCGCGACCACTTATACCTCTCCGGGTGTGGAGGTCACGCAGAGAGATGAGGCTCTGTCTGTAAGCAATCTAGGCAATCTGACAGTTGAGAACCTCGCCTTTGCAAACGCAACCTATACGTCGGTCTACCTTGGCGCGGGGATGACGGGGTATCAGATCTTTAATAACGATGTGTTCAAGGGCGCGGAGTATGAGGGCTTCTCCGCGCAGTCGGGGTCGCCACAGATCACCAGCAGTGAAGCCATCAACAACGGCGAGGGTATCGGTATCGGGGGCGGAGGCGGGCTCACGCTGACAAACTCCATCCTGAGCGGCAATCGAACTGATGCTCTGGAGATCTATGGAACGACCGGGCCGAGCGTTATCGAGAGTTCGACCGTATCTGGCAACTCTACGGTCCTGCCGACGATGGCGACGATCTCGAACTGGAGCTCGTATGGGCTAACGGTCAGCAACTCAATCCTGCTTGCGAATCCATACGATCAGCTGGATTACTCCTTCACCGGCATTACGGACGCCGGCACGAACACGTACCAGAGTCCGCTCTTTACGGCACGCGCCGCGCCGGTGATGATCATGCCGTTCATCGACGACTACAACAATCTAGCTGTGGCGCAAGCCGTTGCCGCGGAGGCACAGAACTATGGATGCGTGATCAGCTACGCGCTCAACACGAAGCTGGTGACGCCCCAGGCCTGGCAGAGCATTGCCGCCCTGCAGGCGGCGGGTAATGAGATCGTGGCGCATACGCGGAGCCACTCAGACCTGGCGAATAACTCTGTGTTCACCATCCAATACACGGGCCCGGCCACAAGCGCGACCTTGACCATCAATCAGACCGCCGGAACCATTCAGAGCTTCCTGAACGGCCAGAGCACACCTGACCTGAATATTCCGATCGGCGACTCCTACAACGACATCGACAATATCTGTTCTCAGGTTACGGCGAACCCGAATTATAGCTGCGCCGTGCAGGTGAACCAGGATTACTTCACGCCTCTGAACCTCGCCAGCGTCTCGTCTGTGAACATCAAGAATGCCTACACGACGCAGGCGAGCTCGAACTACCTGACGTGGGAGGTAGAAGGAGCGCAGAGCGATATTCAGGCCAACCTTCCCGGATATACCGTCAAATCGTTTGCGACACCGTTTACCTCTTCGAGCCAAGCGGTCGAGACCCATATTCAGAACGCTGGATTTGCGGCCAACCGGAATGGAACCTTTACGGCGACGGATGCCTTGAACGGAAACTGGACTCTCTCCTCGCTCGATATCTACAATCTCGGTGCGGAGTGGCTTCCGAATCAGTTCGACTCGTCGAAGCCTGCCGGCTCTGTCGCGGCAATCGTCGAAGGTCTTGGCGCAACGGGGGGTGTCTTTGCCGTCTATGCTCATGGCTACGACGAGTTCACCCTCGCACAGTGGCAGCAGTTGTTTGCAACGTTACAGCAGGTAGGTGGTACGTGTGTCACGATGTCGCAGGCGACCGCCTACATCCAGTCTCATGGCACGCTGCTTCCTGACGGAAAGAAGAAGAACTATGTCGAGTTGGTTCCGTTGCAGCCAAACTACTCGAACACCGCCTCGTCGCCGTCGCAAGGAGCACATGGCCTACAGTAGCGGGTGCTCTCTGCTCATCCCACGAGTGGGTCACTCCAGACACCACTCGACGGATGTACGTACAGCCGCGTGAGTGTCACAAAGAACGGTAGAGGTACTCGGAGTTCTTGAGGTGCGATCACATGATCGACCTGTTGCACTGCTGTTACACGTATTCCGGCCGCGTCCTAGTCTGGTTTGACCGGATCAGGGCGCCGGCGCGGTAGCGAGTTTAGGAGGAGAGAAGGTGCTCTGGATCTTCTTTGAATACATGGACACTCGGGTGAAGGGCTGGAAGAATGCGTGAACAATTGAGGGTTCGCCGACTTACCGTGGTGACGGCGCCAGAGCCGAAGCATCAGGATGTTGGTCGCCGCTTCGGTCTGCGGCTCCGAGAGCTTCGCCGCGCGCGCAAATTGACTCAGGTGGAGCTTGCCGTGGACCTGGGGATGAATCGGAGCTATCTAAGCGACGTTGAGTGCGGGAAGAAGGGAATCTCCCTCGCGACGCTTGAGGTGATCGCACTGGGCATGCAGATTAAGCTGTCCGATCTCTTCCAGGACCTCTAAGTCTGCGGCGTCTTCTCCTACGCTCTAGGTTCATAGGATCTCGGCGTATCCCCGCGTGGTCCCGTCCGTGCGGCAGGATGCGTCGCGCAGCGCCAAGCTTGTGGGAGTTCCGCCCGTCTCCGTCGGCCCGACGGTCGCTTCTTGCTTCAGTCTTAAGGCTTGGCGTCCCCGACGGGATTCGAACCCGTGTTACCGCCGTGAAAGTCCGAAGCGCGTCATGTGACTGGTGTTCACCCCAGGTCACCCATGCTTATCTAAACTGCCAAAGCGGAACGACTTAGGCATGCCTCTCCAGCATGTTCCTCGCACCTGTATTCACTCCCATTGATCTGTCTTTCCATCAAAGTTAGTCCCGTGGGCGTCCCGCCTCATTCCAATCAAGCGAGTCCCTTGTGAAATGCGAGATCCAATTTCGACGCCGTCTGTGCCATGTAGCCGGGAGACAGGTGCGCATAACGTTGGGTCATGCGCGGGGTCTTGTGTCCGAGGAACTGGCCAACGGCGTACAGATCCGCACCTTGCATGACTAGCCAGGACGCTGCGGTGTGGCGGAGGGAGTGAAAGCTAGCATCTTCAATGTTGAGTGAAGCGAAAAGCCGCCGAGTGTAAACGCTCAGACGGGGGCCGTCGACGCCTGTTAGAACGAGATCCCCAGGCTGGCCGCCTGAAAGTGAATTCAAAACCTGCAAGGCCAAGTCGTTCAAAGGCATAACCCGCAGGGTCCCATTCTTCGTTTGGTGAAGATAGAGACGACGACCCGGGAGATCTACGTCTCGCCATCGTAGCTTCAGGAGCTCGCCCCTTCTCATGCCGGTGAATGCCGCGAGCGCGATCGGGGCCCGCATCCAGTCAGGAGATGCTTCCAGAACGGCTCGAAGCTCTGCTGGTGAGAGATAACGTGTGCGACCCTCCGGCAGCGACGGGAGTTTCGCACGATCCGCGGGGTTGACGTTGATCAGTTTCTCCTCCTCGACCGCCCAATGAAGTGCGTGTCTCAGTGTTGAGAACTCCTTTCTGACAGTGCCGGGTGCGACCTGCTCGGAGCGAGTGGCGATGAAGTTGTTCACCTTGGATCGGTTTACGTCCTTCAGGTACTCGGGGAGGTGAACGCGGAGGGTAACAAGGATGCTCTCGATTCTGGCGAAGCTCGGCGCACTTAGCCGGGTTCGCTGGAACCGCTTATATTTCGTCAGGAAGTCTGCGATCGTGATGTCCGAATGAAGTTTCACGCCCAGGACTTCCTCCGTCTGTGCTCTTGCCTTCAGTGCAGAGAGCACAGTTAGCGCCTGAGTTCGGGTGTGCGCCTCGACCCGCTTTCGTTGCCGAGTGCCGGTCGAGTCCACATAGCTAACGTACCAACCAGCCGTATCCTTGCGTTGAAAGACGCCGTCCCTATTCGCCTGCTTCTTCATTTTCCCCTCACATGAACGCGGCCGCTGTTGTACTCCGCATTCGCCTTGGCCTGTCGCTTTCGCCGCTTCAGCACTTCCGGTGATTTCTCCCAATTCAGCTGACGACAGCGAACGCTGCAGGCTACTCTCAATGGGTTATTCGCGAAGAACCATCTCCCGCACGCACAGGCTTTCACTCGATCGAGCAGACTGTTGCGGGCAAGCTCGATGATTCCGTGAGCAGCCAAGGCTTCACCGGCGGGATATTGGCTCGATTTCGGCAGGGCCCTTATGACACCCCATCGCTTGCTGCCCGGCAGATATGCCAGAGACGGAAAAACTGGATATTTCTCCATTTGGGCCGTGATTCCGTCGAACGTGATCCATTGCTCAGATTGTCTTGGATCCTCGGCCGTGATCCGAATTCGCGTCACATTTGACACGTAGGAAAGCAAGCTCAGCACTCGACCGCGCGATTCTGATGTGCAACCCGACGCAGCCAACGTGCCGTGATCAAAATCTCGTTCTGCATTTAGCCACGATGTAATCCACTGCTGGGCGACTTTAACCTCGGGTGTGCCGATGGTGCGGCCGCGCGGGCTGGAAAAGATCGAGAGCTTCTTCATGCTCTTGGGCATCGTCTTCCACTTTCTCCCCGACGGAAGTTACAAACAATCCGTCGGAACAAAGCTAACACGCGGGCTTAGTCCGGTGCCACTCTTTTCTTAGTAACACGGCTGATTGTGAGTGAAGAGGGGAGAGCTCGGATGGGTAAAGTCTCGGCAACGGAGCGGAGTTTAGTGGGGGTAGCGTCTGCAGCGGATCGCTTAGGACTCAGTGTTCATACGCTGCGGAACTGGTGCTATCAAGGGCGGTGCGCTTCGCACAAGCTGGGCGACAAACTGATGATTTCGAGCGATGAAGTGGAGCGGATTATCGCCGAGAGCGAGCGCCCGCGGCTTATGAAGGCGGCGAGCTAAAGCGTGAGCGTCAGGATCATGAGCAAGGTTTTTAGTGAGGAGGCGCTTACCGACGCCTCACAAGCGTTTCTCTTGCTCGCGCTCGCCGACAACGCCGATGACACGGGTTTTGGATATCCAGGTATCGGCCTCCTTGCGAAGAAGACCCGACAGAGTCAGCGGAATGTGATGCGCGTGCTACGGGCGCTTCAGGGCGATGGATGGATCACTGTACGAAAGAGGGCGGGCGGCCCAAGTGGCAAGGGCAACGCCTACCAGATCCGGTTAGACCGGTTCGGGGGTAACGAAATGTCACATGACAGAACGTCACCTGACGAAAAGTCGCATGACAAACGCGGCACAGTTCAGGTGACAAATGCGACCGTTTCAGGTGACAAACTCGGCTTTCCTATATTGAAGAACCATCATGAATCGTCAGTGGAACCATCACTCCCGAGGCGAAGGCAAAAGGCAACGCGCGCTCCGCGCACGCCGGATGTCAGACACCCGGAGTTCAAAGAGCTTGTCCGGGCTTATTGGGCTCACAAGAACCCTTTACTCGCAATGCCATGGGACGGTGGCGAATCGAGCCAACTGGCACGGCTACTTTCTGCGAATCCTGGGCTCGACGCGGATGCATTCAAGCGTTTGCTCCGAAGCCGCACTAAGTCTCGGGTCAACCATGCCGAGCGGCCCCGCGCCTGGATTGGGAGAGCAACGGACTACGCAGATGGACCGCTGAATGAGTTCAACCGACCGCTGAAGTTGAATGAAGGGGTGGGCAATGGAAGGAAACGTGAGTTCGTCAGTCAAGCAGCTGACCGATTTGATCGGGCAACCGAAGCAATCAGTGCGGGAGGACGCCTTGCATTTGGCGAAGCCTTTGACGACGCTGATGGCGCAGATGAAGGCCAACTATCCGAGTCAAGAGCTCTTGCCAGAGACAGCTGCAGTATGGCTGGAGATGTGGAAAGACATGTCTCTGGAGTGGGGCCTAGACGACTTTCGCCGAGCTCTCAAGCGGTGCAATCGGCTGAAACTCTTCATGCCGCAGCCGGCAGACATCGAGGCTGAGCATGCGGTGCTCCGGCAAGAGCAGATGCAGAGAAAGCGAAGCAGCGCGGCCTCGTCCAGGTTCCAAGCGTGCGAGGAGTGCACCTGCTACTGCGATAGCTCAACCGGACTTGTGCAAAAGATCAATCCGGCGACGAAGGGCACCTACGTCGAGCACTGCGACTGCTGGAAGATCTGGAACCGCGACCGGATACCGGGCGTGCAGGCGGAGTGACGTTCCACGCGACACGTTTTGTTCCACAATCAAAGGAGAATCGACCCATGCCACTTACAAACCTTCAACCAAACCAAAACACACCGAAGCTGACCCCGCCGATGATGAAACCGTCTCTGTTGAACCCAAAGCCGTCCACTCTCGACAAGATCAAGACGATTCGCTAGACCATGGGCCCTCGCTGTGAAGCCGGGGCTACGCCGCATGAAGCGATGCCGATGCTGTCGAACACCAATCCTCTCGGGCGAGCGCTACTGCAGCCCACAGTGCAGGCTGCAGGCGCTCGACCGAGAGGACAAGGTGCTGAAAGAGGATGTACGGCACGGATGGGTCTACGTCACAAAACAGGCGATCCGAATAAAACGCAGTTGACGGGAGTGCACTCTCGTATTACAACTGACTGCATGCCGGACAACGAATCACCAGTCACTTTCAGGGCCAACGAAGAAGATCGAAAGTTCATCGGCGATCTGAGCAAGTGGATGGGCTTGAAGATGTCGCAGGTGATCCGGCTGGCGCTGCGACGACTTCACGAAGAAGAGTCACAGCGCCGCGCCAAACGCATCTCGGGTGTTACTAGCACCCGGAAACGCTAACCATTCAACCAAACGGAGCTTGGCCCAATGGATGTCAACGAGAATACCAACCAGCAGGAGTCCCTACTCGACCAGCATTTACGCCGTGTACACGACCAGGACGTGCGCCGCGAAGTTGTCAGCGCCTATAACCGAGAACGCAAGCTGCTCTCCGAGATGGCTAAGCGCAGCATCGATCCGTCCAGCTCTGAAGGTGAGAGATTCCGCGATCGTTTTCTCTGGACTGGAACAGAAGAGAACGCAGCGCTTGCAGAGCTCGCGGTGATTGAGAACAGGGATCGTTCGATAGTGACGGCTGCATCGCGCGGCCTAGAAGCTTCAGTTATGTACAAGCGCTTGACAGACCAGCAGTACAGAGATCAGGGGAAGGTGAATGCAGATCCAGACACGTTTCTCATTTTGCATGCTCGCCTGTATGTCGCCGGCACAATGGCTGAGAGGGCGCGTCAGAGACGTGAAGTCCGTCCGTAAGTCCTATCATAGCAACAGACGGGGGTAGGGGTCGATTTCAGAGATCGGCCTCGACCGAGACCGTTTCGGTAAGGCCTTTTTTGTTTCCGCAAAACGAGCATTTCGGACTCTTCTTGGTGTTTTGGGGGTCTTTTGCGAAGGTTTTACCATGAATGGTGAGAACCTACCCCCGATTCAATTGGAGCAAGTGCTATGCTACGCAACAAGGCTAGCGAATCGGGAGATGAGCTAGAACCATCTGAAGCCTACCGCATACGACGAGATCATCTCTAAGCAGGCTAAGCTCTCCGAAATTATCAGCAAGTGCGCCAGCGAAAATCGTGCTCCATCTAGCGACGAGCAGGCTACCCTTGCCACCCTCAAGTCAGACATCGACACGATCAAGGCGGAGTGGGAATCGTCCGGGCGTGCTGCATTCCTGGCATCGCTCTCGTCTGAGGTGAAGAAAGAAGACCCGTCGACGTTCCACCTGAAGTCTGGTGAGAGCTTCGCAAAGCATCTCGCGGGCAGCTACTCGGACGAGATGAAGGGGCTGTCTCTCGGCAAGATCCTAAAGGGTTACATCGAAGGTGATTGGACGGACGCGGCCCGCGAGCAGAAAGCAATGGGCAGTACGCCTCTGAGCTCTGGCGGCATTCTGATACCTCTACCGATCGCCGCCAACATCATCGACCTCGCCCGGAACAAGGCCCGCACGCTTCAGGCCGGTGCTATCACGGTGCCGATGTCGACGGCAACGCTGAAGTATGGGCGTCAGACTCAGGACGTGGTGAGCAACTGGACGCCAGAGGCGGCGAACATTCCACTGAGCGCCGCTGCGTTCGATTCCGTCACCTTCGTTGCGCATAAGCTGGCGTGCCTCGTCCCGATTGATAACGAGCTGCTGGCCGACACGACGAACATGGACGGGATTCTCGAGGCCAGCATCGCCGCTTCGATGAGCCTAGCGCTTGATTTTGCTGGGCTGTACGGCTCTGGAGTGGCGCCGGTGCCTCAAGGCCTCCATGGAATCGTGCCGGCGCTGGCAGCGGGCGGCGCGCCAACTTATGACCTGTTTCTGGAGGCCATCGAAGCGGTTCGTACTGCGAACTTCGAACCCAACGCAATCATCTACAGTCCTCGTACTGCGAGCTCGCTTTCCAGGTTAAAGACGACATACGGGGAGTACCTTCAGCCGCCGGCCGACTTCGTAAACCTGCAGAAACTTACCACCAACCAGGTGCCTGTGAATCTGGGGACCGGGGCGAATGAGTCGCAGGCTTTTGTGGGGCAGTGGGACCAACTTGCGCTCGGTTTGCGAGCCTCTGTGCAAATCGAAGTCTCGCGCGAGGCTGCGTACTTCGACGGAGCGGCCGTGCAGTCCGCTTTCTCGAAAGATCAGACCGTCATTCGCGCGATCCTTCGTGCGGACTGGCAGCCGCTTCATCTGAACGCCTTCGAAGAAGTGACCGGCATTCTCGCCAGCTAAGCCGCTGCGGGCGACCTTCCAGTCCGCCCGCAGCTGGAGTACCCGATGCTCAAAGACTTCTCCAGCTTTATTCGCAAGGCGATCGGACCGCTCTTCACGACGAACACGTACCGGGGCGAACTGGGCGGCCTCAGCAATACGTCTTCCGGCCTCGTCGTGACGCCGGAGGCGGCGCTGACCGTCTCAGCGGTGGCGGCCTGCGTCCGGATTCTCTCAGAGACGATCGCAGCGCTTCCTGTGCACGTCTACCGAGATCTGGGCAACTCAAAGACGATCGAGATAGACCACCCCGTCTACGATCTGCTGCATTCCAGGCCGAACGAATTTCAGACAAACTACACGTTCTATCAGCAGGCTATCGCTCACTTGCTCCTCCACGGTAACTCCTACGCGTTCATCGAGCGAAACTCAGGTGGCACAGCCGTTGCTCTGTGGCCTCTCCGGCCTGAGGGGGTTGTCGTCGAGATCAAGCAAGGCACATTGCGCTATCGATACTCCTATGGCGGCGTGCGCGAGGAGTACAGCTTCCGCGATGTCCTCCACTTCAAAGGCCCGTCGCTTGATGGGCTTGTGGGCATGTCGATCGTCCACATGGCACGCGAGGGCATCGGCCTAGCGATGGCGCAGGATCGGCATGGGTCCAACCTCTTCCGAAACAACGCGCGTCCTGGCCTGGTGCTGCAGAACCCAGGCCTTCTTTCGAAAGACGCGCAAGATAGGCTGCGGGATTCGGTCGGCGAGGGCTACTCGGGGAAGAACGGGTACAAGACGATGGTGTTGGAACAGGGGATGACGATTGCGCCCTATGGCTTCAGTTCTGAAGACGCGCAGTTTCTCGAGAGTCGTCAGTTCTCTGTGATCGAGATTGCGCGATGGTTTCGGGTGCCTCCGACGATGATCGGGGACATGACGCGAGTGTCTTACAGCTCGTCCGAGTCGGAGCTGCAGCTATTCGCGATGCACAGCTTGGCTCCGCTCTGCAGCAATCTCGAAGCCGAGATGAATATGAAACTCTTTCCGGATCGCACGCAATTCCTCGCCCGGTTCGACGTTAACAGCATGATCCGCGGCGACCAGAGCTCTCGTTACGCGGCGTACGGGCAGGGGCTTGCATCGGGGTTCCTCACGGTAGCTGACGTGCGCTCGGCAGAGGACCTCCCGTTCATCCCTGGCACTGACAAGCTGAATCGGCCGGCAAACATGATGCCTCACGAAGGGGGTCCAAGTGGAAATCTCGACACAAACGTTGGAGATAAAGTCGCTGGCTGAGGACGGCTCTTTTGAGGGCCTGGCAGCAGCCTATGGGAATGTCGACCTTGCTGGCGACCGGATCGACGCCGGCGCGTTCAAGGCCGCCGAAGGCACGGAGGTGCCGCTTCTGTTCGCCCATAAAACCGACCAGCCCATAGGCCTTGCCCGCGTCTCAGAAACGCCCGCAGGCCTCATGGTGAGAGGCAGGCTGCTTCTGGACACTGCGGCGGGTGCCGAGGCCTACTCGCGGCTGAAGGCGGGCGTCCTGAAGGCGCTCAGTGTGGGGTTTCAGATCCCAAGGAATGGCGCATCCATCGTTGCCGGCGTGCGCGTCATCACCAGCGCCGTTCTGAAAGAAATCAGCCTTGTAGTATTCCCGGCGAATCCGCTCGCTGCGGTGACGTTGATCAAACATGACGCCACCGCTAAATCGCCGCTGACCGACCTCACGCAGTGGCTCTAGCTTCGGAAGGGTGAGACGTAAATGGCGGGAATTGGGGAGATCAAAGCGCGGCTGACCCTCGACACGGCTCAGTTTATCGGCCCTCTAACGAAGGCGGAGACGCAGGCTACCGCGTCCGGGCGTGCAATTCAGCGTGCGGCAAAGCAGACGGCCGAGGCGCAAGCGCTCGCGGCGAAGCTTGCTGGCGAGAGTGTCACGGAGCAGACGCGCAAGATACTCGATGCCAGCAACAAGCAGGCAGCGGCGGCCGCAGAGCTGCGCAAGGTGCAGTCTTACGTCAAGCAGGGCTTCCTCGACGAGGCAGCCGGTGCGGACGCCGCAGCGGCTGCGTTGCAGCGCAAGATCCTCGCAACGCAGAGGCTCGCGGCTGCCAACAAGATCGAGGCGGAGACGGCCCACGCCTCGGTCACGCAGACGCAGGCGGCCTCGGCGGCCATCCGTTCATTCGAAGGCAATCCAGGCATCCGCGCAGTGGAGAAGTTCGTTACCACGATTCCTGGTGTTGGGCAGGCGCTGCTGAACATCTTCCCGCTGATCGGAGCAGCGGCATTCGCTTCTGTCGTTGCGAAGAGTGTCGATGAACTTTACGAGCTGCGAAAGGCAGCGCTGGCAGCGGGCGAGGCGACAAGGAATGCGTTTGAGGACGCGCATCTCAAAGAGCAGATACGGATCGACGACATCCGGATCGAGAACGACAAGATCCAGCAGCAGATAGACAAGCTCCAAAAGCGGCCGGGTGATGGGCTTCAGCTCGCTCTTGATGAGGCGAAGAAGCGGGCAGACCTTCTGCAGGAAGCGCTGAAAGGTGCCAACAGGGAGATCCAGGAGATCTTCAAACAGAACTCCGTGAATCTATTTGGAAGCATTCTCTCTGGCGTTGCGTCCACGAAAGGACAGGAAGAACAGATCGGGGCTGATGGTAAGCGGCTTCAGTCTGCTGCTCGGAGGGCAAACGAGGAGTACCTTGCAGCAATTGGAAGCGATCGCTCTCCAGAAGCTATCAAACGTGCGGGCGAGCGGCGAGCGGCAGCCATCCGAGCTGCATACGAGCCGCAGATCAGAGCCTATGATGCGGAAGCCAAACGCCTCCGCGATGAACAGCAGCGATCAAACGATCTGGCTGACGCAGCCGAGCGGCTAGGGGGCGCTGGCGTCGGAACCATCTCTCGGATCGACAACAGTAAGAAGATTGCGAACGTCGAGGGTGTCGCCGGCGTTTTGCGCGACCAACTCGCGGAGCAAGCTGCCGGTGACCGACAGGAAGGACTGCAGACTCAGCTTGGTCGTGACAAGCAGGACGCTGCTGGCCGAGGTGGAGTCGATAAAGCAGCCGAACAGCGGCTGA